>CAJTDS010000001.1 GCA_910575165.1 Eggerthellaceae bacterium
GATCCATCCTTCCGGTCAGGTTTTAGGCGACTTCACCCTAGGATGGATCTTCTTTTTAGGCGGGGCGTTGATGGGACATCCTCAAGGACTCCATGTCAACAGTGGTCTAACATAGAGAAGCTCATAGGCGTAGTGCCGCAAGAGTCGGCTAGCTCCTGGACGGTGCATCCGCGGAGATGCTTGACGAGCTCTATGTCCTCGGCGACGCGGAAGTTCATTTGGAATCTCCAGTGAAGAAAACTTATACATAACATATGTTATATATAAGTTTGCACACACATGGCTGGGTTTCGTTAAATCGTGCATATCAGGCATGTTCGCACGAAAAAGTGTACGAACACGTTTGCTATGCACGATTTTGCTGTTTGTGCTGCTTCTGCATGTTGGCGTTGGCGGCCCAAGGTGCGTGGTTTGCCGGAGGCTTGGCTTGGGTTGTTTTCGGGAGGCGGTGGGCGTGCGGCTGCAATCGTATTGCAAACGTGATACAATTTGCGATGCATTTGCGATACGAAAGGACGGGCCATGGCTGGCTGTGCGGAGACAAGGCTTCCCGTTACTATGCGCTTGCCTCGCCGCGAGGTGGAGCTGGTTTCGGAATACGCCCAGGAAGCCGGAGTGACCAGGACCGAAGCGTTCCTGCACTTCCTGCGGTTGGGCTTGCAGGTTGACGACTCTTCCGAGCGGCTGGCGTCCATCGAGCAGTCCGTCGAAGAGATCTTGCGGTGCGTTACGGTCGGAAAACCTGCAAGCGTTGGCTTTGCCGCCGCGAAGGCTGCGGACGGCGGCGGGCTGGAAGAGGGCGAGGAGATACGTCTATGATTCGAAAGATTACGGCCGACGTGCTGGACGGGGTGCAGAACCCGTCGTTGCGCGCGTACGCGGAATGCTACGTGGACATCGAGCGCTCTTTCGCAGAAAGCGTGGCGGAGCTGGGGTTGCCGTTCGCGGATGCGGCGGGTGCCGAGCCGGCTGGTGACGAGGGCGCGGGCAGCGGGGCTTCGGCTGCGAATCCTCAGTTCATGAGCGAGCGCGACGCTGTCTCTCCATTGCCTAATGAACTACGTAGTTATATAAATAATAGCGTCGAAATCCTCAACGACGGGAAGAGCCTGCTGCGCGGCTGGCGTTCGTCGGCGTGCGCGGCGTGCAATGTGGGGATCGGTACCGAGACGTTCATCACCTCGACGCGTTGCCCGAAGCGCTGCTTCTTCTGCTTCAACCCCAACCAGGCGAATTTCGACGGGCGCGATGGCGTGCTCCACGACGTGGTGGGCCAGCTGGAAGAGCGTCATAGCCAGGGCGTGCGCTACACTCACCTCGCGCTTACGGGCGGCGAACCGCTGCTGCACAAGGACCAGGCCGTCGCCTTCTTCAAGCGCGCCCGCGAGCTGTACCCCAACGTGCACACGCGCCTGTACACCAGCGGATTCGGTGCCGACGAGCCGACGCTTGAGGCACTGCGGGACGCCGGGCTGAACGAGATTCGCTTCTCCGTAAAGACCGAGGACGTGCCATGGCCGAATGCGGGGACCGAAGGCGCGGGCGATGTGCCGGCGACGGGTAGCGTCCCTCAGGGCGAAGCAGTCGGCGAGGGTGCAAGCGCTGCGGGATCCCCCGATGCCGCGAGTGGCCCGAGCCCCTGCGCGCCCATGTTCCCTCCGGCTATCGAGGAGACGCTGGCTCAGATGGCGCTTGCCACCCGCTACATTCCCGACGTCATGGTGGAGATGCCGGTGCTGCCCGGCCAGTTGGAGCTCATGAAGGCGCTGCTGGTGCGCCTGGACGCCGTCGGCGCCCGCGGTATCAACCTGCTGGAGCTGGGCTATCCCTTCTTCAACGCCGACGAGTTCGCCCGCCGCGGCTACCTGCTGAAGCCCTCGCCCTACCGCGTGCTCTACGACTACGCTTACGCTGGCGGTCTGCCGGTGCAGGGTAGCGAGCAGGCGTGTTTGGAGCTGCTCGCCTTCGCCGCCCAGCGCGACCTGAGGCTGGGTGTGCACTACTGCTCCATGGAGAACAAGCATACCGGCGAAGTGTACCTGGCCAACACGCCTTACGCGAAGCAGTACCCGCTGTACGCGCTGTCTCCCCAGGATCATTTCCTAAAGACGGCGAAGGTGTTCGGCGCCGACCGCGCTCCGGTGCGCCAGTTGCTGACCACCCTGCGCATCCCCTTCCAGGACGACCCGGAAAACGACGCGCTCACGCTTCATCCCGGCAACCTGTCGCTTCTGGCCTCGGCATTCCCGAACATGGAGGTGGCTATCGCCTACGCTCTGCGCGAGCAGCGCGAGGAAGGCCCCGTCCTGCGCGAGCTGCGGGTGGACCTCACCACCCCCGCCACCTTCGACGTGAAGGCCGACCTGTAGAGCACGGCCGTGGCGTGCTGCGTGTTGTTGTATGTTGCGCAGGGCAACCGAAAGAAGAAGTGAGCACCTAGATGCTGCAGTGCGGTCGTTTCGAGGCATGCTGGGCGCTTGACGGAGTCGCTTCCTCATGATATTGTACAACGTACAACATATATGAAGGAGCTGCTTATGGCGGAAGCTATGGTTACAGCGCGCATGACGGCGGAGAAGAAGCAGGCGGGCAATCGCGTATTCGAGGAGCTGGGCACGAATGCCTCGCAGGTGGTGAATCGGCTGTACGACTACGTGATCGAGAACCGCGCGCTTCCGTTCGAGGGGCGCGGGGCGGCTGGTCGTCATACGGCTGAGGAGCTTGCGGAGGCTGCTGCTCTGGTCGATAGCCTTCGCATGCCGGAACCGAGCCGTTTCGCCGGTCTGTCTCTCAAGGATGTTAAGCGCGTGAGGTTGGAGGACGGGCGAAAGGCGCTGGTATGAGAGTTTTCGTCGACACAAACATCGTGCTCGACTGCATGGCGGACCGGCAGCCGTTCGCGGCGGATGCGCGCAAGCTCCTCATCCTGGGTGCGATTCATGAAGTAGAACTATGGCTTTGTCCGACTCAGCTTACAGATTTGTTTTACCTGCTCACCGATGGAGGGAAGTCTCATCTGGCGGCGGAGGCGAAAAGCAGGCTTGCCACGGTGAGGAAGTTCGTCCACGTGGGGCTGATGGGCGAAGACGTGATCGATGCTGCATTGCGGTCGTCGTGGGACGACTTCGAAGACGCGTGCCTGTACCAGTGCGCGCTTCAGGTGAAGCCCGACGTCATCATCACGCGCAACGGGAAGGACTTCGAGCGCTCGCGCATTCCCGTGCTCACCTGCGCCGAATTCTTCGACTACCTGGAACAGGAAAAGGGCCTGGTCTACGAGGAGATGCTCCTGTAGAGCTGGGGTGTCGGTCGATGTACCCAAATGTTGCTTGGGCGTTCACGGGTTTTGCAATACAATAGTCGCAGAAAGGAGTCCCGGTGGCTTCGACTGGCGTTCATCCTAGAGTTTGCTTGCGCCATCCGGAGCTGAGCGAAGACGATGTGCTTGCTGCGTGGAAGGGAGTTATCGCTTCGAGCCCGAGGCTGCAGAAAGACCGCGACGAGTATGTTGCAGTCGGTTTCGACGGCAACGGGCGGCTTCTGGAAATGGTTGCCGTACGGGGCGTGAATGGGCATTGGCTGATATACCATGCGATGACGCCGCCTTCGGCAAGAACGCTTGGAGAGCTTGGGATGGGGAGGTAGAGCTATGGAGTTTAAAACTGCAGATGGAACCATCCTCACCGATGCGGATTTCGACAAGATGGCGGAAGAATACGAGAACGGTTCCTGGGAGGGTTGCGGCAAGGTGACTTTGGGCCGGCCGAAGCTGTTTGACGAGGAAATGGAAACCGTGTCGTTTCGGATACCGTGTTCGCGCATCGAGGCGGTAGAGGCGGTATCGAAGCGGTGCGGCATCAGCAAGTCCGAGTTCTTCCGGCGCGCAATCGACAGGGAACTGATTGCCTTAGGCTGATATTCTCCGAGATTCAAGCATACGCAGAACGGGCTACGAGAAGCGCTCGGAATTTGCCGCTGCCAAAAGCTGCTTTTCTTGGTTGCTAGTCTGGGGCGCTTGACGGAATCGCAACAGGTTGGTCAATGGTTAGCTGCGGCGGTGCTGTTTGCGAAATGCGCTTCTGTTCTGGTGATACGATGATTGAACAAGTCATCAGGACTTCCTGGCGCCGGTGAGCCGATGGGCTGATGTAGCCGTCAGTGCGACTGACGGCGTGGTCCGCTGCACCGTCGGCGCGGTGAAGCGTCTACCGGTGCTGCCAGGTGGTTTCGGGGTAAGGAGTTTATCATGGCAGAAGCGAAGAAGGTCCAGCTGGACGAGCAGGCGACCGACTACGAGCTAGGCGTGGAGGCGAAGTACGCGAAGCTGGCCCGCGAAGCGCTGAGCGCGGGAGAAGAGGACCTGGCGCGCCAGTACCTGGAGCAGAAGGCCCGCGCGGAAGCTGCGGCCATCGGCGAGCAGGAGAACTACGACGCCGATCGCGCGGCTGCGGCGGCAGGCAAGCCGGTCGAAGGCGAGTTCGACGGTCCGTCGGATGGCTCTTCGGTGGTGCAGGTGAAGGGCGCCGACGGCGTGCAAGCCTCCAACGTGGACGTCCGCGCCAAGGTGGATCAAGAGCTGGCGGCTCTCAAGCTGGAGATGGGTTTAGACCAATAGGTTTCGGCAAGCTCCCTGATGCGCAACTGAAATCTAACGGTGCGAAAACGAATCGTAGAACGGCTGTGTTTTCGGAAGCAATTATGGGCGCACAACGTATAATAAACGGACCTGCAAAAGGCTGCGGATTCGCCGACCGATTGCTTGGCGCTGCTCGACATACTGGCTGAGCGGCGGGCTTGGAAAACTCGGACAAGCCTGCGGCGCAGACGGTAGCGGCGGCGGGAGCGCGGGCGGCAACCCGCGAGCTGGGGCAGGTGACAAGTTGCAGGCGTTTGCGGATGAAGCTGCAGCCTGCGGAAACAAGCAAGATGTTTACTATCGGGTACTGCAACAAGCCAAGGAGGACGTTATGGCGAACAAACTCGGTTTCTTTCTAGCAGGTGGCCTTCTGGGTGCTGGTCTGGCGCTTCTGTACGCGCCTCGCGCCGGCCAGGAGACCCGCGCTCTGGTGTGCGAGAAGGTGAACACCGCCTGGGGCGAGACCCAGGAGTTCGGCGCTCAGGCCGCCGAGCAGATCAAGCAGGTCGCCGAGCAGGCTCAGGCCAAGGGTCAGGAGTTCGCTCAGGCCGCTCAGGCCAAGGGCCAGGAAGTGTATGGCCAGGCCGCTAGCCGTGTTCAGGAGGTGGCCGAGCAGGTGAAGCCGGCGTTCTCCCAGAAGAACGACGAGCTGCGCGACAAGATCGACGCCGCCCGCGCCCGCATCGCCTCCCAGGTAGCCAAGAACGCCGAAGAGGCCCAGGCTGCCGCCGAGTCCGCTATTCCCGTGGCCGCCACTCAGGTGAGCAGCGCCGTGGACAAGGCCGCCGAGGTGGCCAAGGACGCTACCGACGCCGCTGCCAAGGCCGGCGAGAAGGTGGCCGACAAGGTCGACGAAGCCGCCAAGGACGCTCAGCACAAGTAAGCTTCCGCAGGCGTGCGAACTCGCACAATCCTTGAGATAACCTAAAGGAATACGCAAGAAGCGGCTTACCCGTCAGCGCGTGTGCGTGGGGAAAGCCGCTTTTTGCTATAGTCGTCGGGCGCGAAGGCGCAACCGGAGGAAACGGACATGGCCACTCAACTCATCACCACCCACGAACTTGAAGGCACTCGCGTGCTGGGGGGCAAGAACGGCACGAAGCGCATCGGCAAGGTGCGCCGTTTCGTGTTCGCGCCCCGGGCCAAGCGCTGCATCGGCTTTCTGGTGAAGCGCCCCGACGTGCTGTGGATGTTCCGCCGCAAGGACATGTTCGTGTCCATTAAGGGCTTCGACTGGGTGGACGGCCGCATCGTGGTGCGCAACGAGCCCGACGCCGCCGACCGCGGAGCCATCAAGGCCATGGGCCTGAACTGGGACGAATGCGTGCTGTGGCTGGGGCTTCCCGTGGTGACCGAAAGCGGCGAGTCGCTGGGCATCGTGGGCGACGTCATGTTCAACCAGCGCACGGGCCTGGTGGAATCGCTGACCACCGACAGCGGGGCTACGGCCAATGCCATCTTGGGCAAGCGCACCATCCCCGCCGACGAGATACTGGGATTCCGGAAAGGCGTGGGCGTGGCGCTGGCCGAGGTGGGAAGCGAAGGCGTGCAGCAGGAGGAGGGCTCCGTGGAGCTTGGCGCCATCGTGGTGACCGACGCAGCGGCGACTCTGAACGCCGAAGGCGGCGTGGCCGAGGCGGCCGGCAAGGCGACGGCGGTGGCCGTGGACAAGGTGCACAAGACCGTGGACAAGGCAGTGGACAAGGCGAAGCCGGTGGTGAGCGACGCGGCGAAGGCGGCCGGCGAGGCCATCAACGCCGGCGCGCGGGCCACGGGCGAGCAGATTGCGAAGTCGAAGACCATGTTCTCCGATTTCAAGGAAGAGTACGACAAGGCCTCGGGGAAGAAGGCGGCCGCGAAGAAGCCGGCCGCCGGCGCCAAGAAGTCCGCGGGGGCATCTCCGTCCTCGGCGACGAAGAAGGGCGCTTCCGGCGGCGCCAAGAAGTCCTCGTCGGCGGCAAAGCCCGCTGGCACCGCCGCGAAGAAGGCTGCCACTACCAAAAAGCCCGCTGGTGCGGCGAAAGCTGCCGGCACTGCGAAGAAGGCGGCTCCCAAGAAGCAGCCGCCCAAGAAGAACATGTTCGAAGCGTTCAAGGAAGAATACGATAAGGCGCGCCATGACGACTAAACAACAGCAGGACCATCCCACCCAGACCCAGCCGACCGTCGCGATTTTCGGGCGCACCATGCCCAAGGGCGACCTGGTGAAGTTCGGCGGCCTGATAGCGTTCTTCGCCATCATGGTGGCGGTATGCCTGCTGGTGTGGCCCTACGTGGCCGAGATCTTCGAGCCGGGCGGTGTGGACCGGGTTATCGCCGACGTGCGCAACGCCGGCCCGATTGGGTTCCTCATCTTGCTGGGCCTGCAGTTTCTGCAGGTGGTGGTGGCGTTCATCCCTGGCGAGGTGGTGCAGCTGGCGGCCGGCATGATGTACGGCCCGTGGCTGGGGGCGCTGCTCATCCTGATCGGCTGCGTGATCTCCAGCGCGTTCATCTACGAGCTGGTCAACCGCCTGGGAGCCCCGTTCGTGCAGTCCATGGTGCCCGTCAAGTACATGGACAAGTTTCGCGAGTTCGAGAAAACCGGCAAGCTGAACAGCATCGTCTTCATTCTGTTCCTCATTCCCGGCATGCCCAAGGACGTGTTCACCTACATCGTGCCGCTGACCGACATGCCCCTGCGAACGTTTCTGCTGCTCACCACCATTGGCCGTATCCCTGGCGTGGTGGTGTCCACTTATGCGGCCGACGGGCTGCTGGACGGACGCGTGATGGAGAGCGTGGTGCTGTTCGTGGTGCTGGCCGTGATCGCCGTGGTGGCCATCCTGCTGAAGGACAAGCTGATCGCGCTGCTGAGCGGGAAGAAGTAGAAGGTGGCAGGGTACGTGGTCATAGAAGGCGGTCAGCAGGGCACCGATGCCGAAGAGCGTGCTGCTCGGGCACAGGACGCAGAGGCGCCGGAGCAGGCGACTTCGACGGGCAAAGCCGAGCCGTCCTCTACGGCGGTGTCGGGGCCGTCGGTTGTGAGGGGCGGCGGCGCTGCCGTTGATGGCTGCTCCGAGCCGCTCCGATGGGTCCCCTATTCGATCTCCGCTGGCGGCGTGTCGGCTACCGGGTCGTTCCGTCCGCCCGAGCCGCCTACCCAGGAGGTGCTGTACGGTCCGGGTCCCGATGCCTCGCCCATCCCCCCCGAAGGCTACCGTCCTCACGAGGCGCCCCCTGCATCGTCGGTGCGCGTGCCCGCTTCCTCGGTTTCGCCTGTTCCTGGCCCTGATCCTGCGATGAGGTACGCGCCGTGGGAGGATGGCGGCGGCCCTTGGCAGCCTGCGTCTGCAGCGTCTTCCGAGGCCCCTGCGCCTCCTTCGGCTTACGCCGCGTACGTTTCGCCTACGACACCCCCCCCGTTACCGGTACCTCCGGCATCTGCAGTGCCCCCGAACGCCGCTGACCGCAACGTGGCGGCGGTGCTGGCCATCCTGTTCGGCGCCTTCGGCGTGCACAAGTTCTATCTGCGCTACTACGTGCCCGCCTTCTTGATGCTGGGTATCACATTGCTGGGCGGTTTCGTGTCGCTGCCCCTGATGAGCTGGGCGGTATGGGTCGTGGCTATTGTCGAGGGCGTAATCTACCTTACCAAGTCGCAGGCGCAGTTCTACCAGATCTACGTGGCGAATCGTCGCGAGTGGTTCTAGCGGGCAAAAGCTGCTCGCAGGCTGCCTGTTGCGCTGTGGCTGGATGCCGCTCGCGGCGTGCGGTGTCGGCTGGTTGTCGCCGGACCCTTGGCAGTGCACAGCGGGAGGGTTCTGCGGGAAATCGTGCAGAACCCCCTTGTCGTGCGCTGTCGTTTAGTAGCGGCTGTCGAACGGTTGCGAGCCGTCGAGTATAATGGGCGCACCCGCCGGAGCGCACGACCTCGGCGCGGGATGACCTTGGCCGGCTGATCGCAGAGAAGGAGACAGGCATGGCTCACGCGCACTACACGCTCATGAACAAGAACACGCCTGTGCTCTCTTTCGAATACGACCTGGGAGAACATCAGGTGCTGCGCATCACCGAGCGACACAACCTCGAGTTCGCTCCCCTGGGCATGGCTGATCGCCATGGCGAGATCTCGAAGCACGAGCTGAACTCGTGGTGGAGCCACCGTGCCATTCCGGCGTCGCGCGACCAGGTGAAGCGGTTGCTGGAGAACCTCAGCTTGGAGAGCACGCTGGTACTTGCCGAGAAGAGCTTCGGGCTGTCGCTTTCCGACCGCTACTGGCTTAACGACCAGGATTGCCCCACCACGTGGGACGCCGTGAACTTCTTCGACAATGATTTCACCGACGACCTGGGATTTCTCACGCTCGGGCAGGATCAGGGAGGCTCTTCGCCCGAAGCGCCCGACTACACGACCGTAACGCTGTCGTCCCCGAACAGCACGCTTGGCGGCGACTTGCAGAAGAAGTGGAAGATCGTGAACGGCAAGCGCGTGCTGCTGAAGGCGGGCTACGGTACGTTCAACCAGGAGCCGTACAACGAGGTGGCCGCGACCGAGCTGCACCGCCGCCTGATGCGCGAGGGCGAGTACACCCCCTACACGCTGTTCGAGGACGGGCGCCGTGTGTATTCTGCCTGCGAGAACCTGCTGGGGCCCGACGAGGAGCTGGTGGCCGCGTGGGACCTCATCCGCAACGTGAAGCAGCCGAACAACCTTTCCGACCTGCAGTTCTACGTGAAGCGTTGCGTGGATGTGGGTTTGGACCGCGACGAGGTGATGGAAGGGCTCGCCAAGATGTTTGCCGCCGATTTCGTGCTGGCCAACCGCGACCGTCACTATCGCAACTTCGGCGTGGTCCGCAACGTGGAGACGCTGCGGGTCACGCGGCTGGCGCCGGTGTTCGACACAGGGTCGTGCTTATGGTCCAACGCCGAGTTTTTGGAAGTGCCGGGCGATTTTCTGTACCGAGCGAAGCCGTTCAAGTACAACGGCATGGAGCCGGCCGCCCAGGTGCGCCTGTTCGAGGGGCGTTTCGGCTGGTTCGACGGCGATTCGCTGGAGGGCTACCCCGAAGCGGTGCGAGACATCCTGGCCAAGAATCCCAACATTCCCGAACGCCGTATCGAGACGGTGATGAAGGCCGTGGCCGAGAAGGCGCGCGTGCTGAAGGTGATTGCGGGGTAGCTGGTGCAGCAGTGCTGCGAGCGGCCCTCTTCCGGCTTTCGGCGGTGCACAGCGGTGGCGCGAGCAGTCCCCTTCCGGGCCCTCGGCAGTGCACAGCGGGAGGGTTCTGCGGGAAATCGTGCAGAACCCCTTTGTCGTGCACTGTCGGCGGCCCGATGGGGGAGTTTTGGGTGTGCACTGTCGGCGGCCCGATGGGGGCAGCTTCGGGGGTGCGCTGTCGTTTAGTAGCGACTGTCGAAGATGCGCTTGGTCTTTTTCTCCGACCGCGGCAGCTCGCCCATGGGCACGCCCTTCGCATCCGGCGTGCAGCCTAGCTTCGCCTTGAAGATCATGGCCAGCTCTTCCTCGCAGCGGGCTTTCGCATCGCCTTCGAGCGGCGTTTCGAACAGCACCGTGAGCACGTCCTTGCCCGAGATGTTCTCGATCATCACCTGGTACTCGCTGCTGGTGCCGTCGGTGCACTTGATGACTTCCTCCACCTGGGCGGGGAACATGTTGCAGCCCTTCACCTTGAACATGTCGTCGGTGCGGCCCACCAGCGTGTCGATGCGTGGATGCGGGCTTCCGCAGGCGCAGGTGCCGGGGATGATGCGGGTGAGGTCGTGGGTGCGGTAGCGGATGAGCGGCGCGCCCTCCTTCTGCAGCGTGGTCAGCACCAGCTCGCCTACTTCGCCGTCGGGCAGCGGCTGGCCGGTGTCGGGGTCTACCACCTCGATGTAGACGTAGTCGCTCCAGATGTGCATGCCGGCGTGCTCGTCGCAGGAGATGCCGATGCCCGGGCCGTAGCTTTCCGTGAGCCCGTAGATGTCGTAGATCTGGATGCCCAGCTCGTTGGCTATGCGGTTGCGCATCTTCTCGCCCCAGCGCTCGCTGCCGATGATGCCCTTGCGCAGCTTCAGCCTGTCGCGCAGCCCGCGCCGCTCGATCTCCTCGGCCAGCAGCAGGGCGTAGGAGCTGGTGGCGCCCAAAGCGGTGGCGCCCAGGTCCTCCATCATCTGCAGTTGCTTGTCGGTGTTGCCGGGTCCCATGGGGATGGCCATCATGCCCATGCGCTCGGCACCTAGCTGAAAGCCGATGCCGGCGGTCCATAGGCCGTAACCAGGAGTGATCTGGATGCGGTCAGTGTTGGTGAGCCCGGCCATTCGGTAGCAGCGCGCGAACTGGATGGCCCAGTCGTCCACGTCTTTCTGGGTGTAGGGGATGATGACCGGCGTGCCCGTGGTGCCGCTGGAGCTGTGGATGCGCACCACGTCCTGGTCGGGAACCGCCTGCAGTCCCAGCGGGTAGGCGGCGCGCAGATCGTCCTTTTCCGAGAAGGGCAGGCGCTCGAAGTCGGCTTGGGTGCGGATGTCGTCCAGATTGATGTCGGCGAACTTTTTCGCGTAGAAGGGGCTGCGCTGCTTGAGGTTGCGCAGCTGCTTGGTGAGCAGGGAGAACTGTTCGTCGGTGAATTGCATGGCGGGCCTTTCGTGGTGGGAGGGCGGCGCAGGGGCGCACGCTCTCGGATGCGAAGTCTCTCGGGGTCATCATAGCACTACACGCGACTGCGAGCAGTCGCATGCGGCCCGCTGCCTGACGGGTCGCTTCGCGATTTGCTAGAATACATTCACAACGGGACGGTAAGCGACGAGCTCACGCAGGTTATTCAGGAACACGTTGAAGATGCGAATTCCGACGGTCCCTGGGTGGAGGAGGCGCGCGAGATGCTGACATACGAGCAGGTTTTCGAGGCAGAGAAAAGAGTCGCGCGCAGCTCCGTCGAGTTTTCGGATGGCAGCCTGCGGGTATGTGCAGGGTGAGCAAAGGAAGAGCAGCGAACAGCCCATGCGGACGCGAGCGGCTATAATACGCCCATGACCAACGACCAGCTCATATTGAATCGCTACAAGCCGCTTTCCCATGCGGGAAGCGGAGGGTTCGGCTCTGTGGTGGTGGCGTGGGATACGCGTATTCAGCGCAAGGTGGCTATCAAGACCATTCAGCTGTCCGAGCGCGATGTGGCCCGGGCTGCTCTTCCGGGGGCCGATGCGGTGAGCGAGCGGTTTGCGCCGCAGCGGCAGGGCGCATCGCAGGCAGCGGCAGCCGATGGAACCGCCGGAGTTTATGGCGGATCCGCCGAGCAGCTCCCGTGGGAGAGCGACGACGAGTACCGACACCGGATGCTCGCAGAGGGCCCTGGGGATACAGAGGCGGGAAAAACCGCAGCGGCCCGGGCTGCGAGTGCGGATGGCGGTTCGGAAAGCCAAGGCGCGCACGCGGAATCTGCTGCGGGCTCAGTTGAGGCAGGTGAGTCACAGTCTCCGGCTGTGATGTCTGCATCGCTTCCTCGGCCCGGTCGTTACTCCATGCAGGTGCCGGAAGCGGCCTACGGAGCGTTGGAGGGCGGCCCGGCTATCGGCGATCTTCTGGCCGACGCTCCTTTGACCTGGGCAGCCGCCGAGGGAACCGTGGTAGTTGAGGGCGGTCGCGTGGTTGCCGTCGCGCCTGCTGCGGAGCCGGCGGTGGCCGACCTGCCCAGCGGGCCTTCCGACGACGAGGCGCCATGGGGCTACGATGCGTCTGGCGCGCGAATCCCTGGGACGTTGGTCATGGAGCGCGAGCGAGGCGTCGCTGACGACGATGACGACGAAGAGCTCGACCCGCGCGAGGCAGCGCTTCGCGCGGCGGCAGCCCAAGAGCCCGAGCTGGGGCCCGACGGGCAGCCTTTGGTGAGGGCGCTCGCCCACGTGCCCGGCTTGGACGAGGCGCGTACGGCGGCCACCCTCAACGACGAGAGCATCGTAGGCGTTTACGACTTCGAGATTCGTGATGCCACGGCCTACCTCATCATGGAGTACGTGGAGGGCCTAACTCTCACCCAGTTCGTCAGCGTATACGACAGCACGTTGACCCTGGACATGATTGCGGCGGTGCTGCAAGCGGTGTCGCGGGCGTTGGGCGTGGCGCACGAGAACGGCGTTCTGCACCTTGACATCAAGCCGGATAACGTATTGATTAATGCGAAAGGCCAGGTCAAAGTAACCGATTTCGGTCTTGCGACCTTGGCCGACGCTGCAGGGCAGGGAGTCGCGGGCGGCGGAACCATCGGCTATATGCCTCTGGAGCAGATGCGTCAGCAGCCGCTCGACGTGCGATGCGACGAATGGGCGCTTGCCTCCATGATGTACTGGTTGCTAGCTGGCTCGAACCCTTTCCTGGCGCGCGATCTGAAGGGCGCCGAGGCGGCAATCGAGAACGCCGAGCTGGTGCTTCCGTCGCTGTGCTGGGAGGATATGGCGCCAGAGCTGGACGACGTGGTGTTCCAGGCGCTCGACCCAGAGGTGGACGAGCGATTCGACAGCGTTCAGGAGTTTGCCAAAGCGCTGAAGCCGTTTCTGGGCAGCGCGAAGAAGGGCAAAAAGCAGCTGGCCGAGCTGGTGGATGCCGAACTGCGAGGCGACGTTGAAGAAGAGGAGCCGCAGTTCGAAGACGAGCTTCCCGTTGAGGCGGGCTGGCCGTCGCGCGAGCCCGGGTTGCCCCTGTGCTATCGCATCACGCCGTGGCATCGGGCCATAGGCGCCGCGGTTGCGGGGGCTGCCGGCAGCGGTGTGCTCGCCGCCTGCGGATGGTCTCTTATGGATATGACTAGCGGGTTTGCAAACCCGCTGTTCTGGGGGTTGTCCGGCATGGTGGCGTTGGTGGGCGCCCTGTCTCCGTGGGTGGGAGCGCTCATCGCCTGCGTGGTGCTGGGGGTGGGCCTGGTGATCGCAAATGCTCCGGCCCTTGGCGTGGTTGTGGTGGCCGCAGCCGTTGCGTGGGGCCTGTACTGCGGGCGCGATTCGTCGGCCCAAGCCAATGCGGGGCTAACGTTTCCGCTGGCGGGATGGGCGGGCTTCGGCATGCTGGCCCCCTTGATGGCCGGCTTCACCGCCCGGCCGCTGCGCGCGTTGGCTACAGCAGCTTTCTCGTGCTTGCTGGCGCTGACTCTTTCCTCCATAGGATTGGCGGTGGACGCCGCCGGTGACGGCGACGGCGCGGGGGGCTTTGCGGTGGAGACGCCGGAACTGCCGTTCGAGAGCTACGACCTTCCAGCCGCGTTAAGCGCGGCAACGGTGACGAAACAGGCTGGCGGCAGCACCCAGCTCCCGGAGAAGCGCCAGGCAGAAGGAACGGATTCAAGCGCCGCGGCGACGGGGCTGCAGGTTGCTCCTACGGTGGGAAGCGTTGTTCCCTGCGACATTCAAGGGGCGGTGTTTGCCCAGCTGACGGCCCCGCAGACGTGGGCCGTGGTGGTATCGTGGCTTGCGGCGGCCGTACTTCTGTCGCTCGTGCGGCTGCGTCGCTCCCGGGCTGCGGCCGTTACCGGCGTGGCGGCTGCTGCCGTGGTGTTGGGCGTAGGTATTTGCGCTGCGGCGTTTTTGGCGGCCGGGGGTAGGAGCACCATGCCCTCGCCCTGGTCCATGGCGTCCTTGGTGGGATGCGTGGCGGTCATGCTGGTGGCTTGCGCCGCCATTCCCGCGTACAGCTATACCGACGATGCCGACGTCCCCGAAGACGCAGAGGTGGAGAAGCCTGCCGAATAGCGGGAGCAAGTCGTTGCCCGAGGCGTTGCTTCCGCCGCCTGCTTGTGTCGTCGTCTCTGCCGCCTCTCGCGCCGCCGTCTCCGTTGTCGGCGCCGCCTTCGTCCGGGTTCTTCCAGCCACTTTCGCTGGCTTGCACTCGCGGGCGTTGCAGACGCGGCCCGTTGCCCCTCGTCGGCGCAGTTGCCCCTGTGGCGCATGCGTGGAGCTGCGTTCTCTTGGCGGTGCTATGATTGCGTTTCATTTGATCGTCGCCGTGCGAGCGCGGTGATTCATAAGTTGCGAACCGGCGGGAGGAGTCTGCATGCAGAAGGGTAACGTGAAGGCCTTGCTGCCCATCGGGGTGTTCCTGGTACTGTATTTGGGACTGGGCGTGCTTTTCGAGTACGGCATGGGCATCTCCATGGGCTTCTACAACATTCCCATTGTGGTTATCTTTCTGATAGCGCTTATGGTGGCGTGCTTCCAGAACCGGTCGCTTTCCTTCGACCGCAAGCTCGAGATCATGGGCACCGGCGTGGGCGAGAAGACCATCGTCACCATGATTCTCATCTTCATGGCAGCCGGCGTGTTCGTGGGAACTGTAGGCCGCGACAGCGCCGAGAGTGTGGCCTATTTCATGCTCACTATCATTCCGCCAGAGTTTTCCGTGGCGGTGCTTTTCGTGGTCAGTTGCTTCGTATCGCTTTCCATGGGCACGTCGGTGGGCACCATCACGCTTATCACCCCCATCGCCATCGCGGTGTCGAACGCTTCGGGTTTCAGCTTGCCGCTGTGCGTGGGCAGCGTCATGGGCGGCGCCATGTTCGGCGATAACCTGTCCTTCATCTCGGATACCACCATCGCCGCATGCCAGGGCCAGGGAGTGCCCATGCGCGATAAATTCCGTGAGAACTTCCGTATCGCCATGCCGGCTGCTTTGGTGACACTGGTGGTCATTCTGGTCCTGAGCCTCAGCCAGCCGCCCGCCGGCGCGGTGACCAGCGACTACGACCTCATCCAGCTGGTGCCCTACCTGATCGTACTGATAGGCGGCATCGTGGGCGTGAACGTGTTCGTGGTGCTGTTGCTGGGCATCGTGTCGGGCTCTGTCATCATGGTGGCCACGGGCGCAACGGCCCCCACCGATTTGCTTGCGAACATGGGCAGTGGCGCAGCGGGCATGTTCGAGACCACCATGGTGGCCGTGCTGGTGAGCGCCATTTGTGCCCTCATTCGCGAGAACGGCGGCTTTGCTGCCCTGCTGAATGGGATAAAAGGCTTGTTCAAGAGCAAGAAAGGCGGCCAGTTGGGCATGGGGCTGCTGGTTCTATGCATGGATGTGGCCACCGCCAACAACACCGTGGCCATCGTTATGGCGAACCCGATTGCGAAGGACATGGCCCAAACTTACGGCATTTCGTCCAGTAAGACGGCCAGCCTACTGGACACGTTCTCCTGTATCAGCCAAGGCGTGATTCCCTACGGCGCGCAGATGCTGGTGGCCCTTGCCGCGTGCGCCGAGCTGGGAGTGGGCGTTTCGGCCTTCCAGGTGATTCCCTTCCTGTTCTACCCGTTCTTCCTGCTGATAAGCTCGCTCGTGTTCATCTTCTTCATACCCGAGCGCCGTTAAACATGGGGGTATCTATGCTATGGGCGTGCCCGTTGCGGATTGTGGCGAAAAGGTGAAGCGCTAACTCGATTGCAAGGAATCGGCATTCTGAATCGTGTTGCTGGTAGAGGACAACCGAAGATTCAAGGAGACGACTGATGAAGAAGCGTTCGATTGGCGTTGTAGTTGCAGCAGCGGTGGTGGCCGTGGCCGTGGTGCCGGTTCTGGCGTTCGGCGCTGCCGGCTGGTCTGTGAACGGTCCAGCCCGTGGCAGCGGATGGTCGTGTGAGGAGGTTCCGCAAGTTGTGGAGCTGGGAAAAACCCAGGCACAGTTAGGAAAGCTGGAGCTATCTCAGCGCATCGATGATGCAGCTGGTCAAGCGGGCGAGCGGGCATCCGGTCAGACGGAAGAGCCGCAGACCGCTGCTCCGGTTGCAGCATGTCCCGGATTCGAGGATGCAGACGGCGATGGCATCTGCGACCATTGGGAGGCAGGCGCTTGCCCGTCGGAGCACTGGTGCGGCAATGGCCAGGGCGACTATGGCTGCGGCAGTGGCTATGCGGACGCTGACAACGATGGCGTTTGTGACCGTTGGGAAGAGGATGCTTGCCTAGGCGGTGGCCACGGCCATGGTTCTGGTGCCAGCGTCGGTAACGGCCGGGGTGCAGGCCACGGCCACGGCGGCAATCATGGCCGCTGCTGGTAAGAGGCGGTCGTAGGGGCTGGGAGAAGAACCGGCTAGACGACCAGGGCGTTCCTGCTGGTAGCGGGTTTAGAGAGGCCGTCACAAGCGGCGAGTGGCGTTGAGGGGAATATGAGGTCGGCGAAGGACATCGAAAGGGCCATGACGGCGCATGCCGATGCGGTATGGCGCGCCTGTGCCTTGCATTGCGCCTCCCAAGCCGACGTTCAGGATGCGTTTCAGGAGACATTCATCAAGTATGCCCAGGCTGACGGCACGATGTTTGCGGATGACGAGCATCGCAAGGCCTGGTTGCTTCGCGTGGCTATAAATCAGTGCAAAGACATGCTTCGCGCCCGGTCGCGCTCGGACGTGTCTTTGGATGAAACGGTTGCGACAGTCGAACTGGTCTCATCCGACGGCGTGGTGCAGCCAGGGTCCGTGCTGTTCGAGGTGGCTGAGGCCCTGCGCTCTCTCGACGATCCGCCGCGCACGCCGTTGTACCTCTCGCTGTGCGAAGGGTATACGGCTCCGGAGATTGCGGAAGTAGTTGCCGCGCCGGTGAACACGGTGTACTCGTGGATTGCCCGGGGCAAGCAGCAGCTGAGGGAGGTACTGTCATGAGCTTCAGCGAACAGCAGGTGAGGCAGGCCTTCGAGCAGCTTCACGCCCCTCGAGCCGCCATTGACGCAACTCTTCAGCGTATCGAGCAGCTGCGGACGCAGGAAGAGGCGTCGCGGAGCGTGGAACCAGCTTCCAGCAAGGATTTCCGGGTCATTCGCTCCTGCGGTCGGACATGGCGCGTGGGGCTGGCGGCGGCGTGCGTTGCGCTGGCTCTTGTGGGCGTGCTGGGTGTGGGGTGCAAGCTCTACTTCGAGCCAACCGCCTATGTGGGCATAGACGTAAATCCGTCCATCGAACTGGGGGTTAACCGGTTCGACATAGTGGTGGAGGTTCGTGGCATCAACGAGGACGGCGAGGCGGTGCTTCAGCAAGCGCCGCTGCTCTACAGGTCCTTTGACGAGGCTTTGGAGCTGCTGGGCAAAAGCGAAGCGTTTCGCGCCTCTGTGGAATCGGCCGCCGTCATGGAGATAACGATCAGCTCCGACAACGAGGCGCAAACCCAGCATCTGTGCATCCAGGGCGACCGTTTCATCGAGGAAATGCCCTGCCACGGCACGTGCAGCCATGCGAGCGACGAGGATCGTCACGAAGCCCATAGCCACGGCATGGGTGTTGCTCGCTATCAGGCTGCCCGGGAGCTTCTAGCTTTGGATTCCAGTCTCACTATGGAAGATTGCGCCGCCCTGTCCATGCGCGAGCTACGAGACCGCATTGCCGCCTACGAGATGACGGAGACGGCAGACGAGGAGTCGCCGGCCGGAAGTAGCGAGGAGGGGGAGGCAGCTGCCGACCAGGCTGCCGGCAACCATCACGGTCAGGGACTGGGTGGCGGCCACGGGCGCGGCGGGCGCGAGCGGCATGGAGGATAAGGGTCCGAGAAAGACTGGACGTTCCCCGTTCGCAGCAATACCTTTTCATGTTGCCGTCAGCTTTCCAATTGCTGCTGTTGTTCACCCCTGCATTGCGGAAAGTACGCGTGGACTTTTGGCTTGCCGGCCATTGCTTCTGCCAGGGAAACCGTCCTGTGCGGGTGTTGAGTTGCTGCAGGGCCATGGGGTATTATGAGCCAAAACGAGGGAAGGATCATGCTTCCCGAAGGGCGGATTCGGGGTGCGATATGGGTTGGTCGCGGCATTGCTTGGTTGGTTTGAGGCGGGCGGGAGTTTCGGCTCTTACCTTTATGACGTTGGCGGTGTTGGCGGTTACGCTGTGCGCTTGCTCTGGTTCGCAGGCTGGGGAGAAAGCTGATAACGGCGGGACTTCCACGGTGGCGCAGGCTCAAGGGGTGGCGGATTCGGCGGGGGAGGGCGCGGGGAAGGCGAACTCGAACGCGTCTAGCCCGGAGGGGTCGCTGTCGATTGCTGAAAAGAACGGTGTTGCTGACACCAACGGGAACGTTGCGCGGCCGGGCGATTCTGCCAGCAAGGCGGAATCTTTTAAGGGCGACGCTGACACGTCCAGTGCCGCAGGAGGGTCGGACCAGGCTGCGGCAGCGCCGGAGGTTCCCGATGGCTCCACCTTCTCCGTTACCTACTTCGACGTTGGCCAGGGGGATGCGGCCCTAGTGCAGTGCGATGGGGCCTACCTGCTGATCGACGGCGGCCCGCCTAGCGCTTCCAGCTTGCTGTACTCGGCGCTTAGCCGCGAAGGCATCTCCTATTTGGATTACGTGGTGGCAACCCATCCCGATACCGACCACACCGGGGGCATAGCCGGCGCTTTGGAGGTTGCCACGGCGGGTCGGGCGTTCTGCTCGGCGACCCAGGCCGAGCAACGCTCGTTCAACGCCATGGCCGACCGCCTGAGCAGCCAAGGCGTTTCGCTGGAAGTGCCCGAAGTGGGAGATTCGTGGGAATTGGGTAGCGCGCTTGTGCAGGTCATCGGCCCCGTGACCCGCACTGACGATGGCGATGCGAATAATGACTCCATTATGCTGAAGATTACTTACGGCCAGACGGTGTTCGTGTTCGCGGGCGACGCCGATTCCAACGAGGAAAAGGGGGCAGCAACCTTCTTGGACGGTTGCGACGTGCTGAAGGTGGCCCATCATGGGTCTGCAGGCTCAAGCTGCTACGCTTTTTTGCGTGCTGCTCTGCCGAAGAACGCGGTGATCAGCTGCAGCAACGACAACTCTTACGGTCATCCCACCGACGACGCCCTTTCTCGCTTGCGGGATTGCGGCACCGCGGTTTACCGCACCGACATGCAGGGAGACATCGTGGCGGAAAGCGATGGCACTGCGGTCACCATGTCCGTTGCGCGCAACGCCGAAGTCGACACGCTAGTTGCGGGCCCAGGAGGGGGCTTGGGTGCTGCGGGCGGTTCGTCGGGCGGTAACGGCGCCAGTGCTGCCGTCGACGAAGGCTCCGGCGACTCCAACAGCGCCGCGGGGAGTTACATCGGCAACAAGAACTCGAAGAAGTTCCACCTGCCCAGCTGCTCGTCGCTTCCGGCCGAGCATAACCGCGTGTACTTCTATTCGCGCGACGAAGCCGTGAGCGCCGGCATGGTCCCCTGCAAGCGCTGCAACCCGTAGGCAAAGGCAGGAGCACGCTGCCTTCTCCCGGGATGTTTCACGTGAAACATCCCGGCTCGTCGCCTGGTGACGGCGGGAGCGCTACACTGGTCGGCAGCATCGAACAACCCTGCGGAAAGGAATTGCTATGGCTTGCGAGAGCACACCGGTTGTCGGCATCATCATGGGGTCGCAGTCCGATATGGCGGCGATGGAGCCCTGCATGGCTCAGCTCGACGAGTTCGGCGTTCCCTACGAGGTGGTGGTCGCCAGCGCTCACCGCAAGCCGGCGCAGGTGCACGAGTGGGCCTCCACGGCGGCTGGTCGCGGTATCCGCGTCATCGTGGCGGCGGCGGGCAAGGCTGCGCACCTGGGCGGCGTGGTGGCTGCGTACACGCCGTGCCCGGTTATTGCGGTGCCCATGAAGACGAGCGATTTGGGCGGCTTGGATTCGCTGCTGTCCATGGTGCAGATGCCCAGCGGCGTGCCGGTTGCGTGCGTGGCCATCAACGGCGCGAAGAACGCGGCCATTCTGGCGGTGCAGATGCTGGGAACCGGCTGCGACGAGGCGCGCCAGAAGATCGTCGATTTCAAGGCGGCCATGGCCGAGGCCTAGGGCGCGTGTTCGCTGTGCGGCGCCCGTCATTCCCGCAGCCCATGCTGTCGACGGGCCGCCGTGGTGGCGCAAGCGCCGCGCTGGCGGATTGCTAGGGCAGAAGCGAGAGAAATGATGACGAAGAAACTGCTGATGGGCAACGAGGCCTTCGCCCAAAGCGCGCTGCAGGCGGGCGTGGCCGTGGTGGCCGGTTACCCGGGGACGCCGTCTTCCGAGGTGATCGAAACCGTCGCGAAGCTGCGCGCCGCGGGGAAGGCCGAGGACGTGTATGTGGAATGGTCCACGAACGAGAAATGTGCGCTGGAGCTGTTGGCCGGCGCCTCCTACGCCGGTGCGCGTACGCTCTTTACCTGCAAACAGGTGGGGCTGAACGTGGCAAGCGATGCGCTCATGAGCCTGAACTACGTGGGAGTGAAGGGCGGCATGGTGCTGTTCGTGGCCGACGATCCAGGCCCCATCTCGTCCCAGACCGAGCAGGACACCCGTCGGTTCGCCGCCTTCGCAAAAGTTCCCGTGCTCGACCCCGCCACGCCCGAGCAGGGCTTTTCCATGATGCAGGCCGCCTTCGAGCTATCCGAGCGCTTCGGCACGCCGGTGATCGTGCGCCCCACCACGCGTGTTTGCCATGCTTCTACGTTCTTCGACGTAGAGGAAACCACCCGAGCGCTGCCGGTTCCCCCGGAAGGTTTCCAGAAAGACCCACGCTGGGTCATTTTCCCGAAGCGCGCGTTTCAGGCCCACGGCGAGATCAACGAGCGCCTGCGCCAGATAGCCGAGCTGTTCGCCACTGATCCGGAGCTGATGGCTTTCAACCCCATGGAAGACGGGCCATGGGCTCTGTCAGGGGACGGGGATGATGACATATCAGCGGCGCTCGGCACGACCGAAGCGGATGGTTCGCTGCGTCCGCGGACGGGCATCGTTGCCGGCGGCGTGTCGGCGGCCTATGCTCGGGAGGCGCTGCGCATGCTGGAGCAGCAGGCGGCGCGCGCGGGCAGGCAGCTGTCGCCTTACCGCTTCTGGCAAGTGGGCACGCCCTACCCGTTCCCCAGCGCGCTGGCCGACAAGTTCCTTGAGGGACTTGACCAGGTGCTGGTGCTGGAAGAGCTCGACCACGTGCTGGAAGACGCGCTGCTTGTGCGGGTCGGGCAGACCGGCTGCCCGGTTGCCGTGTGCGGGCGGCTGACCGGCCATGCCCGCGACCGCGGCGAGAACGATGTAAACGACATCGCCGAACGACTTGCGCGCTTTCTGAGCGCGGGGGGCGCGGGGGAGGATGCGACTCCGTTGCAGGACGGCCCTGTCGACCGAAGCGGGGATGGCCGGGCCGAAGCGGCTGATTCGGCCGAAAGCGGGCTGCCCTCTACGCCGGCAATCGAAGTCGCCGAGGTCGGTAGCTCTCGGGCTTGCGCTCAGACGGCCCTCCTGAAGGCCGGCGATGGTGCGTGCGGGTTCGACCCGCCCGTGCGTCCGCCGGTGCTGTGCGCCGGATGTCCGCACCGGGGCAGTTTCTTCGCGGTGAAACGGGCCTTGGGCAAGCGCGATGCTGTGCTCTGCGGCGACATCGGCTGCTACACCCTGGGAAACGCCCAGCCTCTGGACGCGGTGGACACGTGCCTGTGCATGGGGGCCGGCATCACCATGGCCCAGGGCTTCGCCGTGGCTGAGCCGCAGAAGAAAGCTGTTGCGTTCGTGGGCGACTCCACGTTCTTCGCCAGTGGTTTGCCCGGCATGGTGAACGCCGTGTACAACAATCACGACATCACGCTGGTGGTGCTGGACAACGCTACTACGGCTATGACCGGAAGCCAGCCTCACCCGGGCACCGGCGTCACGCTTACGGGCCAGCGCCACGACCCCGTCCAGATTCGGCGGGTGCTGGAAGCTATTGGCGTGTCCTGCATCGTGGAAGCGAACCCGCTGCAGCTGGACGAGGCCGTGGCGGCGGCACGGGAAGCGCTGGAGTTTCCCGGGCCGTCCGCCGTCCTGTTCGTTTCACCCTGCATCCAGCTGGCGCCTGCGGGCAATCCGCTTGCGGTCGACGCCGAGCGCTGCACCGGCTGCAAGCGCTGCATCACGTCTATCGGATGTCCAGCCATCGGGTTCGATTCGGAAATCGCAGGAGCGCGCAGCGGCAAGCGCGGGCAGGCGATCGTGGACGAGTCGCTGTGCACGGGCTGCGGGCTCTGCGTATCGCTGTGCCCTGCGGATGCGCTGGGGCCGGCGACCCGCCTCGCCGACGCCGCCGTGACCGGGGCAGCGCTCTTTGAGCTGCAGGGCCAGGTGCCGCGTTCCGCATCGGATGCGGACGGTCCGTTTGACGCGCCGTCGGCTTCTGGGCGCAACAGCGCGGCGCTCGGGCAGGCGCAGGCCCTTGCGGCGGCGGATCGCTCCGAGGCCTCCGCATCGACGAAAGGCGGTGCCCCATGCTAGAGGTCCTGCTCACCGGCGTTGGTGGCCAAGGCACCGTGCTGGCTGCGAAGGTGTTGGCCCAGGCTGCGCTGCGGAAGGGATGGCAGGTGCGTACGGCCGAGACTATCGGTATGGCCCAGCGCGGCGGCAGCGTGGTGTCCCATGTGCGCATGGGCACTCAGGGCGAGGCGGTTCACGGGCCTCTGGTGGCGAAAGGGAGTGCTGACGCCATCATCGCGTTCGAGCTGGCCGAGGCGGTGCGCGTGTTTCCGTACCTGGCGCCCGACGGCAGGGTGGTTACGGCCTGCACGGCGATTCAGCCGGTGTCCGCTGCCTTGTCGAAGCACCCCTACCGCGCCCAGGATGCGCTGGATTGCTTGCGCGCACGCTTGGGCGAGGACGGCTCGGTTGACGCGCCTTGCCTGGCTGCCGCGGCGTGCTCGGTTGGCGCAAGCGCCTCGGACGGCGCAACCCGATTGGGCGATCATGGACGGTCGGCGCGTTCGTCCCGGCTCGCCGTGGTCGACGACAAGACGCTCTGCCAGCAATTGGGCACGCGCAAGGCGCTCAACATGGTGCTGCTGGGACGTGCGGCCAGCATAGGGGCGCTCCCCTTTACCGCGGAAGAGCTTGTCGGAGCCATGGCCCAGTTGGTGAAGCCGCAGTTCGTCGCATTGAACGAGCAGGCCATAGCCCTTGGCATGGCGTAGGGTCGCTGCTGGCTGCGGCAGCGGACGTTGCAACTTGCCCAGCTGCGGCGGTCGGTTCAAGCGGACAGCGCGGTCACTGTGCTTGCAACAGCGGACGTTACGATTCGCCCAGCTGCGGGTGCTGCAGTTGGCCCCTGCCCCGAGCGGCGCACGCTGCCTAGCTGCAAGCCCTGCGGTTCGCGCCGGCCGCGCATCATGCAGCGCGTTAATCGCGGGCGCTGCGGTCTGACCCGCATCCTCTAGCGGCGACCTGCTGCGATCGCATTCGCTGAGGCGCAGACGATGCGGCATGCGGTTGCAAGCCGCGCTTTGCGGTTGAGGGTCGATGCGCTTGCGCTTGATGTAACGGAAGACGTTTATGGCAGCCGAGTCTTGCCATAAACGTCTTCCGTTACAAAAAATCGTACATAACCGTCATTCGTTACAGTGTTTTTTGCCACAACCGTCATCCGTTACATCGAGCGGCTCACGCCGCATCGGCTGCGCTGGGCTGTCGGGCTTCGCGTGGGGGCATCGGCTGCGTTGCGCTGTCGGGCCTCACGCAGCGTCGACCGCGCTGGGCTGTCGGGTTTCGCGGGCTGCATCGACTGCATTGGGCTGTCGGGCCTCGCGGGGGCGTCGGTCGTGGTGGCCCATCGGGCCTGCCGGTCGCCATCGGTCGCCCTGGTTGGTTCGGCCGCCCTGGCTGCTGTTCGCCGTCGGCTGCAACGGCCAGCTCGAGTCGCCGGACGCTGTCTGCACCGGGCGCCCCTAACACCGTGCCGATTTGTCGCTTTTGGGCCGGCGGCTTTTCTCATGCTGGGCGAAAGCGTCATAATGGCACTCGAAAAAGCTGCAGGCTGGAAAGCGGCATTCGCATGGCATGGCTCCAGTGTGATGCGCTGCTGGCGCGTTGCACGGGAGCCAGGCCATTTCGGCAGCCCAGCGCGACCAAGACTCCGGCGGCCCAGCGCAGCCGATGCCCAACGCAGCCGAGACCCGATGCGACCGACGCCTTAGCAGCCCAACGCAGCCGCTGCGCCGCCGCCCAACCTGATTGCGGCCATGAGGCGAAACGGAAAGGACAGTCCCATGATCTATCGCCAGTTGCTCGACCTGTTCGATATTCTGGACAGCCCCGCGGCTAGCGGCCAGGCCGTCGTCGACTATCTCCGCACCATCGACCCCGCCTGCGATGCGGAAACCTACACGCTTACCGGCGAGAAGGGCTCCACGGACATGGTCCGCGTGCGCATCCCAGGTTCTTGCGGACGTGCGTCTGGCGGCAGCGCGCCCACTATGGGGCTGTTGGGCCGTTTGGGCGGTCTGGGTGCGCGGCCCGAGCGCATCGGCTTCGTGTCCGACGGCGACGGGGCCCTGTGTGCTCTGGCTTGCGCGGCGAAGCTTATCGACATGCATGCCAAGGGCGACGTGCTCCCCGGCGACGTGTTCGTGTCCACCCACGTGTGCCCTCATGCGCCCACCGCGCCGCATAAGCCTGTGCCGTTCATGGGCTCGCCGGTTTCCATGGCGGAAGTGAACCGCGAGGAAGTGGCCGGAAGCGCCGTGGCTTCGCAGGGGTCCTCCGGCGCCGCAGGCCAGTGGCCCCTGGACGCCATCCTGTCCGTAGACACCACCAAGGGCAACCGCATCATGAACCATCGCGGCTTCATGATCTCGCCCACGGTGAAGGACGGCTGCATCTTGCCTGTGGCCGACGACCTGGTCACTCTCATGGAGATCGCCACCGGCCGCCCCGCCCGCGCGTTCCCGTTGTCGCAGTTCGACATTACGCCCTACGGCAACGGGCTCTACCATCTGAACTCCATCCTGCAGCCGGCCACGGCCACCTATGCGCCGGTGGTAGGAGTGGCCATCACCACCGAAACGGCTGTTCCCGGTTGCGCGACGGGCGCTACTCATCTGTCCGACGTTGCCGAGGCGGGCACGTTCATGATCGAGGCGGCGAAGGCCTTCGGCGCCGGCGACTGCCGTTTCTACGATGAAGACGAGCTGGCCCTGTTCCACAAGCGCTACGGCGAGTTCACCGTGCTGCAGGGCATGGGCGCCCTTCCGGCGGAGAATCCCAACGCGTAGGGAAGGGCTTCGACCGCAAGGCGCATGGGGCGCACGAGGCGCTGCGGTGCGCGCGGGCGATCATGCGGAAAGCAACACAGGAAGGCGCCGTCTGGCGGCGCTGCGGAGGAGGACGAGACAATGGATCAGGGATTGCTGGCGCGGGCGCGGCAGATTATTGCGGTGAATCTGGCGCTTAAGCCGGAGGAATCGCTGCTAGTGGTGGCCGACGACATCACGCGGGAAGTGGGCAAGCTGTTCTACGATGCGGCGGAAGACATGGGCCACGACGTGCAGCTGATCATCATGCCCGAAGGCAAGGTGGCCGGCCAGGAGCCTCCGGCCGTGGTGGCTGTCGCCATGGCTGCGGCCGACGTGGCCCTGTGTCCCACCAGCAAGTCCATCACCCATACGCAGGCCCGCATCAACGCCGTGGCCCAGGGAACGCGGGTGGTCACCATGCCCGGCGTGACCATGGACATGCTGCGCGAGGGAGCGTCCTGCGCTGACTACTCCCAGGTGGAGGCGCGAACGGCGGCGGTGACGGCCATGCTGACGGAAGCGAGTACGGCGCGTATCCTGAAGGACGGCCATGAGATGGTGCTCTCGCTGGCCGGGCGCCCGGGCGTGGCCAGCCCCGGGGTGTATCGGACCCCGGGCGCTTCGGGCAACTTCCCTTCCGGAGAAGCTTACATCGCCCCTGTTGAGGACGGCGCGCATGGTACCATGGTGGTAGACGGCTCCATGGTGGGCATCGGCGCGCTCACGCCGGGCTGCCCGCTTACGCTCACGGTCGAGGCAGGTCGGCTGATGTCCGTCGAAGGCGGCGACAACCTGGGCCCCTACGCCGAGCGCTTGCAGGTGCTGTTCGCAAAGCCGGAGAACGGAACCATCGCCGAGCTGGGCATCGGCACCAACGAGCAGGCGAAGCTTTCCGGCATCATCCTTGAGGACGAGAAGCTCTACGGCACCGTGCACCTGGCCTTCGGCACCAACGCCTCGTTCGGCGGGGTAACCCATGCGGACTGCCACTACGACGGCATCATCCTGAAGCCCACGCTGTATCTGGACGACACGTTGGTCATCCAGGAGGGGGAGTTCGTCGCTTAGCTGTCGAAGGAGAAGCTGCGGATAGCGTCGCTGCGCACGGCGGGCCGCTCGGATATTTCGAGATTCTCCATGCGGTCCATGCGGAAGGTGTCGAAGCGCTCATCGGCTTCGTTCCAGCAGGCGAGGTGGTAGGTTCCCTCGGCGTATGCGATGGCCACGGGCGTGTGGGTGTGAGACGTCGACTCACCTGCGGTTTCCGCCCCGCCTTCGGGCGACGGGGCTGCGTAGTCGAACGTCACCTGGCTTTTCGCGGCGAGCGCCCTATGCGCAAGGTCGACGTTGCCCAGCACGCTCTCGCTTTTCTGGCGCACGCGGTTGCTTACGTGCACCGGCCGCGTAAGTTGGCTGCGCTGCGACGGGGAGGCCATCTCGCGGATGGTGCGCACGAGCGCGTCGGCCTGGCGCTGCGTGACGAACGGGCAGGCCTGTACGGTGTCTACCAGGATCTTCAGCTCGGGTAGCGAGAAGCTGCGCTTCACGATGGCGTACTGCACGGGGTTGCGCTGGAAGGTTCTCACGTCCAGTCCGAACTGCCGCAGAAGGTCAAGGTCGCGGTAGACGCTTTTGCGCTCTGCCTGGATCCCCTGCTCGTTCAGGCGCTGGATGATGTCGCTCATGGAGAGGCCCTGGGTGGCGTCGGTTTCGTCTTGCAGCATCTGCATGATGCGTAGGAGCTTCAGCTTCGCCTGCGAGTTGGCTGTCATGGCAGGGTCCTTCGCTTTGCGTTAGTCCAACAGGTCAGTGCCGGCCAGGCGCGTTCCGCCTGCGGGCTGATTGGGCTCTCGTGGCGCATTCCTGCGTCGCGCGGGCTTAGCTGGATGAGAGCGTACGTGTGCATTGTAGTATGTTGCGCAACAAATCAAGCCGTAGTTTCGGGCTGGTGCATCTATTTCGATTCGAATACTCATATTTAGCCTATGTCAGGGGGACGGGGATGATGGCATGACGGTGCCGGGCGAGCTGCAGTCGGCGGGGAGACGCCGGGTGCCGCGGCGACGGGGGTGATGGCATGTCGTGCGCATGTCGGGGGGACGGGGATGATGGCATGACGGTGCCGGGCGAGCTGCAGTCGGCGGGGAGACGTCGGGCAGGAGGCCGGGTGTCCCGTGGCTGGGGGTGCTGAAAAAGAAGAAGCTCCCCGAAGGGAGCCTAATTTCGATGGTACCCGGAGTGGGACTCGAACCCACACACCTTGCGGTATCGGTTTTTGAGACCGACGCGTCTGCCATTCCGCCACCCGGGCGCGCGAAGAAGCGCTAGCGCGTAACGAAGCACTATAGACGAAGCCGCTTTATTCGGCAAGTGCACATTGCCCCGCGCGGAACCGGTTGCGCCTCCATGTGTCCGAAAGGCGCGGCTAGGCGAGGGGGTGCGAATGCTGCGGCTTGGCGGATGCAAATGTCTACTGCTGCTGTAGGGTTTGGGAATGCAGGAGCTTCGGTACGGGCTGAAAGCATGTGCTGAACGTGATTGTGAACCATGAGTTTGCAACGTGGAAAACCATAACCTGAAAAGCGGGGAAATCTGGAGCCTCAAGTTGACAAAACACCTAAACAAACAGCCTATACGCATGGCGAAAAAGAGTGAATAAAAGGTGCCAAATAGGTTGATATCAGGTATCGGTATGGTTACAATGGTTTGGCTTACGTAAGGAGGGGTTTTAGTGCTGCTTTCGGTGCTCTGTCCGAATAGCCGCACTGGAAAAGTCAGGCAAAAGTCGTTGAAGCGCTGCCGCCGGAGCGGGCTGGCAGAGGCGGGGACGGCGAGAGACGTGAGGTTGCGAAACATGGACCTTGGTTGGCTCAGGAAACGGAAGAAGCAGAAAGAGGTGCAGCTTTCTGCGGGTGAGGCAGCAGCTGCCGCATCCGAAGAAGCTGCAAACCGCGTATCGGTTGAAGTCGCGGAGCTCGAGGATCTGCGAATCGGGGTACCCGAAACCGAAGCCTGCGCCAACATATCCTGCACTGCTGAAGCCGAGCCTAACCGCTCGGCATTCGTGGTTTCTACGGCCTCCGCTCCGGCCGTCAATGACGATGCTGAAAATGATGCCGAAAACGCTGACCTGACCAGCGATTTTGGTTGCGATGACGAGGTTGCCCCTATTTTTTATATGCGCGAGCGCGCGGCTGCGCCCGATGGGGCCGCTTTGGACGAGCCGTCCGACGAAGCCGAAGCTGTTGCTACGAGCGCCGTGGTAGGCGCCGACGACGAGGCCAACAGCGTTGCAGCCTTTTCGGACGACGCTGTCCCGGCTGCCGCCAGCACGAAGGAGTCGCTTTGCGACGAGGCTCCCAAGGCTCCCGAGGCGGCCGTTGAGGCCAACCGCCCCGCAGTGATCGACGACGAGGCGCTGAAGAACCTGGTGGGCCAGCAGCAGGCCGTGGCTTACACCGGCAAGACCCTGGCCGATCGCACCTCGCTGCTGCAGAAGTTCGTCTGCGTGGCCCTGGCCTTCTCGCTGTGCCTGATGACCTGGAACGAGGTCTCCATCGCCGAGGCCCGCGAGATGATCCTGGGCCCGAACGCCAACGTGCCTGCTCCGTCCGCCTCGCAGGATGACGAGCAAGGTGACAACCAGAACGACGCCGACGCCAACGCCGACACCGACGACACCACCCCCGAAAATGGCGAAAACCCTGATGAAACCGACGACCCGGCTGCGACCGACGACCCTGACGGCGCCGATCCGGGCGACGAGGCGGACACGGAGGACCCGGAGGCCGACGACCCGGCCGAGGACGAGCCCACCGACCCCCGCGCCGACGCCCTGGCCGCCTACCTGCCGGAGAACCTGGTGGAGGCCGACGAGGTGCTCCCCAAGATCTCCGACGAGCTGGCCAAGGACGCCCCCGAGGCCGAGGCCAAGCTGAAGAACCTGGCCAACACCTCTGAGGACGACCTGGCCGAGGCCCTTGCCGACGCCCTGCAGCTGAACCTGCGCACCTCCGGCGCCCTGCTGGCCAGCGATGGCAGCTTCCACGTGGCTGCCACCGACGCCAACGGCAAGCTGGTGGCCCAGGACGCCGACGACCGCTACGATGCTGCCGAGCGCGCCGTAGCCAACGACACCGACTACCGCCTGCCCATCACCAGCGTGAACGTGAACGCTGACTTCGGCAACCTGTCGGCGCAGCTGCTGGACGGCGGCTACCTGGGCGGCATGGAGTCCACCGACGTGGTGGCCCTTACCTTCACCGCTCCCTTCCTGTACGTCGACGCCGAAGGCAACCTGGTGGAGACGCTGTCCGAGGAAGAGTGGAAGCTTGAGACCGCCGACGTGGACGAGTCGATCCAGGGCATGCGCGCCACGCTGTCCGCAAGCGACATCCCCGCAGGTTGGACCGTGTGGACCGAGCACGACGGCAAGTACCAGAAGCGCACCAAGGGCGATTTGCAGGCAGGTCTTTCCGGCACCATCGTGTTCCGCTATGAAGGCGCCCAGGACGAGCACGGCGTAACTGTGAAGGAAACCCGCGGCCGCCTTGCCGCCGATGCCGAGCTGCCGCAGCTGCAGGCGGGCCTGCAGGGCAACATCCCGGCGTACCATCCGCTGGCCATCACCGCAGGTTACACGGTGTGCAGCCTCACCTCCGGTCGCGACAAGGACGACAAGGTGGCCGACGCCGTGGCCTACCAGCTGGAAGAGGAAGACGTCGCCCGCGTGTGGCTGGAGAACGCCATCGACGACATCCAGGCAGAAGCCTCCGTGACTCCCGTGGGCACCCCCATCATGAACCGCACGAGCCTGGCTGCTCAGGCCGGGTTCGCCGCCTTCCTGGTTACCGTGACGCCCACCCAGGGCTCTTTCGTGGAAGAGGGCTACGGCTTGCGCTTCGCCGACCTGCCCAACTTCAAGGACGAGGGCGGCCTGACCGCTCAGGACATCCGCGTGATGGACGTCACCTCCCTTACCCTGGAGCAGCGTGCCCAGCTGGCCGAAGCCGATCCGGCCGACCTGAGCGCCCTGGAAGCCTTCGGTGCCCCGGTGGTGGCGAGCGAAACCGCTCCCGGCATCGGCGAGGCAGCCATCGATCTTACCAAGGACGCTGACGGCAACGACGTGGCCGAATCTGCCCGCACCCTGAACGCGAGCGACGACAGCGAAGACGCCACCAATACCGAAGGCGCCCGCAACCAGCGCGTCTTCTATGTGGCCGTCCCCTATAGCGGGAACAGCCTGGCCAGCGACGACGATGCGGTGAAGTTTGCCGAAACGGTGTTGTCCATGCAGGTGACGGTGAACGGCAAGGCGAAGCTGTTCAGCTCCGTGGACGCCCAGACCGCAAGCGACCGCGCCGTGTCCCAGGCCGCCGAAGCATCCGAGACCGCCGACAACTACCGCGCCCAAACTGTGGCCGGCATCGCCGCCGCCCGCCGCGCGCCCACCAACAGCGCCAACTACGACGAGGAGACCTTCCAGATCCCGCTGGCGCTGCCCGACCAGACCGTGGCGTTCCAGGAGGCGACCGAGAACGAGCCCTCCGACAGCAACCCCAGTGACGAGCCGGAGCAGGGCGGAGATACCACCGAGCCGGAAACGCCCGAGCCCGGCATCGACGATCCGAGCAACGCCGACACCCCGGACGCCACCCAGCCCGAGGATACCGTCCCCGCGCCCACGCTGCCCGAGGGCAACGGCGACATCGTGCAGAACATCCTGGGCTCCAAGCCCGCCGACGGCATCGACCCCAGCAAGCAGGGGGCCGGCGTGCTGGGCCAGCAGGGAGTGGACGCCAGCCAGGATTTGGTGGACGAGCTGGGCATTAGCTCTGCGGAAAGTCTCGTCGACGGCACCGTGGACTTCGGCGGCGTCGACCCGCTGCAGGCATCGTTGGCCTACGGCAACGTGCTGTTCGCTCGCTCGACGGGCATCAGCACTTATGCCATGGCTCCGAACGGCACGGCAGGCGCCACCCTGACCGAGCGCCACTTCAACCCGTCCCTGCAGTTCACGTCGGGCTACACCTCGGACTTGGGTAACAATACCTTTCTCATCAACGACGCCATGACTCCTCAGTTCACGCTGCAGATCGGTACCGAGGGCACGTCGGGCTCCTTCGGCGGCTACAGCCTGTACGGTGATTCGTGGTACGGCAGCTACGACAATTCCGGCAACTTCGTCCCTGGTGCGGGCGGGTTCCCCGACGCCGCCTCGGCCATCGCCTACGCGGAGGGCACGGACCATTACACCTCCACGGCCACCGATGAGGAAAGCAAGATCATCGACTACAACAGCCAGAAGGACTTCGACGGCTACAAGGCCATGAGCACGTCGCTTGTGCTCAACGTCCCCTTCATGTACACCACCGAGCAGGGCGGCTTGGAATCCACCTACGACTACGACACCTGGGTTTCCAACAGCGGCGGCTATGCGGAAGACGGCTCCGCGCTCAATCCGAGCAAGTGCCCCGCCTACGGCATCAACTTCGGCACCACGGCCAAGCAGCTGACCGGCAACTGGTCGGTGTATTACCAGTCCTACAAGGACAACAAGCTGATTTCGCTGGATGCGCTCATCGAGAACGGCTACAACGACGCGGAGATGCAGAAGATCGCCGCCGAGGCCGGCCAGCCCACCTTGAACTTCAAGAACGGCATTACCGGCACCATCCACTTCGTGTGGCACGGCCGCCTGGATTCCAGCACCGCTACCGGCTACCTGGAGCGCATGGACATCCAGGGCCTTACCGCCCACTACCCGAACTTCACGCTGTCGGTGCTGGGCAACATCCCCGAGAACTCCGGCGGTACGCTGCAGGTGGGCGGTACTGCCCACATCATGAGCAAGGGCGGCAAGTACTACTACCCGGCCGGCGGCCGCGGCAACGTGCTGGATGCCAAGGTGGGCGTGGGCTACAACGGCTCGGTCCGCGAGATCAAGGTGCTTAAGACCAACCTGCGTTGGGAATCCACCTACACCAAGATTTCCAACAACGTTATGTACGACCGCTACAACTACATGGTCTACCGTGTGGACACCAAGAACATTTCCACGGGTACGTCGGAAATCGACTTCCTGGAGTACTTCATGAACGTGTTCAACACGGCAGAGAACAACAGCCAGGGCATCATCCCCAAAGACCTGGAGGCCTGGTACCACGACCCCAACAACATCGCCGACCCCATCCACAACGGCAAGTACTACGACGACGGCGGCAGTGCTCCCGCAGGCCCCGACGGCACCACCTCGGTGAAGTACCAGGGCGTTCCCAACCAGGGCGGCGTGCTCATCTACAACACCACCGACTGGCAGGACAAGGACTACGCCGAGCTGGACATGCGCACGTTCAGCAACCTGGACTCCATCATGCACCGCTCCTACATGCGCCCCAAGGAGTTCGTGGCCAACACCATGGTAAACGACGCGGGCGAGACCGTGCCGACCGGCGACTACCATCTGGAAATTGACACCACGCAGGACGCAAAATGGCCCATCGTGGAGTCCGAGAAGGACGCTGACGGCAACCCCATCATCGAGACGGTGTCCATCCCCTATCAGACTAACGGCCAGTCCGGTATGGTCAACTTCATGATGGAGGACGAGAACTTCACCAACGCTACCGACGGTCACTACGGCTACCTGGGCGCAAACTCGAAGAGCGGCCGCCTGTTCCCCGAGAACCGCCTCATCCCCGAAACCGATCCCATTACCGGCGAGATCACGCCGCTGGGCAAGGTGGCCCGCGACCACTTCAGCTACATCATCGCCATTCCGTACACCACCAACATCACCATGACCAGCGGTTCGGAGGGCGAGGGCTACTACGTCACGCTGGACCCGCTGACCACCATCAGCTTCGGTAAGCTGGGCAAGGGCAAGGACTACACCTGGTCCGATAACACCAGCCCCTTCGCCAGCCGCTTCGGCATCCCCAAGGCCGAGGCCGAGGCCGAGAAGCAGGCCCTGGAAACCTACCAGACCACCGCCACCGGCCAGACCGTGCCTCGCACCGACGGAGGTCTGCTGGTGGGCTCCACGAACTTCTCTTACGTGGGTTACCCGGTCACCTACGTCATCCAGAACATCAAAACTCGCGGCAACATGCCTCTGTACGGTCAGAACGCCGATTCCAACACGGCCGGCCCCGAGATTCAAGATACATTGCCGAACTACTTCTACTTGTACAACATAGAGCTTGAGGTGAAGAGCGAGAGCAGCGATGCCGAAACCGCTCTGAGAGAGTGGTTCGACGTGCGCCAGGAAGACTTCACGGATGACCTGAAGGACGGCAACCAGAAGACCGGCAACATCATGCAGTTCCAGGTGACTCAGCCCGGTCAGCAGGAAGGCGACGGCGAGGACGGCGAGGAGCCCGAGGATACCTACTACTGGGTGAACGCGGGAGTTCCCTCCTACGTGGGCATGACCGGTCCGGTGAGCGAGGTGGTCCGCGTCCAGAAGAAGGACGAGAACGGCTCTCTCGTGTACGAGGAAGACGGCCTTACTCCCGTCATGGAAGACGCCGTGGACAAGGACGGCAACAAGATCTACCACGACGTGTACACCCATACCTACCGCATGGGCGGCACCACCAAGGACGGCGTCGACGAGAACGGCATCATCGGTACGCCGTCCATCGCTTACCAGCTGGAACAGCGCGGCATCAGCCCCGTGCCGGGCATCGTGCAGAACAGCGGCGACGAAGAGAACGACGCCTCCTACCGCTTCAACGGCAACATTCGCATCGTCATGAAGAGCCCCTTGGACGAGGGCGCCGAGCTGCCGGTGACGGTGCGCGTGAACGGCTCCATGACGCTGCCCCTGGCCGATTACCGCAACACGGCCACTCTCGTGTCTGGTACCCGTACGTGGAACAGCGTGACCGAGCACTACATGACTAACTCCGAGTACTCCGAAGCCTCCATCGCCGGCTTCAACCGTGCTATCAAGCCTACCCCCACCGTTACTGCCACGGCCATCGCCATGGCTACGTCGTTGTACGGCGATCGCTTCGCCATCAGCTCAACCGATGCGCGTCGTCAGCCCATCATGGAGCGCTCCGGCGCGGGCTGGCGCTTCCAGCTGAACAACACCAACTACTCGAAGATGGAGCCCGCCTCCTTCTCGCTGTCCAACATGTACGGCGCCGCCGAGAGCGAGGGCTTCGAGGTGGACAAGGTGGGCATCTCCCAGGACCTGCTGGACAACTCCAAGATTTCCAGCATAGAAATCGTCTACAGCCTGAACACCTCCACCGATCCGCTGAAGCCGGCCTTCGAGCGCCGTACCGCCGTCTATAGCGGCGACGCCCTGAAAGAGCTGCTGACCAAGCGTGCCGAAACGGTCACTCATACCAACGACGATGGCACCGTGACCAGCTATCCCAACGGCGTGACCCTGGTGCCCCAGGACTGGCTGAAGGGTTACTTCATCAATATGACCATCAACTTCGACGAGTTTGTGGGACGCCAGGAGATTTCCTCTTCCGATCGCATGTACGTGGAAGTGCAGGGTACGCCCCACGAAGTGGACACCATGGAGCTGACCGGCACCTTCACCACGAACTACGAGAAGTACGGCGCCGAGCACCGCTCCCGCAACGCCACGGCCAAGGCCACGGCTAGCTTCACTTCCCGCAAGGCCCCCTACGCCCTGCAGGTGACCACCACCGGCATGCGCGAGAGCGAGTACTACGGCGATCCCACCGCCCTCACCGGCAACTGGGAATACGAGCGCGAAGATGATGGCACCATCAAGACCGATCCCTCCGGCCGTCCGCTGATCGAGAAGAACGACGACGGCACTGACAAGCTGTTCGAGGGCTACATCGGCGACCCGGGCACCGGCTGGCGCACTGTGGTGTCCAACCCCACGGAGTACGAGGTGGGCAAGGCCGTGATCATGGTGGGCCAGCAGCTGCTGTCCAAGGCGGAGCAGGACAGCGAGTCCAGCGCCGACAAGGAGAACATCGCCATCCCCACCAAGGACAAGCTGGTTCCCTTCCAGAAGGACGGCCGCACCGACTTCGACGCCAGCCATATCATCATGAGCCCGGCGCTGTGGCAGTACACCATGGAGCCGGTCATGGTGGAGCAGGTGGACGAGAACGGCAACCTGGTGCTGAACCCCGACGGTTCGGTGAAGATGGTTCAGGCCACCGACGACGCCGGCAACCCGCTTGAGGAGAAGGTGGTCAAGGGCGGCAAGGTGGACAACCTGGTGCTCAAGTACTACGACGTGCAGCTGGACGCGAACGGCAACCCGGTGAAGGACCCGGCCAACAGCACGCAGCTGAAGAGCGACTACACCGTGAAGACCCTCACGGTGCCCGGTTACCTGTTCCGCGCGGCCCTGGTAAGCTACAGCGGTGAGACCATCTACTGGGATAAGGACGAGGACTACCGGGTTGAGGAGTACGAGGACGCGCTCTACGAGTGGCGTATGAATAAGCAGCAGGACCCCAGCTACAGCGTCCCCGAGCCGAAGCTGGAAGACTTTCCGAATCCCTACGTGGCCGACCCCGGCAGCGTTGCCTCCCAGGTGGCTGCAGCCGGCATCAAGGTGGCTGTGGGCGACGACGGCGAGCCTTATCTGGTGGTAGACTTGGCTGCTTGCTCCCAGTGGTCCTCCAATGCCGGTAGCACCACCAAGTATCTGGTGGGCTTCAACCAGGAGTTCCTGAACTTCGGCGCGGGGTTGACCCAGGAAGACGACGCATTCATCGACCTGTACGGTACCTGCGTGAACCAAGACGAGATGCACGTAGGTGCGGTGTTCTCCACCAACTTCGCCAAGCGCAAGTGGAACGACTACGTTGATTCCGAAGGCGTGGTGGATGCGGTTCCGTACCCGGCCAACGGCTCGCCCGACGTGCAGGCCCTGGCCGACCTGAATGCTACCCAGAAGGTGCCCACGGTGCCCTACGACCCCAACCTGGGCTTCGAGAAGCAGAATGTCTTCGGCATCCGCACAGCCTCCTCCATGGGTTACGACCAGACCATCATCAACAGTTCCAACAAGGTTCCGTCGCAGAACGCCTACTACGACTACAACTCGGCTTACCGTGTATTCATGAACAACAACACGAAGTACGCCATGAGCCTGGGCGGTACCATGACCGTCGGCCCGGTGAACATGGAGTTCATTCAGGACGAGCGCACCGACCTCATGGGGTCCGACTCGTGGCTGACCGGTTCTGCTTTGAGTTCGCAGCCGTGGCATATCGTGGGTTTCCAGACTGAGCAGGTGAACTTTACCCGCCAGACCTACATCAGCCCCACCTACAGTAAGACCGGGGCCAATGCCGGCGACAATTCCACCAGTTATACGGTGAAGCAGGACGCCAACGGTAAGGACTATCGTGTGTCCAGCCATGCCGGCACCGTGGGCCGCGCCTACATCGAGTACTTCCCCATCGATATTGCCAACCAGTCCGACTTGCCCGGCCTGGACAAGTCGGCATTCCCGCCGCTGGTTACCAACGGCGATGCGCAGAAGCGCGTCCTGGACATCACCGACCTGTTCGAGTGGCTCTATGGGTTCGAGATCGATGCCAACGGCAAGATCGACACCAGCAAGCCGGTGACCACGAAGCCGGCCTGGGCTGCGGCCGCCGTGCTGGACAAGGAAGGCAACAAGGTTCGCGAAGTGGTGGAAGTGGACGCCGACGGCAACGTGTCCATCGACTGGTCCGCCTGGCGCATCACCAACGACGACGGCACCACCACCGACGGCTACGTGTCCCAGGTGGTGTTTGACTACTCCCACTACAGCAACTGGCTGTCCCAGGAGACGGGCGCCTACATCGAGCTGTGGGGCCGTACCACCAACCACGACGTGAACCAGTTGGACGCGAAGTTCAAGACCAAGCAGGCCATCGAGGACTGGACCCGCAGCTGGACCAGCTCGGTGAAGCTGAACTCGCTGTTCGCCCCCATCCGCCCGCAGACCAACATCGGCGCCTACGGCTACGAGGAAGGGGCCACCGCCCCCAACTCCTCCGCCATCACGCGCTCCACCATCCGCCACGTGAACTACGACACCCTGGACGTGAAGTCGGCCACCTACGAAGAGGAGATGGCAAGCCCCTCGGAGTACTGGGGGCAGTATCCCTCCACGCCTCAGGAGCTTCGCGAGATGATGGACAACTACTCCATTGTCAACGACGAGATCGGGCTGAACGTGCAAGGCCAGGGCGAGGCGCCTGTGGCCTACCGCCTGGAGGAGAACTCCGGTTACCGCGCCTGGGTGACCAACAAGTCCAACTATCCCATGAGCTCCGGCGCCCTGTTCACCCTGGGCGACCTGAAGCCGCGCTGGGACAAGCAGACCCTCAGCAACGGGTCCATGCCCGGCCGCGCCCTGAAGCAGAACCTGGGCTTCCATGTGAACGACATCACCCTGTCCGCCGGCTTCCTGCAGAACGCCGACATCGCCTCGGTGAAGGTGAAGTACCTGCCCTACAACCCGGCGCTGGGCGATGCAGGCCATCAGACCGTGAACGTGGTCAGCGGCGCCCTGCAGGTGAGCGGCTTCACCTCGGTGCTCGAGTGGCAGGACCTGGTGGATTCCGGCAAGCTGGGCAGCGACGGCATGGGCGACGGCTCCGACGTCATCCTGAAGCCGAGCGACATCATCGACGGCCTGGCCGACAACAACGTGGACATCTACTATATAGAGTTCCGTCTGAACAACGTGCCGGCGAACCTGACCGAAGAGGACGACGCCTACGTTGACCTGTTCGGCTACTCCATCGACTCGTGCCGCGTGACCAACGCCACCGACCCCTACTACGGCGAGTCTTCGGACCTGTGGCCCGAGAAGGACGAGTACGACCTGGCTCACTACGGCACCGACCACTCCTGGGGCTGCACCGGCGCCGGCCGTTGGACCGACATCCACTACCGTGGCTTCAAGGCCTACGTGTCCAACTACTACGACGTGATCGAGCTGACCAGCCGCCTGCAGGCCATTCTGCCGAAGCAGAGCTGGTCCGACAGCCGTCTGATCAAGAACGGCGGCGGCCAGATCACCAAGACCGTCATCGACCACGGCGTGGCCAAGCGCGTGGTGATCAACCAGAGCCTGGATCCGGTGTCCGGCGAGATGACCGTGTCCGAGGACAAGGCGAACCTGTACGCCATTGCCGGCAAGCCGGTGGTGCGTCTGAACGCCACGGCTTACTTCGATCCCGACAAGTCCGACGTCGAATCTGCCGGGGCCGTCAACCCCGCCGGCCTGGACAGCGCTGGGGCCAAGGCCTTCTGGGGCGAGGACGGCGCGGCCTACCGTTTCCAGCTGGGCAACTCTGGCCGCCTCATGTTCGAGAGCGAGCTGCGCATCGGCACGAAATCCCGTACCGCCGAAAAGACGCTCACGCTGGCCGATGGCACCATCGTGGCCGATTACGATACCAAGGACTACACCTACGAGGACGGCAGCTACAATCCCAGCCATACGTTGCCTGGCGGCAGCGTGGCCTACTCGGCGGTGCCCATGGTTCCCACCGACGAAGAGGTTGAGATCTACGAGAACGCCGTGCGCGGCTTCCAGACCAAGCGACTGATGCTGTCCCCCGATTTGGTGGCCGGTGCCGATATCAAGGAAATCGAGATCACCTACTTCCCCCGCCCGGCAGCCGGATCCAGCCTGCCTTTGGCTCAAATCCCCGTACCGGAGCGCATCACCCTGAGCGCCTCCGACGTGCAGGCCTACCGCCAGCTCAACGGCGCGGTGGTCATTCCCTGGACCGCGTGGGGCCAGGGCTACTTCACCAACGCCGTGGTGCGCTTCAACCGTATAGGCGTGAACCTGGGCGTGGATTCCGACGGCTCCGTCGACGGTAGCGCCTTCGTGGATGTGTGGGGCGAGGCCACCGACGTGCGCGACATGCCGCTGAACGCCTGGTTCGGCTGCACCTATCCCGAAGAGGGCTACCACTACTCCAAGAACGAGCCTACCTGGCCCTACGGCACCAATCGCGCGAACTACGCCTACGGCACCTGGTGCAACTCCTGGCCCAACGGCACGGCGGACTACAACGGCCGTACCTGGACCAGCGGCTACACCCGCGTGGGCGACTTCGTGAAGTACGTGTCCTCCGTGGACGGCTACACGCCGCCGGTGTATGACAAGAAGCTTCCCGAAAGCAGTTACGACAAGCGCTACATGCCTCAGATGGAGCGCCAGGTTGCCAACTACCAGGATATGTGGGTGGGCGGCAACGTGGCCTCGGCCGGTACCGTGACCAGCTACATCTACGGACGTCCCTACAACGTGAACGAGGGCGTGTCCGTGGAAACGTTCATGCGCTCCGAGAACCCCGGCGGCAACACCAGCTGGGCGCTAAACGCCACCACCGGCGTGAAGGAAACCGGCAAGCCTCTGACCGTCAGCGGCGTGGGCGGCACCACGGGCAGCTACTACGAAGAGGACGGCTCGGGCTACCGCTTCACGCTGACCAACGACAACCCCAACGCCATCAACCAGTACGACATGCGCAAGGCCTACTTCGCCACGGAGCCCATTCCCTTCGTGGAGAACATGGTGCGCAAGAAGGTGGCTGAGGTCGTCAAGAAAGAGGTGGAGGTTACCGACGAGGACGGCAACATCGTCTACGAGGAAGACGGCGTCACCCCCAAGACCGAGATCAAAGAGGTCGAAACCGGCGCCATGATCGAGACCGACGAGCTGGTGAAGTCCGGCGAGTACGTGAACTTCACCACCACCGACGTGGTTCTGTCCAAGGCGCTGCTGGAGCAGTCGCTGGTCTTCGCGCCCACCGACCTGGCCCACGCCAACGCCATCCGCACCAACATCAAGGACTTCACCATCTACTTCAGGCCCTACGACGCCAATGCCGACCCGGCGAAGTTCAACGACGCCAGCTTGGACAAGTCCATCACCTTCACCAGCGACGAGATCCTGGCGCTGTACAAGGGCACCGATCCGCGCACCATGACCTTCAACGACCCGAACATCGTCGGTACCGACGAGGAGGGCAACGCCACCATCAAGGTGAGCGCCGAGGGCAACATCGTCATCAACCGCGCGGCGTGGGGCGGTCACTTCTTCCGCAACGTGCAGATGCACCTGAACCACTTCAAGGGAGGCATGACCAAGGACGCCGACGCCACGAAGAACGCCTTCGTTGAGTTCTACGGCTACGGCTCGAACCGCTGGGTGGACAAGACCGTCTACGGCACCTTCCGCACCGACTGGGTGACCGATTGGTGGAACACCAACAACACCGCCGACGACATCAAGAACGCCACCAACGGCAGCGGTTCCGCCATCGGGGCCGTGCGCCTGAACTTCGACTACTTCAACAACGCCCCGTCGGGCATCAGCGCCACCAGCAAGAACTACGTGGGCACTTCGGCCCGCGCCAACGTAGGCATCAAGAACTTCGACAACTACGACGGCAACGGCAACGCGGCGAACCTCTACGACATCGGCGGCACGAACTCCAACGCGTTCCCCACCACGGCGTTCACCTACTACTATCAGAGCAACGGCCACACGTACAGCACCACCCACTACAACGCCGAGGCCACCACCTACAACGTGTACGCCGACAACCGCGGCTGGAGCTGGCGCACCAACTGGAACAACAGCTACTACCTGTCCACCACCGGCATGAAGCAGTGGCTGAGCTACCCGCTGAATGCCGACGCGCCCATGGGCGAGGCCTTCGTGCAGAACTCCAAGGCCACCAAGGTGCACTACAACGACAAGACCGCTCAGAAGGCCGGCGCCAATGCCTCCTACACCGCCGTGGCCGGCGCCCGCTTGAACGTGGTGCTGCCGCCGTCGCGCCCGGTCATCGAGATGTACTCCTACAAGGACGCCGCCGCGGCCAACAGCGCCATCAACCTGACCAACGTGAACAGCAACGGCACCGTGTACGACACGCCGGGGCTGTCCTACGGCAGCAACGGCACCATCGCCGGCAACCTGACCGTGACCGAGAACACGCGCCCCGAGCGCACCACCGTGGTGAACACGCGCAACGCCAGCTTCAACACCGAGCCCCGCGCCTACTTCGGCAGCGAGTCGGTGGGCTATCGCGCCTTCGTCACCAACAACTCCATTTATTCCATGACCCACGGCGCCCGCATTGCCATCGGCAATGTGGAGAAGACGCTGTCGCCGGGCAACAACCCCTCCGACATGCGCCCCATCTCCAGCGTGGACGCCCCGGGCCTGCTGCAGAACCTGGGCTTCCATGCCTCCAGCCTGACGCTGTCCGGCGCCATGTTCGCTGTGGGCCAGAAGCCGGTCACCAACGACGCCGGCGCCATCACCGGCTACGACAACATGGTGGAGAACATCACCATCTACTGGTACGACGCCGGTGCCATCGCCAAGGCCACGGTGGGAAGCGTGCTGGGCGCGCCTCCGCTGAGCACCACCACCGACAAGTTCGGCAACGTGCTGGCCGCCGACGGCAGCCTGGTCACCTCCGACAAGACCCTGCACAAGAAGACCCTGACCGCCGCCGAGGTGGCCGACCTGTTCCAGGCCAATGGCACCGACGCCAGCGGCCGTCCCCGCTACAAGGACGCCGTGCTCACCGACGATTTGTGGAACGGCGGCGATCTGTGCGGCATCCTCATCAACTACGGCTACTTCCAGAACCTGCACAGCGACCGCGCCGCCTACGTGGACCTGTTCGGCTACACCACCGACTCGCCCGACGTGACCAAGCGCACCGAGTACCGCGACACCTGGTGCTACAACGAGGGCTGGGAAGGCAACGACGGCCCGTCCGTGGTGCAGTCGTGGGATTGGAAGTACGTGAAGGTGCAGCTGGCCTCCGACTTCCGCGCCGACTACGACGTGCCTTCGTGGAACATGCTGTACAAGGGATCCGCCAACGGCGACGACAGCGGCAACGGCGGCCTGAACGTGGAAGAGGCGGCCATCGGGCACTCCACCTACCAGGCCAACCGCTACGGCGAGCTCACTCGCACCACCGACTACGGCAACCTGTACGCCCATATGCCGGCGTCCAGCCAGAAGGTGCGCGCCAACAGCTACTTTGTCGATGCCGGCGCCGCCAACGCCGCACCGCTGTACTCCGTGAGCTCCGGCGACCTGACCAACAGCGCGAACCTGCGCACTCTGGCCGCGGGTGATCTGAACTACAGCACCACGGCCTGGATGGACTACTACGGTTCCGGCTGGCGCTTCACCTACACCAACTACGCCAACCCCACCACCATCCTGTCCAACAACAACTACAACATCGCCGGTCCCACCTACGGCTACACCGGCAACAACAAGAGCGTGTGGAACCGCGACGCCAACGTGTACGACCGCGACTACGAGCTGTACGACAGCTACATCCGCGTGGGCGTGATGCCCAGCGTCAAGGTGCCGGACAACGAGGCCGACGACTACCAGAACACCGTGCGCGACTACGACGCCAAGTACCTGCGCCTGTCCGCCGGCCTGCTGAAGGCGGCCACCTGGACGAATCGTCCCTCTTGGGCAGCTAACCGCGTGAACGGCGAAGGCACCGGCAACGCGGTGAAGACCATCACCCTGACGGCGAACATCCCGGCGGGCAGCCGGCCCGACATTCCCGAAGCCGACGATGGGTCGGGCGAGGGCGGAAGCGGTGATGACGCCGACGCCGACCCAGCCGGTCCCACCGTTACCGTCACCGTGGAGGGAACCGGCAGCACCGCTGAAAAGGTGACCCGCGTCGAGAGCGCCGATGGCATCGTCATCACGCGCGAGAAGGCCGTGCCCACGGCTGGCGTGGATCCCTATATCAGCACCACCTTCGTCTACACTCTGGATCAGGTTGTGGCCGCCGGCGCCACCTACGACGCCGCGGGCAACCTGGTGTTGCCCAACACCCTGTGGAACAAGGGCTACTTCATGGACGCCCGGGTGGACCTGGCTCACTTCAACGCCGGCGTGCACGAGATAGACGCCGCCACCATTGACGTGCTGGGCGCCGTGGACGTGTCCGAGACCAACATCGACCTGTCCTCCACGTTCACCACCTGCTACGACACCACCGGCTACCTGGACAACGCCGTGAACAACGGCACCTGGGACCATACCTCCGACACCTACGGCCTGTGGGACGCCGAGCACAAGAACGGCGTGTGGGGCACCAACGGCGTCAACCCCACCGTGGACGATGTGGCCTGGAACGCCGCCCGCGACCTGAACGGCAACATCCCGCTGGACCGCACCAACGGCATCGTCACCCGCAGCAACGGCATGGACATCACCGACGCCGCCCGCCTGGTGGCCCGCATCGATCCCATCCGCCCGCAGGTGGAGGCCCAAACCTTCCTGTACGCCGACGAAGCCGGCCAGTACAGCTCCGACATGCAGTTCTCCAGCGACGTACGCGATGCCGCCGGCAACAAGACTGGCGACAACTGGAAGGCCGAGACCGCTCCGGGCAACCATGGCACCAGCCCGGACTACATCTTGGAAACCCTCATGGGCTCTATGAACTCCGGCTGGCGCTTCACGCTGTTCAACAACTCTGACTACGCCATGGACTCCAGCCGCGTGGTCATCGGCGGCGACCGCAGCGCCCTGAACAACAACGGCACGCTGAAGAGCGGTTGGCAGGCCTACACCTCCACCGACGAGTACCAGTACGCTTCGGGCGGATCTACCGCCACCATGTTCGACGGCGACAAGGGCACCATCGGCACCTGGACCGATCAGAACCGCGTGCACAACTACGACGGCGGCCCGGCCATCTATGGCGAGCTGGTGGACGGCCAGTGGCGCGGCTTCGAGATCAACGAGCTGTTCCTCAACGACGAGCTGGTGTCCAGCATGCTGGCCCAGAAGGTGGACGAGCTGGCCGACACCACCGGCGAGCCCTTCGACGCCCTGGTGGGCATGGGGCCCTTCGAGACCGACGGCCTTGAGTCCAAGACCAACCGTCTGCATGCCATCGCCGACGACGCCGCAGTGAACGCGCTGTCCGAAGCCGACATCAAAGCCATCCTGGACGGCTTCCGCAGCGCCGCCGACAAGCAGGCCTACATTTCCAACCGCACCGCCGAGCTCACCAGCGGCGACGATGCCGTGAGCGCCGACGAAGCCGCCGCCATCGTGGCCGCCGAGCTGGCCGAGCGCGCCTACACCGTTGACATCTACTCCGTGGGCAGCAGCGACACCACCTACTCCCACGACGTGCAGGTGCGCCGCCTGCAGGGCAACAACACGTACGCCACCGAGACCGTCACCGTGGTGGACGTGCCCAACGACCCGCTGTACAAGCCCATGAAGCTGTACCTGTCGGACTACGTGAAGAAGAACGATGCCGGCCGCTGGGTGGTTTCGGTTCCCTGCGAGGCGTGGTACGAGCACACCGACGACTGCACGCACCAGAACGGCGCCAACCATCCCAAGCCCGGCGAGAGCGGCTACACCAACTGCCTGAACACCCAGTACGTGGTGCGCGTGGTGTTCCACCTGCCCGGTTTCGCCGCCAACGTGGCCCAGGGCAGCCAGGCCGCCGGCACGAGCGCCTTCATCGACGTGCACGGCACGCCCACCCGCGCCACCACCATGGCCCTGAACGCCGTGTTCTCCACCGACTACAAGACCAACAGCTGGAACGGCAACACCACCAGCCGCACCGTGGACGGCGACTTCGCCAAGATGCTGCCGCTCACGGCCGAGCCCGACATCACCACCTACTTCAACTGGGACGGCGGCCGCACGCTGAATGCTTCGGGCACCGTGGTGAGCAATGCCGGCAAGGACGGCCACCCGCTTGACGGCGAGGCCCATCTGGAAACCGACCGCGACACCCACCTGCCGCTGCGCAACGCCGACGGCACTCAGAAGTACACCGTGACCAGCGTGCCCTACCGTTGGGGCGAGGGCGACGCCCAGGCTGCGGCCGAGGACGCTGGCTGGTCGGCCGACAACCCGCTGGAGGAGGCATGGTTCGAGTACATCCTCACCAACGCCAGCCGCTCCACGGCCGAGGACGGCTACCTTGACCTGGCGCTGAACAACATGACCCGCTTCGCTGCCGGCGACGACAAGCTGGCTACGCAGACCCGCGGCTTCATCGGCAAGGAGCTGCAGATCGACGGCTACTACCGTTACCTGGTGGGCGACAGCCGCCGCACCAAGGTGCTGCCGGCCAACATCGACCCGTCCAAGAGCTACGCCTGGACCAACCGCGGCGGCGTCATCCCCACGCTGTGGTTCTACGACTACGACACCTACGTACCCCACAAGGCGCTCGACACCGTGGTGGAGAGCTCCGTCACCTACGAGTACTCGGTGGACAAGAACACCGGCGAAGTGGTGAAGTCGCGCGTGAACGGATCTACCCGCACCGAGGTGTCCCGTACCGCCCCCATGCTGAAGGTGCAGCTGACCGACGAGGTGATCGAGTACCTGCTGACCAAGACCACCGCCGGCGCTGTGGACTTCGACGCCGCGGGCGAGGTCATGCTGTCCATGGGCCTTGCCAAGGACGACATCGAGGCGCTGGCCATGGCCTTCGCCGGCACCGTCGACGAGGACGGCCAACCGGTGGTGGCGCTGCGCGACGCCGTGGTGACCGGCACCTCGGTGACCTACGCTTCGGGCAAGACCTTCATGGAGCCCGAGACGCTGCGCGCCATCTACCAGACCATGAGCGCCGAGCTGTACGAGTCCTATCCCGCCGACGGTCTTGATCCCACCAAGGCCGGCAGCAACACCACCTTCACGGCCCGCATCTACGGCGACGTGCGCACCCACGGCACCTACACCAAGGTGGGCGCCGACCTGAACACGTCCTACGACCACAAGATGTCGTCGAGCATGTACTACTTCCCGCTGTCCAGCTTCTACGGCAACATCGACCGTCAGAGCGACAAGGAAGTGACCGTGGCGCAGTACGCCGGTGTCTCCTCGTCGCTGGCCTTCAAGAACGCGGTCAGCCGTCCCACGGGCGCCAACAACGCGACCACTCAGGACGGCACGGCGGTGCAGGGGAGCAAGACGCCCGAATACGTTACCAACGCCGACCTGTCCAACGCCGCCAACCAGGCCAAGGTAACCGTGGCCAACAAGCAGGACGGCACCGGCTACGAGTTCAGCGTGCGCAACACCACCCGCGCCCGCTCCGACCAGGCCACGGTGTCGCTGGTTATAGAATCGGTGTCCATGAAGGCCCGCACCATGCTCACCGGCGCCTACGCCGAGGACGACCTGGACACCAACGGCTACTTCATCAACCGTGGCGTTGTTCGCGGCTTCAAGACCAAGCAGCTGGACATCTCCGGCGCCCTGAAGACCATGGGATACCTGGACAGCATCGACCTGATCTTCCTGCAGCCCGACGGCCGCAAGGTGACCCTCACCCTGCCGCGCACCTCCAACGTGCTGGTGCCCGACGCCGACGGCCGCTACGTGCTGAACTTCGACGCCCTGTGGGGCGAGAAGGCCGACGGTACCGACAAGCTGCTGGTCTCCGACGTGCAGGACCTGGGCGCTAACGCCTCCGACGCTTCCGACGACAACGTGCGCGTGAAGTTCGGAGCTGCCCCGGTTTCCAACTACAACACGCTGAAGTACACCATCAACGACTGCTACCTGCAGCGCGTGGACTTCAACTACAAGTCGCTGGAGCCTTCGTGGCGCGCCGCCGCTCGCCTGGGAACCAGCGCTGCCAACAACGGCGTGACCGACAACGACAACGTCGCCTCCGACACTGCCGACGCGGCCAGCCTGCTGAAGGTGACCGCCACCGGCAACTCCGACTGGTACGATTCCACGGGCAACACCGCAACCCACGGCGACAGCCACTGGAACCTCCCCAGCTGGAACTACGGCGGCCGTTTGGTGAACAGCACCGACAGCACCCGCACCCCCTGCTCCGACGCGTACAGCATTGCGCGCTCCAACAGCTCCAGCAACTGGTACGACTACTACTACCCGCATGACAACACCCTGCATGCCCGCTTGGCGCTGAAGCAGGTGGGCCGCTATGACACTCGCGGCGGTCGCACCGACGCCAACGGCAACGTGGGCTACCTGGTGGACGCCGACGTGGCTTCCACCAGCGTGAACCGCTTCGACACCGTGCGCAAGTGCGCGGCCCTCTCCGTGGTGCGCCCCTACCTGGAAACCCACAGCTACGTGCGCTACGGCAACAAGGCCAACTATACCGGCGCCACCGTGGGCGACTCCATCACCTACGCCTCCGACGGCAACCGCACGGAGGTTTCGGTGCCCTACGCCAAGACCTTCAACTTCTGGGCCACCTTCGAGAACGAGACCAACATCTCGAAGCTGGACGACATCGATGTGGACATCAACTTCCCGCTGGAGTGGGAGAGCTGGCGCACGAACCCGTCGGTGAACCAGGCGGGCAACGGCGCGCTGCAGACCACGGCCTACGGCTACACCGGCTTCCACGCCATCAACTACCGCATCTACGCAAGCCTGATCAGCTGCTTCCCCGATGACAAGGTGGGCAAGATCCGCATCACCGGCTACTCGCCCGACCAGATGAAGCTGGCCACCTCGGGCACCAAGCCCGACGCCACGCGCAAGGTGGTGCTGCGTCCCTACTACACCGACGACACCAAGACCACCCTGGCCGGCTTCGAGATGGAGTACACCACCGGCAAGACCGCGGCGCAGATCACCGACGGCAAGACCGCCACGAACCTGCATGCCAAGGCCGTGACCGGCAAGCCCTTCGTCAGCGGCGGCAACACCGTGGCCGGCACCGTTGACGGCTACCGCATCCCGCTGCAGGACGACGGCAGCTTCTACCTGACCGAGGAGCAGCTCTACGCCATGGGCATCGAAGTGCCCACCCAGTTCCAGCTGTACTCCTGGAAGGACATGGACGAGCTTGACTCGGCCAAGGGGGCTGCGGACCAGCAGATCTTCATCCAGGGCTACACCGACACCTACTTCGAGCGCCAGCGCTGCATCACGGTGAAGACCACCAACCATCTGGACGGCTTCCGCGAGAAGCCGCTGGACCTGCCCGTCATCGACGGCGGCAAGTACAGCAACGGCGACACCGTGATCAACAACGTGGCCGACGCCTACTCCATGGTGCGCGTGGACCGCTCGCTGTACTTCGTGTCGAAGATGTACTACGACGCCGTGAGCCGCACCGCCTACGCCGACGTGAACAGCGGCGAGCCCGTCACCCCTGGCGACGACCCCAACGACGTGAACAAGCCCATCGTCGAGCAGGTGGTGGGCAAGCTGTTCGAGCTGGAAGGCGGCGCCGACCCCACGGTTGACGGCTACGAGTTCTTCGTGCGCGATATGTCGGTGAAGAACGACGGCTACGTGACGCTGACCACCGACGAGATGCTTGACCGCGCCCAGCTGGTGAAGCCTGCTATCGACACGGCGCCCAGCCAAACCGAGACGGTGTACATCGACGTGCCCGACGACCCGGCCAACCCCGAAGCCGGCAGCCATTGGGAGCCGGTGAAGTTGGTTCGCGTTGACGAGACCGGCGAGCTGTTCTACTACCTGAACGGCGAGCCCGCCCCCGTGGCGCCCACCACTCGTCCCGACGACGTGGACGCCTACGCGCCTACCGACCATCCGGCCGCCGGCGTGAGCTTCTATGTGAAGCGCATCATGCACGACGACATGACCGGCGACGACTTCGAGGTGTACAGCACCATCGACAGCCTGACCGCCACCGAGGGCATCACCGTGGCCGACTTCGCCACCACTATCGTGCTGCCCGAGCCGCAGAAGTCCAACGACGACCAGGTGTATCTGGTGGGCAGCAACGACGGCAAGCCCACCTACACCAAGGTGGACCTGTTCAAGGATCCCGACGGCAACATGGTCTACCGCCTGGCCGACGGCACCGAGCACGACGCCGCGGGCGAGACCTTCGCGCATATCGACGAGAGCTTGGTGCACGACGAGTACCGCCAGGTGCCCGTGAGCGACCTCATGACCGAGCAGAGCCCGGCCGCCGGCCGTGATGCCCAGCAGATCTACGTGCGCAAGGACGGCGCCTACGTGCCGGTGTTCGTGGAAGTGTCCGACGAGGTGCGCGACGACGGCGGCACCGTGACCTCGCCGTCCGTGACCACCTTCTGGTACGTGGACGCTGCGGGCCACCCGATCGATCCCAGCACCGCCGAGCAGCAGACGGCCAAGTACATCCTGCGCAACAACGACTTCATCATCAAGGCCAGCTACGAGAACAGCGACGACACGCTGGACCCCGACGGCAACACCGTGCCGGGCGTGCCCAAGGGCCACGTGATCAGCTGCGCGGTGCGCACCCCCGCCACCGCCACCTCCAAGGCTGTGGTCGACGTGGTCATCAGCCTTGGCCCCACCGTTGTGGTGGACGAGATCGAGGACGAGCAGGTGGGCAAGACCGAGGCCGAGGCCAAGGCCTTCATCGAGTCCAAGGGCTACGACGTCAACGTCACCTACCAGTTCAGCACCACGGTGAAGGAAGGCCTGGTCATCAGCGCCACTCGCGTGGAAGAGCCCAAGTACGACGACGACAACGTGACCATTACCACCCGCGGCGTGGTCGACCTGGTGGTGTCCAGGGGCGAGGACCGCTTCGCCGACTACCGCGCCATGACCGTGGCTCAGGCCGTTGCCGCCCTGGGTGCCGACGACTACGACGTAGAGACCCCCTACGCCGAGGCATTCGACGACACCGGCACGCTCGCCGCGGGCGACCTCATGGACATCGAGCTTCTGAGCGAGGCTTATGACGAGGTGGTCACCGTGCCGCCGACCGAGGACGGCGGCGAGCCCACCACCACGACCGTGCACCACAAGGCCAAGGTGCGTCTGACCGTGTGCGCCGGCAAGAGCCCCGGTGCTATCGAGAGCGATACGCTGGCCGCCATGAAGGGCAACGTCGACGACGTGAAGGCGGCGCTCCTGGCCGCCGGCTACCTGGAGGAGAACATCACCGTTGAGGAGACGCTCTCCGACACCGTGGCCACCGCCGGCGAGGTCATCTCCGTGGAGCGTGTGGGCGATTACGGCGAGGACCATACCAGCAAGATTGTCATCACCGTGTCCATGGGCCTGTCCGAGAAGGCCCAGCGCGCCAAGCTGTTCAACGAGATCGCCGATGGCATCACCAACGCCGAGACGGCCACCCAGAAGCTGACCGACGCCGGCTACCAGGTGGATACCCAGACCGACTTGCAGGCAAGCGAGCCGCTGCGCAACGCCGACGGCGCGCTCATCGACGGCGAGGGCAATCTGATCCTGGACGCCGACGGCAATCCGGAAACCGACCCGACCAAGGGCGTTGCGGCCTTCCCCGAGGGCACCGTCATCTGCGTGGGCATCATCCAGACCGTGACCCAGGACGTGCTCGACGAGAACGGCAACCCGGTGCTCAACGCCGACGGCACCCACAAGACCGAGACCTTCGAGCAGGTAGTGGTGGGCGACGACGTGCCGCTGGACCTGAAGAAGGTGCGGCTGATCGTGTCCACCGGCCTGGGCAACGGCGAGAGCGGAAGCATCTCCGGCGGCACCGGCACCGGCGGCGGCTCCGGCATCGACTACACCAACCTTGACGTGAACCAGGGCACGCGCTCCGACACGCGCTTCACCCACTGGTCCGACGGCTCCAATGACAGCCACCACTACGGCCACAGCGGTTGCTGGGGCTCCACCATCGACGAGACCTCCGGTTCCTTGGCCATCGGCTACAAGGCCCAGGGTTCGTTCCTGGTGGACTTCCGCCAGGTGGACACCACGCCGCCGGCCCTGGGTGCCCGTTTCTCCAGCACCGGCACGGTGTATCCTGAGTTCACCAGCTACATGGAGCAGGGCTTCTCCAACGACTGGACCTATCGCTGCCCCGGCCACTACTACAACAACTGGTACCACAACGGCTGCGGCTGGCACACCAGCTGGGGCGCCTACTCCACCACCCGCTACGCCTACGGCAGCCTGGACGACAACACCACCGGCTCCATCTACTACCTGGGCGGTGGCAACAACGCCATCTACAGCCGCGGCCAGGCCCGCTACAACACCGTAGGCTCCTACACCTACAACACCGGTGCTCACCTGCAGATGGTTCAGAACCTCTCCGGCGATAGCTTCGACGCCTACTACATCAAGGTGAAGAAGCAGGCGTTGCAGTACCTGAACAAGGTGACGGTGAACTTCGACGACGGCAAGTCCATGGTGGTTGACGGCGAGGACATCCGCCAGTGGTACTACAACGAGCTGAACCCGGCCACCAACCCCGACGGCCGCACCTCGGTGCAGCTGGACAACGGCGTTGACTCCAAGACCGGCAGCACCAAGCCCACGCGCCTGGAGACCGACGCCGACGGCTACTACTACTTCCGCCTGAACCTCATGAAGACCGACGATGCCGGCAACCACGTGGCCGACTTCGGCGTGCATGACGAGCACGCCTACCGCGACTCCTTCGCCGAGTACGACGAGAACACCAAGATCTTCCGCGTGAAGTCCATCGTCTACGATGTGACCATCAACCAGGGCACGGTGGACCGCGACGGCAACCCGCGCGTGCCCGACTACGGCCAGTGGTTCGCCGAGAGCCTGGACTCCAACAGCGCCGAGTGGACCAAGGCCATGTCCTTCGAGGTGACCGGCCGCTTCACCAAGACCGACGGCAGCACCAGCGCCACGGCCGAGAACACGGTGACCTCCACCACCAACATCAACATGACCATCGGCGGCGACTACGCCGGCGAGAACTACGTGCACAAGGCGGCCATGCGCTACGACACGCCCGACAGCGACGGCCGTGGCCTGTGGTCCTACAAGAACTACCACCGCACCGGCGCCTGCCACTGGGGCAGCTACCATCACTATCACTACGAGACCTTCGATGAGGGCAAGATGCGCCACCTGCGCACCTCCAGCTCCATCAACGTGTACGAGAGCCGCAACTACACGCAGCAGTCCGTGGTCCGCGACAACGGCAGCCTGGGCTGGGACGGCCGCACCAACGTGTCCGCCAACCACACCGACCAGAGCTCGTTCGCCGGTGACGAGGGCTACTACGTGTCGCTGTACCGTATGGAGCCCGGCTCGGTGAACAACAACTACGCCGACCACGACTACAAGCCGTGGGGCGCTGCCAACGTGTCCGCCACCGACAACATGAAGCTGACCGATACGCTGCCCACCATCTACCCCGACCAGGACATCGAGTACTACGGCTTCCTAGGCACGGGCCTGAAGTTCCTGCGCACCTCGGCGGCGAACACGGCCAACCTGGAAAGCCACATGACGTCGCTCACGGCGTCGAACGTGTGGGCGCACCTGAACCCCGAGACCAACTACGCCTACGACAAGAACGGCATCAAACAGACCAAGAACTTCAAGGACGTGTTCGTCACGCTGTACACGTCGAAGTGGAACCTGGATTCCTCGTGGACCGAGCTGAAGGCGGCCACGGACAACGGCTGGCTGAAGGACCCCACGGGCGGGCGCATCATCCGCATTCGCGAGAACGCCATGTACCTGGTGGAGCCGGTGACGCTGAGCGCCGACTACAACGCTTCCACGAACCTGGGCCAGAAGTACTACAAGGCCGACGGCTACCAGGTGCTCACCGCCAAGGCGGGGGATGTGGTGTACCAGGAGACCATGGTGGACTCCAACTTGAACAAGGTGCTGGCCGAGTCCGCCAGCCCTGGTTTGAGCTACCTGTTCACCAAGGGCCTGAACGCCCAGGGCGACGCGGTCATCTACTTCAAGCGTCCCTCGGACTACACGCCCGACTTCATGGAGCGCGCCAACTGGGCCAGCGCCCCCGAGTACAGCTACACCAAGACCGGCGACGTGTTCGCGCTCACCGGAATGTACGCCGACCACAACCCGCTGACCATCAACCTGCCCGACGGCGAGTTCGTGACCAAGTACACGCTGGATTTGGGCCCCTACGGCGGCGATGCCGACGCCACCGCGGAAACCGCGCGCATCTACGACGGCGACCGCGGCTCGGGCAAGCAGGTCTCCGACGTGCAGGTGCTGGGCCGTCCCTACATCTACAAGGGCCAGAACAACAAGTTGTACAACTCGTCCCGCGCCGACCTGGCCGGTCAGCCCGAACGAGTCTATCAGGACTATATCAACAACGCCCTGTCCACCACCACGGTGCAGTTCAAGCGTTTCTTCGCTGCGAACACCTGGTTGACGAGCAGTGATAAAGCCACTTACTACAACAACAACTACCGCATCATCGACGGGCGCACCAAGGAGTTCAACTACCTGAACCGCTACTCCGGCAGCGGCGCGTCCTACAGCTGGGTGCCCAGCATGTCCGCCACCGACACCGCGTGGATGGTGGGCTACAAGGTGCGCTATGGTTACGACACCGGCATCCAGACCGAGAACAACGGCACCACCACGGCCAACACCAACGGCAACGTGCTCTCCGAGCCCTACGACGTGGTGAACTACTACGACCGCAACAGCTTCGGGTACAACGGCGGCTACTACACCAAGCCCGCCGACGGCGACAACGCCACCACCAACGAGAACGTGACCCGCTACAACGACATCAAGCCGGTCTACGACTACGGCGACGGCGACACCACCGACAACCTGACGCCCACCCGCGCCACCTACGAGGTGCGCTTCCAGAACACCAAGGACCTGCAGGAGGGTGTGGACAACCAGAAGCGTGCAGCGCACCTGTCCCGTGTGACGCTGACCAGCGCCTTCGACGAGAACATTGCGAACCCGGCCTCCAAGGCTTTCCGCCTGCAGAACGTCTACGTGCCCGCCTACCTGGTGACCGGCGGCCTTGAGGGCCAGGACGGCCAGGAGGTGTGCGACGACCATGTGGCCGGCACCTGCGTGGACTACCAGTACACCTGCTACGTGATGGGCACCGACGGCGTGTACTATCCCTACGACGGCGCGCGCAAGCTGGATGGCGAGGGCAAGTACCAACTGGCCGACGATCCTGCCGGCGCGCATCCGCTGGGCGACGGCTCCAACGCCAACGGCAAGCCGATCTACCTGTCGGTGACCGGCGACAGCTTCACCAAGGAGGCCTACGACCCCTCCGACACCACCGGCACGCCGCGGGCCTTCTTCCAGGCCGAAGCCTGCACCGGCGGCGACGAGCACGTGCGCTGCGTGGAGTGCGACGGCGGCTGGTTCGGCGCCACCAAGTTCGTGTTCACCTACATCGACAAGAACAACCAGGAGCGCACCATCACCACCACCTGGGACGAGCTGGTGGCGGCTGGTCGCGTGAGCGGTCCGTGGGCCATCGACCCCGATACCGCCAAGGTGATCTACGATACCGACGGTCTGCCCATCTACGCCAACAAGACCACCGGCAAGCCGGTCACCCGCGCCGAGAACGCCGCGGGCTACGCCGCCAACGCCGACGGCGACTACATCATCGACGTGGAGAGCTTCCTGCGCGACTGCGTGCCCGTGACCGATGCCGACGGCAACGTCACCTACGTGTCCTCGGTGGCCCACGACCAGCTGATGGGCGCCAACGGCAAGCCGCTCACCGACGCCGACGGCAACGTGGTGGCCCCCGAAGGCATCAGCTTCCCCACCTTCATGAGCACCGACGCCACCAACACCAATACCATCGGTGGCTGGGCCAACGTCATGGAGACCGACAAGGAGATCGCCAAGGCACTGTTCACGAAGGTGTCCATCACCTTCGAGGCGCCCAACGCCCACCGTCGCTTCACGAACACGCTGCTGGACTCCGGCCAGTGGCTGACCCGCAAGTCCGAGGTTGAGAAGGGCTCCACCAGCACGGCTGACGCCAGCAACCTCATGATCAACTACGCCTTCAAGTACGACGGCACCTTCGTCGACCGCCCGGTGGAGAACTTCCTGTCCGCCAAGGCCGCCACGGCCAGCCTCACCGGCAACAGCCCGCTGGATCCCAGCTACACCATCGGTGCTGCCGACGAGGACAAGGAGCGCACGAATCCCGGCAACTGGGATTACGACTCCACGCCCACCTTCGGCAAGATGTCCTCGGCCTACGAGGGCACCGATGCGCGCCACAAGCTGACCGTCACGGTGAAGGCGAAGGATCCCAACACCGAGCTGCTCAACGGCATCACCGACCCGGTGGCCACCTACCGCCTGAGCCACAAGATCGGCACCATGGAAGTGGGCTACGTGCGTGGCCGCGACGTGGAGCCCTCCATCAACTACGGCACCCTCACCACCACGACGGGCGAGGGCGACGGGGCCGTGACCACGGTGAGCCCGGCGAAGAAGAGCAGCGTGTTCGCCTACGATGCCCAGGACAACACCTCGATGACCAACCCGTTCAGCTACACGCTGCCCAACGCGGTCAACGACATCCCCGACGGCGCCCTGTACGCCGGCGACTACCTGGAGTACACGCTGTACGTGGGCGCCAAGAGCGATAGCCTGCTGCCCATGCAGCACTTCGACGCCCGCTTCACCGTGCAGCCCGGCCAGCGCATCGTCGGTTGGGAAGTGGTGACCGAGCGCGACGCCGACGGCACCGTGCGCGAGCTGAACACCATCGGCACCTCGGGCGCCGGCGCTGTGGGCTCGGGTAACTTCGTCACCGACGAGGACGGCAAGGTCATCCCCGGCCGCACCAACGCCGAAGTGACCGCCATGATGTTCGGCGACGAAACTACCTACACCTTCAGCTACGATGCCGACGGCAACCCGGTGCTCGACGAGGCCGGCGACCAGCAGCAGACCGGCCGCTTCGTCACCATGGCCAACGCTCCGGCCTCCACCGACCTGACCCGCGACCTGCCCGGCGTCACCCGTACCGGCTACGCGAACCTGCCGGTGCAGCAGCCCGAGGAGGGTGAGCTGGACGAGGCCGACTCCTATGTGAGCGTGCCTGTCACCTACCAGCCCAACGCCGAGGGCGAGTACGTGTCCGAGAACCGCACCCTGGCGTTCTCCGTTGGCTCCCGCACCCAGCTGAGCTACCCGGGCGAGGGCGTCTACATTCGCGTCATCACCCAGATGACCGACGAGCTTGAGGCCGACGAGAACTACAACAGCACCGACAACCTGGCCTTCAACAACGACGCCGACCGCCCCAGCTACTCCGCTGACACGGTGAAGGCAACCTTCGCTGCCACGGCTCTGCCGCTGCACGGCTACACCCAGTACCGCGTGGAGCGTTCGGACAACAACGGCGAGGGCGTGTACAAGACCCTCTACGACGAGGGCTTGGACGGCATCCGCTTCTACCACAAGAACGACATTCGCGCCAACGCCTCGAACCGCGCCCAGTACGGCGCCGAGATCGAGTCTACGGTGAAGTTCTACAAGAACGAGGGCGGCACCCACGCGGTGCTGGCAAACCGTGCCGCTGACGAGGTGGCCGACGACGCCGCAGGCGCTGCAGCCGGCTCCACCATGCAGCTGTTGCACTACCCGGCGCTGCGCGACGTGAACGACCAGCTGGTGGCCGGCTTCACGAACTTCGGCTCCGACAACCAGCGCACCTATCCGGCCTACGACGCGCCGCTGGCCACCAACGTGGGGCAGCGCATGACCGCCGTGGCCGACAACCACGCTGCGGACGTGAACATCAAGGCTGACTGGGTGCACGACTCCACCACGCGCCGCAAGCAGGCCGACCAGGACGGCAACCCCATGAACGTGACGGTTTCCAACCTGGCCAATCCCACCTGGCACACCAACGACGTGCGCGTGACCGTGCGCTTCACCAAGAACTTCGACGCTGCCACCCAGCGTCCCTACGGCCTGCAGATCTTCGAGATGTACGGCCATGACATCTCCTACCCGGCCGACCTGCCCGACAACACCACTAGCGGCATCACGCCTGCTTTGGGCAAGCGCATGGTGGAGGCTTTCGGGGGTACCGACCCGGTGACCTCCGCCGACGGTCGCGAGCTGCAGGAAACCAGCGCCGGCCGCCAGAACATCAAGGTGGAGTACTACGTGGCCCTGGACACCGCTGCCGACGTGGCGAAGGCCCAGGAGATCTTCGACGCCCTGGGCGCCGACGCCGTGGACTTCGTCTACGACAAGGCCGCAACTGCCGCTGCCGCCGATGCTGACGGCGCTGATGGCGAAGGCGACGGCGGCGAGGTCGTCGAGCCCGAGCCCGAGCCCCAGATCGTGGGCGCGTGGCTTTCCGAGGACCAGGACCGGGACGCGCTGACCCGCTTCATGGCCGGCCGCGCCCACACCGTGGAAGGCACCGCCAACGACTACACCGACGGTAGCCGCGGCGTGTACAACATCAACTTGTACCGCGAGGCCCAGGCTATGCGCTGGACCTACTTCGACATCCCGGCCACCAGCGACGGCTACGCGGCCTTCACGCTGCCCAACGTCACCCTGAACGGCGTGGGCCGCTTCACCGACACCCGCAACCTGCTGTCCAACTGGTCCGACATCGCCAACTCCGTGACCGGCAACCTGGCCGTGGACGTGGCCTACACCCATCATCACAACGAGGCCACCAAGCTGGACTTCAACGGCACGCTGTACAGCGAGCCCGCCGACGCCATCGAGCACGGCGAGTGGCGCACGAAGCAGAACCAGTGGAAGACCTCCAACAACATGACGGTCTACCGCCGCAGCCCCAACGTGCAGTTCCAGAGCCAGGTGTTCCAGACTCACGACGAGGCCACGAGCGCCTATAACGAGAACGCTACCCAGAAGACCGGCTACGTTGCCGGCGAGACCTTCTGGTACCGCGACACCCTGGTGAACGCCAGCCTGGCCGCTACAGCCACGGCGCCGAAGACCCAGGGCTACCAGTGGGCGAACAACGGCAACGGCACCTTCACCTCCACCAACCACGGCCATGGGTCCAGCTCGGCCATGTACACCGACTTCACCGTGTACGCCGACACCACCATGACCTTCCAGTTCCGCGTGTCCTCCGAAAGCGGCTACGACCGCCTGTACTGGCGCTTCGACCGCGACGGCGTGGTGGGCTCCACCTTGGGCGGCTACTCCGGCGAGTACGGCTGGACCACCATGACTTACACGCTGACCCCGGGCAATTACCGCGTGCACTTCTGGTACGCCAAGGACGGCAGCGTCAACCGTGGCGAGGACCTGGCCCAGATCCGCGGCATCTCCGTGGCCGACGGCGTGGCCTCCACCGGTACCTCGGGCGGCGTGGTGCCCGGCGACATCGCCGTGGGCGACAAGATCCCCGGCACCGGAGACGTGGACGACGAGGGTAACCTCATCCCCGGCACCGAGAAGACCATGACCACGGTGACCGTCCAGGGCACCCAGGAGCAGTCCGCCGGCGAAGGCGAGCTGTACAACGCCGTGTTCTACGAGCGCATCCCGCTGGACTACCTGAAGCAGGCCGCAGCCTACGCCTACGACGACATGGCCACCCAGTCGGCCAAGAACGGCACCGATATCGACGTGGCCTACCTTGAAGCGGTGCTCAACGACCGCGACGAGAACGGCAACCTGAAGAATATCGCCTGGATGGACCGCTTCCAGAAGAACGTGACCGCCGAGCGCACCCGCGGCCTGAAGCTGAAGGTCACCCTGGAGGGCACCACCGAGGCGCCCGACTACGGCGGATCGATGAACTACAAGTCCGACGCACTGGGCGTGTGCACCTACGTGAGCGCCAACCAGCCCTGCCTCTACGGCGGCACGTCGGTCTACACCAGCGGCAAGACCTACAGCGACATCAACCCGCGCGCCGAAGGCGTATCCAACACCACCACCTACGGCCTGTTCCGCATCGAATGGGTTGTGGACGAGTCCGTGGCCGGCGGCTACATCACCGACCCGGGCGAGACCAAGGTGGAGAATGGCACCGTAGTGACCCTGCCCCAGGGCGAGAGCCGCTTCCTGCCCGACAACGAGCTGAACACCGGTTCCGACCTGGACAACATCAACACGGCCCTGCGTCCGGTGGACCGTCCCGACTACACCTCCAACGTGGTGGAAGTGGGCGACACCGTGAGCATCGCCATCCCGGTGCGCGCCGCTACCGAGAACCTGCCCCAGGTGTACAAGAACCTGAACACCTCCACTTCTACGGCCAAGAACGCCGACGGCACCCCGAACACCTCGGGCCTGGAGCCGGCCTTCATGCCGCGTCTGGGCGAGTACTACTACAGTGGCTACCACCTGCACTGCGGCCACACCGGCTGCGCTGCCGGCAACTTCTTCATCAGCCCCGGCCCCGGCGTGTCGGACTTCAACCTGTCCAACAACCTGACGGGCACCATGCGCATCCAGAACCAGAACGTGATGCTGGACATGGATTCGCTGCTGCGCGAGGCCGCGGTGACCACCGACAAGCCCAAGCACGTTGACACCTACGAGATGTTCAACCGCGCCTACACCTTCATCCCCGGCACCGCCAGCAACGCCCGCAAGAACGGCTCGGGCGCCATCGGCGAGTCGGTGACCAACACCAACGGTTGGGAGCAGGCGAACAACTACGGCTCCAGCGGTTCCGACAACCAGCTGGTGGACGCCGACGTGATGACCTCCAACAACAAGCAGAAGGTCACCTACCTGCTGACCGGCACGCCCCTTGACGGCTCCGTGCTGAAGGCCAAGACCGAGCTGCCGCTGTCCTACTCCTTCGTGACGGCGGGCAGCACCGCCATCAAGGGCAGCACCGATTCCGGCTACCTGGTGCGCGACTACTTCCGCTTCGTCACCGCCACCCGTATCGCCGACGCCCTGGCCACCAAGGCCGACGCCACGCCGGGCCGCGCCACCAAGACCCAGGACCTCACCGTGGCCATGAGCGCCACCGGCACCGCGAATAGCACCACCGGCGCGGCGGCCCTGTCGAAGACGCCGCTGCTGTGGTCCGAGACCCGCGTTCACATGCAGAAGGCGTGGCTTGCCACCACCAGCGAGATGGTGACCGAGTTCGACGACGAGTACGGCGCGGGCAACGCGAACGATGACTACCAGGCCTCCCGCATCTACAACCACGGCACCAGCCTGTCCAACGGCAGCCTGTTCGGCGTCACGGCCTTCAACACCGAGGCCGACCCGAACTACACCGACCCGAACAAGGACTCCTACGACAGCGGCGCCAACTACCTGACCCACTGGCAGTACGCGGCCGATCCCACCATCGAGTTCGGCCAGTACGACGACGCCCTGGAGTTCGGCCAGAACTACACGAGTCAGCTGACGGCCTACAACTACGGCGACCGCAACCTGGACGGCGTGTCGTTCACCTACATCATGCCCCGCGGCGTGGAGCCGCAGCTGAAGGTGGACGAGAACGGCGACTATGTGCGCGACGCCGACGGAAACTACCAGGTGGAAGTGGCCGCCGAGCTGCTCAAGCGCGTGAACGGCGCCTACACCGGCAGGAACTCCGACGCCGCCCACGCCAACGATGCCGCGCCCTATGTGGACGAGACCTACGCCGACATCGACGAGAGCCTCATCCAGGTGGAGGTGCTGCAGACGCCCTACGGCACCTACCAGGGCTACGACGCGCCCAGCGCCAAGCAGGACCCGGCGGTGTACCGCACGGGCAACCGCACCAACCTGGGCACCGACTACTCCACCACCCTGGAGCAGTCCACTTACGCCTCCGTGAACGCCACCACCGGCGAGGCGTCGGTGATCGGCCAGGCCGCTGGCTCCGATGCGATTGACCCGGCGCTCATGAAGGGCAAGAGCTACACCCAGTCCAGCCAGCCGTGGGTGCTGCGCATCACGGTGAAGCAGCCCCTGGGCAAGTGGTTCGGGCGCGCCATCGACTCCAACCCCGCCGACGCCGCCGACCCCGATCCGGCGTCCATGGCCGACTGCTACGTGGCGGGTGGCTACAAGCTGCGCGTGAACCTGGGCAGTCACATCTTCGGCAACAACGAGGACGAGGCCTGGTACGACCGCCTGCTCACCGCTCCGTGGGACAACCTGGAGCAGACCGAGAAGGTGAGCGGCCAGTGGGTAGACGGCGCCACCTCCGGCGTGGCCGGCATCGATGCCGTCTACGAGGCTGTGGCCCAGGACGCCGTGGCCGGTACGACCGACACCCTGTACGTGCGTGACGAGGCGACGGGCAACTACGCCGTGGCGACGGCCGCCCAGCTGGCCGACGGGGCCGTGGCGAAGTACCGCCGCACCGCTGACGCCGTGGCCGCTGTGGCCGCCACCGAGCCCTTCAATTCGTCGGCCTACTACCAGATCTACGACGTGGACCTCTACGAGGGCAACGCCGCCGTGCCGGGTCGCCGCCAGAACGTGCAGCCCTACGGCATGGACTACACCTGGACCCCCATGGCTCCGGGCCGTCTGGGCGTGCATGCCCCCTCCTACGCGCAGTTCTACGGCAGCCCGAACTTCCCGGCCATCAACGGCTACACGGTCATGAACAACTCCGTGATTCAGGATGCCAACCTGGCCGATGCCGGCAGCCTGCGTGCCAGCCTGTCCAACATGGGCCTGCGCATCACCGACAGCGGAAGCATGACCTACGTGGAGGGCGCCGACGACGCCCGCGGCGCCATGCAGTGGACCGGTGGCCAGGTGAACCAGGCCGATGCTCTGAAGGACGGCGTGACCGTGTACGCGCAGACCGGTACCCATGCCATCATGCGCAAGCCCTTCGTGCGCGTGTGGAACACCGTGTCCGACTACAACAAGAGCGAAGGCACGGTGAACGCCGACGGCACCAAGACCGGCAACACCTCCGAAGCCATCCAGGTGGTCAACGAGGATTACTTCGTGGACACCGAGACCGACTTCCGCCAGCTCAACGTTCACGTTGAGAACCGTTACTGGCTCAACGACCAGCCCTACTACTTCCAGCGTTACATGAACACTGGCCATCGCTACGGCGCCGATGCGGGCTACAACACCTACAACTCCAAATACCACAACAACTACGCGGTGGACGGCGGCCAGGAGGGCACCCTGGTGCTGCCCGTGATTACCGTGGTGCTGCCCTTCGGCGTGGCGCCCTACCTGAAGAGCGTAAGCCAGCCCGCCCTGCCCGTGGACCAGTACGAGCAGCCCGGCCTGCCCGAGGGCGAGAAGAGCGCCATTCTGCCTGCCCAGGGCACCATTCAGGCCAAGGATTGGGACATCTCGCTGGTGACCGGCGCCGATGCCGACAACTACACGAACCTGACCACGGCAGTGAACGAGGACCCGAGCGATCCTACCAGCTACCAGACGCTGAGCTCGGTCAACGACAACCTGTCCGACGCCTGGAAGGACGCCAACTGGAACGTCACCTACGCCTTCGAGCCGGTGACCACCGATACCGGCGAGACAGAGTACCGCTACGTGGTGCGCTTCGAGCCTAAGGCCGACGGCTACAACTCCGACGCTGACCTGGTCACCCGCATCGTCAACGACGGCCTGGCCACCTTCAAGCTGAACATCATGACCTACGGCGAGCCGAAGCTGAGCGTGGAGCCCTCCATCACCAGCCGCGCCTACGACAACATCCGCACCTTCGTCACCTCGAAGGTGGACGGCTACAAGTACCTCACCGACGAGGACATCACCGTGGCCAACGGCACCGACGGCGGTCGTACCGAGCAGCCCGGCGGTAACTTCGAGCGTGAGAGCGGCATCCAGGATGCCAGCATGTCCGTGGTCGGTCCGCTGAAGTCGAACCCGTTCACCGTGGGCAGCGAAACGCAGCTGACCCGCCAGGAGCGCATGACCTGGCTGGCCTACCGTGCCAGCAGCGGCGCATGGGGCAACATCAGCTGGACCACCTACAACAACACCCTGCACGGCCTGGGGTGGCATGAGACCGACAAGCGCCTGGATGCCAGCCAGTCCATCTTCTACACCTACATCAACAAGGGCGACAACGGCGCCACCTACGACACCCTGGCCAACGTGCGCGGCGTCGTGCCCACGAACCACATCAACTCCGGCAACTTCACCACCGAGAGCGTGCCAACGAACTACCTCATCGGCTTCAACGGCCACTACACCGAGGGCAACGGCACCGACATCCTGTTCGGCACCCAGCGCATCCCCAACGCCATGGGCGGCACCGGACTGCCGGCGCGCCTGCCGTTGCGCGGTTCGGCCACGGCGCTTGAGGACAAGAACGGCAACCTCTTCGCCACGCCCATCACCCAGGGCAAGGGCCTGCCGGTGGGCGACTACAGCTACGACGGCATGCGCTACGGCCTGTCCAGCGCCACCACCAACTCCATGAACCGCGGCAGCGTGCGCCCGCAGGCCGGCGAGGACGTGGACGCCGACGCTACCCATCTTGAGCCCTTCGCCAACCGCTACTACACCGACGAGGATGCCCGCGTGGCCGCCCAGACCCACATCGACGGCGGCGTGTACTCCACGGTGAAGCTGCGCACGAAGGTGCCCACGCTCAATGTGGACTTCGAAGTGGAGGCCAACCCCACCGATCGCCCGAGCGACATCCTGTCGAAGAGCAACGCCAACCTCATCGACCCGGTGACCGGCCTGCCCATGGCGGGCACCGAGGCCACCGGCGCCGGCGCCCACGAGGACGACATCATCAAGACCGACGGCTCCATCATCCATGCGCCCGAGACCCACGTGGTGGGCGACATCCAGACCACCACCCGCGTCATGGACGACGCCGACGGCAACGAGCTGGTGAAGGTGACCGAGCAGGTGAACCTGACCACCGGCGACACCACCACCGTGGCTGTGGAGCGCGACATCAACGGCGTGCTCAAGAACACCGCCGTTCGCACCAAGGTGGGCAACAAGATCACGCTGGTGCTGAAGCAGTACGACGCCACCGGCACCCAGGTGGAGTGGTCCATGAAGAAGACCTTCACCCTAAGCCAGCTCACCGGCGAGGTGGACATCACCAAGGCCGATCTGTACATGGGCGACCTGGAGAACGGCGGGCGCTACGTCCTCACCGAGAACTACAAGCGCACCAAGCGCGTGACCACCGGCGTTCTGTCCGGCGTGGCCGATCCCGTCTCCGCGGTGGGCGAGACCTTCTACACCCGCACCGCCACCTACGTGCCGCTGGAGACCGGCTACAAGGGCACCATCTACGTGAAGCGCACCGACGGCAACGGCAACGACGTATTCCTGCCCATCACCTCGGTGACCGACGCGTCCTCCACCGAGCAGCAGTACATGGACGACGAGACCGAGGCCGTCTACACGGCGCTGCCCTACACCACGGCCGCCATCGAGAACGCCTTCCGGAACAAGACCGACCTGTACGTGGGTCAGGGCGAGGCCTATGTGCACGTGAACCTGGAGAAGCTGCCCGAGGTAGAGAAGCCCTACGTTGATCCCTACAGCTACTTCACCTACGGCCTGCCCGACCTGGGCCAGCGCGAGGCCACCGGCCTGACGCTGTACCAGCAGCGGACTACCGGCGCCACGGCGGGCCAGTACACGCCCATCACCCTGGCGACCGAGAGCGACTACGAGCGCTGGGCCAGCGCCACCGCCCCCGACAGCTACATCAAGCTGGAGATCAACGGCGTGGACACCTACGTGCTGGCCAAGCTGGTCTCCAAGGGCATCGACCCGCTGTCCGACTACGTGTTCACCGTGGGCAGCCTGGTGGGCGAGCAGGCCATCACCTCCACGGCCCTGTACGAGCGCACCGGCTCCAACCAGCAGCAGAAGGTGGACGAGGAAGGCAACCTGGTCTTCGACGAGGACGGCAACCCGGTCATGGAGACGGTGTACACCTACGCGCCGGTCACCCTGACCATGGACAACATCGCCACCTACACCGAGAGCATCGACGGCGTTCCTCCGGTGAAGCTGTACTACGCCTCCTTCGACGACCACGGCCGTGCCGTCTACGAGGAAGCCACCATCAAGAAGAACACGGTGAACCCGGCCACGAAGTACGGCTACACCATCGCCGACCCGGGCCGTATCGTGCCGGTGTCCTACCGCGAGCCCGAAGAGGGCCAGGCCCCCGATCCCTTCACCCAGTTCTATACCTACGAGCGCACCGAGACCGAGACGCCGGTGCTGGGCGATGACGGCAAGCCCGTCTACAACCCCGACGGCACCATCAAGACCGAGACGAAGGTGACAGAGGCCTACCTGCCCGTGGATCCGGCGGCCAGCCTGGACGACTACCTGGACGAGTACGCCGACCAGCTGTACGTGAAGCTGACGCTCAACGGCGCCGACGAGTACGTGCCTGTGGACCTGAGCCGCGACATCGAGCCCGAGCCCGAGCCCGATCCCGATCCCTACGACCGCTTCCAGTACCGTCCCGACCAGACCATCGAGAGCATCCGCACTGTGATTACCCGTTCGGTGGACTTCGCGCCGGGCATTCTGTCGCCGGACTTCGACGACGAGGGCAACCAGATCATCCTCACCGAGTCCTACAAGGTGCCCGACCGTACCCTGAACTGGGTGGCGGCCAACGACCCGTACTTCGCCATCAATAATTTCAAGTACGACCCGGCGCTGCTGGACAGCTTCGGCATGGCCAATGATTGGGTGCAGCACAAGACGCTGTTCCTGCCCAGCTCGTCTTTGGGCGCGTGGCAGTACAACGAGACGCCGTGGTTCGCCGCCACGGCGCTCAACAGCGCCGATAAGCTTGACCCCAGCGAGTACTCCGACAAGCTTGAGGCCGAGGGCGCCCTCAAGCATGCCAAGCTGGTCTTCGCCATGCAGCTGCCCAAGCAGGTGACCTTCTACGAGGACACCATGCTGACGGCCAACAAGGACGTGGCAGCGGCGTACCCGAGCCTGTACAAGTACATTGGCGACTACGAGAACGACGAGTACGCCTTCTACGTGGAGCGCACCTACTTCGACCGCACGGCCGAGCAGGCCGACTACGAGAAGGGCGAGGTCATCTGCGACGCCCATGGCGACCCGGTGCCCGCGCTGCTGGATGCCGACGTGGAAGCCGGCCAGAAGGTGTTCACTGCCGCCGGCTTGGAGAAGCCCGGCGCCACCCAGGCCGACCTGGCCGCAGGCGAGTACGTGGCCGAGGCCGACGGCACCCGCGTGCTCAGCGTGCTTCCCGTGGACCTGGAGCAGGAGCAGAAGGTGCGCAAGTTCGAGCGCCTGACGCCCAAGCAGCTCATCGCCGAGGGCTGGACGGTGAACGTGACTTACCAGTCCGACTACGGCGACGACACCTTCGCCACCACCGGCGCTTCGGCGGTGCGCGGCGGCGCCAACAACGCCAACTACGGCAAGGCCGACTGGGACGACCTGACCGACACCGTGGAATCCCGCGGTCTGATCAGCGACGTGAAGTCCGGCACCCAGGAAGCCCACGACGGCCGCAACCCGGACAACGGCGCCTACAGCACCGTCAAGCCGCTGTCCCATGACAACGACATGGTGGTCATCGAGCTGGCCACGCCCGACGACGCCTCCTACGACGAGTTCCAGAAGTACCCGTCGCTGCTCAACGCCTACTACGCCGGCATCCATGCCGACGGCTACCTGGGCCACGGCGAGTCGGTGACCCTGAAGCTGAAGACCCGCGTGGACAACCTGGGCGATCGGGACAGCGCCATCGACGACACGCTGTTCAACGACGGCGTGCTGGTGAGCTACAAGGACCAGATGAACGCCGTCAAGAGCTGGGACGGCGAGGCGGGCCGCGTGTACGTGACCGCCCACGAAACCGGCTTCGAGTGGGTCGACGACGACGATGAGCACGGTTGGGACCATCCCACGTGGGACGACGGAAACGTGGAAGAGACTCCCGACGATCCCTCGTTCGACACCAAGCCGAAGAACTCCAACCACCTGAACTCCATCGGCACGAACTTCCACCCGCAGACGGTGAGCCGCTTCTACCGTGCGGGCGAGAAGGCCGCCGACGCCTACTACAACAACACGAACTACGACAACGACGCCTTCTTCGACGACCTGTACGTGACCGCCGCCTCTGGCTGGTTCCGCGTGCGCAAGCCGTCGGTGAGCGTCCGAGGTGACACCGAGGAGCTGCGCACCCTCATCTACAACGACCGTCTGGACGTGTACAGCGGCCAGGACGTGCAGCTGAAGGGCAACAACGGCTTCTACATCACCCAGGCCATCAACACCGGCGGCGCGGTGAACTCGTTCATCCTCGACTGGCAGGTGCCTTTCTGGTCCACAGCTGCGGCCACCTCCGGCGGCACCTCCATGTCCACCGAGAACGCGCCCTTCGAGACCGACGCCTACGCCGTGGCGCGCCTGCTGTCCACGTTCACCGACGTGTCCACCGGCGTGTGGGAGGTTCCCGGCGCCGAGTACGAGCAGGGCGACGTGCAGGTGCCCATGCTCGATGCCAAGGGCAAGGCCGTGACCGACGAAAAGGGCAACGTGGTTTACCAGACCGTGACCGGCAACGCCAAGCCGCTCAACAAGGAAGCCGAGACCGAGAGCCAGCTGCGCCTGTTCATGTTCGCTCGCATCGTCGATCTGGACATGGATGCCGAGGGCAACGTGTACGAGGAACAGAACGGCACCGGCTACATCGACCACGAGAACTTCGCCTTGGCTGGCTCCGACGCCGACCGTGACTACTGGTACGGCGAGGACGATGTGGACGATGCCTTCGGCGAATCCACCGACTACAATACCGCCGACAACCAGCAGTGGATCCAGATTGGCGCCGCGGAAGGCTACGCCATCTCGGCCAAGCAGAACATCACCATTGACGACTCGTTCCTGGACAAGTATCCCAACGGCCAGGTTCGTCAGATTCGCTGGGTCATCAAGGCCGCCGACCCCGCCGCCGGCTACGGCGACGACAAGCTGTCCCACAAGGTGGCCGTGCCCCATGGCTTCCGCCTGGACGTTGACGCTATGCCCGACCGCGAGCTGGACGAGAACGGTGATGGCGAGCTGCTGGACGTGCGCGGCAACGTGATCAACAGCCAGGGCAAGCAGGAGGCCGACGATTTCGACCCGCTGCGCCTGAACGTGGGCTGGGGCTACCGTGTGAACAATCAGGGCCACGTCATGACCCTGGACACCTTGGGCCACTACTATCCCACCTCCACGGTGCGTATGCCTGAGACCATCACGAGGAACGCCCCCGCTATCGGTGTGAGCACCTCGGTGGCCGACACTCCGGCCATTTACGGCAACTCGCGCTTCCACACCGCCAAACTCATCAACACCGACGAAGGCGACCCGGACGTGCACGTGAACCACTTCGTGTCGGCCACCCCGCGCTACGACGATACCAAGTTCGTGGAAGCGGAGCGCAGCCGCGCCGGCTTCATCCGCACTCCTGAGAGCCCGGTGCTGGGCCTGGAGATCATCCAGGGCTACTTTAGCGGTTCGGGCAATCAGGGCTTCAAGTGGACCACCGACTCGAACACGGTCATCGACCAGCTGTCCTCGCGCATGATGCGCTACAAGATCATCCTGTCGAACCTGAGCAACGAGCAGATGGAGGCTCTGGGCTACGAAGGCTACGAGCAGGACAGCTGCTCCAATCCGCAAATTTCTCAGGTTATGCCTGCGGTGGACGCCTACGGCCCCGCCGCTGACCTGAAGGCCGGCGATTTCTCCTATGTGAGCTACGCCGACCTGCAGGCCGACAAGCAGTTGCCGGTCAACGAGCAGAAGTATGCTTACTTCGACTGGGGTTACGAGACCTCCAAGCCTTCGCCCAGCCGCCCGGCTCCCAATATTGACGCCGAGAAGCCCGTGTGGACCTACTACATCGCCGACATGACGGACTTCCTGGAAGTGGAGTCGGTGGACACCTCCGACCGCGCCTCCACCCCGCGCTTGAACGACCCCGAGCTGGGTAGCGCCTTCATCATGGGCGACCGCGTGGCCGGCACGTCGTCGACCGTGGTGGACTCCACCACCCGTAAGTTCGCTAGCTGGAGCTTCAACGGGCAGCAGTACGACCGTCCGCTCTACAATGACGATGGTACGCCCGACCTGGACGAGAACGGTGTGCAGAAGACCGAGCAGAGCTACCGCCGTGGCGTGCTGGAGGCGGGCAAGGGCATCGTGATCGAACTGATCATGCCCATCACCGATGCCAAGACCGACCTGCTCTCCGAGGACCTGCTCACTGCCATGGGCTTCGGCTACAAGGCCGGCAACTTCAAGGCCTACACGCCTTCCTCCGAGAACAGCGACAGCTCGCGTTCGCTGGTGTCCGACACCTCCGACGTGAACATGGACGGCATCACCAGCCAGTCCATGATTCGCATGCAGCTGAAGCCGCTCACCTTCTCTACCTCTACGAACCTGACTACCTCCAAGGTAATCACCACGCAGCTGGAGACTAACGCCACCTCCGCCACCAACGGCGCAGCGGCGGTGCCCGAGGGTAGCAACTACACCTATGATTCCGCAGCCATGAACCCTGACGGCGATGGCAAGAAGGCGGCCGAGTACCGCAAGGTTGTGCTCTATGACGCGCTGCCCGACGCCCTCGACATGGAGGTCTACACCAGCCAAGATGGCCAGCCGGCCTACCGCGGCTCGCAGTGGCACGGATTCATCGCCGACCTGGATTCCATCAAGGTGACCCAGTACAGCGCCCAGCCGGCGCTGAACTACGACGGTCCGCGCGAGCTGCGCAACGGCGTGGACGTGAACATCTGGGTTGGTCCCTTCGTCACCGACGAGACTACCGACGTCATCTCCGTGGGTTCCATGGACGACCTTCTGTGGCTCTACGACAAGGGCGAGTACGAGGTCTACGGTCCGAACTACGGTTCGCCGGAAGATGGCAAGAACCCCGACGACTACACGCTCAACGAGGATACTCGCGAGCTGGCTATCAACGAGCTGCGTTTGGGTACCGAGGGCAACGCCGAGCTTGGGGTGGCCGCCAAGACCGCCGAAGAGGTGAAGCGCGAGCACAACCTCATTCCGCTGTCCGAGCTGAAGGACTATGTGAGCTCCCTGGAGCAGCTGGGCCAGGAGGACGAGGCGGAGAAGCTCATCCGCGCCGTACGTGCCATCTGGGCCGAGCCGCAGCAGACCATTTATGTGCTTCCCAAGGGCAACTTGCGCTTGACCTACGAGCTGCAGGCACCGCTGAACCTGCCCAAGTACCTGGGCAGCAAGACCCACGATGTGAACGTGGACATGGCCGAGGATACCGACGAGTCCCGCAACACGCTGGCCGCCGCCGGTAAGACCGAGGAAGAGATCGAGAGCGCCATCGCTCGCGCCGACCAGATGCGCGCCGTGGCCCAGTGGAACACCTACATGCAGCGCGTCGGCGCCGAGGAAGTGGCCTTCGGCAACGTGTACGAGAACGTGCGCGCCGGCGCCTTCATCGACGCGCCCGACGGCCGCGGCTACATCGGCCAGTACGTGTGGCTGGATTCCGACTGGTCCGGCGTGCCCGACGACGACGTGGAGGAGGCGGCCGACGGAACCACCGCCTACCAGGAGAACGTCAACGGACGCAACCTCATCCGCGGCGAGCGCTACGTGTACGACGAGAACGGCGAGCACCTGACCTGGATTCGCACACCCGACGGCACCTACATCAAGTCCAACGAGATTCCCTCCAACCTGACGGAGCTGCAGAAGCGCGAGTACGTAGACACCCTGCGCCTGGTGACCGAGCCCTTCGACAACTCGGTAAACGCCGACGGCACAAGCCGCCTGAAGGATCTGGACTACGACGCCAAGGCCGACGACCCCGGTGTGAACAAGGTGAAGGTGGAGCTGCTCAACGCCTACGGCAACCCTGTGAACCGCGACGGCGAAGTGGTGCGCCTGGTGCAGAACGAGCAGACCGGCGGCGTGCCTCGTTGGGTGCGCTGCGACGACGTGACCGGCATCCCCGAGAAGGACGCCTACGACTTCTACATCCCCGCCGACGGTGGTGCGCCCTACTACACCTACACTACCACCGACTACTACGGCAACCCCGGCTACTACATCCTGTCCAACCTGGCGCCGGGCCAGTACTCGCTGCGCTTCACCTTCCCGGAGAAGTACTACAACTACTCGCCCACCACGGCTTCCATCGGCGAGCAGACCAGTGGCGAGGGTGGACTGTACGTGAGCAACGACCGTTCGCTGACCGTCGAGCGCGTGGAGCCCTCCTACGACGAGGAAGGCAACTACGTCCCCGCGGCTCTGAAGATCACGACCGCGCCCTTCAACGTGGAAGCGGTGAAGTACGACACGGCCAACGTGGACAAGATGGGCACCCCGGCCTACGACGAGTCCATCCATGCTGCTTATGACAGGCGCATGACCTCGCTGTCGCTGGGTATCGCCCAGGGCATCACCTTCGAGGGCGTGGTATATCGCGACGACGTGCTGGCCACCGGCGAGCCGGAGGAGACCGCCAACATCAACTCGCTGCTGGACTCCGTGGGCGTGGGCGAGGGCGAGAACGTCACCGACTCGGAGAGCCAGATGGCCGGTGCCACCTCCGTGGCCGAGAAACGCCTGGAGAGCATCCGCGTGAACGTGTACGAGTACGATCTTGCGGACGGCACTATTGGCAAGTTGGTCACCGATGCTGACAACAAGGCGGCAACCCTGGTAACTGACGACACTGGTGCTTTCACGTTCCGCTTGCGCGCCAGCCAGCCGGGCAAGGGCTACATCATCACTACCAGCGACGAGGTGTCCACGCGCCTGATAAAGCCCACCCTTGTCACTTGGGTGGAGGATGCCCTGCACTATCCGAACGAGACCCTGGTCTACACCGATTCCAACAAGCCGGTTTTCGACAACGACTTGCGCTATGTGTCCGGCTCCGCCCGCACCTACCCCTTCGAGGCCATCATGCCGCTGGACAGCAACGGCTGCGCTGTCTTCGAGGATCCGTCTAACGAGTGGAAGGGCTACAAGCGCCAGAACAAGTTTGCTCTGGGCTACGTGGACGGCACCAAGGGCTATCTGGGCAACTACGTGTGGAACGACGCCAACTACAACGGCATCCAGGATGCCGGCGAGAAGGGCGTGGGCCAGCGCGCGGTTGACGGTGGCCTGAAGGTGAAGATGGAGACCTGGTACTACGCTCCGGTTTCCGCCGAGATGAAGTACGTGCAGCAGACCGACGAGAACGGCGACCCCGCCTTCCAGAAGAACGTCTTCGGCACCAACATCCTCGACGAGAATGGCCAGAAGATTCCGGTCATGGCCTGGCAGCTGGTTGACTCCGAAGAGTACGCCTGGCAGCTGTATCCCGGCGACGAGCTGCGCGAAGCCTTTACCGGCGACGCCGCCGATGCCGGCACCTACCTGTTCCGTGACGTGCGCACCTACGTGGTCGACCCGCGCGATACCCGCAACGTGGAAGAGGATTACAAGGTCAAGCGCCTGGCCGGCTACCGCCTGCGCATCGATCAGGACGACCTGAACGCCCTGGGTGACGACTACGCTATCACCCTGCGCGACTCCTACACGGTGGATGCCAACGGCAACATCGGCCATGCCATCGACAAGGATTCCGACGCCATGTCCAAGCCGGTGGACACCACCGTGGTGCGTCAGGCCAACGGCGACATCGATGCGGCCCAGGACGGCAACAAGTACTTCCGCCTGGAGGGCAGCGTCTACGTGGAGTGCGACGCCACCTATGACGGCGACAAGTACGTGGCCGTGAACGATCCGGAGAACCCGGGCACGCCCATTTACGTGCTGGTGGAGAACTACCCGGCCGAGCTGACCGGCGCCGGCAACGCCGCCGTGGGCCAGGTGGTCCAGAAGGCCGACGGCACCAACGCGGTGAAGCTGGAAGACGGCTCCACCACGCAGCAGACCACGCGCACCTACTACTTGAACGAGAAGGGCAGCCAGCGCGAGCGCGGCTCCTTCGAGGACGAGTACATCGTGATCGCCACCATTGGCCAGCAGTCCTCCAACCCCAACGCCTTCAGCCATCTGCAGGCCTGGGACGACGACAACGTGGCCACCCAGCGTCCGAAGACCATCACCTACACCACCACCTACACCAACGAGACCGGCGTCACTCAGATGGTGTCCATGTCCGACCCGTATCCCACGGGCGAGGGCGTGACGCTGGTGGGCGCCACCAACTCGAAGGGCTACACGCACAACAGCAACCACAACGTGACCAAGAAGGTGACCTGGACCGGCATGGTGCTGGTGCCCGGCGAGTCGGTGACCATCACCACCACCTACAAGATCGAGAAGGTGACCAAGACCATCGTGCATGCCGTGGCCATCAACTCCGGCGACGGCGAGTTCGAGTCCAACGTGGTCAGCCACAAGGTCATTCGCGACATCGAAAAGCTCAAGCCCGAGTTGCCGTTCATTCTTGCTGGCACTCTGGCCGACGAGGACCGCGTCACCTACGATCCGATTACCTTCCAGGAAGTCAGCCGCGTGAAGCCGGAGAAGACCTCGCCGCAGGTGCTTCGCGATTTCTACGCCGATGCCAAGGCCAAGATCGAGGCTGCGGGTCTGAAGGTGGGCCGCGTTACCTGCACCGAAGGTATGCTGACCCCGCCCACTGGCTTCCAGATCGGCCAAGTGTGCGCTCAGACCCCGGCGGCCGGCCTGGCCAAGCATGAGGGCGGAGCCGTGGACATCGTGCTCTACGGCACCATGGCCCAGCTGGAGGCAGCGGGCGTTCCCGTGGTTACCTACAAGTACATGGACAGCAACAACGTGCAGCAGACCGGCAAGGTGCTGGGCGAGGGGAACCGCTTCACCGACACCGCCGAGACCGAGGCAGTGCTCTCTGAGCTGCAGGGCCAGACGAGCCGCCTGCGCCGCGCCATCCCCGCGGAGCCGAAGCTGCCGCCGTCGCCCGACGAGCTGAAGCTGAAGGACCCGCAGAGCAAGGCGTTCAACCCGGCCGAGTTCGAGCCCGAGAACTTCTATCGCCAGGCCGGCGTGAAGCCCGTGCGCTACGACGAAGACGGCAACCCCGTTTGGCCGAACTACTCCGACCTCGAGGCCGACCTGCAAGATAAAATTACCGACCTGCAGGAAGATCTGTGGTGGACCAAATGGCTGGCTTTCTGCAAGGAATGGGCGCCGGTGCTGGGATTTGCCTACTACGACGAGAATAACAAGCTGGTGGCCCCTGAGGGAGCTGGTACCGCTACCGATCCCTACGCCCAGCCGTGGCTGGTGACCAAGAGCATCATCCTGCGCGACAGCGGTGGCTCCATCCAGAAGACCATCCAGAACTACACCAACGCCTACGGCCTGCCCAAGGACGACGGCACCGTCATCGCGGGCCGCGATACCACCTACAAGTTCTCTATCGACGAGTCTCATACCGAGATCGTCAACGACAAGGAGACCACGGTCTACCCGACGGTTGTCGAGCTGACCGCGGAGCAGTTCCCCGGCTACCTGGTCATCTATAACGAGCTGAAGAAGCGCTACGACCAGGCCGTGGAGCGCTACAACGTGGCCAAGGCCATCTCCGACCAGCTGAACAAGGAGTACAGCGACTACAAGGCCGCCTTCAAGTACTACCAGACCGAGAAGACCGAGTACGAGTCCGAGCAGGATTACGGTGCCGGCAAGCTGCTCATGCCCAACGCCACCACCGGCACCTCGCTGGTGTACAACCTGGGCGACGCCGACCGTCTGTACAACTGGGACGCCGGCCTGGTGAAGATTCCCCGCTCCGAGATCGACGGCGCGGTGTGGGACGACTCCGTGTTGGGCGAGGACGAGCGCTCCTACAACGGCATCCGCGACACCTATTACGTTGACGCCAACGGCGAAGAGGTGGAGGCACCCGCCGAGGGCGACGCGCTGCCCGCCGGTACCACCCAGACCATCGAGCCGGGCATCGCCGGCCAGGAAGTGCGCCTGACCCAGTGGTACTTCGTGCCCGTCACCTCCGACGGCATTGCCGATTGGGACGAGGTGGACGCCAGCGACGAGCTTTCCGCCGAGGCCAAGCAGGCCGTGAAGATTCAGAAGCTGCTCGATCGCGCCGTGGAGACCGGCATGATTTCCAAGGTGGAGTACGAGGCCCTGAACCTGAGCACCGACGTGGAGCTGTCCGCCTTCGAGGCCATGGACGACGCCGCCAAGGCCGAGGGCCTGCCCAGCAAGGGCCACGTGGTCGCCACCTCGCCGGCCGAGGCGGACACCACCAACCTGTACCGCACTGTCGAGGGCCTGTGGATCCGCAACACCTTCTTCGGCGCCGACCGCCACACCGGCAACGTCGTCACCGAAGCCACCGAGGAGTCTCCCGCCACCTACGAGCCGCGTACCACTGGTGCGTGGCAGGTGGAGGGCGAGCAGGGCGTCATCGCCGTGCTCACCTCCGACGGCACTGTCGAGCGCACGGTGGAGGGTGTGGACGCCGACGGCAACCCCACCTTCACCACCGAGACCTACGTGGACGAGAGCCTGGTGGGCACCTACCGCTTCGACCAGCTGCCCGCGGCCTTCTCCAGCCAGGACGGCAACCACTACCTGGCCAGCTATCGCGTGGAGATGGGCGACGGCTTCTACGACGACTTCGACACCGACACGGTGACCGACGACGAGCAGTGGCTGATCAGCCGCTACCACAAGACGGCCAAGGAAGGCTACGAGGCCTCCGACGACTCCGACCTGAACGCCGGCAACGCCCAGGAGGCTGCGCCGAAGGCCGTGAGTGCCGGCGCCATGGCCTTCACCGCTCAGGACGAGGTAGTCACCGTTTCGCAGATCGCCGCCTTCCGCGCCGAGTACCTGCAGTGGCGTGCCGAGTGCGCCAAGATCCAGAGCGAGTACGAAGAGGCCCACGCGAAGTGGGAAGAGGACCCGAGCGCCTTCGATGCCGAGCCGGTGTTGGGCGAGATGCCTCCCGAGCCCACCTCCTCGGTGACCCAGAAGGGCGTGCGCGCCCATAGCGGCCACATCATCCTGGCCCGCGAGGCCGTGGACGAGACCGGCGCTCCCACTAACGCCGAGACCAACGACCTGAACCGCAACGACGCCCGCGTGACGGTGCCCCTGGCCGACGTGATCACCGAGAACGCCCTGGCCGACGGTACCGCTTCCGCTGCCAACGTGCGCGATGTGCTGGTCACCTACGACTACCTGACCCCGCGCACCCGCACCGAGCTGGCGCAGGACGAGAACGGTCAGCTGAAAGAGACTCAGGTCCAGAAGGTGCACGGCGGCGACGCCGGCGAGATTCGCCCGTCGGTGCAGCAGATCAGCGGCATCGTGTTCAACGATACCGACAACGACGGCCTGCGCACCTCCGACGACTCCGATCCGCTCATGGAAGGCATCCAGGTGAGCCTGGAGCGCTACTACATGGTGGTGGGCGAGGAGGAAGCTGGCTGGCAGGCAGACCCGTTGTGGGCCACCGACGACGAGTACGCCGCCTACGAGGCCGACCCGTCCACGGGTCTGGGCTTCGACAGCACCACCGGCGCCTTCACCGCCAGCTACGACGGCGGCGACCGCACGGTGCTCACCGACGAGGACGGCACCTACACCTTCACCGGCCTGCGCACCCAGGGCTGGATGGCCTTCGACGCCGACGGCAACGTGGTCGACGAGCGCGAAGAGGAAGTCGTCGACCCCGACTTCCCCGGCATCGTGCGTCCCGAGACTACTCCCAAGCGCGTGGTGTTCGCTTACCGTGCACGGCTGACCGAGCCCGACTGGTGGAACCGCTACTACGGCAGCGCCAAGTACCTGCAGGGCGGCAGCTACGCGCTCGGCAGCGTCGACTTCCAGGCCGACTCCGACCTGGTGCACAGCGACGGCTACCTGATGGCCTACGACGCCGACGGTGTTGCCCACGAGTTCGACGTGCTGCTGAACGTGGTGGAGGCCGACAGCCCGAACCGTAACTACGGCGACGTGGCCAACGCCAACAACGCCAACCAGAACAGCGACGACCGCTACGGCCATGACCAGGCCGGCGCCCAGATGCCCTACCTGTCCGACACCGACGTGTACTCCAAGAAGCAGTCCGACGTGGCTGCTGCCGGCACCACCCGCGAGGCGGTTACCTACCACGAGGTCATCGACTACGACCTGGCTCGCGGTGCCGACCGCGCCGGCAACGACGCCGGCCTGCGCATGCCGGTGGCCGAGCAGATCGGCGGCCGCCTGTGGCACGACGCCAACTACGACGGCATCGACAACACCCAGGTGGAAAGCACCTCCGATGCGGGCATGACCGTGAGCGGCATGGAAGAGGGCCTGGCCAACAAGAAGGTCATGCTGAAGCAGTGGTACTACGCTCCCGTCACTGTGGGCGAGGGCGAGGATGCTGTGACCACGTGGCAGTGGATTCAGAACACCGCCTTCGGCACCACCGAGGATATATATGTGCGCGCTGGCGAAAACGTAGACGACGATCACCCGGTGGCCAACGCCGGCACCCTGGTGATCCCCGGCGCCACCGCCGAGAACGGCTACGTGTACCTGCATACCGACGACGCGGCCCTTACCGTGGTCGACGGCGTGAACCTGTACACGTCGCTGGGCGGCAACTACCTGTTCGAGAACCTGCCCACCCGCTACGTGGAGCCTCGTCACGGCGCCATCGACGGCGTGGAGGGCGACGAGGACGCCGGCATCGAGCCGGTGGCCCCGGTGGCCTCCAACCTGGGCGCGCCTGCCAACGAATACCTGGCCGGCTACACCCTGGAGGTGTTGGGCGGCTCTGCTGCTGACGCGAAGGGCGAGACCATCTACGGTCTGCCCGCCAGCCTGTGGCAGATGGGATCTGCGGCCAGCGATTCGGTGAACTCCAAGGCCGTGAGCGAAGAAGCGGCCCGCGGCAACACCGCGCTGAACTTCACCGACTACGCCGACGGCACCTACCCGATCCGCTGGACCGAGCTCACCGTCCAGCAGATGGCCGATCCCAGCGTGACCGAGGTGACGGCCAACGAGGAGCCGGCTACGGCCAAGTCCACGCTGGACGGCAAGATCATCCTGGCGGCCCGCGCCACCAACGAGGCTGCGGCCGGAACCCTGGACGCGGCCGGCAACGCCGAGGCCAAGGGCACCCAGGGCCAGTACTACGTGTCCGAGACCCGCGACGGCGCCGCTGCCGGTTCCGCCAACGCGGTGGTGGGAACCATGGCCGGCGAGGTGAACGCTGCCGACGCCGACCAGACGGTCTACTACGACTTCAGCCGCGGCCATGACGAGCTGCGCATGCACGGCGGCTTCGGCGAGTACGGCTACACCACCATCTCCGGCAAGATCTGGCGCGACAAGAACTTCGACGGCATCCTGAACCCGGGCGAGGAAGTGCTCGGCGGCAAGACGCTGTCCATCACCCAGTGGTTCTACACCGCCGACGCCGAGCTCATCGACGCTCTGGAGGCTGCGGTGGACGGCAACGGCGATGCCATCTTCGAGATCGACCGCGTGCAGAACGTGATCGTGCGCACCGCCGCGGGCGAGCCCGAGGTCACCGAGGACGGCGCCTGGGTGCGTGTCATCGGTGCCGGCGCGGACAGCACCGTGTCCACCTTCAGCCGTCCGAAGTCCACCACCACCATGACCCCGGTGGCGGGCCAGTCGGCGGGCACCTACGAGTTCACCCAGCTGCCCAGCTTCGTGTACCTGGTGGGCGACGGCTCCGAGGAGAATCCGTTCAAGATCCTCCAGCCTAACGATACGTCCATCAATGCCGCCGGCGAGGCGTATCCGGCCTCCGTGGACAAGCTGTTCATGGCCGGTTACCGCCTGACCATGGAAGAGGTCGCCCCCGACTTCAGCCTGACCACGGCCCACGTGGGCGTGAACTACACCCAGAAGCACTTCAACGATCTGGCCACGCTGAACACCGCCACCGGCGGGAAGGCGCCGGAGAACTCCGATTCCGACGCCGTGCGCGACCCCGACGGCAAGCTCATCCAGATCATGCCCGAGTTCTTCGACAACACCTATGTGAAGGACGGCGCGGGCAACCTGATTCTGTCCACCGACGACCCGCGCGACGGCTCGGCCGCCTCCGCCGCCAACTGGCGCATGGACGGCTACGTGATCGTGTCCGAGCGCGAGGTCACCAACCCCACCTTCACCTACCAGTACAAGCAGGTGTACAACACCGTGTCCTACGACGTGCCGCGGCCCATGGGCGACCAGCGCGGCGGCGACGCGGGCCTGGTGTACGTGCCGCGCACCAGCCTGACCGGCACCGTGTGGGATGACAACGGCATCCTGGACGAGACCACCGGCACCTACGACTATACCACCGGTTACAACGGCATCTTCGACGAGGGCGAGCGCGGCCTGGCCGGCCAGAAGCTGACCATCACCCAGTGGTACTGGGTGCCGGCTCCTACCGAGGAGGACGCCAACGCCGGCGAGTGGGTGCGTAACACCGCCTTCGGCGCCGACCGCTACACCTCCACCAAGGAGCTGGTGGCCGACGAAGCCGACGCGCGTCCCTACATCTACGACGGCAACGCCGCCGCGCCCAAGACCCCGCTTGCGGTGGTGGAGGGCATGGACGGCGTGCTGGGGGTGACTACCAACCAGGACGGCAACTACCTGGTGGAGAACCTGCCCACGGTGTACGTGACCGACAACGACCAGTACTACCTGGCCGCCTACCGCCTGGAGCTCGTCGACCTCTACCACGAGGATGCGGTCAACAGCGTGGATGGCTCGGACAACTATTGGGTGCCCACCCGCTACCACAACAGCTCCGACGCGGCCCGCACCGCCAACGAGAACGTGGCGGCGGCCGACGTGACCGCGGTGAACAACAGCTGGTCGGTGAAGGCCGACTCCGACATCGCCAGCGCGCTGAAGACCGACGGCGAGAACGGCACCACCGGCGGCATCGTGGTGGCCAGCCGCGTGGTGGAGGAAGGCGACGGCTCCGACGCCGACACCACGGCCGACGAGCTGGCTGCCGGCAACATCGGCAGCGCTTCCGACGCTACCAACGCCGGCGGCGTGCAGACCACCCGCAACAACAACGGCCAAATCATCCTGGCCCACCGCGTGGACGCGGGCGACACCCAGAACCAGGACGCCTACGTGACCCTGACCGCCGGTGAGGGCATGGGCGCCGGGGTGGAGACCTACGACTGGATTCGCAACCCCGACGGCATCGTGACCGACACCGAGGGCGACAACCTGGGCCTTGACTCCGGTACCGCCGTGCCAGTGCAGGCCGGCGACATCGGCCAGGTGCGCACGCCGCTGGCCAGCGTGACGGGCATGGTGTTTGGCGATACCGATAACGACGGCATCCGCGCCTACGTGGACCTCAACGGCAACGGCATCCATGACGAGAACGACAAGGACCACGGCTACGAGGGCCTGCGCATCGCCATCGAGCGCTACACCGTGGACGCTGCCGAGCAGGCCGACGGCTCCTTCGCCGTGGCCAGCGACGCCCAGTGGACCCGCGACGAGACATGGGCTACCAACTGGAACGCCTACGACATCGACCCGGTGGCCAATCCGCTGGTCAACGACGACCTGGGCCTGTCCCGCGAGGTGACCTCCGCCGCCGACGGCAGCTTCAGCTTCGACAACCTGCCCGCCTACCAGCGCACGGTGGCCGAGGACGGCACGCAGACCATCACCCTGTACGGCTACCGCCTGCGCGTGGTGGACTACCGCTTCTGGGACAAGTTCCTGGGCGTGGCCAAGTACCAGGAGGGCAACGACTACAAGGTGGATTCCGACGTGGTGGCCGCCACCGGCTACCTCATGGAGGACGGTCAGTACGACGTACTGCTCAACGTCATCACCAACGAGAGCCCGGTGACCAACCACCTGGTGGCTCTGGGCAGCAAGAACGAGAACCAGAACGACGTCGACCTGTACGGTCTGGGCGACGGTTCGGGCAAGCACGGCTTCACGCCGCCGGCTTCCGCTAAGACCGCCGAGACCCTGATCTACGACCTTGGCCTGGGCGCCAACCGCGCCAGCAACGACGCCGGCGTGCGCATGCCCCCGAAGGCCCAGATCGCCGGCCGCCTGTTCAACGACGCCACCTACGACGGCCTTGACCGCGCCACCGACGCCGAGAACGCTACGGTGACGCTGGATCCGGGCTACAACAACAAGATGGTGCTGTTGCGCCAGTGGTACTGGGTGCCCAGCGAGTCCGGCGACGGCACCGGCCAGTGGCGCCTGAACGAGAGCTTCGGCAACGAGCTGTACACCCGCGCCTTCGCCAACACCGACGCGGTGAACGCTCCCGATGCCCTGGTCATCGGCACCACGAACGACACCTACTACGACGCCAACCTGCATGGTGTGTGGACCACCACCGCCAGCCTTGAGCAGGACGGCATGACCGTGGACGGCTACTACTGCTTCAACAACCTGCCTACCCGCTACGTGATGGCCCACACCACCGGCTCCGAGGCCGACGGCGTGGTGACGCCTTCCACCATGGGCAAGGAGTACCTGGCCGGCTACACCCTGGAAGTGCTCGGCCAGGGCGTGGCGGCTACGGGCGGCGCGGCGGCCCTGCCGGACGAGAAGTCCATGAACGGCATGCCCGCCACGCGCCTGCAGGTGAACGCCGACGGCAAGATGACCAGCACCTACGACGTGGACACCGATGCGGTGAACTCCAAGGTTGACGTGGCCTGGGGCCAGGCCGACCACTCGGTCTACCAGGACGGCAACTACCCGCTGCGCTGGAACGACTTCACTACCCAGGTGACCCTGGCCGGCGCCGACGGTGCGGAGGGCTTCACGAAGGCCACGCTGGACGGCCGCATCGTGCTGGCCGCCCAGGCCCAGACCGAGTCCGATCCCACCGGTGCCACCCACCCGTCCAACCGCGTGCAGGCCAAGGGCCATGCCACGGCCGACAGCGAAGAGGCCACGGTGGCTGTGGACTTCGACTTCTCCGCGGCCAACGACGAGCTGCGCATGAACGCCGGCTTCGGCCTGTTCGGCACCACCGACATCAGCGGTCGCGTGTGGGAGGACAAGAACTACAACGGCGTGTTCGACGTCACCGAGACCGGCCTGGCCGGCAAGAGCCTGACGCTGACCCAGTGGTACTACGTGAGCGGCCGTGACAACGAGCAGGGCGCCTTCGTGGCCGATGGCACCCAGCTGATGGCCTCCACGAAGATCAGCAAGGTGCGCGATGCTTCCGGCACCGTGGTGGGCGCCTGGGTGCAGGTGCCTGCTCGCGACGATGCCGCCAAGACCGGCTTTGCCCCCATCACCGCCGCCACCGCCGAGACCGACGCAGCGGCGGGCACCGTGGCCGGCGACTACGCCTTCACCGGCCTGCCCAGCTTCGTGTACGTGGAGCAGGGCCAGGGCATGGGCGCCCAGGTGTACCAGCCTGGCGACAAGCCCGACACCACGCCGCTGGAGAACCAGGACGCTGTGACCACCGACCGCCTGTACCTGGTCAGCTACCGTCTGGTGCTTTCCGAGATCGCGCCTGACTTCAGCCTGACCGTGGCGCACGTGGGCATCAACGTGGACAGCTCGGTGGAGGCCGGCACGACCGGTACCACCTACAGCACCGCGGTGAACGCCGACGGTACCCACACCACCACGTCGAACCGCACCGAGACCGTGGCCACCCGCCCCGGCTCCGCGGCGGGCCAGACCGGCGTGACTAACGGCAGCAATCGCGAGGACATCGACTCCGACGCGGTGCGCGTGCCCGAGAACCCCTCCGGTCCCGGCACCATCATCGACACCGACGACGCCACCTGGACCGAGCGCCCGGGCTCCATCGTCCTCCGCGAGGAGTTCTTCGACGGCGTTGCCTCGGCATGGCGCACGGACAGCTTCGTGCTGACCAGCAACCACGCCGTGGCTGGCGACGGCCATCGCTACCAGCAGACCTACGGCCAGGGCGCTTCGGGCACCGTGGACTACGACGTGCCCAACCCCATGGGCACCCAGCGCGGCGGCAACGCCGGCCTGTTCCGCGCCCCCACCGCCTCCATCGAGGGCGTGGTGTGGGACGACGCCACCCTGGGCCACAGCGACCCGAAGACCTACGACGGCCTGCGCGACGAGACCGAGGTGGGCATCGCCGACCAGCTGATCTACATCACCCAGTGGTACTACGATCCGATCCACACCAACCCGGAGGACAACAACAGCCACTGGTTCCAGAACAAGAAGTTCGGTTCCGACCGCTACACGTCGAACCGCGACTCCGCTGCCCGCGCCGCCGGCGATCCGGTGGTCCCGCTGGCCGCGAACGGCAACACCGGTCTGCCGCTGGAGTACCACAAGTATTACGCCGACAACGGTGCCCTGGTGACCACCACCGGCGCCATCCAGTACGACGTTGACGGCACCACCGTGCTGGACAACAGCCAGCTGGGCCGCTACCGCATCGACAACCTGCCCACGGTGTACGTGAGCGAGTTCGACATGCCCTACCTGGCGGCGTACCGTCTTGAGCTGGCCGATGTGAACCACACCGAGGACGTGGACGGCTTCGACAACGAATGGCTGCTCACCCGCTACCACGTGGCGGGCGACGACAACGCTGCCCTGCAGGCCAACCGCGGCAAGGACTCCGACGTCTACGACGTGTACGACCAGGCCGAGCGCGGCGTGGCCGGCGGCATCATGATCAAGGGCAGCTACTACAACAACGCGGCTCCCGCCGCTGGCACCATGCAGACCCGCGCCAACGACGGCCAGGTCATCCTGGCCAGCATCACCAACCTGAGCGGCGCCAACGCGGCGGCGGCCCAGGGCAGCAGCCGCGCCATCGTGGCCGTGGAGGCCGGCAGCGCCATGGACTCCACCGACGAGGTCATCTACGACTGGACCGCGGCCGACGCCGCCGTGTTCGCCGGCGGAGACGTGGGCGAGCTGCAGGGCGCGCTGCAGTCCATCACCGGCAAGCTGTGGTTCGACGACGACACCGACGGCGTGGACGTGGCCGACGAGGACAACGGTATCCAGGATTGGGTGGATGCCGACGGCGACGGCCTGAACGACGACCCCACCGCCGACGAGAAGCCGGCCGTGGGCATGGACGTCACCCTGGAGCGCTACTTCTACGTGAGCGGCTCGGGCCAGACCACGTGGCTGCGCGACGACGAGTGGGCCGCCAACGCCGATACCCTGGCCGGTGGCGCCGAGAAGTCCCAGTGGGCCACCGAGGCCGAGTGGGCCGCCTACGACGCCAACCCCACCGTGGGCCTGGCGTGGAACGACGCGGCCGGCGCTTACGAGCAGGGTCCGGCCATGGTGGACCGCACCGTGAAGACCGACGAGCGTGGCCAGTACACCTTCGCTGGATTGAAGAGCCAGGAGGTGGTGAAGGGCGCTGACGAGAACGGCGACGAGAAGCGCTTCATCGTCATCTACGCCTACAAGGCTCGCGTGACCAACCTGGATTGGTGGAACCGCTACTACGGCACCGCCAAGCTGAAGCAGGGCGACGACCGGATGGCCGACTCCGATCTGGTCTACGACAACGGCTACCTGATGGCCGACGACGAGTACGACGTACTGCTCCGTCCGAAGTCTGGCGCCGACCAGCCGCCTTCGAACTGCTGGAGCGCGCCCAGCCCGAACAACCCGAACAACGACGCGGCGAACGGCGCCGACGGCTCGCTGCCCACTTACGACTTGGCCCTCGGCCTGTCGCCTTCGGGCAACGACGGCGGCCTGCGCGCGCCGAAGCTGCAGAAGATCAGCGGCGTGCTGTGGCATGACGCCGACTACGACGGCATCCAGGACATGGGCGAGATGGGCCTGGCCGGCAAGCGCGTGGTGCTCAAGCAGTGGTACTTCGACGACGAAGCGGGCATCTGGAAGCAGAACACGCTGTTCGGCACCGCGGCCGACGCCTACACCCATGCCACCCACACCATGGCTGCCGACGGCACCATTACCCCGCTCACGGTGGCCAACTCCACGGTGAAGCCCACCGAGGGCAACCTGGCCGACCCGGCCACCGCCGGCGTGCAGATCGCCGGGTCCGTGTCCGACGGCCAGGGCGGCATCTGGGTGCACACCAACGACGGCGTGGCCGACGTGCCGGGCCTGTCCGACATCAACAGCTACAAGGAGCGCGGCCGCTACATCTTCACGAACCTGCCCACCCGTTACGCCAGCCCGCTGGTTCCGGGTACCGACGGCCAGCCGGCCCAGCCCGGCAAGGAGTACCTGGCCGGCTACACGGTGGAGGTGTACGGCGGCAACGACGCCGACGCCATGCAGGGCATGCCCACCACGCTGTACCAGCAGAAGTCCCCGGCCAGCGACGCCCTGAACTCCCAGGCGCTCACGGCCCAGAAGACGCTGTACGCCGGCACCGGTGCCCAGGTGTCCGCTTCCGCCATCGCCGGCGGCACGGCCCTGGCGCCCTACACCGACAACAACTACCCGATCCGCTGGAACGAGGCGACGGTGCAGGCCGAGTACCAGGCCTCCATCCCGTTCGGCTCGGCCACCTACACGAAGTACAACGCCCATAACTTCGTGATCCTGGCCGGCGACGTGGTGTCCAACAGCGACAACCGCTACGTGGCCAAGGTGGACAACGCCAACGTGTACCTGCAGGGCACCCCCGGCTTCGACGGCGAGGACGCCAACTTCCTGGCCCAGTTCGACTGGACCCGCGGCCGTGACGAGGGCCATCTGGACGGCGGCTTCGGCCAGTTCGGCACCAGCGCCATCGCCGGCCTGCTGTTCCAGGACAAGGACGTCAACGGCTGGTACGACCCGGCCGACCCGTCCACGGCCACCCAGCAGGAGCTCGACGACGCGGACGTGCCGCTGACCGGCCGCCGCCTGCAGGTGGAGCAGTGGTTCTTCGTGCCCGACGTGCAGGACGCCGACGGCACCTACGTGACCAACCCGCTGCTGGCCTCGCTGCGCGCCGCCGGCTACGCGGAAACCGCCGACATCAACACCACCGAGATCGACACCTTCACCGACGGTGCGGGCGAGCGCGGCGGCGTGTGGGTGAAGTCCAAGAGCTTCACCTACTTCGACGACCTGACCGACCCGAGCAACACCAAGACGGGTACGGAAACCTTCGTGTCGGCTCCGAATGCCGATGTGAACTACCTGTTCACCGAGCTGCCCACCTTCGTGTACGTGGACACCATCGTGCCCGACGGCCAGACCACGGCCGTGCTGCGCGACGTGCAGCCCTACTTCGGCGACGGCAACCAGCACGTGCTCACCAGCGCCACCGAGGCGGCCCAGGTGACCAGCGACGTGCTGTTCATGGCCAGCTACCGCATCACCGTGGACGATGTGGAGCCCGACTACGCCATCGCCTTCCCGCATTACGGCGCCAACGTGGATCCCGCTGACGCGCCCAGCGACGCCAGCGACGACCCGACCACGCACAACCGCGACACCGACTCCGACGCCGTGCGCGGTTCGGGCAACTACGTGAACGTGGCCGAGGAGATGAAGGGCGAAGGCCTCGACGGCACCGACCGCATGGACGGCTACATCATCCTGTCGGCCGAGACGCCGGATACCCACGGCACCACCGCCGCCGGCCAGTACCAGATCGACGACATTATGAACGGCGCCACCGGTGCGGTCTTCTACAACGGCAAGTACTACGACGTGCCGCGTCCGGCCACCATGGCCCAGGACGGCGTGTTCAAGGTGGAAGTGGAGCAGGCCGACGGCACGAAGACCACCGTGGTTGCCCAGCGCGGCGGCGACGTGGGCCTGGTGCCCGTGAAGAAGGCCACCATCACCGGTCGCGTGTGGGAGGACAACAACTACGACGGCCTGCAGGCCACCAAGCTCGACGACGAGGGCAACACGGTTCTGGACGAGGAGGCCGAGCCCGGCATTCCCGACCAGGCGGTGAACATCACCCAGTGGTACTGGACGCCCTTCGACGCCGACGATCCGAACTACGACTCGTCCAACCCCGAGGCTGGCGAGTGGCGCCAGAACCTGAACTTCGGCACCGACCGCTACACCACCGACCTGACCGGCACCAACCCGGCCATCCCGGGCGGCGTGGCGCTGGGAGACGGCATTGTGCAGGTGAAGACAAGCGCCGGCACCCTGGGTGCCGACGGCGTCACCCTTGAGGGTGCGGGCGTCTACACCTTCGACGAGCTGTCCGCCGTGGCTGTCATTCAGGCCAGCGTGGATTCCACCGGCAAGATCGTGGCCGATCCCAACGGCGACCGCGACTCCTACTTCCTGGCGGCCTACCGCGTGCAGCTGGTGAAGACCAACGACACCGAATCCGACGACGTGGACGGCACGCAGCGCACCGACCACTGGCTGCTGACCCGTTACCAGACCGGCCACGACGACGTCGATGAGGCCGAGGCCAACAAGGCCCTGAACTCCGACGTGGTCGACGAGCTGGCCTTCGCCACCGGCGGCACCACCGCCGGCCGCAACACGCTGGCCATCGTGGCCCAGAACCCCGACGCCACCCAGGCCGACGGCAGCGGTTCCAAGAGCTCGCACCGCCAGCTGGAGGGCCAGATCGTGCTGGCCCAGATGATCGCCGCCGACGCCGCCACCAACTCCGGCGTGCGCGTGATCGGCGCCGGCAACACCTTCGACGCCTCCGACAGCATCCGCTACGACTGGATGGCCATCGAGGGCGAGGTGGCAGGCGCCGGCCGCGTGGACTTCTACGGCGGCGACATCGGCGAGATCAAGCCGACGCTGCAGACCGTAAGCGGTATTCTGTGGAACGACGAGGACAACGACGGCGTGCGCGATGCCGGCGAGCCGCTGCGCGGCGGCGTGAAGGTGTCGCTGGAGCGCTACTACTCCGTGCTCGACGACGCCAACGCCACGTGGACGTGGGATAGCGCCTGGGCCGACAACCCGGCGAGCTACCGCGACGGCTACACCTCCGCCACCAACTCCACCGTGCCCGGCGTGGGCACCGTGGCCGGCGGCGTCATCACCGACAACGAGTGGGCCAACACCGTGACCGGGGCCGCGGGCGATCCCGACGAGGGCGTCTACACCTTCGAGGGCCTGCGCAGCCACGATACGCGCTACTTCGACGCCGCGGGCAACGAGGTGGCCGCCGGTACGGCTGGCGCTACGGCCAAGCTGGTGGTCTACGGCTACAAGGTGCGCGTGACCGACGAGGCCTTCCGCAGCCGCAACCTGGTGACCTCCACCCTGAAGACCACGCTGAACGGCACCACCTACACCACCGATTCGGACCTGGTGCACGACAGCGGCTACCTGATGGGCGAGAACGAGTACACGGTGCTGGTGAACGTGTTCGACGATGCGGACTACGTGAGCGATGCCACCGACGACATATATAAGGTAAGCCAGCCGAGCAACGTCCATGGCGGTCTGTACGGCTACAATCCGAACCAGAACGACGCCGACATCTACGGGCGCATGCCGGTTGCGGCCACGGATGCTTCCGTGGACGCCAACGCGGTGGCCAACCCGAACCGCGGCGTGACCGACGTGGCGTGGGCCGGCGGCTCCGACCGCCCGGTGCGGGTGCTCTACGACCTGGCCAAGCCGGCGAACCGCGAGCACAACGACGGCGGCCTCATGGACATCGTGACCAAGCGCATCTCCGGTTACGTGTGGGCCGACGCCAACTACGACGGCCTGGTGGGCACCGACGAGGAGCGCCTGCCGCTGTACGGCGTGACCGACACGGTGAGCTTCTCCATCGACGGCCGTTCTTACAGCGAGCGCGGCCTGGTGGGCAAGACTGTCACGCTGAAGCAGTGGTACTTCGTGCCCGGCGCCGACGCGGCTACCGAGGGCACCTGGCACCAGCTGGCCGACGTGGCCGGCACCGAGGAGAACCCGGGCAAGGCCTACACCCTTACCTTCGACACCGTGGCCGCCGCCACGGCGGTGGAGTCTGGCCGCGACCATGCGGACGGCTACTACGAGTTCAACGACCTGCCGGTGTACGTGGCCGTGGACGGCGTCGAGTACCTGGCCGGCTACACAGTGGAGGTCAAGGGCGGAACCGGCGCCGACGCCGTGAACTTCCCGGTGACCAAGGCCGAGCAGCCGCTGGCCACCGACGGCGCCTCCTGCAACTCCGAGGCCCAGGCCATCGGCACCACCCTGGCGCCGGCCGACGCCTCGAAAGTGACCGTGGCCAACACGGCCGCCGACGGTCGCCTGCACGACGCGACCAACTACCCGCTGGCGTGGAAGGCCTCCACGGGCCAGGCCCAGGCCGCTGCCGGCGCGGGCCAGGTGGCCGGCACCAACCAGTCCGCCAGCACCCTGGACAACTTCATCGTGCTGGCCGGCAACAAGGTGGACGACACCTTGGGCGACACCCAGCCGACCACTCAGGGCACCTACGAGCGCGCCTTCACCCGCAACGGCGCCTCCGTGGCCTTCGACCTGACCTCCGGCCGCGACGAGGACGAGCTGTCCGCCGGCTTCGGCTACTTCGGCACCGCCACGGTGAGCGGCCAGGTGTGGACCGACGGCAACTTCGACGGCTTGGTGGGCACCTCCGCCGACGATGCGCCGGTGGCCAACCAGACTGTGCACCTGACCCAGTGGTACTACCTGGCCGGCACCGCGTCGGCCGATGGCGCCACCTTCAACGCTGCGGCCATTACCCGCGACGGCGTGCAGCTGCGCGCTGCCGCTACCTACACCACCGCCGACGACACCTTCGAGCTGGTGAAGGACGCTGCCGGCAAAGTGGTGGGTGCGTGGATCCAGAACCCGGCCTTCGGCGAGAAGACCTACGAGGCCGACGGCGAGACCCTGGCCAAGGACGCCCAGGGTCGTCAGCTCTACACCGGCACCAAGGTGACCGCCACCGACGCCTTCGGCGAGTACTCCTTCGGCGAGCTGCTGCCCTTCGTGCAGTTCTCTGAGGGCGACGGCGAGCCGCTGTCGGCGTCCGATGCCGCCGGCAAGGCGACGGACGACTCCGAGGGCTTCGCTGTCAACGACGCGCTGGCCCTGGCCGCCTACCGGGTGACGTTGCCCCAGCTGCCCGAGGGCATGGTGCTGACCGTGTACCACAGCTCCGACGCCGCCAACACCGGCATGAACGACTCCGACGCCAAGCGCGACGTGAACCGCACGAACGCGACGAACGGTCAGCTGGTCACCGGTTACCCGCAGTTCACGGGCACCGGCGAGCAGCCCGACGGCGCTCTGGCCCAGGACAGCGGCTTCATCGTGGTGGCCAACAGCTCCACGGCCGCTACCGCGGTGTACGCCGACTCCAAGGCTTCCGTTGATTACGACGTGGCCTACCAGGTTGACCGCACCAACGTGAACACCGGTCTGTACCGCGTGCCCGCCTCCACCATCACCGGCTGGGTGTGGGACGACAGCGCCAAGGACAACAACGTGGCCCCCGACGGCATCCGCGACACCGGCCTTGCCACCGACGAGGACGGCAACCTGCGCCAGGCCGAGCCCGGCATCGCCGACCAGGTGGTCATTACCACCCAGTGGTACTTCGTGCCCAACACCGCTGCCTACGCGTCGGCCTTCGCCCAGATTTCCAGTAAGGTCTTTGCCGACAACCCGGGCAACGCCAACGCCGGCACGGTGGAATGGGTGCTGGCTGACGGCTCCACCACCACGGTGAAGCCTGGCAGCATGGCCGACGTCCAGGGTGCCTGGGTGCAGAACTCCACCTTCGGCAGCGACTGGCTGTCCACGGCCAAGAACCTGATGCTGGGCCAGCCGAGCAATGCCCTGGCCGTGGTGACCGGCTCCGTGGCTCCCGACGATCGCGTCCGCGTGCCCCAGGTGAGCGGCGGCGTGTCCGTGACCGACGCGGCGGGCCGCGCAAGCGCCGTAGCCGTGGTGACCGAGAAGGCTGCCACCCGCGCCGACGGCACCGTGGACGAGACCAACATGGGACGCTACGTCTTCGACAATCTGCCCACCGCGGTGGTCCGCACTAACGAGGCCACCGGCGAGGACCAGTACTTCCTGGCGGCCTACCGCGTGGAGCTTAAGGACGTGAAGCACACGACGAACCTGCGCGACGGCAGCGACGACCCGTGGCATCTGACCCCAGCCCATGCCGGCACCGGCACCTACAAGGGCAAGGATGCCTGGACCGTGGACTCCGACACCGACGTGGATGCCAAGGGCACTGGTTCGATTACCGACGCCTACACCGTGGAGACCCGCTACAGCAACGCGGTGAGCCCGCTGCGCGCCAACAAGGGCCAGGTCATCCTGGCCGGCACCACGGCACCCGACGGTGCTCCCGTCACGCCGCTGGCTCAGAGCACCTCTTCGGTGCCCGCGGGCAGCGCCATGGACAGCACTGCTGCTGCCACCTACCACTGGACCAATCCGCAGGCTGCGGCCGGCGGTGACGTGGGCGAGGTGAAGCCGGCCTACGGCATCATCAGCGGCTACGTGTGGTCCGATAACAAGTACAAGGACGGCGCCTACAATACCCTGGGCGGCGACTATGTTGACGACGACGGCAACCCGCAGGAATATGATCCTGAGCAGGGTTACTACACCGACCCCAACACCTCTACGGTGGCCAAGACCGTGTATCTGCGCCAGTGGTACTTCGACCCCGAGGCCGTGAATGCTGCGGGCACGAAGGGCGATTGGCTGCCCACGGTCAAGGGTGGCTACTCTAGCGTGGATGACGCCTCCACGGGCACCTATAGCTACTCGCGTACCGCTACCGTGGGCAAGAACGCTGCGGTGGCCTCCGGCACCGCCCACGAGGACGGCTACTTCGAGTTCACCAACCTGCCGGTGCGCGTCATCGTGGACGGCAAGGAGTACCTGGCCGGCTACACCACCATGGTGGTGGGCGACGCTATCAGCCTCACCACTTTCGAAGAGGTGCATACCACCCAGGATGACACGCGCTTCGATCCCGAGATTGACGCTTGGAACTCCAAGGCCCGCGGTATTGTGTCCAACGCCAGCGACGCCAAGCTGGTGAACCGCTACGGCGCCGGCAACTTCCCGCTGTACCGCTCCAGTCATGTGGCGGCTGACGGAACGCTGACCGACCACATCGAGACCGGGGCCGACGGCAAGGACGTGGCCATCCCGCTGTCCAACTCCGACGGCAAGACCCACGCCATCGACGGCGTAATCGTGCTGGCCGGCTCCACCACTGTGGACGCCACGGGCAACAAGCCGGCGGCGGGCAGTTACAACGTGGGCACCGACGCCTTCCACCGCGCGGTCGAGTTCAACCTGACCTACGCGAAGAACGAAACCCATATGAACGGCGGCATTATCGAGCCTCCGTCGGCACCTATCGTCGGCCTGATCTGGGAGGACGCCGACTACGACGGCATCCGCTCCGACACCGAGGAAGGCATTGCCGGCGTGGAGATCCAGGTGATCCCCTACTACTACACCAAGGTGGGCACCTACGCCGACGGCACCGACAAGTGGAGCTGGGTGCGCGCCGTGGAGTACGAGGCTCAGCTTGAGGACCTGGGCCTGAACAAGTGCTACACCATGGACGGCACCGACGGCACCATCAAGGGCCGCTACGTGACCGCCAACATGCCCACGAAGTTCCGCTTCGACGCCGACGGCAACTTCGTGCCGGCCACCGACGACAGGGAAGGCGAGGACTACCTGGCCGGTTACCGTATCGTAGTGACGAAGATGCCCGTGAAGGACGGCGTGACCGCCACGCTGACCCGCAATCATGCGGCTGGTACCGACCACTCGCTCTTGGGCGTGGAGTCCGATCTGTTCCGTAGCGCCGATGGTGCCACGACGAACTTCGTGATGAAGAACCGCGACTTCGTGTCCGTGATCGGCCCGGACGGCAGCCCGACCGAGGCTGTGAAGGACGGCGGCATGGTCATCGTGGCCCACAGCGTGACCGGCAACGTGGCCGAGGAATACCGCAAGGAGTACTTCGGCAACAAGGGCAACTCCATCGTCTACGACATCTCCACCAACGTGCCGCAGCGCAACGGCGGCGACGCGGGCCTGGTGTTCATCCCCTACACATCCATCGAAGGCGACGTGTGGGACGACACCTACCAGGCCGAAGCCGGCGACGTGCTGAGCCTGGCAGCGAAGGCTCGCGCCTACAATGGCATCCGCGACACGTGGCTGGATGCCGACGGCAACGAGCAGACCGAGCCCGGCCTGGCTGATCGCACCATGATGATCACCCAGTGGAAGTACGCCCCTGCCGGTGCAAACGGCGACAGCGGAACCTGGGAGCAGGTAAAGGGCTTCGGCACCAAGACCACCCTGACCGCCGACGGCACCAAGGGCACCGAGCTTGGCCACTACGCCTTCAACCGTCTGCCCTCCGCGGTGATCAGCAACACCAAGAACACCTACGACGTGGTGCGCGAGATCGACACCTACGAGCGCCAGGCCGACGGCTCGCTGGTGATGAAGGACACGCTGGGCAACACCGGGTCCCAGCAGTTCTGGAGCGACAAGTACTGGCTGACCAGCTACCAGGTGGAGATCAGCGGCTTCGACGCCACCACTACCGATGGCGATAACGACAAGGGCGAGCTTGACGGCCTGTGGATGCTCACCCGCTACCACGAGGGCACCGGCAAGGACAAGGAGTCTGCCGACTCCGACGTCCGCACCGACGAGCGCATCGGCGTGGCCGGCGGCCGTCCGCTGCGCGACCAGGATACCCTGGCCGGTCAGGACGGCGTGCGCGCCGGTTCGCCCGATGCCGCCGTGGGCTCCACAGGCACCGGCGCCCGCATCGTGGTGGCAAGCGTTGGCGACAACGACGCCGGCGATACCAAGACGAACCTGAAGTACAAGAGCGACTACGTGAACGTGGCTGCCAGCCAGCTGCTCTACAACGAGGCCACGGGCGCGGCGGCTACGGGCACGGTGGGCTACGACTGGCTGACCGTTCCCTTCTCCGTGTCCACCACGGGCACCGGCGAGGACGCGGTGACCACCAAGACCAAGACCCCGCTGGCCGGCGGCAACGTGGGCCTGGTGCATCCGGGCACCCAGTCCATCGAGGGCATCCTGTGGTACGACGAGGACAACGACGGCGTCCAGGATGCCGACGAAGAGGGCCTCAACAGCTACCGGGTGGACATCGAGCGCTACTTCTACAACGAGAAGAAGGGCGCCTGGGAGCGCATGGCCGACTGGCGCTACCTGGAGAGCGAGACCAGCCTGGCATCCGGCACCGCAACCCACAAGCAGAACCTCTCCGAGGTGCCGGGCGGCAGCGACTACGACTACTGGCGCACCGGCGGTAACTTGGGCATGCCCAGCGAGCTTGATCTGAAGTGCGGTCAGACCCTGGGAGCCACGGGCACCATGCAGGACGGCTACTACCGTTTCGCCGACCTGGACACCATGGGCCTTGTGTATCTGGATGCGGCTGGCAACATCGACCCGGCTGGAACCCAGACCAAGGTGGTTTACGGCTACAAGGTGAAGGTGACCGACCGCCAGGTGGTGAGCGGCCAGCTGCTGAAGTCGAAGTTGAACGTGAAGGGTGCGGATCTGGATTACACCACCGATTCGGACCTGCAGCGCAACAGCTACCTGACCGCGGCCAACGAGTACATCGTGTTGCTGGAGCAGGTAGACGTGAACGGCATGACGCCCGACGGCAAGGTGGCTAACGTGTCCAACATCGCCTGGGCGCCGGCTTCCAACAACGCCGATCAGACCGCCACGCTGACCGATCCCATGACCAGCGCCGCGCATCCGGGTCTGGTGGCCTACGATTACATGGCCAGCGACGACCGCGCTCACAACGACGGCGGCCTTATCCGCCTGCCGAAGTTCAGCATCTCCGGCTACGTGTGGGCCGACGAGGATTACGACGGTCTGTTCCAATGGTATCCGCAGGATCGCCTGGACGACAACGGCGCGGTCGTGGAGACCAACTACGTGGAGGCTGGCTACAACGGCAAGCGCGTGTACCTGAAGAAGTGGTACTACGATCCCGAGGCCGTGAACGAAGACGGCACGAAGGGCGCGTGGCTGGCCTGGGAGAACACCGCCGACGCCATTCGCGAGAACGGCCCGGCCGCCCAGAACATGCTGACCGGCACCAACCCGGCCCAGGTGTACGGCACCGCCCAGGACGAGGACGGCAACGACTACGACCTGACCTACGACGTGGACGGCTACTACGAGTTCACGCAGCTGCCCACGGCCTACGCCAAGGTGGACGCCGCCGGCAACTACACCTACTACCTGGCCGGCTACACCGTGGAGCTGAACGGCGCCAACAGCGCCGACGGCATGGTGTCGCTGCTGGTGACCAGCCATCAGTGGGCCACCACCGCCAAGGATGCCGTGAACTCCAAGGCCCAGCCCATGCTGACCGAGGAAGGCCAGCAGAACGGCTGGGAGGACTACACCGCCGGCAACTATCCCATCCAGTGGGATGAGGAGAACCTGCAGACCGGTTCCGGCCGTCACGTGAACAACAAGCCCGCGGGCTACCCGCGCGACGGTGTGTCCAAGAACATCATGGACGGCAAGATCGTGCTGGCTGGCATCGCCGACAACGACACCTACGAGAACCAGAAGCTGACGGCCACCCGCGGCACGGGCGCGAGCCAGGTGAAGCTGAACTTCGACTTCGCCTTCGGCCAGAAGCAGACGGCCATGAACGCCGGCTTCGCCCCGCCGGACCACACCAACCTCACCGGCAAGGTGTGGCTGGACGAGGACTTCGACGGCCTGTTCACCGACGATAACCCCATCGACGATGTAACGGTGGTGCTGACCCAGTTCTACTTCGTGCCCAACCTGGACACCTCGGGTACGCACCAGCTCTACGAGGACCTGGAAGGCAACCTGTTCTACTGGGAGACCGACGAGGATACCGGCGAGAGCAGCTTGCGTCTCGAGAAGGCTGCGCCTACCACCAGCGTGCTGGCCGGCAACGACGGCACCGTGTACTATGTCCGCGCCGACCGTGTGTACAGCTACGAGAAGCTGCTTGAGCTGGGCACGCTGCCGAAGCTTTCCGAGAGCGGCACCTGGGTTGAGAACACCAACCTGGTGGGCAACGGCGAGACGGTGGTCATGGGCGTCAACGGTCACGGTCAGGACGTTGTGCTGGATGCCGACGGCAACCCGATGTACGGCGTGGACGTGAAGCTGGACGACAACGGCGTTCCCGTCGACGAGCTGGAGCGCGTGCAGCTCAACGCCGACGGCACCATCCGCACCCATACCCTGGGCGCCCACCAAATCGTGGTGAAGACCGACGAGGGCGGCGACTACAACTTCTACGACCTACCCAGCTACGTGCTGGTGGACAGCGCCGTGACCGACCCGGCTCATCCCGGTGCCGACATCTCCAAGGTCTACCAGCCGCGCACCGACTACAACAAGGTGTTCGCCGGCTACCAGACCGACGAGAACGGCGAGTTCGTCCTGGACGAGAACGGCCACAAGATCCCGCTGTACACCAACGGCTTCGCCAGCTGGAAGACCGACGAGAACGGCGAATACGTGCTGGACGAGGAAGGCAACAAGATTCCCGTCTACGACGACGAGGTGTCCTTCGGCACTGCCAACCACTACCTGGTGGGCTACGCCGTGCGCGTCATCAACCCGGACGGCAAGTACATGGCGTCGCGTTACCACGTGGATGCGCCGGAAGGCTCTATCGACTCCGACCTGCACAGCTTCGACGCCAACATGTCCGGCAAGTACAACGAGGACGGCACGATGGAAGAGACCTACGCCGTCGTGGCTCAGCAGTCCAAGTCGGGCGAGAAGTTCGCCAACGACTCCTACGAGGTTGAGTACAAGGGCATCGTCTACGACCTGGCCAACCGCTTGTACCTGAAGCACGCCGGCAACGCGGGCCTGATCCTGCAGCACCCGGTGTACCTGAGCGGTCGCGTGTGGGACGACGTGGACGCCGATGGTCTGCAGGGCGACGAGGAATCCGAGCCCGGTATCAAGGGTGCGCTGGTGCGCCTGACCCGCTACTGGTACGACACCACCGGCATCGGCAGCCTGGAATCGGCGCCCAGCGACGCATGGGATGACATCCCGTCGGTGGACGACACCGAGCTGTCGCAGGAGGTGCTGGACTTCATCATCAACATGGACGAGGACGATCCCGAGGCCATGATCGCCTGGATCAACGCCGTGGCCGAGGGCGACGAGGGCGAAGGCGACGCCGGCACCACGCCCGGCACGTCCGGCTCTGGCGAGGGCGAGGGCTCCGAAGGCGGCGACGCTGAGGGCGGCGAGGGCACCGACCCGACCGACCCCGACGCGCCCGAAACCCCCGAGGCTCCCAAGCCCGAGGGCAAGCCGCTGCGCACCTACGAGGAGCTGAAGGCCTTCGAACGGGCGCACTACTTCTTCATCTACGGTTACGGCGAGCTGCTGGACAAGCCGGACGGCAGCGGCCAGATCGTCATCGAGCATCCGGGCAACGAGGCCGTTGAGAACGCGCTGATCACCATGATGTTCCGCCTGGCCGAGGGCAACGACTTCGACGAGGACGAGAAGAACGTGTGGCGTCGCGACTGGAGCTTCAGCCAGAGCGACGTGGCCGTGCTGGCCGAGGAAGGCGGCATGGGCGGCGGCGGCCTGACGAGCGTTCCCAGCCAGGCCGAGCTGGACGCGCTGGTGGGCGGCGAAGTGCCGCTGGTCAGCGTGCGCCAGGATGCCGACGGCACGGTGAACATTCCCGGCAGCGTGTTCAACTACACGGTGTACAACGGCGACTGGGCCTTCCTGGCCAGCGGCACGGGCCTGCATCAGGTGAAGGGCTCCGGCGCCTCGTTCAAGGTGCTCTACGGCTACCGGGTGGAAATCATCAGCTACCCGGACGAGGATGTGTACGAGCCGACGGTGCAGAACGTGGGCGAGGACGACCATATCAACTCGAACTACGATATGGCCACCGACTCGCTGCGGCCCAACGACTTCGACGTGACGCTGAGCCACACCACCGAGGAGATGGGCGACCTGATCATCCTGACCACGCTGGCCCAACCCGACGAGGGCATGAGCACCGCCGGTCCCTACGAGGAATACAAGAACATGGAAGTGGCCGACGAGCTGCTGGAGGGTTCGGGCATCCTGGACGACCTGATGCACAACAACGGCGTCATCTCCGGCGGCGCCTCCACCGTGGCTGCGAAGGTGGCCGCGGCGGCGGACAGCGAGCGTCCGGTGGCTACGGCCGCGGCCGGCGTGGCCCTGTTCGCCGCGGTACGCACCGCGGTTGCAGCGGCGGCCGGCAACCCCATGCCCGCCTTCGGCACCTCGGTGAGCACCTTTGCCGAGGGCGACGGCGCTGGCGAGGGCTCCGGCGAGGGCGAGGGCGGCACCGAGCCTGCCGAGCCCGTGGAGCCCGGCACCCAGAACGTGGCGGACATGACCGAGGCCGAGAAAGTGGCTGAGGCCGAGGCTCTGGGCGTTACCGTGGACAGCTTGGCTGCGGCCTCCATGGCGCAGCTGCAGGCCATCGCCCATGACAGCGCCGACCCGGTGCAGGTGCGCCTGTCGCAGCTGATCTTCGGCAACCACACCGGCGACGACGTGGACGGCAAGCCGCAGTTCGACGGTAACGGCTCTACGGCTCTGGCCGCCGCCTACGCCGCGCGCTACGAGTACCTGCAGGGCGAGCTGGACAAGATCGGCACCACGCCGGTTCAGGATATGACCGACAACCAGAAGGTGGCCGAGGCCGAGGCCCTGGGCTACAGCTTGGCCGCCATCGCCGGCATGAGCAAGGAAGAGCTGCTGACGCTCACCCACGACAGCGCCGAGCCCGTGAAGGCCCGCATGAGCCAGCTCATCTACGGCAACTACACTGGCGACGACGTCAACGGCAAGCCGCTCTACGACGGAAACGGCTCGGCCACGCTGAAGGCGGCCGTGGAGAAGCGCCTGTCCGACCTGGGCATCTCCGATACCGACCCGTCCACTATGGCGGAGCAGGAGAAGCTGGCCGAGGCAGCGGCCCTGGGTCTTACGCCCGAGTGGATCAGCAGCGCCACCTACCAGCAGCTGATGGAGCTGTCGCCCGACAGCGACGACAAGGCCGCCCAGCGCAAGGCGCAGCTGATCTTCGGCAACGTGGTGGGCCGCAACGAGAACGGCGAGCCGGTTTACGACGGCACCGGTTCCACCACGCTGCGCAACGCCTACAACGAGCGCATCGACCAGATCATGAACCAGGTGGGCACCAATGGATACTCCGAGGTGAACTGGCACAACAGCCCGTACCACGACTTCGGCGTGGTGCGCATCGCCCGGGCGTCCATCAGCGGCTACATCTGGGAGGACACCAACCACGACGGCATCTGGGCCGCTGGCGAGCAGCAGATGTTCCCGAACCAGCCCATCACCTTGGAGCGCTACTGGTGGGGTGCTGGCGAGGACGGCACCATGGGCTGGATCCTGGACACCGGCTTCAAGGCCAACGCGGTCACCGACGGCGACGGCTACTGGCACTTCGACGACCTCGAGGTGGCCGGGCGCCGCAACATCGACGGCAAGCAGACCATGGTGCTGTACGGCTACCGGGTGTACGTGGACGACCTGCCGAAGAACTACGGCGTGACGCTCATGAACCAGGGCTCCGACGCCAACGCCGACAGCGATCTGGACGAGATGACCAAGATCCTGGATCCGGCCGATCCGCAGGGCGGCATGATCGTGCTGGCCGAGCCCTCGACCGAGCATGCTTACGCCGAGGCTACCGACAACGGCGTGTACCTGGTGGGTCCCGACGGCACCGCCTGGGTCATTCGCAGCGGCGTGGACTCCGAGCACAACGATACGGGTCTGGTGCCCTTCGCCCTGGCCTCCATCGGCGGCAAGGTGTTCATCGACCCCGAGAAGGACGGTCTGAAGGGCGACACCTGGGAGCCGGTGCCCGGTCACACGGTGTACCTGGAGCGCATGGTGCTGCCGGTGGCCGTGGACAGCGCCGCCAACCCGACGGGCAGCAACGTGCTGGGCGGCTTCGGCTTCAACGGTCGCGATTACGTGGCCACGTCGCTGAAGGAGCTGGGCGCTGCCGGCGTGGAGCCGCTGAGCGGCTGGCAGGCGGTGTCTTCCATGGAGACCGACGAGAACGGCGACTACCGCTTCGACGGCCTGCCCATGGTGGACGACCAGAACCGTCCCTACATCTACCGGGTGCGCACCACCATGCCGGACGGCTACGAGTGGGTGCCTATGAACGTGGGCGGCGAGCTGGTGGACGGCTGGCACGGCGACAACAGCAACGATGCCGACGACTCCGACATGTACCACACGGTTGGCGGCTCGGCTGCCGATGCCTCGTCGGCGTCCATGGCGGTGCTCGGCTACTTCCAGGCCGGTCGCACCGAGCCGAACGCCTACGGCCAGACCTACAACTTCCTGACCCCGTACAACTGGGTGCCCGAAGTGAGCAGGCCGGTGGACTTCGGTATGTACAAGACGCCTGATCCGGACGACCCGACCGGTCCCAAGCCGCTGCCGAAGCCCGGCCGCGACCCGCTGGACGAGATAACCGTCTGGCTGCCGCACCTGCCCATCACCGGCGACAACAGCTGCAACTGGCTGCTGGTGCTGGCCGCAGGCTCCCTCATTCTGCTGCTGGTGGCCCGCCGCCGCAGCAAGAAGGAGGAAGAGGAGCAGGCGCAGACCCAAGAGTAACCCCGAAGCGCCGGCCGGCCCCCAAACCCGGCCGGCGCAAGGGTTGGCGAGCGCGTAAGGCGCGCAAGCGCGAGGGAGCCCGCAAGCGCGAAAGAGTGGCCAACCTGGAAAGCCCCCAACCGGGGGCTTTCTTTTGCTAGCCGACGCAAGGGCCCGCGAGCACGGAAGGCGAGTACCGCGCCAGCGCCGGCGCAACTGCTCCGTGTTTGTCGGCAGCGCTGCGAACGCCTCGAGCGTGTACTAGAGGTTATAATGTCTCAAGAGATGCTCAGAGGAGCCGGCGAAGCTCTGGCTCCACGGGGAGAAGGGAACGCTATGATTCAGCTTATGGGCGAACAGGCGAAGGACGCTTCGCCGGCTTACGGGGGGGGGTGCGCTTCGTAGGCTGAATCTTGGGCGTGCGGCGCGCGTTCTATCTGCAGCGTTGCTGGCGCTTCTTTGCGCGACAGGTGTTCAGGCGATTGACCGCAATGTGGCTTTGGCCACTGAAGATTTCGCTAGCGAGACCATTCAGGCGGCTGGCGTTTCGACCTACGCTCCTGCCAGACCCCAGAAGCAAGGCTGGGTGATAGAGGGCTCGTCAGTCTACTATTATGAGAACGGCAGGCCTGCCGCAGGATGGAAGGAATATCTTAATCCAAGTAACGGAGCCATCGAATCCTGTTATTTCGGGGATGATGGCGCAGCGGTTTCTGGGTGGCAGACCATCGGAGGGAAGCGTTATTACTTCGGCACCTCGGGATACCATCACGCATATGTGCTAACGCATGGCGCCAGAACCAACGTTGAAGCCCCTGACTCCAACGGTGTGTGGCATGAAACCGCATGGAGGCAGGACAGCAACGGATGGTGGTTCGATTTCGGTAACGGCACTTATGCGCAGAACAGCTGGCAGCCTATTGGCGACGAGTGGTACCACTTTGATTCCAGCGGTTACACGCAGGTGGGATGGCTTTATCTTGGCGGTACCTGGTACTATCTGGCCGGATCGGGAGCCATGCAGGTCGGATGGCTGCACAATGGCGGGGCCTGGTACTACCTCAACGACGGCGGCGACATGCACACTGGTTGGAAGAGCCTTGGAGGCACGTGGTACTTCCTGAACGGCTCGGGCGTGATGCAGACGGGATGGCTTCGCAGCGGGGGTACCTGGTACTACCTCAACAGCGGAGGAGATATGGCCACCGGATGGCGAAAGGTTGGCGGGGTCTGGTACTTCCTGAATTCGTCGGGCGACATGGCGACAGGGTGGAAGAAGATTGGCAACGCCTGGTACTACCTCAACGGCGGTGGCGACATGGCTACCGGCTGGAAGAGGGTTGGTAGCTCTTGGTACTTCCTGAATGCCGGCGGAGACATGGCCGAGAATCGTTGGATAGGTAATTACTGGGTTGGGGCTAACGGTGCCATGGCGACAAACGCTTGGGTCGACGGCGGCAAGTACTATGTGGGGTCCGATGGCGCCTACGACCCGCAGGCCCGCCGGCAGGAAGCAGCCGCGTAGAGGGTTGCTGCACCGAGGGCGAGCGGCCGTCTTCCGATAGCGATACGTGCCGGATAGGGGCCAGCCTGCGGTAGTCGAGATTAGGCGAGCGTTTACTGGGGCCGTCCAAAGGGGCGGCCCTCGTGCTGTATTGGGTTTTTCGGTATCAGGCATTTCGCGCTGTTGGCGAGAGTGCAAGGGTTCGGACGGGGAAGTCTGCTTTATCAACCGTATCCACCTAATCTGTAACAGTTTATTACACATTTTCACTAAAACTGATAAAATAATTTTCAGTTTAACCATTGGGAAGGGATCGCCATGGATGATGCAAAAGCTGCCGTTCGATACATGCTCACCGACTTCATCGACAACGTTTTGCCGGCGATTAGGGAAGAGCTGGTTTTGCGCGACCTTGCGCTCGGAAAGATTCAGCAGCCCAAGATTGGGTCCACGGCAAAGGTTGTTGTGGGGATGCGGCGTTCGGGAAAGACGTTTCGCCTCTACCAAGAGATCATGGCGGTCCTTGATTCCGGGGTCAGCACTAATAGAATCTGCTATTTCAACTTCGACGACGACCGCCTACGGCCGCTTTCGGCAACACTTGTAAGCGACGTGCTCGAATGCTTCTTCGAGATGAATCCAAGCGCCCGAACGGAGGGTGCCTACCTGTTCTTCGACGAGATCCAGGATGTGCCTGGCTGGGACGTAGTCGTTCGCCGTATTCTCGATACGGAAAAGGTTGCGATGTGGGTGACAGGGTCGTCCTCGAGGATGCTGTCCGAGGATGTGGCAACCGAATTTCGGGGGCGCTCCATTTCCTATGAGCTCCTTCCGTACAGCTTCCGCGAGTATTTGCGTGCGCGGGGGGAGGAGCCGGCATCGGGGCAGTCACTTGATAGCCGGGTACTTGGCTCCAGTCTCAAGAAAGCGCTGCGAGGGTACTTGGTCGAAGGCGGCTTTCCTGCAGCGCAAGGGCTGGATGACATGGAGCGGGCCCAGTTGCTTCAAAGTTATGCGCAGCTGACAGTCGCCCGCGATGTGGTCGAGCGGTTCGGGTTCTCGAATGCGGCGTTTGCGAGCTCGCTTGCCCGCACTGCGGTAACGTCGAGCGCGCGGGACGTGTCGATTTCTCGCTTGGATAACAAGAGCCGGGAGGCGGGCTACAGTCCCGGGCGGGCTACGGTGACCCAGCTAATAGAGGCGTTCGAGGACGCTCATCTGGTCTATCAGACGTTCGAGTTCAGCTACTCGGTTCAGAAAATACGGCTGGGAGGGCTGAAGCTGTTTTCGGCGGATCCGGGGCTGTACTGGGCAATGTCGATTGCGACTGCCGATGGGTTGTGCTTCGCTCTGGAAACGGCGGTCTATCTGGAGCTGCGGCGCCGGAGGTTGAGTGGGAGGCTTGGCGATATTGCTATGTTGAAGCTTCCTTCGGGCAAAGAAGTTGATTTTGTCGAAGGCGATGCGCTGGTGGACGAGGTTTCTACGCTCGTGCAGGTTTGCTTTGCCATGGACGACGCTAAGACCTGTGAGAGAGAAGTGTCGGCTCTGAGAGAGGCCATGGCGCGATTCGACCGGGAAGAAGGCCTCATTATCACCTTCGACGACGAGCGCGATATAGTCGTTCCCGAAGGAACGATACGGGTGCGCCCGGCGTGGAAGTGGTTGCTGGCCGAGTAGCAGCCGAGGGGGATTGCCATGGTTTCTGTGTTTGATCTGCATTGCGATACGCTTGACCGGTTGGAGTTCTACGGGGACCTCTCGGTGCCGGGCGGCTACGCTGCCCACGATGCTTCGGTGGTGCCCGCCGACATGGCCGGGCTGGCGCGCAATGTTGCCGACATCTCCTTGGAGGGGATGGAGGGGCGTGGGCTGGCGACCGGTGCGCCTTCGGGGCTTGGGGTGGAGCAGGGACGGGCGGCCTGCGCATCTTCGGGGCTTGCGGCGGAGCGCGGGGGCGACGAGGCGGCGGCCTTGCAGCCCGATGCGCTTGGCCGTCGCCTTCGGTGGTGCCAGTGCTTCGCAGTGTTCGTACCCGACCAGCTGCGCGGCGCTGAAGCGTGGGCGCTGTTCAATCGCGTGAACGGGAGGTTTCGCCGCGAGCTCGAGCAGAATGCCGAACGGATCGAGCAGGTTCGCCCTCGTCCCGGCGCCGTGCTGCGCAATGATGGCCCAGCAGACTGCGGGTTCTCATCCCGGGTGGAAGCGGTTTGGGCGCAGGGGAAGTCGGCGGCGGTGCTCACGGTGGAAGGGGCGTCGTTTCTGGAGGACGACGGCACGGCGCTTGCTCGGCTGGATGCTCTTGAGCAGGCGGGCGCGGCCATGGTCACGCTCACGTGGAACGGTGCGAACGCCCTCGGCAGCGGCAACGACACGCCGGGCGGCCTGACGCCGTTCGGTCGGCGTATGGTGGCCGAGCTGGAGTCGCGTCGCATTGCAGTGGATGTTTCGCACCTGAACGAGCAGGGGTTTTCCGACTTGTGCGCATGCGCGACCCGTCCGTTCGCTGCCTCCCATTCGAACGCGCGGGCAGTGTGCGACCATCCGCGCAATCTGGCCGATTGGCAGCTTCGCGAAATAGGACGCTGCGGCGGCGTTGTGGGTCTCAACTACTTCCAGGACTTCCTGGCGGACACGCCCGACCAGGCCACGCCCGACCAGGTGCTTCGCCATGTGGAGCACATGCTTGAGCTGGCCGGGGAGCATGCCGTGGCCTTGGGCAGCGACTACGACGGCTGCGACGTGCCCGACTGGTTGCGTCCGTGCTTCAAGGTGAGCGGTCTCTACGACCTGCTGGAACTCACCTATGGGAGCACCCTGGCCGAGCGCATCTTCTTCCGCAACGCCCTGGACTTCTTCGACCGCGCAAGTGCGCTCTGAGCCGCGCAGGTGCGCCATCGTTTCGGCTTCGTGTGTTGTGGTCTATAATGCCGACAGAGAGTGGGCTGGAAGGACGGCCGAGAGAGAAAAGGACGGTTTCGCGATGCAGGATGCGAAGCGGCAAGACGGTGCGATTGTGAAAGGAAGGCTGGCGTTTCTGCTGGCAGCGGCGCTGGTGTGTGCGGCGCTGGTGCAGGGAGTGGCCGGTGCCACTGTTGGGGGAGCGGCGGTGGGCCCGTGGCCGGCGCGCGCCTGGGCGGCCGAGCTGAGCCAAGCCACCGTTCAACAGCGTATCGACGAAGGGTCGCCCGGCTTCTTCAAGAGCCTGGGCGCTGCGGGCGAGAAGGCCGTGGCCGTGCTGGAGAATCCGGCGTCGAAGGTAGCCGGCTGCACAAACATAGGGGCCGAGGGCGACGCCACCAGCCTGTACAACCTGTGGCAGACCCTGCGCTTCATGGACGAATGCAACCAGCTGCGCGCCGACGAAGGCTACGAACCTCAAACAGGCAAGAAGCTGCAGACGCTTAAGGTGGACCCGGAGCTTATGGCTATCGCCGAGGTGCAGCTGAACTGGTCTCGCGACAACATCGGCCATTCGGAGGCCTACAACGTGGGCGAGAACCTGGCCTGGGGTTACTACGACCCCTTCGACGGCTGGTATTACAAGGAGAAGAAGATTTACGATGAGGGCGGCAGCGGTGAAACCGGGCATTACCTCCACATCGTGGCCTCCGGCTACCAGACCACGGGCTTTGCGGTGGCCGAGCAGACGAGCGGGATTTACGGTACCGCCCATGGTCAGACGTTCGATGGCGTTCGGAGCGGCAACGAAGATGACCTTATGACCGTCGCCGAGTTCCGCGCGGCGCTCGAGGCCTATCTGCCGGCGAAGTATCTCCCTGCGTCATTCGAGATGGAGTGGAGCGGCTCGGATTACGTGTACCGGGCAATCTACGCCGATGGCAGCCCGGCGGAAGGCTGGCTGTCCGCCAACGGCGCGTGGTGCTATGCCAATGCCGACGGCTACCTGGTGCGCGGCTGGGTTCACGACGGCACCGGTTGGTACTGGATGGATCGCGACTATGCTATGGTCACTGGCTGGCAGCCGGTGGGCGGCGAATGGTACTACCTGGATCCTTCGGCAGGCGGTCGCATGGCTACCGGTTGGAAGTCGGTGGGCGGCGCCTGGTACTGGCTTTACGACAGCGGCGCCATGGCCACGGGCTGGTACAAGGTAAACGGCGAGTGGAATTGGTCCGACAGCTCGGGCGTTTGGCATGCGAACTCGTGGGTGAAAAGCGGTAGCCGTTGGTGGTACGCGTGGGCTGACGGCACCTATCCCACCAGCTCGTGGCAGCTGATCGGCGGGAAGTGGTATCACTTCGACGGTAGCGGCTACATGCAGACCGGCTGGCTGAACCTTGGCGGCACCTGGTACTATCTCAACGCCGGCGGCGACATGGCCACGGGCTGGAAGAACGTGGACGGCACCTGGTACTACCTGAATAGCGGCGGTGATATGGCTACGGGTTGGAAGCTGCTGGGCAGTACCTGGTACTACCTCAACGCCGGCGGCGACATGGCAACGGGCTGGAAGAACGTGGGCGGCACCTGGTACTACCTAAACGGCGACGGTTCCATGGCGGCCAACCGCTGGGTAGGAAATTACTACGTAGGAGCTAGTGGCGCCATGGCCACTAACCAGTGGATTGGCGACTACTACGTTGACGGCTCGGGCCTGTGGGACCAGTCGCGCACGAAGGAGCCGGCCTCCCAGCAGCCCGTCACCACCGCTTACGTGGGTAACAGCAGCACCATGAAATTCCATGCGAGCACCTGCGCCTACGTGAAGAAGATCGACGCGGCGAACCTCGTGGCTTTGAGCACGCGCGATGCCGCAGTGAGGCAGGGCTTCAGCCCCTGCGGCCACTGCAATCCCTAGGTGTTGTGCGGTTGAATAGGGAAGACATGGGGGATGATGTCGCCAAGAAGCTAACGTGCGCGACAAATGGCACGGGGTCGGTAGCAGTTACGCCGGCCCCGCGGCCTGTGTTTGCGCTGTCTCGACAGCCTGCATCCGCCCGGCAGCTAGCGACTGCCCCGCGGCCTGCGTCGTCTCGGCAGCCCGCGCCCGCCCAGCAGCAAGCGCCTGCTGCCCGGACGGTGCTTGCGGTGGGTGCGGTGATGGTGGATGCAGTGTGCCAGGTGCCGCGGCTGCCAGCTTCGGGCGAGGGCGTGGTGGTGGAGCAGGTGGGCGCCACGCTGGGTGGTTGTGCTCTGAATGCGGCGGCTGCAGTGCTGGATGCGGGTGCGGATTGCTGCCTGTTCGCACCGCTGGGGCGCGGCATGTTCGCCGGCTTTGCGAAAAAGCACCTCGCCGATCTGGGGATTTCCCTATTCGGGCCAAACGATCCGGAAGGCGGCCCGGCTTACGACAGCGGCGCGTGCGTGTGCTTCGTGGAGCCCGACGGCCAGCGCACCATGGTGACGCTGCCGGGTATCGAGCGCCATTTTCGCGACGAGTGGTTCGCCGAGCTGGACGTCGCGTTGGATGCCGAGCAGGGCGCCGAACCGGCCGCTGGCCTGAACGACGAATCGATCAACGCTGCCCCCGCTTGCGGCTTCTCCTGCGCCTTGGCGTCGGGCTTCGAGGTGGGCGGCCCGGGCGGCGAGGCCATCGTCCGCTTCTTCGAGCGGCACCCGCAGCTTCCGCTGTTCTTCGGGCCCGGCCCGTTGCTGACCGAGTTCCCTCCGACCCTGATCGAGCGCCTGAACGCCTTGCATCCTCTCTGGCACCTGAACGACCAGGAGGCCCTGGCATTTACGGGGTGTGCGACGGTGGAGGAGGCCGGTCGGCGCATTGCGCAGGAGGCGGGCAACGTGTGCATTGTCACCGCAGGCGCGCAGGGCAGCTACGCTTTCGTGCCGGCGGCGGAAGCAGCTACGCGGGCGAGCGCGGCTGAGAGCCTGGCTAGCAGGGAAGTAGCTGAGGCGCTGGGCGGTCGCGCGAGCGCGATTGACGCTGCAGAGGATTTCGGGCTTGCAGTATCGTCGCAGAATGCGGCCTGCGGGGCCCTAGAGGCGAACGAGATTGCCGCTTCGCCCGCCGCCCCGGCGATCCGGGTTGTATTCGCTCCCTCGACCCCGGTGCCGTCCGATCGGGTGGTGGACACCATTGGGGCGGGCGACACTCACCTGGGGGCGCTGGCTGCGGCGTTCGCTAAACATATGAGCTGGGAAGATGCTCTGGCAGCGGCCAACGAGGCCGCTGCCAGGGTGGTGCAGCTGAAGGGCGGCATGCTTCCGATTAAGTAGCGCCTTCGCTCGCGCCGTTCAAACGAAGGGCCGCATGCTGTCTCTTGCGGATGGTCGCTCGCATGCCCCCGATTCCATGTCCCATTCCCCATCTGCCCGCGCGCTCTCGTCCGTCCGCGTGGTCCACGGGGTGCAGCCCTAAATGCAGCCCCAAGGGGTGCAGCCCCAAACGTAGCCCCAAGGGGTGCAGCCCGCATAATCGGCATGTTCGCGCGAAAAAACTCACGAACATGCCGATTATGCGGGCTGCGAGGCCGGCGGGAGGGGACGCGTGCGGGCTGGCGAAGGTGCGGGCTGCGAGGCCGGCGGGGGGCGTGCGGGCTGGCGAAGGTGCGGGCCCTGCACCAGCAGCTCGCTGCAGGGCCGGCAGTCGGCGGCTCTACTTCCCCAGGAACTCGGCGACGGCTTCGGCGGCCAGCATGCCCGAGGTCAGGCAGTAGCTGGACGACGATCCCAGGAAGTTGGAGTAGGGGTAGGTGAAGTAGCCGCCGCTGTCCATGCCCGCTAGGTACAGGCCGCTGATGGAGGGCGTCAGATTCTCGTCGAGGGCCCTGAACGAGGTGTCGACGCGGATGCCGTTGTAGGTGTTGTCGATGGGCGAGATGATGCGCACGGCGTAGAAGGGGCCGTCATCCAGCGGATACAGTAGGCGCGGGTCCTTGCCGAACAGCGGGTCGGCGCCGTCGGCTACGGCTTTGCGGTAGTCGTCGATGGCTTCCGCGTAGGACTTCTCGTTGAAGCCGACGGCCTTGCCCAGCGCCTCCAGCGTGTCGGCCTTGAAGGCCTGGCCGTAGGCGATGCACTCATCCATCTCGTCTTTGATGGTGGTGTACACCGGGTCGATGATGCGGCTGCGCATCTCGTACTCGTCGCAGTACTCGCGGGTCAGGTGCCCCCACACGCCTTCGGCCTGCAGGCTGTCCAGGTCGGCTTGGGTTAGAATCACCCAACTCCACGACGCGCGGCGCATGGCGGCCGCCCCGATGCTGTTCGACTCGGTCAGGCACAGCTCCTCGTTCATGAAGCGGGCGCCGGCTGGGTCCAGCATCAGAAAGCCCAGCTGGTTGATGAACTTCATGTAGCCGGCGTAGTAGTCAAGCACGTCGTTGCTGCAGAATTCCGCAAGCGCCGGCGACAGGTCGTCGGACATGGCGCAGCCCAGCTTCTCGCACAGCACGATGGCATCGCCGGTGTTCGACGAAAGCCCTACGTTGTCGAACACGCCGTTGAGCCGCTCCTTCATCATGGCCGCGTTGCCGCCGAAGCCGCCCGTGGCAAGCAGTACCGCCTTGCACGCGATGTCCACTTCGATGCCGTCCTGACGGCGGGCTACCAGGGCGGTCACGTTGCCGGCGTCGTCGGTGCGGATGTCTTCGAGCGAGGTGCTGTAGAGCAGCTGGGCGCCGGCGGGCAGGATGTAGGAGTCGTAGAGGTCCTGGAACTTCTGGGTGCCCTTGCCGTAGATATGCATGAGGTTCATGGGGTCTTTGCTGGGCTTGATGGAGAATCCCTTGTCGCCGATGGCCTCCCAGCGCTCTTGCATCCAGTCGATCATGCGGCCCGTGGCATGCACCACCTCGCGCACGAGCGGGGCGTTGGTGCGGCCCTGGTCCTCCTGCATGCGCATGGAGAACGCCTCGTCGGCGGTGAGGGTGATGCCGGCGTCGGCGTCCATCTTCGATCCCACGGCGAAGGGGCCGCTGGAGCAGGCGCCGGTGCCGGAGACGCGGTTCGTGCGCTCCACTACGATGGTGTTGATGCCTAGGTCGGTGGCTTTCAGCGCGGCGGCCGTGCCGGTGAGCCCCGCGCCTACGATGACCAGGTCGCAGCTCAGCTGCTCGGTGTCGGTTTTCCTCGGCGTGGCCTTTGCGAACCCGGCCAGGTCGGCGCCGGCCTGCTCAAGGCAGCGGCATACGGCGGCGGAGATGCCTGCGGCGGTGAGGGTGGCGCCGGTGACGGTGTCGGCGTAGAGGGACTGCTGGTCCACGATGCGCTGGGGCATCTGTTCGAGGGCCGGCTCCATGAAGCCGGGCGTGTCGGAGCAGGCCAGCACCTTCACCGACTTGATGGAGGTCTCGTCCACGGTCACCTCAACCTCCAGCGGTTCGATGACCGCCGGGCAGCCATGGCGCTCGCCCTCGATGGATCCTTCCTTCCATTTGCCCCAGGAGGCGCCCTTGTAGGTGCCTGGCTTCATGGCTTGAACGGGCTGGTAGTCGGCGGGGGCGTTGCGCAAGGCCGCAGCGTCGGCTCCGGCCTGGGCGGCAGCTTCGCCTACGGCGCCGATCACCCCCATGGAAGTGAGCGTGGCGCCAGAAACGGTGTCGACCCCCAGCGACTGCGTAGCCAGGATGGCCTGGGGGATGACCGTGAGGGCCACGTCGCTCAGGTCGGCGGTCTCAGTGTGGCTTTCCACGGTGATGGCCTCGATGGAGTCGGGTCCGAAGGCCACTTGCACGGTGATGGGACCGTGCTTGCCCTGGGCCGACCCCTCGTAGGTGCCGGCGGTGAAGGCCACGGGCGCGGCTGCTGCCTTGGTGGCGCTCGCGGCGCCGTCGCCGTTGGTGGTGCCGGGCGCGTCGTTCTTTTCGCCGCCCGCCGGGTTAGCGCAGCCCGACAGCGCCGTGGCGATGCCGGCCAGGCCCGCAGCTCCCGCCAGAGCGAGAGAGCCCTGGATGAAGCTGCGCCGCGTGGGGGCGAAGGCGTCTGCAGGATGCTGTGCGCGGTTCGCGTGTGTCATAGTTCCCCTCCTTGGTCGATGACGATGCCCCCTTACTTTACGGGTCTGCAGGGCGGGCGGAAACACACCTCCATGGTGAATTGCGGCGAGCCGGCGCGGGCTTCACCCCTGAGGGGTGGTTTTTCCAGGATGGCGAAGGCGGTGGCGGACAGAGAGCTACGCATGGTCGCCGTGCAAAGCGAGGAATGGTACCATAGAGCCTGCTCGCAAGCTTGTTCGGAGGGAGGCCTAGCGTGAAGCGGCAAAACGGCATTACCCTTGAGCGGGCGTTTTTCGTCGTGGTGGGTATGGCGCTGTTCTGGCAGATTCTTCGGTTTCGCAGCGTCACGGAAATGCTGCCCTATGGAAGTGCCGGGTTGCCCTGCTTCGTGACGGCCCTGGCGGTCGTTGCGGCCCTGGCGGCGCTGTTGCCGGTTCGGTTCGAGCGTGTTGCCGTGTCGCTGCCGGCTGTGGGGCTGTGCGCGGTGGCGGCGGCCGGCTCGCTGGCGCTTCTATGGGCGGCGAGTTCTGCAGGGTGGTGGGATGTCGATTCCGCAATCGCGTGTGCGTTGGCCGTGCTCGCGGGAGCGTCGGAAGCGGTGCTGCTCTTTGCTTGGTACACGCACCTGGCTCGCATCGGCTCCACGGACGACTGGCCCATCATGGCCATGCTGTTCGGTTCTGCGGTGTTCAGCCTGTTCATAGCTGTCGTGCTGTTCTCTCTCTCGCCCGTCGCGGCGCTGTTTCCCGTGGTAGTCCCCCTGTTGGCGGCGCTGTGCTTGGGCGCTTGCTCGGTGCGGGAGCGTGGTGCGCGCAGTGCCGTCGGATTCGGGGGTGCGAAGCGCAGCGGTTCTGCAAGCGATGCGGCTGCCGGAGCTGTTGGCGGCGCGATTGGCGGCACAATTTCGGGAGCGATTATCCAAGAGGGCGTGAGCGTGCCCGAGGGGCTGCGGGCTCGGCTGCTCAACTTCGGAGCGCCTCCGTCGGGGATGCTGCTGGCGCTGCTGGCGGCGCTTTCCCTGTTGGGGAACCTGGTGCTTGCGTTCTCGTCCGGCTCGGCCGTTACCCAGGAGGACTATACGCTGTGGCTGAAGTACGTCATCAGCATGGCGCTCATCGCCGTGGCGTTCCTGCTGCTGCATCGGTGCGAGAACGAGCGCAAGACATCGTTCGCCATTGGGCTTGTGCTGGCGTTCGCCCTGGTGGGCGGCATGGCGCTGCTGGGCACTGGCGGCCCTGGACAGAACGTGGGCATCGCCGTGGTCACCAGCTGCAAGACTTGCATCGAGGTGCTGGTGCTGTTTCTGCTGGTGCGCGACGCATTCGACTGTCGCGTGGCCTACGGGAACTTCCTGGTGCTGTTCGTGCTTCCGGTGGTTGCGGCGTTTCTGGTGGGGCAGTGCGCGGTGCCGGCAGCGCTGGGGGCGCCGGTGCCGTTGGGGCACGGCCAGGTGGCCGGGCTGTCGATGCTGCTGAGCGTGTTTACGCTGGCGGTGCTTGCCGTGGGGCTTGCGATCATCGCCATTCGCAGCTTCAATTTCGAGGTGACCCCCGATTGGGCGGAAGCGGCTGTGGAAGGCGGCGACGGCGCGGGCGGGGAGGGCGGCGTCGGCTTGGCGGCGGGCGGACTGCAGGTTGGCAGCGTTGGCCTTGGCGGTGCGGGCAATGCCGAGCACGGAGTGGGTGCTGGGTTAGCGGCTGGTAGAACGGCCGTCGGCTTGCCGGTTAGCACTGCTGCCGCCCCCGACGGTGCGGACAATGCCGAGCGCGTTCTGAACGCCGCCGAGCCGAGCCGTTTCGCGCAGGCAGGTTTTGACGGTGCGGAGGGTGTTGAAGGTGCGCTTCGCAGTGCTGACGGGATAGCTCGGCCCGCAGGTCCCGAGCATGTTCGGGCTGTTCAGGGGCACGACACGGCGCGCTTGACAGTGCATGCGTCGGCGTGCGTTGCGGAGAGGGCGCCATCCGAGGAGCGCGGCATTCCCGAAGAGGTGCTAGGTCGCATAGCCGTGGACCACGGGCTGACAGTTCGGGAGACGCAGATTCTGGTGTACGCGTTCCGCGGCTACTCGCTGCAGCATATCGCCGATTTGGACGTGGTGTCGCTGAACACGGTGAAGAGCCACTGGAAGAACCTCTACCGCAAGTTGGACGTGCACACGCGCCAAGAGCTGATCGACCTGGTAGAAGCGCGCCTAATCGACGGCATGCCGCCTTCGCGCCCCTGATTGCGGTGGCTGGCTAGCGCGGGGCGACGCCTGGTGGCCTCGAATGCAACGAGCGACAGCTTCGGAAGTCTCCACTGGCTCTGGATGCAACGGATGACGTTTGTGGCAGAAAAAGCTGTAACGGATGACGGTTATGTACGATTTCCTGTAACGAAAGACGTTTATGGCAGGTTTCGATTGCCATAAACGTCTTCCGTTACACAGGGAGCACGGGCGAGGCATGCCTTCGGGTTGGGCGCCCCGGTGGCAGAAAGGCCCCGCATGCTCGGACGTTTCCACCTTGGGCGGCGTCATCAGCTGCGCGGACGGATGGGCGGGCCTCCTTAGGGCTGATCGCCTGGTGACAGCAAGCCTTGCTGCGGCGGGCTTTTTTGGCTTGAATCGGGGGACGGCGGTGATTTACGGTGACCTACGACGCGGTGGACGTCGCCGACCTGGTGCAGACGGCGCTGCTGCCCATCCAGCCCCTTGCCGCCCAGCGAGGCGTCCGAATCGAGAGGGCCGTCGGGCCTGTGCCGGTGCTGAGCGCCGATTGGGATGCGCTGTTCAAAATTATGAGTAATTTGGTCGGAAATGCGGTGAAGTTCTCGAACGACGGGGGAGCGGTGCGGGTGCTCGTGAGTTACGACTCGTCGGCGGCCCGGCTGTCCATCGTGGTGGAGGACGAAGGCGTGGGCATCGAGCCGGCGCACCTTGAGACCATTTTCGACAGATTTGCCCAGGCTCCGCGCGAAGAGCAGGGCCGCCCGACGGGAAGCGGCTTGGGACTGTTTCTGGTGAGAGCGCTGTCCGAGGCCATGGGCGGCAGCGTGTCCGTGGAAAGCGAGCTGGGGCATGGGAGCCGTTTCACGGTGACCGTGCCTGCGCAGCCCGCCGAATGCCTGAGCGAGTAGGAGCGCAGCATGGAGAAGCAAGCAAGGGTTCTTGTCGCCGACGACGACCGCAGCCTGCGCCAAGCGGTGGCCGCGATTCTGGAGCGGGCGGGCTACGAGGTGCTTTGCGCTGAAGACGGCGAAGAGGCCCTGCGGACGTACGAGGCTCAGCAGCCCGACGCCATCATTCTTGACATCATGATGCCCCGGCTCGACGGCTTTCAGGTGTGCGAGCGCATTCGGCAGGGCGACCCGGCAACCCCCATACTGGTGTTGTCGGCGAAGGGCGACTTCGTAGACAAGCGGCTGGGCTTCAGCTTCGGCGTCAACGACTACCTGACCAAGCCGTTCAGCGAGGCCGAGCTGCTTATGCGCCTGAAGAACATCCTTGCGGCCGGCGGAGCGGTTTCGCGGGCGGCGTCGCCCAAGCGCGAGAGCGTTCGGTCCTTGTTTGGCGGCGACCTTCAGATTGACCTGCAGCGATGCGAGGTGAAGGTGGAAGGGTCAGCAGTGGCGCTTACCATCAAGGAGTACCAGATTCTCACGCTGCTTTCCGAACAGCCGGGGAAGGTGTACTCGCGCGACGAGATTTCGTGCCAGGTGTGGGGGCCGGAATACGACCCGCAGACGGTGGGCGTGCCGGTGCATATTCGCCATCTTCGCGAGAAGATCGAGCGCGGCCCGTCGAACCCACGCTTTCTGCAGACGGCCTGGCGGTTCGGCTATCGTTTGGGTGACTAGGGACGACGTCTTGGTGCGGCTGTCTGATGTGTATGGGTTTTGGGCGCAGTGAGCGACGATTCCGGGAGCCTCGGCCCCTGGATGTAACCGATGACGTTTATGGCAGAAAACGTTGTAACGGACGACGGTTATGTACGATTTTCTGTAACGGAAGACGGTTATGGCAGGCTTCGGTTGCCATAACCGTCTTCCGTTACATCGGCTGCGACCGAATTGCCATAAACGTCTTCCGTTTCATGGGGTGGATGGGCGAGGCCCCGCGTGCTCGGACGCCTTCGCCTTCGGCAGCGTTATCGGCTACGGGGGCTGCTGCAGCCCTTGTCGGATATGGCAAGCAGGGCGCCGCGTCCCTTGTCTTTTCGTAACGAACAGTCTACAATTGAGCAATCGTTCGGCGTCGTTTTTGAGAGGCGGCGCCAGAGCAACGGGCAAGCGGGCTCGCGCCGAAGAGGGCGCGGCGCGATGCGGGCGCTCGTGGCCGCGAGGGGTCGCGGCTGCAGTCGTCGGCCGGTGTCCGGGACGAGAGAGTCTGGACGCTCAGGCCTTCGATGGAGCGAACGCGTTGCGCCAAGCGCAGAACGGAGCGTGGCGTTGCCGGCTTGGGGAAGCCGCAACGCCTTTGTCCGCCTTCCGCCCCGGCTCTCAAGGTTTCCAGGGATGCATATGCGGTTTTTTTTCCGAGCTGATTCCATCCCGTTTTCGTAGCCGCGTCCCAACAGGGGCGCTTTGCTTTCTGTGAGCTGCTAGAATAATGCGCATGACCCAAGAGTTTCGACATTCGCACCGAAGCGACCGCGCTCCGCATCGCCGTCATGTTAGCGGGGCCCACGGGGCCCATGGTGTTCGCTTTGATCGTTCTGCCGGCGAAAGCGGCTTTTCCCCGCGTGCTCGGGCAGGCCGTTCGCCGGCGCGCGCCCGTGGCGGTTCGGGGTTGAGCTTGCGGACGGCGGTTCCCCTTGCGGCGGTCGTCGTCGTGGTTACGCTGGTCGTGTGGGCGATTTCCCTTGCGGCTTCCGGCGGATGCAGCGCGCAGCAAGACGGACCGGCTACCGACTCTCCCGAGGTGGAGCTTACCGCCGAACAGCTGGCCGACGCCGCTGACGCTCAGCTGCTGGCCTCCTTCGCGAACCCCTACGACTGGGACGGGCTTGCCGACGAGGGCGGCCGCATGGTCTATTACGAAGACGGGCAGGTGGCGTCGCAGACCGGCGTGGACGTGTCCGAGCATCAGGGCTGGATAGACTGGAACGCGGTGGCTGGCGACGGCGTCGACTTCGCCTACGTGCGCGTGGGCAACCGCGGCTTCACTGAGGGCGTCGTATCGGTGGACGACTACTTCGAGTACAACCTGGGCGCTGCTTCCGAGGCGGGGCTTGACGTGGGCGCGTACTTCTTCTCGCAGGCGGTGAATGCCGACGAGGCTCGCGAGGAAGCGCAGTTCGTGATCGACCAGCTAAACGGCCGCGAGCTGGCACTTCCCATTGCGTACGACCACGAACTCGTGGCGGCGGAAGGCGCACGGGCCAACGCGGTTGACCGGGCCACGATGACCGAATGCGCCAAAGCGTTCTGCGATGCGGTCGAAGCGGCGGGCTATAGCGCGGTGATCTACGGCAACCTGCACGACCTGACCCGCTACCACCTGTCCCAGCTGACCGCCTACCCGTTGTGGCTGGCGGAATACGACGTGGCGGCTCCCACGGCTCCGCTTCCTATCGTCATGTGGCAGTACACCAGCTCGGGGACGGTGGCCGGTATCGACGGCGCGGTGGATATGAACGTGCGCTTTACCGGCGCGCTGTAGCGGGCTCTGGTGGAAAACGTGGACGATGGGTGCTTTTGCGCGACAGGGCGCGGGTGAGCGTGCTAACATAACCGAAACGCAAGCGCCGAAAACGCGCCGAACGCAACCGAGGACACACACGCTATGAAACACACCAGGTCCCCGCATCGTAGGGCTTACTGCATCTTCACCAGGCCGATTGCTCGCGGCCTTTTCGCCACCGTGTTGGCTGCCTCCCTTGTTCCGCTGGTTCCCGCTGCGGCTTTCGCCGTGGAGCGCGAGGAAATCGACGGTCTGCAGGCCCAGGCGGACCTTATCTTCGACACCATCGACGTGCTGCAGACCGACCTGAACAACGCCCAGGCCGAGTACGAGACGGCGCTGGCGGCCCACGATGCGGCCGAGGCAGCGAAGCAGCAGGCCCAGCAGCGGCTGACTAACGCCGAAGAGCGCATGGAGGCCGTGCAGGAGCAGCTGAGCCGCCGGGCGCGTCAGCTGTACAAGAACGGCGGCGGTTACGAGGCCTACCTGGAGGTTTCCCTGGGTGCGGCCAGTTTTAGCGACATGGTGGGCTACTGGCATCTGGCCAACAGTCTGTTCGTGTCCGACGCGAAGCTCATTCAGGAGTCGCGCGATCTGCAGGTGGAGGCCCAGGAGGCGCGCGACGAGTTCGAAGCTCAGCGCCAGGAGGCCGAGGCCCAGATGGAAGCGGCCGAGGCGCTGAAGGCGGACATCGCCACGAAGCAGGCGGCGCTGGTGGAGGAAGCTTCCAAGATCACTGAGGACATCGCCAACCTGGAAGCCCAGTACGAGCTTGAGCAGGAAGAGGCGCGCCGTGCTGCCGAAGAGGCCGAACGGGCACGTCAGGAGGCCGAAGCCAAGGCCAAGGCCGAAGCAGAGGCTCGCGCCAAGGCCGAGGAGGAGGCGCGCGCGGCGGCAGCGTCCGCAACGCAGGCGTCGGCTTCGGAATCGGGCGGCGGCTCGGGATCGGCGGGCGCTTCGGTGGACTCCGGTTACGGCACCTTCGCGAATCCGTGCCCCGGCGCGTCCACGTCCAGCGGCTGGGGTTGGCGCGACTTCGACAACTCCTTCCACAAGGGCACCGACATGGCCGCCCCTACGGGTACGCCGGTGTACGCGGCCGAGTCGGGTACGGTCATCTACGCCACCAACGACGGCGGCTACAACGGCGGCGCGGGCAACTGGGTGGTTATCGCCCACGGAAACGGCCTGGTCACCAAGTACATGCACAATTCCGAGGTGTACGTGAGCGCCGGCCAGAGCGTGGAGCGCGGCCAGAACATCGCCGCAGTGGGGTCCACCGGCCAGTCCTCCGGTCCGCACCTGCACTTCCAGGTGGAGGTCAACGGCACTGCCGTGTGCCCCTACGACTATCTGTAGCGGCTGCGCGCCTGTTGCAGTCCTTCGCGGCTTTTCCGTGTAAAGGGGGCGCTTAACCCGAGCCGCTGGCTTCCGTTCGCTAGAATGCCAATCTAACGAGCCCCTTTGCGACGCGGTCGTTGTTTTCGAGCGTGCGGCGGCACCAAGGCCGCCAGTCGGCATACGGGGCGGAGGTTAAGCCAATCCGAAGGAGGCTGTAATGCCCAAAATCACTCGTGACCAGGTACGGGTTCCCGTTGACGTAATGCCGGAGTCCCGCGACGAGTACATCGAGAACTACATGAAGGCCACCCAGGGCACGGGCCGGCTCATGCTGTTTGCGTGCGACCAGAAGGTGGAGCACCTGAACAAGGACTTCTACGGCAACGGCATCGACATCGCCGACGCCGACCCGCAGCATCTGTTCGAGATCGGCAAGCAGGGCGTGGTGGGCGTGCTGGCCGGTCAGCGCGGTCTGATCGCCCAGTACGCGGCCGATTACCCGGAGATCAACTACCTGGTGAAGATGAACTCCAAGACCAACCTGGTGGACACCGACCAGGAGGACCCCTACTCGCCGCAGCTCTACGACCTGGAGGCCGTGCTGGCCATGCGTGAGGCCGGCGTGAACATCGTGGGCCTTGGCTACACCATCTACCTGGGCAGCGAGTACGAGGCCACCATGATGGCCGAAGCCGGTAACCTGATCGCCCAGGCCCATGCCAACGGCCTGCTGGTGGTGCTGTGGATCTACCCCCGCGGCACGGCTGTGAAGAAGGAGAAGGACCCCGATCTGATCGCCGGTGCTGCTGGTGTGGCGCTGTGCCTGGGTGCTGACTTCGTGAAGGTGAACCCGCCGAAGCCCGAGGGCGACGATGCCCGCACCCCCTTCGAGGCTCTGAAGATCGCCTCTATGGCTGCTGGCCGCACGGGCCTGGTGTGCGCGGGCGGTTCTACCGTGGACGCTCATACCTTCCTCGACCAGCTGTACAACCAGATTCACGTGGGCGGTGCCTGCGGTAACGCCACGGGCCGCAACATCCACCAGCGCAGCCTGGACGAGGCCGTGCGCCTGACCAAGGCCATCAGCGCCATCACCCTGGCCGACTACGACGTTGACCGCGCCATGAAGGTGTTCAACGGCGAAGAGGACTTCACGCTGGCCATGATCTAGGGTTGACGGTCGCGCGGGTTTGCAAGCCTGCGATTCCGCGGGCTAGGCGCGAAGCCTTGTGGCCTCGGCTATCTGCAAGTCCGTACGTTCGGAACCAAGAAGCGCCGTCTCTCGAAGGGGAGGCGGCGCTTTTGCATGCTGCATGCTTTTCGAGTGTCGGGTCGTCGGTGTCTGACGCCTTCGCCAGGGGGTGAGAGCAGTGCATACCGGGCAGGTTCGCACGAAAAACCGGTTGAACCTGCCCGGTATGCACTGTTCGTTGGAGGCAAACACGCGGCATGGCGGGCTACGACGTTTCCCGAAGGGGCACCTCGTCGTATTCGATGCCTCGGCCGCGCATGAGGGCGAGCCACTGGTCCGGTGCGATGACGGGCACCATGGAGCGGTCGAAACCCTTGACGTCGCGGGTGATCAGGTAGTCGGCCCGTACCTTCTCAGCGGCGATGGCTACCAGGCAGTCCTCCATGTCAGGCCAACTTAGGCGTACGGCATGTTCGTAATCGGCTAGGGAGAGGCTTACCGGGGCGATGATCTGGAACGACTTGCCGATGGTTTGCTGCACTCGAGTGGCGTCGACATAGCGGCTCAGCACGTAGAACGCGTCGTTGATGCTCTGGGCGGCGACCCACAGCCTGCAGTCTCCGAAGTAGCCTGCGGCTGCGATTCGCATGGCCGCCGGATAGAACGGCTCCTTTCGGCCCAGGAAGTCGATGTAGACGTTCGTGTCAAGCAAGAGATTCATAGCGCTCCTGCTTTCCCTTGCGCACGGTATCGCGGTAGTCGACGTCTTCCTCGGGCCAGGGAACCGCCAACGTGCATTCGGCTAGCAAGCTGTTGAACCCCTCGCTGGTTCGAGGAACAGGCTTTGCCTCGGTTGGCAGCGAACGGTTTTCTATAAGATAGTCGAACGCGCTGTTGATGAGCTCGGTCGTGGAAAGCCCTAGCTGTTGTAGGGCCGATTGCGCCGCTTCCTTCCGCGCTACCGGAACCCGCGCGCTCACAAGTGTGCTTTGCATGGCCGCCTCCTTGCTGTATAACATAATACATCAAGGTAAACCATTTTATGCTTGAATACAAGGCGCTATACCGCTTGGAGCTCCAGCTCTTCCTGGCGAAGTTGTGCGGCGACCTCGCTTTGACGGTGGTCTGCGATCGCCCGGACGACGCGGGCAACTGCGTAGGCGCCGAAAACCACGGAGTACACCAGGACGCTCGTTTGCGCCGCTTCCCCATGCTGCAGCGCAGAGGGAATGAGCAGGCACATGGAGTGAACGTAGATAAGGGCGTAGAAAAGGTAGCTCGCCTTCTGCAGGCGGAGCCATGCCCTTCCTCCCATGGCTTTGCGAACCCCGCGGAACGAGGTGATGCCCAGCACGAGGAGCAGCGTCAGCAGCCCGAGCCCGGCGAACATGGATAGTGCCATGGTGCTCGAGAGGTTCCCCTCGAACAGCCGCGGGATGAACGTGGTGAAGTAGGCTGCCACGTGGCCGAGGGCCAGGATGCAGGCACAAATAGCCAAAACGGCGCGAACGGGGGAAAAGTAGTTGCGCACCTTCGAACCGTAGGGGAAAACGCCGATGTACATGACTATGACGAAGAGCGAGATCGCGATAAACCCGCGGCGAAGAAGTATCGTGGCGAGCTGCACGGCGGCCTGGGGGATGAGTCCAGCGGACAACGCGAGTAGAGCCACGTCCAGGGCGATGCAGATCAGGTAGAACACCCAGGGCACCTTCTGCATCGCGGGACGCGCCAGGATGGCGACCATAAGGGTTGCCAACAGGGTAAGGAGAAACGTCATTTTGCCTCCTGGGACAGTGCGGCTTCAAGGTCGGTGCGGAATCCGGCATCAAGTACTTCCCACCCATGGGTAAAGCGGCCGAGCCCGCGGTAGAACTCCGTGCGGGCCGACAACTCCAAGGCGTCGGCGTAGTTGTCCATCCAGTTCTCGATATGGTTCGCGATGAACGACGACTGCGTTTGGAGGACGCGGAGCGCCTCGCTGCGCTTGCCCTCGCGCAGCAGGTCGGAGAACCGATCGCACAGGAGCGCGATGAATTCGAACATGAACGACAGGTGGTCTTCGGGAAGGTCGGTCCCCTGGGTCAGTGACACGCCTTCGCGGAGGAATGTCAGGTAGACGTCGTCGCGCGAATCCTGCATGAGCAGCCCCTCCTTCGTGGTGAACACGCTTTCGTAGGGGAGCGCCATCCGCTTGTTCTGCGCGCCGATGGCCAGGATGGTGTGAGCGAAATCACAGGCCAGCTCCTGCCTTGTGTCGCCGAGGAACGTCCTCAGGTAATGCTGCATCATGGCCAGTCCCTGCGCCATCTCCTCATTCTCGACGTCGAAGGCGTCGGCTTGGAACGACTCGATGGCTTCTATCTGGGGAACGGTTAGCTCGCTGAAGTACAGGCCGGAGAGCATGCGGTAGATGAGGCCGCGAGACTCGTTCAGGACGATCAGGTCGTTTTCGTCCGCCATGGTGGAGTCCTTTCTAGGTTCGAAGAAGGCCCTGCATCGCCCAGGGGGGGCGATGCAGGGCGAAGCCCATCGGCTAAACGACTACATAACGTCTTGCCACTGGGCGTACTTGGGTGACAGCAGGTAGTAGGTAGTCGGGCCGTTCCCGGAGTCGCTCAGCTGATGCACCGTCTCGGGGTCGGCGACCGCCAGTTTCTTGGACACCTCGGAGTCGGGGTCGTCGAAGTCCCCGATGAAGCGGCAGGCACCTGGGCAGTTGCGCACGCAGAGCGGCTCGTCCAGATGGAAACAGGTGGTGCACTTCTCTACGATCTGCTTCTCCTCGTTGAGCTGGCGCGCTCCGTAGGGGCAGGCGCCGAGGCACGACTTGCAGCCGATGCAGGCATCCTTGTCGACGAGTACCAGGCCGTTCTCCGAATCGCGGTAGCTCGCACCTGTGGGGCACACCTCGATGCAGGGGGCGTTCTGGCATTGCTGGCAGTTGACCGGCAGCCAGTACATCTGGATGTCGGGGTACTTCCCCATGGGGCCGACGGTGAGCACCTTGCTCCAATACTCGCCGAGCGCAATCCCGTTCTCGTACTTGCAGGCCACCTCGCAGGATTGGCACCCGCTGCAGCGGTCGAGGTCCATCAAAAAGCCAATGCGCGTCATTAGAACACCACCTCCGTGCTGTCGCTGTATTCCGGAAGCCAGGGCGTGAAGTCCTTCGGCTCCACCCAACATCCGTCGGGAGCGCTGTCGGCGCGCTCGATCTTGACCTGATACCCGCGAAGGGTGTAGGAGCCTACCTCGGGGCAGTAATCGCCGGTCTCCTTGGACAGGACGTTGTAATTCATCTCCTGCCAGCCGCCCGTGGGGTTCTTCGGGTCTTCCATCTTCTCAGGATTCCAGAAGCGCTCGGAGGCCAGGACGCCGGGCGCGATGCCCTCGGTGACCCATGCGCGCATGGTGACCGTGCCGCGGCGGGAGGAGACCTTCACCCAATCCTTGTCGCCGATGCCGTACGTTTGGGCGGTCTCCGGGTTGATCCACAGCTCGGGTGCCGGGTACAGCTCTCGGAGGTAGGCGTTGTTGCGGAGCGTGCCATGATGGAAGTAGGGAACGCGCCCGCAGGTCATGACCAGGGGATACTCTTTGTCGGTCAGAGGCGACTCCTCCGGCTCGCGGTAATAGGGCAGCGGGCGCCAGTCGCCCTCGGCCGGTCCGAGAATCGGACCGAGGTCGACCTTCGAGAACGGCAGGCCGGTGTCGCGGCAGCGTAGGAACCCGGTGCCGTAAAGCTCCGCCTTTCGCGTAGGGGTGGGGAAGCCCTGGGGCTCTGTGGCATCGTCGATGAAGCGCTCGTAGTTCCGGTAGGTGCGGTAGTCCTCCTCGGAGCACTTCTCGTAGTAGCCCTCGCGGTCCTCCAGGTCGCAGAAATCCTTCCAGGTCATGTCCTTGGGGGCGCAGCTGTTGGCGTAGGCCTCGTCGGTCAGGCCGGGGACCTTCTCCACCGAGATGCTGTCGTCGTACTTGCTGCAGGCCTCAACGACCTTCGAGGCGATGACGGCGGGATGGACCGTCTCGCCGATATGGACGACGGCGCGGTGGGAGATGTGCTGGTTGAAGGCATGCTCTACCGTGTCGTTCATCTCGCTCCACTCCTGGGAGGGGAGCACCAGATCGCACAGCTCATAATGGAAGGAGGTCATGTACGGGGCTATGCCGAAGATGAATTCCATGCTTTTGGCGGCTTCGAGCCACTTGTTCGGCTCGGCGAGGGCGGACAGCTTGTTCAGCGAGCCGTCGTACCACAGCACGGGGCGGTACGGCTCGCCGGTGGTGATGGCGTCGAGGACCGAGGGGATATGGGAGTTGCAGGAGGGGGCGAACAGCGCGCGGTACTTCTTGGCGGTGCCTAGCGTGTTGATGCACGCTTCCTCGGTCATCTCCATGCATCCGGGGCGGCCTGCCTGGTTGACGCCCTTCTTGCCGAACTGCTGCAACACGGAACCCGGGATTTCGACATGGCCCATGATGCCCTCGATGATGCAAGCGCACTGAGCAGCCTTCTCGGCCTGGGGGTGCTGGTCGGTTGCCACGCCGTGGACGATGCCGGAGACCTGGTTTTCGATGAATACCTTGAGGGCCTTCTCGATGGTCTCCTCCTGCAGCCAGCAGGTTTCGGCGGTCTTGGCCAGGGTCCACTCGTCGGCGGCTCGCTTGAGGGCCTCGAAGCCGGTCATGGCCTTGTACTGCCTCCCGTCGGCGGCGGCGAACTCGTACTCGCCGAAGAAGGCCGGCTGTATGTCTTCGGGGAACGGGTAGTAGGGAAGGGGCTTGGGCTCGTTGGTGAGGGTATCCCACACCACGTAGTCCTCAGGGTTACCGTCCTCGAAGACCTTGTCGGCGGTCAGGCAGTACTCGGTGTCCGGGTCGATGAGGTAGGGCAGGTTCGTCCAGCGCATGCAGAATTCGGCATCGTAGGCTTCGTGCTCGATGATGTATCGCACCCAGGAGAGCATGAGGGCGACGTCGGTGCCGGGGCGAATGGGGAGCCAGACGTCGGCGCGGGCGGCATCGGGGGTGAAGCGCGGGTCGATCACGATGGTCTTCACGCCGCGGGCCCGCAGCTCGCGCATCAGGCGGCCGGAGCCTGCCGTTTGGTGCGAAGCGGGGTTGGTGCCCCAGATGGCGAGGCACTTGCAGTTCTCGTCCTCGGGCCAGAAAAGGTCCTCGCCCTGACCGTCAGCCATGGAGAGGTAGGTGCGCAGGCCGAATACCATGGTGGTTGCGGCGGTACGGGGCGCCAGGCACTGGGAGGCTCCCGGCTCGAAGAGGTTCCAGAAGCCGATCTCCCAGATGGTCTTGCGAAGATGGAACATGGTGACGCTGCCGCCGCCACCGCCGGAGGCCAGAAGGCCGCCGCCGCCATAGCGGTTCTTCACATCGATGATCTTCTGGGCGGCCAAGTCCAGCGCCTCGTCCCAGCTGATCCTCTCCCATTTGTTCTCACCGCGCTCTCCTACGCGCTTGATGGGGTACTTCAGATGGTTGGGATGGTAGACCGCCTGTACCTGGGACATGCCCTTGAGGCAGATGCGGCCGTCGTTGCGGCGGCACCCCGGGACGCCCACGATCTTCTTAAGCCTCCCGTTGAGCAGGTAGGCCTCGCAGGTGCAGTTGGTGATGCACCCATGGCACGTGGTCTTAATCTTCTCGTACTGGTCTTCGGGAATGCCGTCGTTGCTATGCCGGTTCGTCGTAGGCTCAACAATCTCCTCCGCCGCGCTGACGGTCGGCTCCTCCGACGGTTCCACCTTGTTGCATCCGGTTATTCCGAATGCCGTTGCCGTAGTCGCAAGGGCGGTTGCCTTAAGCAAGGTCCTCCTGCTGATACCCGCTTCCCTCATTGGTTCCTCCTCTAAGCTCTCTCGTTGTATGGACAGTGCGTCGCTGGCAATCAGTTAAGGGCATCGACTCCTTCCCGGGTTAGCACCCATCCGCCGTCCCAGCAGACCGCGCCGGTTTGGGCGAGCGTGTTCATGACGGTGGAGGCGTAGACGGTCTCCCTGTCTCTTGTCGGGCTTGTGCTGTAGCCTAGGCTCGAGATAAGGCTTTCGATTTGCTTGAGGGTGCGCGGCGAAGCACAGAACGAGAGCGCTTCCCGGTACAGCCCGGCCATCTCGGGGTCGATATCGCCGAACATGGCAGTAAGACGGTTGGATACGCTCATCTCGCCGACGGCGTCCATCGCCTGGTTGCTCGAGCGGACCACAAGGGTTCCGTTGGCTTTCGTCGTCGCGCCGCTTTCGATCTGTGCGACGAAGTCCTCGGTACTGATTTCGCTGCCGTCGGCCTGACGTACCGTTTGCTCGAGCGCCGACTTCCCGATGAGGATGTCGATGCAGCTTGCGGGGGAGAGCACGGTGCTGGCGAGGGCCGGATGGTTCGCAAGGGCTGTCTCGAGCTCCGCCCGCGAAAGGCCCTCGCGGGAGAGCGTTAACGCCGCATAGAATATTTCGCGTGTGTCGGCGTGCGAGAACAGGTCATGCAAGTCGTTTGCCGCGGGCTGGTCGCCGTCATCCACCGGGCCCTCCCGGAGGTGCTGCTCTTCTCCGTAGCCGGATGCGGCAGTGCTCTCGTTGCCATAGTGCTCTTCGCTCATAGGATTCCCCTTTCCTCTTCTGGGTGGGGAAAGCATAGAGCCCGAGCGGGCGGGCGAAAAATAGCATAGGGGTGGGTGTTTTGCTCAGGGGCCTATGGCATAAAATATGCCATAGGCCCCTGAGCAGGCACTACGTTCGGCTCTCTGCTACCGGCTGTCGCGGGCGTCAGACGAAGTGCTCGTTGACGTTGTCGATGAGCTCCTGTCGGGAATGGACGTCCATCTTGCGGTAGATGCTTCTCGAATGGCCTTGGACGGTCGAGGGGGAGATGTACATCTTCTCCGCTATGCCGTTGACGCTGTAGCCCTGGTACAGGTACTGCATTACCTCGATTTCGCGGGGGGACAGCCCTTTCTCCCTTCCCGCCGATTCGCAGAGTCGGGCGTTGTACTCCTTTGCCGAAACCTGATGTTCCTTGCTGCGGCGGAAGAAGACTATCGCCAGCGTTGCGGAGACGACGATGAGGCAGGCGATGGTCACCAGTGAGGTCACGGGGATGATCATCGGAGATTGGTAGAGCGCTACGAACTGGTTCAGCGGTGCTGCGATACCGTTCGAGAGCAGGCTGAGCGCGGCGATGGCCAGAATCCCGTAGAGGGAGAACGCGACAATGGGGGAGGTGCGCGAGGATTTGACGGCGAAGAGCGCTGCGGTCATGAGCAGCGCCTCGTAAATACGTTGGGAGGTTTTGAGCAGCGCCACCCCGTGGGTGGTCGCCCCCTGGAAGGAGAGGAACACGGTGGAGAGCAGCGCCGTGAGGAACACGAGGGAGCACAGGGAGTAGAGCAGGACGAGCGCATCAATGGACAAAGGGGCGTATTTGGTGAGGAGCGCCAAGGAGGCGAAGACGACTATTGCCGAGTAGAAGGTGAGCGCCCGCTCGTCGAAGGCGATGGAGTCGATGGTCGGGTCCGAGAGCAAGCGGGAGAAGATTGCCGACAGGATGCAGAGGAACGAAGCCGAGGCGAAGAGAATCCACACGCTCGTCCCGTCGGTGAGGGGCTGGCCTTGGCTCGGGCTGCCCGCGCGCTTCGCGCCGGCCGGATTGTCGCAGGCCCGAGATGGGAGCAGCCATAGGATCGAGCCGGCAACTAGGGGTGCGAGGAATATGCTTGCGGTTCCGACGGCCGGGACAAGGAGGAAGACGAACCGGTAGATTTCGGAGATTGCGAAGGTCGCGGCGACGATCGTGCAGGCGCTTCGTGTGTCTATCTGGGCGATTCTGCACCCTGCGGCGGGGAGGTAGAGTGCGGGGTAGAATGCCATGAGCGCCAAGCCGAGTATGCAGAAGATTGCCCAGCCCATGGGCTGCGAAATCGCAACGGCCACGGCGCCTAAGACGCCAGAGCAGCTGGCAAGCGCCAGAGGCCAGCGCTTGCTTTCGAGTGGTTTGGCGAGCGGCTTTTGCAACACGAGAATTCCCACGAGCAGAATCGCAGTCAGCACCTGGAGCAGGGCGTAATCCTCGTAGATTTGGTTTTGGAATGGCGCGGGTTCGAAGATGCCGAAGAGCGGATAGAACAAGGAGAACGACCGGGTGGAGACGAACGAGGCGAGCACGGCTGCCGTTGCGATTTGGCGGCGCATGCTCCACGGAGATGCGGACACACCAGTGTGGTTCATTTGATCATTCCTCCCCCTAGACGGAATGGGGGGAGTATAGCACTTGAGAATCTTTGGATTGGAAGCTATATTGTATGACATGTCATACTAGACGGGAGGTAATCATGGAGTCGGTGCTGACGGTTCGACTGGATGCTTCGGTGAAGGCCGAGGCCACGGCGGTCATGGAGCGCTTGGGCACCACACCTTCCCGAGTTGTTCGCAGCCTGTTCGACTACGCGGTGCAGCACGAGGCGCTTCCGCCGCTTGCCGACGGACGGCCGTCGGAGGATGAGGTCGTCCGGCGCATCAGGGCGTTCGACCAATGCCACACGCTCAGGCCTTTGACGATGTCCGACGAAGAGCTGCGCGAAGAGCGCTTGAGGGGCCGCTATGAACTTGATGCTTGATACGAACATCGTCCTCGACCATGTCGGGCGCCGCGAGCCGTTTTACGAGCTGTCGCGCCGAACATGCCTGCTCGGCATTGTGGGAGAGGCGCGCACCTTCGTAGCTACCAGCATGGTCACCGACTTGTTCTGCCTGCTGCGCAAGGATTTCGGTTCGGCGGAAGCGCAGCGGATGGTCCAAGAGGACCTGGGTTTTCTGGAGCTAGTCAGCGTTACGCCTGACGACGTGTCCGAGGCGCTTTCGCAACGGTGGGCCGATTTCGAGGATTGCCTGGTTGCCCGCTGTGCCCAGAAGGTGGGGGCCGACTACATCGTCACACGCAACGCCGACGATTACAGGCGCTCGACGGTGCGGGCGGTGACGCCGCAGCAGCTGTTCGACGAGCTGGACGCGCGGGGTATCGTGTACTGCGAGATTCCGCTGCCGGCGTAGAGCGCGAAGGGGAGGGAGCAGCGTGCAGGACGAATCAAGGCAGCTGCCGCTTCGGACGGCATGCCGCGTGCTGGCCGACGTGTTCGGCTACCCGTCGTTTCGCCCGGGCCAGGGCGAGCTGGTGGAGGCGCTGCTGGCCGGTCGCGACGTGCTGGGGGTTATGCCCACGGGCGGCGGCAAATCGCTGTGTTACCAGGTGCCGGCTCTGGTGCGGCCGGGGGTGGCGCTGGTCATAAGCCCGCTGGTATCGCTTATGGATGACCAGGTGCGGGCGCTCTCCGACGCGGGCGTGCGGGCGGCGCTGCTGAACTCGTCGCTGTCGGCAAGTCAGCAGGGGGCTGTGATGAACCAGGCGCTGGTCGGCGCTTTCGACTTGCTGTACGTGGCGCCCGAGCGCCTGTCCGACCCGCGCTTCGTCGACTTCGCCGCGCGGGCAAGTCTTTCGCTCATCGCCGTGGACGAGGCCCACTGCGTATCCCAGTGGGGACAGGACTTCCGCCCGTCGTACCTGACCATCGGACAGTTCGTGGCGTCGCTTCCGAACCGTCCGCCCGTGGGCGCCTTCACAGCTACGGCTACCGACCGCGTGCGGGCCGACATCGTGCGCCTGCTGGGACTGCGCGATCCGTTTACCCTGGTCACCGGCTTCGACAGGCCGAACTTGCACCTCGCGGTGGAGCGGCTTGAGCCCAAGCGCAAGATCGCGCGCATAGCGGCGAAGGCTCTGGCGCGCCCGGCGGATTCGGGCATCGTCTACTGCAGCACGCGCAAGGACGTGGAGAAGGTGCACGAGGCCCTGGTGGCGGCTGGGGTGAAGGCCACGCGTTACCATGCGGGTCTGAGCCATGGGGAGCGCGCGGCGAACCAGGCTGCCTTCATCAACGACGACGCGCCGGTGATGGTGGCCACGAACGCCTTCGGCATGGGCATCGACAAGTCGAACGTGCGCTACGTGGTGCACCACAACATGCCCGCGTCCATGGAGGCCTACTACCAGGAGGCGGGCCGCGCGGGGCGCGACGGCGAGCCGGCGGAATGCATCCTGTACTGGAGCGACGGCGACATCTCCACCGGCCGGTTCTTTATCGAGCAGGAGTCCGAAAACGAGGAGCTGACCCCCGAAGAGGCCGAGCGGGTGCGTGCGGTGCGCCGGCGCATGCTGGAGTCCATGGTGGGCTACGGCTACACCACCGAATGCCTGCGCCGTTACATCCTGCGCTACTTCGGCGAAGAGGCGGGGACGGAAGGCGCCCGGGGCGCGAGCGATGCCGGCGGCCTGGTAGGAGGCGGCCCTGCGGGCGGTTCGGACGGCGAAGCTGGCGCAAGCGCAGCTGGAAAGCGAGAGGACCGCGGGAGCAAGCCGTTCGCGGGAGGCGCACACGATGCGGCTGCGGCTGCCGACGAGTTGTCGGTGCACCAGAAGGGCTGCGGGAACTGCGGAAACTGCGACGGAGGCTTCAAAGCGGTGGACGTGACCGCCGAGGCTCGGGCCGTCATGCGCTGCGTGCAGGCCATGCGCGGGCGGTTCGGCAAGTCGTTGGTTGCCGACGTGCTGCGCGGCATGGGCAACGAGCGCGTGTGCGACCTGGGGCTGCAGAAGCTGCCGTGCTTCGGTGATCTGGGCGAAGGCTGGCAGGGGCCGGGAAGCTCGGCTGCGTCGCCGTCGCTTGTTCGCGAAGTGGTGGAGCTGCTGGCTGCGGGCGACTACCTGGTGGTCACCGAGGGCACGTACCCCACCGTGGGATTCGGGCCGCGGTTTCGCGAGGCTGCGGCCGCCGACTTCAGGTTGCTCATGAAGCAGACCGAGCGCGTGCCTAAGGTTGCGCACGGGTCTGCGGGTGCTCGCGGCGCGTTCGGGCAGAACTCGGGCGGGCGCACTTTCGACGGCGCCGGTGGCTCGGGCGAGCTGTCGGGTCGCACCTTCGGCGTCCGGGTGGCCGATTCCGAAGCCGAGGAGCTGTTCGAGCAGCTGCGCGTCCTGCGCAAGTCGCTGGCCGACGCTATGGGCAAGCCGCCCTACGTGGTGTTCTCCGACGCCACCCTGCGCGCCATGGCCACCGCCCGCCCCGCCACTGACGAGGAGTTCCTGGAAATCCCCGGCGTGGGCCTCACCAAGCTTAAGCGCTACGGCGAGGATTTCATGGCCGCCATCAGGGAGTTCGAAAAGGGCGAACGGTGATGGCTGCCGAGTCGACAACGGTTGTTTCAGCCGTTTCGCCGGGCAGCGCGCTGGCCGTTCGGCGAAAAGATGCCTCTCGTGCTATAATTCTGGCTAACCTAGCCAGAAATGGAGGCACCATGCTTACGGCGAATGTGCTCGAGGCGAAAAACGGGTTGTCGGGGCTTCTTCGGCTGCTCGAAAGCGGGCAAGAGGACTGCATCATCATCGCACGACACAACAAGCCTGTGGCGAAGCTTATGCCTTTCGTCGAAAAGCCGGTTTCGCGGCGTATCGGCGCTGCTTCCGGCCGGAGCCTCTATGTTCAGGATTGGGATTCTGACGAGTCAAATGCCGAGGTGGCGGCGTTGTTCGGAGCAGAGCTGTGAGGCTTCTGCTTGACACTCACATTCTTCTGTGGGCGCTGACGGACGATCCGCTGCTGCCATCTGCGGCGCGAACGCTCATCTTGGACGAGTCGAACGAAATCATCTACAGTGTTGCCTCTGCGTGGGAGGTGTCGATCAAGCACAGCCTGCATCCCGACCGGATGAAAGTCGGTGCAAGCCAGTTCGTGGAGTTCTGCGAGGAGGCCGGCTACGAGCCGCTGCCCCTCTGCAATCGCCATGTAGCTGCTCTGGAAACGCTGCGCCGCCCCAGCACTGCCCCGTGCCACAACGACCCCTTCGATCGAATCATGGTGGCCCAGGCAAAAGCCGACAACTTGCTGTTCGTCACCCACGACGCCCTGATCGCGCGCTACGAGGAGCCGTGCATCCTGCCCGTATAGGAGCGAGGGTGCGTGGGCGGGCATGCCCGTGCAGCGCTTCCCTTTGCTTGCATTACGTAATGCAAGCATGCTATCATGGGTGAAAAGGAGGCGGCTATGGCTTTGGCTGGAACCATCAATGCGCGGTTGGACGAATCGCTGAAACGGCATGGGGGTCAGGTTCTCGACCGGAACGGGCTGTCGGCTACCGAGGCCATTAGGCGGCTTTACCAGTACCTTGAACGAGAGCAGCAGGTTCCTTCGTGGATGCTAGACGATGCTGGCTCATGCGAAGAGACGGCTCGCAAGCGGCTGAGGCTGAGGCAGCTCGTGGGATCTGCACCCCTTGAGGCGGGCTGCAATGCGCGTGATGAGTATCGGGCCCATGCGTTGGAGAAGTGCGCTCCGGGGGTTCGAGAATGAGGGTGCTTCTGGACGTCAACGTTATCGTGGACATTCTTGGCGCCACCGAAGACGTGCTGTATTCCGTGCAGGCCCTAGACGTTATGCTGCTGCGTGGATTCGAGCCGTGCATGGTTGTCTCCGAGGCGGCCACGGTGCAGTACGTGCTGGCGGCTCGCAAACATGCTTCGGACGAGCGAGCTGTGGAGGCAATCGAGGGCATTGCTCAGTTGCTGACCGTCTTGGATGCAAGCGAGGCCGATCTGCACAGCGCTCTTCGCGATTCACTCGGTGATTTCGAAGATGCGATGTTGGCATGGGCCGCCCACCGTCACGGCGTCGACCTGATAGTGACGCGCAACCTTCGCGATTTCCGCAACTCGCCCGTGGCGGCTCTGTCCCCGCAGCAGTTCTGCGACGCCTACCGCCCGGAAGGCTACGATTACGATTTGATAGAGTTAGGCTAGGGGTAGCGGGCTGAGTGCGGTAAGCCGCGGCTGGCCAGACTTCGAGGACTGCCTTATAGACTGCTGCGCCGAGAAGGTGAAAGCTGACTATCTGCTCACCCGCAACCAAAGCGGCTTCGTCCGTGCGCACGCCAAAGTGGCAAGCCCTCAGGAATTCTTCGACTATCTGGAGGGATAGCGCAGCCTAGCACACGACGAGCTGAAGCTCGAATAGGCCGTCAGCCCCCCGTCTTCCACAAAACCATGTAAAACCGGAAAAATAAGCCAGCTGAGGTGCAAAAGCGGAAATTTCAGCCAGTTAAAAACTGGGGGTTGACCAGGTGGTTTTCTGAGAAAGTCCTGGTCAGAGAGCGAAAATTTTTTGGCTGAAAACGCCGGTTTTGCACGTGGCGGGCGCTTGCTGCGGGCGCTTGTGCTTGCTTGCGCCCCTGCGCCTGCTTGCGTTCGCCACCTCCCTGCGTCCGCCCTCTATGCCTGGCTTAAGCGTTCTCCCAGATCGATGAGCTCTTGGCGGTGGGCGAGTTCCAGGAAGAGTACAAGCGCACCCTCGAGATTTGCCAGCGCCTGTCGCCAGCAGAATAGAGGAGAAGGGCTGCACGGGCATTTTGGCACAGCAAACCCCCCAGCTTGCCGCGCATGCGAGCCATTAGTTACTGGGCTCTATGGTGGGCCGTCCTTGCACGACCCTCTTGAACATCGGTGGCCCTTTCAGCTTCTCGCGCAAGGGTGGCCCAGAGGGATGCTCGTCGGATTACGGCCGGGGCTTGGCGCTTAGAGCCGAATAATCGTAGTCGAAGGCTTGCGCTCTTCGATTCTTCTTACTGATTGCCGAACGCTAGGAAGTTCATCACCAGCGAAACCATGGCCTCCTTTTCGTCAGGGCGTGATTCGGCGATCATGATGGTGGTGGCCACCAGAGCGTCGTCGCCGATGCGCTTGCGCTTGCCTTCGTACAGGATCCCGTTGCGGTCGAGGAAGTACAGGAAGAGGCTGGCCGCGATACGTTTGTTCCCGTCGTGGAACGAGTGGTTCTTCACTACGAAGTACAGCAGGTTGGCGGCTTTTTCCTGTACCGAGGGGTAGATTTCGACACCGTCGAAGGATTGGTAGATGGCCGCGATGCTGCTTCGGAACGAGTCGTCCTTCTCCACGCCGAAGATGTCGCTTTCGCCGGCGAAGCGCAGGCTGCCGATAAGGTCGCGGCATTCCTCGTAGGAGAGCACATATACGCCGGCTGATCCGCTGGGACGCGCGAGGCGCTGATGGTCGTAGTCGCCCAGCAGATCGAGGGCTGGCGCGTAGCTCTTCACTATTTCGAGTATTTGTGTGGCGTCGATTTCTTGAGGAAGGCGTTCCATAACTGAAATAGCCTGGGCGAGTTGTGCCAGGCGCTTTTCGTTCTCGGCTCGGCCTTCCATGATGTAGCACCGAAGAACATCGGTGGCCCAACGGCGGAATTCCACCCCACGTTGGGACTTCACTCGATAGCCAACCGAGATGATGACATACATCTAGGTTGTAGTGGGCTGTGCTGTACTTCTTGCCGTCCTTGGCAGTTGTCAAGAAATCCTTGACAACTGCTTCTTTCTGCAGCTCGCCTTCCTTGAAGCAGTTGTTGACGTGAAGGCTGACGTTCTGCTTTGTCGTGCCGAACAAACTCGCCATCTGCTGTTGGCTCAACCAAACAGTCTCTCTGTCAGAAGCGACATCCAGCCTCACCTCCCCGTCGGAAGATTCGAAAAGGACGATGTTCGGTGTGCTGACCGCCTCGGGCATGGTGATCCCCTTTCTTGCTGGACGGAGAGTGGCGAGCGAACAGCCAGGGTTGCGGTGAAAGAGCAGGTGGGCAGCCTTCTGCGCGAAATGGGGTCGACGCCTTCGCAGCTGGTGAACGCTGCTTACGAATACGTGCTCGCCGAGCGAAAGCTGCCTCGGGCGGGTGCTCGTTTGGGGGAAGGAGCGGTCGCGCCTCGGCAGCTGACCCAAGAACAGATCCATCGCATAGCATCCGCGTTGGAGGCGATGCATGTTGGCCCCGCCGGGGACGATAGTTCCTTTGATGAGCGGTTTCAGGAAGCGAAGGATGAACGCTATGCGGCTTTTGCTTGATACGAACGTGCTCATCGATTTGTATACGCAGCGACCTTCGGAAGGCGACATTGCCAAGAAGCTTCTGGTCATGCGAGAGTTCGGCGATGCCGAGCTATGGACGCCGGCCAAATCGCTCACCGACATTTTCCGCGTGCTGCATGAAACCTATAGTAGCAAGCGCATCCAAAGCGCCTTCGAGGAAAGCTTCCAGTGGCTCGAGGTATGTTCGGTTGACTTCGGGGATTTGCGGCGTGCCGCGGAAAGGAAATGGTCCGACTTTGAAGGCTGCCTTGTTGACTGTTGCGCCGAGAAGGTTAAGGCCGACTGTATACTCACGCGCAACCAAGGCGACTTCGTGCATGCCCATGCGAAGGTGGCAAGCCCTCAGGAGTTCTTCGACCATCTGGAATCTTACTATGGCATCGTGTACGAAGAGGCAGGGCTTGTCTGACGGTCTGCGCCGAAAGACGGGGCGTTCATCAGGCCTTTTAGCGGCCCTATGCAAAGGCGCCCCGTCTATGGGAGGCGGGGCGCCTTGGGCTTAACCGTTTTAGGTATTGACGCCTTATTCGTACTTGCTGATGAAGTTCTCCACGGCTTCCATGCACTCGTTGGGGTGGGTGAGGTTGGCGATGTGGGGTGCGCCGGCGATGAGGGTCCACTCGCAGCCGGGGATGAGATCCACGCCTTCCTTGATGACCAGCGGGGTGCCCTCGTCGTCGGTTCCTGAGAGCGCCATGCACGGCACTTTGATGTTCTTCACGCCCTCGCGGATGTCCCAGTCGCGCATCTTGCCGGTCACCACGAACTCGCTGGCGCCCTGCATGATCATGTAGCATTCGCCCACGCCGGCGAAGCTGTCCTTGAGGTACTGGGGGTAGTCCTTCTCGTACACGCCCGTGACGTGGCGCTTGTAGTACTCGTCGTAGGCGGCCTTGGCCTCGGGGGTGTCGTAGTTGCCGGTGCGCTCGGCCTCGGCGATGGCCTTCTGCATGTCCTCGGGCATGTAGCCGATCAGGCGGTTCGCCTCGTCAAGCCAGGTCTGGATCAGCACGGGCGACGAGTTGATCACGAAGGAGTTCACGCCGGTGTCGTCCTTCATCATGCACAGCATGCCCAGCATGCCGCCCCACGAGTTGCCGAACAGGTGGATGTCGTCCAGCCCCAGCGCCTTGCGCACGGCGTAGAACTCGTTGACCCACAGGTCGTAGGTGTAGAAGTCGTCCTCCTGGTGCGGGATCATGGACTTGCCACAGCCGATCTGGTCGTAGAACACGATCTGGCGGCCGTACTTGTCGGCCATCTCGGCGTAGGGCAGTAGGTAGTTGTGGCAGTCACCGGGGCCGCCGTGCAGGATGAGCAGGGTCTTCTTGCCCGGCTGGTTCTCGCCTACGATCTTGCAGTAGGTCTTGAACCCGTTGTAGTCCACGTACTCTTCGCGAATCTCTGCCATGGGAACCCTTTCTCTCTGGTTGAGGCTGGCAAGGGAGAAGCATAGCGCATCCCCCATGGGGTGAAGCGTGCATTTCGGGCACCTTCGCGCAAAAAAGTGCACGAACATGCCCGGTATGCGTGATTCAGGGTGAAGCCGGAGCGTGCTGCGGGCGCGGGATCGCGGTCGGCGCGGCGCCGGCTTGATGCTACAGCGTGAAGCCCAGGCCCTCCAGCACGTACTTCGGAACCATGAAGCGCACGGTCTTCTCCGGGTCAACCATCTGGCATACCTGCACGTCGGCGGTTAGGGACAGCAGCATGATCAGCTCGTCCTTGCATGCGCCGGTGCGGTCGTGCAGCAGGTCCACCATCTCGTGCACGGCGCGGTCGGCGGCGGCGTCCAGCGATTCGGCCGATGCGATAACGCCCAGGTGGGTTGCGGTTTCGATCAGCGGGTCGGTCAGCGCCAGCTCGGGCAGCGCGGTCAGGGTCACCGTGGCCCAGCCGGCAACCTCGGCGCCGGAGACGCTCACCTCGCCGTCGCCCATGCAGGCGTGCATATCGCCGCAGCCGAAGAGCGCACCGTCCACGGCCACGGGGAAGTACAGCGTGGCGCCCTCGCCGATGGCCGTGTTGTCCATGTTGCCGCCGTGGCTGCCCGGAGTGCCGCAGTTCACGGGCTCGCCCGCCGGCGCCACGCCGATGACGCCGATCATGGGAGCCAGCGGGATGCGGATGGAGTCGCTCCACACCAGCTCGTTGCCGTCGATGGAGCACAGCTTCGTCGACCACGCATCGAAGTAGTCGCCGCACACGCCCTCGCCCGCGCCGGTGCACGAAGCGGTCTGCGGGTCCAGCTCGATGCGGTCGATGGACACCTTCAGCGCCCCTCCCGCCACGGCGCCTTCCACGTAGATGGGGCCGGTGGCCGGGTTTATGCGATCCCAGTCGATCTCGTCCAGCACGTCGTCGGCGGTCTGGATCTGGTTGCCGAAGCAGTCCTTGGTGCGGATGCGCACAGTCTCGCCCGAAGACACCGTGAGCGCCGGCTCCAGGTTGGGCGCGAAGGCGTAGATGACTTTGCTGTCGTTGAGTTCCTGCATGGATGGGCCTCCCCATAGGTTGCCGTCCGCGCAGTTGACCGGAAGGGGCTCGGTTGCCTGCCGCTGTCTTGCACCGCTTCGAAAGCGGCTGGTCGGAAGGCCGATCGCACCCGAAAAGCGTTCCAAGCGCGGAGCGTTTGATACACGACCCGTCCATATTAGCCGTCTTTTACGCAGAAATTTGTAAATAAGTTGTAACTTCACGAATAGAAGAATGACTAATTGGAGTATCGTTCATCCAACGTTTTTCTGTTGCGGAGATGCATCGGAAAGGCCGGTGCAGCCTTTGCGCGGCGTCGGTTGAGCGAGGAATCCTGCAAGGCGAGCGAGTGCCCCAAAAAGCGCATCCGCAAGAACCGTGCATGCTAACCATGCGCGCGGTTCGCAGCCAAGGAGATGCGCCCGTCCTCCGAGGACCTTCGGAACAGCAAAACGTCATCTGTACGTTTGGACAAAGGAAACTACTATGGCTGACAAGAACGGCCAGGGCAACCAGCTCAAGCGCGGTGCGATCGGCACGCTGCCGCTGGTGTTCCTGGTTATCGCCGCCGCGGCTCCGCTGGGAGCTTCGGCCACCAACACGCCGCTCATCTTCGCCCTGGGCAACGGTGCCGCGGCTCCGCTGGACTTCGTGTTCATCGGCGTTATCCTCATCCTGTTCTCCGTAGGCTATACCGCCATGGCGTCCCATGTGACCAACGCCGGCGCGTTCTACACCTACATTTCGCTGGGAATGGGCAAGAAGCTGGGCACCGCCGCCGGCTACATCGCCGTGGCTGCCTACAACCTGTTGTGCGTCTACCTGGTCAGCGCCGGCGGCACCTTCGCCTCGCAGATCTTCGAGCAGGAGCTGGGCGTCATGATTCCCTGGTGGGTGTGCTCGCTCATATTCGCCGCTATCATCCTGCTGTTCAGCTACCTGGGCATTGAGGGCGGTACGAAGTTCCTCATGGTGTGCCTGGTGCTGGAGGTGACCATCCTGGCCATCGTTGACATCAGCGTGCTCGTGCAGGACGGCATCGGCGCGTACTCCCTGGAGTGCTTCTCGCCCGAGGTGTTCTTCTCCGGCGCGCCGGGCTTGGGCGTGTGCTTCGCGTTCCTGTGCTTCATCGGCTTCGAGGCCACGGCTATCTTCGGCGAGGAGACCAAGAACCCGCGCAAGACCGTTCCCCGCGCCACCTACGCCGCTGTTATCGTGATTGGCCTGGTGTACTCGCTGTCCGCGTGGTCGGTGTGCGCCGCCGTGGGTCCCGAGAACGTGGCTGCGCTGGCCGGCGAGGACCCGGCGGGCCTGTACTGGTCCGTGGCCGTGTCCCACTGCGGCGATGCCATCGGCCATATCTTCTACTGGCTGCTCATCATCTCCAACTTCGCGTCCTGGATGGCCGCGCACAACATGTGCTCCCGCTACCTGTACGCGTTCGGCCGCGCCGACCTGCTGCCGAAGGCTTTGGAGAAGACCAACAAGCACAAGTCGCCCTTCGTGGCGGCCGTGGTGAACATCGTGTTCAGCCTGTGCCTTGCCTTCCTGCTGGCCCTGTTCCAGCTTGATCCCTACAGCGAGATCGGCGCTATCTGCTCCGCCATCGCCATCGTGGGCATCATGCTGCTCGAGCTGGCCGTTTGCATCGCTGTGATCATGTACATGCGCAAGCACAACAGCGAGCCGGGCTACGGTCACAACGTGTTCCAGACCACCATCGCCCCCATCATCGCGCTTGTGGGCATGGGCTACGTCATGTTCCTGGTGCTGAGCAACTTCACGCTGCTCACCGGTTACGAGAGCCTGCCGATTAACCTGCTGCTGGGCGGCCTCATGGTCATCGTAGGCGTCATCGGCTTCGTGGTGGCTGCGAACCTGGACAAGAAGGGCAAGCTGGCCGACCCGCAGTCCATCGACGTGGAGGACATCGCGGAAGCGGAGAAGCTGGCCGAGGGCATGGAAGATTTGGAGCCCGCGCAGAGCGCGTAGTCGCTTTGCCGGTGCGGATCGATCGCCTCGCGCCTCAGGCGTGCAACCAGGGCGGAACCCCACGGGGGCTCCGCCCTTTTTTCTTGCGTGTTGGGGGGGGCGAAGGGCGCGTGAGATGGGGCGCGGAACGAGGGACGCGAGGCGCTTGGCCGGATGCCGCTGTTGTTGCAGCGACGGCGTTTCTCAGCCTAGCGGGGCAGGTCGGGCAGCTCAACGGTGTAAAGGGGCTGATAGGCGGCGCCTTCGGGCTGCAGCGTGCTTTTGTACAGCGTGACGCGGGCAGTGCGGCAGCGCCCGGGGAAGCCGGTGGCGGGCAGGGCGCCTTCGGGCAGCTGCACGCGTCGGGCCAAGGTGAGATGGGGCACAAAGGGCTTGCGGTCGAAGGGGATGCCGCGGACGTCCAGGCGTTCGCGCAGGTCGTGGGCGAGGTCATCCAGCTCGTCGGTGCGCTGGAAGCCCAGCCACAGCGTGCAGTCGTGCGGTCGTCCGAAGGTGCCCAGACCCTCGGGCGTGAGGGTGGCCGGCGTCGCGATGCGAACCAGCTCGTCCAGCACGTCCATGACCTGGCGCACCGCCGGCTCGGGCGTGTTGCCCAGAAATGCCAGCGTCACATGGTAGTTCTCCGGTGGCGTGAAGCGGCCTTCCACCGTAGGGCCGAACGACCGCACGAAGTCGGCGACCTCGCCGGCGTACCAGTCGGGGATCTCAAGGGCGACGAACGTGCGCATGGGGCTTCCTTTCGGGACGGACTGCAGCGCGGTTGGGAAACGGGTTCGAAGTGGAAATACCCGGAGGCTGCCGATCCTAGCGCATGAGAGCGGTGGCGTGCAGCAGGGGCGCTTCGCCGTCCTCCGGCACGCTTTCGATGGTCACGAAATGGGCGCTCGCGCTGGCCGCTTCTTCCGTCGCGCTCCCTTCGCCATCCAGCGGCACGTAGCTCAGCCGCACCGTGGAGCCCGGCATGATCTCGTGGCGGTAGGCGATTTCCAGATGGTCGAACAGCCGCTGGTCTACGCCTTCGGGCAGCGCTTCGGTGACCAGGTCAAGGTAGGACGAGTTGTGCACGTGGTTGTTGCAGTCGATCATGGACTTCGTGATGGGGAACAGCGCTTCGCGCACCGGCGCCGCCTGGATGCGCATGCGGTCGAACTTGTCCTGTTCGGGCGGGAAGGCGGCGTGGTCCTCCAGACCATAGCATTCCATTATCTCTGGGGCCAGCTTTATCATGGTGCGGTCGCTGCGGCTCACCATGGACCACTTCGACGTTCCCCGGGCGAACAGGTTGCCGTCGGCGTCGAAGGCTTCGAAGTCGCGCAGGGCGAAGGCGCGGCTGTAGGAGCGCGCCCAGGTGCGCACGGTGTAGGTCTCGCAGGCCAGAGGCCGCCGCACGCCGGGCAGTACCTCCAGCTTCCAGTTCAGCACCACCCAGGCGCGGTTCACCCGCTGGTTGTCCAGCCCCGACTGACCCACCATGGCGCCGTGCAGGCTGCCGGCGTTGGAGAACGCTTCGATGAGCGCCTTGTCCGTGAGGAGCGCCCCCTTGCCCGTGTCTTGGATTCCTGCGAAAAACTGCTGGTCAACGAACATGGTGCTGCCTTTCGTGCATGGTTGTGCGGTGGTGGATGCATGGTGGTGCGGTGGCGGATGCGCGAGCACGGGGCGGCGGTTGTGCGTGGGTCGTCCGAACGCGAATCCGGCGGTTGCGCCTTGTCGAAGCGCAGGCGCGGGGGCTATTGTCGCAGAAACCCCCGTGCCCGGTAACGCGCAATCCCGTTGTCGGCGCCGAACTTCCAGCGGTTCTTCACTGAAGCAGCGTTGGTGGGGCATGCTGGTAGGTTGTGCCGTCGTGGCGCGCTGGTATGTTGTGCCGTCGTGTCGCGCTGCCATGTCGCGCCGGCGGCTCGGGCGACGGAAATCGCGCATACCGGGCACGTTCGTACGGGTTTCTTGCAGAACCTTGCCGGTATGCACGATTCCGCCTCGCCCCAGGGCCTGTCTGCTACGGCTGGTTGGGCTAGCGGCCCGCAATCAACCCGCGGCCTGCAATCGGATCGCACCTCGCTTCGGCGTCTGCCACTTGTGATTCGCGCTTGCAGCCCGCAGATGGCGCCCCTCCCTAGTTGTCAGTGGCGAGCTTGCGGTAGAGCAGCTTGAACACTACCAGGCCCAGCACGATCCACGCGGCGGTCACCGCCAGGGGCAGCACCGCTTCCGAACCGAAGAGGGCGCCTTCCGTGGCCAATCGCAGCAGGCTTGCGGCGCCGCCGGTGGGCAGGAAGCGCGCGATGTCGCCCAGCATGGGGGAGAAGCCGCTGAGCATGGGGGCGATCACCACCAGCAGGATGGGCACGCTGTACAGGCCGGCCGTCATCTGGTCGCGGGAGGCCAGACCCAGCACTAGCGACAGCAAGATGATGGGCAGCGCCCCCAGAACGCCTATAGCCATGTACGGGGCGAACAGGTGCATCGGCGCGCCGCTGACGAAGAAGCACAGCGCCTCCACCACGGCCGTCACCACCAAGGTCACCAGCCCGCGCGCCAGCATGATCTGCTCGGCGCTCACGTTGGCCAGCATGAGGGTGCGCAGGGTGTGCTTCTCCTTCTCTTCGGCCAGGCCGTACACCAGCATGGCCGAGCTGGTCATGCCGATGGTCATGCACAAAGCGGTGTTGAGCAGCACGTAGGTGATGAGGCCTTCCACCGTTTCCATATCGGCGTCTGCGCCCATGTCGGCGCCGCCCATCATCCCCATGGAGCCGCCGACGTTGCCCATGATGTAGCGGTACAACAGCACGAAGGCCACGGGCATGACGATGCAGACGATCATGGTGGGGTTCTTCAGCATGTCGGTAACGTCCTTGCCCATGAGCGCACCGAGCTTGCGTACAGAGGCGTTCATGTTAGAACTCCCTTCCGGTCAGCTCGAGGAACACTTCCTCGAGATTGGGTTCGTCAGAATGCACGGACAGCACCTCGCCGGCTTCCAGCAGCTCGGCCAGCGCGGCGGCTCCGGCTGCGTCCTTCGACGTTTCCACGGTGCCGCGGGTGCGCGTCTTCACCACGATGCGGTTGCGAGCATAGCGCAACATGAGCGCTTCGGGCTTGTCGCAGGCGGCAATGGCGCCATGGTCCAGAATGGCCACACGGTCGCAGACGGTTTCGGCCTCGGCCATGTCGTGGGTGGTCAGGAAGATGGTGCATCCTTTGCCGCTCAGTTCAGCCAGCATGCGGTGCACCTCCGCGCGCGCCGCCGGGTCAAGGCCGCTGGTGGGTTCGTCCAGAAACAGCAGCTCGGGCTCGTGGATGAGGGCGGCGGCCAGGGCGGTTCGCTGGCGCATGCCCTTCGAGCAGTTCTTGATGAGCGTCTTCTGGTCGTCGGCCAGGCCCATGCGTTCCAGCAGGTAGGGAATCCGGCGCTGGCTTGCTCCGCGCAGCTGGGCGTACAGGCGCAGGTTGTCGGCGATGGACATGCGCTCGTACAGGGCGCTTGTGTCCGACAGGATGCCGATGCGCTCGTAATCGGCGCTGGTGGCGTTGTCGATGGGGCGCCCGAACAGACTGATGCGGCCTGCGTCGCGCTTCAGCTGGCGGGTGAGCAGCTTGATGGTGGTGGTCTTGCCGGCGCCCGACGGCCCCAGGAAACCGAAGGCCTCGCCGCGCGGGATGGCGAAGGTGAGGTTGTTCAGCACGCGCTTGTCTTTGAACGACAGGCTGACAGCCTCCATGGACAGGATGGTGGCGCTCATGGGTCCTCCCTAGTTCGAGGCGGCGGGGCTGGCGGCGGCGCTGCGGTTGGCGACCCCGGGAGTGGTGCTGTCGGCTCCCTGCTCCAGGGCGACAAGTCGCGCGTTGACTTCGTTGAGCTTACCCTGCAGGTACACATGGCCAGCGCAGATGAGCACAAAGGCCAGGCCCAGGGCCAGCACGAGGATGCTCAGGGCGTGGGTGGTGATCATGATGGTTCCTTTCCGACAGGGCGCCTGCATCGGCGCCGGTGAGCTGACGGCGCCTATGATGCGGAAAGGGTTTCTGACCTGCAATGGAATCTGCACGACACGCTCGCGTTGCGTACGAGTGGAGCTATAGCCCGCACGAAAGGAGCAGTGGAAGGGCGTTTGGCTGGCTGGTCGTCGGTTGCAATGGCTGTGGCGTCTGGTTTCAGGCCGCTCGCGGCTGCCAGATGCGGGCGACAACCAGCCGTTGTTGGCTGCGTCTGGCTGCGTGCTGCTTACCCGCTTGACCGAAGGTCGCCAGCGAGCGTCACCCAGTCGCCGGCCCCGCCATCGGCACCTACTCAGCAGCCGCCGTCCGCAGCCTAGCGCCGCCCCCGCCTGGTCGTAAGTTGCCGTCCGCAGCCTAGCGCCGCCCCCGCCCGAGAGTCGCCGCCAGCCGCGGCAGGCCCGCCCTTTACTTCCGGCGGAAGCGCTCGCGCATTTCTTCGGCGCGGCCCTTCGACAGGGGAAGCGACGTGTGGGCGGCGTCGGAAAGCACCAGGTTGAAGGTGTTGCGGGTGTAGCGTTCCACGCGCGAGACCTTCTGCATGTTCACGATGTAGGACCGATGGCAGCGGAAGAACCCGTAGCGCGCCAGGGTCTCCTCCAGCTCGTCCATGGTCAGCGCGGTGGGGTACAGCTCACCGCGGACGCTGGCGTAGTTTACGCGGTTGGCGCTTTCGACGAAATCGATCTCGCGCGGGTCCAGCAGCAGCGTGGCCTCGCCGGCCTTCACGGCGATCTTGCAGATGCGCACCTCGTCGTCGCCCAGCAGGTCCGTTTCGGCCGATTCGCCGGCGCCGTCTGCAGCCCCCGCGTCGCTGCCCAAGTCGGCGGAGAAGATGCGGCCCTCTTCCTCCCAGAAGGCGACCCCGGGCATGAGCAGCGCTTCTCGTAGCGGTTGACCTGCGGTGACGAAGACGGTTCCGGCGTCGGTGCGGTCGGCGATCCACGAGAGCACCCAGCTGCGCGCTTCGGGCCCCAGTTCCAAAAGCGGGCGTTCGCAGAAGCAGATTTCAGGTTCGAACAGGCTCATGCGCGCGAAGCCAAGGAGCGCTTTCCGCTCGGCAGTTAGCTTGGACACCAGGGTGCGGGCGCAGTTTTCCAGCCCGAAGTGGGCGAGCGCCGCCGCTACGTCCTTACGGCCCGACCCGGAGATGCGGCCGAAGAAGCGCAGATAGGACTCGACGGTGTCGCGGTCGAAGCCGCCGTCCGACTCAAGGAAGTACGCGCCCCGGCGGTTGCCCTGCACGGCTTCGACGGCAGCGCGTGCTCGTCGCACCGTGTCGCGCGAGCACTCCAGGTGGACGCTTCGTCCTGCCGATGCAACCTCGCTTTCGATAAGCGCCTCGACCGAGCTGTATTCCGCCACGCCTTCTCCTTCGCTTTGCCTTACCGTTTCGCCGTCTTGTCGCAGCCTGCTAGTTCGCCGGCGGTCTGCCGTTTCTGTTGACGGTCCCGAGCCAATCCGCCTGCCGTCTCCAGCGCGCCGGCTCGCCGCCCCGCTGGTTCGCCGGCGGTCTGCCGTTTCTGTCGATGGCCTTGCGCCAGTCCGCCTGCTGCCCCGCTGCCGCTTCCGCCCAGGTGTGTCGCTGTTCTGCACCTGTTTGCTGGTCTGCTAGTTCGCCGGCGGCCCGCCGTTTCTGTTGACGGTCCCGAGCCAATCCGCCTGCCGTCCCGCTGGTTCGCCGGTTCCGCATGGGTGCGCCGCCGGTTTCGCGTGCTGTTTCGCCCGGAGCTTTTCCGAGGGCACGGTCAAGCGGGTCTGCGCGTATCGTTGGACTTCTTTGGCCTGCCGCCGACTGCCGCATGTCCGGTCGGATAGTCGGGCGAAGCGCGCCGGCCGGTTTCGATTTCGCTAGCGTTCGATATGCGGAAGCATTGTACCCGATGACGAGCGCAGCGTGGGGCTTCCGAATGCAATCGTCCCATCTATAGCGCTTGGCGTAAGATGCGAGCACGGCTGACGGCGTCTTCTGGGTGCGCTGATATGCGAGGAGGCATGCATTACGCGTTGGGCGTGCTGATGGGTGCGCGTGTTGGCGTGCGCGACCGTCGGGAGCCGATTGCGTCGGAAAAGCTTGATGTAACGGATGACGGTTATGGCAGAAATCTCTGTAACGGAAGACGGTTATGTACGATTTCCTGTAACGGAAGACGTTTATGGCAGGTTTCGATTGCCATAAACGTCATCGGTTACATGGGGCTCGAGCGGTTTGTCACAACCGGCGCTAGTTACATGGGACGCGCAGCTAGGTTGCCGCAATCGCCGTCGACTAGCATCGGACTCGAGCGGCTTGCCATAAACGTCGTCGGTTACATGGGGCGCAGGTGGATTGCCATAAACGGCGCTAGTTGCATGGGGTGCACAGCTGGGTTGCCGCAATCGCCGTCGACTAACATCGGGCGCAGGCGGCTTGCCAAACTGCCGCTCGCTGCATTGGTGCTGGCGATTTGCCACAACCGTCGTCGGCTGCACGGTGTGGCACCTCCTGACGACGAGGACGCGGTTGCAGAAAGGGGCGTTCGTTGCGGCGATTTGATGGCGGCAGCAGTGTTGGATGCGCGCCTGGTCAACGTGCGATAGACTGGCGCAAGGTCGTGAGGCGCCCGCAGGCGGCCCGGTGTGTCGGAAGTGCCGACGGTGGCAGGCGGTCGCGAGTGCGTTGGGCGCGCCTGCGACGGTGGGCGGCCGCAAGCATTCCAGACATGAGGGCAGCGACGGGTTGCAACAGGCGGCGAGTGCGCCGGAAACGCTGGCGACAGGCTGCAGCGGGCCGCAAGTGCACCGGGCGCGCGTGCGACGGCGGGCTGCGCCGGGCGTGCGGGCGGCGACAGGCTGCAGCGGGCCGCGGGCTGCGAGTGCTCAGGGCTTGCGTGCGACAACGGGCTGCAGCGGGCAGCGGCTGGCGGCGGTAGGCGCGGGCGTACGAGAGTCGGCAGCGGTAGATGCGGGCATACGGGAAGGAGCGTGGCGCGGATGACCGGGGAAAGCGGGTTCGCGAAGGAGCCTACGGGCGCGCAGGCCCAGCTGCTGCATGCGCTTGTTATGCGCGACCTCGGCTGCGCTCTGCGTAATCGTACCGTGCTGATGACCATCATTACGGTGCTGGGATTCTGCGCGCTGATGATGCCGCAATTCGCCGGGTCGGCGGAGGAGCTTCCGTTCATGGGGGCGTTCGGGTACGCACTCGTGCCCCTGTTCTCCGTGCTCGAGGTAGGCGGCACAATCATGCTGTTCGCCATGGCCGAGGAGCGTGCCCACGGCACCTACGAAGTGATGGCGCGGGCGGGGGCGACGTTGCCGCTTCTGGTGGCATCGAAGCTGATCGCCGGTATCGTGCTGTGCGTCGTCATCTCTCTTGTGGCGGCGTTGTTTTCGGGCATGTGGAATGCGAACCTGTTGGAATTCGCGGCGGTGGTGGCGGTGGGAAGCGTGCCGTTTTTGCTGCTGGCAGCCGGCTGCGGTTTGCTCTCGCGCCAGGAGATGCGCGTGAACGCGTTCTCGTTCGCCCTGGTTCTGCTGTGCATCGCGCCCCTGCTCAGCGCCCTTGTTCCCGCGGCCGGCACGGTGAGCATGGCGTGCCCGGTGGCGTTTCTCGCAGGCTTTGGAGCGCAGGCGCTGGGCGGTAGCATCGAGTCGCTGCACATGAGCTTGTGGCCGTTGGTGGCGAATCTGGTGGCGTGGACCGTGCTGAGCGCGCTGTGGCTGCGCTGGTGCATCCGCCGTGCTCAGACGCAGGAGTCGGCCTAGGTCACCTTGCCCGCGCCGATTCTTCGACGGCCTCCGAAAACCCGACAAGCACCTTGGTGGCCTCCCGGTCGTGTTTGCCGGTGAAGCCGTGTCGCTTCCTCACAGGGGGGGCGTACCTGCGCAGTGGCGGCCGCTTGCGCAATCGGCATGCGGCCGCCTCTAGCTTAGTGCGCGTGGCAGGTGTTGCACTCGTAGACGTTGGCGTGGTGGCAGTTCAGGCAGACTGCCGGCGCCGCCTCTTCGGGGCTGTCGGAGGTGTGCAGCTTGTGGCACGATGCGCAGGTGATGCCTTCGTGCTCCTCGTGGGCCGGCAGCTCGTGCGGATTGACCGTAAGACCGTTCTTGTCGGTCAGCACCGTGGCGGCGGCCCCCTTCTCCGTGAGCTCTGCCTGGTCGTGGCAGCCGGTGGTGCAAGACTCGCGGGTCACGGCCGTGCGTTTCAGCGTGGCCTTCTTCTTCGTGTCGCCGATTTCCACCTTGCTGTGCGCTCGTTCCATGTTGGGATCATCGTGGCAGCTCATGCACTGGTCCTTCATGTCGGCGTGCTGCGAGGCTGGGCAGGACGCGTCGTCGAAGGAATCGGTGTCGGCTTGATGGCACATGGCACAATCGCTCTCGGGCGACCAGGTGAAGGCCATCGTCTCGGTCGCGTCGGCCTCGGTCGTGCTGGCCTCGACGCCGTCGGCAGGTTGGCTGGAAGCTGGGTCGGTAGCGGTGCTCGACGTGCTCGGCGTCGCGGGGGAGCAGGCGCCCAGGGCGCACAGTCCGAAGACAAGCATTAGCGACCAGGCGGCAATGGCTGGTTTGCGGAACTTCATGGGAGCTCCTACGCCGCATCCCACGGCTGCAGGGCCGCGGCGCCCTGGCCGGCGATACGTCCGGTGGAAACAGCCTCGCTGATGTTGCCGCCGCCGTTGTACATGTAGGCGTAGATGCTGCCGAACTCGCCGGCGGAGAACAAGCGCGGAATGGGGTTGCCGGCCAGGTCGAGCACCTGGCTCTTGCCGTCGCGCTTAGCGCCGCCCTGAGTGTTCAGCAGGCCCAAGGCGATCTCGATGCCGTAGAAGGGCCCCTCCACCTTCTGCCGCTCGAACGCCGGGATGGCCAGCGATTCGGTGCCGTGCTCGTCGCCGACGATAGCGTCGGTGCCGGCAGCGGCGTTGAACATATTGGAGGCGTAGACGTCTGTTCCGCGTCCGAACTCGTCGGGCTCGCCAGCGTCGATGGCGTCGTTGTACTTCGCCAGCGTGGTGGCTAGCGTCTCCGGCGGATAACCCAGCTTCTCGGCCAGCTCTTCGATGGTGTCGGCCTTGAACATGATGCCCGCATCGATGAGCTCCTGGTTGGTGCTAAGGCCGCCGCCCATAATGACGGGCCAGGTCATGTAGGTGATTGCTCCTAGCAGATCGACGGAGCCGGACTGGCCACCCAAGATCATATGAGAGCCGGCCGGAATGGTGATGAGCGGCCAAACGCCCTTGTCCTTCTGCTTGCCGTGACGCTGGATGCCGCGCATCTCCTCGTACATGAAGCGCTCGCCCTCGCCGTTGACGAAGATGTAGTCGATTCCGGTGGGGTAGGGGATGTTGCATACGCGGGAATCGGGGCTCACGGCGCGAATGGTGTTGCTGGAAGCTGCGTAGCTGTTCATGTGCCACAGCTCGGCGCCGATCTGCTGGGCCATGCGCACGCCGTCGCCGCGGTTGTAGGGCGATCCCAGAGCGAAGGGCTTTGGGCAGCCCATGGAGGCCATGTAGTCCTGCAGCATCTCTTCGTTGCCCGAGAAGCCGCCGCATGCCAGCACCACGCCTTGGCGGGCTTTGAAGGCGCGGCCGTCCTCGGTCTTCACGCCGTAGACTTCCTTGGTCTCGTAGTTGTAGATAAGCTCCATGGCGCGGGAGTCGTAGGAGATCTGCACGTCCAGCTCGTCGGCCAGGTCTTTCAGCGGGATCCACAGCGACGACATGCCGCAGATGCCGTCGACGTAGTAGGTCTTGATGGACTCGCCGCCGGCGATGCCCGGGAATTCAGGCCGAGCCGCCGTAGCGTCGCCCAGTACGAAATCCAGCTCCTCGGTTAGCCAGTCGTAGTTGTCCACCACGCCCTGGGCCCAGGCGCGCATGAGCTCGGGTTCCACGGTGTAGGGGCCGTTCAGCTCGGTCTGGTAGGTGATGGCGCCTTCCACGTCGTCAGGAATCATGAGCATGTCGCCCGACACGCGCGTGGTGCCGCCGCAGTCCTTCTCCGGTGCTGCTTCCAAGGCAAGCACGTTGTCGACGCCGTCTAGCTTCGCGGCGATGGCGGCGGAAAGCCCGGCGGCTCCCAAGCCCACCACCACGACATCCGCTTCCACGTCCCACGCTGCCGGCAGGGTGCCGTTGATGGCGGGCGCCGCCGCGTCGCCTTCGGGGGCTGCGTCGGCCACGGGTGCTTCTTGCTGGGTCTGCTGTCCGTTCGAGCATCCCGCAAGCCCTGCCAGGGCAAGGCCCGCAGCAGCCAGACTTCCCCTGGTCAGAAAGCTGCGACGCGACAGGTTGTGCTCGGCGTTGCCCCCGTTCTCCAGGTCGTTCGTCGGTTTTTCCATAGCCCTCTCCTTCCTTCATGCCGGCGCTCCCCGATTGCCGGCTTCGTCTGGCCGTCGGCTTCCCGACCGGCCTCTCTTTCCCGAGCGCTTGGCCGCAGCGGGTGCTGCTGGGATGGTTCGCGCGTCCCTTCGCGATTTGCGCGGGCCCTCCCGCTGTGCGCGGCGCCGGCTGCTTGGGCGCTTTCACGGTATCGCTGCGAAAGACGTCTCGGGAAGCTTCGATCTGGAAAGGCTGCTGGCCAAATTGGAATACATGCTGGTGAAGGCCGTGCGGTTGCTGGTTTCCGAAACGGAAAGGGTTTGGTCCGATTCGGAAAGGGCGCAGAGGTTTTGCCCCCGCCTGCGCCTCCGGCAATTTAGTATGATGTTTTCAGGGGAAGCGGTGCGCAACGCAAGCGTGGAAGGGGACGCTATGGATATCCGCCTCTGCGAGGAACTGGTGGTGCTTTCGGAAAGCCTCAGCTTCCGAAAGGCGTCCGAGCGATTGTTCCTCACGCAGTCGACGCTGAGCAAACATGTGGCTGCGGCCGAGCGCGAAGTGGGCTTTCGCATTTTCGAGCGAAGTTCCCAGGGCGTCGAGCTTACTGCAGGCGGGCGCGTGCTGGTGGAGGGTTTGCGCCAGGTAGTGGCTCTGTATGGATCCTCGCTCGATCGAGCGCGCGCGTGCCAGGCGAAGGCTGACGCAGTCGTCCGTGTGGCGGGCCCTCTGCTGAACCCGCGAATTGCCTCTGTAATATCGGAGGCAGCCTTGCGGGTTTCGCATTCGCAGGAGGCGGTGTTTCAGTTGGCGATGGTGGAAACCGGCGTGCGCGATTGCCCGGTGAAGCTGATGAGGCGCGAAGTGGACGTCGCCGTGGGGTTCTGGTTCGACGACGACTTGCCGGAGCTTCACTGCGAGCACCTGTTTAGCATACCGTTCGGCATTGCCTGTCACGCGACGAGCCCGCTAGCGACAAAAAGCCACCTGAGCTTCGACGACCTGGCGAACGCCCATATGATCTCCTATCCGATGCAAGACAGGGAGGCCTACCACGCCTACGTGCGCAAAGTCAGAAAGCGCCACGGGATAGACATGCCCATCGAGCATCTCGAGCCCGACACACTGTGCTTTCCGCAAACGACAGACAGCGTTATTTTCGGCGTGTTCTTTCCCGACTACGTACGATTTGGCGGTGATATTGTTACGCGCCCTCTTGATGATTGCGCCGAACGATTCGAAGTGTGCGCCCTGTGCCGTGCCGACGAGACGCGGTCGGCGGTGCTCAGCCTGTTCGACGCCATTGTGGCCGAGGCGAGGGGGCAGAACTAGGGCGGACGCCCGCAATGTGCGACGGTGCGGCAGCTTTTCTGGCAGAGATCGGGGGTTTGGCAAATCCTTGGGACGGTTTTGCGCCGGTCGAAGGGTCACTGCTCTCTGCTCCTCATGCGCGAGCTGGGGAAACGCAAAGCGGCAGCGAGCGCTTGGGTCCGCTGCCGCTTGTGCGATTTGCCAATCCCCCAATCTCTGCCGGAAACGGGGCTGCCGGCGCTTGCTTGTCCTGTGTCGACGACCGCCCCGTCTGCTGTGGCCCTAGCGGTTCTCCTCCACGACGCGCTCGTAGGGCTTCGTGCCGGCGTAGATTTCGTCCTTCAGCGGGTTCAGCTTCAGCTTCCGTACGCGGTAGAACTGGTAGATGGCCAGCGCCACGTTGGAGGCCAGGGCCAGCAGGCTCACCACGAAGAACGCCGTGGGGTTGTGGGTGGTGGGGATGGGCGCCAGCACATCGGCGAACTGGGGCACCGTCATCACGAACATGATCCAGAGCGCCAGCGTCTGCGCCCGGTGCTGCAGCCACGCGCCGCGCTTGATGAAGAACGTGGGGATGGTGCAGGCCAAAAGCAGCGCCAGGCCGCAGTAGGCGGAGTGGTCCGAGATGCAGTTGTAGGTGTAGGCGAAGTTCCACAGGTCGTAGCAGATGACCCAGGCCCAGATCATGTCGGGCCAGATCATGTCCTTGGCCGGGTCCTTCGAGATGAAGATGCCGAACCAGCCGCAGATGGTGACGATGTTCAGGATGCCTGCGATGCCGTTCATGATGTTCCACGGCCCCGATATGGTCCACAGGTTCTCGACCACGCCGCCGTTCCACAGAGCGAAGCTGAACACCTGGAAGTCGCGCAGCACCGCCTCGGCGATGTTGATGGCCAGGATCAGCGGCGGGAAGCACAGCGCCCACTTCTTCTCGTAGAGGTAGTGGACGCGGCCGTCCTTGCCGGTCCATTTCACGAACCGCAGCGCCATGAATCCCAGGCAGCCGGCCAGGGCGGAATAGGTCTTTACCCAGTTGAACCAGGTGCCGGTGCCGTACTCGTTGCCCGGGGCGGCGGTGGTGGGCCACACGAAGATGGTCATGACCACGGGCACCACGGCGAACAGCGCGATGCCGCACCACAGCTTCACGCGTCCCAGCTCGTTGAACGCCATCAGCGCGAACAGGACGAACAGCCAGATTGCCCAGTAGATCGGGTCGGCCGCTTGGTACAGGATGCCCATCGCTACCCCTCCTTTTCGGGCCCCGACATCCAATCGGGGCATCTTGCCCCGCAGTCTATCAGGAGGGTTCTGCTCAAGATTTCACAGAACAGGTAGTTTTGTGAAAGCTGATTCTGCGCTAAGCTGCTACAGAGGGGCTATCGTTGGCGGTCAGTTGCGGGGGGTGCTATGGGACGGCTTGGTTCGGAATCGACGGCCGCTTTGGCGGAAGCGGTGCTGGCGCCTCGGCCTGGGCGTAAGTCGCTGCGCGAGACGCGTCGGCTTTCCGGGACGCGCGGGGCTATTGTGGCTGCGGCCCGCAAGCTCTTCGAGCGCAACGGCGTGCGCGCAACCACCGTGGGGGCCATAGCCGCCGAAGCCAACGTCACGCGGGAGCTTGCGTACTACCACTTCGGGAACAAGCAGGGCATCGTCTGCGCCGTGGTGGACGACTATGTGGAAGACCTGGTGGAAACGGTAATCGTCTGGAACGAGATGCGCGTGTTCGGCGATACCCTCGGCTCTCTGCGCAAATGCGTGCGGATGTTTCGCTACTCGCTCTACGATGCTGCCGGCCGTCCGCGTCCCATGATCGCCGTGCTGGAGGAACTGGGCATTCGCGACGCCTTCGACGTGCGGGCCACCCGCGAGACCGCCCAGTGCTTGTGCGATCATGTGGCCGCGGAATACGCGGCATTCCACCAGGTGGAGATAGAGCTGGTTTTCGAAATGTTCTGCCTGGTCATCTTCGGGATTGTGGGACTGGTGAAGGTGCGGCCCGACATCAGCGACGACGAGTTGATGAAGGTGGTGGAGCAAACGCTGCGGCTTGACATGGAGCCTCTCCTTGCCGAAGCGCCCGTGCCGCCGGCGTAGGGTAGGCAGCGCGGGCTGTGGGCTCGCGGCGCGCAGCCCGACCATGCAGGGCGGGTTGCCGTGGCTGCCCCTTCAAATAAGCGCGCCGACCGCGAGAAACGGCCGGCGCAAGAAGCGTTCGGGTTATGATTGGCGAGCGGTCGGGCTGGCTGTTGGCCTGGGCGACCGCTCGCCGACAGAGCCCCTTCTACAGCGGCTTGTCCATGGCAGCCACGGGCTCGGGCAGCTCCTGGCCGGCCACTTCGGCGGCGAACTCGCGGTCGATGCCGCTTTCCGGGGTGGGCGGGTTAATCTGGAACGGAACCGCTTTCGTGAACAGGCTCACCAGCGGCACCAGCACAATGGACACCACCATGGCGATGGCTCCGCAGTTGATGGGGCTGGCGATTAGCGGCGTGCCGGCGAAGCCCATGCCCATGTTCACCACGGTAAGCCCCACGCCGAACACGAAGGAGCACCACACGGCGGCCTTCGAGATGCGCCCGGAGTACAGGCCCCACAGGAAGGGCCCCAGGAAGGCGCCGGCCAGCGCGCCCCATGAGTAGCCCATGAGCTGGGCGATGAACACGATGGACGAGTGATACTGCAGAAGCGCGATGCCCGCCGATACCGCCACGAACAGCACCAGCAGCCCGCGCATGCAGCTCAGCTGCTTTTTCTCGGACATGTCCTTCACCACGTTGCCCTTGATCAGGTCGATGGTCAGCGTAGAGGACGATGTGAGCACCAGCGACGACAGCGTGGACATGGAAGCGGACAGCACCAGTACGATGACCAGGCCGATCAGCAGGTCGGGCAGGGTGGAGAGCATGGTGGGGATGACCGAGTCGTAGATGGGCGTGCCGTTGGCGGCGTACTCGATCTGATCGGAGTACAGGCGTCCGAAGCCGCCCAGGAAGTACGAGCCGCCAGCCACCACGAAGGCGAAGATGGTGGAGATGATGGCGCCCTGTTTCACGGCCGGGCCGCTCTTGATGGCGTAGAACTTCTGCACCATCTGCGGCAGGCCCCACGTACCCAGCGACGTGAGCACCACCACGCCCAGCAGGTTCAGCAGGTCGGGTCCGAAGAAGCTGACGAAGGGCCCTTGCATGGCCGAGCCTTCCGCGGGCAGCTGCGACAGGCTCACGATGGCCTCGGAGAAGCCGCCGTTGTTCATGATGACCACCACGATGACCGCGCTGATGCCCAGCAGCATGACGATGCCCTGGATGAAGTCGTTCATAACCGTGGCCATATATCCGCCGACCACCACGTATATGCAGGTCACAACCGCCATACCGATGACGCACACATCGTAGGGCAGGTTGAACGCCATGCCGAACAGACGCGACAGGCCGTTGTAGACGCTGGCAGTGTAGGGGATGAGGAACACGAAGATGATGGCCGCCGCCGCGATGCGCAGCGCCTTGGAGTTGTAGCGCTTGCCGAAGAACTCGGGCATGGTCTGGGCGCCCAGGCGGTGGGTGATCTCGCGGGTGCGCGGACCCAGCACCCACCAGGCCAGCAGCGAGCCGATGATGGCGTTGCCGATGCCGGCCCAGGTGGCTGCGATGCCGTACTTGAAGCCGAACTGACCGGCGTAGCCTACGAACACCACGGCGGAGAAGTAGCTGGTGCCGTAGGCGAAGGCGCTCATCCAGGGGCCCACGTTGCGACCGCCCAGCACGAAGCCGTCCACGGTTTTGGTGGAACGGCGGCAGTAGATGCCCACGCCCACGGCCACGGCCACGAAGGCGATGACCAGGAGAATCTTCAAGAACATAGGTTTCCTTTCGTTGCTCGGTTCGGCTTGCGCGGCTGCTTTTGGGGGGCTGCCGTTCGGCAGGTCGAAAGGTGTCGCGCAAGCTAGAGGAACAGGGGTTGCTGTCGGCGGTGTCAGCGGCCGCGAGGGGCGCGGGCCGCGCGTTGCGGGCGGGCGCCGGCTAGGGCGGGCGCAACGGGCAGCCTGCGAAGTCGGAGGCGCACACGGCTGGGCGGGCAAAAAGAAAAGCACCCGGTCCAACCGTGTGCTTCTAATATCGGTACAAAACGTATGGGGGATGGGCGGCTGCGGATTGCTGAGCCAGGTGCTCGCTCATGATGGCACACGCCGTATCGCACATACACTGCTGCGCCTTGTGGGCGCTGCGAACCGCGCTGGACTCAGCGGACAAGGCGGCGGTCTGTGCGTTCAGGAAAAGCATGGCGCAAACTCTAGCACACTTTTGCAGCGGCGCAAGCAGAAATTATGAGCGAAACGCTTGGCGTACCTTGTGAGACGGACGTTGCGCCCGCGGTCGCCTGCGTTTGCGCCGACGTTCTGCGAGTTGTTCGCGTTTGCTCCCTCGGGGCCTTTTGTGCTTGCGTCCGCGCCCCCGCCCCCGCTCGCGCCTGAGCTTGCGGCGCTGCTCGCGCATCCCCACAGCCCTGTTAGCGCTACCGATCCGGCGGCGGTTCCTGCTAGCTTCAGAAACGTTCTGCGGCTCAATTTCATGACGGCCCCTTCGTGCTCGTGCTTCAGTGCCCCTCGTCGGATGCTGGGCGAATCCCTGCGGGTCGCGTTTGCGTGCCGTTCCCGAGGGAAACGAAATTCATTCTTGAACTTCAACCTTGGTTTAAGTCAATAATGGGTGCAAGAGAATCCACCGTCTCGCCACGGGAGGCCCCGACGCTTCGGAGCCAACCGTCGCGCACGAGGCTTTTGCCGCAAGAAGCAAGAAGGAGCTGCGCCCATGGAGAGGACGTACACTATCGGCGAAGTGGCTAGCGAAATGGGCATTCCCGCATCGACCATTCGCTATTACGACAGCAACGGACTGCTGCCCGGGGTGCTTCGGACCGAAGGCGGCATGCGGTTGTTTACTCGGGCGGATCTTGAGTGGCTGCGCCTGGTCGGGTACCTGAAGATGTCGGGTATGACCATTCGCGAGATTCGGGATTTCGTCGAGCTGTACCAGGGCGGCGACGCCACCATCGAGCAGCGGCGGGCGCTGGTGCACGGGCGCCGAAGCGAGATCGAGCGCCAGATGGCCGAGCTGCAACAGACGCTGGATTTCATCACCTACAAATGCTGGTACTACGATACCGCGTCGGCGGCGGGTACGTGCGCCGTCGTCGAGTCCATGACCGAGGAGGACATGCCGCCGCATATCGCGGAAATCAAGCGTCGCTGCGACGACCGGGCGCGGTAGGCGCCATCTGGCAGCGCTGCTTGTTTCTGCGCGCTGCTGGCTCCTGTTCGCCTTGCCCGCCTGCTCCTCGCCTCTGCGCGGCGCTGGGCTCCGCCCATCTCGCCTGCGCCTCTTCGCTTCTGCGAGCCGCCGGTTCCCCTCGTTTGTTTAGCCTGCCTCTGTCGGACAGCCGCCCCCCTCGCCTGCTTCGCCTGCCTTTGCCGGACAGCCGCCCCCCTCGCCTGCTTCGCCTGCCTCTGCCGGGCGGTTGGTGGCTTGCGAATGTAACGGGAGACGTTTATGGCAATCGAAACCTGCCATAAACGTCTTCCGTTACAGAAAATCGTACATAATCGTCGTTCATTACAGCGATTTCTGCCATAAACGTCGTTCGTTACATGGGCAGGTCGGAAAGGCACCCTCGGCGGCCGTCCGCTGCGTCCGCTGCGTTAGTTGCGCGAAACCGCCGCGCCGCGCGCTGGCTGTATAGGGTGGGTGTCGGCCGCCAGCTGTATAGGGTGGGCGCCGGCCGTTGGCTGGATCGTGCGCGCAATGGTTGCCTGCTGGGCCGAACGGCCGTCGGACGCCGTCTGTCGGCCGCACCGAGCGAGCGCCGGGTGCTCGCTTGCCGCCCACCGCGGGTATTCGAGCACGCTGTTGGGTGCTCGCTTGCCGCCTGCTGGGGGGGGGTCGCGCTCGTCGCAGATGTTTGCGGCTTTTGGGTGGCGAGAGCTCAGGCGGCCGCGCCGGTCGCCAGGCGCCGCTGCGTTCAGGCGATTTCGATGCGGGGCAGCGGGATGTCGTGGGGTTCCGCGGGCACTCGGTCCACCTGCTGCTCGGCGAAGGCGAGGCCGCTTACGAAGGGCTGCCGGCCGCCGCGTCCGTGCGACTCGCTCATGACCTGTGCCAACACGGCGTCGTAGTAGCCGCCTCCGTAGCCCAGGCGGCGCCCGGCAGCGTCGAAAGCAACCAGCGGCACCACGAAGGCGTCGATGCGCTGCGGGCTCACTGCGGGGATGCCGGCATCGGCGAGCGCGGCAAGATCGACGGTGCGCAGCGGGTGCCCCAGGAAAAGCTTGCGCGCGATTTGCAGCCGGTCGGCGTCGAACGTCACGAAGGACATGGCGCGCGGGCCTTCGGCGGCAGCGGGGTCCGTCCGATGGAGCACGGGAAGACAGACCGACCATCCGGCCTGCAGGGCAAGGTCTACCAGATGGCCGGTGGGCGCTTCGCTTCCCATCGAGTCGTAGAGGGCTACAGAGGGCAACCCCGCATTGCAGGCCGCAGCTGCGATTTCGGCGAACAACCGCTCGCACGCTGTTTCCCCGCGTTGCTGGCGCTCCAGCGCATCGACGGCATCTCGGCGCCGAAGCGCCTCTTCACGAAGAGCCTGCTTCTGCTTTTCTGCGCAGGTCATCGGCATCCTTTCCGCACTTTCAAAATATCTGGCAGGCATCCGTTTGTCGACAGATCGGGGTTGGGGATCGCGGGCCTTTGCCGTCAGGGTAACATGGCGCGTGCCTGTTCTAGCTGTTGGCGGCGTCCGGCGCCAAGACGCTCGGCTTGCGGCGGCATGTGAGAGCGGGCGACGAGCGGCGACCTTGTTGCCGATGATACCCATTTATCAGGAGGCATCCATGGACATTCAAAACGTTACGGTGGCCGGCGGCGGTGTGCTGGGCAGCCAGATTGCGCTGCAAAGCGCCTACAAGGGCTTTTCGGTTACCATGTGGCTGCGCAGCGAAGGCTCCATCGAGCGCACGCGTCCGAAGCTGGAGAGGCTGCGCGGCATCTACAAGCAGACGCTTCAGGCTATGAAGACCGACCCGAGCGCCTACTGCCGCGGCCTGGCGGATTCCCCCGAGACGTCGCCCGAGCAGCTGGACGAGCTCATTGCGAAGGTGGACGCGGCCTTCGACAGCCTGGTGCTGACCACCGACCTGAAGCAGGCCTTCGGTAGCGCCGATTTAGTGGTTGAGGCCATCGCCGAAGTCGTCGGCGAGAAAGAGGCGTTCTACTCGTCCATCAGCGGCGTCCTTCCCAAGCAGGCCATCCTGTGCACGAACTCGTCCACGCTGCTGCCCAGCGCCATGATGGACTTCACCGGGCGTCCGGACAGGTTCCTGGCGCTGCATTTCGCCAATAACATCTGGAAGAACAACACCGCCGAGGTCATGGGCACGGCGAAGACGTCGACCGAGTCGTTCAAGGCGGTGGTGGAATTTGCGCGGGCCATCGGCATGATTCCGCTTGAGCTGCACAAGGAGCAGCCGGGCTACCTGCTCAACAGCATGCTGGTGCCGTTCCTGAACGCCGCCGAGGCGCTGCTGGCCAACGACATCGCCGACGTGGAGACCATCGACAAGGCGTGGATGCTGGGTACCGGCGCGCCGCTGGGCCCGTTCCGCATCCTGGACATCGTGGGGCTGACCACGGCGTACAACATCGTGGCCGCAAGCCCTGCCGCCCAAGAGCCAGGCAGCACCGCCGCACGTATTGCTGCCATGCTGAAGCAGCGCATCGACGAGGGCAAAACCGGCATCAACGCCGGCGAGGGCTTCTACTCCTACAAATAGCGTCGACCTGCGGTCGCTGCGGTGGTGGCGGCGACAACAGTTGAGGTGTCGGTATTAGCGGCACCCTCGTGCAGGGTACCTTGACAGTCATAAACGCCGAGCAAGCTCCTGTCCTTTTTAGCCCTGCACCATAGGTAGGATTTGCGAAGGGGCATTTGCGGAAAAAGCAGCGCCCGCGCAATGTACCGTAGGGTGGGCCTGGGTCGTTTCCATGGCCAAATGACGAAACGGCAACGGTACGGTTACGAATGAGGCGCGAGATGCCCGAAACGTAACCAACGAACTTCGGTTTGACCTGAAAACGCAGCGATGACCTTGTTATAATCTATGCGCATTGTACACTTCAATACAGGTCGAAGGCGCAGGTGCCCTGGGTGGCGAAGCCCCTCGACCCACGGTCTGACGGCCAGCTTCTTCGGCTCGAAAATCGTTTGGAATCGGCGTTTCGGCGCCGGTTTCGCTTATATGGCCGAAAGTTGACCATTCGCATCACAAAAAGGGGCGCTTCTCTACCTCGGCGATGGAGCGCGGAAGATACCGCGCGGCGTCGATGGCGAAGGGCCGGATAGGAGACAGCAGTGCAATTCAAGGCATCGACCGATTACGGTATGCGCGCCATTTTGTACCTGGCTGCGCGAGACACCACCTGCTCGTCAAGGGACATTGCCGAAGATATGTCCATTCCCCGTGACTACCTTATCCAGCTGGCGCAGCTGTTGCGCAACGCCGGCATCATCGAGGCGCGTCCGGGCAAGCACGGCGGCTACCGGCTGGCGCGCCCAGCCGACCAGATCAGCGTGCTGGACGTTATCAACGCCTTGGACGAAGACGCCAAGCAGGCCACGCGGAGCCGCCGCGAGACGCGGACCGGCGGCGAGATGGTGGAGGAGATCAAGCGCGCCTACGACCTCATCGAAGAGTCCATGGACGCGTTCATGTCCAGCCTCACGGTGGAATCGCTTCTGGAATGCGTGACCACCGACCAGTCCAGCCGCACCTACCTTTCCGAACGGCTGACTGCCGAAGGAAAGCGCCTGGCCTACGCGTAATGCCAGCACCCGCTGCTGCAGCGGCGGTCCGGGCATGCATCGACGACCCCGAACAGCGGAGGACGACCGTATCGCCCCACCCATCGTTCGAGCGCCATAGGAACCGCCTCGGTGAGCAACTCCCGGGGCGGTTTCGCGTTTGCGGGTGCAGTTCTTGCGGTGCCTGCGGATGAGGTTGGCGTGGCCTCCGCCGGTGCCGGGCGGGGCCGATGCTGTTCGCACCTGGGCGTCCGGCCGCGGCGGCAGCGCCTGCGCCGACGTTCGGCCACGACTGGCAAGCCCTCGCCGGCGCTCGGCCACGATGGCGTAACCGAATGCCACGGGGCGGTGACAAAGCGCCCCCGGCGGCACCTCGTTCGCTGACCAGGGGGATAATCGCAGTGAAACCCTCCTTACGGCTTCAGGGTTCGTGTTTGCCCCTGCTTCTTGGTCCTTTTTTTGGCTCAGATTGCGGGTTTGGCAAAACGGCAGGCCATTGGGTGGCGCGAGGGCGAGAGGTCCCGAACCGTTTCCCCAGATGCGGAATGTTCGGAGGAGGAAAAGCCGAAGTGCCGGAGATTGGGATTTGCCAAACCCTCAATCTGTGGCGCAGATTGCTGGATGGCGGGCAGGTGAAAGGGTGCGGGTTGGCGAATGCTGCATCGCGCATGGGCATATCTTTCGGTGATCTTCGCCATTTTCGCGCGCGATGTGAAGCGCGTGCTGCGCAATCCTGTGGCGCTGGTGGTGGTGCTGGGCATGGCGGTGATGCCGTCGGCCTACGCGTGGTACGTCATCGCGGCGAACTGGGACCCCTACAGCAACACGTCGGGCATGAAGGTGGCGGTGGCCAACAGCGACGCCGGCTTCGACAGCTCGGTTGCAGGGCGGCTGGACGTGGGCGACCAGGTGGTGCAGCAGCTGCAGGGAAACCATGAGCTGGGCTGGGAATTCGTGGGCGTCGACCAGGCTGTGAACGGCGTCTACGAAGGGGAGTACTGGGCCGCCGTGGTCATCCCCCAGGATTTCAGCGAGGACTTCGCCAGCGTGTTCACCGGCGACTTCACGCGACCCACGCTGGACTATTACGTGAACGAGAAGCCGTCCTCCATTGCCCCGAAGGTCACCGACGCCGGGGTGGATGCGCTGCAGAAGGCCATCGACGAGAACTTCGTGAAGCTGGTGGCCGAGCGGGTGGTTGACACCACTCAGGAGGCCGGTGAGCAGGCAGAAGGGAAGGGCGAGGCAGCCCAGAGCAACCTGACCGAGGGCATCGCCAACGCGCGCGAAACCGTGGGCCAGGCGCGGGAGGCCATTGGGAACCTGCAGGTCACCATTGATTCAACCAAGGAATCGGCTGCCAGCGCCGACGATACGCTGGCCCGGCTGCAAGAAGGCCTGGGGCCGCTTGGGGACGCGGTGGCGGAGGCAAAGGCGCTGCTGGACGAAGCGCGCGCCACCGAGAGCGAGTACGGTTCATCCTTGGCGACCAAGGCTACGGAAGGGGCTCTTGTCTTAGGTGATGTGGCAGCCCAAGCCCAGCGGGAGGCGGCTTCCATTGAAGGTGCGGTTCAGCGCGCTTGCGACGATGCGCAGGCGGCCCTGCAGCGGGCCCAAGGGCTTCTTGAGGCGAACGAGAACCTGATCGCGGCTTTGGAGGCCCAGGCCGCCGATCCGGCCATCGCCGCCGACCCGCAGGCGGCGGCAGCGGTTGCGGAAGCCCTTGAGCAGGCGAAAAGCGCGAATGCGGACCTGCAGACCACGGTGGGCGCGCTGCAGCAGGCAACCGACGCGCTCGGTACCACTGCCGTCGCCCTTGAGACGCAGGCCCAGGCCATGGACGAGGCTGCTAGCGCCGCCAGCGAGTCGGTGCGTCAGACCGCAGCCGACTTCCAAGCGAACGTGCTGCCCGCCATGACCGGCAGCCTGGACGAGCTGGCCGATGCGTGCGGCACGCTTCAGGGCGCCCTGGCCGGCCTTTCCCCCACGCTTTCCCAGGCGCGCTCGGTGCTCGGCGAGCTTGAGACCATGCTGACCTCGGCGTCCTCGTCGCTGTCGACCACTTCCGACGCCTTGGGCACCATGGAGTCGAACCTGGACCAGAACCTGTCGGATTTGCAGGCGTTGCAGCAGTCCTCCACGGTGAGGATACTCTCGGAGTACCTGGAGGCCGACCCCGCCGATGTGGGCGCCTTCATGGCGTCTCCGGTGACGCTGGAAACGAAGCTGGTCTACCCGGTGCGCAACTACGGCAGCGGCGTGGCGCCGTTCTTCACGAACCTGGCGCTGTGGGTGGCGGGGTTCATCTTGATGGCCATCGTACGGATGCGCGTGGACCCGGCGGGGCTGCCGCGGTTCACCGCCGCCCAGGCCTATTTCGGACGGTGGCTGTTCTACGTGGTCATAGGGCTTGTGCAGGGGCTTGTCTGCTGCGTGGGGGACTTGGCTATAGGCATCCAGTGCGAAAGCTCCGTGGCGTTCATCGGCGCCGGGCTTCTGACGGTGTTCGTGGACGTGAACCTCATGTACGCCCTGGCCTTTGCGTTTCGCCACATCGGCAAGGCGGTGGCGGTGATTCTGCTGATCATGCAGATACCGGGTTCGTCGGGGATGTTCCCCATCGAGATGATGCCGGCGTTCTTCCAGGCCATCCATCCGTTGCTGCCCTTCACGTACTCCATCGACGCCATGCGCGAGGCTATCGGCGGTTTCTACGGGCTGGATTACCTGCGCGACATGCTGACGCTTGGGCTGGTGTTCGTGCCGGTGGGGCTGGCTATCGGGCTGGGCATTGGGCGCGTGGATTTCAACCTGAACCTGATGTTCGACGAGAAGCTGGCCAAAACCGACCTGTTCGCCGCCGAGCCGGCGCACGCCTTCGCGACCGAGATGGCAGGTAGCGCAGGTGCGTTGTTAGGCGGCCAAGCGGGCGCGGCGGCCGGCGGGGGCGCGGTGCCGGGCTGCGAAGGCGCGACGGCTGGCGACGGCGGTGCAGCCGCAGGGATTGGGGCTGCGCGCTTCAGGACCCACACTCTGGTGCGGGCGCTGCTGAACGTTGACGAGTTCCGCGAGTCGGTGCTGCGGCGGGCGACGCGGTTCCGTCGGCGCTACAAGTGGCTTGCAGCCATCGGCTGGGCGGCTCTGTTCGCGCAGCCGATAGTCACTTTCGCGCTGATGGTGGCCGTCGATGCCGACGTGGACACGCGCGTTGAGATGCTGGTAGCCATGGTTGTTGGGATCATCGCGGTGGACGTGTACCTGATTATGCTTTCGTTCATGAACACTAGCCTGAACAGGCAGCTTGCTTTGACGAACCTGTCGCCCGAAGGGGTGGGGGCCCAAGCAGCCAGCCAGCTAGGCGGCGCGGAGGGTGCTTCTGCGCCTGGCGACGCTCCCTCTGGCGCGTCCGCTTCCGTCCCTAGCGTAGCCGCTCCTTCCGAGGGCGCTGCCTTTTCCGATGCCGCCGCGAACTCCGCCCCCTCCGCGGACTCTTCCGGCATCGTTGCATCCTCCGGCATTTCTGCGTCTGGTGACACGCCCGCTGCTCCCAGTAGAGCCGCTCTTTCCGCCTCCGACGACACCGCCCCTTCTGCACCTTCCGCCCCTTCCATCCCTTCTGCTACCTCGAAAGGCGGCGAGGGCCGATGAAGGCGATCTGGCTTATCTTCTCCGGGGACATGCGCAACCTGCTGCGCAACGCCGTGGCCGCCGTGGTGGTGATGGGGCTGGTGCTGGTGCCGCCGCTGTACGCGTGGTTCACGACGCTGGGCTTCTGGGACCCGTACTCGAACACTGGCAACATCAAGGTGGCCGTGGCCTCCAACGACGAGGGCTACCAGTCCGACCTTATCCCCACGCGCATAAATGCTGGCGAGCAGGTGGTTTCGGCGCTGCGGGCCAACGACCGCTTCGACTGGCAGTTCGTGACCGAGCAGCAGGCCACAGACGGCGTGGACTCTGGCGAGTACTACGCAGCCATGATCATCCCGAAGTCGTTCACCGCCGACTTGATGACCGTGTTCAGCGACCATATCACCGATTCCACCATCATCTACTACAGCAACGAGAAGGAAAACGCCATTGCCCAACGGGTGACCTCCACCGGGGCCAGCACCCTGCAGGAGACCATCGACCAGACCTTCACCGAAACCGTAGCCGACGTTGTTTTGAGCGCGACGTCGGATTTGACGAACTTCATGAGCGGCGAGGGGGTGCTCGACTACGCGCGCACGCTGGAGTCGCGGCTGGGCAGCACCGTGGACGAGACCGTTGCGGCGGCGGACCAGGCGGCCTCCTATGCCGACCTTATGGCCTCCACGGCGTCGCTGGTGCGGGCGTCGGCGGAGGTGCTCGGGCAGGCGGGAGACGCGCCCGACGCGGTGGTGCCCCTGATCGACCAGGCTCGCGGCGGGCTTGCGGATGCCACGAGCGCACTCGAAGAGGCGGAGAGTGCAGGCGATAGCGCTATGAGCAGCGCGAACGCGTCCTGCGATTCCCTGCAGCAAGCGACTGACACCGCGTTTGCCACCATGGCCGACGATCCGGCCGTAGCGGCGGATATGCTGACCGCGGCGGCTGGCGACGTCCAGGGGCTCGAGCAAACCTACCGGGCCCTGCGCGACCAGCTGTCCGCCGCCGACCCCAACAGCGCTGCGCTACCCGCCGTAGACCAGGCTATTTCCGACTTGCAGCTGCTCGACCAGCGACTGCAGCAGGCCAGCGGTGCGCTTGCTTCCAGTTCTGGGTCCGTGGACGAGGCGCGCCAGAAGGTGCAGGAGTCGCTGAACCAGGCGCGCGATTCGCTGGCCAGCTCGCAGGAAGTCTACCAGAGCACGCTGAAGGGCGAGCTCGACTCCCTGGCCGACAACCTGCAAGCTGTGGGAGCCGATACGGAATCGCTGGCCACCTCCCTTAAGGAAACAGCCTCCAGCCTGGGGAATTCTGCCGACTCCCTAAGCCAGAACCTGACCGACGCCGAAACAGCGCTGCGTCGTACGGCCGACACGCTGACCACCACGGCCGACGAGCTCTCCCGCGCCCGGGACGACCTGGCCGCAGCCCTGGATTCCGGCGATGTGCAGGAAGTGCGCCGCATCATCGGCGACAACCCGTCCTCGGTGGCGCGGTTCCTGTCGGCGCCCACCCAGATCGTCACGCACCCGGTGTACCCCATGGACAACAACGGCAGCGCCATGAGCCCCTTCTACACCAGTCTGTGCCTGTGGATCGGGGCTATCTTCATGGTGGCGCTGATGTCGGTGCAGGTGTCTGCGCAGCGGCAGCGCCAGGTTCGGGAGATTGTGGGCAGGCCGCTTCGGCAATCGGAGCTCTACCTGGGACGATACGGCGTGTTCTGCGTGCTGGGGCTTTTGCAGGCGCTTATCGTGGCTTTAGGCAACGTGTTCTTCCTGGGCGTGGAGTGCCAGCACTTCTGGCTGTACCTGGCGGCGTGCTGCCTGGCGTCGGTGGTGTTCACGGCCATCGTGTACACGCTCACTGTGTCGTTCGGCAACATCGGCAAGGCGCTGGCCATCATCGGGTTGGTGCTGCAACTGGGCGGTGCCGGCGGTCTTATGCCCGTGCAGATGAGCGCGCCGTTCTTCCAAGCGGTGTACCCGTGGCTGCCCTTCGCTCACTCCATGGAGGCCATACAAGGGGCCATGGCCGGCATTTACGGCAACCACTATCTGGTGAGCATGGGCCTGCTGGCGGCGTTTCTGGTGCCCGTGCTGGTGTTGGGCCTGGTGCTGCGCCGCCCCATCATCCGCCTAAACGACTGGGTGCTAGCCAAGCTGGACGAAACGAAGGTGGTGTAGGGGGAAGGGCGCCGATTGCGCTTCTGTGGCGGATGGGCTGCAACCGCCTTCGTTTCTACGCAGTTTCGCGTAACGGAATGCGCTTTTGTGGCTAATCCTCCCCACAAGCGCGTTTCGTTACGAACGCCAGCGCCCGATGTAACCGATGACGTTTATGGCAATCCAGCTACGCCCGATGTAACCGAAGACGTTTATGGCAATCGAAACCTGCCATAAACGTCTTCGGTTACATGAAATCGTACATAACCGTCGTTCGTTACAGGTTTTTCTGCCACAAACGTCATCGGTTACATCGGGCGCGCGTCTTCGTAGGTCGTCGCACGGCCTGCCGCTGCGGTCCGGCCTGTCGTTACTGGATGTCCAGCCCTTCCAGCTCGGCTAGGGCAAGCACGTAGATCTTGAAGGCGGTCTTCAGCAGCTCGACGGATACGCCCTCGTCGGGGCCGTGCTCGCCGCCCACCCAGTCGGGGTTGGCAATCCAAGGCATGTTCACGCCGAACGACGCGCCCTTCTTGAACTCGCGCGCGTAGGTACCGCCGCCGATGGTGAAGGGCTTGTGCTCGGTGTCGCTGGTGACGTACTGGAAGGCGTCTTGCAGCACGCGGATTTCCGGGTCGTCGGGCTTCACCAAAAACGGTACCATGAGCAGGGTGTTCTCGAAGGTGGCGCCTACCTGGCTGGCCTGTGCGCTCATGATGGACGTAATCTGCTCGCCGGTGATGGAGGTGGGGAAGCGGCTGTCCATGGTCTGTACCAGGCGATCGCCTTCTTTGCGGATGGTGCCACCCACCACGGTGAGCGGACCGAAGTACTCGTCGGCGCAAGCGATGCCCACCCCGGCGCCCGAGGTGTCGGACACCAGGCGTTGAACAAGCTCAAGGAAGCTGCGCTCGGCGGGGTTGCACAGGTTGTTGGCCAGCAGGTAGTCCACCAGCAGCATGATGGCGGAGATGCCGCGCTCGGGCCAGGCCGCATGGGCGTTCACCCCGGTGGCTTCGATGCGCGCGGTGCCGTCGCCGGCGTCTTCCACGGTGATGCGCTCGGCTGCCGGAAGCGTGGCGGCATCAGCCTTCACCAGGGCCCACGCGTCGCCAGGCACCGCGTTGGTGACCACGCCGCCGTTGATGTCCAGGATGACCGGATCAGCGATAGGCGCGCTGGTGATGCGTCCGTCGAAGCCGCCCTTCTCGCCGTAGCACACGGGGAAGTCGGCATCGGGCGTAAACAGGAACGCGGGGCTGTCGTAGTGGTCCAGGTACCAGGCCACGTCGGCCATGGCGGTTTCCTCGTTGGCGCCGAACAGGAAGCGGATGGCATAGGGCCGCTCCACGTCCAGCTGGGACAGGCACTTCACCGCATGCAGGGCCGTAATCGACGGGCCCTTGTCGTCCAGGCAGCCGCGCCCCATGAGGAAGCCGTCCTTCTCCGTGACCTCGAAAGGCGGGAAGGTCCAGCCAGGACCGGCGGGCACCACGTCCATGTGTCCGATGATGCCCAGCTGAGCAGTGCTGTTTCCGGTGTTGGCCGGCAGGTCGGCGAAACCGATGTGGCCCTCGCAGTTCGTGGTGGGAAATCCCATGCCCTCGGCAATTTCCAGCGCACGGGCCAGAGCCTTTGCGGGGCCCGGGCCGTAGGGCGCACCAGGGGCTGCCGCCGCCAGGTCTTCCGTGGAAGGAATCTCCACCAGCTTCGCCAGGTCGGCCACGATGGTGTCGCGGTTGGTATCCCAGTAGGCCTCGGCTGCGGTCACAATCTCTTCGCGGTTCATGAGCGCTCCTTTCCCCATTAGCGAACCGGCTTCGCAGCTACGGGTTGCGGGCTGCGGTTTGCAGCAGGGGCGCTGGCTTGGCGGGCGGTGTCCCGCGGCGGGCGGCCCCTTCGGTTCGTTTTGAAGTTGCATACCCTCTCATTATGCGGGATGTAGTCTTCCAGGGTTGGCGGAGGCCCATTTTGTTTCGGTGCTGATACGTGGCGCACCGACGGCCTGTGCGCCAGTCCGGGCAATGGCCCCCTGTTGCGCGCACCCCCTAGGGTATCGGCATCGCGAAGGAGCTCGGCATCGTGTCTGGCTTCAGGAACGCCACCATGTACCAGGGCGCATAGACGATGGAGCAGTCGTCGTCGCGCCCTTCGGGGGGGGGTCGGCATCGCCGCTGCCATGTTCTCGCGGCGGGCATGTAGGCCGACTCCCATGTTGCCTTCCGCCATACCCCTATGCCATCAACCCCGTCCCCTTGACATGCGACATGCCCCCGACATGCGATATGCCATCAACCCCGTCCCCCCTGACATGTTCATACCCCTATGCCATCAACCCCGTCCCCCTGACATGTGCCCGTCCCCCTGACATGTGCCGCCGAGAATACGAAGGCGCCCCTGCCGCTGGGGACAGGGGCGCCTCTATTGGGGTCGCCACTCGATTGCGGGGTGGCCTCGGCTCTTCGTGCCTTACGCCCCGAAGGCGTCGTCTAGCTTGTTCTTGCCGCTGTACAGGTAGTACACCGACGGGCTGGTGCCGGCCGATTCCAGCAGCACCTGGGCTTTGCTGCCGGCGGCGGCCAGGGCCTTCGCCACGTCGGATGAGGCGTCGTCCAGGTCGCCGAAGGTGCGCGCGTCGGCCACGCAGGTCTTCACGCACAGCACCTCTTCGCCCTTCTCGCGGCGGTCGGCGCAGAAGGTGCACTTCTCGGCCGTGTTGGCCACATGGGTGACGAAGTGGTGCTCCTCGTGGGCGGTTGGGCCGTCGGCGCCGTGGTTCGACTCCACCTTGTTCACGATGGAGCGCGCGCCGTAGGGGCAGGCGGTGTCGCACATGCCGCAGCCGATGCAGGTGGCGGCGTCGACGGTCACCACGCCGTCGTCGCCCTTCGTCGTGGCGCCCGTGGGGCACACCTCCAGGCACGAGGGGTTCTCGCACTGCATGCACAGCGTGGGCAGGTAGGTGACTTCCAGGTTGGGGAACGTGCCGGTCACATACTCCTTCACGCCGGACCAGCGGTCGCCGGCGGGAAGCCCTCGCGACACCGCGCAGCCCACGGAGCAGGCGCGGCAGCCGATGCACCGGTCCAGGTTGATAACCATTCCATAGCGAGTCAATTCAATCAGCTCCTTTAACCGAGTTAGCCGGGTAGTCAAATTGCGTCGCCCGTTGCAGGGCATGGTGGGGCGCAGCCGCGCGGGCGCTAGGCCTTCACCACGTCCATCAGGAACGACGAGATGTCCGGAGACTGCGAGATGGGGTCGCGGGTGACGTTGTCCACGAGCGCGTTCATGTTGCTGCCCGGCTCGTCCCACGGGTTGCCCCAACCGCCGTCCACCCAGGCCACGCCCGGCATCACTCGCTCGGATACGCGCAGGGTGAAGCGCGCCTCGCCGCGGTGCGACACCGCCTTCACCGCATCGCCGTCCTTCAGGTTGCGCTCGGCAGCATCGGCCGGGTTCAGGCTTAGCTCCGGCTCGGGATGGTTCTCGCGCAGGTAGGGGTTGTTGCGGTACTTGTAATGCACGTAGTGCACGGTGCGGCGGTTCGTGCCGATGAGCGGGTACTGCTCGGCCAGCTCGGGCGAGCCTTCCGGCGTGCCGAAGGCGGGCACGTAGTTCGGCAGGGGGTCGTAGCCGTTCTTGCCGAAGGGCAGGTTCACCAGTAGCACCTTGCCGTTGGCGGTGTCGAAGCCCGGTTCGCCGTCGGCTCGCAGGCCGCCGGTCTCGTACTTCTTGTACTCGTTGGTGCCCACCAGCTGCACCGGATTCTTCTTGTACTCCTCGAAGCTGACGCCGCTGGGGCCCAGGGCGTACTGGATGAACTCCTCGTCGGTGGTCCAGGGGTAGCCCTCGGCCATGCCCATGGAGGTAGCCAGCTCGTATTCCATGGCGTAGGGCGTCTTGCAGTCGTAGAGCGGCTCGATGGCCGGCTGGCGCATGGCCACGATGGCGCCGTCATGATGGGGGTAGGTGCGGTAGTCGTAGCGCTCGGCCCAGGTGACGTCGGGCAGCACGATGTCGGCCAGCTGCTCGCAGGTCTCGGTCATGAAGATGTCGGTGTAGCAGATGAAGTCCAGGGTGCGCAGCAGGTCGCGGTTGCGATGGTAGTCGCCCTGGGCCATGATGGTGTTGGTGTGGTAGCCCATAAGGCCGCGCGGGGTGTAGGGGTCGCCGGTCTCGATGGCGTCCAGCGCGCCGGGCAGGCCGTTGAGGAACAGCGGGTAGCGGGTGGTGTTCACGTTCACCGCGTCGGCCACCACGGTGGTCTTGATGCCGGTGGGGTTGCCGGCCTCCACGGGGACGGGGTGCCCAACCACGTTCGGGAAACAGCAGTTGCAGCCCTCTTTGTCAAGCTTTCCGCAGATGGCGCGCAAGCATCCGATGGAGCGCACGGCCTGCACGCAGTTGCTGTGCAGCGCCAGACTGTTGCCCTCGTGCAGCGCGGCGCGCTCGGTGGTGGCGTACAGGCGCGCCAGCTCGCGGATGGTGTTGGCCGGCACGCCGGTGATGCCTTCGGCCCATTCGGGGGTGTACTGTTCCATGCACTCGCGGTACTCGTCGAAGCCGTGGCACCAGGCCTCCACGAACTCGTGGTCGTACAGGTCTTCGGAAAGCACCACGTTGGCCATGGCGTTGGCCAGTGCGCCGTCAGTGCCGGGTTTGATGGGGATGTACTGGTCGGCTTTGGCGGCGGTTTCGGTGAAGATGGGGTCGATGACGATCAGCTTCACCCCACGTTCCTTCGCATCCAAGATGGGGGAGGCGCTGCCGTGCTTCTCGTAGCACATGTAGGCGCCGGGGCGCAGCGAGGCGAAGGGGTTGCCGGCCCAGCAGATGATGAGGTCGGTGTTGTTGTAGTCCTCTTCGTCGCGGAAGCCGTAGGTGGTCTTCAGGGCCACCAGGCGCGGAACGAAGCACAGGTTCGGCGCGCCCACCATGTTGTTCGTGCCGTAGCGCGCGTAGAACTCGCAGAAGGCGTTGCGCACGATGTTCTGCACCGGGGCGCCGTTGGTGTACAGAAGCGTCTGGGCGCCGTAGGTGTCCTTGATCTTGGTCAGCTCCTCGCCGATGAACTGGTAGGCTTCCTCCCAGCTGATGGCCTCCCACTGGCCCGACCCGCGCTCGCCTACGCGCTTCATGGGGCTGCGCAGGCGGTCGGGGGAATAGACGGTGTCCACGAACGCCTGGCCCTTGGGGCACAGGGCGCCCTTGTTGAAGGGGTGGTCGGGGTCGCCTTCGATGCTGATGATCACGCCGTCTTGGACGTTCACGATGACGCCGCAGTCGTTGTGGCAGTTGCCGCAGGTGGTACGTACCTTCGTGATGGGCGACGTGGAGCCGGTGGGAATCTCCTTGGTGGGAGTGCTCGGCGTGGCGTCGGCTTCGGTTTGGGTGTCGGCGGCGTCGGCGTCGGATGCGCTCGGCTTCGGCGATGTGCACCCGGCCAGGGCCAGGCCGGCGAAGGCCGCGGCGCCTCCGGCCGCCTTCATGAAGTTGCGTCGGGTTAGCCTCATGGTTCTCCTCCTCGTCTTTGCGTGCGGTTCCGCGCGGTCGGGGTTGCCGTGTTGCGCGCCAGCGGTGCTTTCGCAGCTCCCTTGCGGTGACGTGACTGCGCCGCAGCATCCCATCGCTGCAGCGGCCGCGCCATCCTGTTGGCTTGGCGACATCTTTCGCGGCGTCGCGTCGGCTCGGCAGAACCGTTGCGACCGTGGAGCTGCGTCGGCCAGGTGGGGCTGCGTCGGCTGCGTCTCAGCGTCGGCTCGGCGGTACCCCCGCGGCGGAACCTTGGGTGCAATCAGGCTAAAACCTGCGGAAAGGGAAAACTTCACCCTGTTGGTGGTAGATTGAAATTCCACCTAGGTGATGCGGTGGGACGCCAACGCGCTAGAATGGATGCCAGGCGGTTCCGGCGTGCCGCAACGGGCACCGAGTGGCTTTGGTGTGCGAGAGCGAGCGCCCTGCGACACCGAAGCACGATGCGGGGTGCGCGCCGTCGAACGATGGCGGATGCGACTCCGAACCAAGAAGTCGAGCGGTGGCGAAGCGCTTGCCTGGTGCGTGGCGTCGAGCGCCTCCGACGCATGAAGCTGAGGGATGAAGCTGAGATGTGCGCGGCGTCGAGCGGTGGCGAAGCGCTTGCCGGGAGTGCGGCTTTGAGCGATGGCGAAACGCCCGCCGGGTGCGCGGCTTGGATCGCCTTCGACGCACGAAGCTGAGGGATGAAGCTGAGGTGTGAGACTGAAGCGTGATGTTGAAGGGCGCGATACCCAGCGCGCAGGGGGTGTGTTCGATCGCAGGGGGAGCGCGACGCGTTTCGCGCACCTCATGTAACGGATGACGGTTGTGGCAATCTAAACGCGCCATAACCGTCATCCGTTACATGAAATTGCGCATAACCGTCGTTCGTTACATGGTTTCCGTGCCATAACCGTCATCCGTTACATCGGGCGGCGTCGCAGCTCTGCGCGGTGGCTGTTGGCTGGGCGAAGGAGGGGGATGCTTGTGGCTAAGCCGATCGAGGGGACGTGCGGGGTTTGCCGATTGGCTGCTTTCCGCCTATCGCTGATCGGTTCTCTTGCCTTTGGCTGTCGGTTCGTGGCTGGCAGGGCGGAGGATAGCGCAACACTTTCGAGGAGTGCCGGGCGCGGGAGTTTCACGCGTATTAAGAATTCGGAAACATCTCTTTAGGAAAAATCAAGGCAGCTTTAATGAGTATTGTTTCCGTCGACTTTTAACCTTGATGTGGGCATCAGGGATGCCAGGCAAGCGTTCGAATGCGCTTGCCAGGAAGACAAGAGAAGAGGGGGATCGTATGGCTGACTCTGCGAAGAGGGCTCGGCGCTTGCCGGATGTTACCCGCCGAGGGTTTCTCAAAGGAGGGCTTGCCGCTACGGCCGTGATCGCGGCATCGGGAAGCCTGATGGCTTGCTCGGGGAACAACCAACCTAAGGAGGTTGTCCCGCCGGAGAAGAGCGAGCCGGATGCTCCCGAAACCGAGGCCGCTGCTGCCACGGTTACGCGCGACTTGAACACGGGCACGTGGGTGACGGCCGCATGCTGGCACAACTGCGGCGGCCGGTGCCTGAACAAGGTGCTGGTCCGCGACGGCGTGGTGGTGCGCCAGAAGACCGACGACACCCATGCCGACAGCCCGGACTTCCCCCAGCAGCGTGCCTGCGTGCGCGGCCGCTCCCAGCGCAATCATGTTTTCTCGGAAGACCGCCTGAAGTACCCCATGAAGCGCGTGAGCTGGCAGCCCGGCGGCGGCGAGAACTCCCACGGCGAGCTGCGCGGCGTTGACGAGTGGGAGCGCATCACCTGGGACGAGGCCTACGACTACATCGCCAACGAGATTCAACGCATCGTGTCCGAAAACGACAACCGCTCTCTGTTCGCCGACGGCGGTGCCGTGTCGAAGTTCCTCAGCCTGTACGGCGGTTACATCGGTCATTGGGGCACCACCTCGCGCGGCGCATGGACCTATACCCCCGACGTGGTGGGAATCGCGCCGCAGCCCAACGAGGGCATCAACGACCGAATCGACATGCGCAACAGCGACATCGTGATCATGGTGGGCACCAACCCTGCCTGGTCGTCCGCGGGCAATCCCGCCTACCACCTGCTGCAGATTAAGAAGGCGGGCGCGAAGTTCGTCGCCGTCGACCCCTTCTACAACGACTCCTATGCGCTAGTCGATGCCGAATGGATTCCCTGCCGTCCTTCTACCGACACCACGCTGTTTTTGGGTATGGCCTATGCCATGCTTGAGATGGACGAGGAAAAGGGTCTGATCGACTGGGATTACCTGAACACCCACACCATCGGCTTTGATGCCGATCACATGCCCGAGGGCGAAGACCCCGCTGGGAACTTCAAGGACTACCTGCTGGGCACCAATGACGGAACGCCCAAGACGCCCGAGTGGGCAAGCCGTATCTGCGGCGTCGAGCCCAACAAGATTCGCTACCTGGCCGAGCTGGCTGGCAAGGACAACAAGACCGCCATCCTCATGGCTTGGGCTTCGGCTCGTACCCACAACGCTGACACGCTGCCCCAGCTTGTCATGACGTTGGGCGCTATGGGAGGTCATTTCGGGAAGTCGGGACACATGTGCGGTCTTTCCTGCCATTCTCGCGCCATGAGCGGCGGCACGTACCTGGTAGGTGCGGGCTCGGCGGGGCTTCCCTCCATCAAGAACCCGCTCGGCTCCACCGAGGGCATCAACGACACCGAGATGTGGAACGCCATTGTCGACGGCAAGTACACCTACGCTGGCGGTTCCACCAACAAGGTGCCGGGCGAACCGCGCGAAGTGGACATCAAGCTGATCTATCATGACAGCATGAACGCCAAGCTGCAGACGACCGACGGCCAGGCCAAGGGTATCGAAGCCCATCGTAAGGTCGACCTGGTGGTCACCCACTCGCTGTTCATGACCACCAACGCCATGTACTCCGACTTCGTGCTGCCCATCGAGTCGTACTGGGAGAAGGAGGGCGGCTTCCTACAGGGCAACCGCGAGGCGCTCATCTACCACTCCAAGGTGGTCGAGCCCATGTACGAATGCAAGTCCGACGAGGAAATCGCCAGCCAGATCGGCACCCGGTTGGGTCTCGATCCGGCCGAGGTGTTCCCCTTCGACGCGAAGCAGCAGCTGTTCAACCAGTTCGTGGGGGCGTACGTCATCGACGAAGCGGGAGAGAAGAAGCCGCTCGTGAGCATAACCGATAAGAACATCGCCGACTGGGGTTGCGAAGGCGAGCCCCAGGAAGGCGCCATCGCCATGGACGAGCTGATCGAGACCGGCCTGTACCAGATTCCCCGCAAGGAAGGCGACGCGTACGGCTACATCGCCTACGAGGCGTTCGTGAAGGACCCCGAGGCCAACCCGATGAAGACCGAGAGCGGCAAGCAGGAGATCTACTCCCGCGTGCTGCGCGACACCATCAACGCCATCGGGTACAGCACCATCGAGGCCATCCCCACCTACGTGCCGCCGCAAGAGGGCTTCGAGGCAACCTTCAGCGACTTCGAGGCCGGCGTGAAGGGCGACTACCCGTTCCAGGTGTACAACCCCCATTACCTGCGTCGCTCCCATACCGTGTTCGACAACGTGGAGTGGCTGCGCGAAACGTGGCCGAACCCGGTGTTCCTCAACGCCAACGATGCCAAGAAGCTGGGTATCGCAGAGGGCGATACCGTGCTTCTGACCAGCCCCCACGGGAAGTGCATCCGTCAGGCGTGCCCCACGAACCGTTTCATGGAAGGCGTGATTGGGCTTCCTCACGGCGCATGGGTCGACATCGATCCGGAAACGGGCATCGACCGTGCGGGCTCCGACAACATCCTCACCGGTCAGATCCAGTCGGGTCAGGGCGTGTCGGGGTGGAACACCTGCATTTGCAACATTGAGAAGTACAACGAGACGCTCGCGGCCGACTACGAAGTTCCCATGCGTATTCCCGCAGCTCAGACGGCATAGCGGCAAGGGGAAGGACTGATACAATGAGGCAAGGTTTCTATTTCGACATGACCGCCTGCATCGGGTGCCGTACGTGCCAGATTGCGTGCAAGGACAAGAACGACCTTCCTGCGGGCGTGGTGTTCCGCAACGTGACGGATTACGAGGTGGGCGCGTACCCCAACGTGGCGACGTTCCATTACTCGGGTTCGTGCAACCATTGCGAGGATCCGGCGTGCGTCGCGGTGTGCCCGAACGGCGCCACCTTCATCAACGAGGAAGACGGCACCGTGCAGCACGACGATACGAAGTGCATCGGCTGCCAGTACTGCGTGAACGCCTGCCCTTACGGCGTGCCCAAGTACCTGGAGGACATTCAGCTGACGCACAAGTGCGATGCCTGCTGGACGCTGCGCGAAAAGGGCGAGAACCCGGCGTGCGTGGCCGCCTGCCCCATGCGCGCGCTGGAGTTCGGGCCCATCGACGAGCTGAAGGCAGCCCATCCCGACACGGTGAACCAGATCACCGTCCTGCCCGAGGCGACACAGACGAACCCGTCGGTGGCCATCCAGGCGAAGAAAGCGGCTCTGGAAAAGGACGTCGCCGCCGTTCTCATGTAGCGGTGCTGTTAGCAGCATAGCATGCGATGCCGTGGCAGTTCAGCGAGCTGCCACGGCTCGTGTATTATGGGCAGCGGGAAAAGGCGCATCGCGCCAAGGCCGGGGAGGGGTGCTTCGTGGGGAACGTTACGCTCAAGACGAAGTTCGTCGTGCTCATCGTGGTGCTTGTGGCTGTCTCGCTGTTCGCGAACCTGGCGTGGACCTCCGCGAACAAGCGCACCCAGATGGAAAACGAGATGCGCGAGAAGGGCCAGGTCCTTGCGCAGCAAATGGATGCCGTGTGGGAGTTCATGGCGTCGAACCAGAGCCGCCTCGAGCAGATTTCCTACACCGAAGAGGGCGTCTACCAAGGGCTTCACTGCGCCATTGTCGGTCGTAGCATCGGTCAGCTGTTCACGTCGCAGTCCACTTACAGCACCAAGTTCGTGAATTTCGAGCCGCGCAACGCCGTCGATATGCCGGATAGCTTCGAGGCCGACGCGCTCACGGCGTTCATCGAACGCGGCGCCATCGAGTATTACGCTATTATCGAGCAGGACGGCGAAGAGGTGTTTCGGTACGCGGCGCCCATGCGTATCGAGCAGAACTGCCTCGACTGCCACGGCAACCCGAAAGGCGAGATAGATGTGACTGGGTTTCCCAAAGAGGGCTGGGAGATTGGGGACGTGGGAGGCGCCATCAGCATCACCATGCCCCTTGACATCTACCGCGAGAACGAGCGCTCGGCGGTGGTTCAGGACGTGATCTTCTTCGGCGGCATGCTGGTGGTTTCCCTGGCTATCGTCTACTTCGCCCTGGCTTACCTGGTCACGCGCCCGCTGGCCAAGGTTCAGGCGGCCGTGGAGCAGGTGCAGACGGGCAACCTGGACGTCAAGCTTGCCTACACCGAATCGTCGCGCGAGATCAACGCGCTGGCCGAGGCGTTCAACCGCATGGCTGCGGAGCTGTCTGCCATGTACGAGAACCTGGAGGCCCAAGTGCAGGACCGGACGGCTCAGCTGGCTCAAGTGAACGAGACTTTGGAGCAGCAGCGGGCGCAGCTGGAAGAGGTTAATGAAGTCCTGCGCAACGAAAACTGATACAAGGGCGAGTTCTTGGCCATGATGAGTCACGAGCTGCGCACACCTCTGACTTCCATCCTGGCCTTCACGGAGATGCTTAACCGGGAAAGCAGCCCGAAGAGCGAGAAGGAGGCGCAGACCCGCCGCGAGATAGAGGCGAACAGCCGGGCGCTCCTGTTCATGATCAACGACATACTGGAGATGAGCCGCCTGGATGCCGGGCGCACCGAGTTCAACGTTGAGACGGTCGACCTGGGCGACATCCTGGGGCTGGTGCAGGCGGTGGTTCAGCCGTTGGCGAATCGCAACGAGGTCGATTTTGCGTGCGACATCGACCCTGGCGTACCGCTGGTTCAGGGCGACTTCGAGAAGATTCGCCATGTGCTTGAGAATCTGTGCGGCAACGCGGTGAAGTTCACGCCGGCGGGCGGGTCGGTGCGACTTCATATCAGCTACCATCCGGAGTGCGACGAGGTGTGGCTGCGGGTGGCAGACACGGGCATCGGCATTGCGAAGAAGGACCAGCAGCGGGTGTTCGAGCGGTTCGTCCAGGCGGATTCGTCGCTTTCCCGGAGGTACAACGGAACGGGCTTGGGCCTTTCGCTTGCGAAAGAGTACGCCGAGATGCATGGTGGCAGCATTTCGCTTGAGAGCGCCTTGGGAGAGGGCAGCGTGTTCACGGTGCGCATTCCGGTCGTGGAGTGCAGGCTCGATGCAGGGGAGGAAAACGAGTGATGGCAGATCCGATGAAGATAATGCTCGTTGACGACGATGACGGGCTGCATGTGCTGATAAGGCGTCTCGTCGAGGATGCAGGCTACGACTTCTGCTCAGCCTACGGAGGCGAAGAGGGTTTGAAGGTGCTGGCTGCCGAGAAGCCCGATCTACTGCTGCTTGATGTCATGATGCCCGGCATGAACGGTTTCGACGTGTGCTGCAAAGTGCGCGAGCAAGGGCGGCGAATCCCTGTTATCTTCCTGTCCGCCAAAGGCGACATCGTCGACAAGTCCATCGGGTTTAAGGCGGGCGGCGACGATTACGTGGTGAAGCCGTTCAATTCGGACGAGCTTCTGCTGCGTATCGAGGCTCACCTGCGTCGGCACAAGCAAGACCTTGCGTTCGTGAAAGCGGTCACCCGCAGCGGAAGCTACGCGACGGGCGATCTGGAGGTGCTGTTCAACCAGTACGAGGTGCGTGTGCGCGGCGAGAAGGTTGATCTGACGGCGAAGGAGTTCGAGATACTTGCGCTTTTAGCCGCAAGCCCCGGCCAAGTGTTTACCCGGGCACAGATATTCGAGCACATCTGGGGCGAGAAAAGCGATGTGGACGAGAGCAGCATAACCGTGTTCATCCGCAAGATTCGCGAGAAAATAGAGGAGAACCCTTCCAAGCCGCAGTATCTGCTCACCGTGTGGCGCGTAGGCTACAAGTTCGCGGAAAGCGTCTAGCGGGCAGTTTGCGGTTGCTTGCTTTCGAACAGAGGCGCGCGGTCGGGCGGTTGCCTCGGCTTCTGCCATGGCTGTCTTTGCCTGGACATGCAGTGCGGGTAGAATAGTCGCGAAGGCAAGAGAATGGCGGCGGCCGGAGGTAGCGCGAAGGGGCGTGGGGGTGGAAACGTTGGAAAAGGCTCGCGCAACGGCGCGGCGGCTTTTCGGCAGCGGGGCGCAGGGCTGGTTCCTGGTCCTGGGGCTGGGGTGTTTCTTCTGCTGGTTCTGGGCTGCTTTGCAGAATCCGAACAGCGCCCTGCAGAACAGCGTGCCCAGCTACTCGCTGTACTGGGAGCTGGTGCTGGCGTCGGCTGCCCTTTCGTTCGGGGCGATTCTTGTTGTGGCTGTGCGCTGCGGGGCGGATCGACGCAAGCGCTACGAGCGGCGCTCGACCGTGGGCGTGTTGGTTGCTTATGCGCTCGCCGGGTTCGTTCCGCGGCTCTGCGGGCTGGAAACTACGGCAACGGCGGTGGCGGAAACCCTGGTCACAGGCGTATTGGCGTCGTGGATGTTCGTGCAGTGGGGCGCCATCATGGGGCGGCAAGGGCCGCGGCGGTTGCTGTGGCTGTCATGTGCAGCCCTGGTCGCCTCCTTCGTGTTGGCGCTGGTGCTGTACCAGACCGGCTACTTCGTGGCGGTGACGTTGGTGTCGCTTCTGCCGTTCGCGTCGTTGGGCGTGGTACTGGGCCGGGGGTTATCCGGGTGGGAGGAAAGCGCCTTGGACGACGAGCCTGTCGCCAGAGCTGCGGCGGGCGCGGCGGATGCGACGGGCGCGGGAGCCGCGGGCGCGGTTGGAAGCAGTCCTGCGAGCGCCGATGCTGCCACCAGCACGGCACCGGCTTCTAAGGGCAGCGGCGCCCACCCGGTGAGCCTCTACGCGACGCTTCTGGTGCAGGGCATGGCCTTCGGGCTGCTGCATCTTCTGTACGGCACCGTGGTGCTGGAGAAATGCACCGACCCCTTCTGCGTGCTCCGCTTTCTGAACGGCAACGTGTTTCCCCAGGTCACGGTTGCGGATTTCTACGGCGTTATGGGCGTGTTCGGCATCGCGCTGGCGGCCGTGGTGGTGGCGGTGGCCACGGGCGTGCTTCGGCTGAACTTCCGCAAGCTCATCTACGTGGTGGGGTTTCCGCTGATGGCCATAGGCTTTCTCATCCTTAGCACCGACACGGGGTTTCGCACCACCGGCATTGCCAGCCATGCGTCTGGGGTCAACTTCACGGCGGGCGAGGTGGTCTACATCGCCGGCTACTACTACACCATCGTGACCACATGGGCGCTGTGTTCGTACCTGTCGCAGACGAAGCGCCACGACCGGGTGCGGCTGTACGCCTGGGCCGGCCTGTCGCTGACCGCCGGGCAGCTGCTCGGCTACGCCACCAGCATGCTCGTAGGCTTCGAGCGATTCTCGCGCGGGGAGTACTGTACCGACGCCATCTTCATGCTGCTGCTGGCCAGCCTGCTGATGGTCAGCAACGACGGCCTGTGGCGCGACTGGGGCGGCGTGCGTCCCACCGAGCAGGGGTCCGCCAGCGCGTTCAAGAGCGCCTGCGAGATCATCGAGCGCACGTACCGGCTGACGCCTCGGGAGCGCGACGTGTTCGTGCTGCTGGCGCGCGGCCGCAACATGGCCTTCGTGGCCGAGAGCTTGTGCGTGACCAAGGACACGGTGAAGACCCACGCGCGAAGCCTCTACCGCAAGCTGGGAGTGCATTCCCAGCAAGAGCTCATCGACCGCGTGGAAGCCGAGATCGAAGTGGCCCGCAGCCAGCGCATGTAGGAGCGCCGCCCGCGGGACGCTGGCAGTGGCTGTTAGGGGGTGCGCTGCGCGGTCTCCTGGGCATTCACCAAGTTGATAAGCTCCTGTTTGGAATGGACGCCCAGCTTGCGGTAGATGGTCTTGGCGTACCATTGCACCGTCCCTAGCGCCAGATACAGCACCTCGGAAATGTGCTTTTGACTGTTGCCCTGTGCGAGGAGAATCATGATTTCCGTCTCTCGCGCGGATAGTCCCGACGAGTCTGCCAGGGTCTTGCAAGCTTCCCCAAAATCGGAACGACCGGCTGTCGGGTTTCCGCTGGATGCGCTTTCGTTGGCCGAGGAGCTCGCGCCTGGCTCGGTGATGGTCGCACGGTGATTCGCAAAGGTTAGCACCGACACCACCATTACCATTGTCATGAGTATAACCGCAGGCACCACGTCGGTTGAGCTCAAGCCGAACAACATCATGAGCTGGGGGAACACTATTCTCTGCATGGCAATGGGAAGAACCTTGAGCAAGATCATGCCCAGTCCCATTACCATCACCGGCGAAACCCTGTCGTTTTTTACGAACTGCAACATGACGAGGTAGAAGATGACCTCGAAGCAGTTCAGGGCTCCGTGGGCCATGCTCATTCCTATGGCGCTTGCGGGACTCTGAAGGCCTATAGCCATCATATTGCCCAGCAGGAAAAGGCCGGCTGCGGGAATCCAGGCATTACGGTAGCCCTGCTCCACGGAAACGCCTCGAGCGAGCGATGCAATGCAGAAGGACATCACTGCGGCGATGCATGCGCAGCGAACAAAGAGCTCTCCGAACGAGATACTGTTGCTCAGATTGAAGAACAGTCCCGTCATCATGCGTCCGCCGATGAGCAGCACGGCTAACAAACCCAGCAGCGCGAAGGGAGCATGGGCAAGGGCTGATAGGTCGAAGCTGTAGGAGGGTGACTGCTTCGACCTGTTTACGCGCAAGCAGTACCAGCAAACTCCAGAGAGCGCCGTGGAGAGCCCGCAGATAAGCCTCTGCCCTGTCATGGGCAGGAAATTGCCCAAGGTAAGCAGCGCGTATCCGATAGAAGAGCTGAAAAGCAGGAGCATCGTCTGGTGCATGTCAAGCCGAGCGAGCGCTACGGCCCAGCACAACATGAGAGCCACGTAGCTCAGTGACAGGAGGAGCGTCGACGCAAGCAAGAGGGAAGGGGCTTTTTCTGCAAGACCCGTAAGCATTAGGCCATATCCGCCGATTCCCGACAGCGTCAAGCACAAGCTTCCGAATCGGTGATGGTCGATGAAGTGCGCAGCGGGGCGACGAATGAGGAAAGCCGCTAGAAACAGAAGCGCGGTTAAGGCTAGCAGCAACTCGTTTGCGCTCGAATACGACTGAGCGTCCGGGAAAAACGATGCCATCATGTTAGGCGGGAAGAAATTCCAGCTGAAAGTAAACCCGACAAGCGCCAATGCGAATTGGTTTTTCTGGAGCTTCTGCAACTTTCCGTCTCTCCTTGCGCCCCGCTTCGCGGTTTCCGGGCTGTCATCGCGCTTGCGCGAAGCCGTGGCAACCCCGCTTTGTCGCTTGAGGTCGAGCCTGCAGTCCGAAAAGGTTCCAGTTGTCGGCAAAGCGCAGGTGCGTTCTTCGGTTGTATTTTACTCGAATCCGCGGTCTCCGAGAAAGTAGACGAGGGATGAAGTTGAGTCCTACGCCGGGAAGGTCTTCTGCATTCATCAGGAGAAACGATATTTCACCATGTTCTATGGGGTTGGGTGATGTTTGCCCAGGGGGTGCTTTTCACCATGAAATGGGAGGTGATTGGCAACGACGTCCGTGAAACAATCGGCTTACTGTGCACGGATTTCTCGGGACGGGTCGACGCACGTTGCGACGGTGCGCAGCAGAGACTGTTGGGCTTGCGATCGATGTGTCGCGAGGGGAAGCAACAAGAAGGAGGAGAGGATGACTATCGAAGCGAAGAAAGTTGTGGTTGTGGCGGTGACCCTTGCCGTTGCAGGCGCCTTGGCGGCATGCAGTCCCTCGTCGAAGGAGGCTGGCTCGCCGGATGCGACGGCGGAGGCGGGGGGTGGTTGGGAGGCTGCCATGGCGGAGAATCCGTCCGACCCCTATGTAGCTAGCTATCAGGCGGAAGACCCCGGCACTCTCATCTCGATGCACAAGAAGCTGGGCTATACCTGCGCCACCTGTCATGACGAGGAAACCCAATCGCTCGTGGGATCATTCGATGGGCTGGTGGGCCCTAGCGAAGAGTCGCTGGGAACGCGCGAGTTCTGCTTGAACGATGGCTGCCACGATTGGGCGAAGATAAAGGACGCGGTAGTTTTGGACGGGGACAAAACCATCTACAACCCCGAAGGTATGTACAACGTTCACGACAATCATCGAGGCGATGTTGACTGCGGTCAGTGTCACTCGATGCACGGTCAGCCGACCCTCAACTGCGTGCAATGCCATTACATGGATTTGCCCGAGGGCTGGGACGGATTCGAATAAACACGGGGCGAAGGAAGGGAAGATTATGGCTAAGGAACTATCCCGTCGGGACTTTCTGCTCGGTTCAACTGCGCTCGGTATAGTCGCGGCATCTGCGGGTTCGGTCGGGCTTGTAACGCAGCGTGCCTATGCCGCCGACGGTGAAAATGAGGATGAGGACGTCTGGCGTATTGCCGACGGACTAGGCGAGCCGTCGGAAACGTACGAGTGCGACTTCGTCGTATGCGGGTCGGGAACGACAGGTCTATGCGCCGCGACTCGTGCAGCCGAACTGGGCGCCAGCGTTATATTGGTTGACGCTAACACCGAAAACGGCGTGGGCGGTAATTCCCGTTATGTTGAAAATATCGGCAATGTTGCCATGGGTACTGACAATGCGCTCGAGAACGTGGGCGTCGCCGACCATTACTACGATGGGCTGGCCAGTTATCACCGCTATGCGAGCAACACCATTATCACGCGGCGATTTGCCGACGACGGAGAGAAGGTGCGAGCCTGGACCACCGACTTCCAAGGCGTGACCTACAACGCCAGGGGCAAGTACGACGAGGGCGAGGACGGCATGTCCGGCGGCCGTGCCGCCGTCATGAAGATGTACAAACTCGCACAGGATCTGGGCGTTCGGGTCCTCTTCGACGCCCGTGCCTGCAAACTGCTCACCGACGACGCGGGGGCTGTGAACGGCGTGCTGTGCAAGGGGCGTGCGGGCAACGTCGTCCAGGTGAACGCCAAGGCCGTCGATTTGTGCACCGGAGGTTTCTCTGCCAACAAGGAGATGTTCGAGCGTTACACCAACGTGCCGTACGACTGCGTTATTCCTCGCGGTTCTATGGGGACCCAGCGCGGTGACGGGCTTGCCATGGGCTTGTCGCTTGGCGCGCTTCTGCATCATCCCGAAGCTGTGAGCTATTGCAGCTGGATTCTGCCAGGCCACTACAACAAGGGTGCTTTGACCATCTGCGGTACGAACCAGGCCGACGAGGTGTTTCTGAACCAGGAAGGCCGTCGTTTTTGCGATGAAAGCGTCATCAAGGACTGGACGCTTTCCGGAAATATCGGCTCACAGCAACAGCACGTGTTCGCTGTCATCGACCAGGCGTTCGTGGATAAGACCATGGCGGAAGGGGTGGTTACTCGACGGGCAAACTACTTCGAGCCGGGCGAACCTGTCCCCCAGTTCCAGGAGGAGATCGACAAGGCGCTGGTTCGCGACAATCCGCGAGTGTTCAAAGCCGACACCATCGAAGAGCTTGGTCGGAAGCTGGGCATGGACCCCGAAGTGCTGAAGACCCAGATGGAAACCTATAACAGCTACTGCGACGAGGGGTATGACCACGACTTTCTGAAGGATCCTCAGTACCTGCGCAAAATGGACACGCCTCCCTTCTACGGCTTTCGATGTCTGCTCGCCTTTTATGGTAGCGTTGGAGGCCTGAAGGTTGACGAGTACGCGCGTGTCATCGGCTCGGACTTCAAGCCCATTCCAGGCCTGTATGCAGGAGGGTCGGATGCGGGTGGCTTGTTCGGCCCCTATTACGACGTCTCTTGTGCGCCGGGGTCCATGCAGCTATGGGCTCGCGTGTCGGGTTACTGGGCGGCGGACCATGCGATAAGCGAATATATTCCCAGCGTGTAGGCGTTTCGCACGGTGCGCAAACGCGTCTAAAGGAGAAGGGCTTCGAGGATTCTCGGAGCCCTTTTTGCTTGGGTAACGAACGAATGCGCTTTAGCCGTGGGGGCCGACTTCATCGTCACCCGTGACGGAGCGGGGTTCAGTCGATCGTCGCTGCCAGCGGGTTCGCCGAGAGACCTGCTCGCTCTGCTGGAAGAGAAGCGCGGCATCGTCTACGAATTTCAGAGCCTGGCCGACGCGCAGGGGTAGGGACTTCCGTGCGAGGGGCTACGCCGCGGGAAACTGCGGTTACCCTGCCGTTTCTTCGGGTAATCAACATCGGTTGTTGATGCGCTTCAGCGGGTTTTGCGCGATGATGTCCGCTTGGATGATGCGGTCTGGACCTGGTTGCGGTGTGGGACTGCCGTAGTTGCGTCCACCGGCGTGGCAGCGTGCGAAACGGGGGTGAGTGCTATGGGGAAGCGTGAAGAGGCCGGGGTGGCAGATGAGGCGGCGGAGCGGGCTGTCGCTTCGCAGGCGGTAGCGGGTCGTCCCTTCGTGCTGAAGGCGAGCGTCCCCGCGGTCTTGCTGGCGGTGGCTTTCGGCATAGGGTGTGCATGCTGGAATCTTCTACATGAGGTGGCCTTCTACTACATGCTCACCTACGAGGCCCAGGCCGTCAACTGCTTCGTGGGGTTTGCGGGGGGCTGTGCGTCGGGTGCGGGAGTGCTGTGCCTGCGTCGGTTCGCGGGCCTTTCCGTGCCGGCTCGGAGGGCGTCTTGGGCGCTGCTGCTGATCAGCGTCGTTTTCCTGAGCCTGTACTACCTGTTCATTCAGGAGGAGCGGCTCTACGGGTGGGCGACGCTGTGCTACTTCCTCCTCAACATTGTGTTCTACTGCTTCGTTGTGAGCTTTGTCTCCCGCCTGACGCGGCTCGACGGCTCTCAGGTCGTCGTTGGTCTCTTTCTCGTAGGGCTTGTTTACGCGTGCGCCGAGATAGCCCTCTCGCCGCTCTTCTTCAGCGGCCGGCTGGGAGCGTTCAGCGTGAGCGAGGATTGGCCGGTGGTCGCTGCCCATATGGCCCTGCTCGTAGCGGCTTTCGCGTTGATGATGCTGGGCATGCGCCTTATGGGGGCGCGCGGCCGATCCGGAGAGGTCGACGACGGTTTCCGGCCGTTCAGGCCGGCGGCTCCTGTGGTAATCGCGCTCCTGTTCTACTCGGTGATATTCGGCATGATGCACAACCTGGCAAGTGGAATCGTGGGGAATCCGGTGGAGAAGATCATCCCCAGCCATATCGGCATGCTGCTGGGGGCGGTCGTGTTCCTGGTTACGTTCGTCATCGCCCCTGGTACCGGGCGCATCTGGGTACGGTTGCGGCAGGTGGCCTTTCCCATCACCATGATAGGGTTTATCCTGCTGCCGCTTTCCCAGGATCGCATGGCCAGCATCTCCGTGGTGGCGGGCGAATGCGCTACGGTGAACTTCTACCTGCTGTTTTTGCTCGCTTGCGCGTCCATTGCCAAGCGGACGCGGTTCGATCCGGTCAAGGTGGGGGCACTAGGGGTTGCCGTGGCGGCGTTCGGCTTCTTCGTCGGCGATTTCGCCTCCAGCGACATCCGCATGCTCAACCTGTTGGGCACGCCGGCCTACGTGTTCCTCACCGTCTCTGCCTTCGTGCTGCTTATTGCGGCAACGTTTTGGACCGGCGACGACCGCAAGGCGGCGCTTCTGTGGGGCATGGAAGAGAAGCGGGCGCCGCGCAAGTACGACGACGCTCGCATCCAGCAGCGCTGCGAGCAGATCATCGAGCAGTTCGCCCTTTCCGCTCGCGAAGGGGAGGTGCTGCACATGCTGGCCCAGGGTAAGAAGCCCCAGCAGATCACCGAGGAGCTGTTCATCTCGCTGGCCACGGTTCGTTCCCACGTGCACAAGATATACGTGAAGCTGGGCATTCACTCGAACGCCCAGCTCATGGAAATCGTGGAGGGGGAATCCGCGGAGGCATAGCGGCAGCGACCGTTTCCTCTCGTCGCGCGTCGGTCCTGGTCGCCGCCTGCGCGCTGCCGTTCGTCCGCGCTCGCTGGCTGTCGCCTGTCGCGCCGCGCCGGCTGCTGCGCTTGCCCATCAGACGGCGCTGGCTGCAGGCTGAGCCCCTTAGGAGGTCGACTTGTAGCCGGTACCTTTCGGGCCGAGGTCGGGCTCTTCCTCCGACGCCTCTCCGCCTTCGTCGCTGTTGTCCGCGTCGTCCGCGACGACCTTCTGGGCGATCTCTCCTGTGGCGGCATCCACGGTAAAGCAGGTCCCCGACAGCTCCTCGTCCGAGGGGTTGACGATAACCTCCCACTTCATGGGGCTTGTGGACGTATCGGCGCTTCCGTCGCCCGAAAGGAACATGACCAGGTTGGCGCTGTAGCTTCGCATGGGGTCGTCCGCGCAGGCCTCTGCAACGGCGCGAAGGGCATCGCTGCTGCTCACGGTCACGGAATCCGGTTCCGGAATGCTCTCCCAGCTTTTCTCGGCCCACTCCAGACGTCCGTAGGTGCTTGCGCTGTACTCGCCGCTTTCCGCATCGGGGGTGACCGAGTACATGAAGGACATGGACTTCGACCCGAACAGATAGGTCCACGTCGGGTCTTCGCCCACCTGGGTGGTCTTGCATTGCACGGCCAGGAGCACGGGGTCGTCCACGCGCTCAGCCATGGCCTCAAGCGCGCGCTCGTAGGAATCCCCGAGCGCTTCGGCGGGGTCTCCCAAGGTGGGTGCTGGCTGAGCGCAGCCTCCCAGCAGCAGAAGGACGAAAAGCAGGCCGGCTAGCATGCCCGCCGATGCGAAGGCGCGCGTACGACTCATAGTGAAGCCCTTTCTCTCGACGATGCGAGCAGGTGCGTCCTGCCCGCGCGATCAAGGCTATCAAAAGGGCTTTCGCCCGTCCTCCACAGAAGATGTTGACTTGTCCTTCGCTCTTTCAACAGGGATGGTTGATTGTCTCGGCTCCTACTTCAACAGCGCCTGTGGATGACCGCGTCCCCGCCGCTTTCTAAGCTAGGAAGCGCTCGATTAACCAACGAGGGCCGTGCGGAGAGGAGGGTTGGCGATCGATCACGGCGGCTGCGGGCTGCACAGCGTGCTGGCAGCCGGCGGCTACAGGGAGCACCGCAAGGTGCGAAGGGAGGCGAAGCGGTGCAAGCTGCTTCGCGATATACAGAGAGGAGGGTTCGGAAGATGCGCAAGGGTAACAAGATCATTCTGGTGGTCGGTGCATGCGCGCTTGCTGCGTCGCTGATGCTGGCGGCTGCCGGCTGCGCCCCCGGAAAGACGGAGACGCCATCGACGAACACCGCTACTCCGGCGGCAGAGCAGAAGGCCGACGCGTCGTCGACCCAGGCAGCGGCCGGAACCACGGGGAAGAACGTCACCAACGACTCGGGCTACTTCCCGGACAACCTGATCAACACGGAGTTCCTGAACACGGGCAACCGCGGCTGCGACTCCTGCCACGACGACATCTACGCGTTGGTGGAGAACCTGAGCCCCGATTACCGTCATATCTGGACCTACCAGCCGGGCTATGGGCAGAAGGCGCGCATCGATGACTGCCTGACCTGCCATCGGTTGCATGCGGCCCGCGTAGGGCCGTACCTGGGCGACCTGCTGCATGCGTACCACTACAACAACGAGATGTTCGTGAACGAGCAGAACGGCAACTGCTGGAGCTGCCATGCCATCAACCCCGAAAGCGAGCCCATCCTGGGCGGTTCGGCCGATGACGAGCATTTCGTGCTCTACGACGAGTTCAAGTACTCGCCGCAGCTGGGCGGCTACCCTGGCGGCAACGACGCCGGCGTTATCCGCTGGCTCGACTCGCGCGGTTGGGACGGCGGCCACATCACCGAGGTGAGCCTGGACGCGAACATGGGGCTTGACGTGCAGCTGACCCAGCCGGTGCTCGAGGAGTCCGACATGTTCATCGTGGACAACTGGAAGGCCTACGACGGGCCGGCTTCCACTACGGAAATCAACATGGACGAGTGGACGCTCACCATCACCGGCGCCAAGGAGACGAAGTCGTTTACCTACGAGGACCTGCTGGCCATGCCCCAGCAGAGCGTCATGGTGACCCAGGAGTGCTACTCGGTTATGCCCGGTTCGGTGTTCGTCGGTAACTTCGAGGCCGAGGGCGTGCCCATCTCCTACCTGTTCGAGCTGTGCGGCGGCGTGCCCGACGACGTGAACGCAGCGCGCTTCACCGGCCACGACGGCTATCGCTGGAACGGCGTGCAGTGGATCGACCTGCTGCTTCGCCAGGATGCCATCATCGGGCTGAAGATGTGGGGCCACGACCTTACCGAAGACCAGGGCTATCCGGCCACGCTGGTGATCCCCGGCAAGCCCGGCGCCGGCTGGGTGAAGTGGCTGGAGGACATCGAGCTGTTCTACATCGACGACGACGAGCCCTACGATCCGGAGGTGCAGGGCTTCGATTACCGCGACGACCTGCGCATCTTCTCGAATCCGGTGACGGGCCATCCGGTGAGCTCCACGCTGTTCTGGATGAACGACGGCGACACCTTCTCCATGGCCGACGGCCCCATCCACTTCCAGGGTTACAGCTGGGTGTGGGCAAGCGAGGGCCGCTACCTCGACACCGTGAGCTTCAGCTTCGACTACGGTGTGACCTGGGAAACCGTGCAGGTGCCCGAGAACTTCGACCCGAACCAGTGGACGGTGTGGGACTTCGATTGGACGCCCCCGGCTCCCGGTACCTACATCTTCAAGGTGAAGGCCGCCGACAACACTGGCTACGAGCAGCATTGGGAAGACAGCACCATCATTCGCGTGACGGAATAGCACCAGGAGGTGAATACTATGGCTAAGGCAACAACGATTCTCAGCGCGGTAACCGGTACGTCGCTTCTGCTTGCAGGCGTGGGCGCTGTGGCCCCCGCAATTGCGCCCGACCAGGCCCTTGCTGTTCAGGAGCAGGTTGTGGCCGGTGCGAGCCAGGACAACGCAGCGGTGAAGGCCGTGAGCGGCACGTTCTCCTACGACCAGAACGTCGCTACGTCCAACGCCACCATCAGCACGCTGTTCACGAAGGCTGCGGCAACCCTGTGCGCATCGCTGCCGGAGTACGGCACGACCCAGGTGGGCATCTGCGTCAGCGTGACCGGCCCGAACGGGCTCTATAGCGGAACCGTCGCCGACATGGCGGCCGAGGACGGCGCGGCAAGCACCCTTATGGGCTGCGCGTGCGCTACGAACACCGCAGGCGGCGGCGCCATCATGAACGCCCAGGCTCAGGGCGTTGCGCTGGCGACCATCGCGGCGCTGGTGTAGCGGCAAAGCGTGTACAATGGCCGGGATACTGCGGACGAGCGAGCCAGCATGCTGGCGATAGGGCAGGAGGAAATCATGAGGAAGAATCTTGGGTCGGCCGGAGAGCTGTTCCCCCAGTCGGTGTTTATCGTGGCGAGCTACGACGATGCCGGCGTGCCGAATGCTATGAACGTGGCGTGGGGCGGGGAGTGCACCCGCAACGAGATAGCCATCAACATCGGCGATCACAAGACCACCGAGAACATCCTTGCCCGCGGCGCGTTCACCGTGGCCCCGGCCGACGCCGCCCACGTGATGGAGGCCGACTACTTCGGAATAGCGACCGGGCGCAAGGTGAACAAGGCCGAAGCGTCCGGCATGACCTTCGTGCGGTCGGCTTTCGTGGACGCGCCGGTCATCGAGGAGTTTCCGCTGACCATGGAGTGCATCGTGAAGGACGTGCAGGATTGGGGAGGCGAGAAGCGCTTCATCGGCGAGATCGTGAACACGAGCGTTGACGAGGAAATCCTCGACGACGAAGGCCGTGTCGACTTCGGCAAGATGAGGCCGATCGTCTACGACTCCACCCGCCGCATCTACCGCGTGGTGGGCGACGTGGTGGGCGGTGCCTGGGAGGCGGGCAAGCCGCTTCTGTAGGCGTATCGCGAGTCCTGCCGGTCCTTTAAGGTCTCCGGACCCGTCGAACCGACGTCTTGGCACGCTGCAAATGTTGCTCGTGCTGTACAAGCGCCCTGCTGGCCCTGCAGCCGGCAGGGTCTTTTGCTGCTCGCTGCCCGCTGGATTTCTCGCGCTAGCGGAAAAGAGGCGTCTCGGCCAAGGACTTCGGTGCTATACCAGATGGATTGCATTCGCCGAAGTCGAAGGGATGGTGAGAACATGACGGCACGGCCGGAGAATCGCGGGAGCGAGATTCGGGTCAAAGGCAAATCCATGGGGCGCGAGCGCTCCGGGGAGCGGCGTGCCGATCGGGTTGTCGCCGCTTCGGCTTCGACGGCGGAAAGCCGCGAGCATGTTTGCGGAGGGCCGGCGGTTTGCGAACGCGCATCTGCAAACGGCGCCGGCGCTGGCAGGTTCGGCGACATGCTCGAACGCATGGCTGTCCTGTTCGAAGCGCCCTCCCTCGCCAGTCTGGCGGGACGTACGCTGCTTATGCTGGCGGGCATCGTGGTCATGGCGCTGGGCATCGACATCGTGGTGCGCGCGGGCCTTGGCAACTCGCCCATTTCCGCATGCCCCAACGTGTTGAGCCTGGCGTTTACCCAGGTGAGCTTCGGCGTGTTCATGCTGATGTGGCAATGCGTGCTGGTGGCGGTGCAGATCGTCATTCTGCGGCGCGACTTTCGGGTCGTCGATTTGCTGCAGATTCCCATCTCGGTGCTGTTCGGCCTGTGCATCGATGTGTTCGTGCAGCTGCTGGGCCCGCTCGCTCCGGCTACCTACTGGCAGTCGTGCCTGTGGCTGGTGGCGGGCATGGCGGTGCTTGCCCTGGGCATCGTGATGACGGTGTTGTCGCGCACGGTCATGAACTGCGGCGAGGCGGTGGTGCAGGCGGTGTCGCGCAAGACGGGCGTTCGCTTCGGCACGGTGAAGGTGGGCTTCGACTGCACGTGCGCCGCCTTGGCCATCGTCTGCGCCTTCGCCTTCACGGGGCACCTGACCGGCGTGCGCGAGGGCACCATCGTCTGCGCGGCGTTCACCGGGGTCATTGTGAACGTGTACATGGCCGCCATTCGGAAGGTGCAAGCCCTGCTGAGCGACGACCCCGAGCCCCAACCCGCCGAAGAGGCCTAGCCGAGAGCGGTCGGACCGAGCGTCCTCAACTGCAGAGATGAGCCGGGCGCCCAGCCAGTGCATGCTGTCCGGGCGTCCCTCCTGCATTTTGCGAGCGGCGCCCGTGGGACGGCTGAGAGTTCCTGCGCGGCGGCCTGCGGCCATGGCATTTCCTTCGCAGTGGCCACCGCACCCCGCACCCCGCACTCCGCCGCCGATGTAACGGAAGACGTTTGTGGCAGCTGAATCCTGCCACAAACGTCTTCCGTTACGCGAAATCGCGCATAAACGTCGTTCGTTACAGCGTTTTCTGCCATAAACGTCTTTCGTTACATGGGGGTGGGTGAAGCTTGCCACAAACGTCTTTCGGTGCACGAAATCGCGCACAATCGTCGTTCGCTGCATCGGGGGCGGAGCGAATGCCGGGCTGCCGGGCTGCCGCATCCGCTCGCATGCGAGACAGCGGTGCGGGGTCCGGGCGCGCTCGTTCGGCACCGTCGATGCTCAGTGGCCAGTCCGCCGACGTCGTTGGGGGCTTTCTTCCGGAAGACCGCGAGCGAGTCAGCGGCTTCTGTCGTCGCAAGAGGGTATTGCCTCCGTCGAGCAAGATGGGCCTTCCAGGGTTTTTGTTGCTGTCGATGGGCCGAGCGATTTCAAAGTGGTTGAAAAATGCGGTTTTGCATAAAGGGAAGGTGCAAAACCGGAAAAACCAGCCATTGGGCGATGCAAAGCCGTCGTTTTCAGCCATCGTCGATGTAAAAGCGGAATTATCAGCCAAAACGGGATGATCTCGCAGACAGGGCTTCCGGACGAGGTGCCGTGCCGGGCCGTACAGCGCCTGCGGGCCCCATCTCCCATGTTGTGCCCCGTCGGCATAAACAACCTATTGGCACGCAACGTCTAGTACACGTAGAAGCTGATTACTTCGGGATTGTCCGAGGTGCCCGTTACGCGCGCTTCAACGGTGCCATCCGCATTTGCCCCGTTACTACCCGTGACGGTGCAGGTCGCCTTTAGGAACCAGGTGCTCTCATCCTCGGGAGTTTCGGCGAGAAGGCCGAACGTGCTATGGACCTCGAAGCCGTAAGGGAACTCTTGCTCACCGTATCGCTGTACCGCCTCCCATGCGTCAAAGGGGTCAAGCTTATTCTCGAGCGCTTTTTGGGTTGCGGCTTTCTGTTCCTGCTCGTCGAGATAGTTCTGCGTAGTCACTAGAAGCGTAACGGTTTTTTTATCGGTATCCAGTTTCTTGTAGCCTGTCACAATCCAGTTGAGAGCGTATTCCTGATCAGGGTTTTCGACGCTTGATGACACATCGTAGGTGAAGTCGCCGCCAGTTGATGCGTGTTCGGATGCGACGGTGTAACCTTTGTCAAGAAGCGACGGCAAGATTTCTGTGGCGGGTGTGTTATCGATGGCATTTAGCATTTCTTTGACGCCGTCTTCCTCGGGAGCTTTGGTTTCGTCTTGCTTCGGATCGGGTTCGCTCTTGGTTGTACTGGCGCTACTGCTAGAGGTCTTCGGCTTTGACGTAGCTGCGTTGATGGGCTCGTTAGGCTGCTCGTCTTCGAGGCGAACGTCTTCAGCCGCTATGCTACTTTCTCTGTTGTCGGCAGGCTGTTCACGAGAGCATTGCGAAAACAGAAGGCCGCCGAGTAGCAGAACGATAACCACGCCCGCAGCCGCTGCAACCATATTACGCTTAGTGCGCTTCTTCTTCAGCGCGTCGTATTCCTCTTTCTCCTGCGGCGATGCGGTGGCAACAAGGTCATCGAGTGTTTTCTGAACAGCGGCGGCCTTTTCTGTGCATCGATCGATTTCCTGGGTGTCCGCCTGCCGTTCTTCAAGAAGCCGTCCGAGCTCGGCCGTTTCTCTTTCGACGGTTTCCCTGAGCGCGTCGGCGGAAGCGGCCGTCGAGCGGACCAAGGCAAGGAACTCAAAGGCACCCTTCTCTTCTTCGGGTCTGATCTCCGTGGAAAACGCGCCGTCGTCGCAGCTCACGCAGAAAAAGAGCTTTCGGTCGTCATGCACTTTGGAAGACACGGAGGTTTTGTCCTTCTTTCCAGCCACGACTGCGCCGATCGGTCCAGCGATGGCTCCTCCGATCAGGGCGCCGGTGACGCTAACTCCGGTAGAGTTTTTCGAGGAGACCGTCGTGTAGACCGACCCCGTCGAGTTGATCTCGGCTATTGTGCGCGAGGACAGGCTGTAGGTTTTTCCTTTGCAGGCGATAGTCGTAGCGGTGAGACGCACGTCGCGAAACGCGTCGACGCTGCGCGTGAGTTTCCTTTTGGTGGACGAGATGCTTTTCTCGATTTCCTTGATTTTGCCGTTTCGGTCTCGTTTTGCCGCTGCGAGATCTCGATTTGCACTGCGCACTTCTTCTTCGGCTGCGGTGACGCGTTCTAGAAAGCTAGACACTGGTTCCCCCCTTATGTTCGTGTGCGAAAGCGCTTAGCGATTGACGTCGCGAATGCACGGTGCTTCGCAGGCTTTTGTTGCGAGTGCGGCGGTTGCTCTCCGCAGGTTTTCGGCGGTAAAAGTGTAATGGGGGGGGGTATCTCGTCAATGAAAAATGGGAGTCAGATAGGGGTGTGCGGGCGAGCGGGGCATTGGTGGTTGCTTAATCTCGGGCAGAGTCCAAGAGCATAGCGTGGACGAGATTCTAGTTATTGCGATGGCCGATGCGTACGCTTTCGTTCTGCGCTGCCCTTTTCGTTGCCGCACTGTTCCAGCGAGCCGTTCTCCCTCTTTCATCCCTGCGTTGCCCGAAAACTAGCTAGTGCCCGAGAGGGCTCAGCTCTCACGCGCCCCAAACAGCGTCTGCTGTTCGCTACCGTTGATGGGCTATCTTCCGAAAGGCTTAAGGAATACCGAACGAAAGCGTAAGGTGGTGTAAGGCGAATCGATGGATGGGTGCGGGCGGGTTCGGTAGGATGGGGTTGCTGGAAGGGCAAGGCGGCAACTCGGCGGTCGAACGTTCGTCTCTCCTGGTACGACTGCGGCGCAGATCGCGTATCCCTCGCTTTGCCCGACCGGCGCTACTTCGCCCGAACGTCCGGACCGACCGGCGCCGCCGCGACCGCGTGATCGGTTGCGGCTGCGGCTGCCGGGACGGTTGGACAGCGGGTCTCTTAGGTAGGATCAGCCGGAAGGAGCCATCATGAAATTCCCCGTACCCCTTGTTGCCGCTGCTGCCCTGATTGGAGCCGTCGTGTTCGTGGGCCGTCAGCTTCCGAAGGTTTCCTATGCGTCGAAGGTGCCTCAAGCCACGACAGGTCATCGCGGGCCGAAGGGGTCCTCGGCCCGACAGGCTGCCGAGCAGGCCGCCCAGGCGCAGTCGCAGTCGCAGGCCTAATCGGCCGGCGAGCAACCGCGGCTGCAGGCACCGGCAGACTCGCGCAGCCGCGGTGGTCGCAGGCTTAACCGGCGGCTCCCCCCCCCTTGCGCTCGGTTACCCCTTTGTCGGCTGCAGTTTTTGGCAGAGATTCGGGGTTTGGCAAATTCTCGACTCGGACTTTCGAGCTTGCTCGCAAAGCAGTTCAGAATATAGCCTGATAGATTTTATTCCATTATGAGAATATATCCTGAGATGCCCAGATTGCCGCGCCCGCGCATTAGTTTCGGAGTGATGAAATTTGCCAAGCCCCGAGTCTCTGCCAGAAAACGCGAGAACCTGAGCGGCTGCACGCAGGTCGGGCGCCGATCGAATGCGATCGCAAGCAGCGGGCTGCCTACTCTACTTCCTCGGGGATGTGCTCGATGGCCAGGGGGTTGCCGCTTCCGCCGCCACTGCCCTCGTCGCGAGTGCCCTCATCGCGAGCATCCGCATCGCCGCCGCCCGCGATGAAGCCGCCCACGCCGCAGCCGCCGCACAGGGCGCAGCCGGTGGGCGTGGCCGCCAAGCCGCCCAGGGCGCTTTCGCGCAGCTCGAAGGGGAGGGCGCGGCCCACGGCGTACAGGGCGTCAACAGTCTCGTCGAACCCGACCGCGCTTCCGGTGCCGGCCAAAGCTAGCTGGGCCGCGGTGAGCGCATTGGCCGCCCCGGTGGCGTTGCGCTTCTGGCAAGGGGCTTCCACCAGGCCGCCGATCGGGTCGCACACTAGGCCCAACAGCCCGGCGATGGCGATGGCCGCCGCGTCCAGGCACTGCTGCGGCGTGCCGCCCATGAGCTCCACAGCCGCGCTGGCCGCCATGGCCGAGGCCGCGCCCACTTCCGCTTGGCATCCACCTTCGGCACCGGCAACCGTTGCGTTGCGCATAACCAGCATGCCGATGGCCCCGGCGTTGGCAAGCCCGCGGGTCAGACGCTCGTCGGACAGCCCGAACACGTCCTGCAGAGCCATGAGCACGGCCGGCACCACCCCCGCCGACCCGGCTGTCGGGGCCGCCACGATGCGCCCCATGGAGGCGTTGGTCTCAAGCACTGCCTGGGAGTAAACGATTGCCCTGGTGAGCAGCCCGTCTCCCAGCGCCTTCTTCGACTCCACCGCATCCCACAGCTTCGCCGCCTCGCCGCCGATGAGTCCGCCCATGGACCTCACCGGGTGCGCAAGCGGCTCGGTTGCCGAGGCCTTCATCACCTGCAGCGCCTCGTTCAGGTAGCGGCGCGTGTCGTCCACGGCGATGTCCTGCGAGGCCAGCATCGCCCGCTCGCGGCGGCAGATGGCGTCCGACAGCGGGATGTCCTCTTGTTGGGCGTAGGCCAGAAGCTGGGCGCCCGTGGCGAAGTCCATGGTTTCGAACAGACTGGCGGCTTCCTCGGCGGAAAGCTCCGAGCCGAACCCTGTGGGCGTAAGGCCTTCTTCGCGCGCCTCCTCGTCGGTCATGGGCACGGACGTGGCGCCGAAGCGGTTGCTGGGTACGATGCGCACGCTGAGGATCTTGGGGTTTGCGGACAGCATCTGCTCGATGGCCGGCGGGATGGGGTCGTCAGTTTCCATGACGGTGTAGGCCACGTCGCCCTTCCGCTCGCGGAACAGCTTGGTGGTGGCAATGTTCACGTCCATCTCGGCCACGCACCGCGCGATGAAGGCCAGCACGCCGCGCACGTCGCGCTGCTTCACCACCAGCGAGTGGTATTCGCCCGTGAGCAGCACTTCCACGCCGTTGATCGACCGGATTTGGGCCGCCCCGCCGCCGATGGACTCGCCGCGCACCTGGGTGACGGCTCCGCTGGCATCGCGCACTGCTATGTCGACGGTGTTGGGATGGTCGGTGTGAGCGGCGCTGTCGGGCACGAACGAGAAGCCAAGCCCGGCCGCCTCCGCTAGGGCGAAGGAGTCGCGGATGCGCAGGTCGTCGGTGGCAAGGCCCAGCATGCCGGCAACCAGGGCGCGGTCGGTGCCGTGGCCGCGGTAGGTTTGGGCGAAGCTGCCGTACAGCGTGAACGTCGCCTCCACCGGCTCGGCCGCAAGCAGCCGCCGCGCCATGAGGGCGATGCGCAGCGCTCCGGCCGTATGGGAGCTGGAGGGCCCCACCATGATGGGGCCGATCACATCACGAAGTCCGAAACTGCGCATGGTTCGTCCTTTCGGTTCTGCGGCCGGTTCGACCGCGGGGAAAGCACCCGCCGCTCGATGACGGAGGTGCCGGCCTATCGACTGCGGTTCCCGTAGCCTTCGATAGTGGCAGTATATCCGAGGTGCATACCCGTTTGTTCGCCGCTCGATCGAAGATGGACAAGTGTTAGACAAAGCTGTCCATGCGGGCAAGAGTGCGGAAGGTTGCTGGCTCTTTTGCACGCCTTTTCGCATAGGGCTTATCGATGGAAGTACGCAAAAGGAACACCTTCGGCTGCGCGGTCTCCGGCCGGCACGGCGTCAGAAGCGCGGAGCTGGAAGGCCGTCAAGCAGGGCGCCTCTCGCGCCTTTCGCGCACGAAGTCGATGAAATTCTGAACTACGGGGCGGCAGTTCGCGCTGTAGGCGAAGCTGTGGCGGTAGTGGAACGCGGGAAGGAACGGCAGCGTGCGAAGGCTTTGGAACAGATGCGCCTGGTCCTGGGCGAGCCGGACTCACGCATGCCCGCCGGCTCCGTCAAGGATTCGCGGCGGAGCCTCCGGGGAAGCCCGCATAATCGTCAGCTTCGTCAATTAAGCTTAATGAAACTGCCGATTTTGTATGATGTTTGCCTTGGTTAACCGGGGGCGAGGCGGGCTGCCGGGGTCGAGAGCGGGGAAGGGGCCGCAGGGGGGGAGGGGCCGCAGAGGGAAGGAGGCGACGGCGGGAGGTCGGAGAGGTGGGACGGGCAGATTTTACTTTCTCTTTACGTGCGGCTTACTCTGAGCGCTCATGAGCTTCGTAAGCTGTGCGCCAGCACGAGAAGGGGGCAGGCGCGGCTTCGGCTAACGCGAGCCGCAGGCGCCCGCCGAACGCGAGCCGCAGGCGCCCGCAGACCGCAAGCTGCCAGCGAGTGCCGAATGCAAGCTGCCAGCGAGCGCAGACCGCAAGCTGCAAGCGCGGACGATTTCGGCCCGAAGCGCGCCCTTGGCTCTATGTGCCGCCGCCCATGCGACCTGCGAATGGCGGCAACGACGACAACTGTCGCAAGGAGGCGTTGCATGCACGAGTTTCTGCAGATAGGAATGGGCCTTCTGGGAGGCCTGGCCGTTTTCCTCTACGGTATGAACCTCATGAGCGGAAGCCTTCAGGAGGCGGCGGGCGACCGGATGCGCTCCATCCTGGCCGCCATGACGAAGAACCCGCTGGTGGGCGTGCTGGCGGGCGCGGTGGCCACGGCGGTGCTGCAAAGCTCCAGCGCCACCACGGTGATGACCATCGGCTTCGTGAGTGCGCGCCTGATGAGCCTTCGCCAGGCCATCCCCATCATCATGGGCGCCAACATCGGCACCACCATCACCGCGCAGCTGCTGGCGTTCAAATTGTCCGACTACGTGCTGGCCATCGTGTTCGCGGGCTTCATCTTTATGAGCCTGGCGAAGACCGAGCGCCGCAAGCTGGCGGGCAAGGCGCTGTTCGGCTTCGGGCTGCTGTTCCTAGGAATCGACACCATGGGGGGCGTTATGAAGCCGCTGGCCGACAACCCCCTGTTCACCGATGCGATCGCCCAGGTAACGGGCGTGCCGGTGCTGGGTATTTTGGTAGGTACGCTCATGACTGTGGTGGTGCAAAGTTCAAGCGCTACCATCGCCGTGCTGCAGAACCTGGCGTCGGTGCCGGGCGCCGACGGCGGCAGCCTTATCGGGCTTGAGGGTGCCGTGCCCGTCCTGCTGGGCGACAACCTGGGCACCACCGTCACGGCGCTGTTGGCAGCCATCGGCCAGTCGCGCGACGCCAAGCGCGTGGCCCTTTCGCACTGCGTCTTCAATCTGTCGGGATGCCTGCTGTTCGTGTGGCTGGTAGGTCCCTTTGCCGCCGTGGTGGCCGCCATCCCGCCTGCCGGCCCCGAGGTGCAGGTCATCGCGCGGCAGATCGCCAACGCGCATACCCTGTTCAACGTGGCGATGACTGCGTTGTGGCTGCCCTGCGTGCCGGTGATGGCGAAGATCGTCATGGCGCTGCTGCCCGACCACCCGCGTCGCCCCCGCCGTCTTCGCCGGACGCACCTTGCGCCCGAGGAATCGCCGGCCGTTGCGGCGGTTCCCACCGCGGCGACTGCTCCCGACAGTGCGGCAGCCTAAGGGTGCGGTCATTGGTGGTTGGCGTGCCCTTGGGCGTCGGCGTTTCAACGGTTGGGCGAAACGGGGAAGAGCGGGCCGCCGGGTGCTCTAGAATAGGCTGCGAAGGAAGGAGCCCCATGGAGGAATCGCCGCTCATATACTATGTGGAGGACGACGAGCACGTCCGCGACCTAACGTCCTACGCCCTGCGCCAGGCTGGCTTTCAGGTGCACGCCCTTCCGGAAGCGCGGAAGCGCGACTTCGTGGCCGAGTGCGCGAAGGCCCAACCGGCGGCGGTGCTGCTGGACATCATGCTGCCCGGCGACGACGGGATGGAGCTGCTGCGAGCGCTGCGAGCAAGTGACGCCACGGAGGCGATCCCCGTGCTGATGTTGACGGCCAAGGGCACCGAGTTCGACAAGGTGGTTGGCCTGGACGCCGGCGCCGACGACTACCTGTCCAAGCCTTATGGCATGATGGAGCTCATCTCGCGGGTGAACGCCCTGGTAAGACGGGCGTCACGCCCTGCGCACGTGTCGGGGAAGGCCGCCGGCGCTGCTGGTGCCCCAGGCGCTGCTGGTGCCGCACGTGCAGCCAGCGCGCTAGGAGCTGCAAGCGCTGCCACCAACACCGCCGCAAGCGCGCCCGACTTAGACGACGTGCTGCGGGCGGGCGATATCGAGCTATCCCCGCTGGCGCGCACCGCAGAGGTGGGCGGCGTGGAGCTTGCCCTTACGCGCAAGGAGTTCGACCTGCTGCGCTTCCTCATGGAAAACCGCGGCCGCGTGCTCACCCGCGAGCAGTTGCTGCAAGCGGTGTGGGGTATCAGCTTCGTCGGCGAGACGCGCACGGTGGACATGCACGTAAAGACGCTGCGCAAGAAGTTGGCGCAGGCGCGTCCCGGCGCCGAAGAGGCCATTGTGACGGTACGCGGCTCGGGTTACCGTCTGCGGAAGGGCGACCGATGAGTGCCTCGCGAACGCGCAACGAAGAGCTGGCCAGGGCCGAGAAGATGCGGCGCGACTTTACGGCCAACGTGTCCCACGAGATGAAGACGCCCCTGCAGGTGATCTCCGGCTACGCTGAGCTGATGGCCAACGGCCTGGTGCCGCCTGAAGACGTGCCGCGGTTCGCCAAGCTCATCTACGACGAATCCCAGGCCATGCGGGCGCTCATCGACGATGTGCTGGTGCTCTCGCGCTTAGATGAGGTCGCCCCCGACGCCGAAGACGCCGCCGACGTGGACCTGTCGGCGGCGGCGGAGCATGTGGCCCAGCGACTGGCGAAACCGGCGCGGGACGCAGGGGTGCGGCTGCGGGTGCAGCTTGAGCCCGTCCTGGTGCGCGGGAACGAGACGCTGCTGGAGCAGATGATCTACAACCTGGTGGAAAACGGCATCCGCTACAATCGCGAAGACGGCTTGGTGATCGTGGAAACCTCCGAAGAGCGGGCCGCCGACAACGCGCAGGTGGCGATCGTGCGGGTGAGCGACACGGGCGCGGGCATTCCGCCGGACAAGCGCGACAAGGTGTTCGAGCGCTTCTACCGGCTGGAGAAGAGCCGCTCGAAGGAGACCGGCGGCACGGGGCTGGGCCTGGCTATCGTGAAGCACGCGGCCCTCTACCACGGCGGCGACGTAACTGTGGAAAGCCAGGAAGACAAAGGCACCTGCTTCACCGTGCGCCTGCCCGTCGCGTCTTCATCGAGCGGCTCATGCGGGAGCTCGGGCTGACCACCAGCCACGACCTCATCGTCATGGCGCGCTGCCTCTCTTACCGACGCGTTCTGGATGAAGCGGGTCGACGAGGCGATCACCTGGGACGATGTCTCCCTGTACCGCAACCCCTTCGACGACGCGATTGTGCGCACTGCCTTCGATGGCATGGGCGCGTGTCTGGTGTAGCTCGGCGATTCCCCGTACTGCCCCGATACCCCTTGCAGGTACCCCTTTTCGGTATGGGGAACGCATTTTCCTGGTCGTAGAGTTTCCCCAGAGGTAATTCTGCGAAACGCACGGCGGGAAAGGGGTGGCTTGTGGGCACATACGATGCACGGCCGATTCGCTGGCAGTTCCCGCTTCTGCGCGACCATCCGCAGCTGTCGTATCTGGATAGTGCCGCCACCTCCTAGGTGCCGAACTGCGTGCTGGAGGCGGGCACGCCCAACATCGCCGGCGCCGTGGGATTCGCCCGAGCCTGCGACTTCCTGGCATCCCTTGACCGCGAGGCGTTGCAGGTGCATACGCGCGAGCTGTGCAACCAGGTGATCGACTTGGTGTCGTCCCTCCGCGGGGCGCGCATCCTGGGCCCGCAGGAGCCGGGCTCCCACGATGCGCTGGTGTCGTTTGCCCTGGACGGCGTGCACCCCCACGATTTGGCGGAAGCCTTGGGCGAGCGCGGCGTGGCGGTGCGCGCCGGAAGCCACTGCGCCATGCCCATCCACCAGGAGCTGGGCGTGCCGGCCAGCCTGCGCGTGAGCTTCGGGGCCTATTCCACCGAAGGCGACGTCGAACGGTTCGCAGGCGCGCTGCTGGAATGTTGGGAGGAACTGCGATGAACGACACCGTTATGCAGCTGCACCGAAATCCGCAGCATAAGGGCTCCCTTGACGAAGGATGCGTTGGGCCGCACCAGGCGCTGCCCTGCGGTCAGGCGGCCAACCCTCTGTGCGGCGACTCGGTGCGCTTCCATGTGCTGCTTGAGGCTGTTCAGGCGCAAGCGGGTGCGAGCGCGGCGCCATCCCCGTTGCGAGAGCGGTCGGCTGCCGGTTCGGCCGCGCGCGAGGGCGGGGGAGGTGCCAAGCGCGCGTTCCAACAGCGTTACTCCCGCCGCCGTGGCAGCTTCGGGTTCTGGTGCGTCGTCGCAGGCCGTCGCTGCGAGCGCCTTCCCGCCCGATGCTTCGCCGTTGGCTGCCTCGCGCTGCGACGGGCTGCTGCCAGCCGTCGTCGCAGCTGCCGCCGGAGTTCCCCCGTTTGCAGGATTCGGCCCCGTTGTCGTTGCCCCCCTGCTTGCGGAATTCGGTCACATTTCCGTGACGGCTTCCGTTTCGGCGGGGAAAGGCAGCAGCAGCTTCGGGCGTCCCATACGCCGCGAGGCGCCCGCGGCCAGCACGCATATCCCTATGCTTGCCGCAGGAGCCCCAGAAACTGCGCGCCCCTGCGCTCGCATCTGTGCGTGTGCGGGGGCGTGCATTCCCCTGGCGGCGTTTGCAGGCGCCGCCTTGCTTGCTCGGGCGTCGTTTCCGAGGCAACTATCGCGGAAGCCCCTTCAGGTGAGACCGTTAGAGCATCGCTTCGCACCGCCTCGCCCATCCTTTCCCGTGCCCTGCCGTCTGCCTGCTGTGTTGCCCATACCATACCGCCGCGAAACCGAAGAGGGCATACCCCGAAAGAGGTATTCGGAAAGCCCGCCGCCCCGCCCTGCACGTTCCGACGGCTGTCGCGTCATCAGACTCCGGCGCTTCTGCGAGCCCCCACTGCCTTCGCGCCTCATCACAGCTGCTCGATGTAACGGAAGACGTTTATGGCAATCGAAACCTGCCATAAACGTCTTCCGTTACAGAAAATCGTACATAACCGTCATCGGTTACAGTGTTTTCTGCCATAAACGTCGTTCGTTACACGGGCGATAGCTGGAGCGCGCCATAAACGTCTCCCGTTACATCGGAGGCCCGCGAAGCGCCACAACCGTCACCGGTTACATCGTTTCCCGTCCGAATGCGGGCAACGCCTCGGCGCCGGAACGTGAAGGTGACATGACAGTTTCCTTAAGGTAACGGTTCGGCGAAACGAAATCGTTGCTGCAAGCCATCCGAATGGCTATTATGAGACTGGGTGAGAAGCGCGCACGATCATGTTCGGAATATATTCTGCCTGGTCATGGTTCTTCTCTCTTGAGAGGCAAACGCCGGTTTTCGCAAGGGGCCGGTGGGGGATAGGAGTTGCAATGAGGAAGTCTACTGCTCGTATTAAGGTAGTGAACAGCCTGCTGGCGTGCACGCTGGTACTGGGGCTGATGCCGTCGCTGGGATCGGTTGCCTACGGCGATCCAGCTGAAAATCTCATGGGGGGGGGGTCGCCTGAAAGCGGTTTGCTAGGGGCGGTTTCTGACCTCATGATACCCGAAGCGCAGGATGAGCCCGTCGGCGACCCTGCGTCGGAGGATGACGCTGCCCCCGATAACGCCGGCAACCCCGAAGGCTCCGTTTCGGCCGCCGACCCCAACTCCGAAGGCGCCGAAGCGAACGCTCCCACCCCTGTTTCCGAAGGTGACGATTCCCCCGACGCCGCCTCCGACCCCAACGCTGACGACGCCGACGACTCGGCGATCGAGCTCAAATCCTTGGCCACCTTCGACGCTGGCGACGGCTTCACCGACTGCGGCGGCCTGTCCATCAAGAGCGCCGACGGCTCCACGGACGGCTTCGGCTACGAAGAGGTCACTTGGACGCGCATCGGCCGCGGCTACACCGAGAACGGGTATAGCAGCAGCGGCCGCAATCCCGAAATCCCCCGTACCACTCCGGTTACCGCTACCCTCAACATGCTGGTTATCAAGAAGAGCGGCACGTACACCATCAAGAACACCGCGGACGCGGCCACGGGCACCGGCATCCGCGTCATGCCCGGCTTGAACGTGAACCTGGTGTTCGCCGGCGTAAACATCAACGGCGGCTACCCCATGGAAATCGTCACCAACAGCCACGTGTCCTCTACCTACGACTTCCTGACCGAAGAGATGGAGGGCTCCGACGTGGCGAATCCCACGCGCGTGCACATCACCCTGGCCGACGGTACCACGAACAACCTGACCTCGCTCTACAACAGCATCGCTCACAGCTCGGGCAGCAACCAGAACTACAACGAGTACCAGTTCCCCGGCCTGCGCTGCGGCGAGGGGTCGTACCTGACCATCGACGACGCGGTGCTCAACGTGGACACGGCGGGCAACCACATCACGCCCGTTGACGGCGCCATCCCCGACGGCACCACCTACGTGGACCGCACCGGCACCGTGCGCACCGCCGACTCCACCAAGAAGAAGGAAAGCGAGCGCTTCAACAGCCTGTCGAACCTGGAGTCCTCGAACCCCGGCGTGCTGAACGTGTACGGCGGCGTGCGCTCGGCTGCCATCGGCGGCGGTCCGCTGGAGAATTCCGGCGTCATGACCTTCGACGGCGGCACCATCAACACCTATGCCGCGGCCTTCAACGGTAACGGCGCCGGCTGCGGCATCGGCGGCGGCCATGCGGGCGGCAGCACCCAGACCACCATCAACGGCGGCGTCATCTACGCACGGTCGTCCTTCCACGGCGCGGCTATCGGCGGCGGATGCACCTACGTCGGCGGCATGTCGTCCTACCTCACCTTCCCCCTGGCCGACGCGCTGCTCTCCCGCAACGCCAACTCCACCATCGCCGGCGACATCACCATCAACGGCGGCTTCACCACGGCCCAGGGCGACGAGCACTCCAATGCCTTCGGTCAGGGTTGCGGTGGCTCCAATACCGGCAAGACCATCCTCATCACCGGCGGCACCCTGTATCCTCTTTGGGGTGGTGGCGGCGGCTTTCTGGAAATCGGTGGCGATGGCGGCAAGGTCATCATCACCGGCGGCTCCATCAACTGCACGCGCTTCCAGGGCAACGACAACGACGGCAAGGCCTACGGCGGCAAGACCGATGAGAACGGCAACTACCTGTTCGACAGCACCAACAAGGTGGCCATGATCAACGTGAAGGTGGGCCCGAAGATTGAGTCCATGGTCAAGCAGCTCATGCGCGACAAGCTGGGCGACGCCTACGACGAGAGCACCATTGCCTCCAATCCGGAGTACCAGAAGCTGCTGGCCGAGGGCATGAACGCCAAGATTGAGTCTTGGGAGTTCAAGATTAACGACATGCCCATGGAGCCCTACTACGGCGCGCCGGCCCGTCTGCAGAACGGCATTCTGTACCTGTGGCTGCCCGAGGGCACCTACGGCCGCGACAAGGTGGACGCGAACTTCAGCTACTACGTGGGCGACCAGCTGCTCACCTCTTACACCAACGTGCCGGCGAACCCCGACTCCGCCGACGGTACCATCAAGGAATGGGAGGTCTTCGAGCTGGACGAGGCCTTCATCGAGGCCAACTGGTCCAAGTACTACGATGGCGTCTCCCTTGACTCCGCGGGTATCTTAGGCTCGGGCGGTATCTCGGTGAACAACCCTCCCAGTGGCAAGCTGACCGATGCGAACAAGCTGACCTTCGGCGCCCAGAAAATGGACGAGCTGGGCAACGGCACGGCGGCTTCCACCAGCTCTTCGAAGATGCCGGCCGATTCGGGCATGTACAACGTAGAGGTCATGTCCTCTCAGTACGCCTCCGATACCAACTTCGCCGTGACCTACTGGGGGCACCGCGCCTACGGCACCGCCACGGTGTCTCCCATCTCGTCGCGCTCCGTAACCGAGGTTCCCGAAGAGCTGGGTCGCGTGGTGGGCGACGATACCTACACCAGCCCCGTGTGGCTGCAGGACGAGGCTCCCGAAGGGACCGACTTCAACACGGCGCTGCAGAACCACATGTTCGTTCCCGTGGACGTGACCAGCTACAAGGTGCCCTTCGGAGACACCTACAAGGACGGCACCGACACGGCGAAGGCCTCGTGCGTGGTTCCCCAAGGCCGCATCACGCTGTACCTGGACGGCGTGCAGATTCCCGCGCGCCTGGGCGGCGTGATTGACTATCGCCTGAGCTATGATGACACCGGCAAGCCGGTTATGGGCGATAACGGTTCGCAAGCTACTACCAACAGCGACGTGGTCACCTATGTCGACGACGACGGTCGCATGCACGCGGTGGCCTACTTCGACCTGAACGAGAAGAAGATCAACGAGCTGTTCCGCTCGGCGGACTACCGTGCGAACAACACCTTCGACAAGAAGGTTGCCGAGGCTGGCCCCGACGACCCCGCGCCGCTGCACGAGGTGCATGCGGTGTACACGTCGGCCGTGCGCGACAACCTGATCGACCGCGACGATGTCGACCAGGCTGTGGAAGGCTACAGCCTGGAAGCGCCGCAGGATGAGGAGCCGGCGGCGGAGGAGCAGGCCGCAGACGACGCGGCCGATGCGACGGTGGGCGCCCTGGCGGCAGGCGGCGAGCTTGATCCGGCGGCCTTCGGAGCCCTGGTGGCGCAGAAGGTGTTGCTGTTCGCCGAGGGCGCCGACGACGACGCCGGCAGCTTGATCGCGAAGGAGGCCACCTCGGCCGGCATCGACGGCGTGGCGCCCCGGTGGTCCGACTCCGGCTACGAGAACTACTACGAGTCCACCACGCCTGTGACCTTCGTGGACATCGCCATGGTGGACCCCACGGGCACCCTGTACAACGAGATGGGCCAGCCCCAGGAGAACCCCGATGGCACCAATTCCTACGACCGCGTGTCCTACGACCCGGCGCTGCCGGTGGATGCGTCCAACATGCCCTCCACCGACGACAAGTACAAGGCCAGCTACGTGGTGGAAAAGCCCGTCGAGGGCGGCACGGAGAAGGAAGTGGTCTGTGAGGAGTACAAGTTCTACCACGTGACTGACTTCCGCGATTCGGAGACCTCTCGGGCGTCTACTCCTGACTGGTTCCCCGTTTACCTGACTACGAACTCCCTGGGCGACGTGACCTTCACAAGCTCCGACCCTGCTGCCGTCACCTTCGACCCCGCCACGGTGACCAACCGCGAGTACGAGGACGGCACGGTGGAGTACGGCATTGGCGCGCGGGCTCATGTGAACTCGGCAGGTAAGGTGACGCTCAAGGCTCGGGTGGCTCCCAACGGTGCCTACAACGGGCTGGAGCGCAGCTTCACGCTGTACATCTACCCCGACCTGTCGAAGAAGCCGGTGCTGGACATGAAGGAGACGGCTTACGACACCAGCCGCTCCGACGGCACCATCCGCCCCGGCGACGTGCTGGCCTACACTGCCACGCTCACGAACACCACGCCTGACTCGGCGCTGTTCCGCGGCAAGATGCAGATGCAACTGCCCGACACCCTGGAAGTGGGCCGCGTATTCTATACCGATCCCAACGGAGCGGAGCGCGAGCTTGACCCCAGCGAGTACACGGTGACCACCGATCCCGCCACCGGTGTGTCCACCATCGAGTTCACGTCCACCGAGGTGCTCTACGGCTTGGGCCAGATGAGCCTGACGGTGGAGGCTGCGGTGAAGGCCGATGTTGCCTGGCGCGCCCTGACCGACCCTGATTCGGTGAGCTTCCATTCCACCACCACGGGCAGCGGCGTGTACGGTATCGGCGACAGCGACTTCGACTGGGATACCCGTTACGACTACGTGGACGGCACGCCCACCGACGAGGCCAGCGCCGAATGCGACCCCACGCTTCCACCCGAGCGTGAGCCCGAACAGCCCAAGCCGCCCTATACTCCCGACGAGCTTGAGGAGATTCTCGGCGGTGGCCTGGTGGACCCCGAGCCCGGCACGCCCGACGACCCGGAGCCCGGCCCCGGCGTACTGGTGGGCGGCACTGACCCGGTGCCCGGTTCGCCCTTCGACCAGGCGGTGGAGGACAGCGACTATACCGACGACCCCAAGCCGAACCCCATTGTGCCGGGCGACCGTATCATCAAGTTCGGCGAGAAGGACGATCCCGAGACCCCCGATGACATCGCCGAGGAGCTGAAGCGCATCATCGACAAGGTGGTGGAGGAGAACAAGGGCAAGCCCGAGGACGAGCGCCAGACCACGGTTGACATCCCGGTGACTATCCTGACGCCCAACCCCGACGACCCGGACGGCGAGCCGGTGGAGAAGCACGTGATCATCACGGTGCCCGTGCCCGATACCCCCGATACGCCCGACGTCCCCAGCAACCCCGACGACCCCGACAACCCGGACGACCCCGACAATCCGGACGATCCGAGCAACCCGGACGACCCGAAGAACCCCCACGATCCCGATCGCGACGACCACGGTTTGACGGTGCTGCCGAACGACCCGGTGGTTCCCGACCCCGGCAACCCGGACGACCCCGACGACCCGGACGACCCCGACGACCCGGACACCCCGGCGAAAAGCGACATCGTGGTGACCAAGGAGCTTCGCAACGTTACGCCCGGGTTCGCTGACCGCGGCAACACCTACGCGCTGGTGGGCGATACGCTGGAGTACACCATCGTGGCCAAGAACCTGAAGGAGGGCACGGCGTGGCTTGCGGCCCAGGTGTACGATCCGCTGCCCCAGGGCGTGGCCTACGTGTCCGGTTCGGCGGTCATCACCGATCAGTTCGGCAAGCAGCATGCGGTGAAGGCCGAAGACGAGCTTCACGGCGAAGGCGGCAAGCTGGGCTTCAACCTGGGCGACATCTACGGCGGCAAGCAGGCTAGCGTCACGTTCAAGGTGACGGTCACGGCCGACGCGGTGGCCGACGGCGCCCCGGTGCCGTCCAACGTGGCCTACGGCCAGGGCACGAAGCCTTCCGGCACCGTCGTGTACCCGGAGGGAACCGACCCCGACACCTTCGATCCCACCACCGACCTGCCTATCGAGATTCAGCTTCCCGACCCCACGCCGGGCACGTTCGACCCGGGCAGCGAGGATGAGAAGGACAAGTGGGAGGAAGAGGATCCGGACAACCCCGGTACCACCAAGCCCAAGGACCTGCTGCCCACCGACCCGGCCAAGCCTGACGGCACGAGCCACACCGACCCCGACCATGGGAAGTTCTCCACGGTCAAGGACGCCACGGTGGTGACCGAGCACGAGGGTGCGCCCGAGGGCACTGTGTACGTGGGCGACGTGGTGGCCTATACCATCACGTTCGCGAATCACGACGAGCCGTGGACTGCGTGGTACAACGTGACCCTGTACGACAAGCTGCCCAAGGGCCTGGCGCCGGTGGCGGGCTCCTTCGCGCTGAAGGCCCCTGGCGCCGATGAGGCCCAGCCGCTTGACGACTCGGTCTACAACGCGCAAAGCGGGGACATCTCGGTGTATGTGGGGCGCGTGTTGGGCGGTCAGGAAGCGGTGCTCACGTTCCAGTGCACCGTCACTGACGAGGCTGTGGGCTCCGACATCGGCAACACAGCGGCTGTGTACGGCACCGACCCGTCGAAGACCGAGCCCTCAGTGCTGGATGGTACGCCGGGTGCCACTCCCGGGGTGGGTGACCGCTACGCCCCCGAAGAGGGCTGGGACGGATTCGTGGAGGATAACGGCTCTGATTCGGCGAACTTCTCGTCGGTGAGCTATCCCGACAGCGAAGGCCCTGTGGACGTGGTCGACCCGAATGGCGACCCGAACCGCAAGCCCACGCCGCTGCCTTCCGGCGACGGCAACGGTAACGGCGACGGTAACGGCGGCCCGGGCGGCTCGTCGGCGGCCACGGGTGACAGCCTGCCCGTGACGGCGCTTGCGGGCCTGGCGTTCGCGGCCTTCGTGGTGCTGGCGACCGCCCTGTGGCGCCGCCGGGTAGACGCCCTCAGGGAGCAGGCGCCGCACGGCAAGCACGTGCGGTAAGGAGGCCTGCCGGCAGCGGACGCGGCTGACAGAAGCGTTCGGCGGCCGCTGATAGCGGGGCGATTTCAAGCCCATGTAACCAGGGGCGCGGCAACAAGTCGCGCCCCTTTCATTTGCCGCGCGCGGGGTGCGACTGCCGTTTCGCCGGGGCAGGGCGAGCGCCTGGACTTCGCCGTGCATTTGCTTGGCTCTTTCGTTCGAGCCGAGGTGTTTCATTCCGCGTGTCTCTGCCCGTTGATTGCCGTCCTATGCGAGCCTGTGGTGCTTTCTCGCTTCACGGTAGCCACTCGATGTAACGGATGACGTTTATGGCAATGGAAACCTGCCATAAACGTCTTTCGTTACAGGAAATCGCACATAACCGTCATCGGTTACAGTGTTTTCTGCCATAAACGTCATCCATTACATCGAGTCCATCCGAACGCGAACAGGGTCTCGGCGCCGGTCTGATTTCAGCCGCGGGATGGGCTGGCTCCTGCTACTTCGCGAAGAAGGCGCTGGCTATGCGAGCGGATTCCGAGGCGTCTTTGGCGTAGAAGTCGGCGGCTATGGAATCGGCGAACTCCTGGGTGACCACGGCGCCTCCCACCATGACCGCCGCGTCAGGGCACCGCTCGTGCACCAGGCGGATGGTGCGCTCCATGGCGCCTACCGTGGTGGTCATGAGCGCGGAGAGGCCTACCAGACGCGCGCCGGTTTGTTGCACGGCGGCCAGCACGGCTTCCGGCGCCACGTCTTTGCCCAGGTCGATGATGGGGAAGCCGTAGTTCTCCAACAGCATCTTCACGATGTTCTTCCCGATGTCGTGTATGTCACCTTCCACGGTGGCCAAAACGATGGCGTTGGGGGCTGCGGCGGCTGTTGCGGCGCCGACTGTTGCAGAGGTGGTGTCTGCGCCTGCGCCAGATGTGGCGGTGTTGGCGTTAACGTCGGTCGGGCGCTCGTCGGCGGTACGTTCGCGGATGACGTCGAAACCGGCTTTCACCGCTTCGGCGGCGGCCATGAGCTGGGGCAGGAAGAAGACGCCGGATTCGTAGCGGGCCCCCACCACGTCCAGCACGGGAACGAAGACGTCGTTGATGATGGCGATGGGGTCGTGGCGTTTCAGAAGCGATTCGGTAGCGGCGGCCATGGGGGCGCTGCGACCGGAAAGTACCAGGTCGACCATGGCGTGCACGGTGTCGGCGTCGGCGGAGAAGGACTCGGGGATGGCGATGGGGCACTGCTCGCTCGGGGCGGCTGCCTCGGGGGCTGCGGCGGTTGCGGCCGACAGGGAGGCGTCTGCGCCCGCCGTTGCCGCCGCGTTCGCCGGCCCATCGCCGGCAGGTCCATCGTAGGGGTCGCTTGCCTGGGCGTAGGCTTCCAGGAATGCTCGAGCGCCGCTGTCTTGGCCGTTCAGCACGCGGAAAGTGTTCACCGTGTCGCGGTAACGGGGCGAAAGCGGGTTCAAGATGGGCATGTCCAGCCCGGCGCCCAGCGCGGCGGCCAGGAACACCGAGTTCACCATCGGCCGCTGGGGAAGCCCGAAGCTCACGTTGGAGACCCCCAGCACCGTGCGCACTCCCAGCTCCTGCTTGCACAGGGCGGTGGCGCGCAGGATTTCGCGCACTTCGCTTTGGTTCGTGGCGGCGGCCATGACCAGGCAGTCTATGGCCACGTCTTCCTTCGGGATGCCGTAGGAGGCGGCCGCGTCCACGATGCGCCGCGCGATCGCAAGGCGCCCTTCGGCCGTGGAGGGGATGCCGTCCTCATCCAGGGTGAGCCCCACCACGGTGCAGCCGTAGCGGGCGACGGTGGGCAGCACCGCTTCCAGGTTCGCGCGCTTGCCGTTGACGGAGTTCACCATGGGTCGTCCTGTGTAGCGGCGGCAGGCGGCTTCGACGGCGGCGGGGTCGGACGAGTCGATCTGCAGCGGCAGCGGCACGGTGGCTTGCAGCGTTTCCACGGCGCGGGCAAGCACAGCAGGCTCGTCAAGTCCCGGCACGCCCACGTTCACGTCCAGGATGTCGGCGTCGGCGCGCTGCTGGGCCACGGCCTCGCCCACCAGGTAGTCGAAGTCGCCCGCCTGCAGCGCCGCCTTCAGCTTCTTCTTGCCCGTAGGATTGATGCGCTCGCCGATGACGGCTATCCGCGCCTCGCCTTCCGGCAGGCTTACCATCTCCTGGGCGCTGGTGACGGTGAAGGCGGGGCAGTAGCGGGGGTTGGGGAAGCTCGGCGCCGCGTTCCCGGGGCGTGCCGCGGCGGGCGAGGGTTGCCCGTCCACCAGCTGGCGCAGGGCGCGGATGTGGTCGGGCGTGGTGCCGCAGCAGCCGCCCACCACCGTGATACCGGCTTCGATGATAGGCAGCATGGCCTGGGCGAACGCTTCCGGACCAACGTCGAACACCGTGGCGCCGTCCACCATGCGGGGCAGGCCTGCGTTGGGCTGGGCCATAAGGGGGCAGCGGGAGAAAGGTGTCATCTGGCGGGCCAGCGGGGCGATCTCGTCCGGCCCGAGCGAGCAGTTCAGACCCACCACCTGGGCGCCCAGGGCCGAAAGCGTGGCGGCGGCGATGGCCGGCGTGGTGCCCAGGAAGGTGCGCCCGTCTTCCCCGAAGCTCATGGTGGCGAACACTGGCAGGCTGGTGCTCTCGACGGCGGCCAGCACGGCGGCCTTGATTTCCCGCAGGTCGGTCATGGTCTCCACCACGATGAGGTCGCAGCCGGCGGCTTCGGCGGCGCGGGCCTGCTCGGCGAAGATGTCGTAGGCCTCCTCGAAGGCGAGCGTGCCCATGGGCTCGAGCAGCTGGCCGGTGGGCCCGATGTCGCCGGCCACCAGCGAGGCCCCTGCAGCTTTGGCGATGGCGGCTGCGGCGGCGTAGACCTCTGCCACGGTGGCGCCGGTCCCTTCCAGCTTCAGGCGGTTCGACCCGAAGGTGTTCGTGGTGATGCAGTCGCTCCCGGCTTCGACGTAGCGGTGCTGGATGGCCTGGATGTCGGCGGGGTGCGTGAGGTTCAGCAGGTCGGGATTCTGGTGGACCTGATGAAGGCCCGCCTGCTGCACCAGCGTACCCATGCCGCCGTCCATCAGCAGAAACGCTTTGCCGGCCAGCACGCGTTCCAGATGGTCGCTGGCAGTGGTCAGCTTACGAGGGCATGCCATCTTCGGTTCCTTTCCTTAGGGAAGCGCCTTCGCGCAGCTTGGCGGTTGGGCGGGCTGTGCCCGCGGGGGCTGTGGTCTCCTGGGACGCGCTGGCGGGTTTTGCGTCCTTCCGAGACGCGGCGGCTTTCTGTTTGCCTACGTGCGCCAGGGAGGGAGCGGCGATTTCGCCCCGATCGCCTATCTCGGCCCCGGGCTGGTCGGCGGTCTTTTCCAGATGGCGCACCTCGTCTCTGGGGCGGTCGGCGGGACGGTACAGGCCCACGATGGCCGTGATGGTCTTGGCGGGCACCAGCATGAGCGCCGCCGTGAGCGAGATGCCCAGCGCCTTGCTCGCCCCCAGGGCTTTCAGGAAGCCGGGTTGCACGCTAAGGGGCAGGTCGCCGTAGCCGGGGCTGAAACGCCATGTGGTGGCGAAACCGCGCTGATTGGCCTGCGCGCGCAGGTGCTCGTTCAGGACGTTGGCCGCCTGCTCTACCGCCGACGACGCGCAAAAGTCAGCCAGCATGCCGCCGGTGGCCGAAAGCGCCGTCTCGCGTCGCAGCAGCATCTCGCTCTTCGCTCCCAAGGTGACCGCCATGAAAGCCACTTCGCTGCATCCCCGCAGATGACGGGCGATAGCGCGCCCCGGCAGCTCTAGAGGCCCGATGGGCGTTTCAACGGTTACAGCCGCCTGCTCCCTTTCCTCGGCGTGAACGAGCGGGAAGATGGCGAACATGCCGGTGGGCTGAAGTTCCCGTTCGCACAGGGAGGCCGCCGCATCGAGACGTTTTCGCAGGTCGTCGTCGAGCGTTTGCCCGCGGTACCCCAGGTACCTCAGCGCTTCGTCGGCGTCGACGCGGCAGGGAAGCGCAATGGGCTTGCCTGCCCGAGCCGTTTCGATCCCGTTCGCGCCGTCCATAGGATGCCTGTGCCGCCTAGTCCCGCAGGCCCGCCTCGGCCAGCGCCCGGGCGGCGGCAAGCGCGATGTCGGGATGGTTCATGGAGTAGACGTGCACGCCGTCCACGCGGTTGCGCCCCAGGTCGACCAGCTGCGCGCAGGCGTAGTCGATGCCGGCTTGGCGCAGGGCCGCCGGGTCGTCCTCGTAGCGGGCGAGCAGCTTGATGATGGGGGAGGGCAGCGAGCTTCCGCAGAGAAACACCATGCGCTCTATCTGGGATTTCCCGAGAAACGGCATGACGCCGCAGGTGATGGGACGGGTGATGCCCGCAGCTCGGGCGCGTTCGCGGAATCGGTAAAAGTCGTCGTTGTCGAAGAACAGCTGCGTGATGAAGAAGTCGGCGCCGGCATCCTGCTTGCGCTTGAGGTGCTCGACGTCGGCCTGCAAATCCAGGCAGTCGATGTGGCCTTCCGGATAGGCAGCCGCTCCCACGCAGAACCCGGCGTCTTTCAGCAGCGGGATGAGGTCGGTCGCATGGGCGAATTCGGGCGTGCCGACCGTGGAGTTGCTGACGTTTCCGGGTGCGTCCGCCACGGTCCCGGTCCCCGGCGCATCGTTGCTTGCGCCTATCTCATGCGCGGCAGCCTCGGTAGTGCCGCCCGCCGCAGCATTCGTTGCGCCTGTGTGCGAGGCGCTCGTTCCTGCAGTGCTCTTGCTGTCGGTGCCGCTTGCGTTTGCGCTGGGCGTCCCCGCGGCGGGCTTCTTGATGGGGTCGCCACGCAGGGCCAGCACCGTGGTGATACCGGCGGCTTTCATAGCGGCGATGGCTGTCTCGACGGTTTCGCGGCTAGAGTTCACGCAGGTCAGGTGCGCAACGCTGGGAATGCCCACCTCGTTTTGAATCAGCGAGGCCACCTCCACGGTCTGCGATCCGTTGCCGCTTCCCCCGGCTGAGCAGGTGACGGAGATGAAGTCCGGGTGCGCCTGCGCCATGCCCGCCACCACGTCGCGGGCAGCGTCGAGCGTAAGCTGCCCTTTCGGCGGGAAGATTTCGATGGAGAAGGGAATGGCGGCAGGTTTCAGAATAGAAGCGGGCGTGTTCATAGCTCTCTTTCGGTCGGCTGATGTTCAGCGGAGGCTTATGATAGCCGTTTGATGCGGCGAGCGGCCTTGCGCTCCCCCAAAACCGCAGGATACCATCGAAAACGACTATGAAGCGCGGCCAGAGCAACACCCGAGCGGCGCTCGGGCGACAACAACGACAACGCCAGCAGTCCGCGTGCGACGCGCCCGCCGATCCAGTTGGGAGCAGTGGTGGCGGTGTCGCGGCAACGTTAGCGCCCCGCGTGCGACGCGCCCGCCGATGTAACGGAAGACGGTTGTGGCAATCGAAACCTGCCATAAACGTCTTTCGTTACAGAAAATCGTACATAACCGTCATCGGCTACATCGTTTTCTGCCATAACCGTCATCGGTTACACGGGGATGGCTGGGGCGTGCCATAACCGTCATCGGTTACATGAGGCAGTGGGGGCTTGCTGCAACGCCGTCGCTACGCTAGCGGAAAGTGGGGTTGTCGCGACGCTATTCCGTTGCGCGGGCGCGGACGGGCGCGCGCCGCAACAATGCTCGTTGTATCTGGAGGCAGAGGGCCCGCCTTCCGTTGCGCCTTCGAGCCTGGGGAGCATCCGTCGCGTCTTCCGTTGTATCGCCGACCCTGCAAACGTCCCCGCGCCCGCCTTCCGCTGCGGCGGCTTGCTTGCTTCCGGGGGTCACTCTCCGCTGCGCACCAGACGGTCCAGCTCGTCGGCGGAGTGAACTCCCAGCTTGCTGTACACGCCCTGCACGTGGGTGCGCACGGTAGCGATGGACACGGTGCGAATCTCGCTAATCTGCTTCGGCCGCTTGCCCTCGGCCAGCAGTAGCAGCGTTTCGCGTTCGCGGGCAGTCAGCCCGTGCTCGTCGGCTAGCTCGTTGCAGCGCCGTTCGCGATTGCGGGCGTACAGCGCCTTGGGAGTCTCCTTCGGCAGGATGCCCCAGGCCGTCTTCGCGTACTTCTCGCCGTTGGTGTTGAAGGTGACCACGGTGAGCAGTAGGAAGATGGCGATGCCCATCAGCCCGAAGGTCCAGTCGTTCAGCGGCACCGTATCGTGCACGACGGCCCCCACTATGTTGCCGCCCAAAAACCCGGCGTTGTAAACCAGCATGGCGTAGGAGAACACCTGGGTATAGCCGACGCCCGTGGTCCGGCACACCACGAAGCAGCCGATGATTAGCAGCGCTACGAAGAAGAACTGGGCGCTTTCAACGAAGGAAAGGGACGACACGTACTCGTCGGCGCTGGTGTAGGGCACGAGCAGCGCCGCAAGCACCACGAACGGAAAAGAGATGCGGTAGATGCGGTTCCATACCAGCACGGTAGAGGGCTCGGACCGGGGCACCGTGATCACGAACAGCGCCATGGCCACCGCGGCGCCTATGAGGTTGGGCAGCACGCGCGGCAGTTGGAAGACGGGCAGCCCCAGGGGAATGACGTGCAGAAAGCCGAACACTAGCCCGCAGGAGGCCAGGATGATGGCGAAGTAGGACAGCGGTCGCGAGTCGGCGCTTGTGGCGAAGGGCCGCTCTGACTCCTGTTCCTGGTCGGCGGCTAGGTATCCCTTCCGCGTGCGACCGTTCCGCTCACCGGAGGCGTTTGGCTTGTCAGGACGGATGGCCGACAGAAAGCAGATGCCGCCGACGGCCATGATGAGGGCCTGGACGCCCAGGCTGGCCAGCAGCGGCGTGCGCACCGCCAGCGCGCTCAGCAGCCCATAGGTGATAGCAACCGTCAGCACGACGGCGCAGGCCATGAGCGTGCGGAAGCGGGCGAAGCTGCAATAGCGCGCGAATCCCATGCAGGCGGTCAGGAACACGGCCACGCTCGCCCCCGATGCGAACTGCGTTGCTACGGTGCCCAGGCACGGTCCTTGGGGCGAGAGCGTCAGGCAGAAGGCGGCGGTCAGCAGCTCTTGCACGGCGAAGAAGCCGACCCAGAACCAGCGGTTGCGCCGGAGGGACGAGAACGAGGCGGCGCAACGGGTGGACACGGCGAAGCCGGCCGTGATGCCGGTGATGTTGGCCAGGCACGAAACCGCGCGGGCATTCACCGCGAACCCCAGCAGCGTGCCTTCGGCGAGCAGGCGGTTTCCCGTCTCGTGCAGGAACAGCGACGACGAGACCACGGAAACCAGCGCCACCAGCAGCAGAATCGAGCGTCGGTTCCCCAGCGCCGACGCTGTCGCGGGCCTTCCCCCGGCAGACGCTGCATCCGCGCTTGGCTCGCGGACCGGTGCGTTGCTTGGGGCGTCGAAACCTGAACGCGCCATGGCTTCCCCTCTCCTGTTCTCCTACGGTATTCGACGGCAGGCCACGTCCCCGTCGCAAGCTGTTGCGGCGAAGTCTGCGAGATTATAAGGCCGAAGCCGGCTCGCCAGCGCAAGCGCTCACCGAGAAGGTGGCTGCCGGGGCCAAAACGGCATTCGGGTCTAGGTGGATTTCCTTCAGATCGGCTTCCTCGTTGAACGAGAACGTCCAGGTGAGAGCATTTGATTCGGCGCCGTCGGTGGGGTTGTAGGTGGCGAGGGAAGCGCGGCACGTCAGGTACTCGCCGTCTCCGTCAAGCGACGCCGCCAGCTGCTCGTAGGCTTCGTCGCAGTCCAGAGCGATGGCGGCAGGATCAGCCATGGCGTCGAAGTCGTCCTGGGTGATGGCCGCGCCCGGATTGTCGCGCACGGAGGCCTTGTCGTTCTCAACCGTTACAGTGTAGGCGCTGGCCCGTCGCCGCGAGTAGAACAGAAACGTCCAGCTTGGGGTGAAATGCGCCTGGGAGAAGGTGGTGGAGGTCACGGCCAGCAGCTTGGCGTCGTCGGCGCGCTCGGTTACGGCGCTGCGGGCCGTTTCGTAGTCCTTGGCGAAGGCGGCGTCGAACGTTATGCGCGAGGCGCTTGCGGCGCCGGCCGACTGTGCTGCGCATCCCGTCAGGCCTGCGCTGCCAGCGACGCACCAGGCGGCTACCAGGGCGACTGACAGCGCGAGAGCGAGGATGCGGGCGGCGCAGCGGTGCGGAGTGCCTGGGACGCGGCGTGCGGCGCTTGCGACAGGATGCGAGGCGTTGGGGGCGGTTTCCATAGGGGGCTCCTTGGCGTAACGGGGCTTCCTTGTTGCTGTCGATGATATTTCGAAAGATTGATGAGCGCTTCAGCAACTATTGATGAATTTTCGTCGAGTGTCGATGAGAGGTTCATCAGCCCTTGCCGATGACCTGCCCTGGTGTCGGCGAGTACCGTTGGGACGAGGGTCCGCTCGGGGAAGGGCCGAGCGGGAAGGACCAATGATAGGAGGAACTATGAAAGCTCTGAAAGCGAAGGGTGGGCAGCGCAAGCTGGCCATGCTCGCTCTGCCGCTGGCGGTCGCCCTGATCGCTGGCTCGCTGTACGCGTGCTCGCCTTCTGCGTCTGCCGCGTCGAGCGAGAAGAAGACGCCGGTAGCGGAGGCTTCCCAGGAAGCCGACAAGGCCGATGCTGCGACGACGACCGTGAGCGGCTACCCGGACTTCCTGGAGAACAGCGCGGGGATGTTCGAGGATACGTACTTCAACTCCCAGCTGCTCAACACCGGCAACCGCGGTTGCAATGCCTGCCATACCGACCTGTTCGCGGTTATGGACATGAACGATGACGGCTTCGAGCACATCCTAGTGTCCGCCGGCTTCGGCAAAAACGGCACCTACAAGGACTGCGAGCCGTGCCATCGCACCCACGAGGCGCTGACCGGCATGTACATGGGCGACATCATCCATGCGAGCCACTACAGCAACGAGCTGTTCGTGGAAAGCAACGGCAACTGCTGGAGCTGCCATGCGGTGAACGCCGACCCCGAGACCGGCGAGTTCGAGCTGGTCATGTTCGACGACATCGCCGACACGGCTGCCCTGGGCGGCTATCCCACCGCTGGCACCGACTCGCTCGTGCGCGACTGGATTGCCTCGCGCGGCTTCAAGAACGGCTTCGTCACCAGCATGGGCGTGGAGTCCCAGCCCAAGGTAGAGGTGACCTTCGACCAGGAGCCTGCGGCTGCCGAAGACGTGTTCGTGGTCAATAACTGGGGCACCGAAGTGACCGGCAAGGGCGAGGGAGACAACGCCTTCAAGATCGAGGGCGAAGGCGATACCTTCGACTTCAACGCTATCTGCGACGAGAACAGCACTGTCACCATCACTGGCGTGAACGAGCCTAAGACCTTCACCAAGGCCGAACTTCAGGCCATGCCCCAGACCGAGTTCACCATGAACCTTGCCTGCGGCACCAACGGCAACGGCGGTGCGCTGGTGGCCAACGTCCCCATGACCGGCGTACCCATGGAGTACATCATCGAGCAGTGCGGCGGCCTGGTAGAGGGCAACAACGCCGTCACCGTGCAGGCTTACGACGGCTGGATGTCGTTCCCCGTGCCGCTGGTCGCCAGCACCTACACCGAGGATGCCTTCCTGGTGACGAAGCACTACGGCCAGGATCTGACCGACGATCAGGGTGGCCCCATCATGGTGGCCTCCAAGGGCCATGCGGGCGTGGTGCAGGTCAAGCACATCAAGACCATCAACTTCGTGCAGTCCGACATGTACGTTGACGGTGCCGGCCAGCTGGACGTAAACGGCATGTGGTTCCAGAACAACGGCACTGCCTACAAGTTGGGCGACACCGTGGAAGTGTCCGCCGCAGCCTACTCCTTCACCCGCGAGTGCGGCGACATCCAGACCGTGAGCTTCAGCTTCGACATGGGCGTCACCTGGCAGGACTTCACCATGGCCTCCGAGGTTGCCGGCTACGATCCCGACCAGTGGTCCCGCGCCACGCTGAAGTGGACCCCCTCTGCGGCGGGCACCTACACCATCATGATGCAGGCGAAGACCGACCAGGGCATTCAGATGGACGATCCCGTGTCGTTGATCGTGGTCGTGGAAGAATAGGAGAGATGCAAGATGAGCAAGTGGAACGGTAAGACCGTAGGCGCTTTCGCCGGGGCTGCTATGCTGGCCGTGTCCGGTGCCGCTACCGTGGTGCCCGCTGTGGCCCAGCCCGCCGACGCCGCTGGCGTTGTGGCAACCGACCAGGCCGCTGCGGCGAAGGCCGGCGCCACCAGCGCCACCGTGCAGGGCTCCTTCACCTTCGCCCAGGATGTGGTGACGTCCAACGATACCATCAGCACCGTGTTCGCCAAGGCCGCGGCCACGCTGTGCCAGTGCACCACCGCCGAGGCGGCTACGTGCTGCGCCTCCGCCATCGCTGTGGGCGGCGACGTGGCGAACAGCTATTCGGCCACGGTGGCCGAGATGGCCGGCAGCGACGCATCCACCCGCGTAATCATGGGTTGCAGCTGCGCCTCGAACGTGGCCGGTGGCGGCGCCGTCGCCAATGCCGAGGCCGAGGGCGTAACCCTGGAGAGCGTGCTCGCCCAAGCCCAGGCCGTCGCGAAGTAGCGGCTAGCGCGAAGCAGCTTTCCGAGAAGCCTGCAGGCCCGCTCTGAGCCGGGCAGCCTGCGGGCTTCTCTTTTTGGCCTTCCTTTTTAGGCCTGCGGGTCTTCGGAAGAGTGCACGAGGGCGGGGTTCTGCAGGAATTTGCGCAGAACCCCGCCCTCGTGCACTGTGCGTTTGTGGGAGGGCGGCCTGCGGGCCGTCGGTCTCGTGGGTCTGGCCGAAAAAAAGTGGTTGACAACCTCCTTCGCATCCGTCATACTAGCTTCTGCTGTTTCGACGTGCGCCGTTACCTCAGCTGGATAGAGGGACTGACTACGAATCAGTACGTCGGGGGTTCGAATCCCTCACGGCGCACCACTTGCGTATCAGGCGAACACCTTGTTCATCAGGGAGTTCGCCTTTTATTATGCCCTGAACGGTACCTAAGTCGAACTCCTTCGCGCCGTCGCCGAGGTCGAAGACGACCATAATCGACTCGCCGTCCGTGTAGATTTTGTCGACGAACGCGGCAACGGCGTCGGCGGCGCGGGACGGATCGCGGTCTATCCGCTCCACTATCTCCCGCACCATGGCGCGCACCTTGGCCGGATCGACCATCTCGGTGCGGTCGAAGCGCGCCCTGGCGAGCTCCATCTCGATGTCGTCCATGCGCGCCTGCAGGGGCGGCAGGGCGTCGGTGAGGGCGGGCAGGTCGCCGCACCTCGCGATGGCGGACACGACGTTCTCGGCCTGCTTGCGCACCTCGGCGAGCTCGGCCTCCAGCTCCCGGGTCCTGTCTGGCTTCGCGGCGGTGGAGCGCATGACCTCCTCGACCATCCTGTCCACCGAGCCGTCCTCCCGCAGCAGGGACACGAGCTCGGAGACGACGGCCCCCTCTATCGCCTCCTTGGGCACGGACAGCCCGCAGCCGCCGTTGTCGCGGTAGTAGCAGTACTTGCGCCCCGCCTTCCCGGTGCCGGAGTACCCGCCCATCGGCCGTCCGTCGAGGGCGCAGAACAGCCTGCCCGTGAGCGAGTAGTCCTCGGTGCTGCGCCGCGCGGCGCTGCGGTGGTCCCTGCGCGCGTCCATCTCCTCCTGCACCATGTCGAACTCCCTTCTCCCGATTATCGCCGGCATGCCGCCCGGTATCTCCACACCGGCGTAGCGGTAGACCCCAGCGTACGCGTCGTTGCGCAGCATCTTGCTGATCCCCTGCGGGCGCCATCTCCCTCCGCGCACGGTCGGAACGCCGTCGCGTTCGAGGCGCTCGGCTATGCGCGTCGTGCTCTCGCCTCCCAGGTAGGCCGCGAACACGGACCTGACGACCTCGGCCTCGCGCGCCTCCTCGGCGAACCTCCCGTCCTCCCCGGTGCGGTAGCCGTAGATGCGCACGCCCGCGGCAAGCCCTAGCTCGGCGCTCTTCCGTATGCCGCCCTTGACGAGCACGCTGAGGTTGCGGCTGTAGTACTCGGCGAACAGCTCCGCCACGCCCTCCCCGAGCATGCCGTCGGGGGTGTCCGGCATCTCGCCCTCGCGCACCGACACGATGCGCACGCCTGCCGCGCGCAGCTCCCTCTTGTACCTGCGCGACACCTCCACGTTGCGGGCGAACCGGTCGGTCTTGTAGATGACCAGTACGTCGAACAGCCCCGCGCTCCCGTCCGCTATGCAGCGCCGGAACGCGGGGCGATTGTCGTTGGTGCCGGTCTTGGCGTAATCGGCGTACACCTCGCCCGTTTCCCATCCCTCGCGCTCTATGAGCGCCGCGCACTGCTCGACCTGGATCTCGATGGACTCGTCGCGCTGCGCGTCCGAGGAGTACCTGGCGTATATGGCGGCGCGCATGTCGCTACTCCCGCTCCTGGTTGACTATCGCCTCGTCCTCGAAGCGGTAGACCATCGTCATGAACTGGTTGCGCAGGCGCGGCGTGGAGCACTTGCCGTACACGCGCAGCATCTCAGCTACATTCTCGTCCCTAGTATCGTCTTGAGGCTCATAAATGGTGATTTGTGTTCCTTCGCTGAATTCGTACCTGGACTTGACGTTGTTTATGGCCTCTTCGAAAGAGCCGACAGGTGCGAAGAAGTCAGCGACGGTGCATCCGAGGAGCTCGCTCATTTGTTTCAGCTCGGACTCCTTCGGTATTGTCCTATTCCTCTTCCATGCCGAGGGCGTGCTTTTGTTGAGTCCCAGAGCAAGTCCGACGGCGCTAGGAGTGGTCTCGTTCTCCCTGCATATCCTCTCGAAGTTCTCGTAAAACATAGTCCCTCCGAAGTTTTTTCGAAAATAGCCGTTGACATTACGCAAATACCACGTAATAATGCGTAACCAGTTCGGAAATACGCAAAAACATAGAATGGTAAAGCTCCTCATAGGGAGCCTAGCCATCCGCGTCTTTACGTACCTCTGAGCAGCTGATGTTACTAAAAGATTGCGTAACAGTCAAGCGTAATCATAAGTAACTTCGACTGAACCTTGAAAACCGAATGGTCTGCCGGGCGGAATGGAAACGCTGCTAGCGCATGGGATTGCGCTGAGATGCGGCGTCGAAAGGCCCGGTTCCTTTTCACGAACACAACGACCGGAAGGAGGAGGTATGAGCGAGAACATCCGATGGGAGATCAAGCGCCTGCTCGAAGAGCTGTGCCTGACGCAGGCAGAGGTCTGCCGCCGCATAGAGCGGGTGTACGGCTACAAGGTGCAGACGAGCGGCTTCAGCTCCGCCATGCACGGCCTGGACACGCCGAAGACGCGGCGCATGCTCACCGACGCGCTGTCGGTGCTGACCGAGGAGAGGATGCGCCAGAAGTCGCTCCTCGACATGGCGAAGAGGGTGTGACGATGGACGAGAAGGAGTGGCGCCGCCCCGACCAAGGAAACGGCGCCGATCTGCGTGAGGCCACGCAGGATGATTGTACTACGGGAAGCCCCGGCGGGGGAACGTGCCTCTTCGACATGCTGCCGCCGCTCAAGCGCGAGTGGCTGGTGGGGCGGCTGCGGGCGTACGCCGCGAGCGAGGGGGTGCTCGATGGGTAGGGTGCTCGGTGCGCTGCTGAAGGCCGCCGCCGTGGCGGGACCCGTCGCCGGCATCGCGCTCTGCGCTTCGGAGCCGAACGTCGGAGGCACGGTCGTCGCGGCGTTCCTGGGCATGTGCCTGGGGCTCGTCGCAAGCGAGTGGAAGCAGGTGTTCCCGTGGTGAGGCTCTACGCGCACCAGGAGACGGCGCTCGCGCTGCTGCGCCTGAACGACGGCTTCGCGCTGTTCATGGAGCAGGGGACGGGCAAGACGTTCCCCGTGCTGTTCCGCCTGGCCGAGCTGTCGGCGTCGGGGCGGGCCTCGTCGGCGCTCGTCGTGGCGCCCAAGGCGGTGTGCGCGTCCTGGGAGGCGAAGGTCGGAATGCTGTCCGAGGGCCAACGAGACGCCCTCTCGCGGCTCGACATGCGCATCGTGAGCTACGACACCATGTGGCGCAGGAAGGAGCTCTACGGCGGCTCCTGGGACGTCCTGGTGCTCGATGAGAGCCATTTCGTCAAGTCGCCGTCGGCCAAGCGCACCAAGGCGTGCCTGAGGGTGGCCGCGAGGGCGAGGTACCGCTACATCCTCACCGGGACCCCGACGAGCAACGGGCAGCTGTGCAACCTCTGGTCCCAGCTCGCCGTCGTCGATCCCGTCGTGGTCGAGTGCGGGAACGGGCAGCGCAACGTCTACCCGGCGTGCCTGGGCGGGGACAGCTACTACAAGTGGCTCGAACGCGCCGCGTACCTGAACCAATGGCACAAGCCCTACAAGTACAGGAACGTCTCGGAGCTGCAGGAGGTGATGGGCGGGCTGTCCTACCGCATCACCAAGGAGGAGTGCCTCGACCTGCCCGAGAAGCTACCGGACGAGGTGCTGCACGTGGGGCTCCCGCCCGACGCGGGGAAGCTGTACCGGGAGATGGCGAGGAGCTCGGCGATAGAGTCGCTCGACACGCTCGCGGGGAACCCGCTGACGCGATCGCTGCGGCTCAGGCAGATCTGCTCGGGGTTCCTGGAGACGGACTCCGGCGAGAGGGTCGAGCTCGGCTGCGGCAAGCTGGCCGCGCTCGGCGACCTGCTCTCGGACTTCGAGGGCAAGGTCGTCGTCTTCTGCGAGTTCAGGCGCAGCATCGACGCGGTGGCGCGGTCCCTAGAATCGCAGGGCCGCAGGACGGTGGTGCTCGACGGCAGGTCGAGGGGCGACGAGTGGGTCGCGTTCCAGGAGGACCCGTCGGTCGGCGCCATCGTGTGCCAGTACCAGAGCGGCTCGGCGGGCATCGACCTGTACGCGGCCGACACGTGCGTTTTCTTCGAGCCGACGCTCAGGAGCGACCTCAACGAGCAGGCGAAGGACCGCATCCACAGGGCGGGGCAGACGAGGCCCTGCTCCTACTACTACCTGCTCGCCGACGGGACCGTCGAGCGGGCGATCTACTCGGCGCTCCTCAACTACCAGGACTTCGGGGAGGCGCTGTTCACCAAGTACATGCAGGAGTACACGAAAGGAGAGGCTCTATGAGGAAGAGGGTCATAACCGCCATGGGCAAGTGCGCGATGCGCAACACCAGGAGAATCTTAGAGAGCGTCGTGGTGAAGGGAGGGGCGATGTACGCGAGCGACGAGACGGTCCTCGTCCGCATCCGCTCGGAGGAGCTCGCCGCCGTCCCCGAAGGCGCCTGGAAGGTGGCGATGGCTCCGCTGGCGGCGATGCGGCCCACGGACGACGTGCCCGTGGCGAGCCTGCTGCTGCCCGAGGAGCGCCCGGTGCCGGGCTACGACGAGTGCCTGGCATCGCTCGGGAAGACGGGCAGGGGGGAGCGCGAGCACGCGTTCGACCCCGCGCTCGTCCGCAAGGTGGCCGACGTGTTCTCGGCGGCGGGCGCCGACATGCGCGTCGAGGACATGGGCTACTGCATCGTCGCCGAGGGCTCCGGCGAGCGCGGGCTGGAGATCTCGGCCGCGGTCATGGGCAAGGTGCTGCGATGACGCTCGACGACTTCGAGGTCGTCGTCTACGACTGCGAGGTGTTCGCGGAGGACTGGCTCTTCGTGCTCAAGGGACGGTTCGGAACCGAGGCGGTGTGGAACGACCCGGGCAGGCTCGCCGAGTTCGTCGAGGAGCACGCCGACGCCGTGTTCGCCGGGTTCAACAGCAAGCACTACGACCGGTGGATCCTGGCGGCCGTGCTCGCCGGGTGCGACCCTCCCGAGGTCAAGGAGGTCAACGACTGGATAATCGGGACGGACGAGCCGCCGTGGGAGCATCCCTACCTGAAGGGATCGTTCGGCTGCGGCATCCACAGCACCGACCTCATGGACGACATGCAGAAGGGCACGTCGCTGAAGTCGATCGAGGGCCATCTCGGCATGAGCATCGAGGAGTCCTCGGTGCCGTTCGACATCGGCCGCAAGCTCACCGCTGAGGAGCGCGAGGAGGTCGAGCGCTACTGCGTACACGACGTGGAGGCGACCGAGCGACTCCTGGACCTCAGGCGCGGCTACCTCGATACGAAGCTGCACCTGGCCGAGCTCGCGGGCATCGACCCGTACAGGGCGCTGGGGATGACCGACCCCAAGCTCGCGGCGGCGCTGTTCGGGGCGTCGCCCCTCGAAGACCCCGACAGGGACGCCAGGGCCTACGAGTTCCCGGACAAGCTCGACTACTCGCTCGTGCCGCAGGGGGTCGTCGGGTTCTTCGAGCGCATATCCGACGAATCCGTGGGTGACGACGAGCTGTTCGCGTCCACCTACGAGACTGAGATAGCCGGATGCCCCGTGACCTACGCCTTCGGCGGCATACACGGGGCGCTCCCGAAGCACAGGGAGGGGGCCGGGGACGGGCGGATCATCCTCAACTACGACGTATCGAGCCTGTACCCGTCGCTCATGATCGGCTTCGGCTACGTGTCCCGCTCGGTTCCCGACCCGGCGGTGTTCTCGGACATCCGGGACGAAAGGTTCGCCGCGAAGAAGCAGGGCGACAAGGCCACCGCCAACGCGCTCAAGTCGCCGATGAACAAGGCGTACGGGGCCATGGGCAACCAGTACAACGACATGTACGACCCCCTCATGAAGCTGAGCGTGTGTGTGAGCGGGCAGCTCGCCATCACGCAGCTGGCGTGCTCGTACGAGCGCATAGACGGACTGCGGATCATCCAGCTCAACACGGACGGCATCATGCTCAGCATCCCCGAGGCGCGCTACGGCGACGTGCTCGCCGCGAACGAAGAGTGGCAGGAGGCGACGGCCCTGGAGCTGGAGGAGGACCGCGTGGCCCTCGTCTGGCAGAAGGACGTGAACAACTACGCGATGCGGAAGACCGACGGCTCCGTGAAGCTCAAGGGCGGCTACCTCGTGAGGGGCGTAAGCCCCGTCGGCGCGTGGAGCATCAACAACAACGCCCCCGTCGTCGCGGACGCCGTGGCGGCGTACCTGCTCGACGGCACCCCCGTGCGCGAGACCGTCGAGGCGTGCGACGACGTGTCGCGGTTCCAGCTCATCGCGAAGGCGTCGCACAAGTACTCGCGGGTCTTCCAGGAGGTGTTCCCCGAGCCCGTCGGCACGTCCGTCGAGACGGTAGAAAGGCAGAAGTGCAACCGCGTGTTCGCCACGGCGGACGCCAGGTACGGTCGCCTCTACAAGGTGAAGAGGGAGAACGGGCAGGTCGCCAAGATCGAGAACCTCCCGGAGCACTGCCTCGTGGCGAACGGGGGAAAAGAAACGTTTCCCGAAAAATCGTTAATAGACATCACGTACTACGTGGCGCTCGCGGAGAAGCGGGCGCGCGATTTCGAGAAGGAGGAAGAAGTGGCAACAACGAAGAGCGCCCCGAAGGCGCAGGAGAAGCCGGACTACAGCGGGTGGAACGTCCACCGCAAGCTCGCGGCGGCGCGGCGCATGTTCGCCGACAGCGGGGTGACCAAGAGCGGCGTCAACTCCCCCCAGGAGTACGACTACTTCGAGCTGGATGACATCGTGCCCGCCCAGAACCGTATCTTCGAGGAGCTCGGGCTCTTCGAGAAGTTCGACTACGTGCAGCCGTATGTGATCGGCTACGCCGGGGACGGGACCCCTGTGCTCAGCGAGGCCGTGGCGACGGCCACGGTCTACAACACCGACGACCCGGCGCAGTTCCTCGTGTTCTGGCTCAAGTGGGGCGAGGTTCCGCCGATCCTCAACAAGAACGGCAAGGAGGTGAACATCGACGCCCAGCGCAGAGGGGGCGAGATGACCTACATGCGGCGCTACCTGAAGATGGCCGTCCTCGACATCGTGGAGAGCGACAGCGTGGACTCCGCCGCCACGGCGAAGGCAGCCGAGGCAGCCGCGCCGAAGGAGAAGGCCCCGAGCGCGTCGAAGGCGGCCAAGCCGCCGACCCCCGTCCAGCGCAAGAAGGCGGCGGAGGCGGAGGCGTCCGCCGACGGCGAGGCGACGCCGCTCCAGATCCGACAGCTCAAGAAGGGCATCAAGACGATCTCGGACGAGTTCGGCTCGGAGCATCCCGAGGTAGGCGAGTTCATCGCGAACCTCTCCGCAACGACCGCGAAGCTCGCGCACAGCGCGTCCGACGAGTCGAAGCCGTTCTCGAAGGCCGAGTGCGAGTCGGCGATCCGCGCCATCGGCGAGATGCGCGAGAAGCTCTCGGCGGGTGAGCGGGCATGAGGGTGCAGTGGAACACCGACGGGACGGTAAGCATCGAGCCGCCGAAGCGGCCGAAGAAGCTGACGGGCACCCGCCTGGCCGGGGTGCTCGGGCTCAACCGGTGGACGACGCCGTTCCAGATATGGTGCGAGGTCACGAAAACCTGGCAGGAGCCGTTCGAGGACACGAAGTACACGCTCGCAGGGAAGGCCGTAGAGCCGAAGCAGATAGCCTACATGCGCGAGGCGTACGGCATGGACGACCTCATCGACCCCCACGACGTGTGGGGCGCGGACCCTTTCTCCAAGACGTACGGCAACTTCTACCGCCATCCCGTGCTCGGCGGCATGTGGGACGCGCTGCTCGTGGACAAGGACCGATGGGACGGGAGCGCCGACGGCCTGCGCGGATGCACGGACGCCGTTCTCGAGTTCAAGACGACCAAGCGGGCCGAGGACTGGGCGGACGGCGCGATCCCCGAGTACTACGCGATGCAGGCCGCGCTATACGCATGGCTGCTGGGATGCGACGACGTGATCATGGTCGTCTCGTTCCTGCAGGAGGGCGACTACGACCGCCCGGAGGAGTTCGCCCCGTCGGCGGCGAACACGGCGACGCGGGAGTTCAAGGTGAGCGAGCGGTACCCGTCGTTCGAGCGCGACGTGGTGGGGAAGGCCCTCGCCTGGTGGGAGCTGCACGTCGAGACGGGCGACAGCCCGGAGTACGACGAGAGGCGCGACGCGGAGCCGCTCAAGGCCCTGCGCACCGAGACGCTCAACCCCGAGAGCGACGTCGAGGCGCTGCTCTCGGAGCTGTCCGACCTCAACGCGAAGGTGTCCGCCGCGCACGCGGCCGTGGCCGAATCCGAGAAGCGCATGAAGGTGGTCAAGGACCAGCTCAAGCAGTACGCCCTGGAGCGCATCGGCGATTCCGAGGCCTGCGAGCTGTCGGGGGGCGGCGTCACGTGCAAGCTCGTGCGCACGGTGTCCGACAAGGTTGACGAGAAGGCCATGAAGGCCGACGGAGTTTACGAGAAGTACCTGGTGAAGAGCGAGTCGTCCCGCTTCACGGTGACGTTCGCGAAAGAGTAGAGAGGACATGACGTTGAAGATCGAACTAGTTCAGGGGTTCACCAACCTCGCCATCGGAGACGCCCAGCTGCTTCGTATCAAGAAGGTCGCGGTGGACGAGAAGTTCAAGAAGGTGAAGCTCACCTTCGAGGACGAGAAGGGGCGCACGCTCGTCGAGCAGTACATGCTCTCCCCGTCCAAGGAGGGGAAGAGCGTGGGGCTCATGATCCTGTCCACCATCGCGAAGTGCGCGACCGACAACTTCGCCGACCGCCCGTTCGACCCCGAGGACCTCAAGGGCCTCTACATCGTGGCGGACGTGTACGAGCAGGTGAGCACGGCCGAAGACGGCAAGGTGAGCCGCTACGTCCATCTGCGCAACTACAACGTGGCGAGCGGCACGTTCGACGATGATGCCGACGTGGGCAGCGAGGACGACGAGGACGATGACGACATCTGGGGATAGGCCATGAGGGAGTCGTCGCTGCAGCGCAGGTGCCTGCAGCTCGCGCGGGAGAGGTTCAGGGGCAGGGTCGTGGCGGTCAACGTCCACGGCGGGGGCTACTCGAACAAGGGGTTCCCGGACCTGCTCCTGCTCGGCGCGGGCAAGGCCGTCGCGGTGGAGCTCAAGTCGCCGACGAGCGGCTACAAGGTGCAGCCAGACCAGGCTGTTTGGAAGAGAAGGCTCGAAGAGGCGGGGGTCGCGCACCACGTGGTGAGCGACCTCCCCTCTTTCGGGCGCGTGATGAAGGAGGAGTTCGATGATCAGCCTTAAGGACGAGTTCAAGGGCGGAGAGGTGCCCTACGTGCTGGACGTCGGCGACGGGATCTACGTCGAGTCGGCGATGCCCGCCCCCGTCGCGGACGAGGTGGCGCGGCGCGCCAAGGACGTCCGCGAGAGCGGACGCGACGGCTTCGGCCTGATGGTGGACGGGAAGATGATGTTCCCCGCCGAGATGTTCCTCGACGACGAGGCTCCGAAGCCCGAGCGCAAGCGCAAGCCGGCTGCGGGCGGCCAGCGATGCCGACGCTGATTGAGAACGTACCGGAGCCGCTGAGGCGCCTTCAGCGATGGGTGTGCGCGAGCGACGGGTCCAAGCGGCCCATGCAGTGCACGTCGGACAGGCCCGCGTCCACGACGAAGCCGGACACGTGGTGCGACTTCGACGAGGCGGCCGATGCCGTAGCGTCGGGCGCCTACGACTGGGCAGGCTTCGTGTTCGCAGGGGACGGGCTGGTCGGCATCGACATCGACCACGCCTTCGGGGACGACGGCATGCCGACCGACGAGGCCATGGAGGCCGTGCTCGCGTGCCGGAGCTACACGGAGCTCAGCAGGAGCGGGAACGGCTTCCACATCATATGCTTCGGCGACGTACCGTTCCCCGGGCGCAACAACCGCGAGGGATGGGAGATATACCGCGAGGCGCGGTACTTCCTCCTTACCGGCAGGGGCGTGATGTTCCGGGAGGTCCGCGAGGCGCAGGACGGCATAGACGCGGTGGTCGCCAAGCACTTCCGCGAGCGCCCCGAGGCGGCCCCGGGGAGCGGCGGCGGGAGCACCATATGGGCGCCGGAGTGGGCCGTGGACGCCGACGGGCGCCGCATCTCGGCCTCCTACCCGAGGGTGGGCAGCGGCGCGAGGCACATCTCGATGGTGAGCCTCTGCGGGCAGGTGCACGGATGCGGCGCCCACGGCGACGCCGTGCTGGCCAGCGCCCTGGCCGCCAACAAGGAGTACTTCGACCCGCCCCTTCCCGAGGAGGAGGTGCGGCAGGTGGCCGCATCGGTGGCCAGGTACAGGAGGTGAGCGCGTGGAGGACATGTCCGACTACCTCGCGCCGTGCGACGAGCATGTGACGCTGACCAGGAACGGCACGGAGCTGAGCAGGTTCTCCGAGGGCCTGCTCGTCTCCTTCCTGAGGTACGGGGCGTCGCACGCCGTCGTCAGGCACGAGATGAGCCCGTTCGCGATCGAGAAGCTGTACTCGGGGCTCCGCAACGTGTGCGCCAAGAACGACTACAGGGGGCTTGCCAAGGTGCACAGGCAGAACGGCAAGCTGATCCTGGTGAGGATGCGCCCGGCAGGGCGCGGAGAGGAGGCATGATGGAGGAACGCGAGCGCGGGGAGACGATCGAGGACTTCTCGAAGCGGCTCGACGAGAGGTTCCGCGACGTTTCGGAGGCGGCATCGTCGTTCGTGAGCGGATACGTCGCTGCCACCGTCTACTTCATGGCCGGCGGAGGGCTCGACGAGGTTCCGGGCGAGCTTGAGAAGAACCTCGACTTCTCGCTGATGCTGTACGTCCTGGGCAGCTCCGGCATGGGCGACCACGTGGACGGCGCCCTCGGGAGAGTCGGGGCGCGGTGATGGGCGGGAAGGCGATAGTCCGCGCCGTGGTGAGCCCGATGCTCCCCGAGTTCGAGGTGGCGCTCTGGCACTCGCGCAAGCGGATGCTCCGGCGCCTCGGCAGCCGCGGGCTGTCTCCGAAGCTGCTCGAATGGCCGTGCGCACAGGTGACGGTATGCGGGAACGCGTACCACGTGCTCGACGAGTCGCCGAAGGGCGCGCCGGAGCACGAGAGGCTCGCTCTGCTCGCCCACGAGGCCGTGCACGTGGCTCTCTGGCACCTGAGGTCCATCGGCGAGGAGCGGTACGGCGACGAGGAGCTGGCCTACACGGTGCAGGCCGCGTGCGCGGCGCTCTTCGAGGCGCACATAGCCCACGAGGCCGGCAATGACATGGAGGGGGTGCGCCAGTGAGGTACATAAGCCTGTTCAGCGGCGTAGAGGCCGCGTCGGTGGCGTGGGAGCCGCTCGGCTGGGAGCCGGTGGCGTTCGCCGAGGTCGAGCCGTTCCCCTGCGCCGTTCTGGAAGAGAGGTTCCCCGGGGTGCCGAACCTCGGGGACGTGACGAAGGTCGATTGGAGGGAGTGGCGTGGAAAAGCCGATCTCGTCGTCGGAGGAAGCCCGTGCCAGGCGTTCAGCGTCGCTGGACTACGCAAGGGGCTTGCTGACCCTCGGGGAAACCTCATGCTCGAATACCTGCGAGCTTGCTACGAGATTGGACCCGAGTGGATCGTCTGGGAGAACGTCCCGGGAGTTCTATCCGCTGACGGAAGGCGGGCTTTCCAGGCCTTCCTCGAAGCGGTGGTTGAACTGTGGCCTGGGGGGGGGTTCTGCTGGAGGGTGCTGGACGCTCAGTTCTTCGGAGTGGCCCAGCGACGCCGCCGTGTGTTCGTTGTCGTCAATACTAGAGACTGGCGACGGGCCGCTGCGGTACTGCTTGAGCGCGACTGCCTGCGCGGGGATTCTCCGTCGAGCCGCGACAAGAGGAAAGCCCTTGCCGGGCTTCCTGGAGGCGGCGCTGTGGAGCGTCGTGCTCAAGCACCTGGGGAAGCGCATGTGCGAGCTGGTGGATGCGGACCTGGACCAGTTCGAGGCGAAGGGGCAGCGCCTGGCGCTGCCTACGCTCTGCAGGTACGTTGCGGATGCGAGGGAGGCGGAAAGGGCGCTTTGCTACAGGAGGACGTGAGCGCGACGCTCGCAACGTCCAACACGCAGACGCTCTTCCAGCCCACGGCGTGCTACTCGATCGCCGGCGACATCGCGAGGGGAGCCCATATGCGGCAGAACGGGAAGGGGTGGTCTGACGACGGTGCGTCCCCCACGGTCACGACGCTCGACGTGCCTGCCGTGGCTTTCACGCAGAACCAGCGCGACGAGGTGCGTCTGGAAGGATGCGACGGGCAGGTTGTCGGAGCAATCGCCGCGAGTCCGGGCTCCAAGAACCAGCATTACGTGTGCATGGCCGATGACGCCGCGAAGTCGGCGGTTGACTGCGACATGTGCGGCACGCTCAAGCGCGGGGGACTTCCCTTCGTAGCCTACCGAGCAGCGGAGAGGACTACATCGGGACCCTGTGCGCCAGGGACTACAAGGGGCCGGGTAACCAGGACATAGGCGAAGGGAAGGTGATAGTGCAGTGGGATACATCGTCAGACGCCTGACGCCCACGGAGTGCGAGAGGCTCCAGGGGTTCCCGGACGGATGGAGCGACATCGAGTACAAGGGAAAGCGGGCTGCGGACGGCCCGCGATACAAGGCCATGGGCAACTCCATGGCGGTCCCGGTCATGAGGTGGATCGGGGAGAGGATAGAGATGGTGGACGACCTGGCGGCCGACATCATCATGGAAGGAGACTGACATGGATTGGAACTTCTTGATCGGATGCGTCGCAGCAGTGGTCTGCACGGCGCTCGTGTGCGCGGCGGCAATCGAGGTGGCGTCGCGGGTGAGCGCCATGGTCGCCGTGCGCGACCTGCTCGGAGGGAAACGGGAGGGCGATGATGGCGAACGAGATTGACGGGCTTATGGGCATAGACGAATGGTCCGGCTTCGTAGACCCGTGGGACAAGGCGGAGGAGCCGGACGACCCCTTCGACGAGACCTGCCTCGACTGTGCCGTATGCACCGAGCTCGACGGGAGCGAGGCGCGGTACGCGCTCAAGCCGGGGAGGCGAGTCGGGTGGTGCCATGGCGAGGAATGCTTCGTAACTGACGAGGACACTGTTAGAGGCAAGCAGCTCGACTGCTTCGAAAGGTGATGGTTTGCATGGACGATCTTGAGCTGCCGGAAGACGTTGCCGCGGACGCCGACGAGGTGTTCCGCTTCGAGCGAGACGTGAGGCCGCAGGACAGGGCGCACGCCTACCTTGGGCGCAACCGGATACGACGGGAGCCGTGCGACACGGCGATGCTCTGCACGGTGCTCGACCTGTGCAGGCGCTCCTATGCGGCTGGCATAGCGAAGGGTATGCGGGGGATGGCCAGCGACGGGCGCGTGTCCGACGCCGCGGAGACCGCGGCGAGGCTCGCCCGCATGTTGGCGGAGATCGAGGAGGAGCTGCTATGAGGAACAGGTTCCCCGGCTACTGCTACAAGTGCGGATGCCGCGTGCCCACGGGGTACGGGTTCTTCGAGAAGCTGAGGCGCCCGGAGAACGGCCGCAAATGGCGCGTGCAGTGCGTGAGGTGCTGCGACGGCCGCGACGTGAGGCCGTGGCACAGGGAGGTCGCCCGCGCGGAGAGGCTGCGGGACGGGAATACGGAGGGAGGCGCTCTATGAGTGACGAGAGGAAAACGCCGGCGCAGATACTGCGGCAATGGGCCGATGAGGAATATAACAGCTGCGAACTGTGTAAAAAGCTGACGAACATCGGCAACGATGATTGCTACGGCGATTGCGCTGCATGGCGCTGCATACTTGCGGATATGGCGGAGGAAGAGGTGGAGAAGGCCCGGGAGGACGGCGTTGCCGCCTACTTCGCGGGGATGTCGGCGGAGCGAGGATGGCCCGAGCGCGAGCCCTTCGAGCTGGTGGACGAGTACATCGCCCGGTGCTTCGAGCCGCGCTTCGCGGTGATCGAGGGCAGGGCCGCCATGCCCGGCGACAAGCTGTTGTTCGGCGGCGATCGCGTGACCGTCCGCTACGTGCGTGACGGCCACATCATGACCGACTACACCACGACGGACGCCGACGGCAACGAGATCGTCTACCCGTTCGAGCCGGGAGAGCTGTCGTGGGAGCGCCAAGACAGCATGGAGCGTATCAGGGAGGACGCGAGGAAGAGGATGACCGCGTACTGGGGATGCGAAGGTGTGCTATGCACGGACTGCCCCGCAAAGGTCGGCGGGAAAAGACCGGCAGATCGGTACGGGGTCGGCGAGTGCATGAGTGCCATGAAGCTCGACCTCGTTCGACGCACTAAGAAGGTGTGCGGGAGATGAGCGAAGAGAAGAGCTGCAGGACGTGCAGCCGGTGGGTGCCGCGCGACTTCCGCATGGAGTACGGCGACGAGGGCGGCTGGTGGTGCAATGCCGTCGGTACCCGCGTTGACTGGTACGAGGACGGCTACATGCCGTGCCGTGGCGAGAAGTGGGAGGAGGCCGACGATGACGAATGAGCTGAAGCCGTGCCCGTTCTGCGGCGGCAGCGTCCATCAGCAGGGGGTCGACAACGTGATCAAGTGCGATGCATGCGGCGTCACTATCTGCATACCCATGAGCAATAAGCAGGAAGAGGCCTTCGATCAGGGCCTCGTGTTCGACAACTGGGACATTGCGCATGTTGCCGAGTTCTGGAACGCACGCGCCGAGCGCACGTGCCACTTGAAGGCCGGAGTCGGCGGATGGTTCTGCTCGGAGTGCGGCGTGTTCATAAACAAGGAATGCATAGCCGATGCGCAACATTGGATCACGCCTCCGTATTGTGCCAACTGCAGAGCGAAGGTGGTGGGGTAGATGGCCGAATACTGCAAGATGTGCGAGTGGAGCATCGAAACAGACGACTATGGGCCGTGCATCAGCATGGATGTGACCGATGACGATGAGGAGTGCCGTGACTTCTCGCCGGTCTTCGCGGGAAAGCCGGAAAGGTGCGCGGTGTGCGGAGGCGTGCTCGAAGAGGTGGCGATCGCCGGCTACGCAGATGTCGTGTGGGTAATCGAATCGACAGATAAGACGCGGAGACGCGTCGGGATTGTAGCAGCATGCACGGCGTGCGGCACGCTGAAAGGGGTGAGGCGATGAACGGGTTCTACAGGTTCCCTGAGATTAGACATCGGAACAAGGTCGGATCGCGCAAGCAGCTCGCGAAGGTGCTCGAAGAGTGCTCGGAGGCCTACGATGCGCACAACGACTGGAGCATCGAAACCGCCTTGTACTGCAGCGGTGGCTGGGCGCTGGAAAACGTTGTCGAGGCGCGCGACGCCTACGGCATGGAGCTGATGGACGTGATACATGCCGCCGAGACCGTGCTGCGCATGGAGTTCAGCGAGACCGAGGTGGAGATGCTGCGAGACGCCGTTGAGCGAAAGAACAGGGAGATGGGCTACTACGGCGCGGCCGCGGGAGAAGGAGGCGCGGGATGCACAGCTCCAGCGTGAGGTACCCGCCGCGCATGCCCGCGCAGGCCATGAGCGGCGCGCCGCCCGCCTGGGCGAGGCCCGGCGAGACGAGGGTGTACGCGGTCGGGCCGGACGGCACGGCGCGGCACGTTAGGACGGAGGCGGCGCCAGCGCGCGTACGGCGCGAGGCGCTGCCGGACGAGCTGAGGAAGGAGGACGTAGATGGCGGGGACGGAATGGGCGACGACGCCCTACGAGCTTGACGACGGCACGGTGTGGAGGGGCATGGACGCGGCGGCGCTGCGCATGCTCGACGAGGTGGACCCGCTGGCGAACCGCCTGCCGGACAACGACGACGAGCTGGTGCGCGAGCTGGCGCTGCTGCGGCCTAAGACGGGGTGGTGCGCCGCGCTCGGATGCACCGTGTCGTTCCGCTGGCCGGACATGCTGTCGCTGTCGCAGGGCGAGTCGGAGCTGTACGCCGAGGTGGAGCACCTGCACAGGATGCGCCGCATCTGGGCGCTCTCCCAGGCGCGGCGGGCGGCGGGCGCGGACAAGGCCGCGCGCAAGGCCGCGCTGGGGATGGCGAGGCGGGCGGAGGGCGGCGGCAACTCGGCCAGGGTGGCCGGGGCCGTGCGGACCGCCAAGAACCGCCTGAGGGTGGAGCCGGAGGAGCTGGACACCGAGCCGACCGTGATGGGCACGCCGTACGGGGTCATGGACCTCGACGACGGGGAGCTGGTCGCCGAGAAATGGTCCCGCGACGGGTACAACGAGCTGGCGGACGACTCGCCCGCCGAGATGTTCAACGTCACGAAGCAGGCTGCGGGGATCCCATCCTGCGTGTTCTCGCGCGACCTCGACCTCGACCCCGACCCGCGCTGGGAGGAGTTCGTCCTGGAGGTGTGCTGCGGCGACGCGGACCTCGCCGGGTACCTGCAGCGGGCGCTCGGCTACTCGATGCTCGGCGGCAACCCCGAGGAGTGCATGTTCGTCGCCTACGGGCCGACGACGCGCAACGGCAAGGACACGCTGCTCGAATCGGTGAAGGGGGCGATGGGGGAGTACGCCGGCACGGCCGAGCGCACGTTCCTCTCGCGCAGGCGCGGGGAGGGCTCGGGCCCGGACGAGGCGCTCGCGTCGCTCGTCGGAAAGCGGCTCGTCACGCTCGCCGAGCCGCCCAAGGGCATGGTGCTCGACGAGGGCAAGGTCAAGGACCTCACGGCCTGCTCGACCCAATCGACGTCGCGCAAGTACGGGGCGCAGTTCGAGTTCGTGCCGCAGTGCACGATCTGGATGAACGTGAACAACCTGCCGAGCGTGAGCGACGACTCGGTGTTCGAGGGCGGGCGCATCCGCGTCATCCCCTTCGACAGGCACTTCGCCCCGGAGGAGCGCGACCCCTCGCTCAAGAAGAGGTTCGCCACCGAGGCGGGCAGGCACACGGCGATGCTCTGGCTGCTCGAGGGCTACCGGGAATGGAAGGAGAGGGGCCTCGACGAGCCGGAGGCGGTGCAGCGCGCCACCGACGACTACGCCGACACCGCCGGCACCAGCGCCGTGCGCTTCCTGCGCAAGCACTGCCGTATCAGGGCGGGGGCGCGGTGCGGCGTCAAGGAGGTGCGCGAGCTGTACGCGGAGTTCTGCGAGAAGCTGCTCGGCGACGCGCCCATGAGCCAGCAGGCCTTCGCCGAGGAGCTGCGCCCGTTCGGCATCGGGAAGAAGAAGAGCAACGGCAGGCAGTACTGGCTCGGCATGGAGATAGCGTCGCCTGTGGACGAGGCCGAGCGGATCATCGAACGCGCTGCCGGCGACGGTGAGGCGAAGGAGGCCCGCGAAGCTTCGGAATCGACGCCGGGCGACGAATCGTCGGGCGATGCGAGAAACGTCACTCCGAAAGTCACTGACGACGGCGGAGAAGGCACGGAATGCGGCGGAGGCCTCATAATTTACTTACAGTAACAAAAAAAGGAGTGAAAGATAGGGAAGGGATAGTGCAGCTTTCAGGGGATTAGTCACTTTGAAATTCAAGTGACCATCTGCATATATACTATCATCAGTGAACGAAGTGATTGTTATTCTTATACTTGTATATAGATAGGAATAATATAAATAGTATATATATATAAAGAGTATTGCACTGAAACGTCACTTGCGTACCTGACCTATCCTCACACCCTTGCTTAGGAAGGAGCTTGCCTATGGGAGGCAAGGGAAGCGGGGGCAGGCGCGGGAGCGGCGTGCCCAGGGAGAGCAACCCGGTGCTGCGGGGGTCCGACCCGTCCGGCGTGGACGCGGCGGTCAACTCGCGGGTGATGAGGTTCGGCATGGCGCTCATGGGGATGGAGCCGCCAGACTGGCGCGACGAGGCGTCGGTGAGGGGCAGGGTGATGGAGTTCCTGGGGCTGTGCGACGAGCTCGGGATAAGGCCGATGGTCAACGGGCTCGCCGCCGCGCTGTGCATGGACAGGCGGGTGCTCTGGGGGCTCGGCACGGGGCATCCGAAGTACGACGGGTGGCACCAGATAACGCCCTCGTGCAGGGACGTGGTGCAAAAAGCCTACAACTTTCTGCAGGTTTCCTGGGAGACCTACCTGGTCGAGGAGAAGGGCAACCCCGTCAAGTGGCTCTTCCTCGGGAAGAACTACTTCGGATACGAGGATCAGACCGTGCGCATCCAGCGCCGGGAGGACGACCGCCGCGACCTGCCCGACCCCGACGAGGTTGCCGCGAAGTACGCCCTCAGGGTCGGGAGGGAGGCGCCGGCGCTCGAAGCCGTCGTCGAGGATGTCGTGGACGCGGGCTAGCGACTTTCGGCCTTGCGACTTTCCGACTTTCGGGCGTTCCGACTTTCGCCCTTGCGACTTTCCGACTTTCCCGGGCCCGCACGCAGGCGCAGTGCGCTCCCGCTTTCGGCACGCGCGCCCTGGGCGCCGCTCGCACCCGGTGCGCGGCCCGGCGCCGCCGTCGATCCGCGGCTCATGCGCGGGGCGTGCCGTCCGGCTTCGCGAACCGCCCCGCGGGCCCCGTGCCGGGCTTGCGGGCGCGAAGGCGCAAGGCGACGCGCGGCGAAACGTCGTTTGAAGGCGTTTTTAGCCGAAATAAGGCCGTGTTTTAATCTCGTTCGAGTCCCTTATAGCAAACGAGTAAAACACGGGTTTAGAATCGATTAGAACGGCTAGAAGAATCCCGTGAAACGAGAACGCCCCCGGCATGCCGGGGGCGTTTTTGCGTTACGGGAAGAAGAAGGCCCGCAGAAGCGGGCCCGTGGTCAGTTACTGCATGCGAAGAAGATTGATGATGAACAGTACCGGGAATATTGCCAGACAGAACAGTATTTCGAGCATTTCGCCACCTCCTTAACCGTTAACGACAGTGTACCAGGTTTCGTCGTTGCCGAATCGCGCGGCGACGGCGTATTTTGCAAACCCGTATTCGGGCGCCAAGCGGTCGAGAGTTTTGTTTACGCGTCGGACCTCGCGGCGGTACGCGCGCACGGCCGCGGATCGGCACATGCCGAAATAGTATTGCGTCTCGTCGTTGTCCAGGCTTTCGGGGTCCTCGTCGGCCTCTATAAGCAGTTGCACGCCGCTATAGTACCCGCTGACGAGCTTTGCCGTGTGGAATGGCATTTCGTTGTTTAGCTGGGCCACGAGCTCCAGGGCGTAGGCGTGCCAGTCGGCGCAAGCGTCCGGGTCGTAGCCGCCGCCCTCGTCCTCGAAGGCGTCATCAGCTATCGCCTACAGCGGGAAATTCGGGGTTTCGCGGAAATTGCAGGTTGCCATAGTCGTTTCTCCTTCCAGGCGGGCCGCCCCGGTTGCCCAGGGCGGCGTGGTCGTTGGTTACAGCTCGACGGTCCGGGCGTAGCCGTCGGCGAGTCGGGCGCTCACGTCGGGGTTTGCGTCGAGGTAGTCGATCAGGCCCGTCTCGTCGGCGAATACATGCGCCTCGCATCCGCAAGACGGCGCGCCCAGGCTGTCCAGGACCGCGAAGCGCGCCACGGCTTCGCCGTCATCGATCTGGTACGCCCCCCAGTCGCCCGGGTCCCGGTGGTAGCTGCACCGGCACACCGGGCAGTAAAACGTGCCGTCGTCGAGCTGATCCAGCGGCACGCTCACGCCGCCCGTCCCGGTGCTGCAGTCCGTGCACGCCCAGGCTCGACCGCTTTTCAGCCCGTCGAAAATGCTTTCAAGCGCCCCGGACACCTCGCCGAGGGCCAGGCAACGGGCTATGACGTCCACGGCCTCGGGGGCCTCCTCCACGGGCACATGGTCGTACCCGTACGAGCGGAACAGCTCCAACACGTCCAGGTCGAACACGATCCCGCCCACGTTTTCGGCGGCTTGCGCCCGCGAGAACGTATAAGAGCCGGACCCGTTGCCGGTAACATGGTCCGAAACAAACAGCAATTCGCTCATCTCGTCCCAATCCCGACAATTGCTATATTCCTCCTCGATGCACTCGCGCGCGTCGGCTGCTACCTCGTCCAAGTAGTCTTCCCAGGTCATCATTTCGTTTCTCCTTCCCTTCGGTTTCCCGTCGTTACGCTATTTCCGCGGCTTCGTCTGTGGCGCGCGGGATGAACGCCACGCTGTCCGGGCGCCTCTCCACCATGATTTCCTCTTGGTCCAGGGCCGCCGCCAGGGCGGGCACCTTGTCGAGGATCGCGGCGGCCTCGTCGTCCTGCAGCGCGCACACCTCCACCCTGATTGACGTTTCGGCCTCGCCCCTCCACCACCCGGCGCACCGGTATGCCGTCATGGCCTCCACGCCCAGGACGCGCCCGGCCGTCTCCACCACGTGCGCGGGGTCGTGGGTGGGCGTGCCGCCCACGTTGCAGCCGATCGTTAGCGTTACCGTGTTGCCCATGTTGTGCCCTCCTTATGATATAGCCGGTTTTGTTTACACGTTGCACTATAGCCGTTTTTGGCTATGCGTCAATGATTATCTGTATCCATTTTTGGCTATACAATAGCCTCACAATTAGGGCGTGCCCTATTTACCCGCCCTGGATCGTGTGCGAGATGGCGGACCGTCCCGGATGGATACCCCCCGGGGGTAAATAGTCCACGAATGATCTAGGGAGGTAAGTGCTTTGAACAGCCGAGAAAAATAAAAACCGATAGTAATAAACATTTTTGTTGACAACAAAATACACTAAGTGCTAAACTCGCCTGGTCGAAAGGAGAGGTATGGACGCCAAGGATGTTTTGCGGGACCTCATCGAGGAGTCGCCCGTGTGGAGCCAGAACAAGCTGGGGGCCAAGCTCGGCTTCACCCCGCAGGCCATGAACCACAGGATGAGGGCCGTTGACCTGAAGGCCGGCTTCCTCGCGGACGCGCTGTCTGCGCTAGGCTACGAGCTCGTCGCGGTGCCCGTTGGCTCCAGGCTTCCGAACGGCTCCCGCACCATAGGGGGCGAAGGGCGATGATCTACGGGTACGTCCGCGTGTCCACTGCCGACCAGAACGTGGCGCGCCAGCTCGTGAAGATGCGCTCGCTCGGCATAGGCGACGACGCGCTGTTCGTGGACAGGTGCAGCGGAAGGGACATGGACCGCCCCGAGTGGGCGAGGCTGATGGCGGCCATCGCAGAGGGCGACCGCATCGTCATCGACTCGCTCGACCGCCTCGGAAGGAGCTACGATATGGTCACGTCCGAGTGGAAGCGCATAACGCGGGAGGTCGGATGCGACATCTCGTGCCTGGACATAGAGTTCATGGACAGCGCCGCCATGAGAGCCATGGGGGACGTGGGCAAGGTTGTCGAGGACATGTTGCTGTCGCTGCTGTCGTACGTCGCCGAGGCGGAGCGCAAGAAGAACCTCCAGCGGCAGGCCGAGGGCATCGCCATCGCCAAGGCCCGCGGCGCGTACAAGGGGCGGTCGAAGGTCGAGTATCCTGCGGACGTGCTCGCCTCGGCCGCGCTGGCTTACGCGTCGGGCGGCAGGGCGGCTGCGGCGTCGGTGCTCGGGTGCAGCGTCGGCACGGTGTCCAACATGCTCAAGGACGGGAGGCTGTCCCATGCCGTTGCTTAACCCATACCTGCAGCACCTCGCCTCGCGCAGGCGCCTCTGCCCGGAGTGCCTCGAAGGGACGGCGGTCGTGCTGCCGTCGCTCGACCCGAACACCGGCTACGAGGCCTGCACGCGCTGCGGACGCGTCGCGACCGTGACCTCGCCTGCAGCGGCACGTGTGGGCTGGCCCGCGAACGACCCTCGCGAGGTCGCAGCGGCCACCGTCGCGCTGTGCCCGCCCGACGCGCCGCGGGAGAGCTTCCTCCACGGCATCCGCAGGCGGCTGATCCTCGAGTACGGGGAGCCCCCGCGGTCGCCGAGGCCGAAGGGACGTATAATACGCGCAGGGTTCGCTTCGAGATAGGGGGACGGTATGGCTTCATGCGGATGCGGCGGCGCGCGCGAGCGCGTCGAGGTAATGGCGAGGCCCGTGTACAAGGTGCCGCTCGGATTGCTCTACCTGGTCTGCCTCGCGCTGGTGCTTGTCAGGGGCTTCTGGAAGATGGCTGAGCCGTACACGACCGCCGCCGCGTACGGTACCGCCGTGGCGATGATGGCGGTGTGCCTGGTCGCGGCCGTGGTGCTCACGGTCATGTACCTGAGGATGCGCAGGTACCGCAAGGTGCCGGCCGATAGGTGCGGCTCGTGCGGCGCTGCCGAGGTGTCGGCGAAGCTCCCGTCGGGAGCGAAGGGCTGGCGCGTGCGAGGGTAGGGATTCGAGGGGCTGGCGCCCCGGGGACGACATGGGAGAGGCTCCGCCGAATACGTTCGGCGGGGTCTTTCGTCGTCTTCGGGAGGTTTCCTATGGCAGAATCCGGCATCGCGCGGGCGCGCAGGGCGCAGCTCGTGCTCGACCAGGTGGCGAGGGACGCGGCGTCATCGTCGTCCGCGGAGCCGTTCCGCGACGCCCTGGCGATGCTGACCATCATGGCCCGGGAGGAGCCCGTCGTCGAGTCCGCGTACGCGCGGCGCTTCTACGAGCTGGCGTCGGACGCCGTGGTGAGGGCGGGCGGCGACCTCGCCGAGGCCGAGGAGGTCCTGCGCTGCGTGGAGGGCATCCTGAGGCTCAACGCGCCGTTCGACCTCGACTGCTACATGCTCTTCACCGAGTGGAACCGCGATCCGTCCAAGCAGTTCTGGCTACCCAGGCGCGACGTGCTGATGCCCGTGTGCGAGGGGTTCCAGGACCTCGCCGACGACCTGCTGGACGTGCTCACGGTGTCGCTCCCTCCGCGCGTCGGCAAGTCCACGACGGGCATCTTCGCGGTGACGTGGCAGATGGGGCGCCACCCCCTGGACGCGAACGTCATGAGCGGCCATTCGGACAAGCTGACCAAGAACTTCCACATGGAGGCGCTCGGCATAATCTCGGACGCCTACACCTACCGGTTCCGCGAGGTGTTCCCCGACGCGCGGATGGTGGGCAGCTCCATGGCGGAGGAGACTGTGAGCCTTGTGCGCGAGGGGCGCTTCCCGACGCTCACGTGCCGCGCCGTCAAGGGTACGCTCACGGGCGCCGTGGAGGTGGGCCACAACGGTCTGCTCTACTGCGACGACATGGTGTCGGACCGCGAGGAGGCGCTGTCGGCCGACCGCATGGACAAGCTCTACGACGCCTACCTCAGCCAGCTTTTCGACCGAAAGCTGTCCGGCGCCAAGGAGGTGCACGTGGGGACGCGGTGGGTGCCCAACGACGTGATCGGCCGCGTGGTCGAGTCGAACGCCGGCAGCAGGCGCTGCAGGACCATCGTGATACCGGCCCTCGACGGCGTGCCGTGGAGCGAGGTCATGGGCAGGCGGGAGGCGGAGGACAGGCACGCGTTCGTGTCGGAGGACCTCGGCGACGGCACGGTGGTGGTCGAGCATCCGTGGGGCAGGTCCAACTTCGAGTACAAGTTCGGCACCGGCTTCGACACCTTCTACTACGAGAACGTCAGGCGCAAGCTGGAGGAGGCCGGCGCGGCCGACTCGTGGTGGGCGAAGTACATGGGCGCCCCGTACTGGATAGACGGCCTCATGTTCCCCGAGTCCGAGCTGAAGTTCTACGACGAGCTGCCCGAGGGGGAGCCGGACGGCGTGATCGCCGTGTGCGACACCAAGGACAGGGGCGCTGACTACGCCGTGGAGCCGATAGGCTACGTGTACGGCGACCGCCACTACATACACGACGTGGTGTGCGACAACTCGCTGCCCGAGGTGGTCGAGCCAAAGCTCGCCGCCGCGCTCGTGCGCAACGGCGTCGGCATAGCGCAGTTCGAATCGAACAGCGCGGGAGGCCGCGTCGCAGACTCCGTGGCCCAGCGGTGCCGCGAGGCCGGGCACAGCGTGGAGATCCGCAAGAAGTTCTCCACCGAGAACAAGGAGACGCGCATCCTCGTCGATTCCGCGTGGGTGAAGGAGCACTGCTACTTCCGCTCCGAGCCGCCGAGCGAGGAGTACGCGATGTTCATGGGGATGCTCACGCGGTACACGACGGAGGGGCGGAACAAGCACGACGACGCCCCCGACGCCATGTCGATGTACAAGCGCTTCGCGTCGGGCATTATCTCCGCCTCGGTCGAGCCGATGGACAGGCCGTTCTAGCCGCATCACAGCGCCCCGAAGCGCATCTATGCGCCCCACTTCGCCGAGCCGTTTACACGGACGGCGCCCGCCGTCAGGATACGCCGAGGCGGACCCTCTCCGCCGCGACGGCCCGTGCCGCAAGACCCCGGCGGGCTCAACCTCGGGCCGTCGCGTCCCCTCATGCGCCCGCAGGGCGAGGAAGGCTGCACGGTGGAAGAAGCTGCGAGCATGGAAGGCAACGTCGAGGGCGCGCCCCTCTTCCTCGGCCGCGCCCGCGTCATGACGCGCTTCGGCCGCATCGACGAGTCGAACGTCGTCGAGGCGCTCGAAGAGGCGCTTCCCGCGTTCGGCCTCAACTCGGCGCAGATAAGCGCACTGTGGCGGTACTACAAGGGCGACCAGCGCATCCTCCGCCGCAAGAAGGAGGTCCGCCCCGAGATCGACAACCGGATCGTGGAGAACCACGCCCAGGAGATCGTAGCCTTCAAGATCGGCTACCAGCTCTCCGAGCCGATGCAGTACACGTGCCGCATGCAGAGCGACGGGGACGAGAAGGCGTACGACGAGCGGCTGGGCTCCGTGAACGAGCTGAACACGATGATGTTCGCAGAGGACAAGGCGTCCTGCGACCGCGACCTGTTCGAGTGGATGTGCGTGGGCGGGATCGGCTACCGCATGGCCGAGGCCGACACGGCGCACGACGTCGAGGACGGCGGTGCCCCCTTCGAGGTGTACACGCTCGACCCGCGCGTCACCTGCGTCGTGTGCTCCGCGCAGTACCACCACCGCCCGCTCATGGCGTTCTGGCTCGGGTACGACTCGGCGTCGGAGAAGCCCGTCTACAACGTCTACACCGACAAGATGTGGTTCAAGGTCTGCGGCAGCGAGGTCGTCGATAAGAAGGGGCACACCTACGGGAGCGTCCCCATCGTCGAGTACCGCCTCAACAACGCGCGCATGGGCGTGTTCGAGCCGGTGATCCCCCTCCTGGACGCCATCAACACCATAGAGTCGGACCGGGTGGACGACATCGAGCAGGTCGTCCAGTCCCTCATGGTCTTCAAGGACTGCGGCATCGACGCCGAGTCGTACGACGCGATGCGCGAGAAGGGCGCCGTGAAGATAAGGAGCCTGGACCCGAACGTCAAGGCGTCCATCGAGATGCTCAACAGCCCGCTCGACCAGACGGGCACGCAGACCGTCAAGGAGGACCTCTACCAGAGCGTCGTGAACATCTGCGGCATGCCCAACAGGAACGGCGTGTCCGGCTCGTCCTCCGACACCGGGGCGGCAGTGCTGCTGCGGGACGGCTGGACGCTCGCCGAGAGCCACGCGAAGAGCTACGAGCTGCAGTTCAAGCGCTCCGAGCGCCAGTTCCTGCGGGTGGTCCTGTCGATATGCCGGCAGAGCTCCGCTACTGACCTCGACCTGCGCATACGCGACATCGAGCTGGCCTTCAACAGGCGCAACTACGAGAACATCCTGGTCAAGTCCCAGGTGCTGACCACGATGCTGCAGACGGGGAAGATCCATCCGCAGCTCGCGTTCCAATCGTGCGGCCTCTTCACGGACCCGGATGCCGCGTACAAGCAGTCGGCGGAGTGGGCCGAGGACAACGCGCCCGTCGTGCCCCCGGCGCCCGGTCGCGACGATGCCGAGCCCGTCGGGTCGGCCGAGGGGCCGCAGGCGGGCGTGCCCCAGGAAGGCGACACCGCGGCGTAGCGCCGCGTGAGCGATACGGCCGCGCGAGCGGCCACGAGAAAGCGGCGGAGCCGTCCGCGTGAACAACAGGCGTCAACCGAAAGGTAGCAGATGAAGAGAGAAGAAGTCCGGGAGATCTTCCCCAACGCCACCGAGGACGACATCGACGCGATCCTCAACAAGGTCGGCTCCGAGCTCAACCCGCTCAAGCGCCGCCTCAGCGAAGCCGAGTCGAAGCTCGGCGAGGCCGAAGCGTCCCTGGGGGACGCGAAGAGCAGCGAGGCGCTGCTCAAGGCCGCGCTCGAAGAGGCCAACGCGCGGATCGAGGAGGGCATGACCGAAGAGGAGCGCATCGCCCAGCGAGAGAAGGCCGCAGAGGCGCGCGAGCGGGAGTTCCTGCTCAAGTCCAACGGCCTCGACGCGAGGGAGATATTCGTATCGGCCGGATGCTTCGACGCCGAGTCAATCGACGAGCTGGTCAAGCAGGTCGTCTGCGACGATGCGGAGAAGACGCGTGCGGGGGCGAACCTGCTCGTCAGCATGGTTGCCAAGCAGCGCGAGGCCGTGGAGAAGTCAACCCGCGATGCCCTGCTCAAGGACAACCCGAAGCTGCAGGGAGACGACGGGGCGGATTCCGTTCCGAAGACCGTCTCCGATTTCCTGAAGCTCCCGTACGAGCAGCAGATCGCCCTGAAGCAGACGGACCACTCGATCATCTCCCGCCTGAAGAAAGACTAGTTAGGAGGCAAAGATGCCCGGAACGCTTACCATCGGAAACACCCAGTACCCCTTCGACGAGGAGATCTTCGCGCTCGAATGGGGACAGGTGCCTGACCTGTACCGCAACGCGATGGTGTCTAGCGGCGCCATGGTCGAGGACGCCTACATCGCATCCCTCATCGCGAACGGGTCCAACCTGTTCACCATCCCGTTCTTCAACGACCTCGCGGACGAGGAAGAGGACAACTACGACGGCAAGACCGACATGACCGCCAGCGAGAGCAGCGGCGCGTCCCAGACCGGCGTTGTGTTCGGACGCATGAAGGCGTGGAAGGCGCCGCAGTTCGTGTCCGACTTCACCACCGCGAAGCCCATGGCCCACATTGCGAGCCGCATCTCCCCGTTCTACCAGCGCCGGACCCAGAAGAACATTCTCGGCATCAGCAACGGCGTTCTCGGCGTGGCCGACATGGCGGCAAACGCGGTCGCCAAGGCCAAGCTCGACGAGAACACCCTGTCCGACGTGTGCCAGGAGATCTGGGGCGACCGCAAGGGCCTCATCGTCATGGCTATCATGCACTCGGCGGTAGCCCAGGAGTTCGAGGACCTCAACCGGTCGAACTTCCTCCGCTACACCGACGCCAACGGCATGACGACCGAGGTGCGCACCATCAACGTCAACGGCATCACCTGCCTCATCGACGACACGATGCCGGCCACGGTCGCCGAGGGCGGGGCGAAGACCTACGACACCTACCTGTACGGCGTCGGAGCGCTGCGCCATGCGTCCGCCCCGGTGGAGCACCCCGTCGAGTTCTGGCGCGACCCGGTGGCGAACGGCGGCATGGATTTCATCGGGACCCGCCGCCGCGAGACCATCCACCCCAACGGGATGAGCTTCAAGGCTCCTACCAAGATGGGCGAGTCTCCCACGAACGACCAGCTGTTCGCGAAGGCGAACTGGCAGATGGCCTACCCGGACGCCCGCGGCATCCTCATCGGCAAGATGACGACCCCCGGTCACGAGGCCTAGGCGGCACCCATGACCGACGAGGAGATGCTGGCCGAGGTGGAGCTGCTGGTGGACGACGCGCGCCTGTCGCGCTTCGCCCCGCACTACCTGGAGCTCGCGAAGGGGGAGGTCGTGTCGCGCATGTGGCCGTTCGCCCCCGAGGCGGGCTGGGAGGACGTTCCGGAGCGCCTGCATCGCCAGACGGTCGCGATAGCCGTCTACCTGGTCAACCGCCGTGGGGCGGAGGGGGAGACCTCCCACACCGAGAGCGGCGTGTCCCGCAGCTACGAGTCGGCCGGCATCCCCCTGAGCTACCTCTCCGGAATCGTGCCGCAGGCGGGGGTGCCCCGATGAGGAGCATCGACCGAGACCGCCGGGCCGTCCACATCGCCCGCTTCGAGCGGGTCGTGCCCGAGGAGGCCGACGGCAGGCTCACGGGGAAGAACATCGTCGAGCGCTCGGACCCGGAAGGGTTCCTGGCGACAGCGACGATGCCGACCGGCAGGGCCGACGGAGCGTACTTCGGCGTGAAGCTCGACTACGACCGCCAGCTCACCGTGGACGACCCGCTGTTCGACGTTGGCGAGGCCGACGTGCTCTGGATAGACTCGCCGCCCGACGACGGCCCCCACGACCACGTGGTCAAGAAGGTCGCCCGGCACGGGGACTTCACGGTCATCGCGGCCAAGCGTGTGGAGGTGCGGCCGTGAGGGTGCGCATGAGGCTCTTCGAGTCGTCCGTTGCGCAGGCGGCGGCGAAGGTGCGGTCCTACGCCGAGTCGCTCGAAGGCAAGTGCTCCCGCCTCTGCGAGGAGCTTGCCGCGATAGGCGTGGAGGCCGCTGTGGCGACGGTCCGCAAGGACACGGGCGCCCTCGCCGGCACCATCCGCTACGAGCAGGAAGGCCCGTCCGAGTTCCTCGTGGTGTGCGACGGCGAGTACGCGGCGTTCGTGGAGTTCGGCACGGGCGTCGTCGGGCAGGGCACCTATCCTGGCAGCCTGCCGGCATCGTGGGGATACGACGAGCGCAGGACGCCCGCGGCGCACGACCCGGACGACCCCACCCGGTGGTTCTACCGGGACGCGGACGGCAACGTCCGCAGCACGCGGGGCCAGACGGCCAACGCGTTCATGGCGACTGCGGCCGAGGAGATGCGCCAGTCGGTGCTCTCGGTGGCGAGGGAGGTGTTCGGGACGTGATCGACATCGAGGCGAGCCTCTACGACGAGCTCGCACGGCTCGTGCTCGCAGAGTTCCCCGACGCCTACGTGTCCAACGAGCACGTGCTGACGCCGCCCATGTTCCCGGCCGTGTTCATCGAGCAGACGTTCTCGTCCGAGGTGGACGGCAGGCGCGACTCGTCCAGCGGCGAGAACGCCAACGCGATCATCTGGACCGCGAACGTCTACAGCAACTCGCAGTCCGGGGCGAAGCAGGAGTGCAGGGCGATCCTCTCGATCATCGACGAGAGGATGCGGCTCTACAACATGAAGCGCCTCACGGCGAGGCCCATAGACAACGCCGCCGACCCCAGCATCTACCGATACGTCGGGAGGTACACGGGGCTGGTGGACAAGCAAGGCAACATGTATTGGAGGTAAGGAAATGGCAGAGCAGGCCCACAACACGTACATGACCTACCTGATGAACTCGACCGACGGGACCACCTGGTCGAAGCTCGTGGACATCAAGGAGTTCCCCGACCTGGGCAGCGCGCCCCCGACGCTGGACACCACCACGCTCAGCGACGCGATGCACACCTACATCAACGACATCCTCGACACGGGCGGCGGCCTGGAGTTCACCTGCAACTACAAGCTGGAGGACTACAAGAAGCTCAGCGGGCACGTCGGCAAGGACGAGCACTACGCCCTCTGGTTCGGCGGCACCGTGACCGGGAACGTCGTCACCCCGAGCGGCGACTTCGGCAAGTTCGCCTTCACCGGGCAGCTGTCCGTGTGGAAGAAGGGCGGCGGCGTCGGCGCCGTGCAGGACATGGGCGTGTCGATCGCCCCCAGCAGCGAGGTTAAGCTCGACGAGGGAACGTCGGGCGAGTAGCAGAAAGGAGAGGTTCCGCAATGGCAGAACGAAACGAGGCGGCGAGCCGAATCGAGCTCGTCTACGAGGGCACGACCTACACGATGGAGTTCGACCGGAGCACGGTCCTCAACACCGAGAAGACCTACGGGCTGTCCATGCGCGACGTGCAGGAGGGCAAGCTGGCGGCCTTCGACGCGATATTCCGCGGCGCGTTCCTCAAGCACCATCCGCGCATGAAGCCCGCGACCGTCGAGGCGATCATGGACCGCATCCCGAACAAGAGCGAGCTGTACGCAACCCTGGTGGGCATGTACTCCGAGAACATCGAGAGCCTGCTCGGCGAGCCGGAAGAGGGAAAAGCGATCAGCTGGACGGCGGTGTAGGCGACCGGCCAGACGACGGCGAGCGATACGGGACCGCAGAGGAGCTCTTCCGCGCCGCCCTCCCCGCCTACCTGGCGATAGGGATGGGCGCGGAGGAGTTCTGGCATGGGGAGCCGTGGCTCGCGGGAGCCTACAGGGAGGCGGAGTCCATCCGACGGGACAACGCCTACGCTGCCGAGTGGAGGACGGGCTACTACGTGGTCGAGGCGCTGCTCGCGGCGGCTCCCGCCATCAACCCGTTCGCGGCCAAGTCGGCGCGCGAGTACCCGCGCAAGCCCCTCTTCGGGAGCATGGCCGAGAAGCCGATGACGGAGGAGGAGAAGCGCAGGGAGGCCATGGAGCGCAACAAGGCGCTGTTCATGGCGATGGCCGAGAAGGCCAACGAGAAGCTCGCCGAGCGGGCTTCCAGCAAGGGGTAGGAGAGGCTCCGCCTTCTTTCGCAGCTACGGGAAGGAGGCGACATGGCAGACGGCACGATCGACGAGCTCTCGATAGAGGTCAGCAGCGACGCGTCCTCGGCCGCGAGCGACATAGGCGCCCTCGCGGACGCCATGGACCGCCTCCGCACCGGCATCGGGGGCAGCGCGTCGAAGCTCGCCGGCATAGCCGACGGGATGAGCAAGCTCAGGGCGTCGGTGTCCGGTATGGACATGTCGGGGCTGAGGGAGCTCGGCAACGCGAAGGTCGATGCCTCGGTCGGCAAGGGCGTGCAGGCGATCGCGGACGCGCTCGCCGCGCTCCCGCCCGACGCGGCGTCGAAGCTCGCGTCGCTCAGCTCCATAGGGAGCCTGTCAGCGCTCTCGGACATCAAAGTGCCCAAGAACCTCGGGGCGAACCTGGCCTCTGCGGCAGCAGGCATATCGCAGATGCCCGCGGACGCCGCGCAGCGCCTTTCGTCGCTGCAGGCCGTGAGGGCGCTCACCGACCTCAAGGTGAGCAGCTCCGTGGCCAACCAGCTCAGGGCGATCGCCGAGGCTGCGGCGATTATGCCGCAGGACGCCGCGGCCAGGTTCGGGGGGATAGCGCAATCCGTGGCGCCCCTGCGCGAGCTGGAAGGGCTGAGCATCACCAAGGCCATGAACGCGCTCCGGGAGCTCCCCGACGTGCTGCGCGCCTACGAGGAGCTCGACGTGAGCCGCATCGTGCAGCAGCTCGACCTGCTCGTCCCGAGGGTGAACCAGCTGGCGGCGGCTTCGCAGCGGCTGAACACGGCCTTCACGGGGATGCCCCGCTCGATGCGCACCGCCGCAGCGGCCACCAGGACGGTCGTGTCGTCCAACCAGGCTCTCGACCGGAGCATGGGCTCCGTCGGCTCAGCCGCCAAGCGCAACCTGCTCACCTACGGGTCGCTCAGCGTCGCGATGCAGGGCATCGCGCACGCCGCGGCCTACTGCACCAACCAGGTCAACACCTACATCGAGAACATGAACCTGTTCGAGGCCTCCATGGGCTCGTTCACCCAGGCAGCGACCGAGTTCGGCCAGAAGGTGCAGGACCTCGTGGGCATCGACTTCGGCGACTGGGCCCGCAACCAGGGCGTGTTCCAGACGCTCATCACCGGCATGGGCGAGACCGCCGACAAGGCGGCCGTCATGAGCCAGCAGCTGACGCAGCTCGGATACGACATCGCATCGTTCTACAACATCAACGTCAACGACGCCATGCTGAAGATCCAGTCGGGCGTGGCCGGAGAGCTCGAACCGCTGCGGCGCCTGGGCTGGGACCTGTCCGACGCCCGCATGAACCTGGAGATGACGAAGCTGGGCATCGAGGGCACCACGCAGCAGATGACGCAGGCCGAGAAGGTAGCGCTCCGCTACTACCTCATCATGACGCAGGTCACGCAGACCCACGGCGACATGGCGCGCACGATCGCGTCGCCCGCCAACCAGCTGCGCGTCCTCCAGGCCCAGCTCTCGCTCGCGGCGAGGGCGATCGGCTCGCTGCTCATCCCCATGATCAACGCGATCCTCCCGTACGCGATCGCAGCCGCGAAGGCGATACGAATGCTCGCCCAGACCATCGCGAGCTTCTTCGGCATCGACGCCTCGTTCGAGGTGGACTACTCGACGCTCGACACGAGCGCCATCTCCACCGGAGGGGTGGACGACCTGTCCGATTCCCTGGACAACGCCGGGGGAGCTGCCGACAAGGCCGCCGAGAAGGTCAAGGAGCTCAAGAACAGCGTCATGGGGTTCGACGAGCTGAACAAGCTCGCGGCTCCTCCCGAGGAGGGCTCGAACGGCTCGGGCGGCGGAGCCGGCGGCGCCGGAGTCGGAGGGGTCGGCGGGCTCGACCTTCCCCTCGAGACCTACGACTTCCTCGCCGGGCTCGACGACTACATCACCAAGCTCAGCGACGGCATCGCGGAGAAGATGGTGTCGGCCCTCAAGACCGTCGGCCCGTTCGTCGCAGGCATAGGGGCGGGCATCGCGGCGTGGAAGGTGGCGCCGTCCCTCATTTCCGGGCTGGGCAAGCTCGCGGGCAAGCTCGCCAACGCGGAGCTGGCGGCGTTCAGGCTCGCGAGCAACCTCGCCAGCGCGGGCAGGGTGAGGCTGGGCAACCTCGTCGGCAACGTCGGCATAGGGCTCGGGAACCTCGCAGCCGGATTCGGCGGCATGGGCGCCGCGCTGGCGAAGAACCTCGGCTTCATCGCCGTCGGTGTGGGCGTCGCCGTGTGGCGCTTCACCGACCTGCTCGCCAACAGCGAGAAGTTCCGCGACGGCCTCAAGGTCATAGGCGACGTGCTGGCGAACCTCCCGAACCCGTTCGAGTTCATGGCCGGGTTCCTGTCCGACCTCGGCAAGACGCTCTCCGACGTCGCCCAGGGCTGGGCGGAGTTCCTCGGCGGGCTCGGCATCGACATGTCCTGGGTGGACGGCGTTCTGTCCGCGCTCGGGGAGCTGGGCGACTACATAGGCGGCGCCCTCATGGGCGTGGTCGATGCGCTCGACCTGGATTTCGGAGACCTTGCCCTCACCGTGGGCGGCGTCGCGGCGTGCTTCGTGAACCCGGCGTTCGGGGCGTTCCTGCTCGCGCTCGAGGGCATCAGCCTCGGCGTCAGGGCCATCGGCTGGGCCAGCGAGCCCTGCGTGCAGCAGGTTGATGCCCTGGGAGGCGTCTCCGAGGAGACCGCCGAGCGCTTCGGCACGTCGCTCGACTCCATGAACGACGCCATGGACCTGCTCAAGCTCCGCGACTTCTCGTCCGACGTGGTGTCAGAGGACGATGTGACGCTCATCGGCGAGCGCATCGCCGACGTGCGGGACACGATCGTGAACAACCTCGACGCCAAGCACAACGAGGACCTCGCGGCCATCGACGCCCTTGCGGGCGTGTGCGACGAGGAGACGATTGCGGCCATGAGGGCCCGCACCGACGAGGCGTTCGCGCAGCAGGTGGACGACGTGACCAACGGCTCCTCCCGCATCACCGAGATCTACCGCACCGCGGCAAGCGAGCAGCGCGACCTCACGCAGGAGGAGTGCGACGAGATCGCCCGCATCCAGAAGAGCCTGCAGGACACGCTCATCGAGACGAGCGGAGCGAGCGCGTCGGAGATTGAGTCGATCCGCTCGAAGATGGAGCACAACAACAAGGAGGCGGCGCTCTCCGCGGCGCAGGAGGTCGTGCAGAAGGCCATCGAGGAGCGCGACGCGCGCGTCCGCGCGGCGTGGGACACCTACGACGCCCAGATGGAGGCCGCCAACATGGCGCTTGAGATGGGCGACATCACCAAGGAACAGTACGACGCGGTGGCCCAGGCGGCGCTCCAGACCGCCCAAACCGAGCAGGACGCGGCCAACGACGCGTTCTACGGCGCCGACGGCGTGGTGGAGCGCGTCAAGTCGGGGCTCGGCGACTCGGCGGACGCGTTCGACTTCGAGACGGGCAACATCAAGAGCAACTGGGACGTGTTCTGCGAGGACGTCGCCGAGGCGTGGGACGGGTTCTGCACGACGGCCACCACCGCGTGGGAATCCGCGTGCGGCACATGGTCGGGAATCCTCGACGATTTCCAAAGTTGGTGCGGCAGCACGTGGGACGGCATCTCATCCTGGGCGACGTCGGCGATGGATACGATGGGCCAGGCCTGGGATATTGCCGTCGGCACGTGGGCGGGCATATTCTCCGACGCAGGCGCCTCCATATCGAGCTGCTGGGAGGACGTGTGCTCCGGGGCGGCCGGCTGGGCGGAGTGGCTCTCGGACTCGATATACTCGTGCATAGGCCCCATCGGCGACTGGATAAGCAGCACGCTCGGCGGCGCGTGGGACACGGTGTGCTCCATCTTCAGCGGAAACTCCAACGGCTTCTGGACCCTCCGCGACGGCATCTTCCAGAGCTTCAAGACGGTCATCAACAGCCTCGTCGGAGGACTGAACAGGGCCGTGTCCATGCCGTTCGACTTCATCAACAACAACATCATCTCCGGCCTGCGCGGCTTGGACGTGATGGGCGTCAAGCCATTCGGATGGCTCAGCTACATCAGCGTGCCCCAGATCCCGTACTTCGCGAACGGCGGCTTCGTGGACAAGGGGCAGCTGTTCGTCGCCCGCGAGAGCGGCCCGGAGATGGTCGGACGGATGGGCGGCAGGACGGCCGTGGCGAACAACCAGCAGATCGTGGACGGCATCAGCGCCGGCGTGTTCAAGGCCATCGTGAGCGCCAGCGCAACCTCCTCCCAGGGAGGGGAGCAGCAGATAACCATACCGCTCGTCATCGACGGCGAGGAGCTGGCGCAGGCCGTCTGGCGCGGCAGCTCGAAACTCGCCCGCCGAGGCGTCATCCAGCCGAGCTTCGCATAGGAGGCCCCATGGCAATGCTCTACGTGGGCGACACGCCCAGCGCTCTGCAGCCCGTGCCGCTCGACCCCTCGACCCTCGAATGGGGACTGCAGGACATCTCCTCGTCGGACGCAGGCCGCGTCCACGACGGCGAGAACACCATGTACAAGATGCGCACGTCGCAGAAGCGCAAGCTCAACCTGGCGTGGAAGGAGCCGACGGCCGACGTGGCGTCGTGGATCCTGAGGGCGTTCAACGCCGAGTACTTCTACGTGCGCTACTTCGACCCGATGGACAACCAGACGGAGGTCAGGTGCTTCTACGCGGGCGACAGGAGCGCGCCGGTGCGCTGGCACAACGTCAACGACGAGATCAGGTTCTCAACGCTCTCGTTCAACATAATCGAAAGGTAGCGGCATGCTCAGCTCAAGCATTGCGGCCAGGAAGGCCGTGGCGAACAACTCGAAGCTCTCCGTGAGGGCGAAGCTCACCCTCGCCGACGGGAGCGTCGTCGAGCTGGGAGGCGACGACGTGATGATGGGCGGCATGTCGTTCAGCGCCGCCGTGTCCTCGTCGGGCTCCTTCGACATGGGGGCGGCCATCACCGGCAAACTCGACGTGACGCTCAACAACATCGACGGCAGGTTCGACGCCTTCGACTTCGAGGGGTCGGTCATAGAGCCGTCCCTCGGCGTGCCCCTCGCGGGCGGCGGCACCGAATGGCTGCGCAAAGGCGTGTTCAACGTGGAGCAGCCGTCGAGCTACGGCAACACCGTAAAGCTCGAATGCCTGGACAACATGGTCAGGTTCGAGAAGGCGAGCGAGCTGTCGTGGCCTGCGTCGTCCATGACGCTCCTGCAGGTCGTCCAGGCAGCGTGCGAGAAGGCCGACGTGCGACTCGCCAGCGCCACGTTCGCGAACGCGTCGCTGGTCGCCGCGGAGTTCGCATCCGACGGCTCGACCACGCTGCGCGACGTGGTTTCCTACGCGGCGCAGATGTCGGGCAACTGGGCGAGGATCGACGAGTGGGGCGCCCTGGAGATCGGCTGGTACGACCTCGCCCCGTTCGAGGGCGACGACTGGCTCGACGGGGGCCTGCTCGACGAGGGAGCCGAATCCCCCTACCCGAGCGGGGATGCAGCCGACGGCGGGTCTTTCGCATGGCCCTCGGGCGACGACCTCGACGGCGGGGCGTTCACCTTGCGCGACTTCTGCGTGATAGACAAGGTGTCCTCGCTCGCCCTCGCAACCGACGACGTGGTGGTGACGGGCGTGCGCGTGAAGGCAAAGGACGGCGCGGAGGAGGACGGCGAGACCGTGCTCGCCGGCTCCGAGGGGTACGTGATCGCCGTCGAGGCCAACCCGCTCGTTCCGTTCGGGTGCGCCGGGGAGATGGCGCAGGCGCTCGCCGCGAGGACGGTCGGGATGCGCTTCAGGCCGTTCTCGGCGTCGTGCCTCGGCGACCCGACCGTGGAGCCGGGCGACCCCGCCGTGCTCATCGACGCCAAGGGGCGGCAGTACCGCTCCTACGTGACCTCGTACTGCTACAAGCTCGGAGGCTACGCGTCCGCCGAATGCGGGGCGGAGAGCCCGCGCCGCAACAGCGCAGGGGGCGCGAGCGCCGAGACAAAGGCCTACATAGAGGCCAGGAAGGCGGCCAAGGAGGAGCGCACCGAGCGCGAGAAGGCCATGGAGGAGCTGACCAAGAAGCTCGCCGACAGCGAAGGGCTCTTCTCCTCGCAGGCGGTGGGGTCGGACGGCTCGACGACCTACTACATGCACGACAAGCCCACGCTCGCCGACTCGAAAGTCGTGTGGCGCATCAACGCGGGCGGAATCGCGGTCAGCGCCGACGGCGGCGAGACCTACGCCACGGGCCTGGACGCGAGCGGCGACGCCATCCTCTCGCGCATATACGCGATCGGGATAGACGCCGACTACATCACGACCGGGAGCTTTACCGTCAAGGACGAGGACCGGGCCGTGTTCAAGGCGGACTGCGACACGGGCACTGTGTACATGGGCACCGACAACATGGTGATGGTCAACAGCGACGCGATGCGGACCATGTACCTTCCCTCCGACACGAAGTGGGAGGGAACATGCGATTCCTCTCCCACGTCGAACGTGAAGGTCATCAAAATCACCAAGCGGGGAGAGCACGAGTTCGGAACGTTCTCGGCAGTAAGCCAGCTGCTGGTGAAGTTCAAGTACTGGCACGACGGGTCGGGAGTCGTGTTCCGCATCGACGGCAAGAACTACCCGGTCGGATCCCTGGCGAGCGGCGGGAAGCCGATAGGGGCTGTCCAGTGGGGCATGGAGGATTCCGTCCTCTTCACCACCGATGGCGTCGCGCAGAACGACGGTTTCGTGCAGGTTGCCGTGACGAGTCTCATGTTCGAGTGCAACGCGCAGCGCGTGGGGATGGGCTGCCTGACGGGCGGCCATGCGCTGATGGTGAGCGGAAGGAACCAGAGCAAGAGCCAGGCGTACTTCGATAACCAGCACAACTACCACCTGAGCGCCTTGCGCAATGTCGCGCTCAGGGCGGGCGCGGAGATGACGCTGACGGCAGGCGCCCTTTCGGTCGAATCTGGAGACGGGTTCTCCGTGTCCGGCGGCGCTGTATCCGCCGAGTCGCTCTCCGTGCCCGAGGGCGGGGCGATCGCCGCGGGTCCCGTTTCCCTCTCGGGAGACCGCCTCGGATTGAGCGTCTCGGACAACCTCCTGGTCTCGGGCTCGGTAAGGTGCGACGGGCTCAGCGCCGCCGACGCAAACGGGAAGTTCCGAGCTGGACTGACCGCGAGCGTCGCCATCACGTGCCGCTACCCGGCCGAGTCGGGAAGCGATAGGCTGCGGACGTTCGAGTTCGTTGACGGCATCCTCGTGGGAATCTCGTAGGAGGGCGCATGGAATACCTCTTCGCAGCGCTCCCTTCCGTCGTCGCGACCGTGACCCTCGGCCTGGTCGCGTTCATCGCCAAGTCGCTCAAGACCCTCATGGGGGAGCACAAGGCGCTCATGGAGGCAGAGCGCAACGACATCAAAGCCCAGATAGTGGCCATCTACGAGCGGGCCAAGGAGCGCGGGTACGTGACCCCCATGGAGCTGGACACGGCGAACAGGCTCTACGACAGCTACGAGGACCTCAACGGGAACAGCTACATCGGGGCCATCATGCACGACCTCAACACCAACGTTGAGATAGTCGGGATGCCCATCCCGTCGATCGTGAAGGACATGGAGGCGCACGAGCGCCTCCGCGGATGAGAGGAGAAGGAGACATGTTGGAGAGATTCATCAGCAGCAACAGCCTGGCCGCGCGCCTGCTGCGCACGGTGCTCGAAGGCGTCGTGGCCGTGGCCGTGGTGGCCGTCCCGCTTGCGGTCGGATGGCTCGACCTGTCGCCCGAGGCGGCGTCGGTCGTGACGGCGGCAATCGTGGCGGTGCTGTCGCCGTGCCTTGCGCTCTTGCGGACGGGCAACCCGGAGGACGGCCTGAAGGACGGGAAGGAGTAGCCATGGAGGACTTCGACATCGAGCTGTCCGACGGCGAGGAGGTCTCCGAGGAGACCTACGCCGAGCTGTCGGGGAACCGCGCGGAGGAGCCGAGGGAGGTGCGCGATGGGGAATAGCAGCCTGATCTCCTATACCGCGCTCTCGCCGAACTGCAGCAGGCGCGAGCGGGCGATCAGCAAGGTGACCGTCCACCACATGGCGGGGAGCCTGACGGTCGAGACGTGCGGGCGCGTGTTCGCGGACCCGTCCCGCCAGGCCTCGTCGAACTACGGCATCGGCAGTGACGGGCGCATCGCGCTGTACGTGCCCGAGGACAAGCAGGCGTGGACCTCCTCCAACTGGGACAACGACCAGCGCGCCGTGACGGTGGAGGTGGCGAACAGCTCCTGCGGCGGCGACTGGCCCGTGTCCGACGCGGCCTGGTCGTCGCTCGTCTCGCTGCTCGCCGACGTTTGCCGCAGGAACGGCATCGGGGAGCTACGCTGGACGGGCGACGCGGGCGGGAGCCTCACCTGCCACTACATGTTCGCCGCGACGGCCTGCCCCGGCCCATACCTCAAGGCGCGCATGCCCGAGCTTGCTGCCGCCGTGAACGCCGTTCTGGCGGGAGCCGAGCCTCCGGCCGCGTCCGAGCAAGACGGGACCGAGGAGACGCCCGCCGAGCGGCCGTTGCAGCCGGTCGCGCCCGTCCGCTACCGCGCCCGCGTCGGCGGCACGTGGCTGCCCGAGATGCGCGACTGGCGCGACACGTCGGGCAGCGGCGACGACTTCGCGGGGATTCCCGGCCAGCCCATCGAGTACCTGGCGATGGACTTCCCGGGGTGGTACCAGGTGCGCAGCAGCGCATCGGGATGGCTGCCGAAGGTGAGAGCTTACGACATCGCCGACCTTGACGCTGGTTGCGCGGGCGACGGCAGCCCCATCCTGGCCGTGCGCTGCTACTACGAGACACCAGACCCGGCATCGACCGGGTACAAGGTGATCGAGTACCGGGCGCACACCATGGGGTACGGGGCGTGGCTGCCGACGATGGTCGATACCTCGGACACGTCGGGCAGCGGGGACGACTTCGCGGGCGACGGCAGTGCGATCGATTGCTTCCGCGCCAAGGTCGCGGACGCTTAGGAAAGGGTGGAGGACGGCATGGCGATACAGATGAGGCGGGGCCACTTCGAGAAGTTCGACCCCACGAAGCTGCTCCCCGGCGAGTTCGCCGTCGTCCTCCAAGGCGACGACGCGAACCGCTACGGCAAGGGCATCTACATGTGCTTCGCGTCCGGCGACGTGCAGCGCATCAGCACAATCGAGGACATCTCCGAGAACATCCTGCAGGCGAACGACGTGCTCATCGGGAGCATAAACGACGAGCTTCGCGCCGAGTTCTCCGAGGGCGAGGACGGGCGCGCCGCCGCGGAGGCGGCTCGTGCCGCTGCCGAGTCCCTGCGCTCCGCCGCCGAGGGGAGGCGCGTCGAAGCCGAGTCGGGCAGGGCAGAAGCGGAGTCGGCACGCGTGGCGGCGGAGGCGGACAGGGCCGAGGGGCAGGCGGCGAACGACCTCGCCCAGGCGAAGAACAACGCCGACCAGCTCGCCAACAACGCCAGCGCGCTCCACGCCCGGTTCACCAGGCTCGGCGAGGGGGAGTACGACCCCGAGACGGGCGTCCCGACCATCGCAGAGCCCGTCAACGGCGTGATCTACCTCGTCCCGAGTCCCGACGGAGACGGGCCGAACACATACGTCGAATGGTTCTGGGCCACGAACGACGCCATGACAGAGGGCACGTGGGAGGCGTTCGGCGACCCGAGCGCCATCCCAGACCCCGTGACTACCGACGACGTGGACGCCGCTTTCGATGCGGTGCAGGCGACGGGCGTCCGATACATGGCGCTTTCGTCCATGAACTACCTTGCGGCGAAGATCAAGGCCCTCTTCGCGCCTCTCGTGCACAAGCACAAGGGCACAGACATCGACGCCGCCACGCTCCCGCGCACCGCCATCGACGCCTCGTTCGAATCGGACATCGCGTCGTTGGAGGAGTCCTGGGATTCCGTATCCCAGAAGTACCGCCTCGGGTCGAAGATGACGGGCGACGGTGCGTACGTCTCCTTCCATGCGACCAATGAGAGCACTGCGTCTGGCAGGCAGATGGGCATGACGTTCCAGTTCGATGACGAGCAGAGGAATCTGTTCTACTTCGACTACGATCTTGGGCTCGTCTACTACGACGCCACCGCAGCCGAGAGGGTGTACCTGCTGCCGCGAAAGCGCATACTCTACAGCGGGTCGCGAAGCGCCGCATCCGGCTATACGATTTCGATCGAGAAGCCCTCTTGGCTGGCGAAGTGCAACAGGCTCATGGTCTGCGGCTACATCGGCACTGGAGGAAACCGTTTTTCCGTGGACGTCACGCTCGGGAACATGAACTTCACCGCGGTCGGCATCGATAGCGGATCGACGCTGATAGCGACGCGTGTCAACGTCAACACAAACGGGGACAACGTGGTCATCACCAACTCCGGGGTGGCGAACATCGGCGCGCCAACGCTGTACGTCACGCAGATCTACGCATACAAGGACTAGTCGCTTACCCAAATCGGCGACCAGTTGCCCACCGACGCGTTCCACACGTAGTATCCGACGTGTGGAGCCTTGCTTTGGAACTGTACAAGGTACTGCGCACCTTGCTTGTCGATGAACTTGAGCCAGACGGTGCCAGCTGCAGGCTGCTGCACCTCGAAGCACGACAGGTTGTACGACAGGAACTGCCAGTCCAGGCCGTTGGGGTTCGCTTCGTTCCACAGCTTTATCCCGGCAGGGTTCCACCAGAGCATGCGCCTCGGCTGTCCCTCTATCGAGTACGACAGCCCCGGCTCCCCGCTGCGGTTGACGTCGGAGAACCACACGCTGGACACCCCGTCGGGGAGGAGGGTCTTCGCATGCTGGGATACGGAATCCCTAGGCGGCTTTCATCAGCTGCCCCTCCCATGCCGCCTGCGCTGCCTTGCATATCGAAAGGCGAGGGATTATGTAGTGCTCGTAGGCGGTGCCCAGCTCGGTGTGCCCGAGCATGAGCGCGACGGTCTCTATGCCGACGCCGGCCTCCACGGCGAGCGTCGCCCAGGTGTGGCGCAGGTTGGTCATGGACACCCACGGCAGCCCCTTGCGCCTGCAGAAGGCCTCAAGCGCCCTCGCCACGGCGTCAGGTCTCATGTCGCCGCAGAGGTAGCCGACTCGCTTGCGCAGCGCCCTCAGGCGCTTCCGGGCGAAGGCCGGCAGGACGAGCGTGCGCCTGCTCCTGGCGGTCTTCGGCGCCAGGTCCTTCGTAACGCCGTCCACGGTCTGGCGGCTGCGCACGACGCGCACCTCGCCGCTGCGGAGGTCTATATCCTCCCATCGCAGCCCGCACGCCTCGCCACGGCGCAGGCCGAGGGTCACGGCGCATATGGCGACCGCCTCGAGCTCGTGCCCGAATAATCCCCGAAGCATCCTGCGCGTCTCTGACGCGTCGAGCGTTTTCGGCGAGTACGGCTCCAGGGGGCGGAGCTCGACGAACTGGGTGGGGTCCGGCATGTGCAGCTGTTCGCGCCGCGCCCACCAGCGGACGACCTGGCGCAGGGTCTTGAGGGCCTTCAGAGCGGCGCCGGGCCGCTCGATGGCGTCCACCATCGCCTGGACGTCCTTCGGGGATATTTCGGTGATGTCGCGCTCCCCGATCGCCGGCAGTATGTGCAGGCGTATGGCGCTGTCGTAGCCGACGACCGTGCTCTCGCGGCGCGTCGCGGCCTTCGCGGGACGGTAGTGGTCGAAGTAGACGGTTTGCAGGTCCATGCTTGTCCTTTCTCGAAGCGTACTGATGTGAGCGCAGGCTTGTAGCTGCGCCTTGCCGTCATACTACCTGCGGAAATGTTGCGACGTTCGCTTTGGTCCCGCCTTGCCGCGCGGCATCCGATGTGGTATCTTCGATAGGCTGCGCGTGCTATCGGCGTCTTCTGCGCAAGGGGACGACGAGCGCGAATACGTTGCGGGGCAGCATGAGGAGTGTTCGAGTCGGCTCCCCTGCGGGGCACCACTTCAGCATCTTTACCCGCAACGACTGGAAACAGCACGTGCGGTTTTTTTATGCGTCGCGCTGGCGGTCGGGTTGGCTGGCGGTGCGGGCATACCTGTTGGCAGAAGGAAAGGACCACACTTGAAGGTTCGAAAATCGAAACCTCACAGTAGCTAGCCTTCCTTCGGCATGCCTTCCGTGGGCCGTCGAAGGGGCGGCTTAACCACGGAAAGGCACACTCTATGCTCTACCTGTCCCAGATGATCGGGGAGCCCGTCGTTGATTCCAGCGGCGAGCGACTCGGCACCATTTCCGACCTGGCCATTTCCACAGGCGAGGTGTTTCCGCGCATCACCAGCCTGGCGTTCAAGGGGCCGGGCAACGTTCCGTTCATGATTTCCTGGCGCAAGTACGTCGACACCTTCGACGACGACGGCATCGTGCTGGGGGTGGACGCCCACGACATCCGTTTCAGCTATCTGCAGCCTGACGAGGTTCTGCTTGCCCGCGATCTGATGAACCGCCAGATCGTGGACACGCAGGGCCTCAAAGTGGTGCGCGTGAACGACCTGAAGCTGTCGCAGTCGGGCACTCAGCTGCGGCTGCTGGGTGCCGAAGTGGGCATCCGCGGCATCCTGCGCGGGCTGCATCCGCTGGTGGAGACGGCGGCGGTGGGTGCGGCGAAGCTGTTCCGCAAGAAGATCGACGAGCAGATCATCGCATGGAACTACATGGACTTGCTGGACCGCGACCTGTCCGAGGTACAGCTTTCCGTTACGCACAAGCGCCTGGACGAGCTGCATCCGGCCGACGTGGCCGACATTCTGGAGCAGCTGGATCCGCAGCAGCGCGCCAATGTGTTCCAGCACCTGGACGACGCTCAGGCCACCGAGGCCATTTCCGAAATGGAGGACGAGTTCCAGGCCGACTTCATCGAGGACTTGGACGAGGCGCGGGCGGCGGGCCTTCTGGGATCGATGGACCCTGACGACGCGGCCGACATCGTGCGCGACCTGTCCTACGAGAAGGCCGAAACCCTGTTGCGCCTGTTGGGGGCCGAGGACGCTTCCGAAATCCGGCGGCTTTTGGGCTACAAGGACGGCACGGCCGGCGGTATGATGACCACCCAGTTCGTGGCTGTGGAATCCGATGCCACGGTGGGCGAGACCATCGAGGTGCTGCGAGATCTGCCCAACGACCATCCCACGGTCCACTACGTCTACGTGACCGACGAGTACGAGAAGCTCATCGGGCTGCTGTCGCTGCGCACGCTGGTGCTGACCGACCCCGACCGTCCCGTGGCCGAGGTGATGCACGACGATGTGATCACCGTGAATCCGGACGAGACCGAAGAGGACGTGGCGGCCGACATCTTCAAATACGACATCCCCGCCATGCCCGTGGTGGACGAGCACGGCGCGCTGCTGGGCATCGTCACCGTGGACGATGCATGGGACGCCATCGAGGACGACGTGTCCGGCGACAAGACGCGGGCGAGTGTGGGCAAGGTGCTGGGCATCGTGCTGGCCGTGGTGCTGCTGCTGGCGCTGTACACCCTGATCGTGCTGCAGTTGGCCGGTGTGGTCGGCGGCGGCTGGGCTGCGGCCTAGCGGCCCGGGCGGAAAGGCGAAGGCCATGAAGTCCGGAAAGACCGTGCAGCCGAAGCGCGCCGTCGAGCGCCAAACGTCGAAGGGCCTGGGGCGCCAGGGTTCTGCCACCCATGCCGAGCTGTCCCAAGGATCGGTGTGCCAGGGAAGCGCCGACAAGCAGAAGGGCGCGCTGAAGCGGGTGTTCTCGCGGGGCGGCGCGCTGACCGACGCAGCGCCGGGGGTGCAAGAGGCCCAGGAGGCGTCCTCCCAGATCGCGCCCGCGAAACGGCGCAGCAGGCTGCTGCTGGTGCTTGCGGCCATGGGCCCGGGCATCGTCACGGCCATGGCGGGCAACGACGCCGGCGGCATCTCCACCTACTCCACGGCCGGCGCCCAGTTCGGCTTCGCCACGCTGTGGGTGATTCCTCTCATGTGCATACTGCTGATCGTGGTGGAGATGACGGCGGCGCGCATGGGGGCGGTCACCGGCAAGGGGTTCGCGGCGCTCATTCGCGAGCGGTTCGGCATCCGTCTGACCGCGCTGGCCATGATGGCCCTGCTCATCGGCAACGTGTGCACCACCTTTTCGGAGTTCGCCGGCATTGCCAGCGGCATGGAGATGTTCGGCGTGTCGAAGTACCTTTCGGTGCCGGTGGCAGCGGCAGGCGTGTGGCTGCTCATCGTGGGAGGCAGCTACAAGCGGGTGCAGAAGGTGTTCCTCATTCTGTCGCTGGTGTTTGTCACCTACATCGTGGCGGCGGTGGTGGCCCAGCCCGATTGGGGGGCGGCGCTTGAGAGCACCGTGGTGCCTCGCATCGTTCAGGACCAGAGCTTCGTCTCCCTGGTCATCGCCATGATCGGCACCACCATTGCTCCGTGGATGATGTTCTTCAACCAGTCGAACGTGGTGGAGAAGGGCCTGACCACCGACGACATGCTGGGCCAGAAGGCTGACGTGGTTTCGGGCACCATCGCTGCGTGTCTGGTGGCATGGTTCATCATCGTGACCACGGGAAGCGTGCTGTACCCTCAGGGAATCGCCATCGATTCGGCGGCCGATGCGGCGCTGGCCCTGGAGCCCTTCGCCGGCCCCTACGCGCGGGTGCTCTTCGCCGTGGGACTGGTGGCGGCGTCGTTTCTGGCGGCGTGCGTACTGCCCCTGACCACGGCGTTCGTCATCTGCGAGGCCTTCGGGTGGGAGGCGGGCGTGTCGTTCAAATGGCGCGAGGCCCCCACGTTCAAGTCCATCTTCACGGCGGTTATCGTGCTGTCGGCGGCCGTGGTGCTGATTCCCGGCGTCGACCTGATGGCCGTCATGCTGACCGCCCAGTTCGTGAACGGCCTGGTGCTGCCGGTGCTGCTGGTGTTCATGGCTATCATCGCCGCGGACAAGCGGGTGATGGGCGCCTACCGCGCGCGTCCGGTGTCGCGAGTGCTGCTGTGGGCAACCGTGGGCATCGTGGGCGTGCTCACCGTGGCGCTGCTGGGCATGCAGGTGCTGGGCGTGGGGTAGGGGGGATTCTCCGGCCGGCGCGGCACCTCTTTTGGGGCGGGGCGTTGATGCACATCGTGCATACCGGGCAGGTTCTGACGCTTTTCTGCGCGAACCTGCCCGGTATGCGGCCTTGGAGGCGAGGATCGAGGTGTATCTTTCGTCGGGTCATCGGCAGCCATGAGCTATCGGGTAGAATAACGGCTTATGGAAAAGAGTCCGAAAGTGATTGCCATCGTGCCGGCGTTCAACGAAGCGGCTAACATCGTGTCGGCCGTGGAGGACCTGCGTGTGAATGCGCCTGATATTAACTACGTAGTTGTGAACGACGGTTCTCGCGACGAAACGGCGGTCATCTGCCGCCAGCGGGGCTACCATATGGTCGACTTGCCTGTGAATCTGGGGCTGGCGGGCGCTTTCCAGACCGGCATGAAGTACGCGCTCGATCATGGCTACGACTACGCGCTGCAGTTCGACGCCGACGGTCAGCATTCTGCCGCCTACGTGGGGGCGCTGGTGGATGCGGCGGAGAAGCAGCGGGCCAACGTGGTCATCGGCTCGCGGTTCGCCGCGGTGAAGAAGCCGGTGAGCGCGCGCATGGCCGGATCCGCGCTCATTTCCGCCATGATCCTGCTGACCACGGGCAAGCGCGTGCAAGACCCCACGTCCGGCATGCGGCTGTTCGATGCCTCCATGATTCGGCTGTTGGCAACCGAGCCCGATCTGGGACCCGAGCCCGACACCATCGCGCTGCTCATGCGTCGCGGTGCGAAGGTGTGCGAGGTGCAGGTGCAAATGCGCGACCGCGTGGCGGGGGAGAGCTACCTCACGTTCACCCGCTCGGCCAGCTACATGGCGCGTATCGGCCTGTCCATCCTGCTGGTCCAGTGGTTCCGCCGGCCGTTTTCCGAACCCGGGCGCTTTCGCGGGAAGGCGGCGGTTGCGCCGAGCGACGTTGCGGCGTGCTGTGCGCCTGTTCCGACCGACCAGGTGCTTCGACCCTGCGAGGTCGAGGGCGGACGGGCGCTTTCCGGCTCCTCGGCTGCGTCGACGAAGGGCGCGGGCGCTGTGGAAGAGGAGGCCTTGCGATGACCGGCTGGTTGCGCGTGGTGCTGATTGTGGCGTCGTTGGCGATGATGGCGCTGGTGCTGATGAAAATCCGCAAGGCTCAGATGCGCATCGCCGATTCCACGTTTTGGTTCCTGTTCGCGGCCATCATGGTGGTGTTCGCCGTGTTTCCGCAGGTGCCGTTCTTCTTCTCGTTTCTCATCGGCATCGATTCGCCGTCGAACTTCGTGTTTCTCTTCGCTATCGGCGCTCTGTTCGTCCACGAGTTCTACCTGACGGTGGAGCTGTCGCGCCTGCGCGCGAAGACGGCGGCGCTGGTGCAGCACGTGGCGCTGCGCGAGGAGGACGAAGGAAAGGATGGTTGATGACGCCGCTGGACCTCGAATCGTTGCGCGCTATCGAGCTGAATCTGGCCGATGAGCTGAATCGGGTGTGCCGTGCCCATGGCTTGACCTGCTTCCTTGCCTACGGTAGCCTGATTGGCTCCCTTCGTCATGGTGGGTTCATCCCTTGGGACGATGATATGGATTTCGTCATGTTGCGCGATCAGTACGAAACCCTGCTGGCGAACTTCGATCGCTGGCGCAGCAGCGAGTACTTTCTTCTGACCAGCTACCATGACGGGCGCACTCCCTTCCCCTTCGCCAAGCTGATCGACGTCCGTACCTGCGTGCGCGAGCAGTTCATTCGCAAGGACGTTGCTACGGGGGTGTGGGTGGACGTGTTTCCTCTTGACGACGTGGAAACGGGTGGATCGGGGGTTTTGGCACGCCGGGCAAAGCGAGCGTTCGCCTCCGCGGCACGGATTGGATTGGCGCGGAGCTTCCAGATGGCGGACCCGGCCATCGGGTCGAGCAGGGTGGTGAAGATGGCGAAGCGTCTGGTTTGCCCTGTCGCCCATCGGCTGGACGGGGTGAAGCTGTCGCGCCGGGTTGACGAGGCGGCACGTCGGGCTGGTGGCGATGGGGAGGGCGAGGCGCTGTTCGTGGCCGACATTACTGCGGAGGGGAACTGCAGGAAGCTGTTTTCGAAATCGCTCTTCTCCGAAGCAGCCGACGTGGCGTTCGAGGGCAGGGTCTTCGCCGCTCCCACCAGGTCAGACGAGTTCTTGGCCATCCAATACGGCGACTGGCGCACGCCACCGCCGGAAGATGTGCGGCCCGCTCACGTGTTCAAGGCCTTCGTTCGCGATGGTTTCTCCATCGAGGAAGTGATTGCGGGCAGTGATGTCGTATGAGTGACCAGGAGTTCGATCGGTGCGCTTCCGTTCCGTCGCCGCTTTCCCTGAAGGCGAACATGCTGTGGAACTCGGCGGGGTCGCTCACGTATCTGGCGTGCCAGTGGCTGGTGACCGTGCTGGTGGTGCGCCTGACCTCGGGCTACGATGCTGCGGGGCTGCTTTCTCTGGCTATGTCGGTGACGGGCATCTTCGGCACCTTCGCCACCTACAAGATGAACACCTACCAGATCTCCGATGTGCATCATGAGCACAAACTGGCCGATTATCTGGGATTTCGTCTTGTCATGCTGGTGGGCGCCTTCGCTGCTTGCATGATCTATGCGTTGCTTACCTGCACCGAGGGGGCGCTGCTCACTATTGCGCTTTTCTACGGCTTCAAGGGCGTGGGCCTGGTTATCGACGTGCTGCACGGGGCTGATCAGCAGCATCGGCGCATGGACTACATCGGCAAGTCGTTCATGCTGCAGGGGGTGGGCACGCTTGCGGCCTTCGCTCTGGTGTTCGGGCTGACCCAAAGCTTGAATGCGGCCATTGCGGCCATGGGCGCAGCGGCCTTGGCGGTGCTAGCGCTGTTCGACCTGCCCCATACCGGGCGCCTTGAGACGGTGAGCGTTCGCTTCAGCCGCGCCGAGACGCTGTTCTTCGCGCGGACGTCGCTGCCGGCTGTGGTGGCGTCGGTGGCGGCAAGCGCCCTGTTCACCATTCCGAAGCAGTATCTGGCCGTGGATGCGGGCGACGCGGCCCTGGGCATTTACGCGTCGGTGTCGGCGATTGCCCTGGTGGTGCAGATGGGAGCGCAGTATCTGTACGTGCCGCTACTGGACGTGTTTCCGCGGGCGTTCTTCGATGAAGGGGCGGGCGCGTTCAGGCGTCTGCTTGCGAAAGCGGTTGCAGGCATTCTGGCCATGAGCGTTGTGGCCACTGCGCTTTTGGTGCTGTTGGGGCCGTGGGTGCTGGGGCTGCTGTTCGGCGAGTCGATCCTGCCTTACGCTTATCTGCTGCTGCCGGTGATTCTGGCCACGGTGGCCACCGCGTTTCTGTGGTTCCTGGGCGATTTGCTCATTGCGCTGCGCGATTTCCGCGGCAACTTCTGGGGAAACATTGCGGCGCTGGCTGCCGTCTGCGCGCTTACAGTCCCGCTGGTGAGCACCTACGACATGAACGGCGTGAGCTTCGCCGGGGCGGGCGCGTGCCTGGTGGGCGTGGCGGTGTGCGCGGCGTTTCTTGCGCGCGACGTGCGGCGGCGCGGTCGTCCGGACGCCTCGGAAGCGGAGACGGAGCCTGGCAAGCAGATTATCCCGGGCGAAAGGTCAGAGGTGTCTTCGCCGGCGAACGAGCCAGGCATCTCGTCGATAGGTCGTGATTGAGCGATGGTCGGGTCTCTTTCCGAAATGCGCCCGCTCTCTCGAAAAAGCGCTGGGAGGTCATCATGCGCGTGCTCCAGGTAATTGGCGCGATGGACCGCGGTGGCGCCGAGACCATGATCATGAACGCTTACCGCTTTGCGGATCGCGACAAGGTTCAGTTCGACTTTCTTGTGCATGAGCAGCGGGAGTGCGATTACGATGCCGAGATCGAGGCCTTAGGCGGGCGCGTGTACCGCGAGCTGCCGCGCTTCACGGGGCTCAACGGGGGCGCCTACCGCCGGGCGGTCCGCGATTTTCTGGCGCGGCATCTGGAGCACTCGGTGGTGCACGGGCACATCGGCAGCTCGGCGGCCATCTACTTGGACGAGGCGAAGCGGGCTGGCCGGGTGGCCGTGGCCCACAGCCACGCGCAGAACTACCCGCTTTCCCCAGGCGAGCTGGCGTTTCGCGCCCTGTCGCTTCCGGTACGCTTCAAGGCTGACTGTTTCCTGGCGTGCTCGCGCCAGGCGGGACTGGATCGCTTCGGCCGAACCGCGGTGGAAGGCGAGCGCTTCCATGTGCTGCGCAACGGCATCGACGTGGAGGCTTTTGCGTGTACGGACGGGCAGCATGCAGAAGCGAAGCGGGCGCTTCTCGGACGGATGGGGCTGACGTCGGACGAGGCGCTGCTGGTCGGCCATGTGGGTCGCTTCGACTCGGTGAAGAACCATCCTCTGCTGGTGGAGTCGTTCGCGCTGATGAAGGAAGCAGCGCCCGGTGCGCATCTGGTGCTGGTGGGCCGCGGCCCCGAGGAAGCAGCTGTTCGCGAGCTGGTTCGCGAGCGCGGGCTGGACGGGTGTGTGCATTTCCTGGGCGTGACCGACGATGTGCCGGCGGTGCTGCGCGGGTTGGACGCGTTCGCGCTGCCGTCGTTTCGCGAGGGGCTTTCCATGGCGGCGGTGGAGGCCCAGGCCGCGGGCGTTCCCTGCGTGCTCTCCGAAGGCGTGCCTGCCGAAGCGGTGCTGGATGGCGGTGCGTGCGGGAGCGCGGCACCCGGCGTGGTGATGCTGTCGCCGAAGGCCGACCCTCGGATCTGGGCTGATGCCCTGTTGCGGGCGGCGTACCGGTCGGCTTCCGGCGACATCGACCGCGCTTTGGGCGCCCAGGCGGCTCGGAGCGCCGGCTTCGACATCCGAGACACCGCCCGCTGGCTGCAGGAGTTCTATCTGCGCATTGCGTAGCGCTGCTTTAGCGCTTTCTTTCGGGAATTATCTGCTTCAGTGCAACAGTTTGCGCCTTTGCGGACTCTTATAGGTGTGCCGGTTATGGCTCTGTGGTCGTATACGATGCTATGATGGCGTTGACGGCTGTTCGTCGCGAAGGGGGATGATCCTATGAGGGGAGCGTTGAACCTGTCTGCTACGAGGAAGCTTCTGCCGAAGGGGAACGGGCCTGCACGGGTGGTATCTGAGCTGTCGGCGCCGCTTGGAGCGGTTCTTCTGGCCGTAGCGTTGCTGGGTTGCTTCGGGTGCGCGGGCGAGCCCGGAGAAGCGCAAGGCGGCGGCTCGGCTGATAGCGCTGATTTTGGGGGATTGGCTGACGGGAGAGGGTCGGAGGCCGAAGAGGGCAACGCATCGCAAGCTCCAGTGCAGGCCGACTACGATTCCCGCCGCGGCGCGCGTAGGGACGCCGTAGATTCCTACGATACGCTGCGCAGCGCCCTATGGGCTGGCCAAGAGGCCATGCGCGAGGAGGTGGAGCCTGGGGCAGCCGGTGATGTAGGGAGCGTGTGGATGTGGGCGACCGCTGCCTGCGAGGGAGAATACGAGGCGAACCAGGCGGCGCCGGATACGGTGGTTGCCGACGGCGACCTTGTGTTTATCGCTGAGAAGGATGCCGACGAGCCGCAGTTCGTTGCCGTGCGCGTCATCGACGTCTCTTCGGGGATGCCGGTGCAGGTAGCTGCTATTCCCGCGCAGGAGAACTGCTGCGTCGTGTCGCTCTACGCCAAGGGCGGGAGGCTCTTCGTGCTGTCCATGGCTGCTGCTCAAAGCGATGCGTCCCAAGCCCCGTGGGCTGCATCTCCGCGGACGCGCCTGCTGACTTACAGCTTCGACGACCCGTCGTCTCCTCAGCTAGAGGCCGTGGTGGAGCAGAGCGGCGCCTATATGGCGGCGCGATTCGATGGCCGGTACGCTTATGTGGCCAGCGTGTTCAAGCCAGCCGTCATTCCATCCGATGCGGACCCCGCATGGTTCGTGCCGGCGGTGAACGGCGTGCTCGTGGCTCCTGAAGATATTTGCGCCCCGGCCTTCGAAGACATGGTCGACTACTTGGTTGTCACGGCAATTCCTCTCGACGATCCCTCTGCGGTCGTCGACCGTATCGCGCTGGCCAGCAACTACGCCAGTCACTATGTAGGTAGTGCGGCCATTAATGACCTGCAGGAGCAGTGGGCTCCCAACGATTGGGACAATTACAACCATCCGGAAACCGCAGTGCTGCGCCGTGTGGCCTATGGCGATGGCTCTTTTAGCTTCTCGAGCCAGGCGGTTGTGGATGGTGGAGTATCGACTCAGTCGATGACCGAGTACGAAGGAAATCTGCGGGCTCAGCTCTACCGGACAATCGAGGGGAGCCAAGTCTTTGATGATGCACTGACGTTTGCCGTGTTCGACGAGCGGATGAATCAGGTTGGGACGTTGGAAGACTTCGGCACCACCAACAATGCGATTTACGTGGGAGCCGAAGAGAACGCGGCGCTTTACCGGGTGTACAGCGAAGGCGAGGAGCAGATGCGCGCTGTGAACCTGAGCGACCCGGGGCATATGGCGTTTTCCGACCCCCTGGACGTATCGCCGTTGCAGGATGTGCGCCTGTTCGGCCCTGGAAGGGCGGTGGGCGTCGCCCGTGCGGGCGATCACACCGATGACGGCGGCTATGCAGAAAAGACGTTGCTTTCGCTGCTGGACGTGTCGGATCCCATCGACGTTCGGGAGACGGGGTCGGTGGTTCTGGATGCGACGATTGTGGAGATGACGTCTCTTTACGATCCGCTGATGTATTTCGACGCAGAGCGCGGGATCATCTTGTTCTCGTCCTGGTCGCAGGTCGATGGCGAGTACTGGTTCTACGGTTTGAGGGTGGCCGAGGACGGCTCGCTTTCCGTGGAGTCGAAGCAGCTGGACATGGGAGAGTTGAATAATTCCTTCCATGCTGTGTGGACGGGAAGCGCCGAAGGGCAGGCCGAGAGCTTGTGGGTGGTCGTTAACGGCGCCATCGCACGCTGCGACCCCTCAACCTTGGAGCTGACAGAGTTCGTGAAGTGACGGGGGAAGCGCTCGGCAATCCGCCTGATGCGCTTGACGACGACGTCTCTGATGCTCGTGGTGCTGTTCGATGACTGTCTGTGCAGGCGAACGCTATAATGGCCGCGATGGTGAGGCGCGCAGAGGGCGCCACGGACCGGTGCAGCAGAAGGGGGGGCTGGTGGACTACGAGGCGGAGACGTTGCGGCGGCTGCAGCTTGCTGAGCTTGAGATTCTGCGTGCCGTCGACGAAGCGTGCAGCCAGCTGGGCATTCCTTATTTCCTGGACGGCGGCACGGCGTTGGGGGCGGTGCGGCACGGCGGCTTCATCCCTTGGGACGACGACGCTGACGTCGGCATGCTTCGTCCCCACTACGAGCGCTTCCTGGCCGAGGCGCCGGCTGTTTTAGGGCCGCGGTTCGTCGTGGCGAGTCCGCGCACGCATCCGCAGATGGCGGGCATGTTCGCGAAGGTGATGCTGGTCGGTACCGCGTTCCAGACCCGAGAGACGCTTGAGGCCGGGTTCGACCAAGGCGTGTTCGTGGACGTGTTTCCCTACGACTGCCTGGCATCGGATTCGGGGGCGGCGGCGCGTCAGCAACGGGCGTGCCGGCGGCAGCAGAGTCTCTCCTATCTGTACCATTCAAAGCACATCACCGTTCCCCACGGCGGCGTGCTGGGAGCATGCGAGCGGCTGGCGTGCCGAGCGGCCCACCGGTTGGTGTGCAGCGCGACCAGTCCGCAGGCTATTGCCGCGAGGTTTGGCCGGGCTGCTGCGGCTGGCGCAACGCGCGGCGGCACGGCGAAAGCCGGCGGGGGTGTCTTGGCCGCCAGTTCCGCGTCCGAGCTTGGCGGGCTGACCGAAGGCCAAGCCGAGCCGATGACAGTCGAGGGCTCTCGCTGGGCGACTCTCTCCTATGCAGGCACCGCGTTTCCCTATGAAGTACTGGCGCCTGCGCGCCCGATTGCCTTCGAGGGCGCGACGCTTCAAGGTCCAGCCCAGCCCGAAGCGTTCTTGGAGGCGCTGTTTGGCCCTACTTGGACCCAGCTGCCACCCGAAAGCCAGCGGCGCAACCACGCGCCCGTGCACCTGGAGTTTTGAGAGTGCCGTATCGGGTTTGAAAGGAAAAAGAAGCAGCGCGAGCCATGAGGGGGTTATGGCTCGCGCTGACTGGCGAATCGCCGCGCGATCCGCATGCGGCTGGGTAGGCGAGGGGTTGCCTCCCAGGTGCCGTTGGCTGAGCGAGAGGAGGAATCGATCAGCTCGAATGGCAAGATGGCGGGGGAGAAAATGTCATCCTGCAACACTTAGTATAGCCTTAAATTATCCTCAGTCAAGGATAATTTAAACATTTGGGTGATTGCACGTCGTACCCTGGTCCTTTTCGATGCGTTTTGCAGGTGCTACCTGGGGTTAATCGTTTTACGTGGTAAGCTACGAGCCGTTTCATTGTGGGCGGCCAATGGATTGGTTCGCGAGGAGGTCCGATGGCTATCGATAAAGTGCGCGCTGCGTTCGCTGCTGCGGGTATGAAGGAGCGGATTTGCGAGTTTGCCGAATCTTCGGCAACGGTAGAGCTTGCGGCGAAGGCCGTGGGGTGCGATCCGGCCCAGATCGTGAAGACGTTGTCGTTTCGCGTGGGCGAACGCGTGGTGCTGGTGGCGTGTGCGGGAGACGCCCGTGTGGACAACCGCAAGTTCAAGGACTTCTTCGGTGGGAAGGGCAAGATGCTTTCGCCGGACGAGGCCGAAACGCTCATAGGCCACGGGGTAGGCGGCGTGTGCCCCTTCGCGGTGAACGAAGGCGTGGAAGTGTTTCTGGATGGCAGCATCAGGCGCTTCGACACGGTGTACCCGGCGGCTGGCAGCTCGAACTCCGCCGCCCGCCTGACGCCCGGTGAGCTGGAACGACTGGCGGCGCCATGCTCGTGGGTGGACGTGTGCAAGCTTCCGGAAACCGCCGACTAGGGAAACGGCTGGTAGCGGAGGCGCCTTTCGAAAGCGCTTTCGGCACGACCGTTCCTGCATGTTCTGCCGCTGAGTCGTGCTGCTTACAGCGCGTCGTTCCCGAAGGAGGGCGACCTTTTCGGCGCTGGGGAAGAGCGGGCGAATTCGCATGGAGATGGTTGAGCGAAGGCGTGCATGCGGGTACCATAACCGCGGTTGCTTGATTTGGACGCGACGTATTGCTCGCGCCCGTGTGCTAACGGGATTTGCGGCGAGCGAATGACAGGTTAGGTGGTTTCACGATGAAGCATTACCCTATGCAGATGGCCGATCGGGAGCTTTCCGCCGAAGAGGCGCTTGAAATCCTGGAGTCGGGCGAATACGCGGTGGTTTCCACCGTGGACGAGGACGGGACCCCTTACGGCGTGCCGCTGTCCTACGTGATGATTGACGGGCGCATGCTCATTCATACGGGGAAGCGCCCGGGCCATAAAATCGACGACTTCGCGCGCGATCCCCGGGTGAGCGTGGCGGTGGCGACCGAGGTGGAGCCCTGTTACGAGGAGACGTTCTTCACCACCCGCTTCGCATCGGTGGTGGCGCAGGGCACCATCGAGCGCGTAGAGGATCCGGTGCTCGTGCGCCGTGCGCTGGTGGAGCTGTGCATGAAGTACATGCCGTCGGAGAAAGCCGAGATCGGCGGTGCCATCCAGCGCGAGCTCGACATCACGGACATCTGGGCGATCAGCTTCCAGGAGATTCGCGGCAAAGGCGCTCGCCGCAAGCCAAAGGACCAGCGGTAGGGGGAAGCTGAGCGATAAATGTCCGGCACGACAGGAAGGAGATCGGCCTCCCATGGAGCCTCTTTCGCGAGACGCCCTTGCTTCCGTAGATTTCTCCGACCCGAATTCCCTGCTCGACTACGCGAGCAAGTTGGAAGGGCATACGTTCAGGGAAATACTCGAGCTCGAGATCTTTCCCGATGAAAGCGGGGAGAATCGTGGGAAGGTCGAGTACAGCGCGCTCTCGTTCAAAGGGGGCTTGGGGACGCTGGTTGAGGAGCGCTATTTCGGCTACAAGGCCAACGACAACCCGGCTCCTGATTTCGAGGAAGCCGGCCTCGAGCTGAAAACCACCTGCTACGACGTTAACGCAAAGGGAGAGAAGCGGGCGGGGGAGCGTCTGGTCCTTTGCATGCTTGCCTTCGACGAGACGATCGAGAAGCCTTTCTCGCAGTCCCATGCATGGGAGAAAGGCGGAAGCATACTACTGATTTATTACGGACGGAACAAATCGGTTGATAAGTACGACCAGGAGATAACCTACGTCACCTTGTTCACTCCGTCGGAAAAGGACCTGGCGATTATCGAGCAGGATTACGCCACAATCCAGCGATATGTCATGGAGGGGCGGGCAGACGAGCTTTCCGAATCGATGACGAACTACCTTGGCGCCTGCACGAAAGGAGCGAGCGCCGAGAAAAGCATGCGCGACCAGAAGGTGTACGCTCCCGGGAAGAAAGCGCGCGGACGGGCGTGGTGTTACAAGAGCAGCTACATGAACGCCGTTCTCAACGATTACATTGTCGCTTTCCGGGGCGACGGCGGCGCTTCGGTGGGCGAGCCAGCCGATGGCGAGATTGTGAAGGACGTCGGACGGCTTAAAGCCTTGGGCTTCGACGACTACGTCACCTCCCTTGTGCGGCCCTACGTCGGGATGACCGACAAGGAGATTTGTGCCGCTTTCGACCTGCGCTATACGGGCAACAAGGCCCAGTGGACCTCGATCGTCTATCGTACGCTGGGAATCAAGGGGAACCATGCCGAGGAATTCGCCAAGGCGAATGTAAGCGTAAGGACCGTTCGGGTGAAACCTGATGGCAGAATCAGGGAAAGTCTCTCGTTGACGCCGTTTCGCTTTCTTGACCTTGTCGAGGAAACGTGGGAGGAATCCCCGCTGCGTGCGTACTTCGTCGACACCCGGTTCTTCTTCGTGGTGTTCCAGGAGACCGCCGATGGGTACAAGCTTATGGGGGCGAGGTTCTGGTCTATGCCGGTTTCGGATGTGGAAGGCCCCCTTCGGGATTGCTGGCAGACGACGAAAAGCGCTATCGAGGCGGGGATCCAGCTGGTTGAGAAGGTCGACGATTCCGGAAGGCGTACCATTTCGAATAATCTCCCTGGGAAGAAGGACAACGCCGTTGCCCATGTAAGGCCGCACTCTGCAAGGGCGGCGTACCTTCTCGAAGACGGGAGGGAAATCGGAGCCATCGAACAGGATGCCGACGAGCTCCCCGACGGCCGCCGGATGACCAAGCAGAGCTTCTGGCTGAACAACGACTACATCCGAGCGATCGTGGACGAGGTCGTGCGAGAGGGAAGTGCGGCGAAGGGATGAGCCGCGCTTGAAGCGTGGGCGTGCGTGCGACCGCCCCGCAGAGTGGATCTTGACGGATTCGCCGAGATCTGCGACCATGGCATTGATCGGATTGGGCTTCTGTGCGACAATACCGAGCTACAACCTAGTCGATGGCTTTAAGAATGCGAAGGAGCACCCTCATGGCCAAAGACGCGATTCGCGTTGCCGAGCTTTTTGCCGGCGTTGGTGGTTTTCGTCTTGCGCTGGACGGCTATCGGTCCAGTGAGCATCCGGAGTTCAACAGGCCTGCAGCGGGCCCGTTCCGAACGGTCTGGGCGAACCAATGGGAGCCTCCGGGAAACGAAACGAAGCAGTTCGCCTGGCGTTGCTACGAGCAGCGGTTCGGAGCGGGCAGCTGCGTCAACGAGGACATCAATAGGGTTCTTGACGATTACGAGAACGGGGTTAACGCCTACGGCATTCCCGATGAGATTGATATGGTGGTCGGCGGGTTTCCCTGCCAAGACTACTCGGTTGCCAAGCCGCTTGCCCATGCCGGGGGCATCGAGGGCAGGAAGGGCGTGCTGTGGTGGGACATCTATCGGTTCCTGTACCTTAAGAAGCCTCGCTTCGTCTTGCTTGAGAACGTCGACCGCTTGCTGAAAAGCCCTGCGTCCCAGCGCGGGCGCGACTTCGCCATTATGCTTTCATGCCTTGCCGATCTGGGCTATGCAGTCGAGTGGCGGGTTGTGAACAGCGCTGAGTACGGGTTTCCGCAGCGGCGCAAGCGCGTGTACATCTTCGGAGAGAAGACCCAAGAGCGGTGGAACCTCGAAGAGCGCATCAGCGAAGGCGTTTTGTCGTCGGCGCTCCCCATCGAGACGCCCGAGTCGTTCCATGCCTTCGACATCCCGCATGATCCTTACGAGGTGACGAATTCGTTCAATCTGGGGGGCAAGGCGAAGTCGCCGTTTTGCGCCGCCGGGGCAATGCAGGGGTTTCACGTGGTGACGAGCGAGGCGACCGAGAGCTTCGACGGCGAGAGGATGACGCTCGGGAGCGTGATCGTTCCTCAGGACGAGGTGCCTGAATCGTTCTACGTTTCCGATGAAGCTCTCGAGAAGTGGCGCTATCTCAAGGGCTCGAAGAATGAGGTTCGCACGAAGCGGGATGCGAACGGCATCGAGTTCAGCTACCGGTATTCGGAGGGCTCGATGGCGTTTCCCGACCTTCTCGAGAACCCTTCCAGGACCATCCTTACCGGTGAGGGCGGGTCGGGGGCCTCGCGTTTCAAGCATATCGTTCAGATTGGCGGCCGGTTTCGTCGGTTGGTGCCGGACGAGCTCGACCAGCTCCAGTGCTTTCCCAAGGGCTGGACGAACGCTGGCATGAGCGACGGAAACCGGGCGTTTTGCATGGGAAACGCGCTGGTTGTGGGGATACCGCATCTTATCGGGCGAGAGATTGCCAAGAGACTTGGGGCAGAATGATAGACGGGCTGGGCGAGTTTGTTACGGAAAGAGGTCCTCTGCTCGGTAAGTGCTAGCCCTTCTGCTTGACTGCGTTGAACTCGTCGAGAAGCCGCTGCTGTAATTCCGGATCGGAGAAGCTGCGCATGAGCTCGTCCGTGCGTCCCGCCTCGGAGAGCCAGCGATACATTGCAGCCGCTTCGGCCCTGCCTTCGGCCATCCCCTTTTCGAGGCCTCGCTTTTCGCCAACGTGTTCGGCCCAGTCTATTCTCTGTTCGACAGTCATCATCTCGCGTACACCTTCCTTCCACAGGCCGTCCTCATGTGCGTCGATCAGGACTGTATCGATGCGGTGGCACAGCTCTCCTTCGGCGGTTCCGCTGTCCATGTACCGAAGCAGGCGTCTAAGATCAGGGCTCTGCTCCTTTGCTCACGTTGCCAAGTTAAGGAGAATCCAGGAAAAGCCCGGTTCGAAAAGCGCTTCGGGGGCCTCTTCGGCTTGCATGTGGAAAGTATAGCGCGGAATATTGCATCCGAGGGGGTCGAACGTGCAGGCGAAAACGATAATGTGCTCAACCAGCTTTGTGTAGGGCGACCCCTTGCCAACCGTATGGGTGTCGGCAACCGCCTGATAATAGCGCATGCGACGAGCGATTTCTCCTGGGTCTGCCCGCTGCATTTCAACGTTTACGAGGCGTCCGTCCGCCTGGACGAGCACATCCAGGCGGATTCCACGACCGCCGAGTACTGGGGAAAGGGAGTATTCGGAGGAAATCGACTTGACCGACTCGACAGCCAGTCCGGTGAATGCACTGATCACCTGCTTGCAAATCTCCTCCTCCTTCATGGCTCGCTTGAACCCAGCGTCGCTTGTAAAGGGAAATTCGAGCTTGGCTTCAGGTCCTTTGTGCAGCCGACCTTCCGTTTCGTCGGAGCATTTGTTCGCCATGGCGTTTCCTTTCGTCAATGCCTTTACCGAACCATGGTAGCGTTGCGGGCTTGCAAATCGGTTGCATAGAGCTAGCCGCTGCGAAGCTGCTGGTCTTACGCGCGGGTGTGCGTATTGTGAATGCATTCTTGCGGAGAAAGACGTTGCGCATGACAGGCTCCTTGCACCCCGCCCGCTTTCCTTCTTCCAGCGACAGTTGGGCTACGGCGGCTGTGGTTTTCGCTGGCGATTCTGGGCTTTGGGCTACAATGGCTCCTATGGAAGAAATCGCACATATCGCCGGGCACGTGCTCGAGCATTCCGTTGCCGACACGCTGTACCTGACCCCGTTTCTGTACGTGACGTACCTGCTCATGGAATGGCTCGAGCACAAGACGTCGGGCAAGTCCATGGAGGCTATTCAGCGTGCCGGTGCTGCGGGGCCTGTGGTGGGCGCCGTGGTGGGCGTAGTGCCCCAGTGCGGCTTCTCGGCGGTGGCCTCCACCTTGTGGGCCGGCCGCGTCATCACGCTGGGGACGCTCTTCGCCGTGTATTTGTCCACGTCCGACGAGATGCTGCCCATCTTCCTGGCCGAGCACGTGGACCCGCTTACCATTCTGAAGATTCTGGGCGTGAAGGTCATGATCGGCATGGTCATGGGCTTCGTGGTGGACGCCGTGGTGCGCCTTGCCCGCCGCGAGAGCCGCCAGCTGCGCATTCGCGACCTGTGCGAGCAGGACCACTGCCACTGCGAGGACTGCGACACCTGCGGCGAGCATCTGCCGGAGTTCGACGAGGAGGCGACCGCCCAGGAGCAGGCCTCCCTGGCTGCGGAGGACCGCGCGGCCTTGGAGGATGTCGACGACGGCTCGCCGAAGCACGACCACCATCATCACACCCACACCCCTATCTGGAAGAGCGCCCTTGTGCATACGGTGCAAGTGGTGCTGTTCATCTTCATCATCACCGTTGTGCTGAACACGGTGCTGGAGGTGGTGGGCGAGGACGTGCTGGCCAACGCTTTTTCGGACAACCCCGTGCTCGCCACGTTTGGCGCGGCGGCCGTGGGCCTTATCCCGAATTGCGCCGCCAGCGTGGTCATCGCCGAGCTGTACCTGGACGGCGCTCTGGGGGCCGGCCCCATGTTGGCGGGCTTGCTGGTTTCCGCAGGCGTGGGCCTTCTGGTGCTGGTGCGCACGAACCGCCACGCCGCACAGAACGTGCTGATTATCGCGGCGCTTTACGCCACTGGCGTGTTCTGGGGCCTCATGGTGGGCGCCTTCGGTATTGTGTTTTAGGGAGCCGCGCTTCCCAGGCGCGTGCTGCGCGAGGTTCGCGGCCGCAGCGGCGGGCTGGCGAGCGAGCTCTCATTGCGGGCTCGGTGCCAGAGGCTGAAATGCCTGCACAGCTGCGCCGCGCAAAGGGGCATTCCCTATTATGCGCAAATGGCTATAATGGTCAGCTAATGCGGACGCCGCCGACTGATGGCGGCCGATGGGGAGGGGAAAGGACGTTTCATGGCTCAGATGATCTCGGTCGAGGAAGCCCGCGACCTGATATTGGCAAACGTGCAGCGCCTTGGCGACGAAGTGGTCGACGTGGTGGATGCTGCCGGGCGCGTGGCCGCGCAGGACCTGGCGAGCGACATAGACGTGTCGCCCTTCGCCCATTCGGCTATGGACGGCTTCGCGCTGCGTGCCTCGCAGATAGCGGGCGCCGCCGTCGAGTCGCCGGTGGTGCTGCGCGTTATCGCCGAAGAGGCCGCCGGCGAGGTGTTCGAAGGCCCCATTGCCGACGACGAGTGCGTGCGCATCATGACCGGCGCCCCGCTGCCCGAGGCCGCCGATTCCGTGGTGAAGTACGAGATCGTGGGCGTGGTGGAAGGCGACGGCAAGCCGGCCAGCTTGGTGTCGTTCGCCGAACCGACGAAGCTGGGCAGCAACGTGCGCGCTGCCGGCGAGGAGGCGCGCGCCGGCGAGGTGATCGTCCGTGACGGGGAAGTGGTGAACGCCGCCGGCGTGGGATTTTTGGCCGGATGCGGCATCACGGAGCTGCCGGTGTACCGTCGCCCGCGCATCGCCGTCATCTCCATCGGCTCGGAGCTGGTGCCCCCCACCCAGGTGCCCGCCCCCGGCAAGATTCGCAACTCCAACAGCTACGCCCTGGCCGCAGCGGCTCGCCAGGCGGGAGCCGTTCCCGCCATCTTGCCTATCGTGGAGGATTCCCAGGAGGCGCTGGCGGAAGAGATCTTGCTGGCCGTGCGCGACTACGACTTCGTGCTCACCAGCGGCGGCGCTTCCAACGGCGATTTCGACTTCATCAAGCCGGTGGTGGAGCAGTTGGGCGAGCTGCTCATGACCACGGTGAACATGCGCCCGGGCAAAGCGCAAACGTTTGGCCTGGTGAAAGGCGTGCCTGTGTTCGGCTTGCCCGGCAACCCCGCGGCGGCCTACGTGGGCTTCCAGATGCTCGTGCGTCCGGCGCTGCGTAAGATGCAGGGCTACAGCCGCTTCGAGCATCCCACGGTGCGCGCCCGCCTGATGAAGGGCACGAAGAAGAACGACCCGCGGCGCATCTTCATGCGCGGCATGCTGCAGAAGGGCGCCGACGGTACCTACGAGGCCACGCCGGCGGGCAATCAGAGCTCGGGGCTGTTCGGCCCCATCCAGCGCAGCAACTGCATGATCGTGCTGCCGGAAGGAACGGAAGGACGCAGCGAGGGCGCTATGGTGGATTGTCTGCTGCTGGACGTTTCCGAGGAAGTGGTGCTGTAATGAACGAGCCTATCACCTTCGCCATCATCACCTGCTCCGACACGCGATCGATGAAGGAGGACACCGCCGGCGCTGCCCTGGAGCAGCTCATCGCCGACAACGGGTGGACCTGCCTGGACCACGTGGTAGTGCGCGACGAACGGCCCCTCATCGGTGACGCCATCGTGCGCGCCTGCGACGAGCTGAATGCCGACATCGTGCTCACCTGCGGCGGAAGCGGCCTTTCCCTGCGCGACGTCACCCCCGACGCCACCCAGGACGTATGCGAGCGCAACGTGCCCGGCATCGCCGAGGCCATGCGCGCCCACAGCCTGGCCATCACCCCCTACGCCATGCTGTCCCGCGCGCTGTGCATGCAGCGCGGGCGCCATATCGTCGTCAACCTGCCAGGCAGCGAGAAGGCCGCGCGCGAGAACTGGGACGGCGTGGTTGCCGCGCTGCCCCACGCCGTGAAGATGATGGGCGGCGGCGGCCACTAGGGGCGGCTGCGCGGTTTGTTCGCGCTCGCCTCCTTCATGGTGGTGCGCGCCCTCGCCTCCGAGCTGTTCGATACCCATATCCGTTCAAGTTGTCCACGGAATTTCAAGGCTGTGACCTGGTGCTTTCTGTATATCACCAGGTCATAGCTTCGTTTTTCGCTGGACAACTTGAACGGATATGGGCACTTTTCGCCCCGGCCTGCCCGAAAAGTGTTTTGCGACACCGCTTCTGCTGTGGGGCTTTTGGGGTATAATGCGGCCACTTGGTAGCGTATCGGCTGGGGGAAGCGGGGCGCCGTCCGCGTATGAGCGATCTGATTGCCGCATACCTGTTTTGCGCAGGAGCCGGGTCCGGGGCGGCGTTTCTCGCTGCCGTTTTCGAATGTCTCGTGCGTGTAGGTGCGTTTCGGCGAGCTCGCTTCGCCGGTCGTCGGCAAGTGGTGTCTATGCGCGCCGTCGTGCTTTCCGTCTACGGCGCGGCGCTGGTGCTCCTTGCGTTCGGGATGCTGTGCCTGGTGTTTGACCTCGGTCGTCCTGATCTGGCCCTCAAGTTGTTCCTGCGGCCCAGCCTCACCTTGTCGACCTTCGGCGCCTTCGCGCTGGCTGTGCTGGCTTTGGCGCTGATGGTGCTTGTGGCCTTGCGGTTGGGCCGCGAAAATCAAGGGGCGATTCGGCGGCGCATAGACGGCTTGAGCCGGGCGGTTGTCATCGTGGCGTCGGCGGCCGTCATGGCTTACGCGGGCTTGCTCCTTGGGCAGGCTGACGGCATGCCTTTGTTCGAGACGCCCTGGTTGGCGGTGCTGTTCGTGGCGTCTGCTCTGGCGTCGGGTTTGGCGGTGGTTATGCTTGCGGTTGCCGTCGCGGGAAACGGCCACGTGGAAGCGGTCCGCTACCTGAAGCGCCGTCTGACCGTGCGGCTCGATGTGGCGCTCATCGTGCTGGAGGCCGTGGCTGCAGGCCTCTACCTGGCTGCCATCGCCTTGGGCCCTGCTGGTACTGTGGCTCTGGCGCCGCTTCTGACCGGCGCCCAGGGCGGGCTTTTCGTAGGCGGGTTCGGCTTGGGTGGTCTTACGGTGCCACTAGTGCTTGACCTGCTGCAATGGCGCCGTCCGTTGCCGGGGTGGGCTTACGGGCTTGCGGCGGTGGCAACGCTTCTGGGTGCGCTGGCCCTGCGTTTCGCACTGGTACAGGCGGCGGGCCCGCTGCTCTCGTGGGCGCCGGTGGCGTAAGGGGCGCAGGCTCATGGCGACGGCGGCGATGGCGGCTTTCGGCTTTCACCGAAACTGCAGTGGGCCGTTCGCGCGGCCGTGGGATAATGGCGGGGACTTCCCAAGATCGGATAAGGAGCAGCGGGGCAGGGTGGCAGGCAAGGCGATTCCAAAGTTCGAGACCGACAAGGCGTCCAACGTGCCCTTGTGGGTGCAGTTGCGCGACCGTTTCGTCTTCCTCATATCGTCGGGGTACTACGAGCCCGACGAGCAGCTGCCCTCGGTGCGGAAGTTCGCCGCCGAGAACCACGTCAGCCTCAACACGGTGAGCAAGGCCTTCATGGCCCTCGAGCGCGAAGGCTACATTGTGACGCGCCATGGCAGCGGTGCCTACGTGCGCGGCAAGCGGGTGGGGGATGATTGCGTCTCCGAGATCGACATCATGACCGAGGACTACGTGCGCAGCTGCCTGGAGCGAGGGGCGGGGCTCGACGATATCCCGCGTTTCGTGAGCGAGGTCATCGCACGGCTTAAGGCGGAATCCAGCGAAGAAGGGGAGTCTTCTCATGTTCAATCGTAATGCCCGAAGGAGCGCAGCGTACCGGGACGGAATGGACGACACGTTCGAGCGCGGACGGCCCGGGGGCTGCCGGGCCGATGTGGAGTTCGGCGTAGCGGCGGACGCCTACCGTTCCGACCGCGACCGGCGTTCCTCGCGGCTGGGCGCCGTGGCGCTGCAGATCGTGTTCGGGCTGGCGCTTTTTGCGGCGGTGCTTGCGGCATGGTGGGGCGTCCAGGGCAGCATTGGACTGTTGGGCCTGGTGGTGGCCGTGGTGGTGGGGCTTGCGGGCCTATCGTCGATCCATGTGGCCCTGGACTGGGAGCGCTTCGTGGTGCTGCGCGGCGGAAAGTACCAGCGTCTGGCGGGCCCGGGCATCTTCTTCACCATCCCCGTTCTGGAGTACTGCACCCTGCGTGTCGACCAGCGCACCCAGGTGACGCCTTTCGGTGCCGAGGAAACGCTGACGGCCGACGCGGTGCCGCTTGACGTGGACGCCGTGCTGTTCTGGGTGATCTGGGACCCGGAAAAGGCCTGCACCGAAGTGGAGGATTGCTGCTTCGCCGTAACGCTGACGGCCCAAACGGCCCTGCGCGACGCCATCGGACGCGCGGCGGCTAGCGAGGTGATCATGCGTCGCGAGCAGCTGGACCAGGAGATCAAGCAGGCTATCGAGGACCGCGTGAGCGACTGGGGTATCACGGTGCTGGGCGTGGAGGTGCGAAATATCATTCTGCCCCGGGCGCTGCAGGACGTCATGTCCCAGGAGGCCCAGGCCGAACGCCGCAAGAGCGCCCGCATCACCCTTATGGAGTCCGAGAAGATGGTGGCCGAGATGCTCTCCGAGGCGGCAGACTTCTACCGTAACGACGAAATCGCCTACGACCTGCGCCGTATGCATCTGATGCACGAGGGCATGGCCGACGATAACAATTCCATTGTGGTGCCTTCGGCCTATACGGAAGGCTTCTCCGAGAGGCCTTCAGGGCTGAACGAGGCAAAGAAGGCCTAAGGGCGTCCTTTCGGGCGACTCTCGATTCGGTTCGCGCTCTGCCGTTCGTTTCGCGCCGCTTTCTCGTCTGCTCTGCAGCGTCCGAAAAGAAATTCAAAAAGTGTCGCAATACACCTTGACTGTATTGCGACACTTTTGCATAATGCACCTCAGAGGAACAGGCCAGTTCTGATTACTCATCATGACGGGGGAGGCCTGGCAAGAGGGGGACTGTCTCAAGTCCGAAGGCGTCGTCGGATCCGTTGCAACATCCGCAAGGCGCCGCGTCAAGCCCACCCGTCGCACGTCTTCGGGAGGAGATATGGGAGAAAAGAACGTTTCGCAGGGAACTCTGTCGCGGCGTGGCTTTCTGAAGGCCACCGGCGCCGCTGCGGGCGCCCTCGGCCTTGCGGGTGCGGCTGGCATGACCACCGCCCAGGATTGGCTGGCCCCGGCCCAAGCCCATGCGGAAGGCGAGGAGAAGGTGGCGTACCTGTGCCACCAGTTTCATTGCTTGGGAAACTGCTGCCTGAAATGCACGGTGCGTGACGGACGTTTGGCGCTTATCGAGCCCAACGATGCTGTTCGCAAAGAGGATCAGCGCATCTGCCTGCGCGGCATCAACGAGATCCAGCATGTGTACGCCGCCGATCGCATCCAGACGCCGCTCAAGCGCGTTGGGGAGCGTGGCGAGGGCAAGTTCGAGGCCATCAGCTGGGACGAGGCCATCGAGACTATCGCCAACGCCATCAAGGAGTCTCAGGAGAAATACGGAGACAACTCCTTCTTCTTCCGCAAATCCACGGAGGCCAGCTCGGCCCATGGTTTCGATTTCCTGTCGAAACTTCTTCATGCGGAAACCGGTGGCAATTGGGGGCTCGACCGCGGTCAAGCCAACGGATGGAATCCCGGTGCCGGTGTAGGGTCTTGGAGTCCGGGCAACAACTCGCTGGCCGAATGGCCGCTTGCCTCCACGGTCATCTTCTTGGGGGACAACATACTGGAAAGCGGCATTGTCTGGTCGAGGGGCCTTTTTGACGCCAAAGAAGCCGGGGCGAAAATTATCACCGTAGACACGCGATTTAGCCCGACGGCGTCGAAGTCCGACCAGTGGATTTCCGTAAAGCCGGGAACCGATGCCGCGCTTATCATCGGCATGATTCGCGCGATTATGGATGAAGGCTGGTGTGACGAGGAGTTCATCAAGGCGCACACCGGCTATCCGTATCTCATCGACGAGGCCACCGGAGAGATTTACGGTGAGATGCGCGACGTGACCAACGAGAAGACCGGCGAGGTTACCCAGAAGAAGGCTCCCTACGTATGGGATGCGGTTTCCAGCTCCGCACGCCTCTACGACGAGGAGGGCATCGATCCTGCGATCGAGGGCTCCTGGAAGCTTGACGGTCGCACACTTACCACCGAGTTTTCGGTTCTGAAGAAGGCCTACGAGCCCTACACTTTGGATTGGGCGAGCCAGATCACGAGCGTTCCTTCCGAGACCATCAAGGGTTTGGCTGACGACTACGCCAACCGCGGTCCCGCCTTCATCTGCTTCGGCCTTGGCGGCCCGGACAAGTACGCCAATGCCGACGTGCTGGGCCATGCCCTCGTGCTCGTGACGGCGCTGACGGGCAACATCGGCAAGAAAGGCTGCGGCACGGGCTGGTACGGCGCGGGCGGCGCGTTTCACTCCACGACGGCGCTTCGGGCATGGGAGCTCCCCGACGAGTTCAAGGCTGCGAAGTCCGAGTGCGAAATGTACAACATGCCCTACAAGGATAACAATATCCACGTGGCGCTGACCTTTGGCGATGCCTTCACCTTGGAGGCGGCCGACGCTAACAGCATGCTCGACTGGGTAAAGAGCCTGGACTTCTACGCTATCTGCGACATCTACCATTCCTCTGCTGTCGATTACGCCGATATCGTGCTGCCGGCTTGCACCAAGTTCGAATGCGATGAAGAAATCACCGACCTTCGTAACTGCAAGGGTTACCTGGCTTTGGGGCAGAAGTGCATCGACCCGCTGTTCGAGTCCAAGACCGACCTTGAGGTGGAGCGGCTCATCGCGGCGCAGTGGGGTTACGACCAGTATCTGCCCAAGAGCCACGAGGAGTATGCCCGCCACCGTCTTTCCGAGGCCAAGGGCAACATCGAGGGCTTTACCATTGAGGCGTTCAAGGCAAACCAGGGCGTGCTTCGCTTCTTGGATTCTGACGAGCCCATGCGCAGCTCTTGCCAATTCACTACGGAAACAGGTCGTCTTGAGCCGTACTACGAGAAGCAAATCAAGTTCGGCCAGGCTTTTCCTGTGTACGAGACTCCCAACGAAGCATTCGAAGAGAATCCTCTGCACGAGCAATATCCGTTGGTTTTCGTTCAGGGCAAGAGCCGCTTCCGTATCCATGCCTACTACAGCGCCTCTTCCTGGTTCCAGGAGTACTTCGGGCCAGTGGTAAACATCAGCCCAGGCGACGCGCAGACTCGTGGCATTGAGACGGGCGACGAGGTTCGCATCTCCAACGATCGTGGCACCTTCGTCTGTACGGCCTTGGTGAACAATGCCATCCAGCCCGGCACCCTGTTCATGGCAGAGACCACATACAACCACTACTATCCCGAGGGATTCCTGCAGAACGTCACCAACTCCTATCGTCAGGAACGTTGCTACGAGATGACCCATGGCCCCCAGATTCCTTACAACGACACCCTCGTCGAGATCGAGAAAGCGTAGGTGACTGGCGATGACGAAACTCGGAATGGCAATTAGCCTCGATCGCTGCATCGGCTGCCAGACGTGCGCCAATGCGTGCAAGATGCAGAACAGCGTCCCCATGGGCATGCAATGGAACCGCGTGGTCACCGAGGGGTGCGATGTTATGGACGACGCCCATGGCACCTACCCCGACCTCTCCCGCACCTACCTGCCCATTGCGTGCCAGCACTGCGAGAACCCGGCCTGCCTGAAGGTGTGCCCGACCGGCGCTACCTACAAGGACGACAAGGGGCGCGTGGAGATCGACTACGACAACTGCATCGGCTGCCGCATGTGCATGGCGGCGTGCCCCTACAACGCCCGCTCCTTCAACTGGGAAGACCCGGTGCGCGATCCCGACTTCAAGTACGGCGACAAGGACGTGCCTGTGCGCACCAAGGGCATGGTGGAGAAGTGCACCCTGTGCAAGGAGCGCACCGACCGCGACCAGGAGCCCATGTGCGTGAAGTGCTGTCCCACCAAGGCTCGCGTCTTCGGTGACCTCGACGATCCGAAGTCGGCGGTTTCCCAGCTCATCCGCGAGAAGCGCGCCGGCGTGCTGCTTGAGGAAAAGGGCACGAAGCCCCAAGTCCACTACTTCGATTAGGAGCGTGCTACCATGCAACTACTTACCAAGAACAAGCTCCTGACCGGTATCTTCGCCGTGCTGGGAGTGGCCGGCATCGCCGCTTGGGCCTACCAGCTTGCGGGCGGCTTGGGTGTTACCGGCATGTCCAACGCGAACTCCTGGGGCCTCTACATCGCCATGTTCATGTTCTTCGTGGGCCTGTCGGCGGGCGGCTTGATCGTGGCCTCCTCTGCGTCGGTGTTCCATATCACCGAGTACAAGAAGGTGGCCATGCCCGCCATCATCCTGTCCACGGTGTGCATCTGCTGTGCGGGCGCGTTCGTCCTGATCGACCTGGGCGGCATCCAGCGCATCTGGCACCTCTTCGCAAGCCCTAACGCTTCGAGCCCTCTGGTGTGGGATATCTGCGTGATCACGTTGTACCTGTTCATCAATGTGCTCTACCTGCACTTCATGCACAAGGGTGCCGAGCGTGCGGTGTCCGTGCTGTCCCGTTTCGCCCTGCCCACGGCCGTGCTGGTTCACAGCGTCACCGCGTGGATCTTCGGTCTGCAGATTGCCAAGGAGGGCTGGTTCTCCGCCATCATGGCCCCCATCTTCGTGGCCTCGGCTATGGATTCGGGCCTGGCGCTGCTGCTTATCGTGCTCATCGTGCTCAACGCCGCCAAGCTGTTCGAGACGCCGAAGAAGCTCATCGCGTCTCTGGCCGGGCTCCTGGCCACCTGTATCGCTATCGACGGCTTCCTGATCTTCTGCGAGGTCATCACCATGGCCTATCCTGGAGCCGAAGGGGCTGCCACCCTGGCCGTTATGGTGAGCGGACCCACCGCGCCCTTCTTCTGGGCCGAGGTGGTCGGTGGGCTGCTGGTGCCCTTCCTGATGCTGGTGTTCGCTAAGAACCGCCAGAATACCGCCCTCGTTACCGTGGCGAGCGTGCTGGTGGTGGCAGGCGTGCTGTGCAAGCGCCTATGGCTGCTGCTCACCGCCTTCGTCATCCCCAACATCGTTGGCGCGCCGGGCATCATGTCGGACGCCTGGATGATGGGCGGGTCCTACGCCCCCACGGCGATCGAGTTTCTGATCGTGCTGGGTGTGCCGAGCCTCGGTGCGCTGGCTTTCATGGCCATCGGCTCCAAGCTGCTGGTGCCGGCCATGGCCAAGGAGCACGCGCCTGCGCGCTCCAGCGCGGCAGCCGACCTTGACCTGGAGGCCCAGGTCGCTTAGTAAGAACGTGGCGCGGTGCTGTCGAAGGTCTTCGGCAGCATCGCCTCGTTCTCTGTCCCTTCCGGCGCGGCGGTCGGGTTGCACAGCCGCCATCGCGCCCACGTGCCGAACAGGCTGATGTCGGCGGCGACCAGGATTGCGCCCCGGCCGTTCCGCCTTCTAAGAGAAAGGCCCTTGCCATGAGCGCTATTCGCCCCGATGAGCTTGAAGCTTTGGCTGACGCCTACGCGTTTCTGGGCAACTCGCTTCTGCGGCCGATGTCCCAAACCGCATCCGTCGGGCTCGACGCGGGTTTCTGGGCCGTTTTCCCGGATTTCGGTTCGGAAGCGGTGGCTGCTGCGGCTCGAGAGCTGGCTCTCTGGGCCGAGGCCGGCAGCAGCGCCGCCGAGACAGACCGCGTGCGCGACGTGTCGGTGGAGTACACGCAGCTCTTCGTCGGGCCGCCCAAGCCGGCGGCGCCTCCGTGGGAGACCATGAACCGAGCCGAGGGGGTCACCGTGGGCTTCGGCGAGCCCACCTTCCAGATGCGCCAGTTGCTGGGCGCTGTGGGGCTGGAACTTTCCAACGAGAACCGCCAGTACGAGGACCACATGGGCATCGAGCTGCTCTATCTCTCCGAGCTCTGCCGCCGCGCGGGAGCGAGGAAGGGCGAGGCCGCAAGTAGTACGGCCTCCGAGCCAGTCAACGATGCGGAAGCTGCCGAGACCGCAGGCGAGACGGCGCCCGAGCCGACCGACTCCATCACGAAGCATCCCCTAGCGTGGATCGATTTCTTCTCGGCCCGCGTGCGGGAGGCGGCCCCCGACGGCTACTTCGTGTGTCTCCTGGCCCTGACGAAAGCCCTGCTGCAGCAACAGGTTGCCTGCGGCTAAGGCGGGCGCCTCGCTGATTTTTCCGAATCCCGGGGACGGTTGCAGGGCGATGGCCGCTTCTTTTCCGGACAAGGCCGGGCGGTTCGGTGCGGGTTAGTCCGTTTCTGTTGCTTTCAGATCCCCATTGTTGAGGTATTCCGCCAGATAGGGGACGGTGATGCTGAGCGCGCCGTCTCGGGGCGCCTCTATCACTCCGGCATCAATGAGCCGAGCTCGATACTGCTGAAAATAGCTATTCCCCATTCCGAGCGCCGCTCTGATTTCGGCGACAACGGCGGGCGACGTTTTCTGGGCTGCAATAGCTCGTAGGACTTCGATATCGCGTGGTGAGAGCGCATTGAGCGTGGGCGAGAACACATCTGCAATCAGTTCAAGTCGTGCCGCCGCGATTGCCTGCTCCAGCACATCCGGAGTAACCTCGTCGCCTTCGGCAGTAAGCTCCACGATGTAGTACCCGATGAGCTGAAGGAGGTAGGGAAAGCCCTTTGTGGCCTTAGTGGCCCGCATGAGCATTTCGGAGGCGATCGTGCGTTTCTCGCGCGAGAGGGCGTCGCCGTAATAAGCCAGGATGTCGCCCGACGGAAGCGGTCCGAGCTGGTGCTTGCGAGCGCGATTCAGAAACGTCAACACTTTGTCGTTGAGTACGCGCGAAAGAGATCCGGGTAGCCCTGCCATCACGATGGCGATTTCTTTGCCCTCTCCGGCCAAGTGCTGATAGGTAGATGCGAGCGTTCTCATGGCGTCGGTGTTTGGCTGCACCTCGTCCACGAGCAGCAGCACTTTCTTCTCGCTCTCTGCAAGCTTGTCGCATAGGAGTGAGAGCTTTGTTCTGAATCCATAGTTGGTGCGCACCTCTTCGGAGAAGGTGAGGCCGAAAGAGAAGCCAAGGACCCCAGCTGAGAAGCCTCGCACATGCGACGATTTCTCGGATACGAACTCGGAGCCGGTGATTTGGATGGATTCGAGGATTTCTTCGAGCATATCCTCGCCGGAGGTCACTCGGGCCGGGATAAAACCTTGGGATTTGGCTTCCTCTGCAAGCTGGAGAAGAAGAGCGGTTTTGCCCATACCCCTCTGTCCCAGAATAAGCGTTGCCCGATCTCGGTGCCCGGGCTCGCGCTCAAGCCCTTTTAGGAACTGGGCAACTACTTCATCTCTGCCGACAATGCGCTCAGGGCGGCTGCCAAAGCTGGGATGAAACAGATTTGCCATAGGTGGCCCCTCCCTTTTTTGTTCCCGTTTATCATGTTTTATCATGTTTTATCATGTTTTATCATCGGGGACAATGGGAAGGGAGTGACTTTTGGCTGCATCAAGCTGACTGCTTGACATCGATGGCTGCCCCCGAACGGCAGCGGCGACGGGGTTCCTGCGACGCTGCGAGTTATTGGGATTCATGGCAGAACGCCCTCCTGTGGCACGGCGACCTGCTGCAGCAACAGGTTGCCTGCGGCTAAGGCGGGCGCCTCGCTGATTTTTCCGAATCCCGGGGACGGTTGCAGGGCGCCCTGCGGTTTGATTCGCTATACTAGAGTCTGGTGCGCCTGTGGCGCATGAACTGCTCGAACTTACGACGGAGGCATGACGCACCATGGCGAACAACGATCTTCCCAACGGCTTCACCGGCTACTCGCGGAAGAAACCGCAGGGGTTCCAATCGGCTGCCGATGCCATTCGTCGAAACGCCAGCGGCGTCGGGGTTTCTCGGGCTCGCGGGGGCGCAACGCCGTCGCCATGGGGATCGTCGGCGCCAAGCGGAGGCGCAAACGTGCCCCGGTTTGCTGTTCCCGCCGGTCAGAAGGGCGGCCTTGGGACTAACCCCCTGGCATCGCTGCCGGTGATAGAAAGCGGCGGGGCCCTGGCCAACGTGGGGGAGTCGGTCATCGGCGCTCGCGAGGCGACGGAACAGGCATCGCCTGCGGCCGCTCCTGCCCCCGCGCAGCCCAGAAGCTGCAAGGCAGTGTACGGCAGCCGCGGCATCTTCGCCTACGCCGATGATGAGCTTGCCCCTGACGGAAGCCCGCTGTTCGACCCCGCCAAGCTGGCCACCATTCCCGAAACCGATCGCCGCTGGTCGTGGGTGGAGGTGGACCTCACCGCCATCCGCCACAACGTCATGGTCGCCCGCCGCGCGCTCACCAAGGGGGCGCACCTGTGCGCCGTGGTGAAGGCCGACGCCTACGGGCACGGGGCGGTGCAATGCGCGAAGACGGCCCTTTCCGCCGGCGCCGACTACCTGGCGGTGGCCACGGTGGACGAGGGCATCCAGCTGCGCGAGGGCAACGTGTTCGCACCGGTGCTGGTGCTCTCCCAGCCGCCTCTGGAGTCCATCCCGCTGCTTCTGGCCTACAAGCTCATGCCCAGCGTCTACGATGCCCAGTTCGCCATCGCCTACGGGGAAGCCGCCGACAGTTTCGGCGTGGACGCTCCCTACCACCTGGCGCTGAACACCGGCATGAACCGCATCGGCGTACGTCACGACGAGGTGGTGGAGTTCCTTCGCCATGTGAGCTTCCACCGTGCGCTCGACCTGGTGGGCACGTTCACCCACTTCGCCACGGCAGACTGCCCCGAGACCCTGGACTTCCAGATTCAGGCGCGGCGCTTCGTGGAGGCCATTCAGGCCATGGTGGACGCAGGGTTCGACCCGGGCATCGTCCATGCGGCGAACTCGGCGGCAACGTTGCGCTATCCGGCGGTTCATTTCGACATGGTGCGGTTCGGCATCGCGCTCTACGGCCTGCAGCCCTGCGACGAGACGCGGGCCCTAGCCGACCTGCGCCCAGCCATGAGCGTGAAGGCGCGCATCACCGACATGCGGGCGGTGCCCATGAGCGAAGGTGTCAGCTACGGGCTGCATTACCGCAGTCCCGGCAGCGTGATCATCTGCACCATCCCCATAGGCTATGCCGACGGCTTCCGCCGGGGGCTGTCCGGGCGCACCGACGTCATCCTGAAGGGGCGCCGCTGCCGCCAGGTGGGCAACATCTGCATGGACCAGTGCATGTTCGAGGTGGATATGCGCTCGTCGGCTATGCGCACACGGGTGGAGCCGCAGATAGGAGATCTGGTTACCCTGGTGGGCCGCGAAGGCGAGTCGATCATCACCATGGACGACCTGGCCCGCACCCTGGACACCATTACCCACGAGGTGGCCATCGGTTTCGGATGCAGCCGCATGGCCCGCGTGTACAAGTAGCCGCTCGCGTAACCGCTGCGGCTTGCCTGCTGCCGCTCGTTCGCCGTGCTTCGGCTCTCGGCTCTTCGGCGAAGAACCGGGACGCCGGGTGGAAAGGAGTTCTGCCGTGGAACATCCCCATATCCCCCTCGATCAGCTGCAAGCCCAGGTGAGCGCCTGCCGCGGATGCGCGCTCGCCAGCGGTCGCACCAACGTGGTGTTCGGCGCGGGCGACCCTCGGGCGCGGGTGCTCATCGTGGGGGAGGCGCCGGGCAAGAACGAGGATCTGCAAGGCCAGCCGTTCGTGGGCGCTGCCGGCAAGTACTTGAGCGAGCTTCTGGCCCTGGCCGGCCTTTCCCGCGACGAGGCGTTCATCGCCAACGTGCTGAAGTGCCGTCCGCCGGGAAACCGCGATCCGCGCCCCGAAGAGATCCAAGCCTGCGCTCCCTTCCTGCGCGAGCAGACGCGTACCATAAATCCCCAGGTCATTGTGACGCTCGGCAACTTCTCCACGAAGTTCATCCTGAAGACCGAGCAAGGCATCACCCGGTTGCGCGGTCGTGCCTACCAGGCGGGGAAGTTCACCGTGTTTCCTGTGTACCATCCGGCGGCTGCTATCTACGACCGCAGCAAGCGCGAGGTGCTGGAAGGCGATTTCGCCGAAATCGGCCGCCTGCTGAAGACGCTGCCGCCGCGCGCGTAGGGCGAAGCTACCGCAACGACATGCTGGTCGCTGGCGAGTCGGAGAAGACGCCGCCGCGCGCGTAGGGTGAAGTTCCGAAAGCGTGCATTTCAAGGGGGTTTGGTACAGAAAGCTGCAGGACCCCCCTGAAATGCACGATTCTCCTTGTGGTGCGCCGCCGGCCTGCCGCCCGCTCTGGCCTGCTGCCCGCGTCAGCCCGCCGCCCCCAGCCAGCCGCCTGCCCCGCTCCCGCCGCCGCGCTCTACAGCCAGCCCTTGCGCTTCAGGAACAGCAGCTCCAGCAGGAAGATGACTGCCGATGCCACCATGCAGCCGAAGAAGCCGTAGGGGCTGTCGGCGCCGGGGATGAACGAGAAGTTCATGCCGAACCACCCGGCGATCAGCATCAGCGGCGTGCCCAGTGTGGCCACTACGGTGAAGAACTGCATGATGTTGTTCTGCTGCAGGTTCAGCTGGGTGTTGTACAGCTCGCGCAGCTGCATGCTGTACTCCTGCAGCATGTGCACGCGGTCGACCAGGCGGTCGGTGTTCTGGCGAATCTCCGCGAAGTAGCGCAGGTCGGTGCCGGTGAACTGGTCGTCCTCGTTTTCCAGCAGGTCGCTGGCCATGTCGTTGAGCTGTTGGTAGTAGGTGTCTAGCTTCAGGATCCTGCGCCGGTAGTTCAGGATGACCTGGTTTGCGCTCTGCTCCTTCTGGCCCATGATCTTCTCTTCCACCAGCTCCATCTCGTCCTCCATGCGCGCGAGGAACGACTGGTCGCCCTTGATGAGCAGCCGCATGAACTCGAACAGGCAAAACGCCGTGGTCTGGTCGGAGATGGCGCTGAACGAGGCGATCTGTCCCAAGATGCCTGCGCAGGTGGTGCCGTCGTCCAGGAAAAACAGGTGGTTCTTGTCCAGGTAGAAAGCGAAGCAGATGGGGTCGGCCAGCAGATCTTGCTTGTCGGGCACGGCGAACGACCCGATAAGGCAGTGCGGGAACGCGTCCAGGTAGGTGTTTTCCACCTTCACCAGGCTCAGCACGGTGTCGTGGTACTCCGGGGCGACGAAGCCGAAGAACTCCTTGGTGGTCATGACGCTGGCCACGGGCACCCCTTGGGGCAGCGACTCGTGGTCCTGGATGGGGACCAGCTGCTTTTCGATTGCGTACCAAGTTGCCATGGCAGCCTCCTTCGCTTGCTGCGTTGCTTGGTTAGGTCGTGCGGTGGCGGTGCTCCTCCGAAGGGGGGCGCTGCAGGCCACCGGGCTTTCTCTATGCTCGGGGCTAAGCGTATCACTCGGTAAGGGAGGGCGTTTCGCGCCGTAACCCGATGTGGCGAACTTGTTTTCTGCATCCTGCGACGTGTGCGGAAAAGCTTCTTGACACGAAGGTAATGCAATATATAATTTGCAATGCAAGATATATGTTGCATTTTGAAGGACTGTAGAAGCGGCGAAGGGATGCCGAAGGCGCCGATAGGAGGAAGATGGGCGAAACGAAGAACGCGCGGATGCGCCAGGCTCGGGAGGCAGTGGGCCTCTCGCAGCAAGCACTGGCGGATGCCGTGGGCGCCACAAGGCAGACGATCGGGCTTATCGAGGCAGGTCGGTACAACCCTAGCCTCAAGCTTTGCCTGGCAATCTGCAAAGCGCTCGGTAAAACCCTCGACGAGCTTTTCTGGGAATAGGAGAACATCATGGGACTTATCTCGAAGTGGAACGAGTACATGGGGCCGAAGGACGAGCGGCTTGAGGCCGAGGAAGGCAGGTCGACCAAGGCGAGCGCCTACATCCTGCTTGCCGGGGCGCTTATCAGCCTGTACTACGCCATCATGTTGGACCAAGTGGCCTCTGCGACGGAGCACCCCCTGCTCACCCCCTTGGGACAGAGCGTGGTTTCCGTCCAGTTCCCGCTGCTGCTGACCATCTTCGTTGCGGGCGTGGTCTCGGTGATGATGCAGGTCCGCTCCGGGTTCTTCACCAGCCGCACCCGCTATGCCCAGGTCGATCGCATTCCCTGGGAGTACGTCGTCCTGTGCGCTGCGGCGTGCGGTGCCACTGTCGCCGTGCTCACGTGCGGCATGCGCATTCTCGCCGAGGTGCAGATCGTGGGCCTTGCCGAAGTCGCATGGCTGGGGGACCTGGCCATCGGCATCGTGTTCTTCGCCATCGCCTTCGGCCTGGGGCTTGCCTGCTTCGCCTTGGTCTTCCACGACGCCATCAAGCGTCGCCAGCAGATGGAGCGCGAGCTGGAAGGGTAGTGTCGCCGGGCAGGCGCTGCGGCGTGGGGGCGTTGTGCGCTCTGCAGCCCTGTGTCGTACCTGAATGGCGCTCTGTCGCGCCGTGATGCGTCGAGTTGCGATGCGTAGCGCCCTGCTGCCCCGCGATACGCCGGGGCGTGCGGGTCGGCCCGGCGCTCTTGCGTTTGCGAGTATGCGCTTGCCGTTTCGAAAATGAACAATCAGAAACAAGTTGCCGGCTGGAGTCGTGCGGCCAAATCCTGGGAATATACTGGGAAAATCTTGGATCGGCCTGCGTCGCGGTATCCGTGAGGGGAAAGCGCGGGGCCTTCCGATGCAGCCAGACTACCCTTGGAAGAGGTGGCACGAAGGGAGGGGATGCCCCGTGTATCCCATTCTGAAGACAGAAGCGCTCAACGGCGAGGTTACACGCATGGTGGTGGAAGCGCCGGCCATCGCGCGCAAGATACAGCCCGGTCAGTTCATCATGCTGCGAATCGACGAGCGCGGCGAACGCATCCCGCTGACCATGAACGAGGCCGATCCCGAAGCCGGCACGGTGACCATCGTGTTCCAGGCGGTGGGGGCCACCACCATGCGTTTGGCGAAGATGCGAGCTGGCCAGAGCCTGCTGGACTTTTCCGGGCCCTTCGGCAAGCCCACCGAACTCGAAGGCGTGCGCAAGGCGTGCGTCATCGGCGGCGGATTGGGCACGGCCATTGCGTACCCCCAGGCCAAGTGGCTGTTCGACCATGGCGCCCAGGTAGACGTGATCCTGGGCTTCCGCACGAAGGACCTCATCATCTTGGAAGACGAGCTGCGCGCCTGCTCCACTACCTGCACCGTGGTCACCGACGACGGGAGCAACGGGAACAAGGGCCTGGTCACGCAGCCGCTGGCCAAACGCATCGCCGAAGGGGCCGACTACGACGCGGTGCTGGCCGTGGGGCCGGTCATCATGATGAAGTTCGTGGCCGAGACCACCCGCGAGCCGGGCATCCGCACCTTGGTGTCTATGAACCCGCTCATGATTGACGGCACAGGCATGTGCGGCGGCTGTCGCGTGAAGGTGGGCGACGAGTACCTGCACGCCTGCGTGGATGGCCCCGACTTCGACGGGCACCAGGTGGACTTCGACGATGCCATGCGCCGCGGCGTGATGTACCGCAGCTTCGAGCAGGTGGCCGTGGCGGCGCTCAACGGCGAGGAGCTGCCCGAAGGCCGCGAGTGCGCAGCTACGGCCGAGCCCCTGGTGGAGATGGAGCTCTCCCCCAAGCAAGGCACGGTGCAGGCCGAAACCGCCTTCGCTTCCGATGCCGAGGTCGCGGCGGCCGAGCCTGCGTCCGCGACGGCCGGCGCCCCCGTCCAGGCTGCATCGCAGGAGGTGCTGCCGCCCCGCAACAAGGTCAACGACGACTGGCGCCGCTACGCCGCCCAGCGGGCCAATGCGGCATGGCGCGCCTCCCACGAAACCTACCAGCAGGAGAAGGTGGCCTGGGAGCACGTGGTCCAAGCCAGCCGCAACGGCGCCGGCTGGTCGGACGCTTCGGAAAACCCCATGGCCCACAGCAAGCCCGGCTATTCGGGGCACTCCGGCCGCCGTCGGTGGTAGCGTCGGCGACAGCGATAGGCGGAAGCGGCAGCGCAGGTTCTAGGAGACGATCATGGCGACATCCTACACGGTGAACAAGCAGAAGACGAAGACCCCCATGCCCGAGCTGGACCCGGTGATGCGCTCCGAGTGCTTCGAGGAAGTGGCGCGCGGCTACAACGCCCAGCAGGCCATGGAGGAGGCGGCCCGGTGTCTGCAGTGCCCGAAAGCCCCGTGCGTGGGCGGCTGCCCGGTGGGCGTGCCCATCCCGCAGTTTCTGGAGCAGGTGGCCCATGGCCGGTTCGACGAAGCGTACAGGCTGGTGAAACGCGAAAACGCGCTGCCGGCGGTGTGCGGGCGCGTGTGTCCGCAGGAAACCCAGTGCGAAGGGGTATGTACGCGGGGCCGCGCCGGCGAGCCGGTGGCTATTGGCAAGCTGGAGCGGTTCGTGGCCGATTGGGCCATGGCCCAGCAGGAATCCGACGAGCTTTTGGATGCGCAGGAGGCCCCCGAAGTGGGCGCGGCCGAGGTAGCGGCTCAGTCGGGCGGCTACAGCCAGGGGATGGTGGAGGCGGGCGCCGAGGCGCTCATGGCCGAGCCGGATTCCCTGAGCCCTGCCATCGCCGCTGTCGAAACTACTGCGGGCGAAGGTTCCTGCGAAGGGGATTTGACCGGCTACCGCGTAGCCATGGTGGGCTCGGGCCCGGCGTCGCTTACCTGCGCCGGCGAGCTGGCCCGCCGCGGAGCCGACGTCACCGTGTTCGAGGCGCTGCACAAGCTTGGCGGGGTGCTCACCTACGGCATCCCCGAGTTCCGCCTGCCCAAGAGCTTGGTGGATACCGAGATCTCCACTTTGTCCGATATGGGCGTGTCCTTCGAAGCGAACTCGGTGGTGGGCAAGCTCTACGACGTTGACGAGCTCTTGGGCCCCATGGGTTTTCAGGCGGTGTTCGTGGCGCCTGGCGCCGGGCTTCCCAGCTACCTGGGCATTCCCGGCGAAGGCTCGCTGGGCGTGATGACCGCCAACGAGCTGCTCACCCGCGTGAACCTGATGCGCGCCTACGAGTTCCCCGCGGCAGACACGCCGGTGTATTCCGGCCAGGAGTGCGTGGTGGTGGGCGGCGGCAACGTGGCCATGGACGCCGCGCGCACGGCCAAGCGCCTTGGCGCCACCGTCACCGTGGTGTATCGCCGCGGCCGCGAGGAAATGCCCGCTCGTGCCGAAGAGATCGCCCATGCCGAAGAGGAGGGCATCCGCTTCCAGCTGCTCACGAACCCGGTGGGCGTGCTGTCCAACGACGACGGCTGGGTGCGCGGCGTGGAGTGCGTCTCCATGCAGCTGGGCGAGCCCGACGACCAAGGGCGCCGTCGACCCGTGGAAGTGCCCAACAGCGCCTTCGTCATCCCGGCCGATATGATGGTGGTGGCCGTGGGCAACCGCACCAACCCCCTGATTGCGCAGACCACGCCGGGCATGGAAGTGACTTCGCGCAACCTGATCGTGGCCGATCCCGAAACCGGCGCCACTACGAAGCCGGGCGTGTTCGCGGGCGGAGACGCGGTCATCGGCGCTGCCACGGTGATTCTGGCCATGGGTGCCGGCAAGCGAGCTGCGGCTGCTATGGGCGACTACCTGAAGAAGACCTACCCGCGCTAGGGGTTGCTGGCTTTTGTCTACCTGACCGGGCTGGCGGCGTGCGGGCGCAGTACCTTCGCTTGTCCTCGCTTCGCCTGTGCATCGAGTTTGCACCTGCTCGCTGCTGCGGAATCGCTCAGGTGCCATGCCGCTGCCCCTCGGTCCTGCTGCGTGGTGCATGCCTGCCTGTTCGTGCAGGCCTCTTCTGCTGGATGGGGTTGGATGTTCGTCGTTCGGCGACTGCCGTGCCGTTCTGTCGGTTCCTTCTGCCGGGCGCTTGCGGTTTTTGGGGCGGCTTGCAGTACAATGACCCGTGCTCATTGGCTCCGTGGGGGCGCGTTGGATGCGCGCGGCTTCATGCTTCGGGGAATGCGGGTGCGAATCCCGCGCTATACCAGTAACCGTAAGGAGCGTACGTCGGGAGGGCTTCGTGCTGGCTGCCGTGTTTCGGGTGGCTGGAGTAGCGGAGCTTTCTGTGCGGCGCCGAAGTCGGAATACCGATCCCGGTAACAAGGAGCCCTGGAAGAAAGAGGTTTCATCATGGTTCGTTTCGCAACGGTGCTTTCCGCTTGGGCGGGGCAGGCCAAGGCTTCGCGCGTGCTGTTCGCCTTGGCTCTGGCTGCGGCGCTCGGCACGGGCGTTTTGGCCGGCTGCAGCTCCGATGGGGGATCGAGCGCAAGCACGGGTTCGCAGGATTCCGCCCAGCAGGCGCCTGCTTCCGACGTGGTCACCGTTACCGTGGGCAATACCGTTACCGACGAGACGCTGGCCTCGGGCGAGGTGGAGCTGCCGGAGGGGGCGACGGCCCTGGATGCGCTGCAGGCTTTGGACGTTGAGGTTACGGTGGAGGATTCCGCCTACGGTGCCTACGTGAGCGCCATCAACGGCGTTGCCAGCGAGGGCATGAGCGGCTGGACCTTCGCTATCAACGGCGAGATGCCCTCTGTGTCCGCCGGCGAGGCCGAGGTGCAGCCGGGAGATACGGTGGAGTGGACCTACATCGACATGTCGGAATAGGCTGCGGTACGCGACTATGAACGAGCCCTTCGACGCGATCGCCTACATCAACGAACCGCGCTGGCAGGCATCGCGTCTGGGGCTTCATCGCATCCGCGACCTGATGGAGCGCCTGGGCCGTCCCCAGGACCGTTTGCGCTTCGTCCATGTGGCCGGCACGAACGGCAAGGGCTCCACCTGCGCCTACCTCGCCTCCATCCTGAGGTCTGCCGGCTACCGGACGGGGCTTTTTACCAGCCCTTACATCGAGCGCTTCGAGGAGCGCATTCAGGTTGACGGCGTACTCATCGCGCCGGAAGCGCTTTGCCAGGCAACGCTGCAGGTGCGCGAGGCTGCCGAGGCCCAGGCTGCCGAAACCGGCGAACATGCCACGGAGTTCGAGCTTATGACCGCCGTGGCTCTGGTGCACTTCGCCGCTGTCAGCTGCGACATCGTGGTGCTTGAGGTGGGGCTGGGCGGCCGCCTGGATTCCACCAACGTCATCGGCCCGCCCGAGGTGGCCGTCATTACGCGCATCGGACTCGACCATACGGCCTTGCTGGGCGACAGCCCGGCGGCTATTGCGGGAGAGAAGGCGGGCATCATCAAGCCGGGGTGCGCGGTGGTGGCCTATCCGCAGGACGACGAAGGGGCGGCCCGCGCCATCGCCCAGGCGGCGTCCCGATGCGAGACGCCGCTGATCGTAGCCGATTTCAGCCAGCTTACCGTAGGCGAGGTTCGTTCGGCGGGGGAGAACGCTGCCGTGGAATCGGATGCGCGCCTTCCGCTGTCGGGCGACCTCGTGCGATGCTTCGCGTACCGCAATCGTTCTTACCGCACGGCGCTGCTGGCCTCCTATCAGCCTTGCAACGCCGCGCTTGCCATCGAGGCGGCCCGGGTGCTCGCAGCTCGCGGATGGCGGATTCCCGAAAGCGCCATCGAGGCGGGAGTGGCTGCGGCCCGCTGGCCTGGGCGCTTCGAGCTGATGCCCGTCGTGCCCGGCCGGCCAACCATCGTGGTGGACGGAGGTCACAACCCCCAAGGCGCCCAGGCGCTTGCAGCCTCGCTGGCCGACGTGTTTCCAGGCCGGCGCTGCGTGTTCGTCATGGGGGTGCTGGCGGACAAGGACTACGCGGCCATGGTCGAAGCGGTGCTGCCCCAGGCCCAGGCCTTCGTGACCGTCACGCCGCCGAACCCGCGCGCCCTTTCGGCCGAAGACCTGGCCGAATGCATTCGTGCTGCAGCTGCTTCCAAGGGGGTTCCGACAGAAACCGCAGTCGGCGAATCGGCCTTGCCGGCGCAGGCCGCCAAGCCATGTGCTAGCGATTGTGCGCTCGATGGCGAGCCCTCATCGCCTCTGGTCGTCCGTGCGGCCGCTGGCTACGACGACGCCCTGCGAACCGCCGTCGCCCTCGCCGGCCCCTGCGGCCTGGTGGTGGCCTTCGGCAGCCTCTACGCCATAGCCGACATCAAGCGCGGGATCATGCCAGGGGGACGGGGATGATGGCATGGGGGCGCATGGCGCTATCATGCCGGGGGCGGGGTAACGTCGTCTTGCCGGTCGGCCGCCTTCCCCAATGGTGACGCTCCCCGACTACCGAGCACATGAAAAGGCGCCCGAGCCTCTTCGGATCGGGCGCCTTTGCTGTTGCCGTTGCGTTTGCTTGCTCTTACAGCCCCTGGATGTATTCCACCAGCTGGTCGACGGTTTCCAGACCCTCGGGGTCGCCGAAGTCCACGTCCAGGCGGTCCTCCAGCTCGCAGACCAGCTCTACCATGTCGATGCTGTCGATCCCCAAGGTCTCGAAGGTGGATTCGCCCGTCACGGTTTCGGGGGCGATGTCCAGCTTCTCCTGCAGGATGTCGCGGACCACGTCCAAAGTCTCAGCGTTAGCGGCCATGTTTCTTGTCTCCCATCGGTGAATCGTCGGTGCGGGGCATCGGCGCGCGGTGCCCTCAATGCGTCGTTGCCGGATTGAGGGCACCAACCGGTAAGCTGCGCCCGTCCGGTGCCTCGGCGCTTCTACTCTTCCGTTTGCTTCAGCAGGCCGTAGCCGCCGTCGTCGCGACGGTACAGCACGTTGACCAGGCCGGAATCGCGGTCGGTGTAGGCGAAGAAGTCGTGGCCCAGAAGGTCGATCTGCACTAGCGCCTCGTCCTGCGTCATGGGGGCGAACTCGATCTCCTTCACGCGCACGATCTCTTCGTCTTCGGTCAGCTCGGCCATCAGGCTGTCGGCGTCGAACTCGCCAGTGGGCACGATGGGAGCCACGCGGATGCTCTCCTCCTCGGCGCGCACCTTGCGGTCGATGACGCGGGTCTTGTACTTGCGCAGCTGGCGCAGCACCTTGGCGGCGGCTACGTCGATGGCTGCGTACATATCCTCTTCGTGCTCCTCCACGCGGATGATGTGGCCCTTCGGGCGCAGCGTGACCTCGCAGACGGCGGGACGGGGGTTGGCGGGGTTCTTCTCAACGAACAGCACCACTTCGGCGTCGAGCGGGCTGATGTCCATAACCTTCATCGAGTTACCGATTTTCTCCTCCGCGTACTCCCGCAGGCTCTCGGTTACGGGCATTTTGCGGCCGGTGACGGTAATGCTCATGGTTATCACCTCTTTGATCGAAGCGTACAGTGACCATAGGATACCGCAACTCGGCCCACCCCGCTGCCGTGCCCGCGAAGGTTACGGAAACGATTCAAAGGCCCAGCGCTCCGCCGGTTTTCGTTTTGGCTGATTTTTCCGTTTCTGCATTTGCCGTGGCTGAAATCTCCGGCTTTGCATACCTGTCTGGCTGATTTCTCCGGTTTTGCATGCGAAAAAGGGGAGGCGGCGATGCAAAACTGGAATTTTCAACCATAAAGCATCCGGCTGCGAAGCCGAACGCGAGGCACCCAACCGCTAAAACGGCCATAAGGCATCCAGCTGCGAAGCATCATTTCGCGAAGCGTCAAGCTGCGAAGTCATTGCCTGCAAAGCGCTTGCTTGCGAAGCGCACGCACGCAAGGTGCTTCCGTCCGCCCAGCCGCGAAGGACGCTCCCGAACGCCGCTGTCGCCCTACCGCGAGGCCATCGCCCCCTCAAGCTCGCTGCTGCTAAACAGAGAAGCCATCGCCCACAAGGCTGCTGCCGAGCCGCAAAGCGGCCCCCCAAGTCCGCCGGCCCTCTGCACGACATCGCCCCTTTACCGTTCGATGACCGTGGACGCTGCACGCCGAAACAAGGACGCTGAAAAAGGATAATTGATCTATCATTACTAGTTTCAAGAAGATGGTACGGCTCGGCGGCAAGGACTATCATGGCAAGTGAGAAGCAGGCTACCCCGCATCTGTTCATCGACGAGGTGCAGGGGCATCAGAAGCGCTACAGCAAACTCGTGCAGTTCACCCACTCCTCCACGAAGGCCGCAGGCGTCATGCTGTTGGCTGCTATCGTGGCGCTCGTGGTAGCGAACTCGGCGGTCTACGAGCCTTTCATCCATTTCTGGCATACGGAAGTGGGCTTTATCTTCGGCGGCACCGAGCAGACCATGTCGCTGGCGCACATCATCAATGACGTGTTCATGGCCATTTTCTTCCTGTTGGTAGGCCTGGAAGTGAAGTACGAGATGACCGTGGGCGAGCTTACGAACATCCGCGCGGCGCTGCTGCCCATCATGGGCGCGGTCGGCGGCGTTGCCATGCCCATTGTCATCTATCTGCTGTTCAACGCCTCGAACGCCGAAGCGGTCCATGGCTGGGGCGTTCCCACCGCTACCGATATCGCCTTCGCGCTGGGTATTCTGGCGTTGCTGGGCAACCGCGTGCCCGCCGGCGTGCGCGTGTTCCTGTCCACCCTTGCCGTGGCCGACGACATCATCGCCATTCTCATCATTGCCATTTTCTACGGACAGACGCCGAAGGTGTTCTGGTTGATGGCCGCTGTAATCGTCATGATCGTGCTTATTGCCATGAACCGCAGCCATATCTACTCGCTCTTGCCCTACATCCTCATGGGTGGTGTGTTGTGGTATTGCGTGTTCATGTCGGGCATCCATTCCACCATCGCTGGCGTGCTGCTGGCCTTTGCCATTCCGTCGGGCTCGCGCGTGAATCTGCGCACGTTCGGCTTGTGGTCGGGCAAGAAGTTGAAGGAGGCCCACGACACCTTCCAGCCCGAGACACCGGTCATCGCCCAGGGCGAGTACATCGAGACAGTGACCGACCTGTCCCGCGTGGCGCGCCAGGTGGTGCCCCCGGCCACGCGCCTGGAGCACAAGCTGTACCCGTGGGTTTACTTCGGCATCCTGCCGGTATTCGCCCTCACTAACGCCGACGTGTCTTTCGCCGGCATCGACATGGGGGCGATGCTGACTGACCCGGTGCTCTACGGCGTGTTCTTCGGTCTGTTGCTGGGCAAGCCGCTGGGCATTCTGGCCATGAGCTTCATCTGCGTGAAAACGAAGCTGGGGGCGCTTCCGGAGAACGTGAACTGGGGGCATATGGTGGGCGCGGCCATTCTGGGCGGTGTCGGATTTACCATGGCTATTTTCGTGGCGAATTTGGCCTACACCGACGAGATGCATATTGCCACGGCTAAGCTGGGCATTCTGGCGGCGTCGCTTATGGCGGGCATCATCGGCTTCGTGTTCCTGATGCTGCAGGCCAAGCGGGCGCAGAAGCAGGGCGTGGCCTTCTCCGAAAGCGGCGATGACTTCGCGGAGGGGGAGGCCGAGCACGCGGGTGGCCTCAACGCGTTGCGCAACCCCGAGCTGCAGGCGCGCATCGATGCGGCCCGGGCGCGTCGTAACGTGTTCGAGATCGTGGTGGACCTGGGGCCGACGGGTCTTCTGGGCGGCGGCAGCGTGAGGGACGTACGCGACGCCCTGAAGGACGAGATGATCCGTGTGCTGCAGGAGGAAGGGCGCGACGACCTGATTGAGAAGTTGCAGCTGCAGTTCCAGGAAGATGAGCGTGCCGCTCCGCTTGCGGCCATTCAGGACTTGGTGCTGCAGGAGCACGGCGAGGACGCACTGCTGCGTACCGAGGTGATGACCAGCGAAGACGCTGTGTTCACGAACCTGGTGAAGCAATCGGCTGAGGCCGCCGACGAAACCGAGGAGCAGCACGTGGAGGGCGTGGCCAAGTAGCGTCCGCTCCGCCTGCGGTTGGCTGTAGCTGCGCCTCAACCGCCGTCCGTGCTGCCGGCCGGGGCCGCGGTGCGCTTTGCGCGCGTCGTTGGCTGCGAGGTCAACGGCCCGGCGCCCGGCAGCTCCAGCGGTCGGTCCGCTCGGCGCTTCCGAGGCGCCGTTTTGCCGCCCCCTTGTTGCTCGATGTGTTCTCCCGCTTGCCTTTTGCGCGAGATCTTGTCGCCTCTGCTCACACGTCCCGAAGAGGTCGTACGCGGGGAGACTCTCTATGGTAACGGGGCGGTTACGAAAGTTTCGGTACGCCAACGAAAACCCTCCCACGCAAGCTCTACCCATGGCTCCGGGGCCATAATGGAGCTGAAGAAGAGAGAGCCCGTCGTAAGATGGGAGTGAGGGATCGTTCGTATGCGGGATGTGCGACAAGGGGTGTCCTTTTATCGGGAGCCGCTTTATTTCGTGGGCGAGGCCTGTGCCGAAGAGGGCCAGTTCTACCAGAGCGCCATCGTGTCTGTCTTGGCAGCCAACGAGGCGGTTGGCGTTGTTGCGGGCATGTACGATGAGCGTTTCTCCGTTCGGTTCGTGAGCGGTTTCGCCCTGCAGAACCTGCAGATGACATTCCAGGATTTCCTCGATGCAACCGACGGCAGCTTCCTGGAGCTGGTTTACCCCGACGATCGCGAGGAGTTTCTAGCCCGAATTGTCTCCCCGACGGCGGAGCGCTGGGAGTATCGGCTGGTGGACAAGGCGGGCAATCCCCGTTGGTTCGAAGAGCGCCGCAGCGAGTGCGTCGCACCCGACGGCACGACGCTGTGGGTGTGCTCGTTGCGCCAGGTCAACGATGCCCATCTGTTTCAAGCCGAGCTGCTCTCCCGCGTGTCCCACGATATGCGCACGCCCTTGAACGCCATTATGGGCACGGCCGACCGCATTGCTGCACGGGCTGAGGACGACCACACCAGGGATGATTGCTACGTTATCCGTGCCGCAGCTTTTCGTCTGCTGGATATGATTGAGCGCTCGCTGGAGCTGTCGGAGGACGAGGTGGGTGCGCCTACTCGTTGCGCTCCCTTTTCGCTGGCTGATATGGTCGACAGCGCGTCGTATCAGGTGGGGCCGAAGTACGACGGCAAGCGTCAGACGCTGAGCATTTCCTGTAAGGTTGCCCACGATTATGCGGTGGGGGATTGCCCTAGCCTGGTGAAGGTGCTTCGGGCTCTGCTGGAGAATGCTTCCACGTTCTCGCCGGATGGTTCGCCTGTTTCGTTGTCGGTAATCGAGGGAGAGTCGTCCCGACCGGGCTTCGGGCTGTTCCGCATTGCCGTGAAGGACCAGGGCATCGGTATTGCGCCTGATCAGGTGGGGCGGATTTTCGAGCCTTTCGCCCGCGTGGCTGACAGCCGCCTTCATGACGACATTCCCCATGCGGGATTGGGGCTTGCTGTGGCGAAGAGCCTGGTACATGCCATGGGCGGCGACCTTTCGGTGGAGAGCAGCCCGGGGCGCGGCTCGACGTTTCGCGTGACGCTGGAGCTCCCGCTGGCCGAGGCCGTTGCTTGCTCGTCCCTTCGGGATCGACGCATTATGGTGGTCGAGGACAACGCGCTCAACGCCGAGATTATCTGCGAGTTTCTGGAAGAGGAGGGCGCCCAGGTGACGGTCGTCCAGGACGGAAGCCAGGCGGTCGAGGAGTTCCTGAACCATGAGGCCGGCTATTTCGACGGCATCACCATGGACATACATATGCCGGTTATGGACGGCTACGAGGCGACGAAGCGGATCAGCTCCGCCGGCGACCATGGTGGCGAAAAGGTGCGCATTGTTGCTGTGACCTCGGACAATACCGAATCCGACATTCTGCGCATCGCGGAATGCGGCATGGACGCCCACGTGCCCAAGCCCATCGATTTCCGAGCGCTCTGCACCGCGCTCGGCTCGTAGAGCGATTCGCCGCGCGCTGCCCGCCGCCTGTCGCCGCTGCCCGCCGCTGCCGCGCGCCACCTGCAGCTTGCTGCCGCTCGCCGCTCGCCTCCTGCCGCTACCGGGGCTTACGCCGCTTACGTGTGCTGGTGTGGCAAAAAAATTACAGAGCCCACGGCTGCGGAGAAGATGCGCTACACTTTACCGCGACGCTCATCCTTTAGGGCTGACGATTGGGCTCTTAGTGGTGGGCGGCGTGCGTTGTCCAAGCGTTCTATCTGGAAAAACAGAGGGAAAGGGTGCCTGTGGCAATCGAGTGGGCGACCTTCGTTTCCGGCCTCATGTCAAGCCCCGAGCTTGTGGTGGTAACGATTCTGAACATCGGCGTTATCATCGTCAACGGCGCTACCGACGCGCCTAACGCCATCGCCACGGTGGTGTCTACGCGGGCAATGCGACCGCGCGCAGCAATCATCATGGCGGCTATCTGCAACTTCGTCGGATTGTTTGTGGTGTCCCTGTTCACTGCCGCCGTAGCGGCAACCATTTTCAACATGGTGGACTTCGGCGGCAACTCCGAGCAGGCCCTCACCGCGCTCATGGCGGCTATGGTCTCCATCATCGTGTGGGGCGTGGTGGCCTGGTACTTCGGCATCCCCACCAGCCAGAGCCATTCGCTCATCGCGGGGCTTACCGGCGCCGCCATCGCCTTGCAGGGCAGCTTCGACGCCATCAACTGGTCCGAGTGGGTGAAGGTCATCTACGGCATCTTGCTGTCCACGCTGCTCGGGTTCTTTCTGGGGTGGGTTAACTCCAAGGCGATCGGTCGCATCTTCCGCAATGCCGACCGCAACAAGACGGCCGGCAGCTTCCGCAAGGCGGAGATTGCGGCGGGCGCGGGCGTGGCCTTCATGCACGGCGCTCAGGACGGCCAGAAGTTCATGAGCATCTTTGTGCTGGCCGTCGTGCTGTCCATGGGGCTTGGCCAGGAGGCCCAGTCCGAACTGCCCGTATGGCTAATGCTGCTGTGCGCTGCGAACATGGGCGTGGGCACGGCGGTGGGCGGCGAGCGCATCATCAAGTCCGTGGGCATGGACATGGTGAAGATGGAGCCCTACCAAGGATTCGCCGCCAGCTTTGCTACCTTTTTCTGCCTGATGCTGTCCACCTTCGCCGGTTTGCCGGTGTCCACCACCCACACCAACACCACGGCCATCATGGGCGTCGGGGCGGCGCGGCGCAAGAGCGCGGTGAAGTGGGGCATCGCTGTGGACATGGTGAAGACGTGGATTCTCACATTCCCGGGCTGCGGCTTGCTGGGCTTTGCGTTCGCCCACCTGTTCCTGATGATTCTGTAGGCCGGGCGGAACGCCCGCAAGCGAACCCCTGTATAATTGTCGGATGATTTCGGTTGGTTAGGAGAGCGTGATCATGGGAAAGAAAGACCGGTTCGACTACTTCGCCGCTTTTGAGCGCCAGGTGAAGGTGGCCGCCGCCGAAGCGGACATCCTCATCGAGGCCATCGAGGGCTTTTCCGCCGCAGCCGACCTGGTAAGCGTCATGGAACGCGCCCACGAGATGGAGCACGAAGGCGACGAGATCGCCCACTCCATCTACAAGGTGGTGGGCACCGACTTCATCACGCCCATCGAACGCGAGGACATCATCGACCTGGTGCAGTCGCTCGACTCCATCACCGACGGCATTGAAAGCGTTATCCAGCGCTTTTACATGTACGACGTGCACTTCATGCACGACGAGGCCCTGGAGTTCGCTACCTATATCAAGAAGAGCTGCACTGCGCTGGGCTACGCCATGGAGGACTTCCGCAACTTCAAGAAGTCGAAGACGTTCAAACAGCGCATCATCGACGTGAACACCTACGAAGAACACGCCGACACGTTGTATCTGAAGGTCATTCGCGACCTGTACACCGTGGACCGCGAGAACCCCATGCGCGTGCTGGTGTGGTCTCAGATATTCGAGCGCATGGAGAAGTGCTGCGACGCCTGCGAGCACGCCGCCGACATTATGAACGGTATCTTGATCAAGAACGTATAGCGGACGGGGCTGCTCAAGGTTGCCGCTTGCCTGGGGGAGGGAAAGAGACGGCTTATGGCTGGAACCACAACAAAGGACAGGTTGCTGCAGATGCTCGAAGAGCAGCAAGGGTCTTTTGTTTCTGGCGAACTGTTGGCCAATCAGCTGTCCATTAGCCGTAACGCGGTATGGAAGGCCGCCCAGGCGCTGCGCAACCAGGGTTACGATATCCGCGCCGTCACCAACCGTGGCTACCAGTTGGTGCGCAGCGGGTCGACGGTTTCAGCCGAAGACGTGGTGCGCCGGCTGCCGCGGAACCTGCCGCTGGATGTGGTTGTGATTCCGCGGGTCAAATCCACTAACTCCGAGGCCCATCGGCTGGCCCAGGGCGGCGCGGCGGAGGGCACGGTGGTCATTGCCGGCGAGCAGACGGCCGGGCGCGGGCGCCACGGGCGCTCGTTCTTCTCGCCTTCGGGCACGGGCCTGTACTTAAGTGTGGTGCTGCGGCCGGCCCTTGAGGCTGATCAGGCCCAAGCGCTTACCACCATGGGCGCGGTCGCGTGCGCGGCGGCCATCGAGGAGCTGACCGGCCGGGAGGCTTCGATCAAGTGGGTCAACGACGTGTTCTGCGACGGCCGCAAGGTGGGCGGCATCCTCACCGAGGCCTCCATGGACATCGAATCGGGCCGGTTCGACTACGTGGTGCTGGGCGTAGGCGTGAACGTTTGCAGGCCGCGGGACGGCTTTCCTGCCGAGCTGGAAGCTGTCGCCGGGTTCGTGAGCGGCGAGGACATCCGTGCGGAGCTGGCCGCCGCGTTTCTGAGGACCTTCTGGAAGCTGTACCGCCAGCTGCCGGCTTGTGCTCACTATCAGGAGTATCGGAGGCGGTGCTTCGTGTTGGGCCAGTCGGTGGTGGTGTCACGCGAAGGTCGGCGCATCCGTGGGCGCGCAATTGACATCACGCCGGCGTTCGAGCTGGTGGTGGGCCTGCCAGACGGCGCTCAGGTGGCCTACCGCTACGGCGAGGTGGTGTAGCGGCCGCACGGGCCTGCGGCGCCCGGTCAGCCGTCGTTTCGCGGGATACAAGCCGACGATGCGGGGCCGTAGCCGGTGCTGGCGATGCGGCGGGGCGGGGCCTGTGCTACACTGAAGGTCTTTTCCCGTCGAATCGCCGAAGGAGCGCTCCCATGCAGATCACCCCTGCCGAAATCGCCGAGACCCTGGCCATGGTGGGCCAGCAGCATCTGGACATTCGCACCATCACGCTGGGCCTCTCGTTGCGCTCCTGCACCGACGCCGACATCGACGTCATGGCGCGCAAGGTGTACGACCGCATGACCCGCGCCGCCGAGCACCTGGTGCCCACGGCCGAGCAGCTGGAGCGCGAGTTCGGTATTCCCATCGTGAACAAGCGCATCTCCGTGACGCCCGTGGCCGAGATCTGCGCTGCTACCAGCGCCGTTGACTTCACGCCCATCGCGGCGGCCATGGACCGTGCGGGCAAGGAGGTGGGCGTCGACTTCGTGGGCGGCTTCTCCGCGCTGGTGCACAAGGGCGCTTCTTCGGCTGACCTGCGGCTGATGGAATCCATCCCCCATGCGCTGTCGGTGACGGACAACGTGTGCTCGTCGGTGAACGTGGGCTCCACCCGCGCCGGCATCAACATGGACGCGGTGCTGAAGATGGCCGGTATCGTGAAGGCCACGGCCGAAGCCACCGCCGACCGTCAGTGCATCGGCGCCGGCAAGCTGGTGGTGTTCTGCAACGCCGTGGAGGACAACCCGTTCATGGCTGGCGCCTTCCACGGGGCCGGCGAGGCCGACGAGGTGGTGAACGTGGGCGTGTCGGGCCCGGGCGTGGTGCGCGCGGTGCTGGCGGACCTGCCTGCGGATGCCGACCTGACCACGGTTGCCGAGGCGATCAAGGCCACGGCGTTCAAGATTACCCGCGCTGGCGAGCTCATGGCGCGCGAGGCCAGTCGCCGTCTGGGGGTGGCCCAGGGCATTCTGGACCTTTCGCTGGCGCCCACCCCGGCCGAGCACGATTCCGTGGCCGAGATCCTGGAGTGCATCGGCGTTGGGCAGTGCGGCGGCCCGGGCACCACGGCGGCCTTGGCCATGCTCAACGACGCGGTGAAGAAGGGCGGCGTCATGGCGTCCTCTTCCGTGGGCGGGCTTTCCGGCGCGTTCATCCCCGTGTCCGAGGACGCCGGCATGATCCGCGCGGCCGAGGACGGTGCGCTTTCCATCGAGAAGCTTGAGGCCATGACCTGCGTGTGCTCCGTGGGGCTTGACATGATCGCCATCCCGGGCGACACCACGGTGGAGACCATCTGCGGCATCATTGCCGACGAGTGCGCCATCGGCATGATCAACAACAAGACCACCGCCGTGCGCGTCATCCCCGCCATCGGCAAGACCGTGGGCGACCGCCTGGACTTCGGCGGCCTTCTGGGATACGCCCCGGTCATGCCCGTGAACGCCTACGCCGGCACCACCTTCGCCCACCGAGGCGGCCGCATCCCCGCGCCGCTGAACTCGTTGAAGAACTAGGGCACCGCTACTGGCTTTGGCGCCCTTGCCGCCTCTATCCGTGGTGCGTTTACAGGTTTAGCGCTGTGCGCCTATTCGGGCGCCCCTTTTCCGTTATCATGGGACTGTTTATGCAAACCCAGCCGTTGAGAGGACGGTCCCATGGCAGAGGATGCAGAGGGCTATAGGTACAAGCGCGTGCTGCTGAAGCTTTCCGGCGAGGCGCTGGCCGGCGATTTGGGCTACGGAATCGACCCGAAAGTGGTGGATGACCTGGCCGAGCAGATTGCCGAAATCGTCAAGGACGGCGTGCAGATGGCCGTTGTGGTGGGCGGCGGCAACATCTTCCGCGGCTTGGCCGGTTCTGCCGAGGGCATGGATCGCGCCCAGGCCGACTACATCGGCATGCTGGCCACCGTCATGAACGCTCTGGCGCTTCAAGACTCCTTCGAGCGCCACGGCATCTTCTCCCGCGTGCAGAGCGCCATCAACATGCAGGAGGTGTCCGAGCCCTACATCCGCCGTCGCGCCATCCGCCACATGGAGAAGGGTCGCGTGGTCATCCTGGCCGCCGGCACGGGCAATCCCTACTTCACCACCGACACCACCGCCGCTCTGCGCGCCTGCGAGCTGGACGTGGACGTGCTCATGAAGGCTACCAAGGTGGACGGCGTCTACGATAGCGACCCGAAGACCAACCCCGACGCCCAGCGTTTCGACCGCGTGTCCTACATGGACGTGCTTGCCAAGGGCCTGCACGTGATGGACTCCACGGCCACGTCGCTGTGCATGGACAACGGCGTGCCCATGATCGTGTTCGACCTGACCGTCCCCGGCAACATCGCCCGGGCTCTGCGCGGCGAGGACGTGGGCACGGTCATCGACTAGCTGGCTTTGCCCTGCCGAAGGGGCTTGCGGCGTCGGCGACGGATGCCCGTGGAAGACGGGCGCTCCGGTTCGCAGCGGCCTTTCGGGCGGGGAACTGTTTGGAAACCAGGCGCTTCGGCGCTGACAAGGGAAAGAAGGCTCAACTATGATCGAAGATGTGATGCTGACCGCCGAGGAGCGCATGGACAAGGCCCTAAGCTCGCTGCACGAGGCGTTCGCGAAGGTGCGCACCGGCCGTGCGAACGCGATGATCTTGGATCGCATCAAGGTGGACTACTACGGCGTGCCCACCCCGGTGAACCAGATGGCGGGCGTGAAGACTCCCGACGCGCATCTGCTGGTCATCGAGCCGTGGGACAAGGGCACCCTGGGCGCCATCGAGCACGCCATCCTGCAGTCCGACCTGGGGGTGACCCCCTCCAACGACGGAAGCTGCATTCGCCTGCCGTTTCCGTCGCTGACCGAGGAGCGCCGCCGCGAGCTGGTGAAGCAGTGCAAGACCTATGCCGAAGAGGCCCGTGTGGCCGTGCGCAACGCCCGCCGCGACGCCAACGCCGCCATCGAGAAGAGCGTGAAGAACGACAACCTTCCCGAGGACGAGCAGCGCCGCGCTGAGGCCGAGGTGCAGAAGATGACCGACAAGTACATCGCGTCGGTGGACGAGGCGTTCAAGAAGAAGGAAGCCGAGGTCATGGAGATCTAGGCTGCGCTGCTCTGCCGAACGGCGCAGCGGGCTGCTGCTGCGAAGACGCCGGGCACCTCATCTGGGCTTTCAATTCCTTCCGTCGCGTACCCAAGTACGCTCGGTCGGATTTCAAGCCAATCTGAGGCACTGGGCGCCTTCTCGCTAGCTTTGTTGCCTAATGCTTTTAGGCGGTTCCTGCGGCGCTTCGGATCGTTGTACGGAAGTGCGGGAGGGTGGTTCTAGGTGAACAGAGAGCTGGATTACATATTCCCGAATCCGCCCGAAGGATTGGATCCGGCGCGGCTTGATGTCGAGCGCATCCCCCAGTCCATCGCCGTCATCATGGACGGCAACGGCCGCTGGGCCAAGAAACGGGCGCTCAATCGGCTGCGTGGCCACAAAGCGGGCATCGAGGCCGTGCGCGAGACTATCCGATGCGCCTCCGACCTAGGAGTTCGCTACCTCACCATTTACTCGTTCTCCACGGAGAACTGGAAGCGCCCCGAAGACGAGGTGGTGGGGCTCATGGACCTGTTCGCCAAGACCATGCTGGCCGAGGTGGACGGGCTGCACGAGGAGAATGTGCGCGTCACCACCATCGGCGACCTGTCCATTCTACCGGCGGAGACCCGGGACGCCTTCGAGGAGGCCTGGGCGAAGACGCGCAACAACACCGGCATGACGCTGGTGGTGGCCGTGAACTACGGCGCCCGGCAGGAGATCATGCGGGCGGTGCAGGGGTGCGTAGCCCATGCGGTTCTGGAAGAGGCCGAAGGGCGCGACCCGTTCGAGACGCTTTCCGAGGAGTTGTTCGAGCGGGGGCTCTACACCGCGGGCATGCCCGACCCCGACCTGCTCATCCGCACGTCGGGCGAGATGCGCATCTCGAACTTCCTGCTGTGGCAGATCGCCTATTCCGAGCTCGTGTGCTCGCCGGTGCTCTGGCCCGACTTCGACCGCTACGAGTTTCTGCGCTGCCTGTTGGAGTACCAGGGGCGCGACCGTCGCTTCGGGGGAGTGGTGGCGTCGTGAGCGCAAAGGACGAGTGCACAGAGCCGCGTCTGGCATCGGGCGCGGGGCCGGCAGGCGACCTGTCGGCCGACGTTCACTCCCAGGCTGGTTTCAAGAAGGACGCAACCGAAGAGTTCAAGGCCACCATCGAGGATGATGCGTGTGCCGACCTCTGGCGCGGGCGCACCGACCCCACTCGCCGCGAGCGCATCAAGGACTACGCGCTGGACAAAACCCCCAAGAAGCTGCGCAATCCCTCGGCGCTGCAAGTACGCTTCCGCACCGGTTTCATCTATGTGACCGTTTCTGTATTGTGCCTGGTCATCAGCGGATGGACCACCTTGGCGTTGTTGGCGGCCACGGCGGGCATCTGCGCTGGCGAGTTCTACTACATGCTGCGGTCGGACGCGAAGCTGCCCAACGAGATGCTGGGCATCATAGGCGCTATGCTCTACCCAGTGTGCGTGTTTTTCTTCGGCGTGGTGGGCGTGGTATACGCCTGCCTGGCCACGTTGATTGCGCTTTTGGTGTGGTACGTGTTCTGGCAGCGGGCACGCGTGCCCGACGTGGGCGTGAGCTTCTTCGGCGCTGCCTATTGCGGGTTGCTGCTGTGCGGCGTGCTGGTGATCCGCGGGTCGCTGGCCTCGCCCTGGGGCGGCGTGCTGGTGTTGCTGCTGTTCCTGAGCGTGTGGGCCAACGATTCCTTCGCGTACCTGGTGGGCAGCAAGTTCGGCAAGCACAAGCTGGCGCCTCGCACATCGCCGAAGAAGAGCTGGGAGGGATTCTTCGCGGGGCTGGTGGGCTCGGCGGTGTTCTGGGTGCTCATGTCCTTCGTGCCCGGGGTGACCATGCCCATCCCCCTGGCCGTGGTGTTCGGGGTGATCAGCGGCATCATGGGCGTGCTGGGCGATCTGGCGGAAAGTCGCATCAAGCGCAACTCGGGCGTGAAGGATTCCGGCACGCTGATGCCCGGTCACGGAGGTCTGCTCGATCGGTGCGACTCGCTGTTCTTGGTGTCGGCCACCGCAGCCGTGCTGCTGATTTCCGGCGGCTGCATTCCGTTCGCCGCATAGCGCGACGTTGCGGGGCTGTGGCGGCGGTGAGATGCGTTGGCGCCCGGGGGCGCTGCCGCGGCCGCTGGTGGCATGCGGGTGGACGCCGGTGAACGCGGGTGGACGCCGGTGACTGCGCTTTCTGCGGCGGAAGACGGTTGCGGGGCCGACGAGGCGTGTTGACATCCGGGAGCGCTGGTGGTTGCGGGCTCGCCGCGGCTTTCTGCGGCGGGCAGTGATTGCGGCCCCCTGTCGACTTTGGGATGTAACCGATGACGTTTATGGCAAAAAAGACTGTAACCGACGACGGTTATGTACGATTTCGTGTAACGAAAGACGTTTATGGCAGATTTCGATTGCCATAAACGTCATCGGTTGCAACGGAGGCGGTGGGAATCGCTTCCTGCGTGATGTATGTCGCGTTGTTTTGCGCGGAAAGCGGCGTTGCGTTGCAGAAGCGCGCGGAAGCGTGCGGACGAGTTTCGTGGTTGAGGCAGGCGCTTTCGGGCGGGCGAGCGTTGATGGAAGGTGGGTCATGAGGCGAATCGTGGTGCTGGGGTCGACGGGCTCCATTGGAACGCAGACGCTAGATGTGGTGCGCAGGCATCCGGACAAGCTGCAGGTGGTGGGGCTGGCGGCCGGCGGCGGTCGCCTTGACCTGCTGGCCGAGCAGGTGCGCGAGTTCGGCGTGGCGCAAGTGGCCGTGGGAAGCGAGGGCGCGGCCGAAACGCCGGCGGCGGCGAAGCTGGTCGAGGCGGTGGAGTCGGTGCGGCCCCGAGAGCGGTTCGCAAGTCTGGCCGAGGCGTTCCAGTCCCGCGGCGGCAAGAGGGTAGGATTCGGGCCCGACGCCGTGGTTGACCTGGTACAGCTTCCCGATGTGGACGTGGTGGTGAACGCCCTGGTGGGTGCCGCGGGCCTGCGGGCCAGCTACGAGACGCTGCGCTGCGGCAAGGTGCTGGCGCTGGCGAACAAGGAGTCGCTGGTGGTGGGGGGCGACCTCATCATGCCGCTGGCGGCCCAGGTGGACGCGGCGCGCACGGCGGCGGGCCTGGCTCCGGCCACGGGTCCGGCTGGTGCGCTCATGCCCATCGATTCGGAGCACGGCGCCATCTACCAGTGCCTGCTGGGCGAGAACCCCCGCGAGGTCACGCGGCTGTGGGTGACGGCGTCGGGCGGGCCCTTCCGCGGGCGCACCCGCCAGCAGCTGCAATCCATCACGCCGGCCCAGGCCCTGGCCCATCCCACGTGGAACATGGGGGCGAAGATCTCCATCGACTCGTCCACCCTCATGAACAAGGGCCTGGAGGTGATAGAGGCGCACCATCTGTTCGCCATGCCCTACGACCGGATCTCGGTGGTGGTGCAGCCCCAAAGCGCCATCCATTCCATGGTGGAGTACGCCGACGGTTCGGTGAAGGCGCATCTGGGCACTACCGACATGCGCATCCCCATCCAGTTCGCGCTGTCCTATCCCGACCGCTGGGACGCCCCGGTGGGGCCGCTTGACTTCACGAAGCTGGGCAACCTGGAGTTCGCGCCCCCCGACGAGGAGACGTTCCGCTGCCTGGCGCTGGCTCGCACGGCCGGAAGCGCGGGCGGCACGTTGCCGGCGGTCATGAACGCAGCCAACGAAGTGGCCGTGGCGGCGTTTCTGGCGGAAGAGGGCAGCTACCTTGGCATTGCCGAGTGCGTGGAAGCTGCCATGGACGCCCACGTGGCAGGCGGCGGTGGCGGCTTGCAGCCGGTGGAGAGCATCGAGCAACTGCTAGAAGTAGACGCTTGGGCCCGAGAAGAGGCCAAGCGCCACGTGCGATAGGGCCACGCTCATCCAGCCGTTGCGCGCCGGCGCAGCAGCCGGGCAGGTGGGAAGACGAGCGCGGCGCGAAAACAAGCGCGAGAGACGGCCTCCCGCGAGCTTGCCCGCAGGCGCTTACACGTTGAAGGCGCGCTCCACTGCGTCGTATTGGGCCAGGCTTCGGGCTCGGGCTGGGCTGAGGTAGTCGGTGGAGTAGAAGTACACGGCGCCGTTGGTGGCTTCGATGCGTCGCACGTCGTTGGCTCGGCCCTGGTCGCGGGCGGCGCGCCAGGCAGCCTCCACCGCTTCGGCATCCATGCAAAAGGGCGGGTTCGCCAGGTTCGTGCGGGCCAAGGGGCGCGGATAGATGCGGGATTCGTCGCGCACGCACTCTAGGAAGGCGGCTGCGGGGTCGTCTTCGGCGGCCAGGAAGGCCCAGCGGGCGTAGGCGTCGGTCATGGCGGTCTCGTCGTAAAGATAGTAGCTGTGCGCGCCCATGAGCAGGCGGACGCCGCGGCAGTCGTCGAAGTCGTTGCAGGCGGAGTCCGGCGACTGCAACGGGGCCGATTCGTCGTTCTGCCCCTCAACGGCTTCCAGGGGGATTGGCGCTGCGTCTGCTGTTTCGCCGGCAGCGTCCTTGCTGCTCTCGGCTTTGCGATGTTTGAATCCCGAAAGCCCCACAGGCCGTCCGGGTGAGGACGAGAAGGCGGATGCGACGTGGGGATTTCGTCGAACTCCGCTTTCGGGGGAAGCATCCGGGCGGTCGCTTGCGTTGGCGGCGGTCTCCGTGCGCGCCTTGCAGCGGTCGCCGAGGGATTCGTCCAGGTCGCAGGTTTCCTTATAGGCCATCAAGCGATTGTAGACGGCCATTTCCACATCCTCCGGATCCAGGGAATCGGGCACCAGACCCGCGTCGGCCCAACCGCCGGGGCTGGCCAGCTTGCTTGCTCGTGATTGCGAGCGTACGAAGGCCAAGGCGCGTTTCACGGCGTCGCTCAGCGCTTGCTCGGGGGTCTGATTGGTTTCGCCTTCGGGCGCCGTCGATGGAAAGCCTTCCGCGGATGGCAGCAGCTCGGAAATGTCCTGGCCCGACTCCTGGGCCTTCAGCAGCGCCACCACGGCGTCGCGAATCTCGTCTTCCTCGCTCATAGCTTTGTCTCCTTCGGTCTTTCGTGCCGATCGCTGCTTGCACGTGCCGCCCTCGCGCGGTGCCGCAGCTGTGTCGTTCGGCTACGCGCAGGCCGCTTCCGGCTCGTCTTCCCAAGAGCTCACCAGCAGATCGGTGCGGATGTCGCGCAGGGAGCAGTGCTCGCACATGAGGCACGCCACGCCGTAGGAATCGCACGGCACCGCCGCGTCGAGCTTCGGCAAGCCAGCGCCTTCGCGCACCAGGAAGTCGCCGACCAGGGCGCGAACGGCCTCCACGGCGAAGGTGAGCGTGTTGGCCTTGCCTGCAGGCACGCCGCCTACGGCTTCGCGAACCTCGTCGGTGGTGAGGGCGAGCGCCTCTGCCAGCGTGCGGCCCTCGATCATGGAGCACGTCGCACTGGCGCAGGCAGTCATGGCAAGGCAGCCGCGAGTCTTGAAGCCGGCCGCCTCGATGACGCGCGTTCCCGGATTCACGCGCGCGAACAGCCGGAAGGCCACCTCGCCGCGCTTTGATTTCCCTACCATGGACTGCACGTTGTATCCTTCGGGGCGCCCACCGTTGCGGTAGTCGGCCACGATGGCCAGCAGCTTCTCGGAATATCCTGCCACGCCGTCGTCCACTTCGGTCTGGTATACGTCGGCCGTGCGCAGCAGCACGCGCTGCGGCGGCTCGTGGTAGATGTCCCTGCCTTCTCCCATGATCGACCACCCTTTCGGACCAGGACGCCAGCTTTCGTGCGCCCGCCTGCTCTTTTCTCGTTGCCCGTACGCTATCATGACCCATCTTGTCCGATTACCCTGTTTCAGGCGACCTTGGGAAACGATTCCGTAACCAAGGCGGAAGACAATGGAGGGGTATTTTCGCGCGGGGGCATAAAAAGGGCTATCATGGATGCCGGAGCGCGGGCGAGTCGGTGCCGAAAAGGTTGGCGTGCGGCTCGAGAGGTGGCCGCCGCAGTGCGCGGGGTGAGGAGAAGGAGGAGCCTCATGCATGCTGTTGCCAGCGGAATCATGAGCCGCCTGCGGGTGTTCTGGCCGATGCTTGCAGGCATCATATGTGCCAGGACCGCGCTGATTGTCGCCTGTTACGGCAGCTACTCGTCTACCGACAACGGAGTGTTCACCGACGGTGCCATGCTGGTGGTGTGCGGATTGTTCCTGGCAGCGCTGCTGGTGCTCTGGCGCACGAAGCGCACGCTTCCTGATAACGTGGTTCAGGTGGGCTTTGCCGTGAGCGTGGCTGTGGCCGCCGGGTGCTCCATCGCCTTGTCGCTTGTCGACAGCACGGACGAGGCCGTGATGGGTGAGGGGTTCGCGCTCAGCGTTGTTTCCACACTGGCGCTGTCTCTGTGCATGTTCTACTGGCTTCGCAGCCTGCGCGGTGCCGACGAGGTGACGGCGGCGCTGTTCGTGTTCTGTGCCTTCGCTGTGAGCGTTGCGGTGGTGTACGCGCTTTCCTTCGCGCCCACCCGGGCTCAGAACATTGTGGGGGCTGTGCTCATTGTGGCCCAGCTGGTGCTGGTAGGGCCTGCTGCTGCGCGCCGCGGCGAACTTGCGGGGCGGGCTCACAGGCGGGCGCGTACGTTCTTCACCTTCGCCCGGAGCCATATGCAGGACATGCGCTTTTTGGTGGCGTGCACGGTAGGCATGGGTGCGCTGAGCTTCGTGGACGGGTTCTTGCGCGGATACCCTGACGGGCTGCCCATCGCATTCACCCCACCGACGCGCGCCGCCTACACTCTGGGGGCCATTGCGGTGTGCGCGGCGCTGATGGTGCTGCTGGTGCGCCGTCGCGAGCGGGTGATGACCGTGGTGGTCTTCGTGGTCATGGAGGCGCTGGCGGCGCTGTCCTTGGTGCTTTTCGGTGCGTTTCCCCTGCACTGGGAGGTGGGTGCGGCGTCGGTGAGCACGCTCAACATCGTGATCTGCGCGTACTGCTGGTATGTGATCGTGGCGTTCACCAGTTTCGGCGACCGCGATCCGTACCTGTACGCTATGGGCGGCTGGGTCGTGTGCTTCGGTATACGCTCCGCGGCTCGGATGTTGCTCTTGTTCGTGTACCCGCTGACAGGCAACGACCTGCTCATCAACTCGCTGCTGGGAGCACTCATTCTGGTGTCCGCGCAAGTGGTCCTGGTTCAGTTTCTGTTGGCCGAGCAGCGTGAATGGGCCGACGAAGTGGACTATTGCGAAGCTCGCAATGCCGAGGCTCTGGCCCAAGCAGCCAAGGATGTGGCCGCTCGGGACGAGGAGTTGGCACAAGCTCGCCAGGACTTGATCGAAAGCATTCGCCAGGCCGCAGAGCAGCGCAGCGCCGACCAACAGCAAGCGTTGGAGGCGCTGCTCATCGCACGGGCGCAGCGCTGCGTAAAGTGCACCGAGGGTTGCTCGCCCCAGGTTGCACGCGCCGGCTCGCCCGGGACGGAAGCTGTTATGGGAGGTGCTGCGCCGGGTGGCGGCATTGTGTCGGTGCTCAGCGACTCGATGCGCCGCAGCGTGCGTCAGATGGGCGAGCAGTTCCTGCTGTCCGATCGCGAGATCGACGTACTCACGCTCTACGCGCTCGGCCACACCCAGAAGAAAGTGGCCGACGAGCTGTACATAACGCCCGCCACGGCCCACACCCACATCAAGCGCATCTACGCGAAGTGCGGCATGCACTCCCGTCAGGAAATCCTGGAGTACCTGGAGTCCTATGCCTAAGTAGCAGGCGTTCAGTGCTGCAGTTGCTCTTACCTAAGGTGGCGGATAAGTTTTGCGCTTTCGGTTGACCCTGAGGCTGCCTCAGGGTCTACACTGGGGTTTGGGTGCACGGCGGCAGCGTGCGTTCTCGGGAAACACCAAACGGGCTACGGGGTCGAAGGGCGAGCGATGGTTGCGAAGAAACGACCGGCGAAGACGATTATCCGCCGCGATAGGCTGCTAACGGTCGGTGAGGTGGAAAAGCTCACCGGCGTTACGCGCGCCATGTTGCGCGACTATGACGAGAAAGGGCTGTTGTGTCCGCGACGAAGCGGGGAGGATGCGGCGAACAATCGCAAGCTCTACTCGCTCGAGGATATAGAGCGCCTGAAAAGGATCGTTGCGCTGCGGGCTTACGAGTTCTCGTTGCGAGAGATACGGGATCTGCTGGACAAGGAAGAAGCCGACTTCTTTGCGGCTCTGAATCGGAAACTTGTCGACTTGCGTCGGCGTGAGCAGCATCTTCGCAGCTTGGTCCTGTTCGCGAAATACGTGCGCATCGTTGGCGGGGAGCTTTTCGAGGGCTTGGTGACCGGCCCGGAAGCCTTGGACCTGTATGCCGACAAGGCCAGGACTACCGCGCTGTACACCCAAACCATTAATCGCATACGACGGTATGGGAAGGAGGAGAAAGCGCATCTTTTCGCCGAGCTTAGCCGCATCGTTGAAGCCATGGTGCTTCCCGAAGGCAGCACGGACTTCGATGCTCTTGAAGGCCCAATCGAGCGGTTCGTTATGTGGTGGGATACCTATGTCGAGCCCGTCGAAGATGCTGGTTACCTGGGATTTTGGGCTGTACTGGAAGATAATACTGTGCTCGTGTCGGAAATACAGCGCGTGGGCGGTGAATTCGCTTCCGGTAGTCTGCAAATGTACCTGTTCTTCTACTGGATGAAGCGTTTCGCGATCGAGGAGCGTGAGCTCGTCGAAACCGTCGCTGCCTATGCCGAAACGGATGTGATAGCGGCGCTAGCGCAAGCGGACAAGCTGGTGAGGCGTGTAGCTCGCAGGATGGGTGCCCACCTTCCAGATGACGTAAATGCGGCCCCTTGGAAGCGGGATGACGCCTACGAGCTTGCCTATTCGGTGCTCGGCTACGTGAAAGGTATTTTGGAGGACGAAGAAATGACCCTCTATTTGGACAAAGCGGGTGCCGTGAAGCTGAGAGGTTGCGATGTGGCGCGGGCCAGAGAGGTGGTCAACCTAAGGCTTGGTGAGGATAAGCTGGCCTGCGAGAGATGCTATGTCGGGGAAATAACGGAAGAGCTCGACCATATGCACAAGGATTCCAGCCCGTTTCGATGACGGATTAGAAGTCGATCAGGCTGCGAACCTCCACGTCCAAGGCAGTCGCGATACGCGAGAGGTCGTCGATTCCCACGCCAACGCGGCCGGTTTCGATACGCCAGATGTGCGACTTGCTGCTGCCCACCATGAGCGCGAGCCGGTCTTGGGAAAGCCCCTGGCTCTCCCGACGAGCGCGGATGGCGGATCCGAGGGCTTTTCTTTTCTGCTCCATATCCATGCTGGAATCCTATGTGCTATCATTCTTGAAATGACTTCAAATATGAAGTCATTTCAAGAAACGAGGGGTTGGGGAGCGAAGAATTGGGCTTATTTCCGCAGTGAAGCACGACGGGCCATCCGACGTCTTTACATGGAGGTTTCCCTGCGGTGCGGTAAATAAAGTGGAGACTGGGTCGGTGGCCAACTGCTCTCATTGCAGTCGACTATCGAGCCTGTATTGAAACCAATAAAGAAAAGGAGAAGATTGCTATGAACCTGTTGACTATTCGCTTTGCCAAAAAGGGCTTGCTGGTATTGGCGGTTCTCTGCTTGTGCGTCGGAATGCTCATGTCGGGGTGTTCCTCGGCGAAGGAGAAATCGACCGCTTCGACCAAGGACGTTGAGGCCGTTGCCGTAGAAAAGGTCGCTGGTGGCGACGAAAAGGAAGAGGCGGATAAGGGCGCGCTCGCTTCAGATGATTCTTCGGAAGCGACGCCCGAAGAAACACCTGGAGCCAATCCAGAATCCGAGGTCGCGTCCGAGCCCGAAGCAGAGGCGGGTCCCCAAGAGGAAATGGTTGACGGGATGAGGGCGAGTTTCAAGGAAGCCATGGATGGCTACGAGGCGTTCTTCGATGAGTACGTGCAGTTCATGACGGAATACTCCAACTCGGATGACACCACCGCAATGCTCGCCGACTATCTTAGCTTTATGGAGCGGTACAACGAGGCCATGGAGAAGATGAGCGCCATGGGCGAAGAGGAAATGAACGACGCCGAGATGCTTTACTACATCGACGTTCAGACACGCGTAAACAACAAACTGCTGGGGGCTGCTGCGGATATGTAGGGCTCTGGCCGCGAGGGCAACGCAAACAGCCCGCGCTGCCGTGAGCGACGGCGCGGGCTGTTTGAAGGAGGGGGCTTGAGGGGCTACGCGTCGGGTAGCAGGCCCAGGGCGGCCAGGTCTTCCTTCACGTCGGGCATGTCGTAGTAGTCCAGGCACTCGGCCGTGGGGCAGCCCAGTTCGGGATCCCAGCCGAAGCACTCATAGACCATGGTGAGCCCGGTCTGGATGTCGTCCTTGTCCATCTTGTCGGTGCCTTCAGTGAACACGGGGATGTCGGGGTCCTTGGTGAAGGGCCACTCGGTGTATACGTCGTGGATGTTGCGGAAGTCGTTGGTGCCCATGGCGCCAGCCTCGTCGGTCATGCCGCGGGCGGTGTTGGCGCGCTGTAGGGTCATGATCTTCGCGCCGGCCTTGTACAGCTCCTCGGTGGTGTACTCCTGGCCGGTCACGGCGGTCATGAACTTCGCCTCCAGGTCCAAGTCGCCGCGGTAGTCGCGCTCCTTGGTGGGGCTCATGGTCATGGGCCACACCCAGTTGCACAGCGTCAGCGAGTCATGCAGCACGTCGGTGACCACCGACCACCACACGAAGTTCGCCTTGTATTCGTTCATGGGGGTGTAGTCCTTGTTCGGGTCGATGGCGTCCCCGCTGCCGAACACCTCGGCGCCTATGGCCTTCTTCAGCTCGATGGGCAGGCCGCAGCCCTGCAGGTTCACGGCGGAATGGATCATGTCGTCGCGGTTGAACAGAGTGTTGTACAGCATGCCCACCTGGCCGAAGCACTCCTGCGAGTGGTGCACCGGCCAGCCGCGGGGGCTGATCATGCACGAGGCGACGGTGTCGTTCCATTCCATGTCGTCCCAGCGCTCGGTCCACACGTAGGTGCCATGGCCCACGTAGGCCAGTTCGGAGTCGTTCTGGGCGATCGTGGTCAGCAGCTTCGGCATGCCGGAGGGGTCGTTGTTGATGAACATGTCCCAGTCGATGGCCGCGTACTCCTCGGGCGGCAGCACGCGCTCGAAGACGCCGGTAGCGTAGCAGTGGGCGATGTCGCGGTAGAGCTGGGCGTAGTTGCACCACAGTCCCAGGTCGTCCACGGTTGAGCCTATGACCTGGTTCCAAACGAGCGACTCTTCGGTCTCGTCCTTCACGGTGGTGTTGTCGCCCAGGATGCCGATCATGTACTTGTAGGGGAAGTTCGGCACGCAGGTGTTGCCGGTGGTCTCATAGCCGCCGTTGGCAGCCGAGGCGCCCACGCGCATGTCGGAGTAGCAGTGGATGGGGCAGCCGTGGCAGCCGTTCATCTTGATGGTGTACTGCTCGGCGGCAGGCCCGTCGTCCTTGGTGGACTTCATGCAGCGGTAGCCAACGGTGTTGATCTCGCCGGGCTTGGGCTCGCCGGTGTTGATGGGGCCGCCTTCTGCCAGCGCCCAGTACAGGCCGTCGCGGGCGGTCCAGCGCGAGCCCTTGTCGTAGTACTCGGCCCATTCCTGCTGGGTGGAGGGCACCACGTGGTTGTTGTTCGACCCCACGATCTCGCGCAGCATGTAGTCGGACAGATCGGCCACGGCCTGCGGGTCGGCCACGTAGATGGGATTGGTGCCGCGCACTACCAGGGCCTTTACCTTCTTCGAGCCCATGACTGCGCCCAGGCCCGCGCCAGCGGAATGGTTGCGCGAGTTGATGAGGCAGGCGTAGGGCAGCAGGTTCTCGCCGGCCGGTCCGATGGTGGCCACGCAGAAGTCGGTACCCTCGCGGCGGGAGAGCGCCTCGGTAGTGGCGCGGGTGCCCAGGCCCCACACCTTGTCGGCGGGCTTGATCTGCACGTCATCGTCGTCGATCTTCAGGTACACCGGCTCATCGGAGGCGCCTTCCAGAACGATCGCGTCGTAGCCGGCCTTCTTGATGCCGGCGCCCAGCATGCCGCCGCAGTGGGCGTCCACGATCTGGTGGTCCTTGGTGTAGGTGGAAAGCGAGCAGATGGTGGTGCGCCCGGCTAGGGGCACGCCCGAGGCGGTCAGCGGGCCTACGGCGAAGACCACCTTGTTCTCGGGGGCGAACGGGTCGGTGCCCGGCGCCACTTCGTCGTACATGATCTTGTTTGCCAGGCCCATGCCGCCCAGGTAGTCCTTGTAGGGCTCGGTGGGCTCGGTAGTGATGGTGCCGTTGGTGAGGTTGACGCGGAGGATGCGTCCGGTCCAACCGTAGGACTTCGTCGGGTCCAGTTTCGTGTCTGCCATGATGAGGCTCCAAATCTCTTCGTGTGCTCTCCGTTGCGCGGAACCGCGAGGCGATCTGGAGTAATCGTTGGCGCACAGTATAGAAGTCCAGGCGGAAGACGCTGTACCCGAAAGGAGGGGACATTTTTCCACTGAACGGCAACGGCGGGGCTACCGCGGCTCAATCGACGGAAAACCGAACCGATTCCCCCTGAAAAAGGGTACACGGAACCATCATCGATGAGTTAGATTGCAATCGTTGCGCGGTGACCGGCGGTCTTGAGTTCTCTTCTCGAAATCACCTATGCGAGGGGGAGTTCACGATGACTGACACCCAAAAGAACGAATCGGCGAGTGCGCAGACGCCTGCGACGCCCGACACCAACCCGCCTGCTGCCCAGGCGGCACCCGCTCCCGAGGCTGCGGTTAACGCTGCCGCCGAAACGGCTGCGACTGCGGCTGCCGAACCCGCGGCCGCCCATGCAACCGCAGCGGTCGCCGAGGACGCACCTACCTCCGAGGCCTCGGCCAAGAAACCTGCCTTCACCCGTCGCTCCGTCCTTGCCATGGCCGGATGCGGCGTTGCCGGCCTGGTGGTCGGCGGCGTGCTGGCTTCCTGGGGCGTGACCAGCCAGGCCATCGCCTCGGGTCGAATCGATTTGCGCACCACGCCCACCAAGATGATCGTCACCGACCGGGCCCGCTGTTCCGGTTGCCAGCGCTGCGAGATGAGCTGCACGCTGAAGAACGACGGCCTTACCCAGCAATCCATCTCCCGCGTTCACGTGTGGGAGAACTACAACTTCGGCTACGGCGTGGGAACCGGCGGCGGCATCTTCGACGACTGCCAGTTCACCGTGCAGGGCTGCCTGCAGTGCGCCGACCCCCAGTGCGCCAAGTACTGCCCGGTGCACGCCATCTACGCCGACCCGGAAACCGGCGCCCGCGTGGTGGACGACGAAACCTGCATCGGCTGCGGCATGTGCGTGGCGGCGTGCCCTTGGAACATGCCGCGCATCAACGCGCAAACGGGAACCTCTACGAAATGCATCTCCTGCGGCCGTTGCGCCGAGCAGTGCCCCAACGGCGCCATCAAGTTCATCGACTGGGAGGACATCGCCCAGAAGGTGATCGACGGCGGCGTTGTATCCACGGCCACGCTGGTGCCCGGTGCCACCCTCGTCGAAGGCCTTTCCTAAGCGCTTCGGCGTTTGGGAGAGCACCTTCTTTCAGAGAGGATGAGAGCAATGCTAACGAAGGCAATTACCAGGCGCGGGTTCGTTGCCGCCAGTGCCGCCACGGCTGCCCTTGCGGCGTCGGGCGCGATGCTTTCCGGCTGCGCATCCGGGTCTGAGGACTCGAAGGCCTATGCGGCCCAGGTGGTGAACACCCAGTGCAGCGCCTGCCCCAAGCAGTGCGGCTACGCAGCCTACGTCGTGAACGGCGCCATCGACAAGGTGGTGGGCACCGGGGCGAACCCCTACGCCGCCGGCACGCTGTGCGCCCGCGGCTACGGGTCGGCCACGGCTTTCTACGGCGAAGGGCGCCTGACCACGCCCCTGCATCTGAACGCCGCCGGCTTCTACGACGAGGTTTCCTGGGACGAGGCCATAGCCGGAATCGCCGAGGGGCTTGCGGGCATTGTGGCCCAGAACGGCCCCCAGGCCATCGCGGCCATTACGAACGGCACCTCCACGGCTGATTGGTACGTCACGCGGCTGCTGACGGCGCTGGGGAGCTCCAACAGCTATGTGAACGCGCTGGCTTCCAACATATCCGTGGCGTCGGGGCTGGCGCTCGCCACCGGCTATAGCGCCTACGAGCCCGACTACGCGAACGCTTCTGTGGTGGTTATCCTGGGCGCGAGCACGGTGGACGCTCCCGATCCGGGCACCGTGGCCGCCCTCGAGCAGGCTCGCGAGGCCGGCGCCCAGGTGGTCATGGTTGACAGCCGCATGAGCCAGGCCGCAAGCTTGGCTACCCGCTACATCGGCGTGAACGCCGGCACCGAGCTGGCCCTTGTGCTGGCGTTGGCCCACGAGCTGCTGGGCAACGAAGCGCTGGCGACGGCGGCAGCCCAGGCCATGGCCGACCTCGGCGTTTGGCAGGCGGCCATAGCTTCCTGCACGCCCCAGTGGGCGTCGGAAATCACCGGCGTGCCGGCCGATACCATCGTGGGGCTGGCCCAAGATTTGGCCCAGGCGGCTCCGGCGGCCTGCATCGACCTTTCGTGGATGGCGCTGTTCGGCGGCTCGTACGCCAACACCGGCGAGCTTGCCCGGGCCGTGGCGCTTGCGAACACGGTGCTGGGCTGCTGGAACGTCCCCGGCGGCGCGTACCTGGCGCGTCCGATCGACTGGAGCGGCAGCGCGTTTTCGCCGTTGGCAGTGGCGGCCCCCGACATCACCGCCGAGCAGGCGCCGCTGGCCGCAGGCGGTTCGGCGGCCACGCTTCTGCGCCTTGCCCACGAAGGACAGGTGCAGGGGCTTGTGCTGGTGGATGCGAACGTGGTGGCGGAATACCCCGACCCGGACTATGTGACCGAGGCGCTAAAGGCTTGTGCGTTGAGCGTGGCCGTCGCCCCGTGGATGACCGAGACGGCGGGTAAGTGCACCTACGTGCTGCCCGAGAAGCTGTGGGCTGAAAGCGCCCAGCTTCCCACGGTTGCCGGGGCGAAGACACCCATGCTGGTGGTGTCCGGCCAGGTCATCGAACCGGCGGTTGATGGTGCCCGGTCGGTGGCCGAGATAGCGACCGCACTGGCATCGGCCTTGGGCGTAGGCGCTGCCTTCCCCGCGACGGTGGACGAGGCGGCCGAAGCGCTGTGCGAAGCCGTGGGCGTTGGCTATGCCGGCGCCTTGCAGGTAGGAAGCTGCGCTTTGGGCGAGGTTGCTTTCGGCGGCGAGGAGCCGGCGGGCGTTGTCGCATGGCCGACTGCGTCGGGCAAGGTGGAGTGCGCAAGCGCCGCCGCCGACGCTGCGGGCGTGAGCGCGGTGCCCGTGTGGGTGGCGCCCGATGCCACCATTCCCGATGCGGACACGTTCCGGCTGACTACGGGAAACCAGGCCGTGCTGTTCGCCGAGGAGCTTACCGGGCTGGCCCCCTTGCAGGCAATCGCCGCAGAGTACGGGCTTGACGGCGTGTGGATCAATGCCGGCAAGGCCCGCGAGGCCGGCATCCAGGACGGCGATAAAGTGGTGGTGGCCAACGATCGCTACGCCGCGCCGGCGGTTGCCCACGTGACGCAGCTCATCGAGCCGCAGGCGGCCTACATGGCGTGCCATTACGGCGCGGTGGACGATGCGGGGCAAGCGGGCCTGGGCGTGTGCCAGGCGAAGTTCGCGCCCTTCGCGCTAGAGGTTGGCTACGGTGCGCCCCTTCTGCAGGAGAGCCTGGTCACGATAACGAAGGCAGGTGCATGATGACACGCTACGGAATGTTGATCGACACGACCAAGTGCATCGGCTGCTACAGCTGCCGCACGGCGTGCCAACGCCAGAACAACCTTCTGCCCGACGAGGGCTTCATCCGCTACGAGCGGCGCGAGACCGGAACCTACCCGGCGGTGAGCGTGGAGTCGGTGCCGCTGCAGTGCATGCACTGCGAGGACGCCCCGTGTGCGAGCGTCTGCCCCACGGGGGCTGCCCACATGGGCGCCGACGGCATCGTTGAAGTGGACCAGGGCCGCTGCATCGGCTGCCTGTACTGCATGTCGGCGTGCCCGTACCAGGTGCGCGTGCGCAATTCGCAGACCGGCGCCGTCGACAAGTGCCGCTTCTGCGCCGTGCAGACCCAGCAGGGCGTTACCAGCTGCACCTGCGTGGACGCCTGTCCCACCCACGCGCGCATCTTCGGCGACCTGGATGACCCGAACTCCGAGCTGTCCCAGGCCATCGTCGAGCGCGGCGCCCACCCAATCGCCGGCGACCTGACCCGCGCCAAGATCTATTACGTGAGGTGATCAAGATGACCTACGAACCTATTTGGGGCCCCATCATCGCATGGTACCTCTTCCTTGCCGGATTGGGCGGCGGCGCCTTCGTCACCTCGGTGTTCATTCGCTTCCGGCATCCGGAGTGCACGCGGCTCATCCGTACCGGGCGCATCATCGCGCCGGCCGTGGTGATCATAGGCCTGTGCCTGCTGATGTTCGACGCCCACGCCGGATTTATGCATCCGCTGCGCTTCGCCTTGCTGCTGACCAACTTCGGCTCGGTTATGACCTGGGGCGTTGTGTTCCTGGCCGCCTTCGTGGTGCTGGCGCTGGTGGCGTTGCTGCTGGATCTGCTGAAGAAGCCGGTGTGGCAGTGGCTCGACATCGCCGGCATGGTCATGGGCCTGTGCGTGGCCATCTACACCGGCTGTCTGCTGGGCGTATGCCAGGGGTTCCCGCTGTGGAACAACGCGCTTTTGCCGGTGCTGTTCCTGGTGTCGGCGGTGTCCACCGGCATGGCGGCCGTGCTGCTGGCCGGCGTGTTCGTGGCGCCTGAGGAGTTCAACGCCGTGGCCAGCCTGAAGAAGTTCCACTTCTGGCTGCCCGTGGTCGAGATCGCCCTGGTGATGGCGCTGCTGTTCATCACGGCGTCAAACCCTTCGCCGGCGGGCTGGAACAGCGTCATGGCGCTTCTGTGCGGCGACTGGGCCGTGACCTTCTGGGTGCTGTTCATAGCGGTTGGCCTGGTGATACCCATTGCGCTTGAGTGCTGGATGCTCTGGATCGCAACGCCGGTGGTGGAGGAATCGCGCACCGGTCAGATGATCAGCGGGTTCTCCGACTTGGGCGTGCTGGTGGGCGGCTTCGTGCTGCGCCTCATGATTGTGAGCGCCGCCTTGCCCATCACCATCGTGCAGCCCTGGATCTTCTAGGGCTGCGAATTCGGGCGGTTCGACGGCCCTCTTTGCTTGCGTCCCCTCCCGGAGCTGCCATCGGGAAGGGGCGCTTGCATGCCGGCGTCTCTTGCGCGACTCGTTTCCGGGCATTCCCTGTCTACGCTTTTTTCGGTGCCTCCGTGATCGATATGCCGGTTATGCATCGCGCAACCGGCATATCGATCGTTTTTTGTGCAAGGATTTAAGCTGGGTTCTTTTGCAGCATTTCGCAGCTCGCAGCGATTGGGCGAAAACCGGTTGTGCGATGTGCGACCGGTTTTTCGCCCGCTGCCCGAGCAGAGATACGGCCGCCAGAGGAGTTCGGGCTCGGCGACACGGCCCCTGTAGTCTTGGCTCCGAATCTTTTCGTGGGTCTATTGGCTAGCGCTCATCTGTGAGGTGGCAACGAGCTGGGCCTTGCGAACTCAGCTGGCGGCTTCGTCGTTGCGTGCGAGCTTGGCGGCTTCTTTCAGCATAATGATAACGCGCTTCGTGGCTTCGTCGGTGCGGTCTGCTCTGCATAGAATCCCGCAAGCGAACTGGAGCTTTGTATCGCCGATTTGATCTACCACTGCAATATCGCCGCGGTTCTCGAACGCTTTGGTTGTTCGGTCGAAATTGCAGATGTATACGTCGTTGTCCAGACGGGAGCGGGATAGCTCTGACTCATTGTTCATGATTAGCTTAAGCCGTGTGGTCAGGCTTATATCCTCGCCGATAATCTCGTGGATCATCTGGGTCCAAAAATCGAAGTAGGTAGTGTCGGTGATGATGGCCGTGATGCCGTTGAGGTCCGTGCGTTCCAAGGGTCTTCTTGTGAGGAACGGGTTGCTGATGTCGTAGGCCATGGCCATCTTCTGGAAACCCAGGGGGATGTAGAGGTACTTTTCAGCGTAGGCCTCGAAGTCGGAGGTTCGCGTCGTCAACTCGGGGACGATGGCGATGTCGACCAGCCCGGCTTCAAGGGCTTCGAGGGGCAGCATATCCTCGGGTATCTTAACGAATTGCACAGTGTCGCCCAGTTCAACTGAGCTGATTTTTTTGTATAAAAACGACGATGAGGGTATCTCGGCGATGCGAACGGGCGCCTTGTTCGCGGCATCGGCCCCCTTTGTCTTCCCCTCCTGATACAGCGAGACGATTCCTTGGGCGTACTCCAGGAAGATCTGGCCGCTCAAGGTGAGGGCGGGCGGCTGAGCTGTACGGTCGAACAGCTTGAATCCCAAGTCCTTTTCCAGGCTGGAGATGTGGGTGCTGAGGCTGGATTGCGAAAGGTGGAGGTTTTTCGCTGCGCGGTTGAAGCCCCGCGATTTGACGACGGTGACGAATTCCTGAAGCACATCGATTCTCATGAACGTCCTCGATTCAGCCAGAGCCTCCGAAGCGGCTTTCCGGGGGGAAGTATAGCATCAGCTTGGTTGCGGAAGGTCGCCTGTAGGTTGCAGTTGCTTTGTGGTTGAGGTGTTTTACCTTTTTAGAGTGGTGTTCGTACTTTTCGATAGGCTTATCGCCAAAGTTTATAGTCGGTTCGGCTCTTTGGTTCTGTCCGTTCGACGGCCGCGCCCCTACACTTGGTTTTGGGCCGAATCGGTTTTATGGCCGAAAGCGGAAGGGGGCTTGCGAGGGCAAGCATGATGAAAGGGGAAACCATGTACAGCACGCAGAAACAGGGGCGGGTCGCCATCGACCGACGCAGTCTGCTAGGTGCTTCCGCAGCGCTGGCGGTTGGGGGAATGCTCGGCCTTGCAGGCTGCTCGTCCTCGCCGAAGACGGACGAGGGTTCCGTGCCGGACGAGGGATCGGCCTCGAGCGGCGAGGTTGCATGGGACGAAGAGGCTGACGTGGTTGTTGTGGGGTCCGGCACCGGCGCGTTCTCGGCGCTTGCTGCGGCCGATGCGGGGGCTGGAAGCGTTGTGGTGCTGGAAAAGTCCGAGGCATGGGGCGGTACGTCGGCGGTATCTGGCTGCACGCTGTACATTCCCATGCTGACCGTGGGCATGGAAGAGGGGTCGGATGACAGCGTTCAGGCTGCTACGGCGTATTTGAACAAGGTGGCGGGAAACCGTGGCAACAAGGCCGGGATTGACAACTATGTGAAATATGCCAACGAGTTCGCTACTTGGCTGGGAGATCTCATGGGTTGGCAATGGACGGCTCAAGGCATGTTCCGCGATTACTACGAGCCATACGAGGGGTATCGTTTCTTCGGGCGCAACGCCAGCATCGACAGCGAGGAAAAGGTGCCCATGTGGTCCGAGCTGCAGAACAAGTGCAAGGAGCTGGGCGTGGACATCCGCCTGTCCGCTCCGGCGAAGGAGCTGGTGACGGACGCGTCCGGTGCCGTGGTGGGCGTGGTGGCCGAGATAGGGGGCAAGCCGGTGCGCATCAAGGCGAACACCTGCGTGGTGATGGCGACGGGGGGATACGACCACAACCCACAGATGATTCTTGAAAACCAGGCTGTGCCGGTTTACGTGAGTAACGCTGCCATGACGAATACCGGCGATGGTCAGATTATGGGAGCGAAGGTTGGGGCTGCCTGGGGGAATATGGATACCAACTGGGGTCTTCCTTGCTTTTACGGAGGTAGCCCGGAATACACCGGCGAGCTTGTATACGACTTTCTTACCAACGACTGGGGCTATTACCGTGGGAGTGCTGGTGCCATCGTGGTGAATCGGCAAGGCAGGCGCTTCGGCGACGAGTCTAGCGCTTACGGTGTGTTCAACCGCGCTTTTGGCCAGTACGATACCGACATCCTGGACTATACGAATATACCTGCGTTTTTTATCTGCGATGACGAGTACGTTTCCACGATGACCCTGCCAGGGCAGGCAGCTGTAGGCGACCCGCTGCCCGACTACTTCGTTCAGGCTGATACTTTGCAGGAGCTGGCCGGCAAGCTAGGAATCGATCCAGAGGGGCTGGTCGACGAAGTTGCCTCTTTCAACGAGGGGGCCGCTGTGGGGGAGGACCCGACGTTCCACCGCGGCGAGAAGGAGTGCAACGTGGTGATCTCGGCCTGGCGCACTGCCGGTCGTGATCTGCCCAATCCGGTGCTCGCGCCTTTGGCTACGCCGCCGTTCTACGGAGCTGTGTACGTACCGGGTACGTGCGGGACTAACGGCGGCCTTGTTACCGACGAGAACGCACGAGTTCTGACTGCTGCTCACGAGCCTATTCCCGGACTGCTGGCTGTGGGCAACTGCTCGGCTGGTATTTTTGGCGGCCAATACCCCGGAGCGGGGGCAACGCTGGGTGCCGGCGGAATCATGGGCTACATCGGTGTGAGGAATGCTTTGGGCACATTGTAGCCTTTCGGCTCGCTCGCCATCGGCCATCGAGGGGTATTTATTGCGAGATTGGCTCTGAAGGCAGAATGGCCGAGTGCGTCTTCAAACGTTTTCTGCCGAACGGCCCTGGCGCTGTCTGGGGCCGTTCCTCTTGGCTGAGCTTATACGGCAACAGGCGACACTGTTTCTATGATCGACGTGCCGGTTATGCATCGCACAATCGGCACGTCGATCATTTTTCATGTAAGGCTGTGAACTGGTATTTTACGATGTTTTTCCAACTCACAGCGATTAGGCGAAAAGCCGGTTGCGCGATGTGCTTCCTTTGGAGAAGAAAGCGGCAGAGGCGATGGCTGGTCGCTTCTGCCGCCTTTCGTGCGGGTTCTTCGCGGGATGACGTTTGGTTTACTTCTTTGCGGATTTCTTGTCCAGCATCTCGCGCACTTCCTCGCGGCCCTCGTCGTTGAGCCCCTTCTCGTCGGGGGCCAGGCGCTCCAGCAACTCCATGAGCTCGCCCATGTGCTCGCGCTCCTCGTCGCGGATGTCGGAGAGCACCTTCTTCGCATCCTCGTTGTCGGTGGCCTGCACGTGGGCGTCGTACTCGTGGATGGCCTCCAGCTCGCCGATGATGTCCTGGCGGATGGCGTTGATCAGTTCCTCGTCGGTGAGCTTGCGCGGCACCTCCATGACGAAGGGGTTGGACAGAATGGCCATGGTTTCTCCTTTCGGCGTATGAGGGGGTGGCGATTGGCCGACTGGTCTGGGTAATCAATTGGGTCAGACCGTCAGGCGTAGCATGCCGCCGCCCCGTCGTGAATCGGTACAGCCAATCTTAGAAAACGCCGAAGCTGAAAGCAGCCGCCTGCGCCATCTTGAAAAGGGTTTGTAGCCGCCCCGAAAGGTTCGCGCGGAAAAGGTACCAGCCGCTTGCTGGGGGCGTGCCAGGGTGCCAGAGGCTAAAGGTTGTGTTTCCTAACGCGGGATGCCTGTCGCCCCCAGGTATCCCGCGTTTTGCTCTCCCCTACAGCTCTTCGTGGGGGTAGAGCTCGAAGAAGCGGTTGAGGGGGTCGCGGCGCTGGTCCTCTATGAACAGCACGTCTACGCGTTTTTCCGCTTCGTCCACTACGTAGTAGATGCCGTAGCGCCCGGCGAAGACCATGCGCATTTGGAACGGCGGTCGCGAAGCGGGGTAGTCTGGGTCGTAGACCTGGCCGATGTAGGGGACCGTATCCAACAGCAGGAGCATCTTCTTTACGCGAGCAATATCTTTCTTCGTCGTGACGAAAGAGGCCGCCGCTTCCGCCAAGGGGCCCATCGAGACCGAGTAGGGCGCTTCGTCCCTGTCGCGTTGTGCGCTGGTGTCCTCCTTGCTCATTATTCCCACCCCATACGCTTGAGGGCCTCGTGCAGCGGCACGCCCTTACCAGCTTTGATGTCCTCGTAGGCCTGGATGGCCTTCTCGCGCAGCTCCATCTCGTACTCGTAGATTTCCTGGCGAAGGATGGCCTGCTCACGGTAGGCGTCTGCGTCCATGATCACCAGGTCGGGCTGGCCGTTGCGCGTGATGTAGACGGGCTTGCGGGTCTCGTGGCACAGCTGGTCCACCTCGGAGAAGCTGCGCTGCAGGTCGGAAACGGTTCTCATGAGCGGCATGGCGGGCCTCCTCGTATCGGCTGTGCTCGATTTAGGTCCTCAGTATAGCATGTTTCAGAATATTTTCTGAAACAACTCGCAAGCGATGCCCGCAGAATCGCCAGTGCCTTGCGAGAGCCAAGCTTAGGCGAACCGTTCCGGGCGCTGCTGGCGTCCTTGGGCCATGAGCCGGCGAATCCCCGCAGTGCTCGATATCTGCTCGAGATGCCATCCTCTGCCACCTTCTGTCGGGCATTCGCTTCCGCTCGATTTCGGAAAGGCGCCGAAGCGTCGCCCTGCGCTCTTACCAGTTGCCGAAGACGAAGCGCTGGATGTCTTGGTTGGCCATGACCAGGAAGAACATCACGAACACCGCCATGCCGGCCATGGACAGGTAGTTCAGCGCCTTGGCCGACACCGACCGGCGCGACACCTTCTGGAAGGCCTCCACCACGAAGCGGCCGCCGTCCAGCGGCGGGATGGGCAGCAGGTTCATGATGCCCAGCGACACCGAGATCATGGCGATGAACTGCAGCGCCGAGACAAGGCCGGCATCCACGGCGTCCTTGGACATGGCCGCGATGCCGATGATGCTGGCGGAGTTCTGCATGGTTTCGGCAGCCGTCGCCGGGTTGAACAGACTCGCGACCGCCTGGATGACCATGCCGATGTAGGCGAACCCGAACTGCACGGCCTGCAGCGGGTCGAGCACCACATGCTGCATGACGCCGGTGGTGGGGTTCTGCATATCGATGCCCATGAACGAGAACAGCACGATGAACAGCACGATGGCGAACAGCAGGTTCACCGCGATGCCGGCCAGCAAAATGACGGTGCGCTTCCAGAAGGGCAGGCTGCGATACTGCTGCTTGTACTCGGAATCGAAGAGCTGCTGGGCGTCGGGCACCGGGCGGCCCTGGCCTTCGGCGTAGCCCTGCGGCGTGGGCAGCCCAGCAGATTCTGCCTTGCGGACCTGCGCCTTCGTGGGCTCCACCTCGGCGGCGCGGTAGGTGTTGTACTGGTCGGACTTGCGGGGGCCGGTGATCGATCCCCACTCAACCAGCTCCTCCAGGGCCTCGTAGGCCTCGTCGTCGCTGATGCCGCAGTCGGCGGCAACGTCCTCCATGTTCGCCGTGCCACGGGTGTAGATGCTGGCCAGCACCTCTTTGAGATGCGGGCTCATAGGGCCGGGCTCCATGCCGCACACCTTCGCGTAGCCGCCCAGCAGAATAGGGGTGACGCCGAACTTGGTGCCCCACTTCTTGAAGCCGATGTTGGGGCCGGGAAGGCCCAGCATGAATTCCGTTACGCGCACGCCGAAGGCCCGGGAAGCCAGGTAATGGCCGCCCTCGTGGATGAACACGAGAAAGCCCAGGATGAGCGTCACGTAGATGATCATCTGCAAAACGTCCAAGTGATATTCCTTTCGGAACAAAAGGTAAACGATGGTTCGCCCAGTATAGGAGGCCCGTGCGTGCTGGCAAGGGTTTCCGCTAATCCAGTACAAAGGTTCGCGAAAATCCTACAATTACGCTAGGATTAACAGTCGACTAACTCCGGAGCCGAAGGGTGATGCGCTGCAGCCATCGGCGCCGGCATGCCGTCGGCCGTACGGGCTGTCGGCGCTCTTCGCCCTAGGCCAGCGTACCGCCTTCCAGCAAGTCCTCCACCAGGGCGTTGCTCGGCGCTGCGGCTGCGGAGGCCACCGCGGCTGCAGAAGCGGCCAGCACCGGCGCGCCCAGAGCGCCCAGGGCCTCGCCTTGCCCGGTTGCGCCCGCGTTTGCCGCATTCGGGCCCAGGATGCCTTCGGCTTCGGCCAGCCTTGCGTCGCCGTCTTCTTCCGGCCCGGGGGCTGCGCCCGCCAGCACCAGGGTCATGGTGGTGCCCACGCCCAGCTTGCTTTCCACTTCCATATGGGAGTCGGCGCCGAAGTAGCCGCTGATGCGGTCGTGCACGTTCTTCACGGCGATTCCCAGGCCTGTGGACGATTCGGGGTGCAGGATGTTCCGGCACGCCTCCTCGGTCATGCCGGTGCCGTCGTCGGACACGGCTATGAACACGTCGCTGCCCACCACCATGCCGCTTACGGTGATGGTGAGCTTGCCCTCGGCGGGCATGGCGTGGCGCACGGCGTTCTCCACCAGCGGCTGAATGAGGAAGGCCGGCACCAGCATGTCGCGCACGGCCGGCTCGATGCGGGTCTCCATGGCCACGCGCTCGGCGCCGAAGCGGGCCACCTCGAAGCTGAAGTAGCGCTGGGTCTGCTCCATCTCGCGGGAGAAGCGGATGAGGTCGGCCGAGTCCTCCAAGGTGCGGCGGTAGAATACGGCGAACTCGCGCAGCAGCCCGCGGGCCTTGTTCGGATCGGTGCGGATGAGCGAGGCGATGGTGTTGATGGTGTTGAAGAGGAAGTGCGGGTTGATCTGGCTCTGCAGCATCTTGAGCTCCATGGAGGTGGCCAGCTTCGTCTGCTCCTCCAGGGCGCTTGCGGCCAGCTGGGTGGACAGCAGCTCGCCCAGGCCCTCGGCGATGGACTTCTGCGTTTCCGACACGTGGCGCGGGCGGCGGTAGTAGAACTTCAGCGTGCCGAACAGCTTGTTGTGGCCTACGAACAGCGGCACAATGATGGCGGCGCTGATGGGGCCGCGCTTGGCATCGGCTCCGGCGCTGAAGCCGATTTCCTCGGGGGTCAGCAGGATGCGCATCTGGCCGTCGTCGATGGTGGCCATGGTGGCGTCGGTGCGGATGGCCAAGCCCGCCGGAGTGTCCTTCTCGCCGTGCCCCCGGTAGCCCAGAATCTGGTGCGTGTCGGTAATGGCTACGGCGATGGCGCTGGTGGCGGGTAGCAGCAGCCGGCAAATCTCCTGGGCGGTATCGGGGCTCATGACCGAGCCGCCCTCGGCGCTGCGCTCCATGCCCTTGTCCATGCAGTGCAGCATCTGGCTGGAAAGCTTCATGACGGCGCCGGTCTGGCGGGCGCGCACGGAGTCGGGGTCCATGAGCAGGCGCATGACCAGCACGAGCGACAGGGTGAACACGATGCCGGCCAGCGCGGTGCCCAGAAAGCCGTTGTCCAGCGACAGCAGGTTCCATATGAGGGCCATGCCGGCTAGGACCATGATGGTGAACAGGAGCATCTCCAGGGTGAAGAAGCGGGGCATGAGCGCCCGGTCGCCGCGATTGCTCATAGGGCGGCCGCCTTTCTCGTGCGAAGGAGGGGTGGACTACCCGAGTATACCCAGTTCGTTCACCATGAGCAACGCCGCGGCCAGCAGCAGGAAGTAGCCGAAGGCGAAGCGAAGGGTGCGCTCGGGGATGCGTGCGGCCAGGCGCGCGCCTACCAGGGCGCCCGGGATGGAACCCGCGCAGGTGGCGATGCCCACCAGGTAGGCGATGTTGCCCAGAAGACCTTGCTGCACGACGCCGGGGATAGCCAGTATCATCACGGCCACGAGCGACGTGCCGCTGGCCTGGCGCGCCGAGATGCCGATGACCGACAGGAACAGGGGCACCATCAGGAATCCGCCGCCCACGCCCACGTACCCCGAGGCCAAACCGGCCCCCAGCCCGATGAGCGCTCCTTGGGCGAGCTGCCTGCGGGTGAGGGCGGGACGGTCGGCAGCGGCCTGGGTGCTTGCAAGCGTTTGCGGGGTCGCCGAGCTGCAGGTCTCGCCAGGCTGCTTGTCAGCGACTGCGCCTGCAGCCAAGTCCGAGGCCGAAGGCAGCGACGACAGGCCCTCGTGCGCGGCAGGGTTCTTTGGCATCTTGATGGCCTTCGAGAACATCTTCGCGGCGGACCACACGATGATGACCGCGGCCGCAAGCATGACCAGCCATTCCGGGGACACCTGGGCCAGCTGCACGCCCAAAGGCGACGTGAGCGCCCCTCCTGTGCCGGCTACCATCCCCAGCTTCAGCAGGCTGGTCTTGTTGCGCACGTGCTGCACGGCGCCGGAAAGCGACGTGGGTACCACGCAGAACAGCGACGTAGCCGTGGCCTGTAGGGGAGACAGGCCGAACACCAGGCGAAACAGGGGAATCATAAGGGTGCCGCCGCCGATGCCCAGCATGCCGCTGAAGATGCCGACCACGATGCCGCCGACCACGCCGCCGGCCAGAAGCGCGAAGGATGCGTCCATGGAAGTCCTGCCCGCCTGCGGCCTATTCCGCGATGTTCAGGCGAATCTCGCTGGTCATGCCCGGGTCCACTCCGGCGCTCCCGTCGGCGCCCGATATGGGGCGCACCTCGGCGGAGCGGGAGGCCGCAGCTGCCGCAAGCAGTTCCGGGTCCATGGCCTCTACGCGCTGCGTTGCGGACTGCACCAGGGCGTTCGCCAGAATCTGGTCGCCGGCAAGACGCGCCATGAGCTCGGGCCACACGAACTGGAACTCGAAGTACTTCGAGCAGTTGCGGGCCGCATAGGTGGTCGCCTCGCCGGTGGCCGCCTTGGCCGCCTTGCGGTAGGCGCTCTTGTCGGGGCGGGCCAGGCTGCGCAGAAACGCCGTGATGCGGATGCGCCGGCGAATGCCCGGCTCCAGGAACGGCCCGGGGTAGGGCTCCAGCGACGAGGGCTTCACCTGGATGAGGTCGATCTGGGTGCCGCTGTACTCGATCTTGCGGAACTCGTAGAGCCAGCGGAAGATGTCCTGGCGAAAGCGCGTGCCCTCGCTTGCGGTGTCCGGGGGCAGATGGCGCATGCTCCACTGGTTGTCGAACCAGATGTCCGAGCCGTACATGCGCAGGTCGAGCATGTAGTCCAGGTCCTCGCCGCGGGCGATCCACGGGTCGAAGGACAGCCGGTCGTAGGCTTCGTGGTGAAGGGCCAGGCAGCCGCCGCATACGTGGTTCGAGCGCGACAGGCGCGGCCCGCGCATGGCCTTGGTGATCCAGCGGTTGAAGGCCTTGCCCTGCTGCCAGAAATGGTTGTACCACTTGTCCTGGCTCTTCGAGGTGAACTGGCCGTCGGAGTTGAAGTAGAAGCCGGTCTTGGCGATGATGGGGATGCCCTTCTTCGTGAGCTTGCCCAGGCCGTACATGGCCTTCTCCAGGAAGGCGGCGTCGTCTACCACTGCATCGTCGTCCAGGAACACCACGGAGTCGAAGCCGAAGACGTTGGCCAGCACCACGCCCAGGTTGCGCACGGCGCCGTAGCCGGAAAGGCCTACCTCCATCTGCAGCTTGCTCAGGCCCAGCTGGGCCATGCGCTGCTGCACCAGCTCCTGCTCGGGCATGCCCACCACCAGGGTGTGAAGGTTGGGGAAGCGCAGCACCTGGGCCTGCACCTTCTGAAGCGCCTGGGCCTCGATGCCCCGCTCGCTCACTACCAATATGATGATCTGGCCGAGCCCGCGCACCTTCTGCAGGCTGGTGAGCAGCCGGGGCAGCTCGCCGGGCTGCGAGAGGGGAGTAGCGTGATCGTAGGTGGTAAGCACACTGCCGCCATTGCCGCGACGGCGTGCCGATACGAACGTAGGAACGATGATTACGGGGTTCATGCACGTCCTATTCATCGGGTGCCCAGTCCGGTTTCGAGGGCGCGCTGGTGCGTTCTCGGATATGCCGCAGCGCCCTGTTTTACCTGGTGAAGGCAAGAGCGAAGCAGCGTCGGACCTGTTTTCGTCGGCCAATTGTACTGAATAGGCGACCGGATAGCACCCCGTCTGCCCATTCGTCATTCAATCAACGGATAGGCCCTAGGGGCCGCAGCCGTGACCGCCCATGGCAAGGGGCGCCCCGAAGCCTGCACAATCGACGCCTTCATGCGGAAAAGCTCACCAACCTATCGATTATGCGGGGTACGGAAGCGCGGCGTATTACGGATAAGCGTTACTTCGATTTCCTCAGATTCTCGTTTATGCTTTCTAGAGCCTCAGTTCCTTTGGCGAGTTCAGCGGCAGCGGTTTCGAATGAGTCTGCCGCAAGGTTCATATAGTAGTTGAATAGGTCGGCGTCAGAGGAAAGGGACGCGGCGGTTTCGAGATAGCCGATGCCCCATTTGATATCGTGGGCGCAACCGGCGTGATGCTCCCATACCTTTTCGTAGCCGGAAGGCACCTTGTCTTTTAGTGCCAGAATGCTGTTGTACGCAGTCTCAGCGTCTTTGTTTGCTTGGGCGATGGTGGTTTTCTTTCCAGCCTGAATGGCGGCGATTGCATCGTCCATCGCTTCATGCAGATCGTCGAGGTGTTCAGTCATGCGCTCGTTGAACTCCTCTGGGGCCAATTCGAAGATTGAGCTAGATGACTCAGGGGAACTGGAAGGGTCTGGGGAGTGCGAAGATCCGGAAGAGCTCGATGGCCTGGAGGAATCTGAGGTGTTGGCAGAATCAGAGGAGTTTGGTTTGCCAGACGAATCGTCATTCTTTTCGTCGGTCGAGGCAGCTGTCTCGTCGGCAGGTGAGCTGTTTTTTGTGACCCAAAGGCTTTCGTAGATACTATTGGCAACGTCTTCGTATGCATCGTCGCCGTAACCAATGGTGAAATCGTAAATCGTCTTGTTACAGATGAGCAATGTGTGATCCGTTGCGTAGGTACGACCGTCTAGATCTAGGTCGCATTGGAACCGTGCTCCCTCAAACCCCCATATTTTGAGGCTTCGGTAGTTTGTGTGGCTAGAGGGTTGCATCGCTAAGCTGCTTTCTTCACCGGAACCGATCGGTTCCATGGCAGTTGCGGCTTCGCGTCCGAACATCTCAGCATCAGCAGCGCTATGAGGTTGTCGGTGTTCCTGAAGCCGTAGCCCATCTTCACCGTGACCTTTATCTTGTTGTTGATCGACTCCACGCGAGCGTTGCTGATGCTCAGCGATACGGCGCGCAGGATGTCGTCGCGCCTGCGCCTGACCTTCTTCTCGACTTCGACGACTTTTGCGATTTTGCAGTAGGCCGCGCGGTGAAGCCAGTCGTCGAGGAGCCTTTCCGCTTCGGCGGCGTCGCCCGTCTGGAAGACGGCCCGCAGGTCCTCTTTGAGCTCCCACGTCCTGAACAGGCGCGACCCGACCGACTTCAGCTTGTCGAGCTTGGCCTTCTGGCTCTCCGTCAGGTTCTCCTTGCCCTTCACCAGCGCGAACCGCGTTCCCTTGACCGCCTTCGCCGCCTCGGCGAGCTTGACGGCCTCGGGCGGCGTCTCGTCGCCGGCCGAGGGCCGCCCGGGGCGCTCCCGCTTCGGCGCCGCCGCCCTGGCGGCCTTCTTGGCCGCCTGCCACTCCTCGCAGCGCACGCCGTCGAGGGCGTCGTTCATCCAGCTGACGACGTGGAAGGGGTCCATAACCCATTCGGCGTTGGGGCACCACCGTTTGACCAGCGTCCTTATCCATCTGCAACCGTCCGCCGTCACGACTTCGACGCCGAGCCTCTGCTCGCGGGTGAGCTCCTCCTTGAGGAACCGGCGCAGAACGTCTTTGCTCCAGCCCTCCGCAGCCCAGATCAGGCGGCCCCTGTCATGGTCGACCACGACCATGAGGTACCTGTGGCCGCGCTTGTACGAGGTCTCGTCGATCCCTATCCTGCGGATGCCGTCGAAGCGCGCGGGCCCCGTCGCTTGCTGGAGGTCGTCGTAGACGCGCTTGCAGATGCCGCCGACGCTGTGCCACTCGATGCGGCACGCCCGGGCCACGGCCGACATGGTGCAGTGGACGGCCATCCACGCCACCCAGTCCTCGAACGGCCTGGTGAAGCGCGACTTCGGGCGCGCCCATGGGACGGACTCGACATGAACGCCGTGGTCCGGGCACGCAACGCGCACGGGAGCGTATTCCAGATAGCACTTCGCCGTGCCCAAATCGAGCGCGCGCCACCGCCTCGGCTTGCTTCGCCCGTCGTAGGCTTCGCATGCGCGACCGCATACGGGGCAGCGACGCTGCCTGGACTTGTACGGGCGGACGCCGACGACGATGGAATCGCCTTCGAGGCGGATGGATTTAACGACGGCCTCGGTCAAGGCGAGGATGAAACGTAGTATCTTGTTCATTGCATGAGGGCTTTCTCGTAGGTTGTGTTTGGCGATTCAATCCTAACGTGCCCCGTGCGGGAACGGCCCCTCGCGGGGCCGTTCTCCTTAAATCACATCAATCTATGCAATTATTCATAGGTCATCTGCGCTTTTGTCTGATATTGACCCACACAAACTACCGAAGAGCC
>CAJTDS010000002.1 GCA_910575165.1 Eggerthellaceae bacterium
CCGTGCGGGAACGGCCCCTCGCGGGGCCGTTCTCCTTAAATCACATCAATCTATGCAATTATTCATAGGTCATCTGCGCTTTTGTCTGATATTGACCCACACAAACTACCGAAGAGCCTGAAATCTCCGGTTTTGCATAAGGAGAGGGCTCCTTAGGTGTGTAAAGCCGGAGAAATCAGCCATTTGGCGATGTAAAACCGGAGATTTCAGCCAGCGCCCATGCAAAAGCGGAGAAATCAGCCAAAAAAAGCTGAGCTCCATGGCTTGCCGGCTGTGGCCGCATCGTTCGCTGCGAGGGGGAGGGGGTGGCTGCTCCGCGTTTGGTGCGGGGCTACTCGCGTTCGAAGGGGACGATAGCCTCCACGGTGAAGCCGTCGGCATCGTCGCCGGCGTGGAAGATGCCACCTAGCACGTGCACGCGCTCGGCCATGCCCTGGATACCGTGGCCCTGGCCGTCGCGGGCTTCGGGCAAGCGCGAGCTCTCCAGCGCAACACCGGCGCCGCGGCCGTTGTCGTGGATGACCAGGGTGGCGTTGTCGTCGCTCGATTCCAGAACCAGGCTCACGGCAGTGGCGCCCCCGTGCTTCACGATGTTGGTGGACGCTTCCCGCGCGATGCCGAACAGCGCCATGTCCACGTGGGCGGGCACCTGGTCGCGGTGGTAGCCGCTCTCGTCGAAGGTTACTGTAAGGCCGGCGCCGCGCAGGTAGTTCGCGATGTCTTCCAGCTGGTCGGTGCCTTGGGCGGGCGTGCGTTCGGCCGGCTCGTCGCCATGGCGCAGCACGCCGATCATCGACCGAATGTCGCCCAGGGCCTGGCGCGACGTTGCCCGCACCGTGGCGATGGCCTCCTTGGCCGCAGCCGGGTTCGTGTCGATGAGCCGCTCGGCCGCGGCCGCCTGGATGCTTACGGCGGACAGCGAATGAGCGGTGATGTCGTGCACCTCACGGGCGATGAGCACCCGCTCGGCCTCCACGCGCTTGGCTGCCTCTTCCTCGCGGGTGCGCTCGGCAGCCTCGGCTCGCTCCTCCACGGCCCGCACATAGGCGTTGCGGGTGCGCATGGCCCAGCCCGCCAGAAGCGATGCCGCCAGCAGCGCGATGTTCTGGAAGCGTGTGAAGAACGCCAAGGTGAGCGCCTGGTCGGGGTCTTGCAGCACGAAGATGGCCGCTCCCGCCGTCACGCCGGCGACCACGGCCTTCGGCAGCCCCTTCTGGAAGGCGATGGTGTACAGGGCAACCATGGGCCCCACTGCCATGAACGAAATGCTCGCGAAGTAGGACTGGGCAACCAGGAATGCCAGCGTGCTCGTGGCGAAGACGGTCCACGGGGCTATGCGGCGAAACACAACGGGCAGCACGGTGAGCGCCAACGCCACAACCACCTGCGGCGACGGCGTGATGCTTAAGGTTCCCAGGTACTGGCGCAGGGCGACGTCCTGGATGATGATGCTTGACGCCGTGAGCATGAGCTGGCCCCAGCCGAAGAGGAAGGCGCCCGCGGCGATGGCGACGTCGGCCAGCCACCGGCGCATCGCGTGGGTGAAGTCGGCCGGGGTGGGCTGGGGGCCATCGGCCGCATCGCTGCCGGTCGGGGTGTCGGCTGCAAGCGCGCTATCGGCGAGTGCGCTTGCGTCGGCCCTGCCGCCAGCGGCGTTGATGCCGGCTGCAGGCGGGTTGCCGTCGGAATCGTTCGACGGGCCGAGGGTATGTTCGCTTCGTTGCTCCATGGCTCAATGGTAGGGCAACAGCGCCCCCGATTCTATACACCAGCCATGGTATTTTGCCGAGCTGTGAAGCGCCGACCGCTTTCCACAGCATGCCCCGAGGGCGTACGAATTGTGCGCAAGAAATGGTCGCGACAACGTTATCCCAGGTCATTTTCGCATCTTTTATGGGCGCGGGGGCGCAAGGTCACTTTCCGTATTATTTCGGTTTGAGTATCCTATAATGCCATGAACGGCGCACGGGGCCTCCGCTTTCGTGCGCATTCGTTACGCGGAAGGTCTGCGTAGGGGAGATGTCCGCTGGGTTTCGCAGCGCGAGTCGTCCGAGGTTGCGGGTCCGGAAGGGGCCCGGGTCGGGTGGTTTCGCAGACGCGGCGCCCGGCGATAGCCATAGGATTTGCGAAGACGGGAGGTTCGGATGCTGAAGGCCATGGTCGTCGACGACGAAGCACCTGCACGCTCTGAACTGAAGTACCTGCTGGAAGAGCTGGGCCAGACCGAGGTGGTGGCCGAGGCCGCCAGCGTACGCGAGGCCATCGAGAAGCTGAAGGAGTACCCGTGCGACGTCATGTTCCTTGACGTGAACATGCCGGAAGCCACGGGGCTGCAGCTGGCCGACGCCTTGCAGCATTTGAAGTTCCCGCCGGCTGTGGTGTTCGTGACCGCCTACAGCGAGCATGCTCTGGACGCCTTCAAGGTGAACGCTATCGATTACCTGGTGAAACCGGTGGAGACCGAGCGTTTGGCCCAGGCCATCGCCCGCGTGCGCGAGCATGTGTCGCTGCATGCTCAGGCTCAGAAATCCGAGCGTATCCCCGTGGACAAGGGCGGCAAGAAGATCCTCATCGGCATCGACACCGTGCGCTTCGTCATGGCTCGCGACGACTACGCCTACCTGCGCACCGACACCGACCGCTACTTCTCCACGGTCAGCTTGGCGCAGCTTGAGAAGCGCCTGGATGGCCACGGGTTCTTCCGCGTGCATCGCGGGTATCTGGTGAACCTTTCCATGGTGGAAGAGGTGGAATCGGTTTCCGGCGGTACGCTGCTGCTCACCCTGAACGGCGTGGACGAGAAGGTGCCCGTTTCCCGTCGCCGCGTCTCCGCGCTGAAGAAGGCACTGGGACTGTAAGGAGGCCTCATGCTTTCAGGCGATATGGAAAAGCTGTACCCGTCGGCGAAAACGCTGGTGAAGGAATGCGTGGCCAGTCGCTTGCATGCCAAGGACGCTACGCTGTTCGAGTTCTCCGACGAGGCGATGCACTGCGCCGAGCAGTTCATGGGCTGGACCGACTTGGCCAGCAACCCTCCCTTCCCGCTGGCCCAGATTCAGGCGTTCGCCGATTCGGTGCTTAGCCAGGGGCTCAAGACGGTCATGCTCATCGGTCAGGGCGGTTCCACCCAGGCTCCCATGACCATCACCAAGTACCACAAGCCCGACCAGTCGCGCGTGTCCTTCAAGACGCTGGATTCCGATTCCCCGGTGCGCGTTCGGGCGCTTCTATCCGAGCTCGACCCGCGCACCACGCTGTTCGTCATCTCGTCGAAGAGCGGCGGCACCATCGAGCCGCGGCTGGCCTTGCGGGCCGTGCGCGAGTCGGTGGCCGATCGCATTTCCGACGAAGAGCTGGTGAAGCATCTGGTGGCCATCACCGACCCCGGCTCCGACTTGGAGGCGCTGGCCCGTCGCGAGGGCTGGGCGGCGGTGTTCAACGGCGAGCCTTCCGTGGGCGGCCGCTTCTCGGCGCTTTCCGTGTTCGGACTGCTTCCCGCGGCGCTGGCGGGGCTTTCGCTGGACGAGTTCATGGCCCATGCGGTGCAGGCCGAGCAGCAGTGCAGCGAAGACGCCATCGACAACCCGGCCATCGGGCTGGCGGCGTTTCTGTACGACAACTACCTGCGGGGACGCAACAAGTTCTCGTTCCTCACGCCGAAGCGCGGGCGCGTGCTGGGCCTGTGGATCGAGCAGCTGGTGGCCGAGAGCCTGGGCAAGAACGGCCAGGGCATCCTGCCCAACATCGAGATCGACTCGCTGGTGCTGGCTAAAGACCCGGGCGACCGCAGCGTGATCATGTACCAGACCAAGACCGACCTGTGGGACGAGATCCGCAACTTCGAGATGAGCCTGTCCTACATCGACCAGGCCATTCCGCGGCTGAACTTCCGCATCGAATCGGCGGCCGAGCTGGCGGAGCACTTCGTCATGTGGGAGTACGCCATCGCCATGTGCGGCTACCTCATGAAGGTGTGCCCCTTCGATCAGCCCGATGTGGCCGCCACCAAGTCCAACGTGCTGGAGATTCTGCAGGCCGGCATGCCCGAGCCCGATTTTGTGGAAGACTTCCTGGGTGACATCCAGATGGGCGAGGCCGAGGTGCGGCTGGCCCCGTGCTTCAGGGACCAGCGCACGGTGCGCGATGCCTTGCGGGCGCTGTTGGCCAGCATCAAGCCGGGTGACTACTTCGCGCTCAACGCGTTTCTGCCGTTCACGGGCGAGGGGCGTCGCGAGGCGCTGGAATCCATCCGCCACGGCGTGGCTGCCAAGCGCGGCGTCGTGTCGTGCCTGGAGGTGGGCCCGCGCTACCTGCATTCCACGGGCCAGCTGCAGAAGGGCGGCCCGAACTGCGGCGTGTTCCTGGTGCTGTCGGCCGACGAGCTGAAGGACATCCCCTTGCGCGAGGAGGCGGAGAGCTTGGGAAGCCTGGCGAAGGCCCAGGCGGTGGGCGACACCGTTGCCCTTACCGAACGCGACCGGCGCGTGGTGCACCTGCACCTGCCCGACAACTCCAGCGTGACGCTGCGTCTGCTGGCCGAGACCATCGGCGAGCTCATGGAGGAGCTGGTGGTGGAAGAGGAGCTGGCGGCGCAGGCGGCGACCGGCGTTGCGGAGACGGCGACAGCTGCAGCGGCGGGGACAACCGGGGTCGCGTCGGCCTAGGACCGGCTGTTGCTGGCTTCGCTTGGTTTCGGCCTGATACCGGGACCGGGCAACGTCGCGCTGTTCCGAATGAGAGCTTTGCGGGTCCGCTATGGGTTGGCGGGCCCTTTCTCTTTGGGCGGTGACCTTCGCTTGAGTGTGTGCTACGCTTTTCTGACATGCGGCATCGGCTGAGAAAAGGAGCGCACCATGATTGAGGCGCTGGATATTCACGTCAAAGGCATCGTGCAAGGGGTGGGGTTTCGTCCCTTCGTTTATCGGTTGGCGAAGAAGTACCTGGTCAATGGCTGGGTGCTGAACGCTGTCGACGGGGTTCACATCCATGCGGAAGCGGAGAGCGGGCTGCTGGACGAGTTCGTGATGGAGCTGTCGCAGAATCCGCCGGCGGCCTCGCAGGTGCGCGAGATCGACCTGAAGGAGGTGCCGCTGCAGGACTTCGGCTCCTTCGAGATCCGCTTCTCGGAAGACGAGCAGGTGCAGGAGACCACGCTGGTGTCGCCTGAGCTTGCCACCTGCGACGACTGCGTACGCGAGCTGTTCGACCCGGCCGACCGGCGCTTTCGCTATCCTTTCATCAACTGCACGAACTGCGGTCCGCGCTTCACCATCATCGACGGGTTGCCCTACGATCGCGCCGCCACGTCCATGAAGGATTTCCTCATGTGCCCAGCCTGCGCGGCGGAGTACGCCGACCCGTCCGACCGACGCTTCCATGCGCAGCCCGACGCCTGTTTCGCGTGCGGGCCGGCGTTGGATTGGCGCGAGCATCGGGCTGATGGGGGTCTGTCGGCCGAGGGCTCGGTGCCCAGGGGCGGCGACGGGCCGCTGGCCGGGGAGCCCGCGCTTGCGGACGGCGAGGGGCTGTTGGCGGGAGAGCTTGTCGTGCCGGCGGGTGCGTGGGGGCCGGTGGAGGCGCCGCTGACGCCGGTGGTCCGCGGCGAGAACCGCCAGATAAGCGATGAAATACTTGCCCGCGCCGTCGAACTGCTGGCCGACGGCGCGGTGGTGGCCGTGAAGGGGCTGGGCGGCTTCCATCTGGCATGCGACGCCTGCAACAGCCAGGCTGTGGCGCTGCTGCGAGGTCGCAAACGGCGCGAGGGGAAGGCCTTCGCCGTCATGATGGCATCGGTGGACGACGTACGGAAGGTGTGCTTCGTCAGCGATGCGGAGGCCGAGGTGCTGCGCTCGCCGGCCCGGCCCATCGTGCTGTTGCGCAAACGGCCCGATGCGAATCTGGTGCCGGGGCTTGCCGACCATCTGCCCGAGCTGGGGGTTATGCTGCCCGCCACGCCGGTGCAACATCTGTTGATCTGCGACTTCGCGGCGGCGCGGGCGAAGGCGAGCGCGGGGATGGGGACGGGCGCCGGGGCATGCGAGGATGCAGGCGGCATAGCAGGTGCGCTTCCGCCCATGCTGGTGATGACCTCGGGAAACATCCACGACGAGCCTATCTGCAAGAACGATGGCGATGCCTGGACCCAGCTGGCGTGCGTGGCCGACGGCTTCCTGGGGAACAACCGCGAGGTGCTCACTCGTTTCGACGACTCGGTTGTGCGCGTGCTGCGTTTCGGCGAGGGCGATGACGCGGTGGAGGCCCTGCAGTTCATCCGCCGGGCGCGAGGCTATGCGCCGCTGCCGTTGGCGCTGGGGGAGGAGCGCGCGGGCGACGGTTCTTCGCGTTCTGCGGTCTGCGATCCGCTTCTGGCTGTTGGCTCGCAGCAGAAGAATACCTTCGCTCTGGTGCGCCCCGGCCAGGCCTTCGTCAGTCAGCATATAGGCGACTTGGAGAACGCCGACACGTTCGACGCATGGCTTGAGGCGAAGAATCGCTACGAGCGCCTGTTCGACATTGCGCCCAAGCGGCTGGCCTGCGACAGCCATCCCGAGTACCTGGCTACGAAATGGGCCAAGGAGCAGGGGCTGCCGCTTACCCAGGTGCAGCACCACCATGCCCACGTGGCTTCGGTGCTGGGGGAGCACGGCATCGACGAGGCGGTATGCGGCTTCGCCTTCGACGGGACGGGCTTCGGGGCCGACGGGGCCATCTGGGGCGGCGAGGTGCTGCTGGCCAATCGGCGCGACTTCGAGCGGTTCGCCAACTTCGCCTACGTGCCCATGCCCGGCGGCGCGGCGTGCGTGAAGCATCCGCTGCGCATGGCCTACGGAGCGCTGTGGGCCTTCGATTTGCTGGAACACCCGGGGGCTGCGGCGGCGCTGGAGGCGCTGGGCGAGCAGGCCGCCCTGTGCGACAAGATGATCGAGAACGGGCTGAACACCCCCATGACCTCTTCGGTAGGGCGGCTGTTCGATGCGGCCAGCGCGCTTTTGGGCCTGTGCGCGCAGCCTGCTTACGAGGGCGAACCCGCCATCTTGCTTGACGCTGCGGCTGCGGCCTGCGCCACCGACGAGCGCGAGCGGGCCTACGCCATCGACGTAGTGAAGAACACCGCCACCGCCGAGAGCACCGCTCACGACACTTCGGTGCTGCTGCTGGATGCGGCGCCGGCGTTTCGGGCGCTGCTGGACGATGCGGCGGCCGGCGAGCCCGTGCAAGCTGTGGCCCTTCGCTTCCAGTGGGCGTTCGTGCAGGCTGTGTCCACTGCCGCCCAGCTGGTGCAGGGGCTCTACGGTATCAGCACCGTGGCGCTTTCCGGCGGCGTGTTCATGAATCGCTTCCTGGTGGAGCGCTGCGTGGAGCAGCTGCAGCTGCTGGGCTTCACGGTGGCCATCAACCAGGACCTGCCGCCCAACGATGGATGCGTGTCCTTCGGCCAAGCTGTGGTAGCATGGGCGGCGGAAACCGAAGACGCGACCGACTAGGTGCGCATGTAAGGAGCAGTTATGTGCTTAGCCATTCCTGCGAGCATCCAAGCCATCGAGGACGGAGGGCTTGCCACCGTCGACATCCTGGGTGTGACCCGCAGCATTTCCGTGGATTTGACTCCTCAGGCGAAAGTGGGCGACTACGTGCTGGTGCACGCCGGGTTCGCCATCGAGGTGGTGGACCAGCAGTTCGCCGAGGAGACGCTGGACCTCATCCGCGAGTTCCCCGAACTGGCCGCCGACGAGGTGGGCACCGCCACTGCCCCCATGGCCTCAACCATGGTGCAGCTGGCGGCGGCGCTGGAGGCCGACGAAGCAGCGAAGGCGGATGTTTGATAGGTAATACGTATTACGTTACACTGGCCGCATAGGCAGGCGGGACTGCTTCCTTCGAAGGAAGGAGCAGCTATGTACGTAAGCTGGATGGAACTTCTGACGTTTTGTTTGGTGATCGTAGCGGTGATTGAGTTGACGGCGCGGGTTCGCAAGTAGGCGGGCGCGCGGCGGCAATGAAAAAGCCGCCCCTAGCATAGGAACGGCTCTTCACCACATTATCTATCCCATAATGTGAAGCAGCCGGCCCGCGGCAACGGGCTAACCGCCTGCCTGCATTCTACACAGAAGAAGGTGCTTCCGCAATGGCGAATTCCATGCAAGACGACCTGAACGCCTTCCGCGACCCGGAGCTGGCGCGGGGGCTTATCGAATCTATCCGCAAGCTTGCGCCGGCGGGCGGGGCGACGCTCATGGAGGTGTGCGGCACCCACACGGTGTCCATTGCCCGTGGCGGCATCCGCGATCTCATGCCCGAGGGCACGCGGCTGGCCAGCGGTCCTGGGTGTCCGGTGTGCGTGACCTCCAACGCCGATATCGACACGGTGATCGCGCTGTCGCGGGTGCCGGGCGTGATTATCGCAACGTTCGGCGACATGACCCGCGTGCCCGGCTCCACTTCCAGCTTGCTGGCCGAGCAGGCGGCGGGACGCAACGTGCAGATCGTGTACTCGCCGCTGGACGCCTTGGCCCTTGCCCAGGCCAACCCCGCCTCCCAGGTGGTGTTCGTGGGCGTGGGCTTCGAAACCACCACGCCGCTGGTGGCCATGGCCATCAAACGCGCGAAGGCCATGGGCCTTGAGAACTTCAGCGTGTTCGCCGCGCACAAGAACATGCCCGGCGCCCTTGACGTGATCGTGTCTGACCCGTCGTTGAAGGTGGATGCGCTCATTCTTCCCGGGCATGTGAGCACCATCATCGGCGCCGAGCCCTACCGGTTCCTGGCACAGAAGTACGGCATTCCCGGGGTTATCACCGGGTTCGAGCCGGTGGACATCCTGCAGGGCGTGGCCATGATCATGCGCCAGCTGCATGAGGGTCGCGCCGACATCGAGATCGCCTATGCCCGCGGCGTGATGCCCCAGGGCAATCCCGTGGCCCTGGCTGCCATCGACGAGGTGTTCGAGACCTGCACCGCCACCTGGCGCGGGCTGGGCCCCATTCCCGGTTCAGGCTACCGCATCCGTCCCGAGTTCGCCCAGTTCGACGCTGTGGCGCGTTTCCAGCCGCAGGTGGAGCCCACCATAGAGCCGAAGGGCTGCCGCTGCGGAGACGTGCTGCGTGGTATTATGGCGCCGAGCGACTGTCCGCTGTTCCGCCGCGTGTGCACGCCCGAGAACCCCGTGGGCCCCTGCATGGTTTCCAGCGAAGGCAGCTGCGCGGCATACTATAGGTATTACTAGGGCAGGGGGTTCGCCAGCAGAGGGATGTAGGCAGCTTGGGGGAAGGGGATTTGCTATGGGTTTGCTCGGCGATACGATGGACGCATTCAAGCGAGGTGCCTCGGGCGATGAAGCCGGCGTGTACGAGCGCGCGGGGCGACCGGTCATATGCTCCCATTGCGGAGGCACCAGCTTCGACAAAGGGTCGGCGCTGCTCAACAGCCGCGGCCTTACCTTCTTCGATCTGGACTGGGCTAACGCCTCTGCTGACACCTACATCTGCAAAGCTTGCGGCCACATCGAGTGGTTCGTCGAGCTGTGAGGGCGCCCTGGTGTGGGCGGGCCGCAGCCTGCTTCGGTCTGCGGCTCTGTGAGGGCGCCCCGGCGCAGGCTGGCTGCAGCTTGCTGCGGTCTGCGGCTCTATGCGGCCGCTTGGAATCGTGCATGCCGGGCAGGTTCACGCACTTTTTCGCTTGAACCAGCCCGGTATGCACGATTTGCTTTTCAGCGGCGCAGCGTGGTGCGGTGCGGTGGCGCTGCTCGGTGCGCTGGAGTGGCGCAGTCTGGTGCGGCAGCGTGGGCTGGCGCGGCTCTTCGGCGGGCGCGAGCTGTTTCTTCACGCTGATTCGGCGCAGGGGGGTTTCGGCTGCGCGGGGTTGCTGTATTATTGTGCAAGCGCCATAACCCGTGCCGGTGGGCTATCTGCGGGCGCGGGCGTTTCGATAGGCAGCGTCGGGCTGCCGGTGGAAAGGAGATAGCATGGCGAAGATCGTTAACTCATGGAACGACTGGGATCCGCTGAAGCGCGTTATCGTCGGCCGTTGCGACAACTCGGTGATTCCTCCCGAGGAGCCCGCGACCTCCGAGAAGGTGCCGATCGACTCCGAGATGCGCGGCATGTGGGGCCTGCGTCCCCTCAACACCGTGGAGCGCGGCAACGAATGCCTGGAGAACCTGGTGCGCGAGCTGGAGGACCGCGACATCATCGTCGACCGTCCCACGCCGCTGCAGTGGAACCAGGCCATCGGCACGCCGGACTTCCGCAACGACTCCATGATGACCTGCATGCCTCCGCGCGACATCCTGCTGACCGTGGGCCCCGAGATCATGGCCGCCGCCAACTCCTTCCGCTGCCGCTACTTCGAGTACCTGGCCTACTGGCCGCTCATGATGGAGTACTTCGAGGAGGACCCGGAGTTCCTGTGGACCCAGGCGCCTCGTCCCCGTCTGACGGACAAGTCCTACAAGCACAACTACTACGACGAGAAGATCACCCTGGAAGAGCGCCTGGTGCGTACGGCCAACAAGGACTTCGTGACCACCGAGGTGGAGCCCATGTGGGACGCCGCCGACGTCATGCGTATGGGCAAGGACTTCTTCATCCAGCATGGTCTCACCACCAACCGCACGGCTATGGACTGGTTCCAGCGCTACTATCCCGACATCCGCATCCATGCGATGAACTTCCCGGGCGACCCGTACCCCATCCATATCGACGCCACCTTCGTGCCGCTGCGTCCGGGTCTGATCATCAACAACCCGCATCGTCATCCGGCCGAGGGTCAGCTGGACATCTTCACCGCTAACGACTGGCAGGTAGTCGACGCCGCTCAGCCCGCCCATGACGAGCCGCCGGCGCTGTGCTACTCCAGCGTGTGGCTGTCCATGAACTGCCTGGTCCTGGATCCGAAGACCGTCATCGTCGAGGCCTCCGAGGTGTACCAGCAGCAGCAGATGGACGAGCTGGGCATGAACGTCATTCCGGTCGACCTGCGCGACGCCTATCCCTTCGGCGGCGGCTTGCACTGCTCCACCGCCGACGTGTACCGCGAAGGCGACTGCCTGGACTACTTCCCCAACCGCGTTCCGGACTGCACCCTGGTGCGTCCCGAGATGTGGGAGGACTAGTTCGCACAGGGCTTCGTTTGGAGCTGACGGACGCAAGGGAGCTGCCTGCGGGCGGCTCCCTTTTTTGATGGCGGTGAAAGCTGTTTTTGTGCAGTTGCACCAGTTCACGGGCTTGCTTAAGTTTTGATGAGTTGCAAATTTTGTTCACTGTTCGTTGCTGTTTCGCGGTGAAGTTACGCTATAGTGAAGAAGCTCCGCACGCTTCCGACGCCGAGGGGAGCGGCATCGTGCGCAGGAATTGCGGCCTTCGGGCGTAGCGCAATTCCTTGACGGGAAACCCGGACCGCAGCGCACGATGCGCATTGGAGCCAAGGTGACGGCCGATTCGGCATTTCGGGGCAGCCGCGACCCATGTAGGGGAGTTGTATGAGTACGAGCGAGTCAAGCGCATCCACCACCTCGACCTTCGATCTGTGCAGCGAGGAGGAGAAGCACCGTATTCTGAAGAAGGTGACGTTCTCGTCGTTTCTGGGGAACTTCATCGAATGGTTTGATTACGCCAGCTATTCGTATCTGGCCACCGTCATCGCGCTGGTGTTCTTTCCGGACACCGATCGCACCGTGGCCGTGATGTCCACCTTCGCGGTGTTCGCGCTGTCGTTTCTGGTGCGTCCTATCGGCGCCATCTTCTGGGGCAACATGGGCGATAAGAAGGGCCGCAAGTGGGCGCTGTCCATTTCTATCCTGCTCATGAGCGGCGCGACGTTCCTTATCGGCTGCCTGCCGGGCTACGCTGTGCTGGGCATCGGCGCGCCGCTTCTGCTGCTGTTGCTGCGCATGGTGCAGAGCTTCTCGGCGGCGGGCGAGTACGCGGGCGCTGCCACCTTCATCGCCGAGTACGCGCCGAAGAACCATCGCGGCTTCTACTGCTCCATGGTGCCGGCTTCCACGGCCGCCGGCCTGCTGGTGGGTTCGCTTCTGGCCACGTTCATGTTCAACGTGTGGGGCGCCGATTCGGCCTTCGTGGTCGATTGGGGCTGGCGCATTCCCTTCCTGTTGGCGCTGCCGCTGGGCTACATCACCCACTACATCCGCACGCACCTGGAGGATTCGCCGGTCTACGAGCAGATGCAGAACCGCCTGAAGGCCGCCGGCCGCGAGGTGGAGCATCCCATCCGCACCCTGTTCAAGAAGCATTTCCGCGTGCTCATCATTTCGTTCGGCGCCTGCGTGCTGAACGCCGTGGGCTTCTACGCGGTGCTCACCTTCCTGCCGAACTACCTTGAGACCACGCTGAACTACCCGGCCGGCGACGCCTCCACCATCACCACCATCGTGCTGGTGGTCTACATCGCCTTCATCTTCCTGTCGGGCCGTATCTCCGACCGCTTCGGGCGCAAGAAGATGCTCATCGGCGCCTGCGTGGGCTTCATCGTGTTCACCATCCCGGCGTTTGTGCTGCTGGGCACTATGAACTTCTGGGTTATCCTGCTGGTGGAGCTGGTCATGTGCCTGATCCTCACCATCAACGACGGCACGCTGGCAAGCTATCTGACCGAGACGTTCCCCACCGACGTGCGCTACTCCGGCTTCGCGCTGTCGTTCAACCTGGCCAACGCCATCTTCGGCGGCTCGGCGTCGTTCATCTCGCTGTGGCTGATCGACATCACCGGCAACGACATCGCGCCGGCCTTCTACATGGTGGTCATCGCGGCGGTCGCGCTGGTGGCCATGATCGCCTCGCACGAGCATTCCAACAAGGACCTGGCCGACGTGAAGTAGCGGACGGCGCCTGATGGTAGAATAGCCCCGCAGGCCTTCGGGTCCGCGGGGTTCTTTTTCGAAGGGGGAGTTGGGTATGACAGAGGCGGCATTGAATCCGAAGACGCCGAAAGCCCAGGCCACGCGCGCGTCGCTGGTGATGGCAGCTGCCGAGCTCTTGCGTGAGGAGGGTCCTGCGGCCGTGACGTACCGCGGCGTTTCCAAGCGCGCCGGAGCCGCTTCTTCCTCGGTTGGCTACTACTTCGATTCGGTGAACCAGCTGTTGGGGGAGGCGGGCCGTTTCAACATCCAGCTGTGGAGCGAGCGTGCCGAGCTGGTGGCTGCCCAGGCCCAGGAGCTGGACGAAGGCGAATGCCGCGAGCGGGCGACCATGCTGCTGATTGCTGCATGCCTGCCGAACGACGAGGCCATGCTGCCCGCCCACTACGCCCAGCTCATTGCCGCGTCGGACGCGCCTGCGGTGACCGACGCCTACCAGACCGGCCATGGCGAGCTCCACGATGCCGTGGCAGCCATCCTGAAGCGGGCGGGCCTTGCGGGCTTTCCGCCGTCGCTGGTGAGCATGCTGGTGGACGGTGCGGCCGTGGCGGCGCTTTCCGAAGGTCGCAACGTGCACGAAACCGCCGAAGCGGTGCTGGGTCAGGCTATCGATTTGTACGAGAGGTCGCAGGCGCGCGCGTAGGCTGCGGTTGCAGCTGAGACCGCGGCTGCGGCTGGGAGAGCGGCCGACGGGCGCAGTGCACGAGGAGGGGGTTCTGCAGGATTTCGTGCGGAACCTGCCCCTTGTGCGCTCTCGGCGCGGGTGTGGGGGCGGCGAAGCGGCGAATCGAAGAGGGACGGAAGAGGGGCTGAAGAGCGAATCGAAGAGGGATTCAAAGAGGGATTGAAGAGGCGGAATCCTAGAACGTGACAATTGTCACTTCCTTCTTTTGGCTGGTTGGGACACACTTCTGCTGACAGCGGTCCAAGCAAAGGGCGTTGGATAGAGGCAGGAGTGCATCGTGAGCGACATCGTATTCGTCGACAACTTGGTGAAGCGCTACGGCAGCATGCTGGCGCTCGACCATCTGGGCATGACCGTGCGCGGCGGCGAGATCTTCGGGCTTTTGGGCCCTAACGGCAGCGGCAAGACCACCGCCATCAACTGCATCCTGCAGCTGCTTACCTACGACAAGGGCACCATAGAGCTATTCGGCGAACCTATGACGCCTACTCGCTACGACCTGAAGCGGCGTATCGGCGTGGTTCCCCAGAACGTGGCCGTGTTCGACGAGCTGACCGTGCGCCAGAACGTGGACTACTTCTGCGGGCTGTACGTGCCCGAGCGCGCCCGTCGCAAGGAGCTGGTGGCCGAGGCGCTGGAGTTCGTGGGGTTGGAGGACTACGAGCGGGCTCTGCCGAAGAAGCTTTCGGGCGGCCTGCAGCGGCGCCTCAACATTGCCTGCGGCATCGCCCACAAGCCGCAGCTGGCGTTCTTCGACGAGCCCACGGTGGCGGTGGACCCGCAAAGCCGCGCTTCCATCCTGGAAGGCATCAAGCGCATGAACCGCGCAGGCATGACCGTGGTCTATACCAGCCACTACATGGAGGAAGTCGAGGAGATCTGCTCGCGCATCATGATCATGGACCACGGCAAGACTTTGGCCATCGGCACGAACGATGAGCTGAAGGCCCAGGTGAAAGTGGGTGAGCGAATCCGCATCGACCTGGGCGCCGTGCCCGGTGGGCTGCTTGCAGACGTGCGAGCGCTGGCCTCGGTGCGAAGCGCCCAGGTCGACGAGGGCGCGCTGGTGGTGGTGTGCGAGAACGGGTCGCACAACGTAGCCGACGTGCTGGGGGTGCTGCGGCGCCATCGGGCGGTGCCAGGCCGCATATGGGCCGAACCGCCCACCTTAAACGACGTGTTCCTGGAAATAACCGGCCGCGAGCTGCGCGATTAACGAAACGGGGTGCATGGCATGCTGGTGACGTTTCGCGCGGTGTTCGTATCGCTGATGCGCAACCCGGGGCTTTTGGTGTGGGCCGTGGGCCTGCCGCTGGCCCTTTCCACTATGTTTATCTTCATGTTCGACTCCCTGGAGCGCAACGATGCCATGGGCGAGCTGCCTGTGGTAGTGGTGCGCGGCGAGGGCGCAGGGGGCGCAGCAGAAGACGGATTCGGCGGACTTGCCGCCGGCTGGAGCGACGCTGGTAGTTTTGCGGGCTCCGTCGACGACGAGGGGGCGTTTCTGCGGTTCGTCGAAGCGGTGAGCGCGGACGGCGATCCTGACGGCGACGGCCTTCTCTCGGTGACCTATGCAAGCAGCGCCGAGGAAGCGCAGCGGCTGGTGGCCGATTCCCAGGGAGGCGACGATGCGTTCGTGGGGTATATCGCCTTCGAGGGCGGACAGCCGAGGGCGTATTTGTACCCGACGACGGAAACGGTGGCCGACCTGGCGAAGCAATCAATCGTGGTGCTGCTGTTGGACCAGTATGTCAGCCGTGCGAGCCTGGTCCGGGGCATCGTGCAGTCCGATCCGATGCTGCTTGCCGACGGACGGCTGATTGCGACGATGACCGACCCCTTCGAGGCCACGGAGCGCATCAGTGTTACGCAGAACCCCCTGAGCGAGAAGGTGCGCTACTATTTCGCGCTTTTAGGGTTTGCGGCTCTCAGCTGCGCGACCATGGGGTTGACGGCCGTCTTGGGCCTGCGGGGATGCAGCGGGCCGCTGGGTGCGCGGCGGGCGGTGGGCGGCGTGTCCCATAGCCGCGCGCTGCTGGGAACGCTGCTGGCCAGCTGGGCGGCATCGTTTTTGTGCCTGCTGGCGGTGTTTCTGTTCATGAGCCTGACCGTGGACTTCGGCGACCGGGTGCTGGGGTGCTTGGCGGTGCTTCTGGTGGCGTCGCTTACGGCGGTGTCGCTGGGGTGCGCGGTGGCGGTTATCCCCAAGCTGCCCGACAGTACGCGGGCGGGGATCATCACCGCCGTCACCTGCATGGCGGCGCTGTTTACCGGGCTGTACGGGCAGCCCACCATGGAGCTTGCCGACCGCATAGCCCGGGCGGTTCCCGCAAGCACGCTGGTCAATCCCGCAGCCCAGATAGCGGAGGCGTTCTACGGGCTGCTGTACTACGATAGCTTTGCGCCCACCCTCGGGCATTTGGCAATCCTGCTTGCCATGTGCGCCGTCCTGTTCGCCCTTTCCGCCCGCGCCCTGAGGAGGCAGCGCTATGCAAGTCTTTAAGCTGTGCCTGTGCAAGATTGCGCGCAACCCCTTGTTCTTCATCGTCTACGTGGTGGGGCTCAGCTTCATGGGGCTAGCCATGGCGGCGGGCCTCACCTTGTCGCAGTCGATGGAGGATTTCGAACGGCAGTCGACCCAGTTCGCGGTGATCGACCGGGACGACAGCGAGCTGTCCCGAGGCGTGGTGGCGTATCTGGAAACCCAGGGCCTGCGACAGCCGGTGGAGGATTCGGGGACCGGGCTGCAAGATGCGGTGGCCAAGGGTGGTGTCGAGTACATCCTTATCATCCCGGAAGGCTATGGCCGGGCATTCGCCGAAGCGGTGGAAGCAGGGGTGGCGCCGGAGCCTTTGGAGTCGGTGTACAGCTTCGACGCGGCAACAGGAGTGCTTGTTGACCAGCGAGTTAATAACTACATAAATATTGTTTTCGACCTGGCGACCGCGGAGAGCGCGGCAGGTTCGGCGGGGGAGGCCGAGGCGATTGGCAGTCATGCGGGCGCTGTTGCTGGCGGAGGCACTGCTGCCGGCTTGGATGTTGGTGAGAGTGCAGGCGAAAGCGAACGTTTGCGTGCGGGAGCGGATGATGCCAGCGTAGAAAGCGCGGGCTTGTGGGAGCTTCTGGCAAGTGAGGCTCTGGAGATGGCGGACGCGAAGGTGCAGGCCAGCTACATGGATGCCGCTGCGCACAGCGACGGGGCGCAGTTTCTCTTCTACCTTGAGTGGAGCATGTACGGTCTGTTCGCTGGCGTGGTGGCGTCGGTGTGTGGTCTGAACGGCTCCCTTTCGCAAACCGACCTACGGCGCCGAAACGCCGTGGCGCCTCTTACTCAGACCTCCTACAACGTGCAGGTGGCTCTGGCGTGCCTGGTCATAGGCCTGGTGGCGTGGGCGTGGGACTTCGGGGTGGGCTGTGTGGTCTTCCGCGAATCGGCGTCGGCCCTCTCTGCCCCTGCGCTTATAGGCCTAGCGAACGCGCTGTTCGCCTTCATGCTGCTGGCGCTTTCGGTCGGGTTTCTGCTTAGCAAGGTGCGCTGCGGCATCGCTGCGGCCAATGCGGCGGGCAACATCGGCGGCCTGGTGCTGTCGTTCATGGGCGGCGTGTGGGTGCCCTTGTCGGTGATGAGCGCCGAGATGGTGGCCATCGCCCACTTCCTGCCGGGCTACTGGTATACGGTTGCATGCGAGAAGGCGGCGACGATTCCGGCGGGGCTGTCTGCGCAGGAGCTGCTTGTCCAGCTGGGGCCGGTGGCCTGGAGCTTGGGCGTGCTGCTGTTGTTCGCGCTGGCGTTTTTCCTGGTTGCCCTTGTGGTGGGCAAGGCGAGGACCAGGGACTGAGGCTGCAAGGCCGGCTTGCTTGGCGCTCGCAGGGTCGCTCTCGGGTATACTGCACGGTATGAACAGGGTGATAGACGGCATAGCGGCGTTGCTTGCGAGCGCGTTCCTTGCGTTGGGGAGCGCGGGCCAAGCGTACTCAGAGAAGCAGGACGCCCTGGCGCTGCTGGTGGCGGGGCTGCTGGTGGCCACGGTGCTGCTCTGCGCGGCGTTTCTTGCGAAAGGACCGCGTGCGGCAACGGCGATTGCGCTGCTGTCAGTTGCGCTTGCGGCATTTGCCCCCGGGTCGGCTTGCTTTCTTCCGGTGGCGGCATATCTGGGCATGATGCAGATGGTGTGGCCGGTGCGCGTGCTGTGGGTGCTGGCGTGGCTGTGGGTTGTTGCGCATGGGGCGCCGCCGCTGGTGGCCGCGGGGTCGCTGGCCTTCGGCGCGCTCGTTTCCGCCTTCGCCGTGCGCACGGTTCGCACTGAGGCGCTGCTGAGCGGCTTGCAGAGCGCTCGGGATGACGTGAGCGAGCGGCTGCTCGAGCTGCGAGCCGAGCGGGCTGCGGCACCGGCTGGGGGAGGCGAGCTGCATGGCGGCGCGGACGGCCAGGGAGACGGTGGAGGCGCTGATGCCTCATCTGCCGGTCTGCGAGGTTTCGCTGCTGACGGTTGCGCCGGTCGCCTCGCAGGCGCTGTCTTCCGGCCAAGTGCCGCAGCCGCCTTTGATGCGCCGCAACTTGCGGATGAGCAGGTGTTTCGCCAGGGGATTTCCCGCCTGACCGAGCGGGAGCTCTCCATCGCCCGGCTGGTCGCCGAAGGGTGCACGAACCGCCAGATCGCCGGGCGCCTGTTTCTTTCTGAAGGCACCGTGCGCAACCACGTAAGCAGCATCCTGCAGAAAACCTGCGCCGAGAACCGAACCCAGCTAGCGCTGCTGTTCCGCCCCTAGGAGCGATTGTTTCGCCGTGGGCTGCAGCTGGGAGTCTAGGCGGGCGAGAAGCTGGGGCACAGGCCCTTCTGGCCTACGGGGCATTCGGCGCATTTCGGGTTTCTTGCCTGGCAGTACTCGCGTCCGAAATGCACCCATTGGTGGTTGATGAACAGCCATTGGTCCCGAGGGTACACGGCCAGTAGCGCTGCTTCGGTCTTCGCAGGGGTGTCGGCCGAGGGGCCGGCCAACTTCAGCCGATGGGCGATGCGGTACACGTGGGTGTCCACGGCGATGCCCTGGGGGTCGCGGAAGGCCTCGCACATCACGCAGTTCGCCGTCTTGCGGCCCACCCCCGGCAGCGTCTGCAGCGCATCCACGTCCTGCGGCACCACGCCGCCGAAGTCCAGGCAGAGCTTCTGGGCCAGCGCGATCAGGTTCTTCGCCTTCGCGCGGAAGAAGCCGAGCGTGCGGATGACGGCCTCCACGTCCTCCAGCTTGGCGCCGGCTAAGGCCTGCGGGGTGGGGTAGGCGTCGAAGAGCGTGGGGGTGACCTTGTTCACGGCCGCGTCGGTGCACTGAGCCGAAAGGACCACGGCGCAGGTGAGCGTGAAGGGGTCGCGGTAGTCCAGCGAGCAGGCGCCCTCGCCGTACAGCTGATACATCACCTGCTCGATCTCGGCGGCGCGCTGGATTTTGGCGGCTTTGCTCTCCCTGGGCATGATGCTCCTTTGCTGGTGGTGCTTGGTCGGCATGGCGGCTGACGGCATGAGGTTCTGCTAGGCCGCCGCCGCGGCAGCGGGCGGGGGCTTCGCTTGTCCTCGCTCGCCTGTTTCTGGCGGCTTGCAGCTTTTCGCCGCTGCGGAATCGCTCAGCCCCCGTCCGCTGCCGCGACGGCGGCGTGCGGCTAGCTTGCGGTCGCTGGTCGGTTCCCGTAAACCATGAGCGTAAGGTATTGTAGCGATATGGCAGCGCGTTTTCGACGTGTTATACAGTATATTGCTTACGAGAGGTGTGATGTGAGGCTTGTGAACCGAACGGGGAAGAGGAAGCATGATAACAGGTGCAACCAAGGGCAAGGTTGATGCGATTTGGCAGAAGATGTGGGAGGGTGGCATCACAAACCCCATCGAGGTCATAAGCCAGCTCACCTATCTTATGTTCATCCGTTCTCTTGACGAGAAGCAGCTTGAAGCCGAGCAGATGGAACAGATGCTCGGGGTTCCGCAGAAGCGCATTTTCCCTGAGGGCGTATACCGAAATGCCTATGGGGCGGAAATGCCTTATGATGCGTTGCGATGGAGTCGTTTCAAGGACAAGCCGTCCGAGGAGATGTATCGAATCGTTGATCAATTCGTGTTCCCCTTTATCAGGGAAATGGGAGGCGATTCTGCGTTCTCGAAGGCGATGGAGGGGGCGACGTTCGGTTTCCCGGCGGGGAAGACATCCCTGCTGGAGAAAGCGGTTGACGGCATAGAGGAGCTTCTCTCGGGCTTCGACGATAACATCGGCGACCTGGGAGACTTGTACGAATATATGCTTTCGAAGCTGAGCACTGCTGGCACGAACGGTCAGTTCCGAACGCCAAAGCATATCCGCGACATGATGGTGGCCATGGTAGCTCCCAAGCCCGGCGAGCTTATCTGCGATCCGGCATGCGGCACGGCGGGCTTTCTCATATCGTCGGCTGAGTTCATCCGCAACAATCACGAGTCAGGCATGAGTGCAGCGGATTGGGATGCCTTCGCGGGCACCAATGGCGCAGAACCCCAATTTTCCGGGTTCGAAATGGATCAGACCATGCTGCGTATCAGTGCCATGAACCTTATGCTGCACGGTGCCGAGGCGCCCGACGTTCGCTATCTGGATAGCATTTCGAAGAACAACACGGTATGCGGAAAATACGACGTCATTCTGGCGAACCCCCCGTTCACAGGGTCTGTCGACGTCGAGGATATCGACAAGAGCCTGCGCGCCATCGTCGACTCTAAGTCGACGGAGCTCCTGTTTGTTGCGCTGTTCCTGCGTATGTTGAAGCTGGGCGGTCGCTGCGCATGTATCGTTCCCAACGGCGTGCTGTTCCGCAGCAACTCGAAAGCCTATGGGCAGCTGCGGCGCGAGCTCGTGGAGAATCAAAAGCTTGAAGCGATTATCTACATGCCCAGCGGGGTGTTCAAGCCCTACTCTGGGGTGAGTACGGCCGTTCTCATTTTTACGAAGACGAATGCTGGCGGCACGGATGATGTGTGGTTCTACAACATGGAAGGGGACGGCTACACCCTTGACGATAAGCGCGATCCCGACGATAAGCACGACGATATCCCCGACATTCTGAAGCGTTGGACGAATCTGGAGGGCGAGAAGTCTCGTGCGCGGAACGAGAAGAGCTTCCTGGTGCCCAAGCAAGAAATCGTCGACAATGACTACGATTTCAGCTTTAACAAGTACACCGAAATGGAATACAAACGCATTGAGTATCCCCCAACCGAAGAGATACTCAAAGAGCTTGATGAGCTGAACGTCCAAATGGCAGAGGGACTTGCTGAAATTAGGCGCCTTTTGGCAGGTGATTTTGATGCCTGACAACAAATGCCGATTTGTCGGGGAGCGAGTTTCGTTCTCCGACGTACTGAGGGACGCGTCAAGAGGAATAGCGAAGATCAAGCAAAACGAATATCGAGATTCTGGTTCATGCCGGGTGGTGGACCAGGGAAACGATAGCCAGGCGTTGTATTGCGATGTGAAAAAAGGCATCTGCACCGACGTTCCGTGCCTGGTGTTTGGTGACCATACCCGTTGCGTGAAGTATATTGACGAGCCTTTCGTCAGGGGGGCGGACGGCGTCAAAGTTCTAACAACGTTGAGGGCGGATGACAATGTCAGGTACTGGTATCATGCGCTACGTTCAGCGCGCGTTCCTAATCTCGGATACAGTCGTCATTTCAAGCTTATCAAGGAGCTCTGCTTTGCCGACCATGCTCCCGACGATCAGTGCAGGATTGCGTCGTTGCTCGACGCCATTTTGCGTCAAGTCGAGATTTGTGAGCGCAAACTTTCCCTCCTCGACCAGCTGGTCAAATCCCGGTTTGTAGAGATGTTCGGGATGCTTCAAGACAATCCAAACAACTGGCCAATCCGCGATTTCGGAGAGTTTGCAGTCATCGACACGCGAATGACAAGAGATTTTGGACGGTACGCCAACGTTCCTCACGTTGGCATCGACAGCATCGAAAGTGGCACCGGAGTATTGTCAGGTTATCGCACCGTTGCGGAGGACGGCGTGAAAAGCGGAAAGTATCCTTTTGGGCCACAGCACATCATTTACAGCAAGATCCGTCCAGCTTTAAACAAGGTGGCACTCCCTGATTTTGAAGGAGTGTGCTCGGCTGACGCATACCCGATACTCCCAAACCGCAAGAACTGCAACAGGGTATTTCTCGCCCATGTACTGCGCTCGGAATATTTCCTCGATTACATCCTGCCATTGTCGGGGCGCGCCCAGATGCCCAAGGTAAACAAAGAGGCACTTAAGGGATTTTCCATACCCCTCCCACCGCTCGCCCTCCAGCAGGAATTTGCGTCCTTCGTCTCCCAGGTCGATAAATCGCAATTTGTCGTTCGACAGCAGATTGAGAAGCTTCAGACGCTGTACGATAGTCTTGCGCAAGAGTATTTCGCTTAAGGAGACGCTGCAATGGGTAAGAAGAAGGCCGAGCCGGGCGAAATTGTGGGGATCGACGTGCGCAGCAGCGCCGGTGAGTTTCTGTCTTTTACGGCGGCTTCGGGCGGTGACGGCATAGACGGTTTCTTTAAAGACGAGATGATTTGGGCTACTCAACGAACGATGGCCGAGCTTTTCGACACCACCTCCCAGAACATCACCGCGCATCTACGGCAGCTCTATTCCGACGGCGAGCTGCGGGAAGAGGCAACTTGTAAGGAATTCTTACAAGTTCAAACCGAGGGCGGCCGCGAAGTAAAGCGGAATCGGAAGTTCTACCGTTTGGATGCGGTCATTGCTGTCGGTTATAGGGTGAATTCCTCTCGTGCGGCGCAGTTTCGGCAGTGGGCGACAACCGTGCTTGCGGAGTACACCATCAAAGGCTATGTAATCGATTCGGACCGCATGAAGGAGGGGGCGTTTCTCGGGGAGGATTACTACGAGCACCTTCTTGAGGAGATTCGCGAGATCAGGGCCAGCGAACGGAGGCTCTACCAGAAGATTACAGACCTGTATTCTACTGCGGTTGACTACAACGTTGATGCGCCCACGACGAGGGATTTTTTTGCCACGGTACAGAACAAGCTCCATTATGCGGTCCATGGAAGCACCGCTGCTGAGGTGATTGTCGAGCGTGCGAGCGCCGAGTTTCCGAATATGGGATTGCGCACTTGGCAGAATGCGCCTTCGGGAAAAATCGTTCGGAGCGACGTGGTGATTGCGAAGAACTACCTTGACAAAGACGAGATGCGAGAGCTAGAGCTTATCGTGAGCATGTATTTGGATTATGCTGAACGGCAAGCCCGAAGGCACATTCCCATGACCATGCAGGATTGGTCAGAGCGGTTGAATGCGTTCCTCCGGTTTAACGAGGAAGAGGTGCTTGATAGTCCCGGGAAAGTTGCGGCCGAAGTGGCGAAGTCTTTCGCTTTGAGCGAGTTCGAGAAATACCGCATCAAGCAAGATGCACTGTTTCAAAGCGACTTTGACCGCTTTTTGCAGGCTGCGGAGGGGGACCAGCAAAGACTGCCTTTTTTCGAGGAGAAAGACGGGGAGGGGGAAGCTGAGCAATGACAAATTTTAGCTTCCTGAAAGAGCAAGACGGTTACTACGATTTGTTTGCGGACGCTTGCGTCGATGCGGAACGAATCTATGCGACGTCTCCCGCCTTGTGTGCGGTTGGTTGTCGGAAAGCGCTTGAGCTGGCGGTGAAATGGGTTTATGCCGCAGACGACTCCATCAGCATGCCCTATCGCGATAATCTGTCGTCGCTTCTGCACGAGCAGTCCTTTAAGGTGTGCGTTGACGAGCGTGTGTGGCGGCAGCTACTCAGCCTCAATAAGCTGGGGAACCGTTCCGTGCACACCGAAGAGCGGATCACCTCGGTGGACGCGCTTATTGCGTTGCGAATTCTTTTCAACTTCGTGGACTGGATTGATTACTGCTACGGCCCCGCCTATGAGGACCGCGCCTTCGACGAAGGAAAGATTCCACCCCAGGGCATCCCTCTGACGAAGGACCAGATTGGCGCCATTAAGGCCACTGGAGAATTGGTAGCCAGGAAGGACGAGGTTATTCGTGCCCTGGAGGCCGAGGTTCAGGCGATGCGTGAGCAGCTGGCCGCCAGTCGGCAGGAGAACGAGAAGACCCGGTCGTTCAACCCCGACGAGCTGTCGGAGTACGAGACCCGTAAGCGGTATATCGATTGGGATTTGGAGCTAGCCGGATGGGCTGTCGGTGATACAGTCATCGGGGAGCGCGAGGTTCACGGCATGCCTGGTGATGCTGGTGATCTGACGGGAACCGGTTTCGTCGACTATCTGTTCCTGGGCAAGGATGGTAAGCCTCTGGCTGTCTTGGAGGCGAAGAAGACGAGCTATGCTGCCGAGAAGGGGCTTGAGCAGGCACGCCGCTACGTTGATTGCTTGCAGCGGGAATTCGGATATCGACCCCTGGCGTTTCTCTCCAACGGCTTTGAGACCTTCCTGGTCAACGATGAGGAGGGCGCTTATCGCCAGGTAAGCTCTGTGTTTTCGCGCGACGACATGCAGAGGATTCTCAATCGGCGCAATAGCATGTTGCGGCCGTCGGCGATTCCGGTGAACGAGCAGATTGCTGGCGGTGGAACGAATCGATACTACCAGATAGAGGCCATCAAACGCGTTTGCGCCAATATCGAGCAAGGGCATCGCAGGAGTCTGCTGGTTATGGCGACGGGCACGGGCAAGACGCGAGTGGCTGCGGGGTTGACCGACGTCCTCATGCGGGCGGGGATGGTGAAAAACGTTCTGTTCCTGGCGGATCGCGTGGCGTTGGTGTCTCAGGCGACCCGCGCGTTCCAGAAGTACTTGCCGGAGACCTCCCGCTGTAACCTGTGTAAGAACAAGGACGAGCGGGATGCTCGCATCGTCTTCTCGACGTATCCGACTATTCTGAACGCAATCGACACCGTGCGTAACGAAGATGGTGTGCGGCTTTACGGGCCGGCGCACTTCGACCTCGTCGTCGTGGATGAAGCCCATCGGTCCATCTTCAAGAAGTACAAGGCAATATTTGACTACTTTGATGCGCAGATCGTAGGTCTCACGGCCACTCCTGCAAATGAAGTGGACCGTAACACCTACGACTTCTTCGAGGTGGAGCGCGGCGTACCTACCTATGTGTACGACTACGATACGGCCACCAAAGAGGACCATGTGCTCGTACCGTATTTGGGCATCGAAACCCATACGAGCTTTTTGGACGAGGGTATAACATACGACGATCTTTCCGATGACCAAAAGGAAATTCTAGAGGAAGATTTTGAGGCGGTAGGTGAGGAAACTCCCGATTACATTGCGGAAACCCAGATTAATAGCTGGGTATTCAATGAGCAGACGGTGGACGTGGTACTCGAGACGCTTATGGAGAAAGGCATTCGCGTCAACGGTGGTCAAGACCTGGGCAAGACAGTGATATTCGCGCAGAACCAACGGCATGCGCGCTACATCGTCGAACGTTTCGGGAAGCTGTATCCGGGCTATCGGGGTGACTACATTAAGACGATTCTTCATTCGGACGACTATTCCCATACCATTATCGACGATTTCGAGCTCAAGCCGCATCCGGTCATCACGGTGTCGGTGGACATGATGGACACTGGTATCGACGTGCCCGAAATCGTGAACCTGGTGTTCTTCAAGAAGGTGCGCTCGAAGATAAAATTCTGGCAGATGATAGGCCGGGGCACCCGGCTATGCGAAGGGCTTGAGGTGCTCGACCCTCTGCCCCCGGAGAGTGGTGGCGGCTTCCACGAGGACAAGAAGCGGTTCTTTATCTTCGATTGGTGTCGTAATTTCGAGTTCTTCCGTGAGAACGGCAACGTTGTGGAGGGAAAGCTGGGTTCCTCGCTATCGGAAACGGTATTCACCAGGCAGGCCCATCTTGCCAGGACGTTCCAGGGGAGCGCCTTTGCGGGAGATGAATACCAGCAATGGCGTGAGCAGATGGTCTCTACTATTCATTGTCAGGTGACGGGCCTGAACGACGAGCTTGTGGTCGTGCGGCTTCGCCGGCATGCTGTGGAGAAGTTCAAGCAGAAGGAAGCGTACCAATTCCTGAGCGGCCAGGATGAGGGTCAGCTTAAGACTGAGCTGGCGCCGCTCGTGCACAACGACGAGGATGACGTGGACGCCCTCAGATTCGATGCGCTTATGTATGGATTCATGTGCTCGTTGTGCGATGGATATCGGATTTCCTCCTACGTGGGCCGTTTGAACGCCATCGTTGCAGGTCTGCAGCAGATGGTGACCATTCCCCAGGTAAAGGAGAAGCTGCCCTTCATTCAGCGGATTGCCGACGAGCGTTTTTTCGACGAAATCTCGGCCTTGGCCCTGGAGGAGATTCGCCAGGAGCTTCGTGGTCTGATCAAGTTCCTTGTTGGTGGCCGTCGGCGGAAGGAGGTCCTTACGCACCTGAATGATCCGGTCGTGTTGGTCCAGTACGGGGTTGATGCCGGAGTATCAGAGGATTTCACCGACTACAAGCTGAAAGTCGAACGGTACTTCAAGGACTACGGCAACTCAACCGTCGTGCACAAGCTGCATCAGAACCTGCCGATGACCCCGATGGAGTTCAAGGAGCTCGAGCGGATTTTTACCGAGGAGCTGGGGGACTCCGGCGACTATTCCCGCGCATACGGCGATACACCTTTCGGCCTTCTGGTTCGGCGGCTCATCAAGCTAGACCATGAGGCGGCTATGGCGGCTTTCGGCGATTTCCTCAACAGCCAGGAGTTGAATGAGCAACAGATGTCCTTCGTGCACAAGGTGGTCAGCTATATCGAGGAGAATGGGTACATGGAGCCCGTTGCTTTGGGGCAGGCGCCTTTCGATAGGCCGCAATCTTTCGTGAAGATGTTTACTCGCAGCCAGCAAGAAGCGCTGCTGGACATCATTAAGGAGATTCGGTCCAACGCCGAGCGCCCTGCGGCTTAGCCTCCTTCGCGCGGTACCTTTTCCCAGCCGGTCGGATGAGCCGGGGGAAGGAGAAACGACGATGGAGAACGAAATATGCCGAATCGAGCGGATGATGGCGTCAGCGCTCGATGGCGACCAGATGAAGATGCTGCACGGGGTGCTGATTGCATGCCTGTGCGGTGTGGGGCAGGAGCCCGGTGCGTCCCGGACTCCTGAGGAACACCTGGCGGCCTTCTTGGCGGCGAAGGAGCTCGAGGGTTGCTCGTTGCGGTCTACCCGCTACTACGCGAGCACCCTCGGACGGTTCATTTCCCAGATAGACAAGCCAGTAAGCGAAATCGTGACTGACGACATCCGTGCCTACTTAGCTGAGTACGCTTTACGAAACGGCGCAGGTAAAGTGACCATCGACAACATCAGACGCGTCATCTCGAGCTTTTTTTCGTGGCTGGAGTCGGAAGATTACATCTACAAGAGCCCGGCAAAACGCGTGAAAAAGATTCGCTCGATGCGCGTCGTGAAACCGGTGTATTCGGACGAAGCCCTGGAATCCCTTCGCGATGCTTGTGACGAGAGGCGAGATTTGGCGATGGTCGACCTGCTTACCTCAACAGGAATGAGGGTGGGAGAGCTTGTGAGGCTGGACAGAATGGACATAGGCTTCGAGGCGCGGGAGTGCATCGTGAAAGGGAAGGGCGACAAGGAGCGAAAGGTCTACTTCGATGCACGGGCCAAGATCCATCTGCTTGCCTACTTGGAGGAGCGCGACGATTTCAATCCTGCGCTTTTTGTGTCGCTGAACAGGCCTCATAGGCGTTTGGAAATAAGCGGTGTGGAGTCGCGCTTGCGTAAACTTGGGCAGCGAGCCAGGGTGAAGCAGGTGCATCCCCACAAGTTCCGCCGGACGCTTGCAACGAAGGCCATAGACAAGGGGATGCCCATCGAGCAAGTACAGGTTTTGCTGGGGCATAGCAAGATTGACACGACGCTTTGTTACGCCATGGTCGACCAGGACAACGTGAAGCAGTCCCATCGCAAGTTCTTTAGCTAGCCAAAGCGTCGGGCGGGGATGCTCGTTTGGTCTCTGCTGCGGTGATTGCAGATGGCGGGGTATACGACTTGAGGGGCAGGCTTCACAGTCGCCGATTCCCGTTCCGGCGCAAATAACAAATTGCGATTTATCGACCTGGGAGACGAAGGACGCAAATTCCTGCTGGAGGGAGAGGGGAGGGAGGGGTATCTGCACGTTGGCGATCCCTTCCTGGTTTATCGTGTACTGCCCTGCGGATGTTTTGAGCCCTTTGCAAATTTGCTCGCGCCCGAATGGGCTGTTAACAAATTGGGCAATGTATATCGGTTCAAAATATCCGGGAGCAATCGTCGCCCTAATGATGTGATCGTTGTGAAACACGGGCTCACTGATGCCGAAGAATGCTGAGCATCTTCCAACATTGTCGGGGTTTCCGTTTACTCTTGCAAATAAAATATCTCCGTCGTTCAGGAGGAACTTCGCCTTTTCCCTATCCGTTAAAACCATTCGATTGACCGAAGAGTAGTCAATGAGGCCTTCTTGCAGCTCAACAAGCCTCAGGACAATAGAGCCTTCCGTATCGTTGTCCCGCCTAGTTATTCCGTTGTTGACATGCTTGCAATAATCTCCCAGGCAAACCACTGGATTGGGTTTTCCGGTTTCGATAAACACCTCTACAAACCGGGATTTGACCAGCTGGTCGAGGAGGGCAATTTGCTTTTCCGCCAAAGAAATCTGATGCTCGATAGACTTGAGCTTGGCAACCCTCCGCTCCTGTTCTGCAAGAGCTGGAAGGAAAATGGAAATTCGAGATAGAGCCTCGAATTTCAAATTACTTCGGACCGTTCCTGTCGACTGGAATGCAACTTGGCTCTGGCCAGGAACGCTTTTGAGAAAGCGCACGAGGTATGCCGGCAAAAGCTTTTCGGCATTAGTCGAAAATACTATATAAAGGGGGCTCACAACAACCTCGTCCGATTTATCCTGCAAGGCAACCGAACCGACGTTGATTCGGGAGGGATTGTACGCGATCATGCCCCGCTTTACGATTCTATACGTGTTTAGTTCTTTGCTGAACACTTCTTTATTGAAATAGTCTGCAGAGGGAACGAAGCCTTGGGAATTTGTAACGCTATAAACCGTTTGACAAGAGGCCCCTTTGTTCCTCAAAGTCGAAGCTTCGATTAGCTCCCCAAGCTTCACTCGCTTCCCGACAAATCGGCATTTGCTGGAGGCGAGTGGCGGGAAAAGGCTGATGCGGCGAGTCTGATACCGCCGCATCAGCCTGCTATTCGCACAGCACCACGTTTGCTCTCTGCTGAGCAACATCTCGCAATGCGTCGCTGAATCCTGCGATACTGAAGAGCACGAAATACTCTCTGCGACCGAGCTTTCCCCACTTCACATGGGCGCTCTTTTCTTCTAGCTCGGTCAGAACGTCGACGCCCACGGGCGTACTCCGAAACTTGCATTCGCCGAACACGATAGCGTTGTCCGTCTCCGAAAGGCCCACAACGTCAATCTCCCGTTCGCTCGCATCCCACCAGCGACCGACCTTTTCCAGAAACACGGGAACGTCCCCTTGCGCCGATAGCTCCCAGAGACGATCACGGCATATGTCTTCGTAGACGTAGGCCACATGGCGGTCGATAAAGCTTTTCCTGATACGGTTGAGCACCATTTCCTCGTGACCTGATTCCAGGTAGCTCAAGCCCGGCTGTACGAACTGGAACCAGAACTGCAGGAAATTATCTTTAAGGCGGTAGAGGCTTTTCTTGCTGTTGTCAGGGTTCGATTCGGTTACGGGAATCTCGCGCTCCACCATATCCAGCGAAATCAGCGTCTTGAGATAGCGCGACAGGTGCGTTTGGGGAACCTCTAAACGCGACGCGATAGCGCTGGCTTTCCGGTTGCCTGCTGCTATCGCTTTGATGATGGAGAAGTAGCTTCCAATTTCCGAAACCTCTTTTTGCAGCAGAAAGGTGGGCTCGTCAAAGAGGAAGCTGTCGGGGTTGAGAACGCTATGGCTAATCGCCTGGTAAACATCAGATTCGTCTTCGAAGAGCTCGATATACTTAGGCACTCCTCCCGTTACGCTGTAGAACTCTACGAGTTCGCGCCGATCTTTTCCTTCGAAAAAATCACCGTAGAAGCGAAAGGGAAGGGGGCGCATGCGAATTTGGGCTGTTCGTCTCCCGTAGAGCGGGCTTTCGTAGTCGAGCACCTGGGCGCTCATGAGCGTCACCAGCGAGCCGCAGAGGATGACCATGACGTTATGGCGGCTCAATATGGTGTCCCAAATTCGCTGGAAGACCGAAGGAAATGCTTTGTTGGCTTTGCCGAGATACTGGAACTCGTCGAACACGATGACGAGGCGTTCCTCCGGGTTCGCGTCCTTCACAAGCAGCGAGAACAGGTCTTCCCAACGATTGAACGAAGCTTGGGAGATAAGGGGGTTTCCCAGGTGGTCCGCTACCATGTCGCGAAAGGCTGCACGGTTCTGATTCTCGGACTCTTCGGTGGCAAGATAGTAGATAGTCGGCTTATCTTTGCAGAACTCGTTGATAAGAGCGGTTTTGCCCACACGCCGGCGTCCGTAGATGACGACGAACGACGCCTCGCTGCGGCGGTATTCTTGCTCTAATGTGTCCATCTCCGACTGGCGATCGATAAAGCGATTCATATGTGCTCCTAGCCTGTGCGGCTGACGCTAGGAGCATGCTAGCATGTTCGTCGATAAAATAAAAGATTATGCAGCAAAACATTATGTGTATTTGCATAATGTTTTGCTGGGGCTGGTTCGGCACGCTGTGCTGCCTCGTTATTGGGGGCAGTTGTGGTGGGTCGTTTGGACTCTCGTGCTGACGGGGGAGGGTTAGGCTTGCTCTCGCGCCTCAGCTAGCAGCAGGTCGACCATGCGGCCGTAGCTGCGGGTGCCGTCGGTTTGGTTGTTGGCTTGCAGGTAGGCGTTGTTGGCGGCGTTGGACATCTGCGCCACGGGGCCTTCGAACTGGGCCAGGAAGCGCGATCTCTCCTGGCGGTCGGCCTTCACGGCGTCGCTCAAGGTGGCGCTGATGGCCGCGGCCTTCTCGGGATCGACCTTGCGCAGGGCGCTTATGGCGTAGTCGTAGGCCAGGGAGTAGCCGCTGTAGCGCATGAGGGCATCGTCGGCGTTTGCGCAGGCCAGATAGGCGATGAAGTTGGCCTCGTCCTCGCGCATGAAACCGGCCTGGTGGGCCAGCTCGTGGGCCATGGTGGCCGGCAGCGGGAAGAAGGGGCCGCTGGTGTTGATGTTGGATTCCACGGTGAAGGGGAAGTAGATGCCGGCGATGTCCGCGTAGCTCATGAGGGTGCTGGCAAGCACGGGCTTCGGCGGCGAGAAGAGCGGGCGGTCGAAGGCGGGGTAGCGGCTGGCCAGGGCGCTTACGGCCCCAACCGCGCCATCGGCATAGGCCGCGAACCCGCCGTGGGCGGCCGCGTACTCGTCCAAGGTGGCAACGCCTTCCGCGGCCATGGCTTCTTCCAGCTGGGATCGGGCCTGCGTCATGTCCGCGGCCAAGCCCTCGCACAGCTGCGTCAGCTCCTCGGTGGACGACTCGCGGATTTCCAGGCCCGACTGCTCGGCGAAGGTGTGGCGGTAGTAGTTCGCGCCGCATAGCATCACGAAGGCGAAGTACAGGACGCTTGCGATGCCCAGCAGCCCGGCTACCGCTTTCACCAGGGCATGGCCTTTCGCCCTCGGGCGGGCGCGCAGAATCGAGCGGACGGAAAGCGCCAGGTAAACCGTTACTCCCAGCATTACTGCCACCACGAACCACTCGGCCACGGAGAAGGGAAGCAGCGAGGGAAGGAACGCCACGGCGCTGGAGAGGGCCGGGTAGACGCCGCGGCTGAACACCGTTTCGGTCCAATCGGGGTTGTGCCGGGCGAACTCCGTCAGGGCGAATCCCGCCACCGCAAAGCCCAGCAAAAGCCAGCGCCAGGTGAGCAGCGCACGCCAACCCGAGCGGCTGGCCCCTTCGGGCTTCGGGTTCGTGCGGCGCGCTCCATCCGGTGCGGGGCCTGGCGTGGGCTTCTGCGATCTGTCTTTCTGCAACGTCATGCCCGCATTGTAGCTCGCCTGCTTGCGCAACAAAGCATCGCCCCTGTTCTTTCAGCCAAACTGCAGCCGTTCGGTTGGGTCGCCGCCGCTTCGCCTTGCAAGGTTTCAAAGCCGAAAGGTAAAGGTTACGGCATCGGTAGGTACGGGTTAGCACCCCGTAATCTTGGCGCCTTACACTGGGAACCAGTGGAAAAAAGGAGAGGTAAAGCCGTGCAAGCAAGGGGCGAAGCGGCATAGAGCGAATGGAGGCAGGCTATGGTTACGAAGCGTACGAACCCGTCGAGGCAGCCCCACAAGCGAACCTACCATGTCTATCGCACCGAGAGCCTGGAGCCTTCGCCGGTGCTTCCCGTAATGTCTGCGCCTAATCGGTTGGTGCCGGTGCGCGTTCCCGGCTATGTGTCGATGGCGCCGGTGGATCTTTCCGAATCCGACCGCGAGTTCACGATGCCTATGCCGCTGCGCATCATGATGGTGGTGCTGGCTGCGGTGGTGTTCGCCTTCGCGGTGAACCTGACCTCGCTTGCCGGCGAGCCTTTGGAGGCGGCGGCGGACAACCCGGTGGTTGCCAAGCGCACGGCGGAGCAGGTGGAAGCCGGCTATACGTACGGCCCGGTCACACAGCTGTACTCCGTCGTCGATACGCTGGCAGCGTAGGGCGTGCGGACTGCAGCCCTGCGCGGGCGTAGCAGCGGTGGCGGGCGCATCGTTGGCGGCAAGCGGGCGGTGCGCCTGCGGTCGTCGCGTCAGTCCTGTGCGAGCACCATGAAAGACAGCAGTTCCGCCACCTGCCGGTCGGTGGCCTCGGGCATTCCCAGCACGTCCTTGATGCGGCTCAAACGGTAGCGCACGGTATTGGGGTGCTGGAACAGCGCCTCGGCCGTGGCGCGCACGTCTCCGCGGGCCTGCGCGAAGGCCTGGGCGGTGGCCAGCAGCAGCGTGCCGTGGGCGTCGTCGTACTCCTGCAGCAGGGCGGCCACCAGCGACGCGGTGCGCGAGAACATGCGGTCGGTGCGGGCGGCGGCACGGAAGGCGTCATAACGCAGCGACGTGAAGCGGACCGTAGATTCCTGACGGGCACAGGCGGTTTGCAGCGCGGCAAGGGCCTGGCGGATGGCTAGGTCGCCCTCGCCGAGAGGCAGCTCCTGGGATAGGCCACAACACATGGGGCCGGCCTGCACCACGTACTTCGCCAAGTTCGCTTCGGAGATGGTGATGACCGATTGCGGCGGGCGCTTGAAGGCGACGAACCCCAAGATCATATCGTCGTAGATGCAGGCGAACGCACCGCCCACCTCTTCGAAGCGGGCTGCGTAGTCGTCGAGGGTTTGGCGGACGCTGCCCCAGAGGGCCCGCAGCAGCGCCAGGTCGCGCATAGGCGGACGAATGGCAAGGCATTGCAGCGTGGCGCCGTTGAGACCGGAGATCTGGTAGATGAGCGAACCCACCTGGCGCTCGTCGGAAGGGGCGAGCAGCTGGTCGATGAGCTGGCTGCGGCCCGAATCGGCGGCGTCCGAGTCGATGAGCGCCATGGCCGAGGCCAGGATGCGTTCCATGTAGCGTCCGTCGTAGAAGAAGACAGGCACGCCGCGCCGCGTGCTGGCTTGTCGCACCGTATCGGGCAGGTCCTTGATGGCGTAGGGCTTGATGGCCAGGGCCGCCACGTCCCGCTCGATGAGCGCCAGCATGGCCTCTTCGGCCAGCTCCGGATGGATTTGGGCGAACCCAAGCGAGGTGAAGATGAACTCGCCGGGGACGAACATGTCATAGTCGTGGAAGAACGGCTCGCCTTCCAAGGTGCCGCAGTTGATGACGGGGCGGTCGAGGTAGCGCTCGCACGGGGCGGCTAGGCGCACGTTGTCGAAGACCGGCAGCTCTAGGACGTTGCGGACGGTGATCATGGCGGCTCCTCCTTAGCAGCTGGGATGCTGCGCTCGCCCCTATATGTTTGGACTATTATCCAGTATACAGCAGGTATATCTGTGCAATCGAACAACTCTTTAGGCATTCTGCGTCTCTATACTCGAACCACGCACACAAGACGAGCGCGAAGCCGAGAAGGAGACCATTATGAGCATTCTGAACCAAAAGGCCCTGTCGAGCCTGAGCAATCTGGACGAAGCGGACAAGGCCTACTGCCTGAAGCTTTCGAAGCACCTGGAGAACATGGGCCTGTCCGCAGGCATGGTCTCCTCCGCCGTTGTGTCCCTGGCCGACGGCGACAACGTTCCCACGTTCATCCCCTGTGTGGCCACCCCCTCCCAGTTCGGCGCCGGGAAGGCCGACGCACCGGCAGCGCAGAAAGCCGCCGGTTTCGAGGAAGCGGCGGCAGTGGCCTAAGCCCTACCGGAAGAACTCCGGCTGCTGCACCTCAAGGCCCCGCCAGCCGCCCATGGCTTCCAGCGTGAGCCGCGCAAGGTCGGCCAAGCCCTGGTAGAAGGGATGCTCAGCGGCGGCGCGCAGCTGTTCCAAGTAGTGGGACGACCAGGGCAGCAGGTGCAGCGCCAAGAGCTCGTCCAGGGCGCCAGGCTGCTGGGCGGCCACGGTCGCCGTCAGGGCCAGCAGGTTGCCCATGTGGTCGTCGGGGGCGTTCTGGGCGGTGGAGCGCTCGATGCCATGGGCGCGCAGCCAAGCCCGCAGCTGCAGGTTCCCTTCGCCGAAGATGACGCCTTCCTTGTCGGTGTAGACCGACCCCCAGGGCGGCGCCGGCAGCTTTCCCGGCCCTACGAACAGGCGCCGGTACTCGCGGGCAAGCTGCTCCATGGAAGCGGCGTCGTCCGGGTCGAAGCTTCCCGCCATGGCTGCAAGTGCGTCGGCGGCTGCGGCGGTATCGTCGACGAAGGGCCAGTTGGCAGCAGCCTCTGGCACGTCGAGGGCGTGCAGCGCTGCGAGCACGGGGCCGGCATTGCCCCGCAGCGGGTCCTCCAGGAACAACGGCGAGAGCGTGTTACCCACGAAGGCGATGCTTTCGCAGGCGGCCTTTCCCCATGGTTGGGAGGTGACCGCCTTCGCTGCGTTTTCGGAATCGGCCATGTTTGTCATAGGGGCTTCCTTCCTGCCGGGCTGGCCGGTCTTGGGTCTTCGCGCTGCTCGAGCTCTTCGAACAGCTGCAGAAGCTCGCGCCGCTTGTGGACGTCGAGCTTCGTATACAGGCGCTTGACATGGGTTTTCGCCGTGTTCTCCGAAATGGTGAGCTTGCTTGCGATGTCGGCGGCGGTGTTGCCCCGCACCAGCAGCTCCATCACCTCGGCCTCGCGGGTGGTCAGCAGATAGCGCTTGGTCAGCACGCGGCACTGCTTCGACACGCGGTCGCGGATTCCCCCCTGCGCATCGTCGGAATCGCCCTCGGCCTTGGCGGCTCCCAGCGCCTGCAGCGCGGCGGCCCGCTTCGACGCGGCGGCTTCCATGCGCTTGGCGGCCGGCTTGGTTGCAGCTGCTTCGCCGGGTGCGTCGAGGACGGGAGCAGGTGTGGCCAGGGCTAGAAACTCGATGTCGGGCACCGAGCGGCTGCCGTCCAGCCGCCGTGTGGCCACGTGGGCGGTCATCAGGAACAGCCACGTGGAGATGAGCGCGAAGGTGGCCAGCTGGGGCGATGCGTGCAGCACCAGGGCCTCGGTGGAATAGCCGAACAGAAACCCGCAGGCCTGCAGCGCGTAGACGATGCCGCCGAAGAACCCGTAGACGAAGGTGGGGCTGATGCCGTCGTTGCGGGAGGTCTGCATGCACTGCACCATCATTACCATGATGGCGAAGCTGAAGATCAGGTACATGATGCCCGAGAACGCGTAGAGGTAGGCTTGGTTCAGGTAAGGCATGAGCAGAAACGCCGTGGCCACCACCGGAGCCACGATGCGGAACAGCCGCCGTGTGTCGAAGGAGAACGAATGGCGCTGCCACAGCCACAGCAGCAGCACAGCGGCTAGCAGCAACCCCGCCATAGCGAAGGCGTTCACCACCGATCCCATGGCCGGATCCTCCAAGGCGATGGCCCGGGTGATGCCGCTGGCGAAGCCGAACGCTCCCACGCACAGGGCGCTCTTCGCGCTGTGGGCAATCACGTTGCGGTAGACGGGGCGGTGCTGCCGCGGTTCGTCGGAGAACATGGGCTGGTCGAAGTCCATGGTGCGCGACGATTCGATCAGGCACACCTCGGACAGCGGTACGAACACAAGGGGTATGGAAAAGGCCGCCACCGCGCTGGGAATCAGGTGCATGAGCGCATAGATGGGCGCCGAAAGTCCCATGCCCACCACCAAGTCGATGGTGCCCTGGTGGTTGCTGCGCGAGGCGAACAGCCGCTGCCATGACAGGAAGAACAGTGCCGCCCCCAGCCCGAACAGCGCCCCGCCCACCACGACGAAGGCCATGGTGGCGGCTGCGAAGTACAGCGGGGCAATCAGGCACAGCGACCCAGCGACCATAAACGGGCTGCCCAGCACCGACGAGCTGTGCCGCAGCAGCAGCGGATTGGTGAACGACAGCAGCATCCCCAGGAAGAACATGCTGCAGAAGGCCACGGACTCCATGAGGAAGTAGGCCGTCAGTACGTCGTAGGTTTGGAAGTCGGTGGGAAGCATGGGGAAGGCGCCGCCCCAGGCCGACGTGGCATAAGTGGCGAAGAACAGCCCGAAGCCCAAGGATGCGACGCTTGGCATGAACGCCTTCCGGCCCAAGCTCTTCCCTCCTCGGTCCTCGTCGGCCGCACGGCGACCGATGCTGGCGGCAAGCAGTGCCGCCAGCGATGTTATTCGCCGACGAGTATAGCAAAGCCCCTGTGCGCCCGTTCACCCGATTAGCGTGAATTGAGGGGGTGCCATTCGTGCGGCCGTGGGCTTCGTGCTCGCTTTTCGCCATAATTCACCCGTTTCGCGGTAAGGGGGCAACCGCTTCGCGTGCCATAGTGGGACCATCGGTTTTCCGGATTCCAGAAGAAGGGGGAAGCTATGACCGACGAGAAGAGGGGATTCACCCGGCGCGCGTTCGTGAAGGGGTCGTCGCTGGCGGCGCTTGCCGCGGCGGCGGGGACGAGCGCCCTGTACGGTTGCTCCAAGCAGGACGCGCCCACGCCCGAGGCTCCCGAGCCAGTAGAGGCCCAGGCTGATCCGGCGGACGGGGCGCTTGAGCTGGGGGATTCCTATGCCATCTCGCATTCGGCCGATCAGGACGAGTGGCATTGGGGAACCTGCAAGTCCGACGGCTGCGGCCAGACCATCTGCCCGCTGCGCTACCACGTGAAGGACGGCGCCATCACGCTGGTGGAGCCGGACAACACCGGCGACGACAGCTTCGAGGGCTATCAGGCCCGCGGCTGTTTGCGCGGGCGCTCCATGCGCCAGTGGCACAACCACCCCGACCGCCTGAAGTACCCCATGAAGCGCGTGGGGCCGCGCGGTTCGGGCCAGTTCGAGCAGATCAGCTGGGAAGAGGCGGTGCAGACCATCGCCGAGAAGCTGAAGTACACCATCGACACCTACGGCAACGCCGCCATCCATTCCGGCGTCACCGCCATCCGCAACGACCAGGCCGTCGAGCGACTGCTGAACTGCCTGGGCGGCTTCACCTACGGCTACGGCGACGACTCCCACGGCCAGATGGCCCGGGTCATGCCCTACATGTACGGCAGCAACCCCGGCCCGAACGGCTCGTCGTTCACCAACGCCTGGAAGGGCACCGACTGCGACCTGGTGATGATGTTCGGCAACAACCCGCAGACCACCCGCATGGGCGGCGCGTCGGCCAACCACGACTTGGCGCTGGCCCGCGAGCACGGTGCCGAGGTCGTTATCGTGGACTACTGGATGAACGACTCCTGCGTGGGCCATCCCGAGCAGTGGCAGCCCATCCGCTCCGGCACCGACGCCGCCCTGGCCTCCGCCATGGCCTACGTGCTGATCACCGAGGGCTTCGTCGACGAGGAGTGGGTGAACACCTACGTGGTGGGCTACGACGAGTCCACCATGCCCGAATCGGCCCAAGGCCAGAACAAGTCCTACAAGGACTACATCCTGGGCACCGGCTACGACATGGTGCCGAAGACCCCCGAATGGGCCGCGCCGATCACGCTCATCCCGGCCGAGCGCATCGTTGAGCTGGCCCATAAGCTGGGCAACGCCAAGTGCGCCTTCGTGAGCCAGGGTTGGGGCCCGCAGCGCCACACCAACGGCGAGTCCACCTGCCGCGCCATCGCCATGCTGCCGCTGATCACCGGCAACATCGGTCGTTTGGGCACCAACACCGGCATGCGCGACGGCGTGACCGTGGGCATGGCCAACCCCTTCACCACCATCCCCGGCGGCGTGAACAACGTCGGCATAGGCATCTCCTGCATCAGCCTCATGGACGCCATCGACCACGGCCGCGACTTCACCGCCACCCACGATGGCGTGGAGGGCGCCGACGCGCTGGGCACCGACATCAAGTTCCTGTTCCTTGACGGCACGAACCTGGCCAACCAGCGCGGTGATTTGCGCCGGACCCACGAGATTCTGAAGGACGAGTCGAAGTGCGAGTTCATCGTGGCCCAGGACATGTTCATGACCTTCACCACCAACTACGCCGACATCCTGCTGCCGGGCATCACCCGCAACGAATGCGATTCGGTCATCGCCCTTGCCACGTCCGGCGAGTCCATCGGCCAGCTCTACATCGACGGCTTCCTGAAGCCGCCCTTCGAGGCCCGCAACAACTACGATTGGTGCACCGAGATTGCCGACATCCTGGGCGTGAAGGAGGCCTACGCCGAAGGCCGTACCTGGAAGGAATGGCAGCAGTTCCAGTGGGAGTCCATCCTGCCCTACAAGGACTTCCTGCCCGACATCAAGGACATGCCCACTTGGGAGCAGATCGAGAAGGATCACCTGTGGAAGGCCGAGGTGCCGCTGGTGGCCAAGATGACCGACTACTTCGCCGACCCGGAGGCCGCGCCGCTCGATACGCCGTCGGGCAAGATCGAGGTGTACAGCGAGCGCTTGGCCGAGCTCAACGACACCTGGGAGTTCGACAACGAAGCCGACTTCATCAGCCCCATCCCCGTGTACACCCCGGGCGTGGAGAGCTACGAGGAGCTGACCGACGAGTACCCGCTGTACCTGTCCGGCTGGCATCCGCGCGGGCGCTTCCACTCCACCTTCGACAACCTGGAGAATCTGCGCCAGGCCACGCGCCAGCAGCTGTTCATCAACCCCGTGGATGCCGATTCGCGCGGCATCAAGAACGGCGACATGGTGTCGGTGAAGAACTCCCGCGGCGAAGTGCATGTGGAAGCTCGCGTGACGCCACGTATCATCCCTGGTCAGGTTGGTATGCCTGAGGGCGCTTGGGCGCAGATCGACTTCGACGGCGACGGCATCGACCGCGGCGGCAACATCAATGTGCTGTGCAACAGCCATCCGTCGCCTTTGGCCAAGCACAACGGCAACAACTCCTGCATCTGCCAGGTAACGAAGCTCTAGAGCGCGGGAAGGAGAGACGATCATGACCCAGTACGGATTCTATTTCGACAGCTCGCGCTGCACCGGATGCAAGACCTGCGAGCTGGCCTGCAAGGACTACAACGACCTTGGCGCCGATATCCTGATGCGCAAGATCATCGACTTCGAAGGCGGCGCGTGGAACAAGGGCGCCGACGGCACCTGGACCACCGAGGCCTTCGGCTACTCCGTGTCCGCCGGATGCAATCACTGCGACAACCCGGCTTGCGCGATGAACTGCCCCACGGGCGCCATGGTGAAGGACGCCGACACCGGGCTGGTGTCCAGCAACCCCGAGGTGTGCATCGGCTGCGGTACCTGCGTGCAGTCGTGCCCCTACGAGGTGCCGAAGCTGGACACGGCGAAGTCGCAGTGCGTGAAGTGCGACGGCTGCAAGGACCGCGTGCTGGCCGGCGGCAAGCCCATGTGCGTGGACGCCTGCCCGCTGCATGCGCTTGATTTCGGCAAGATCGAGGATTTGCGCAGCCGCTACGGTTCCGTCTCCGACATCGATCCGCTGCCCGATTCGTCGCTGACCGGGCCGAACCTGGTGGTGAAGCTGACGCAGGCGGCCGAGGGTGCCGGATCGAAGGGCGGGTTTGTCGCCAACCCGCTTGAGGTCGCCTAGATATTGCGGCGTGATTCGGCGCTTGGCGGACGCTAGGCGCAAGGGAGGGTGCCGGCTGCTTTCGGGCGGCCGGCACTGCCCGTTTTCGGCGCGAGGCGCTATCATGGCCTGATCGCAGCAAGAGGGGGTGCCATGGCTTCGACATACGGCTTTCTGGTTGACGCGTCCCGGTGCACCGGGTGCAAGACCTGCGTTATGGCCTGCAAGGATTACAACGACCTGGACGCGAGCTGCGCCTATCGCCGCGTTTGGGACTACGAAGGGGGTACCTGGGAGCGGGACGAAGCCGGGGCGTGGACCCAGCGCGCGTTCTGCTACAGCCTGTCTCTGGCTTGCAACCACTGCGAGGAACCGGTGTGCGTGCAGGTGTGTCCCACCGGCGCCATGCACAAGGAGGCCAACGGGCTTGTGCGCGTAGACCGCCATGTGTGCGTGGGCTGCGGCTACTGCGAGCTGGCCTGCCCCTATCGGGCGCCCCATGTGGGAGCCGACACGCTGCAGAGCCAGAAGTGCGACGGCTGCTTCGACCGGGTAGGCCGCGGTGAAAAGCCCCTGTGCGTGGAGGCTTGCCCGCTGCACGCGCTGGATTTCGGGCCCATGGACGAGCTTCGGGCCTGCGACGGCGCAGTGGACGCCATAGCCCCGCTTCCCGAGCCTGATTACACGCACCCGTGCCTGGTGGTGCGCCCTCCGCTGTGCGCGCGGCCCGTGGACGATCGGGAGGGGTTCGTGGCCAATCCCAAGGAGGTGCAATGACCTCCGCCTTCCATCTGCAGTTGCTGCTGTTCACGGTGCTGGGGCCGGGCGGTGCGCTGGGGTTCGTCGCGGCATCGGCGTTCGTGGTGACCGCTCCGAAGGATGCGCCGTGGCTGTTCCGCCTGCAGCGATGCCTGCTGCTGCCCATCGCGCTGTGCATGCTGGGGCTGGTGATCGCCGCCACGCACTTGGGCACGCCGCGCAACGCCCTGTACGTGCTGCTGGGCGTCGGGCGCTCGCCGCTTTCCAACGAGATGGTGGCCACCATCTCGTTTCTGGCCCTGTCGTGGCTGTTCTGGCTGATGCTGGCAACGCGGCGTCTGCCGGTGCCGGTGACGAAGGCGTGGGTGGCGGCGGCAAGCGTGGCGGCTCTGGCCATGGTGCGCGAGACGGCGCTGGCTTACTCCATCAACACCGTTCCCGCATGGAGCTTGCCGGTGGTGCCGTGGATGTTCTGGATGGGCGCGCTGGTGCTGGGATGCGCCGTGGCGTTCTGCACCCTGCGAATCGCGCGGGTTCAGGTGCCCGCATGGAGCCTCCGGGTGCTTCTGGGCGTTCAGACGGCGGCGCTTGCGGCCGGCGTTGCGTCCATGGCGCTGTTTCGCGGCGGACTCGAAGGAGTTTCGAGCGCGTTGGGCGACGCGATGACGCTGGTGCCGGGCTACGGGCTGTATGTGGCGGCGTTCTTGCTGATGGGGGCGGTGTCTGCTGCTTGCGAAGCGCGCGGGCTGTTCCGCGTGGGCGATAAGGGATCCGATGGCTGTCGAGAGACTGGCAACGACTGCACGCCGCCGCAGGTCGCGGATTGCCCGTCGGTGCCCCGCGCAGCGCTTTCGGTCCTGCTGGCCGCAGGAGCCGTAGTGGCCATGCGCGTGCCCTTCTACCTAACCTACATGACCGTGGGCCTGTAGTCGCCGTTCGCCGCGTCCACCAATCGGCACCGTCGCCTCATTCCGACCCGCGCCTTCAGCTCACGGTGTCTCAATGCCCTCCCAAGCAAAGCCGCACATGCTTGCTATCCTTTCCGCGGTTTCCTGGCTTGATTTTCGATTCAGCCCGCATAATCGTCAGCTTCGTCACGATTTCTTGATGAAGCTGACGATTATGTACGATTTCGACTCTGGACGGAGTTGTTCACGAGGTGCATGGGCTGTAGACTGCTGCCATAGGTTGTCCGTTATGTGGGGTGACGTGGCAAACGAGCATGGTGTCGTATGTGCTCGAAAGAAGGGGGTGCACCGATGGCCGATGCGATGGCTTCAAGTGTCTGCGATAGCGGCGTGGGTCAGTCTTGTAAGATGATGGGCGTAATGCCTGATCGCAGATGGTTGCTTTCCTATCTGGTGAAAGCCACAATACTGATGGGGTTTCTCTATCTGACGAGCCTGGTACTTCCCTGTGCTCCTCCGATTGCGGCTGCGGCGATTCTCGCGATACTCAGTATAATCGGAGCCACAAGCGCCGTCTACGGCTGGGTTATGCGTAAAACTCTTAAGCAATCGGAGTACGCGAAGGAAGGGAATCTGGCAAAGCTCAACGAGGGACGTGTTATTTGCTTCGCGGTGTGCTTTGTGGTTTCTGCAGCATCAATGGTGGGGCTTGCGTTGGAATCGCCGAAATGGTCGATGCTCGATTGGACTATCGTGGTGCTTGCGATTCCGTTGTACGGTTTGGTCTGGATACTTGTCAGGATGAGGCTTCGCCGGGAATACGCCCCGCTGTTCCTGCCGGCTGGAGTGTTAAAAGTCGCTCCGCTAATTGTCGCTGTATTGCTATTTGTCGCTTTCGGACTAGCAAGCGTTCTCACTCCTCCGATTAGCTATGAAAGTGCGCAAGAAGCGTTTCTGGCGGTGAATCGTGCATATAGCCAATCGCCATCGACGCTGCTCGAAGAGGTTGAATACCTAGGGTCGTTGAAAGATGGACTCGTTGGTTATGGTTTGTCTGAATTTGGCCGGGCAGCATCACCGTTTTACCTGGTATTTCATATAGCTCTGTACGGTTTCATCTTCTTTGGCGTGGCTAATATGCTCGGGGTGTGTGCGTTGGACACTCGTGAATTGCGGCGTGTCTTCGAGCCGCTGCAGCGCATAGCTGATCAAGCCACCCAGACGCGTCCCATTGTGCGCTTCGCCGTCCTTGCTGCAGCGATGCCGCTCTGCTTCATGGGGTTGTTCGTCGTTGTGGATAAGCAGGTGTCGCGTGCGATTGAATCGGGCGAGCTCACTCCTATACAGCAGTTCGTGCGGGACCAGATGGCTCTTTCGGTTTTCGTGCTTGACGGGGAGTATTACGAATACCAAGCCGTCCAAGAGCTGGTAGACCAAACGATAGATGATGCGGAAGCCCTGAGGCGCGAGGCGCGAGAGACCTTGGTACCGCTAATAAATGCATCCTTCGACATGCGCATTGCCAATGTGGATTCGTATCTTGATTGGTATTACAGCCTACCTGCCGATTACGAGCGATTAGGCAGCATCGTCACAGGGGCTGCAGAGAGCTATCTTGAGGAGCAGCTGACGGCTCGCATCGAGGAGGGTGTTGACGACTCCGAGCTCTTCGCGCAGCTATCGCATTTTACTGACGAAGCCGACTCGTTGCGAAGGTCGTTCTCTGAGGGCATGGCGAATAGCCGGTTCGAGGGACTTCCTTCATGGCTTTTTAAAAGCGTTACCGTTCTTAGCGATTCCGTTATCGGGCAATCGCTGGCACCGACTCAATCACTTATGACCGCGAGTGAGCGATTCGCCGTCAGCGGCACGGCGGGCGTGGGGGCTGGCCTTATTGCGAAGAAAGTAGCGCAGAGAGCGGTCGGTAAGAAGTTTTTTCAAGAACTGGTAACCAGAGTAGGTAAGGTTATAGGTGGGAGGGCTATAGGGTCAGCGGCGGGTGGCGCTCTGGGCTCTATCGGGGGGCCTGCGGGGGCGGCTTTGGGTCTAGCTGTGGGCGCGGGTGTAGGTGTCGGCGTGGATGCGCTGCTGCTCAATATCGACGAACTTCATAACCGGGATGCCTACAGAGCCGAGCTGGTAGATGCTATCGAGCAGGAGAGAGCTGAAATGCTTGCGTTGTTCGAGGAATCAGCCGAGGCTGAGTAGTCTTTTGGCTGTCGCAATTTGCTGTTGTGCTGTCTCATCGCGATGGTCAAAATCATCGACCAACAATTGCTGTCTCTGTGTTGTGCTGCTCCGAGGGCTTCCCTTTGTATCGCGTGCCTGCGTGTTTGAATTGAGTATATCCATCATCCTTTCCGTGGTTTCCTGGCTTGATTTTCGATTCAGCCCGCATAATCGTCAGCTTCGTCACGATTTCTTGATGAAGCTGACGATTATGCGGGATTTCGACTCCCGCAGAGATGTTCGGCTCTAGGGCTAGAGATGCCCTGGAGAGCGGTCGGGTCGTTGCAGTTTGCTGTTTCGCAGGCGAAGGCCGGCGGCGGCTTTCGTCCGTCCTGCATTACAGCAATGACAGAAACTCCTGGTAGACAGTGCTGTCTTGCGTCAGTTCGGGATGGAAGGCGCAGGCTAGCTGGTTTTTGTAGCGAACGGCCACTATGCGGCCGTCGACACGGGCGAGTACTCGGCAGCCCTCTCCTGTTTGGGAGATGTAGGGCGCGCGGATGAACACTAGAGGTATGGCAGGACGGGTGCTAGGCGTCGCTTCGGGGCCGGAAGCCACCGCGGCTGGCTCTTCGGCGCCGAAGGGGGCGCGGGCGACAAAGCTGCCCAGTTGGCGGCCGTAGCCGTTGCGCACTACGGTGCAGGGAAGCGTTGCGAGCCGCTGCACCGTAGTGCGCCCGGCCACAAGCGACGGGTCCAGGCCCTCGGCATCTCCGGCGCCTTCCGCGGCCTGGGCCAGCAGCACCATGCCGGCGCAGGTGCCGAGCACGGGCAGTCCGTCCAAGATTCGCTGCCGCAGCGGTTCGAGCATCCCCAGGTCGGTAAGCAGCTTTCCCTGGGCCGTGCTCTCGCCGCCAGGCAGCACCAGGCCGTCGAAGGGCTGGTCCAGGTCGCGGAGCTGGCGCAGTTCCACCACGTCGCAGCCGAGTTCGCGCAGACGCCTCTCGTGCTCGATGAATGCCCCTTGCACCGCCAACACGGCGATGACGGGGCGCCGGCCTGAACCAGCGGTCGACGGGACGGTTTCTGCAGTGATTGCAGTTGCTGCTTTGGTCACGGTGGCGACCATGCTAGATTCCGCGTTCTTCCATGATGACGGCAATTTCGGAGGGGTTGATGCCTACCATGGCCTCGCCCAGGTTTTCAGAAAGGCTGGCCAGCAGTTCGGCGTCCTGGTAGTTGGCCACGGCCTTCACGATAGCCGCAGCTCGCTTGGCCGGGTCGCCCGACTTGAAGATGCCGCTGCCCACGAACACGCCCTCGGCACCTAGCTGCATCATGAGCGCCGCATCGGCCGGTGTGGCGATGCCGCCGGCGGCGAAGTTCACCACGGGAAGCTTGCCGGTTTCGTGCACCTGGCGCAGCAGCTCGTAGGGCACCTGCAGCTCTTTCGCCGCCTCGAACAGCTCGTCGTCGCGCAGGCCGCGCACGCGGGCGATCTGGGAGTTCATCTGGCGCATATGCCGCACGGCCTGCACCACGTCGCCGGTGCCCGGTTCGCCCTTGGTGCGGATCATGGTGGCGCCTTCGGCAACGCGGCGCAGCGCCTCGCCCAGGTTGCGCGCCCCGCAGACGAAGGGGACTGCGAAGCGGGTCTTGTCGATGTGGTACACGTCGTCAGCGGGGCTGAGCACCTCGGACTCGTCGATGTAGTCGATTTCGATAGCCTGCAGGATCTGTGCCTCGGCGAAGTGCCCGATGCGGCATTTGGCCATGACCGGGATGGACACCGCCGCCTGGATGCCGCGGATCATGGCCGGGTCGCTCATACGGGACACGCCGCCGGCCGCGCGGATGTCGGCGGGGATGCGCTCTAGGGCCATGACGGCGCAGGCTCCCGCTTCCTCGGCGATGTGGGCCTGCTCGGGCGTGGTGACGTCCATGATGACGCCGCCCTTGAGCATCTGGGCCAGCTGCCGGTTCAGGGATATACGCTGATCGGGCGTACTTTCTTCGTTCGAGCCGTGTACAGCGCTCATGGCGGAGCTCCTTTCTAGGGGCGCTTGAGGTCGTCGCGAGGTGGGCTTCGGGCGCTTCCCAAGCGAGTGCATCTGTTTCAAGGCGATGAGTTTAGGTTAGATTTGAATATAAACAATATTCAGAATATGATAAATTGATATGACCAGATACGTAACGCGCCTCGTTTTGGACGGGGGCAAGAAGCGAGGGGCGCGAAGGGATCGGTGGCGATGCGGTACGCGGCGGTATGCTGTCGCGCGCCGATGTTTACGAAGGAATTCGGGAAAGCTCAAAGGGGAACCGGTGCTCACCTACCCGCTTGACCGCCGTTGCGTGCGCGGCCTTTACGACCAGTTGTATGGTTTTTTGAGAGACGACATAGAGCGCGGGGCCATTGCGCCTGGCCAGAAACTGCCGAGCAAGCGGACGTTCGCGCAGCATCTGGCCGTGAGTGTCATCACCGTGGAAGCGGCTTACAAGCAGCTAGCGGCCGAGGGCTATGTGAGCGCGCGGGAGCGCAGCGGCGTGTTCGTCAACGACATGGGGCCGGCGTTGCGTCTCGGGTCCGCGCTGGGCGGCGAGGAGCGGTACCGCGTGCGTAGCGGGGAGGAGGGTGCCGCGGTCGAAGTGGATGCTGCTGGAAAACCGTGTTCGACCTGGGTGGCTCCTGCGGGGGATGTGCGGTACCGTGGCGGCGTGGACAATCCGGCAGGGGCGCAGCCCTTCGGGGGCGCGTCCTTCGCGGGTAGGCTGCAGCATTGCGAAGGGGAAGGTGCCGAGGACCGTTGGACGCAGCTGGCCTGCGGGCACGGGGACTCGGCCCTTACCGTTTCCAGGGACGTTGTCGACCTGACGGGCCGACAGGGAGGGGCGCGCGTGTTTCCCTACGAGGCGTGGGCGCGCACCCAGCGCAAGGTGCTCTCCGAATGCGACGAGCCGACGCTGCTTCGGGCCGGGCAGGCTCAAGGCTCGCTGGAGCTGAGGCAGGCGATCGCGGGCCATCTTCGAGGGTTCCGGGGCATGGAGGTGTCTGCCGACCAGGTGGTGGTGGGAGCCGGCGCGCAGGTGCTGTACCCCTTTATCGTGCAGCTGTTGGGGCGTGACCGCGTGTTCGCCCTGGAGACGCCAGGTTACCGACGGCTGGCTCAGGTGTATGCGAGCAACGACGTGGCCCTGGCCGCTGTGCCGCTAGACGCCGACGGCATTTCGGTGGAGGCGCTGGCGAAGACCCGGGCCAGCGTGGTGCACTGCATGCCCTCCCATCAGCTGCCGGGCGGCATGGTGCTGCCGATCGCCCGCCGCCGCGAGCTGCTGCAATGGGCGCAGGGCGCGGAAGAAGGCGCCGCCGCAATGGCGGGGGCCGCCGGACTGCCGTCGGCGGCCTTCAGGCGCTACATCGTGGAGGACGACTACGACTGCGAGTTCCGCATGGCAGGGCGACCCATTCCACCGCTTCAAGCCATTGACCAGGCAGAATGCGTCATCTACGCGAACACGTTCACGAAGACCCTCGGCCCGGCGCTGCGCATGGCCTACCTGGTGCTGCCGCCCCATCTGGCCGACGAGTTCCGCGAGCGCATGGGGTTCTACTCGTGCACGGCCAGCGCCACCGATCAGCTGACCTTGGCGCGCTTCATCGCGTCGGGCGACTTCGAGCGCCATGTGAACCGTCTGCGCACCCGCTACCGCAAGGTTCTCTCCGCGCTGGTGGAGGCGCTTGAGGGCAGCGCCGTGGCCGACAGCCTGCGACTTCGCCATGTGGGGTCGGGCCTGCATTTCCTGCTGGAGGTGGAAGGTGCGAGCGCGCTGCAAGCCGCTTGTGCCCTGGGCGAGCATGGCGTGGCGGTGGAGCCGCTGGAGACGTTTTGCCTGGATGCGCTTTGCCGCGCGCACGACGGCTCGTCTGGCGGCCCGGCGGGCGGCTTCGGCAAAGCGAGCGCCCCGGCCGATTCGACAGCCGGGGCGCTGGTAGTCAACTTCTCTGGACTGGCGGCGGAGCAGGTGCCGGTCGTGGCGCGCGCTTTCGAGCAGGCGTTCGGCTGAGGGTTGCGACGGGGCGCAGGGTGGCCGCCGCTGCCGTTCGGTTAGAACTCGCGCTTGAGGTACAGCTTGCCGGCCAGCAGGCACGATCCGCCGTAGACGACTACGGTCAGCGCCACCATCGCCGCCAACCCTACCGGCGTGAGCAGCGCGTCGAAGACGTTCACGATCCATGCCACGGAAGTCACGTCCCCTCCGACGCCGGCGAAGAAGAGCACGAACGCGAGCACCGCCACCAGGGGAACCCAGCGTATGGCCTTGGTCATGCCGAAGCAGAAGCACAAGGGCAGCATGATGGCCAGAAGCACGCTGCACAGAAACACCGAGAGCACGGCGACGAACGCCATCGCGAATCCGTCGAGGCCGGCGCCGGCCAGTTCGGCAAGCTGCGAAACGCCGGGGAAGAGCAGCGCGAGCCCGTAGGCAATCAGGGCGGCGAGAACGCCTAGCAGCGTGCTGTAGCAGGTGAGCGCCAGCAGGCTGGCGTAGCGGCCCCGCACCACGTCGGCGCGGGAAAGCGGCAGCGCCAGGCGGAATCCCTGCCAGTTGGATGCCTCGTCTAAGGCTATCACGGTAAAGGAGATGGAGAAGGCGATCATGAAGCCGATGAACGGCGGGATGGCGTAGAGGCTGCCGGACATCGCAGCGACGAAGATGCCCACGACGAAGGCGATGATCGTCTGCTGCTTCAGGTACTTGCGCACGGCGATCACGTCGGACAGGAACATGGCTTTCACAGCAGTTCTCCCTTCAGGGTCAGGTTCATGAAGCTGTCGATGTCGGCGTGCTCCACGGGAATGTTGGGGAAGGCCTGGGCGAATGCGAAGCGGTCGGGTACCAGCACCAGCGTGCTCAGCGGCTGCTTCAGGGTGCGCAGGGTGCCCGGTGCGTACAAGCCGCTCTCGGCGACGGCCAAAAAATCGGCCTGGCGGCATTGGGCTACGCCGGCAAGGCCGGTGATGGAGTCGGTTTCCACGGAGAACACCATGTGGCCTCCGTCGATGCACAGGATGTAGTCGGCCAGTTTGTCCAGGTCGCTGGTGATGTGGCTGGACATGAGGATGGCGTGGCTCTCGTCGGCGACGAACTCCCGCAGGATATTCAGCGCCTCGTCGCGGGCAATGGGGTCGAGTCCGGCGGTGGCTTCGTCCAGGATGAGCAGGTCGGGTTGGGCGGCCAGGGCGCAGGCCAGGGACAGCTTCATGCCCATGCCGCGGGAAAGCTCTCGCACGCACTTGCGCCGGGGCAGCGCGGACCGCTCGACAAGCTGGTTGAACTTCGCAGTGCTCCAGTTGCGGTAGCACGCGGCCATGAAGCGGCCCACTTCGTCGACGGTGCTTTCGGCGGGGAAGGCGCAGGTGTCGAAGACCACGCCCACGCGTTGGCGCAGTTGGGCGAAGCGGCTGTCGGGCATGCCCACGGTCTCCTCGCCGAACAGCTGGATGCTGCCTCCGCTGGGCCGCACGAGCCCCAGGATTGACTTGATGGTGGTTGACTTGCCGGCGCCGTTGCTTCCCACCAGGCCAACTACGTTGCCAGCGGGCACGGCGAAGCTTATGTCTTGCAGATCGAAGCCCTCGTAGTGCTTCGACAGGTTCTCAACGTTTAGCAGGTTGCTCATGGCTGTTCCTTATTGCTCCTCGGTCAACAGGTCGATCATGGCGTGCAGGTCCTGGGCGGTAAGCCCGGCCTCCCGCGCTTGGTCAACGGCCTTGCTCAGCAGCTCCTCGACGGATCGAAGGTGCTCCTCGCGCAGCAGTTCGGCGTTGCCGCCGGCGACGAAGCTGCCCTTGCCCTGCACCGTTTCGATGAAGCTCTGGGCTTCCAGGTCGGCGTAGGCGCGCTTGGTGGTGATCACGCTGATGCGCAGGTCGTTTGCCAAGGCGCGGATGGAGGGAAGCTGCTGGCCCTCGGCGAGCTCGCCGGTCATGATGAGGCTTTTCATCTGGCTGGCGATCTGCTCGTAGATGGGCTTGTCGCTGGCGTTCGATACGATGATGTCCAACAGCGCTCCATTCTGGTTGTCGCGCCGGCTCGGTCGGGATTCGGACTGCCGTCGGTCGGGTCGGATGCGGACATCCTTGCGACGGCGGTTCGGTCCCGGCGGGCCGATGCGGCCTTGCTGACGGGCGGCTACGTTGGCGTCCCTTCGCAGCCAGCATGCAAACTGTACAGTGTGTATATACCCGATATGCACACTATAAACAGTAGCCCAAAGGCTGTCAACAGTTTTTTTCGGAGCTGCAGAGAAATGGGGCAGGCTGGCGGGCCAGGGCGGTAGTGCGACAGGGGCCCCAGGGGCGGCAGCGGGGCCCAGGGCGGTGGTGCGGCAGAGGGCCAGGGTGACAGCCCTATGAGGTTGCGGCGCCTTCGCCTTCCGCAAGCGGGCGAAGCAGCATGCGCTTGCTGACGGCATAGGTGAGCAGGAAGTATACGCCGAACAGCGCGAGCGCGAACCCGATGCAGCCGGCGCACACCAGTCCGTAGGACTGCGAGCCAATCACCAGGGCCAGAAACCCAATGAGCAAAAGACCGAATACGCAGTGGACCAGCGCAAACGCTGTGGGCGTGACGAAGCAGTAGCCCACGAAGCTGCGCAGCGACCGCTCCATGAGCCGGCGTTCGCACCCGAGCTGCTCAAGCAGGCGGAACCGCTGCTGACTGTCCGAGGCGGCCGTCATCAGCTGCAAGGCGAGTACCGCCATGGCCGACACCAGAAACGTTGCTCCGTAGAAGATGCCGATGAAGCCGACGGGCGCCATGGTGTCGGCCAGGCCCGCGCTGCTGCCCGGCCCGCGCATGCCCACGCTGAAGGCGAATCCCGCCACCATCATGCAAATGCCCACGGCCGAAAGTACGCAGGTGCATGCCAGAGCGTTCGATCCAGAGGACACGCGCTCCTCGATCTGGCGCAGGGTGAAGCAGCGAAGCCCCTGCCAGTAGCGGTCGGGATGATTGCGCGCGCGACGCGGCCGACGCTGCGCCTGCAGGCGAAAGACGATGCCCGTGGCGAACACAGCGGCGAATCCCAGCGGAATCATGAGCATGATGAACTGCACCGGCTGCAGGATGCACATGCCCCACACCACCGCCAGCAGCACAGCGGCCACGATGCCTTGCATCACGGGCGGGAACAGCCGGATACGCTGGATCTTCTCGGGGGCGCTGGCGGCGTCCATCAGCGAGATGAGCGTGCGCTTTCCCAGATCGCGGACTGAAAGCAGCGTTGCGGCAGCCATGATGGCCGCGAAGCACTCGGCGGTCCACAGGGCGGCGTTCTGGGAAAGGGCGATGCGGAAGGCCCAGGGTGCGTTGAACACGAAGGCCGTCACGGACCCCATGAGGGGCGACAGCAGCACGCCCGCTCCGATGCCGGCAGCCAGCGACAGGAGCCCTACCAGCACGTTCTCGTAGCAGAGGATGCGTGCGACTAACCCCGGCTCCATGCCCAGCAGCTGGTAGAGCCCGAATTCGCGGGAGCGGCGGCGCAGGATGAACCGGTTGGCGTACACGATGAGGAAAGCGAACACCACTACGGAGAACACCGAGAACGCCTGGGTGATCGACGAGCAGGTTTCGTAGAACCCGCGCTGGTCGTCGGTAAGGTCCAGGGAGAGCAGGTAGTCGCCCGAGGCGGTGAAGCTGTACAGCAGACATGCGGCAAGGGCCAACGCGAAGAAGTAGACGGAGTAGTCCGAAAGCGAGCGTCTGATGTTGCCGAATGCGATTTTTACGAACATAGTGCCTCCCTGGGTTTTGCGGATGCTTCGCACTGTACGGCGCTCGGGCGGAGCGTGCCATCGATTGCGCTTACCGGCTGCGAACGTTTTCGTAAGGTTGCGGTGGTGGCGGGCGAATCGGCTGGCACACTGGTCGCACATGCGCTAGCACCAGTTTCGGGGGAGAGTGAGGGAGGCCGGGCTGCGGATAAGGCGCCAGCTCTTGCAGCCGTGCGGTGTGGGCTTTGCGGGACCGGCCGGCGATAGGGCGAGCTGGGATATAATCGGCCCATGGACGATTTCGAGAAAAGATGGGCGCGGTTGCGCGACCAGCTGGGAGCCGAGGCCCGGGGCGAGGCGCAGCCGCGACTGTGCTCCCAGCGAACGCTCTTCGGCATCAAGAGCAGCGTGGAGGCTGCAATCGACCAGGTAGCTGCCGAGCAGGAGGAACGAGCGCAACGCAAGCTTGAGGCCGAACGTCAGCGTCGGCGGGAGGCGGCGGGCGCGAGGGGAGCCGAGGCCCGGGGCGGCGCGGATGGGCCGGCCGGCACTGCGAATGCAGCCGACGGCACGGTCGATGCGAGCGCCGACGCGGCCGACGGGGAGGATCTGTAGCATGGCGCTTTCCCGACGCCGTGCGCTGCGATGGGTCACCGGTGCGGCCGTAATTGTGTGGATGATGGTGATCTTCTCCGCTTCGGCCCAGACCGGCTCCGACTCCGGCGGCATGAGCCGCACCGTGGCCGACGGGCTGCTGTCGGCGTGGAGCGCCCTGACCGGCTCGTCCTTCGAGGGTGCTGCCCGGGATGCGGCCATAGAGGCGCTGCAGCTGCCCATTCGCAAAGGCGCCCACATGGCCGAGTACGCGCTGCTGGCCGTGCTGGCCTTCGCTCATCTGCTTACCTATCGTCGGTGGGCGCGGATGGAAGTTGCCGCGCTTGGTAAACCTGCAGCTCTGGCCTGGGCTTTCGCTACCCTGTACGCGGCCACCGACGAGTTCCACCAGCTGTTCGTCCCCGCCCGCGCCGGCATGGTCACCGACGTGCTGGTGGATTCCGCGGGCGCCCTGATCGGCGTGCTTCTGGCCTGGCTCGTTCTGCGCGTCCTTCGCCGTCGCGCTCGCTAACCGCCTGCAGCCTGCGCGATGCCGCAGGCGCTAGAGAACCGCATTCTGCTGGTGGCCGCCCAGCCACGCATAGAGGTTGTCGAAGACTATTTCGGCGCGCTCTTCCATGGATTCGGCGGTGTAGAAACCGATATGCGGCGTGACCAGGATGTTCGGGCAGTGCAGCAGCGGGCAGTCGGCGGGTAGCGGCGGCTCTTGGTCGAACACGTCGCAGGCAGCGCCGGCGATGCGTCCTTCGCGCAGGGCCTCGGCCAGGGCATCGGCGTCCACCACGGGGCCGCGTGCGGTGTTGATCAGCAGCGCCGTCGGCTTCATGAGCGCCAGCTGCTCGGCTCCTATAAGCCCCTTCGTGTCGGCGGTAAGCGGGCAGTGCAGCGTGACGATGTCCGAACGCCGCAGCAGCTCGTCTAGCGACACGGACTCGTCGATAGCCGGGTCGCTTACGGGGCGGCGGTTGTGGGCTAGGGTGCGGCAGCCGAAGGCCTTGGCAAGCTGCGCCACGCGCTTGCCGATGACGCCGGCGCCAACGATGCCCACGGTCTTTCCCGCCAGCAGGTTCGCAGGCAGTCCCGCCTTCGTGGCGCCTTCGCGGCAGCGCACCTGGGCGGCGTCCACGCTGCGCAGCAGGTCGATCATGAAGCCGATGGTCAGCTCGGCCACGGCCTGGGTGGCGTAGCCCGACGCGTTGCTGACGGCGATGGACCGCTCGCGGCAGACGTCAAGCGGGATGTGGTCGACGCCGGTGAACGCCACGTCGATGAAGCGCAGGTTGGGTGCGGCGGCAACCGCTTCGGCAGCCAGGGGCATGTTCGCCAGGATGACGGCCTCGGCGTGGCCGATCTGCCGAGTTTGGACGGTGGGGTCGGCGCTGCGCTCGCAAACGGCCAGGCTGTGGCCCATCGCGGCCAGCTTCTGCGCATGGCCTTCGATCACGGCGTCAGAAACGCCCAGGCTCTCCAGCAAAACGATGTCCATACGCCCATCTTCCTCTCGTTGTCGTACCAGTGCGTTAGTTCGCCTATTGTTCCACAACAGATGCGGCAAGCGATAAAGGGTGACAAAGGGTCACACCAAATGCCATAGTTTTTTGCCACGTGGTGTGACCCTTTGGCATCGGACGGCGGTGCCGACGCTTCACCCGTGTTCGCCCCGCTAGTGCGCATCCTCGTTACCCGTGTTCGCCCTGCTAGCGCACCGCTTCGCCACTCTCTAGGAGCGGCGTTTCTTCGGCGCCGGGTCGGTGAGACCCTCGATGGCACCGTGGGAGACCTCCCAGAAGAACAGCGAGGCGGTAGAGCCGTAGGGACGCAGGCGCCGGCGGTACTTCGCGAAGAGCTGCGGCGTGATGGCGCGGTGGCGGTAGACCATGCGCATGCCCCGCTGGATGGCCAGATCGCCGAAGCTCAGGATGTCCGGCCGCCCCAGGCAGAACAGCAGAATCATCTCCGCCGTCCAGCGGCCGATGCCCTTGATGGAGCAGAGCGCGTCGATAGCCGCCTCGTCGTCCATGGCGGCCACCGCGTCCAGATCGAAGCACCCGCCGCGCACAGAGGCGGCGAAGTCCTTGATGTAGGACGTTTTGCGGAAGGTAAGGCCGCAGCCCTGGACGTCTTCCTCGCTTGCGGCGCAGAGGGTTTCGGGCGTGACAGCGCCGAACCGCTCCACCATGCGCCGCCAAACAGTCTCTTGAGCTGCGGTGGAGATCTGCTGCCCCACGATGGAGCGCACGACGGACTGGAACAGGTCCTCGTCCATGGCGCGGCGGATGTGCCCGCGCGCTTCGATGGCGTCGATGGCCGCCGCCAGCTTCGGGTCGGCCGCCCGCAGATGGGCCAGCTCGACTTCGCCGTATTCGAAGTACCGCGTCATAATCGCCCCCTTGTTGCGGTCATCATAGCAGGTTGCAGGAGCCGCCGGTCGAACGCGCGATCGCGCAGCGCGGCTACTCGTCGGTCTCCTTGGCGTTGTCCAGGAAGGTCCGCAGGGCTTGCATGCGTGCGTCCAGGTTCGCTGCGGTTTCCGCCAGGTCGGCCAGCTCGTTGGCGACGGCCTGGGCCTCGGCTTCGGGCAGGCTCTTTTTGTAGCGCAGCTGGTGTTCCAACGACGCCCAGAAGTTCATGGAGATGGTACGTAGCTGTACCTCCACCTTTACCAGGCGTTTCTCCCGCTCAAGGAAGATGGGGATCTCTATAATGAGGTGCAGGCTGCGGTACCCGCTAGGCTTGGGGTTGCTCACGTAGTCGCGCCGCTCCACCAGCCGTACGTCGTCTTGGGCCAGCAGCGCGTCGGCCAGCGTGAAGATGTCTTCGGGGAAGGTGCAGACCACGCGCACGCCGGCCACGTCGAAGATGTTGCGCTCGATGGATTCCACGGACAGAGGGAAGCCCTTGCGCGAGAGTTTCTTCGCCAGGCTGTCGGTGCTCTTCAGGCGCGTCTTGATGGACTCGATGGGGTTGCGGTCGTGCTGCAGGCCGAATTCCGCATCCAGCACACGGAACTTTGTTTCCGCCTCCATCATGGCGCACTCGTAGTAAGTCATGAGCCGGCGGTAGGGGGCGACGTTACGCTGGATTGCGGCAGTGAGTTCGTCGCTAGCAGCCAGGCGCGTCACCACCTGGGTGGCCACATCCTCGCGACGGCGCTGCAGCTGGCCGAGGAAGTCGCTGCCGCTGCTGGATGCAGGGTGGTTGCTGCCCTCTTCGGGGGAGAGGGATGGAAAGAGGTTCATGGCGGCTCCTCAAATGTTCGGCTCGTCCCATTGTGCCAAACGCCCGAAGGGCGGCGACGGACGACGGCGCGGTTCCGTACGAACAGCAGAATAGTGCCAAGGGCTGCAAAGGGCTACAAGGGGCCACCCCCCCGGTGCCCCTTGCCTCGCCGTATTGGGAGCCTCGATTTTTGGCTGGTTTCTCCGCTTTTGCATCAGCGATGGCTGAAAACTCCGGTTTTGCATGGCCGATTGGCTGATATCTCCGCTTTTGCATAGGAAAGGGCCGCCCCTCTCATGCAAAACCGGAGATATCAGCCAAAAAGTCGTCGATAGGACTCCCCGCCCTCATAGAAAAACTCGCCTCTTTGCGAAAAAACGAATAGAAGTCGACAAGAGGGATGGCGAGCGGCAGGGAAGAGGCGGTAGGGGAGCCATCCGGTGGCTACGCGTGGCTTGCGTCGATGGCGTAGCCGGTGAAGAGGCGGTAGGGGAGCCATCCGGTGGCTACGCGTGGCTGGCGTCGATGGCGTAGCCGGTGAAGAGGCGGTAGGGGAGCCATCCGGTGGCTACGCGTGGCTGGCGTCGATGACGTAGCCGGCGAAAGGGGGGCGGGTTGAAGGGGGGCGGGAGGCAGCAATTCGACGCCGCTCACGGCTGATGAGCGTGCCGGATGCTAGCAATAACGATTCATCAGATTCGAAAATTCCTGGCGGCTGTGAACGCCTGCTTTCTTGTACATGTTTCGCAGGTGCGTGTAGAGCGTTGCCTTGGAAATGAAAAGCTCTTGGGATATGGCGGCATTGTCTTTCCCTTGGAGCACGCGAATTGCGATTTCCTTTTCGCGCTCGGTCAGCTTGATCTCGGCGGCCATTCGCTCCACGCACAGGCGGCATGCGCCCTCGTCGGCTCTATCGAGTAGGGCCCTCTGGTCTTGAACCACCTCGCGAACCTTCTGCTCGTTCAGCAGGAACAGAGACGTGAGGATGGAAACAATGCAGATGGAGGCAATGATGAAGAGGCTGTCGACGCTGAAAAGTGCGGCAAGGGCTCTCAGCCCCTCCGCAGCAAGCGTGCACAAGGAAAGGATGGCCGACCCTAGAGAGAACGCGGCCAGCGGGGGAACGGTCGTTTTCGCGGCGGCGATGCACCATATTTCCCAGGCGAAAATGATGAAGAAGGTCCACCCGAATCCAATCGCCACCACCTCGTAGGGTTGCTGATCGGCCTCGATGGCGAACACGAGAAACGTACATATCACGATGACGGGAAGCATAAGCCTGAAGACGAAGGTGAGGTCCACGTTGCGCGGCAGGAACGCCGCAATGCCGGCGATGCACAGCGAGACCGCCAGGCCCACATAGAGCGTGAGGAACTCGTCGGGCGCTCCGGTTTTGCCTTCGGACAGGCCGTTGGTCAGGAGCAGGGCTGCGCCGAATATCCCTACGCCTAGAAACACTCTGTAGGGGACGGTGCGACTGCGCCCCTGCAGCCCATCAGCCGTGCTTTCGTCGCAAGCGCCTGCGCGCTTCACCACGGCAAACCAGACGCCTGCCGACAAGGCCGGAAGCAGCAGTTGCGCGGCTTCGACCACGAAAGGCGGCGTGGCGACGAAGATCAGCGTCCCGACGTAGGAGAACGCATACGAGCCGGCGATGACCAGCAGAGAGGCGCGAATGCCTACCGAGCACAGCTGCTCTCCCCAAAGCACGGCGATGCACGCGGCGCTGGCGAACATAACGCGGCCGGCTATCGAGAGAGGAAACGCCTGCGCCCCGAGTAGCGGGGCGAGCAGAAACAGCCCAACGCCGAGGCAGAGAATTGCGGTTGAGGCAACCATGAGCGCTTTTCGGTTGATGCGGTTCGTTCTCAACACAACGATGCTGAGGACGATGAGCACTGCGGCATAGACGACGTCTTCCCCAAACGCTGCGGACCGCTCCGCTGCCAGTAGCATGCTTTGGGCAGGTATGAACAGTGTGGGCGAGCCGCCTATCAAGCTCCATGTTCGCAGTAGTCCGAACCCCAGAATAACGAGAGCGGCAAGAGGGGCATCTGCAGGCGAGAGCACGGCGGGTCTCGCCCATGGCTCCCTCCCCTTGCGAGCTGAGCTCTTGAGAGACATACTGGCGTCACCCCCCCCCTATGCGTTGGTTGATTCCTTCCTTGTCGCTATTATGGCACAACCGCGCTTCCCTCGTTTCGCGCCGTTTCAAGGCCTTCGTCATCATGCCTGCTCACATGATCTATACCTAAGAAATACCAAACCCTATGACGCTGCTTACCCATTATTTCCGCAACCATGGGCCCTTGGGCGGTGGTTGCCTCCCGATAGACTCCTTCTAGGTCGAAGCGGCCGTGTGCGAATGAGCGAGGAAGGTCGTTCGGCCAGCTGTTGGGAGTCTGCGAAGGGCAGGCGAGCGAAAGGAAAGGAAGGGTTGATATGAGGGAGACGAAAACGGGTATCGACAGCTCCATGAGCCGGCGTGCGTTTCTCGCGAGCGCGGCTGCGGGAACGGCAGGCATTGCAGCGGCGGGTATTTTGGCTGGCTGCAGCAGCGGATCGGGAGCCAACGGCGCGAAAGAAGACAACGATCGGGACGGTCGTGCGGAAGAGGGCGATGCGAAGAAGACCGATGCGGTTGCTGCCCCCGATGTGTTCACCGACGGAATCTATTTGACGAAGGCGGTGAGCATGCATGGCCCCATCAACGTTAAAACCGTGATTGCCGATGGGAAGATTGCCGAAGTGGCCGTGCTCAACAACCGCGAAAGCTATGTTATCGGCGAAGCCGCCGTGAAGGCCATGCCGCAGCGAATCGTCGAAAGTCAGTTCGTCGATGTCGATTGCGTGACCGGAGCCACGCTGACGAGCATGGCGATTCGGAATGCCGTCCGCGAGGCTATAGGCAATGCCGGTGGGGATGCGCGCGATTTCGAGGGCTACGTGGCGCCCGAACTCCAGAAAAGCGATGTGTCCAAGGAGTGCGACGTCGCCATCATGGGTGCGGGCATGGCTGGGCTTATGGCGGCTTGGCAGCTGGCAGAGGATGGGAAGAACGTCATCGTTTTCGAGAAGATGCCCTATGTCGGAGGGTGCCTTCCCATTACGAGCACGGCCTGGAACGCTCAGGAGACGATCATTCAGAAGGCGTGGGGGCCGGAGCAGATCTTCGAGGGCTGGAACACTATGCAGGCTCAGCTTGATCAGTACCTCAACGGCAGAATCGAACCCGATAGCCCCTATTACAACCCCGACATGCCTTTCATCAAGCCCATGTTCGAAGCGGTTCGCGACGCGACGGACAAGATGATCAATATCGGCGTGGGCTTTTGTCCGATTAGTGACTGGCCGGCTCCGCAGCTTGCGCCGGGCGCGTTCTCTATCGGCGGCAAATTCTGCCTGGATATCATCACCAACTACCTCACCTATCAGCTTGGGGTCAATATCATCACCGAAGCGCCGGTGACCAAGCTGGTCATGGACGGCGATGCCGTGAGGGGGCTTGTTGCCGAAGGTGCGGACGGCACAACCTACAACGTCTCGTCTAAGGCGGTTCTGCTTGCCAGCGGTGGCTATGCCTACAACAAAGACCTGATGAAGCAGTACCAGCCCGATGACCTGAAATTCACCATCATGGCTCCGCCGTGGGCGACGGGCGAAGGGATGCTCATGGGGCAAGATGTGGGGGCTGCTCTTGTTGCCATGGATCAAGGCGTTACCAGCCACTACTCTGGAGCTGTGTCGAATGCCGAGATATCCTACATCCATTACGTGTGTCCGGGTGTCGTCGTGAACGGAAACGGCAGTCGATTCGTCAGCGAGAGTCTGGAGTACAAGCAGGCCCTGAGGCAGTTCAAGGAGCAGGATTCCACGGATTTTTACTGGGTGTTCGACGAGATATCTCGCCAGGGGATGGTCCCCTCCGGCAACTCGTACCGCCTGGACTACACGTTTTTGCTTGAAACGGGCGACGCGACAGAAGGGGAGAACTACCGCGATCTCGCCGAGAAGCTTGGCCTCCCAGAACTCGTTGCCTCCCTCGATGCGGTTAACGCGTGCGTCGCAAACGGAACGGAGGACGAGTTCGGTAACGTCAAGCTGCGTACCATGCTGGTCGACGGCCCCATGTACGCGATCAAGGTCACGCCGACTCCCTACATCGCGCAAGGCGGCCTCATGATTGACCCGGCGTGCCACGTGCAGCGCGAGGATGGTTCTCCCATCAAGGGTCTCTACGCTGCAGGCGACGTTACCGGCAGCGTAGAGAATCGCGATGGCGCCATGTATCGCGTCGGCTTGACGCAGGCGATCGGCTACGGCCTCATTGCCGGAAGAACCATGAGCGCCGAGGTTTAGCCTCGCTAGTTTGCTGTAGGTGGAGCGGCCAAGATATCTTGGCCGCTCCAAAAGGGGTCCGCGTCCCCCTGCCACCCCGTTTCGCGAAAAAATGCCATTCGGTGTGACCCTCTGTCACCTGCCGACGCGACAAACGGCGCAGCTTCTGTCACAATCGAATGGGCTACACAAAATGCGGGGTCTTTCGATAGCGGGAGGCTATGGGGATGGCGGAGGATAGCAGCGGTGCCGGTAAAGTGATTGCGAGCTTTCGGGCTACGGATGGCTCGGGGGTGTGGGAACTGTACCGCTGGGGCATTTCCGTAGGCGGGCAGAAACATTATTTCACCAAGCAGTCCCATATCGTGTCCACGGGCGCTCTCGGCAGGACCGAGCGGAGCATGCAGGTGGTCGAGGAAGCCGACGATGGATTCGGTTCATTGGTTGCTTTAGCGGTCTACCAGGAGACAGGCAGCTGGCGGGATGCGGGATTGGCGGCCTGGGCCCTGGGCGGTTCGGATGTGCGGGTGCGGACCGAGGAGCGTCAAGTGCCGGGTAGCGTACAGCTGTCCATCGGCGGTCTGCGACTGGGCCGCCGACGCGACGTCTCGCTTCGCTATCGGGAGGACGGCCGGCGGGTCCAAGCAGATGCTATTGCCCGCTTTGCCGACGCGGCCTTGGTTGCCATCAGGGATTATCGCATGAGCTCACTGTGAGGGGAGAAGGTGTTCAGGGCGTTGAGGTAGAGCAATTGCTGACCTCGCGACTCCTTTGAACTCGGTGAGTCGGTATGGTAGGATTCCCGGGACTGCGCGTAGGCGGAGGGTTTTGGCGAAGACGGGGAGCCATGAGACATCGCAGGTTCAGCCTGAAGACCATCTATTTGGCCGTGCTTACGGCTGCGTTTTCCCTGTCGTTCTTCGCGTTCGTCATGTTCGATATCGGCTCCCAGCAGCGCCAGGCCGAGGCCGCCTTGCTGGAAGAGGCCCGCACCTTCGCTCGGGAGATGGACGCGGTGTGGCAGTTCATGGACAACTCGCAACACACCATCAACAACACCTCCGACGGCACCTACGAGTTCAAAGGCCTCCATTGCGCCGTGGTGGGCAAAAGCGTGGGGCGCCTGTTCTCCGTGGGCAGCGACTACGCCATCCGCTACACGAACTTCGACCCTCGCAGCGAGCAGGATATCCCCGACGCGTTCGAGTCGGAAGCCCTGGCGACGTTCTACGTCGATTCTTCGGTGACGGAACGCTACGGCGTGGCTGACTACAACGGCGAGCAGCGGTTTCGTTACATGCAGGCGCTCGAGGTGGACGAGAGCTGCTTGGAGTGCCACGGCTCTCCGGCCGGCGAGCTGGACATAACGGGGCACGCGAAGGAGGGCTGGGAACGGGGCGGCGTTGGCGGTGCCATCAGCATCGTCATTCCCATGGACCAGCAGCAGCAAGCGCTTCGGGAGAACGTCATCCACGACACGCTGTTCTTCCTGCTGCTCATGATGGTGATAGGCGGGGTGGTGTATCTGACCACCACCAAGTTCGTGATGAAGCCGCTAGGGCGTTTGCATGGCGCGTTCGAGGAGATGGGCGAAGGCCGCCTGGAAACCTATGTCGACGAGGGCAATGCGGCGAAGGAGGTGGGAAGCCTCATCGACGAGTTCAACGGCATGGCGGGCGAGCTGCGCGGCATGTACGAGCATCTGGAATCGCAGGTGCAGGTGCGCACCGGCGAGCTGCGCCAGGCCAACGAGCTGCTGGAGCGCCAGCGCGACTCTCTGGAGAAGCTCAACGGCGAGCTGGCGCAGGAAACGCAGTTCAAGTCAGACATGCTGTCCATGGTGAACCACGAGCTGCGCACACCGTTGACCTCCATCATCACCTTCGCCCAGATATCGCGCGACGCGTGCGGCCCCGACAGCGACAAGGAGCGGCGCGCCTGGGATCACGTGGAGAAGAACAGCCAGATCCTGCTGACCATGATCAACGACATGCTGGACATCGCCCGCTCCGACGCTGGCACCGTGCATGCCACGTGCGAGCCCATGGACCTGGGGGACGTGGTGGCACTGGTGCGCGGTACCATGGCGCCGCTGGCGACCCGCTACGAGGTGTCCTTCTCCGCATCGGTAGCTTCGGATGTGCCGCTGGTGATGGGCGACTACGAGAAGACCGCCCGCATGGTGGAGAATCTGGCCAGCAACGCCATCAAGTTCACGCCCGATGGCGGAAGTGTGGACGTGCGCGTGACGCTTGCGAAGAAGCCGGCGGCGGTGGTGATCGCCGTGAGCGACACCGGCATCGGTATCGCCGACGAGGACCAGGGGCGCATCTTTGAACGCTTCGTGCAGGTGGACAGCACTTCTACGCGCAAGTACGCGGGAAGCGGGCTGGGCCTTGCCCTGGTGCGCGAGTACGCCGACCTGCAGGGATTCGCGGTGTCGGTGGAAAGCCGGCTTGGCCAGGGCGCCACCTTCACCATAACCATCCCAGCGAATCTGATTGTGGACGGGGACGAGTGATTCGGCGCATGTGACGGGCGACGGCGGCGTGTACGGCTGAGCAGGCGGGTCGCGCGGTCGAGCGGGATGCGGGCGGCGCGACCGGATGCGGGCCGGCGCGTTCAGCCGAGGCGGGAAGACGAGCGAGGGCAAGGAGACGTTAATGTACAAGATCATGGTGATCGACGACGAGGAGGAGCTGCGCCAGGCCCTGGAGGAGCTTCTGGTGACCAACGGCTACGCCTACGTGGGGGCGGCCGACGCAGTGAGCGGCATGGAGTTGCTGGCCCGCGAGAAGCCCGACCTGCTGCTGCTTGACGTCATGCTGCCGGGCATCAACGGCTTCGACCTGTGCTCCCGCATTCGCGAAGAGGGTCGGCGCGTGCCCGTCATCTTCCTCTCGGCGAAGAACGATATCGTGGACAAGAGCATCGGTTTTCGCGTGGGCGGGGATGATTATGTGACGAAGCCCTTTGATGCCGCCGAGCTGCTGCTGCGCATCGAGGCGAACATCCGTCGCCACAAGGAGGACCTGGATTTCTCGCGCGTGCACAACCGGAAGGGGTCGGCGCGTATCGGGGAGCTGGAGGTACGCTTCGGGGAGTACGAGGTGCGGCTTCGAGGGCAGGTGGTGCCGCTCACCACCAAAGAGTTCGAGATTCTTGCCTGCTTGGCGGCCCATCCCGGCAAGGTGTTCACCCGCCAGCAGATTCAGGAGCACGTGTGGGGAGAGTCCGACGAGGGGCTCAAGCCCACTAACAACATCACCGTATTCGTGCGCAAGATTCGCGAGAAGATTGAGGAGAACCCTTCCGAGCCGAGGTACTTGCTGACGGTTCAGCGGGTGGGCTACAAGATGGCAGAAGCCGTGGAGCAGCTCTGTTGATACCGGTTTGACCAGGTGATTTATCTGCCGTTAAGATTTTTTTAACCGGCGGTTTCCCGAAACGGACCAAAACTAACGGCCGATTTATAGCTTCGTTTCGACCCCAGCCGTAAAGTTGCTCTCAGAAGCCCGGGGAGAGGGCTTTTCAGCTTGCCGAAGCGAGGGGCCGTCCCCCTCGTACCCCTCGTGGGTGCAGGCGAAGACGAGTGCTCGGCCATTTCGACAGGAGGAGACCTATGGCTGAACAAACGACGCAGGGGTTCACCCGCAGAAGCTTCATCAAGGGTGCGGCTGCGCTCACCGCTGCCGGTGCGCTGGTGGGCTGCAGCTCCCAGACCGACAACCTGAAGGAGATCGACGCCGATCAAGTAGCCGATTCCTCGCAGGGCGATACCCAGGTGAAGGCCGACGCGGTTCCGGTTCCCGAGACCAAGATCTTCGCCGGCGCCTGCCGCGCTCAGTGCGGCCAGGGCTGCTACCTGAACGTCCACGTGCGTGACGGCCAGGTAGTGCGCACCACGGCTGGCCACTTCGACGACGGGCCCGAATTCGACCGCATCTGCCCCAAGGGCCTCACGCAGCCGGCGCGCGTTTACAGCTCCGAACGCCTGCAGTACCCCATGCGCCGCGTGGGCGAGCGCGGCGAGGGCAAGTTCGAGCGCATCAGCTGGGACGAGGCCATCAAGGAGGTCACGGACAAGTTCAAGGCCTACACCGAGGAGTTCGGGCCGAAGTCCATCGCCATGTTCCTGGGCAGCGGCAACACGGCAACCCTTGGCGGCGCGGCGCCGGAAGGCTCGCTCATGAAGCGCCTGCTCGCCGTCATGGGCGGTAGTCGCGTGTTGCCCGATCGTGACATCGCTACGCCCATGGCCTGGGCTTACATGTTCGGCGCTGGGCCTTATGCGAACCGTTGCTCCGATACCGTCAATGCGAAGCACCATGTGATCTGGGGCGGCGACATCGCCGTGTCCGACAAACAGCGCGCCCACTTCTTCCTGGAAGCACGCGACAACGGCACCGAGCTGGTGGTCATAGACATCGCCTTCCGCACCATGCCTTCCAAGGCCGACTGGTTCATTCCCGTGCATCCCGCTACCGATGGCGCCTTGGCGCTGGGGGCCATCCGCTACATCCTAGAGCAAGGCTGGGAGGCCACCGACTTCCTTCGCGACCATACCGAAGCTCCTTACCTGGTCAAAGAGGACGGCATGTTCCTGCGCATGAGCGACCTTGGCGTCGAGCCTACCACCACTACCAATGCGCAGGGCCAGGAAGTGACCGTGGACCCGCAGTTGGTGTGGGACGAGGAGACCCAGGCCCCCGCGCTGCCCGCCGAAGCGGTAAGGCCGGCGCTTGGCAACGTGCCCGAGATCGAGGGCATCAAGGTGCGCACCGAGATGGACATGATTCGCGAGGCCGTGGAGCCGTGGACCCTGGAGCGCACCACCGAGGTGACCGGCGTGAGCGCCGAGGACATCCAGCATCTGGCCCATCTGTACACTCAGGAAGGCGACGTGCAGACCGGCATGAAGTTCGGGCTGAACCACTACAACAACGGTATGTACAGCTCCAAGTGCGTCAACGCGCTGCTGTTGGTGGCAGGCCAGATGGGGCGCAGCGGTTCGGGCCTGTTCACCGGTGAGCCGAACTTCGGCGAGGGCAACGTTGAAGCCGCCATCACCATGCCCAGCTCCTCCGGCGAGGCGCCGCAAGGTATCGGTGCGATTCTGAACTGGACCGATTTCTGCAACAATATCGTACTTACGGGCAAGAAGATGGGAGAGGACTTCCCCATCAAGGCGTTCTACGTGTCCTGCACCAACATCGTGTCGAACCAGACCGAGCAGAACCGTACCATCGAGATGCTGAAGGCGCTGGACTTCTTCGTGGTCCAGGACATGACCATGAACGACACGGCCCTTTACGCCGACATCCTGCTGCCGGCATGTCATTGGTTCGAGAACGCCGACCTGCGCGTCCGCTACTACACCAACCCGTACCTGCTGTGGAACGAGAAGGCTGTTGAGCCGCTGTACGAGAGCAAGCCCGACGCCGAGATCTATCGCATGATCGCCGACGCCATGGGCTACGGCGACTTCTTCGACTTCACCGACGACGAGTATCTCAATGTGCTGCTCACCACTCCTTACGGCGTGGAGAACGGCATCACCATCGACAAGATTCGCGAGAAGAACTACCTGAAGTGCTCCAACGATCCCACCATTGCCTTCGAGGGCGGCATCTTCGGTACGGCGTCCGGACGCGCCATGTTCTATCGCGAAACGGCAGCGCCGGACTACAACATGGGCCAGGAAGTAGACATCGAGAAGGAGAAGTTCGCCTGCTATTGGGAGCCGGCGAAGGAGGCCGACCTGTCGAATCCCTTGCGCGAGCAGTTCCCCTTCACCATTTGCTGCGAGCACATGCGCACCCGCGCCCACACCCAGTGGTACGACGTGGACTACCTGAAGGAGTTCGAGCGCCAGCCCGTTTGCCGCATCAACCCGGAGGATGCCGCCGAGTACGGCATCAAGGAAGGCGACACCATCCGCCTGTACAACGACCGCGGCTCGGTTACGTTGCTCGCCACCATCAACCCTGGCCAGCAGCGCCGTGCGCTCCATTGCCCGCGCAGCTTCCTTACCCGCGAGCACATCGACGGCGACCTTGCCCGCACCACGTTCAATGAATACAACCAGGCATGCAGGAACCAGTCGTACTTCGACTGCGCTGTGGCCATCGAGAAGCTCTAAGGAGGCTGAGATAGATGACTCGTTACGGAATGGCCATCGATCTGCGCCGTTGCATTGGATGCCAGGCCTGTGCTGCTGCCTGCAAGGTTGCGAACAACAATCCCAAGGACGTCGCCTACAACATCGTGTACACCAAGCCCGATCGCGATTGGGAGGGCTCCTTCGGCACCGCGGTGGTGAAGGGGGCCCTTGCCAACGACAACGCCGGCGGCACCTTCCCCAACTGCACTATGGTGTTTCTGCCCGTGCAGTGCCAGCACTGCGAGAACCCGGCCTGCGAGGCGGCTTGCCCTACCGGCGCTACGTCGAAGGACCCCGAGACGGGCATCGTGTCGGTGGACAGCGAGCTGTGCATCGGCTGCGAGTCCTGCATCAAGGCGTGCCCCTACGAAAACGTGCGCACGCTGGTGAAGTCGCCGGAGTACTACCTTGACGTGGTGGTGGGCGAGCACGACGCGCCGCCCCATGTGGCCGGCACCGTGGAGAAGTGCACGTTCTGCAAGAACCTGATCGACCGCGGCGAGGTGCCCGCCTGCATGCAGCTGTGCCCGGGTCGCGCCCGCTACTGGGGCGACTTGGACGATCCGAACTCGGACGTGTCCAAGGCCATCCAGGGCCGCGACACGGTGTTTCTGATGGAGAGCGCCGGCACGCAGCCGAACGTGTACTACCTGCAGTAGATTGCGATGTGCGGGGTGGTGCCCTTTGTCGGCGCCACCCCTTTGCGTTGGAGGGGGAGATGAGGATGGAGTTGGAGTCGGTACGCAGGGCCATTGGCGTGGCCGATGCTTGCGAGTTGCTGAACTGCGCGTTCGCCTTTCCCGATGCGGCGTTCGCGGAAGGGGTCGCAAGCGGCGCCGTGGCAAGCGACGTGCGCAGCTGCCTGGCTGACGCCGGCGTGCCCGAGGGCGATGCAGCGGTTGCGGCTGCAGCCCTTGCGCCTTGGGAGGGCGCCGACGGTGCCGGGCTTCTGGCTGCCATGCGGCGCACCTATTCGTTGCTGTACCTGGCCCCCGGCGGCCATACGCCCATCTTCCCCTACGAGAGCGCGTTCCTGCACGTGCAGCGCGGGCTTTCCAAGGCCCCGGCGCTGTTCCGATCCCGCGTGACGCTGGACGTCGAGCGCCAGATGCGCGAGGCGGGCGTGCGGGCGAAGGACGACCGCGTCGAGCCTTGCGACAGCGTGTTCGAGGAGTTCGAGTTCCTATCCTACCTGTACGCGCACCAGGCTGAGGCTCTGCGCTGTGGTGACGACGGGGAAGCGGCCGTTTGGGGCGAGCGGGCCCGGCGTTTCGTCCAAGAGCATGCCGGTGCCTGGATACCCGCTTTCATGGAGCGCACCATCGAGCTGGCGCCCGATTCCCCCTACGCCGGCTTGGCCCAGGCGGCTTTGGCCCTGTTGCGGCAGCTTCCCTAGGGCGCACGGGACTGCATAGAGGGCTGGCGACGCCCTGCCCACCCCCCTTCGCCCCTTTTGCCGCCCGGCGCCCACCCCCCTTCGCCCCTTTCGTCATCCGGCGCTCCCCTTTGCCCCCTTTGCCCCCTTCGCTCCTCTCGCCTCCTTCGCCGTCGCCCGCCTCTTCGTCCTCCTTCGCCCCTTTTGCCGCCCGGCGCCCACCGTCGCCGAAGTGCCCATATCCGTTCATTTTGTCCGGCGGTTTTCGAGCTTTTGATCTGCTGTAACTCAGAAATGCCCAGTTCATAGCGTTGAATTTTGCTGGACAAAATGAACGGATATGGGTAGTTTTTCAAAGCGTGCGCATTGGCGAGCGCGGATTGACGCGACCCTTTGCCACCTTCGCAGCTCTGACGTTGTCGCGGCAGCTGCCTTAGCCGCCGCAGCGCTGACCGAAATTCGCGTCGTGCGTCGGCGCGCTTCGACTTTTGGCTGGTTTTTCCGCTTTTGCATCGGCGATGGCTGAAAAACTCGGTTTTACATGGCTGGATGGCTAATTTTTCCGGATTTGCATGGTCGGGCGGCACTTTCCTTGTGCAAAGCCGGATTTTTCAGCCAGAAAGGGGCTGCGGGGCTGGCCGGCGGCGCGGGCGGCTAGCGGCGGCGGGGCAGGCCAGCGACGCGGGAGCCGGCGGCAGCAGGTCTTGCCCGGCGATGCGGCCGGCTAGCGGCGGCGGGGCTGGCCGGCGTTGAAGGGCAGCAGATCTTGCCCGGCGATGCGGGCGATTAGCGGCGACGTGTCGCTTCTACGAGGTCGATGGCCTCCTGCTTGCCGTGAATTCCCAGCTTGGCGTAGACGTTTCGCACGTGCATCTTCACAGTGTTGCGCGACAGCACGAATTTCTCCTCCATGAAGGCCAGGTCGCGGCCTTGGGCAAGCTGTTCGAGCACCTCCGTCTCTCGCGGGGTGAGTCCGAAGCGGTCGGCTAGGGCGCGGCATGGGTCTGCCCAGTAGCGCTCCTCGTCGACGGGGGTTGCGCCTGCGCTCGCGGCATCGCCGTCGCGGTGCGCGCCGTCTGGGGCGGGCGCCCCTGCAGCCGAAAGCATCCTTGCGGCGGCTTCTTCGCCGCTTGCGCCACCGGGGCTCGAAGCGGCCCTTTCCGTAGCCGGGTCCGCTGGCGAGAAAAGTGGGAAGTCCCTGGCGACGACCAGCAGCAGCACGACGTAGACGAACACGAGCGCCAGCGACGTCGCCTGCGACGCTTCGGGCAGCTGCGCGCCGGCGTTGGCAGCCAAGGCGGCCGCTACGGCACCCGCGAAGTGGCCGAACACCGTTGCCAGCCGCGCCCCGGCGGCAGCGCGAACCATCCTGAGCCGCGTACGCACGAGAGATACCGAGATGACCCAGATGAGAATCTCGAACAGGATGGTACCGCAGTCGGCTAGCACGGAGCTGGCCCGCGGCGCGGCAAGGTCGATCAAAGGCTCCAGCAGGAAGGCGCCGGAAACGCAGATGATTGCGGCGGCGAACAGGGAGCGGGTGTCGGCATTCGGGAGGCACCAGGCGCCGGCGGCGATGGCGACGAACACCGTGACGGCGGCGATGGCTCCTACCGAATTGCCCGGCGAAGCTCCCGTGCGAAGGTAGCCCAGCATCAGGGCCGTGGCGGCGATGCAGGCCAGGGCTTTGACGAGGGATTTGCGGCTCCAGCCGGGCTGCGCCGCCGCGTGCCTGTCGTCCAGCGGGTTGGGCGCCGAGCCGTGGCGGCGGGCCAGCGCCGAGGTGGCGCAGCAGCCGCCTATCTGGCAGAGCGCGCCGAAGATCAGCGCGGCCTCTCCACCGAGGGATGTCAGCTCGAAAGCGAGCCTGAGCAGGCATTCGGCCAGAAACGCAAGGGTCATGGCCAGGCCGGCGGCCTTCGATGCGCGAGCAGGTGCCATAGAGGCGAACAGCAGCAGCACGGCGGCGCTCAGGGGCGGCCCGACGCTCTTCACCAGGAAGATGAGGGCCAGCAGCGCGCCGTCGTCTCGCGGGGCGGCCGTCGTCAGGGCGATAGACCCTGCGACCAGCCCGATGCAGCCCAAGGCTATGCCCCGGCGCAGGATGGCGCTCGAAAGGCCGTATACGGCTGCCCGCCGCCGTTCGCGTCGACGTGCCGCCAGGCAAAGCAGCAGGAAGAACAGCAGGTAGGCAGCTAGGGATGTTCCGCGTATGGAAAGGTAGTCGCCCGGGGGAGACGCGAGGCAGAGCACGGCGTAGTCGCACGTCCAGGCGCCTGTGAACATGAGGATGAGGCAACACGACGAGGCGAGGACGGCCGGCGGGGCGACAAGCGGGCTCGGCCCGCCGGGCGCCGCGATCCGCTTCGAGGCGGTATCGGCCACGGTTTCCTCCCTTCAGCCGCGCCGTTTCATGACGAATGCCCAGTATAACCCATCGCCCATCCCGTCACACCCCTTTTGGGCGTAATGGGCGTCGCGGGAGAAAACACCCATGGGGGGCGTAGGTGATGCGCGCACGCAGCGATATGGTGCGCTTAGCTTGAACGTCATCCAAAGCGGATCGGGCAAGCGGCGAGCCAGGGATCTGAATGCGGCGCGGAGGGCGCCGGTGGCGACTACAAGGAGGATGCCGACCATGGAAACCAAGACCGACTTCACCAAGACCGATTCGTACGTGCTGGGCGGACTGACGCGCCGCAGCTTCCTCGTGGGCGTGGGCGCCCTCGGCGCATGGGCGGTGCTGGGCCTGAACGGCTGCGCTCCGTCGGGCGCGTCGAAGGGCGGCGACGATGCCGCCGGCTCGGACGCCATGGACGAAACGTTCGACGCTGTGATCGTGGGTACCGGCGGCGCAGGCCTTTCCGCTGCTATCGCCGCCCATGACAAGGGGCTTTCCAATGTGGTGATCCTGGAGAAGATGGGCGTGGCCGGCGGCAACACCAACTTCTCGTCGAGCGGCATGAACGCTTCGGAGACCAAGTTCCAGAAGGACCAGGGCATCGAGGACAGCAACGAGCTGTTCGCCACGGAAACCCTGGACGGCGGCCACAACACCGGCGATTCGGAGCTGGTGCAGTTCATGTGCGACAATTCCGCGGGAGCCATCGATTGGCTTGACAGCCTGGGCATCCCCCTGGACAACATCACGCTGACCGGCGGCATGTCGGTGAAGCGCTGCCACCGTCCTACCGACGGATCGGCCGTGGGGCTCACGCTGGTGCCGGGTCTGATGGCGGCCGTGAACGAGCGCGGCATCCCCGTGCGCATGAACTGCGAGGCCACCGAGCTTCTGACGGACGACAGCGGCGCTGTGGTGGGCATCAAGGTGAACGAGAACGGCAAGGAGAAGAACCTGGGCGCCCAGGCGGTCATCCTGGCGACCGGCGGCTTGGGTGCCAACCAGGAGATGGTGACGAAGTACCGTCCCGACCTGGCCGGCTACGTCACCACCAACCAACCCGGCGCCACCGGTGACGGCTACGTTATGGCCGAGAACGCAGGCGCCGAGCTCATCCAGATGGACCAGATCCAGATCCACCCCACGGTGGAGCAGGAGACCTCCACGCTGGTTGCCGAGGGCGTGCGCGGTGGCGGCGCCATCTTGGTGAACGCCGATGGCAACCGCTTCTTCGACGAGATGTCCACCCGCGACAAGGTGTCTGCGGCCGAGCAGGAGCAGCCGGGCGGCTATGCGTGGTGCATGTTCGACCAGCAGGTGTACGACAACAACAAGGCCATTGCCAAGTACGACAGCGCCGGTATCGTGACCACGGGCTCCGATGTGGCCGACCTTGCGCAGAAGCTCGACATGGACCCGGCCACGCTGCAGGCCACCGTCGACGCCTACAACGCCATTACCGCCGACGGCGCGACCGACGAGTTCGGCCGTACCGAAGGCTGCATCGTCTTCGAGCCGGGCGCCATGTACGCCATCAAGGTGGCGCCGGGCATCCACCATGCCATGGGCGGCATCCGCATCAACACCCGCAACGAAGCGCTGGACGCGGACGGTAATCCCATCCCCGGCCTGTACGCAGCTGGCGAGGTGACCGGCGGCATCCATGGCAACAACCGTATCGGTGGCAACGCCGTGTGCGATATCGAAGTGTTCGGCAAGAACGTTGGTGAAGTGGTCGCCGAAGCCCTCGCCTAGGGCAATCCTCCTTTTCGGCGGTTGCGGATACGAAAGGGGCGGCGCGCGTGCCGCCCCTTTCGGTTGCATGGGGCCGCGGCGGCTGCGGGACTGGTGCGGCCGATCGCTTTAGGTGCGGGGTGCCGGCGATGCGTCGTCGGAGGCGCCGGGCGGTCTGGGCTTCCTAGGCCGTTTGGGCCGCCAGGTCGGCGTGGTAGCGGTCGATGGCGTAGCGGGTGATGTTGGAGCGGTTGATGATGCCCACCATCACGCCGTTTTCCAGAACGGGGGCCTTCTTCAGATGCCCCTCGGACAGCACGCGAGCCACCTCGCCCAAGTCGTCGCTCACGTTAACCGAGATCACGCGCTTGGTGGCGATCTCGCTCACGGACAGGGCCATGGCTTTGCGCAGCGTGGCGTCGAAGTCGGCGTTGTCGCGTTCCACCACGAACGACCAGGAGGTCTTGAAGGCGGGCACCTGATCGGCCAGGCAGCCCATGATGTCGCCGTCGGACACGAAGCCGGTCACGCGGCGGTTCTCGTCTACCACCGGCGCACCGGAGATGCCCTTGCTCGCGAAGAGCTCCATGGCCTCCACCACAGGGGTGCTGGGCGAGACGGTGTAGACGTCGGTCTTCATGAGCGCGGCAAGAGTAGCGGCCGGCAGGGCAGAAGCGCTCGCGTTGCCGTCGGCAGGGGCGGAGGCGGCGCCCTCGCCGGCGGAGGCGGCCACGGCGGGCTGCTGGGCTGCGCGGCGGATCCACAGAGCCAGCCAGAAGCCCACCACGGCGAAGACGCCCACCAGGATGCCGGCGGCCACCATGCCGGAGTTGGCGGCATCGGCGGCAGCGGCCCCGGCGGCGGCAGACGAGGCGCCCACCAGGGCATAGACCCCCGTGAACACCGACGAGCCGAAGCAGCCGGCAATCTGGAAGCCCGTGGACATGACGGTGACGCCGTGGGGGTTCATCTGCGGGGGCAGCTTCGACAGGGCGAAGGACTGCACCGGCCCGATGATGAGCGCCGAGCCGCAGATGACCGGGATGTAGATGACGGCCAGCAGCACCGGGGATGCCGTGGCGATGAACAGGGCGGTCAGCACCGAGAACACCGCGATGCAGGCGAAGCCGACCGGCAGCAGGATGCCCGGTCCATGCTTGTCGTAGATGCGGCCGGCAACCGGGGACGCGGCGCAGGAGCACAGGATGGCCGGGAACAGCGTCAGCGACGCCACCAGCGGCGGGGTGCCCAGCACCGACTGCATGAAGGTGGGCACGATGATGTTCATGGCGAAGATGGTCACAAGCGAGATCATGTTAGCCACCACGCCCACGGCGAAGGCGGGGATCTTCAGCGGACGCAGGTCGATAAGCGGCTCGTCCAGCGTGCCCTGGCGTTTGACGAACAGCACCAGCGCCACAACGCCCACTACGGCGGCGATTGCGGCCACGACCACGCTGCCGGCGAACACGGTGGACACGCCGTAGAGTGTGCCGATGAGCGCGATGCCGATAAGCGCCACCGAAAGGGCGTCGAGGCGCGGATGGGTCAGGTGCGCGATGTCGCGCAGGATGACGGCGCCGGCAAGCAAACACAGAAGTGACAGTCCGGCGAACACCCACAGCAGCATGTTCCACGGAGCCACCGCCAGAATCAGACCGGCGATGATCACCGACGACGAGGGCCCCAGCGTGGTCATGGCGCCCATGATGCCCATGTAGGTGCCAAGCTTCTCGCGCGGGGCAACCTCAAGGGTGATGTTCATGCCGATGGGGATGAGCATGCCGGTGCCCAGCGCCTGCACGATACGGCCCACCAGCAGCACGGCGAAGTTCGGCGCCAAGCCCCCGATGACCGAACCTATCACCAGCAGCGCCGTGGTGGCGCAGAACAGCGGGCGTGTGGAAAACGAACGGTAGGCGAAGGCCGACACCGGCACCATGACCGCAGCGCCCAGCATGTAGGCGGTGGCCAGCCACTGCACCGTGGACACGTCTACGGACAGCGACTCCATGATGGGGGCGAAGCCGACGTTGAGGAACGTCTCGTTGAAGGTGGCCAGAAATGCGGCGAAGGCGGCGACGAACAGGATGGCCGCCGGATTCTGCTGCTTGGCCGAAGGGCCGGACGAGGTGGGTTGTGACACGGGTTTCCTCCTTCCGCGGCGGTTGCGCGGCGGGAAACCCATCAGGGCGCAGGCAGGCGAAAGCGGACGCACGTCACGGCAGAAACCAACCTGTACCGTGATCAGATTTACGCGCCGCTTGGCGCCACATGTGTCGTTTGCAGTTCTATGAAATTGGCCGAAGTAGTTTAGCACACAGGATGCGGCGAAAGTGGCCGACGAATTCGCGAACGGCATGCCGACCTTGGGCGCAGCGGCTTGGGTGCGGATAGCCGCGTGCGGCGGTACGGAGCGTCTGCATGGCTGCATGCGGCCCCGTGTCCACCTTCCGCTTCGGTCGTCGCGTTAGCTGAGGCGGCCCCGGTCCACGGTCACCACGCGGTCGGCAAGCGATGCGGTGGAGCGGCGATGGCTTACCAGCAGGATGGTGCGGTTGCCCTTGCCGTCGCGCAGCGCCTGCAGTACGGCCGCTTCGCTGAGGCTGTCCAGGTTCGAGGTGGGCTCGTCCAGCAGCATGAGCGGGGCGTCGTGCAAAAACATGCGGGCCAGTCCGATGCGCTGGCGCTCGCCGCCCGAGAGCGTGTCTCCCAGCTCGCCCACCGGCGTGTCAAGGCCCTGGGGCAGTCGTGCCAGGAAGTCGCCCAGTGCCGCCTGCTCGCAAGCCGCCTTAAGCTCGTCTTCGGTGGCGTCGGGCTTGGCGATGAGGATGTTTTCGGCCAGGGTGCCCACGAACAGGTGGGTCTCCTGGGTCATGCAGCTCTCGTGCGCGCGCAGGCTTGCGGTGTTGATGCGCCTCAGGTCATCGCCGGAAAGCTCGACGACGCCGCGGGTGGGGTCCCAGAACCGCAGGAACAGCTTGCACAAGGTGGACTTGCCGGAGCCGGAGCGGCCGGCGATCTGGACCACGGAGCCCGGCTCGATGGCCAGGTTCACGTCGTGCAGCACCGGGGTGGCGCCGTAGGAGAAGTCCACGCCTTGGGCGCCCGCACCGGTGAAGGCGCCCAGGTTAACACCGTCTGCCACTTCCCGAGTCTGGGGCTCTTCCCTCAGCAGCTCGAGCACCCGCTGGCCCGACGCGAGGGTCTGCTGCAGCGTGGTGCCCAGGTTCGCCACCGCGATGACCGGCCCGAACGACGACATGAACGCCGCGATAGCCACCAAGGCCGCGCCACCTTCTACCTGGCCGGCGAACACCATCGACCCGGCCAGCAATATCATGGCCGCATCCAGGGCGAACACCACGGCGTTGATGGCCGATGCGAACAGGGCCGTGCGCCCCTTCTGGCGCCCCTCCACCGCTTCGTGGGCGCTGATGCGCTCGGTCAGCTGGGAGGTGCGCTCCTCGGCCCGGCCGAACTGAAGGGTCTCGCGCAGGCCGCGCAGGCTGTCCAGCACGAAGGCGTTCATACCGGCGATGCCCTCGCGCATCGCCCGGCCCGCGCGTCCACTTGCCTTCGACCCAATCCAGGGAAGCACCGCTCCTACCACCAGGTAGGAAGCCAGGGCCATCCAGGCGAAGGCGGGCGAGATGCTGGCGAAGAAGGCCACCATGATGGCCGCCACTGCAACCGCGATGACCACAGGCGACAGCGTGTGGGCGTAGAACACTTCTAGAAGCTCGATGTCGGCGGTGACCAGTGACACCAAATCGCCCTTGTCGCGGCCTTCCAGCTTCGCCGGGGCCAGACGCCGCAGGGCGCCGAACACCCGGTCGCGCACCAGGGCCAGCAGCTTGAAGGCCAGGTAGTGGTTGCACATCTGCTCGCCGTAGCGCAGCGGGCCGCGCACCACTCCGCACACTCCCACTAGCACGAGCGCCGCCGTGAACGCCGGGCCCTGGGGCTGGCCTGCCGCATCCATGAGCGCTTCCATGCCGAATACCGTGAGGAAGATGGCCGCCAGAAAGCCGAGCACCCCCAGCACCACGGCTAGCACCATCCAGCCGGCAAGCGGCCTCACCAGCTTCATAAGCCCCGCCATGACGCCCAGGTGCGAAAGGCTGTCGTCCGGGATGCCGGCATCGCCGGCGCCTATGCGGGCAGGACGCTTGGTTGCATCTATTTGTGCGGCGGCAGATGCAGCCACCTCGTCGTCAATCGCGCTTGCAGCCTCTTCGGCATCTTGGGCTGCGGCGAAGGACTCCAGCTTCGCCTGCTGGTTCCATAGGCGCGCATAGGCGCCGTCGGCAGCCAGCAGCTGTGCGTGGCGGCCGTGCTCGGCAACGCGGCCCGCTTCCATGACGTAGATCTCGTCGGCGTCGGCCACCGACGACAGCCGGTGCGAGATCACCACCACGGTCTTGGCGCGCGCCAGATCGTGGATGGCGGCGACGATGGCCTGCTCGCTGTCGGCGTCCACGTTAGAGGTGGCTTCGTCGAAGATGTAGGCCGGGGTGTCGTGCAGTAGCGCCCGGGCCATGGCGATGCGCTGGCGCTGGCCACCGGAGAGGTTCTTGCCCTCTTCCAGAACAGCCGCATCCAGACCGCCCATCTCGCGCACGAAGGCGTCCACCCGGGCCTGGGCCAGGGCGTCCCACAGCTCGGCGTCGGTTGCCTGGGGGTCGGCCATCAGCAGGTTCGACCGCACCGTTCCCTTGAACAGGTAGCTTGCGAAGGGCACCACGGTAACCGTCGAGGCCACCGATGCCGGCGAAGCATCCCGCAGCGACACGCCGCCCACACTCACGTCACCCTCGTAGCCGGCGAGCCGTCCCGACAGGATGCCCGCCAGCGTGGACTTGCCCGACCCGCTTTCCCCCACGATGCCCACAAGCGAGCCCGTAGGCGCGCACAGGTCTACGTCGCGCAGCACCGTGCGGCTGCCGTCGTAGGAGTAGCTCAGGTTCCTGCAGGCCATGGTGGCGTCCCCGCGTGGAATGACATGGCTGCCCCGGGGCGCTGCGGGGGCGTCCAGAATTCGGTACATCTTCTCGGCCACCGCCATGCCTCCCATGGCGGTATGGAAGTACGACCCCAAAGCGCGCAGGGGCAGGAAGAACTCGGCCGACAGGAACAGCACGGTGAAGGCCGCGTAGAACGGCACCGCGCCGGAGGCGAAGTTCACGGCCACCGCGATGATGCCCACGGCGGCACCCCCGAAGGCGAACAGGTCCATGGCCGTCACGGAGTTCAGCTGCATGGACAGAAGGCGCATGGTGGCGCGACGGAACCGCTCGGCCTCGCGGTTCATGGCCTCATGGCGCGCTTCGTCGGCTTGGAATATCTTCAGGGTGGTGAGGCCTTGCAGGTTCTCCAGGAAGGTCTGGCCTAGGTCGGTGTAGGCTCCCCAGTAGTCGCCCATGACGCGCTTGGCGATGCGCTGGATGGCTACGATGGACAGCGGGATGAGCGGCACGCATACCAGCAGGGCCACGGCGGCCGGCAGGCACAAAGGCGCCAGGCAGACGAACAGGGTCAGGGGCGCCAGGGCGGCGTAGAACAGCTGCGGCAGGTAGGCCCCGAAGTAGCCTTCCAACTGTTCGGTTCCTTCCACGCATACCTGCACTGCCTCGGCGGTGGCTACCGACTCGGTGTAGGCAGGGCCCATGGCCACCAGCTTGCGGTAGATCTGGGTGCGCACCTCGCGCTTGGCCACGGCGGCGGCCTTGTAGCCAGCTTTCTGGGCGCCGGCCATGCAGGCAAGGCGCACCACGATAGCGCCCGCGGCAACGGCCAGCAAGAGCCCCTGCCAGCCGGCGTCCTCGTACCCGTCGAGGAACGATCCTGCGATCAAGCCGACGGTCAGCACGAAGCCGATGTTGGCCAGAAGCGCCACCCACTGCAGGACGACGCTGGCGATGATAGAGGGCTTGGCCTCGGGGGCCATGGCAAGCAGTCGTTTGTCGAACATCGCTGAGAGGTTCCTTTCGATTCCAGAAGGGCGCGCAGGCCCCCACGGTAGTAGAAAAGCCGGATCTTGCAGATGCCGGCTTTCGTCGCGCGCTGCTTGTGCAGGGTGCACGTTCCCCCTGGTACGCCCCCGACACCTAGTCGGCAAGCGCGGCAGCTTCGGACGATTCGGCGCGAGCGATCTGGGGCCGCTCGAGCTTCACGACGAAGCCGAAGTAGACGATGTGGGCGGTCCAGACAACGGCGATGACCACGCGCATGACTGGCACGTTCGCCAGCAGCGCGAACGAGATGCCCAGCAGCACCGTGAGCGGCACGAGCAGCGTGAGCTTCGCCTTCAGCGTCATGGCGCGGTGCTTCGTATAGCTTTCGAACACCAGCTTGTACAGCTTGGTTTCCTTGAACCAGGTGTTGACCTTCTCCGAGCTGCGCGCGAAGCAGAAGCCGGCGAGCAGGATAAAGGGCGTGGTGGGAAGCAGCGGCAGTATGGCTCCCAGAAAGCCCAGGCCGAAGGAGATAAAGCCGGCAAGGGCCCAGAGCTTCTGGCTGAGGGAAGGCTTGCGGTGCGTGCGTTGCATGGGGTCCCCTTAGCTGCTCGGGCGCAGCTGCGGCCCGTTCGGCTGCGCTGCGATGCGTTCGTTGCATACCCAGCGCTCCGATCCACCCCGGAAGCGCAGGCGTGAGAAATGTTACCCTCAGCTAACACGATGGTAAAGAATCTGGTTCAGAAAAAGTAAGCCTCATCTAATTCTCCACAATCCGAAGCGTCGCAAGGGGTGCCAAAGGTGCACGTCCCCCTGGCACGCCAAGCTCTCGGCACCGCCGCCGTTCGCGGGCTGCTGAAAATTCGCGGGGGCTGTTGGGGGCAGGCCGATTACAATAGGCCCGCGACCGCAGTCGCCTTGCGCCGCAGCAAGCTGGCGCGGGCGCTGGCGGCCGCACATTCTGCTCGCGGCTGCTCACGAGGGGCGCCGGCGCAGACGAGAGAAGGAGGCCCTATGGGCAGCACAGGTGGCGCGTCGGACGGCAACGGCATGTCGGGTACGGCAGGCGCGGCGGGGGAGGGCGCACCTGGCACCGGACGCGCGGACTACGAGGAGTGGGTGACGCTCAACGGCGATCGGCAGAACATCGCCGTGCTCTCCGAGGACGTGTCCAACCCGGTCATCCTGTTCGTCCACGGCGGTCCTGGCATCTGCGACCGCCATTGGGTGCGGCACTACCAGTCGGGGCTCGCGAAGGACTACACGCTGGTGTTCTGGGACCAACGCGGTTCCGGCAAGAGCTACACGAAGGCTGTCAAGCAAAGCGTTCCCCAGGTAGAGCAGTACATCCAGGACGCGAAGGCGCTGGTGGAGTACTTGTGCGAGAAGTTCGGTCAGGACAAGATCGTGGTGGCCGGGCACTCCTGGGGCACCGTCATCGGCGTGCCGCTGGTGCAGCGCTACCCCCAGCACATCGCCGCCTACATCTCCCAGGGCCAGGTGGTCAACGGGCCCGAAAACGAGCGCATCTCCTACGAGTTCTGCCTGCGCGAAGCGAAAGCCGCCGGCGACGAGAAGGCCATTGCGGCCCTGGAGGGCAACGGCCCGGTGGAGGGGGTCTATCCCTCCGCGAAGGCCATGCGCGCCCAGCGCGACTGCCTGGTGCGCTACGGCGGGTCGGATTACCAGGACCGCAGTGGCCTGATTCCCTCGCTGCTGATTCCGCTGGTCAAGATGGAAGGCTACAAGCTTGCCGACATCCCGAAGTACGTGGCTGGCGCCCTGTACCTTTCCGATGTCATGTGGCCCCAGGTGGTGGAATGCAACTACGACGCGAGCGCGAGGGCCCTGGGGGTGCCGGTGCTCATGACCGTGGGCCGGCACGACTACAACACCCCCTTCGAGCTGGCCGAGGCGTGGTTTAGCAGCCTGGAGGCCCCCTACAAGGAGATCGTCTGGTTCGACGACTCCGCCCATTCGCCCATCAAGGAGGAGCCCGAGAAGTGGGGCCGGGCCGTGGAGGCGTTTCTAGAGAAGGTGGTGCAGCGATGAAGAGGGCGTTTACCAATGCGACGCTTCTGGACGGAAGCGAGGCCATGGAGCCGCAGCCCGGGTTCACCGTGGTGACGGACGGCCAGACCATAACCGCCGTGGCGCCCGATGGGGAAGCGGACCTGACCAGGTGCGAGGTGACCGATCTGGGAGGGCGCTACCTGCTGCCTGGCCTGGTGAACCTGCACGTGCATATTCCAGCCAACGGGCGTCCGCGCAAGAAGCCCATGGACGCGAAGAAGATCGTGCGCGTGGCCACGGCCAACAAGCTCACGCGAAAGTACGTCGAGCACATGTACAAGACCTACGTGCGCACCCAGCTGCACAGCGGCGTCACCACCATGCGCACCGTGGGCGGCGTGGAGAACTATGACACCTGGGTGCGCGACCTCATCGAGGCGGGCAAGGTGGAAGGGCCGCGCATCTTGGCGGGCAACATGGCGGTGTCGGTGCCGGACGGGCATATGGCCGGGTCGCTGGCTTACGAGGCAACCACGCCCGAAGAGGCCGCGGCTTTCGTGGGCCGCATCGCTCAGGACAAGCCCGACCTCATAAAGCTCATGATCACCGGCGGCGTGCTGGACGCCACCGAGAAGGGCGAGCCGGGCGTGCTGAAGATGGCTCCCGAGCTGGTGAAAGCTGCCTGCGACGAGGCGCATCGTCTGGGGTATACGGTGGCAGCGCACGTGGAGAGTCCCGAAGGGGTGCGCGTGGCCCTGGAAAACGGCGTGGACACCGTCGAGCACGGCGCCCTGCCCGACGAGCGCATCGTCAACCTGTTCCGCGAGCGTGGCGCGGCCCATGTGGCCACCTTGTCGCCGGCGCTGCCCTACGCGCTGTTCGACCCGGCGGTAAGCCATGCCTCCGAGATGGAGCGCTACAACGGCCAGATCGTGTTCGACGGCATCGTGGCCTGCGCGAAGGCCTGCCTTGCCGCCGGCATCCCCGTAGGGCTTGGCACCGACACCGGCTGTCCCTACGTCACTCACTACGACATGTGGCGCGAGGTGAACTACTTCCGCACGTACTGCGACGTGACGCCGGCCTTTGCCCTGTACACCGCGACGAAGCGAAACGCCCAGATAGCGGGCCTGGGAGAGGTGACCGGCAGTATCGAGCCGGGGAAGTGCGCCGACATGATCGTGGTGGCGCAAAATCCGCTGGAGGACCTGTCGCGGCTGCGGCAGCTGGACGCCGTGGTGGCGCGCGGGCGCATGATCGATCGCCCCGTGGTGAAGAAGATGCCCCAGGTGGAAGCCGAGCTGGACAAGTTCCTGTAGGAAGGGCGCCGGGCGGGTCGATGGGCGGCGCGTGCGTGATTCGCGTGTCATGCCGCCTGCGCCCGGCCGTGCTTGCTTCATGGCTGGCGCCGTTTTCCGACTGCTTCGAGCGTTGGCTGCGTTTTTTCCGCCTGCGGGTTGCGGCTGGCCTAGGGGATGTAGTCGTAGGGCATGCGGCGGGCGACGGCGTAGAAGATGAGCAGGAAGGGGAGTGCCAACCACGGGAGCACCACCAGGGCCGCCAGCGTGAGGGTGCGCGCTGCGTAGAATGCCGCTCGCCAACCGGTGGTGCGCTCGTGATTTTCACAGGTCATATGCACGAAGGCACCACCCGGCGTGCTTCCGTGGTTTACCCAGGGCACTACGGTTTCCAGAACCAGGAACAGTATCGCCGGCGTCAGCAGAAGCGCCCAGGCGGTGAGGCTGGACGCGTCGCTGGAGTCGACAACGCGGATGGCCTCGGGCAACGAGGTGGCGGCTGTGAACAGCTGCACGGCCACGATGACCGACCACAGGACCACGGCGCCCGCGCCCGTCAGCATAAGGTCGATCCACAGGGCCACGCAGCGGCGCACGAAGCCGGGATGCCTGTCGGTTTCCACAGGCTTTGGCGCGTCGGGCAGCACCTGCCCCAGGGCCGCTGCCGCCAGCCACCCGATGCCGCCGCCGAGGGTGTTGGTGATCAGGTCGTCCACGTCGAAGCAGCGGTAAGCGTAAGGGTACATGCCGAATATGCCAGTGAGCTGGGCTGTTTCCACCAGAAGCGACACGGCGAAGGCGAGCAGCACCGTCGTGCCCAGCCGCAGGCGCAGCAACCGTTTGGCGATGAAGCCCAGGGGCATGAAGAACACCACATTGAACAGTAGTTCGAACACGGCACGCAGACCGTCTTCGCGGATGTTGCCGATGAGCCCGAGCGGGTTGAAATTGGGCTCGATGCCGTAGGTGATGCCCGGGCCGGAGGTGCCGTCGGGCAGCGGCCACAGGGTGAAGCAACCGATGCCCAGCAGGTAGAGCACCGCCAGGTAGGTGCCGACGACCGAGCTTGCCCGCAGCCGCCCGTCGCGATGGTAGAGGTAGGCCAGTATCGGCAGCGTCAGCAGCAACGAGAAGGCGGGCCATAGGGCAAAGGCGGCCTTGACGTTGCCGCTGTAGTTCGACAGGAATCCGGTTACGGCGCCCATGGGTGCGTCTCCTTCGGTGGTTTCGGGGCGGTCGGTGACTCATGGCTGTTGACCAGGGAGTATAGCGGCGTTTTTCGAAGATGAGGGCAATGTGACAACAGAGTAAGCCAACTGTTCGCTCCCAGTAAGGCGCCCCACCGAAGGCGCTTGCGGCTTGCTTGCATTGACCGGTTCGCCACCGCGGCCTGTTCCCGTTTGCTGCACCGCTGCGCTTCCACGGTTTCGCCCTGCCGTCCGCGTCCTCCGCCGTCATCCTTCGTCCCGTGCTGCCTCTGTGTCCGGCGTTTGCTTGTGCCCCTCCTGTGCCCTCGCTTCTGCGTTTCGTTCTTCGCCCCATGGCTTGCTACGTATCATTCCGCGCCGCCCCCACACGCGTTTTGCCGCGCCTTGCCGCCGCCTTCAGCCCCTGCGCACCGCCGCTTCTCGGTTTCTGCCCCACGTGTTTGGGTTCACCTCGCTTCCGCCTTCAGCCCCTCGCGCCGCCGTTCTCCTGTTTCCGCCTTCAGCCTCTCCCGTACCCTCGCCCCTGCGTTTCGTTCTTCGCTCCATGGCTTGCTACGTATCATTCCGCACTGCCCCCACACGCGTTTTGCTGCGCCTTACCGCCGCCTTCAGCCCCTCGTCGCCGTTCTTCTGTATCCGCTCCATGAACGGTCGCTTCCGATTATCTGTTATAATAACGCTCATCTTTCGACGGTGCGCAAGCGGGAGGCATGTTATGAGCGATGGGGGACAGCGGGTGGACGGCGTAGCCGTTGGGCTGGGAGCGCGGGAGGACATCGACGAGATCTTGGCGCTTTACGAGGCGGTGCAACAGGCCGTTGCCGGCACCGACAACGATCCGCTGTGGAAGGTCGGCGTGCATCCGTGCCGTGCCCAGCTCGAGGCGGCTGCGGCAGGCGAGGCGCTGTTCGTGCTGCGCAAAGGTGGGCGCATAGCCGGCGCTATGGTGGCCGATGAGTCCATCACCCCTGGTTACGAGGCTGTCCCCTGGAACGTGCAGGCGGCACCGGGCGAGTTCGTTACGGTGCACCTGTTCGCCGTTCACCCTGATTTCCGAGGGCAGGGGCTCGCCCGACCGTTTCTCGAAGCGGTGGAGCAGACGGCGCGCGAGCGCGGGTACAAGGCCGTGCGGCTGGATACGCTGGTCACGAACCTGGGCGCCCAGCGCACCTACGAGCGACTCGGTTACGCCAACATGGGCCGCCACCACCTGACCTACGGCACCTACATCGACACCGACGAGCCGCGCTTTGTCCTGTTCGAGAAAGCGCTGTAGTTTTTATCGAAGGCGCTGCTGCGTCTCCTGGCCGTTCTCGCCGTTTTCCTGCACTTTTGCCGGCTGCGCCCTTGCCGCCTGCGCCCCACCCATTGGCTGCCGAGCTCGAACCGCGGCTGTCTCGCCGTTCCGTTTTCTGTCGTTTGCAGCGACGTCGCCTCCCCGCGCGCCTCCGCCCGCCCTTGCCCCCAGCCGCCGTCGCCTCCCGCGTGCGCCTCCGCCCGCCCTTGCCCCCAGCCGCCGTCGCCTCCCCGCGTGCCTCCGCTCGCCCTTGTCTCCGACGACCGTCGCCTCTCTCGCGTGCGCCTCCGCCCGCCATCGCCTCCCGCGTGTGCCCCCCCTCTCTCTGGTGCGCCCCGCCCTTCTCTCTGGTGCCTCCCCCTCTGGTGCGCCCCGCCCCCGGCGACCATTGCCTCTCGCGTGGGCACATTCCCGGTGTGAAGCTATTGATTTTTGGACTTTCTGGCCACAAAAAAAATGGACTTCTGACCTGCAATTTTCTGCAAATCACCTGGTCGTATAAGTAAAAACGTTCGCCAAATAATCCGAAATACAATAGCTTTATCATGCAAGGGAGGTGTGGAGGGGCGCAAGCGGCCGCGGGACGGTGCGGAGGGGCGCAAGCGGCCGCAGGGCGGTGCGAAGGGGCGAGAGTAATCGCGAGGAAATACCGAAGAAGCGCAAGAAGTGGAGAAAATGTAAATCAAGGTTAACTTCGCAGAACAGCATTGACTCAGTCGGTGAGTTAGCTTAATCTAACAAATGTCAGCGGACGACAGTCGAGCAGGCAGCCAAACCGAAACTTGCTAGTGAGTGTCGAAGGCAAGCCGGCACGATCGGTACTCGGATGCAGCAGGGCGCCTCCTCTCCCTGGCTGCGAAAGGCCGAATCGCAAGTGCGACGCGCGTCCCGGACGTATTCCGATTTGCTGACCCGGCGGCGGTGGTTCTTCTCGTCTTACCAACCGTCGCACAGCATACCGGCGAGGGTTCTTTCCCCCTCTACCCTCGCCGGTCCCTCCTTTTGAATGAACCCTTCCGACCGAACATCTCGGGCTTTTGCGCGTTGGAAAATGTCGTGCGCAAGTGGTGTAGAGGGCCGTCCTCTGTGCCTGTTTTTTCTGCACGTCCCTCCGCATGCATTCCGTACGCGCCCCGCGCTCCCTGTGCTGTCCCGCGCCGCCCTGCGCACGTGCGACGCTCATGTGCAGTGTGGCGCATGCTCTGCGCCTGCCCCGCGCGTGCGCTGTCCGTGTGCCCCCTGTGCGCTCTCTGTATCTGCCTGCGCTTCTTGTGCGCTCCCCGTGCATGGCCTGTGTGCGTCTCATCTTGTGCATGCCTCCCGATGCACGTGCCTCCTTCGTCCCCGTGCGTCCCCGTGCTGCTCTGTGCGTGCATCGTCCGTACGCCCCTGTGCCCTCGCGCGTCTCCTGCACCGCCGCCTCTGCGCTGCTCCGCGTCTCTTTCGTCCTGGTGCGCCCCTGTGCTGCTCTGCGTGCATCGTCCGTACGCCCCTGTGCCCTCGCGCGTTTCCTACGCACGCCGCCTCTGCGCCACCCTGCGCTCCCGCGCTCTCTGCACATGTTCCATGCGCGCGTTCCCCGCGTACATGCCCCGTCGTTTCCGGCTGCGGCTTTTTGGCTGAAAACGACGGTTTTGCATAAGGAAAACGCTCCCTACATATGCAAGGCCGGAAAAACTAGCCTTTTGAAGATGCAAAACCGAAGATTTCAGCCACCGCCGATGCAAAAGCGGAAAAACCAGCCAAAACGTCGCGCTCGGCCGCCAAATAGGAGGGCGGGCGCGAGCACATAGGGAGGATGCGGCGGCTGAGGTTCGTCGCTATCGAACGCGAGGCGGTTCTTCGAGGCGCGAAAGCATGACGAGATGCGCCTCGCCGAAGTTGCCGTCGAACGCGGGGTCGAGCGGCTTTCTGAGGAGTCGCTATCGAGCGCGGGACGGCTCCCCTGCGCATTTCGCTGATTCGCCAAGGGGCGTCCGCTGTTGCCCGTGCCGTCTGCGGGCGGTCGTTTGGCGCACAGAACTGTTCCTCGGGCACCCCCGTCGGCGCGGGCGTCTGTAACCGATGACGGCTATGGCAACCGAAACGTGCCATAACCGTCATCGGTTACATGAAATCGTACATAACCGTCATCCGTTACAGCGGTTTTTGCCATAACCGTCATCGGTTACATTGACAGGCCAGGAGGGTGATTTGCGGCTGCCGTTGGCTACGGTCGCGCGGATGCGCAGCACGGCGCGCGCAGCACGGGGCACACGGCACGGCGCGCGCAGCACGGGGCGCGCGGCACGGTGAGCGCAGCACGGGGCGCGCAGCGCGGGACGTGGCACAGGTGCACCCGGACGATGTGCAGGGGAATTTGTGCCGGGTGAGCAGGTACACAGCACGGGGCGTGCAGCATAGGAGCGCAGGGATCGCACAGCATAAGTGCACAGGGGGCGTATAGCGCAGGAGTGCGGCGGCTTTCCGCATTGCTGCGGTCTCGCGCTGCCTCTCTCATGAGTAGCCGTAGCGTTTCCGCATGCCCCACAGCAGTCCTGCGGAAACGACGAAGGTGATCGCCTCGGCTATAGGCACGGCAACCCACACGCCGGTGACTCCCAGCATGCCCGGCAGCACCAGCAATGCGGCGGGGACCAGGCCGAAGGTACGCAGAAACGAGATGAGCGCCGAGAGCGCGCCGTTGGAAAGCGCGGTGAATGCCGCCGATGCGAACAGGTTCGTGCCCGCGAAGAGAAAGCTGGCGGAGAATAGGCGCAGGCCGTCGCTGGCCAGCTGATTGACCTCATGGCCTTCGGGGGCGAACAGGCAGGCGACGGCGGGCGCCCCTGCAAGCGACAGCAGGCTCGCTGCGACAGATGCCGCCCCGATGCACAGCAGGCACGAGCGGAACACGCGGCGAAGGGTCGTCCGGTTGCAGGCTCCGAAATTAAAGGCGATAACCGGGGCGCACCCCATGGAGAACCCGATGAAAATCGTCGATACCATGAACTGCGCGTAGATGATCACCGTGACGGCCGCAACGCCATTCTCGCCAATGAGCTGCACCATCACGGTGTTGAACATGAGCGTCGTCACCGCGGCCGCCGCTTGCCCCACCATTTCCGAAACCCCGTTCGCGCAGCTTTTGCCCAGCAGCACGATGCAGGCGCACCCGAGACGGGGACGGGAGAAATGCAAGCCGTCTTTCCGGGACAGGAAGAAGGAGGCGCCCGTTGCACCGGCGATGGTGTAGCCGATGACGGTGCCCCAAGCGGCTCCGGCGATTCCCCAGTCCAGTACCGCGATGAACAGGTAGTCGAAGGCGATGTTGGCCATGCCGCATCCCACGGCCATGCCGCATCCCATGGCAGGTCGGCCGGCGGCTATCACGTAGTTCTGAAACAGAGTCTGCAGCATGCTTGCTGGGGTGAAGGCCAGAATAATCCCCAGGTAAGCAGCGCAAAGCGGCGCCAGCTGCTCGGTGGCCCCCAGAAAGCGGGCCAGCGGTTCGGCGAACGCTGTCCCAAGCAGCGCCACCGCGAGCGAGGCGCTTAGGGCGAACAGCGTGATGGAGGTGAAGTCCCGGCGCGCTCCGGTCAGGTCGTTTGCGCCCATGCGGGCGGATACGATGGCGTTGCTTCCGGTGGCGAGCATGGTGGCGAAGCCGACGACAAGGTTTATGGCCGGCGTGGCGATGTTGACGGCGGCCATGGCGTCGGTGGAGACGAACCTCGCCACCAGCATCACGTCTACGAGGGTGTACAGCCCCATGAACACCATGGCGGCAATGGAGGGAAGCGCGAAACGCGCAAGGCTGCCGGGGCTGGCCAGGCGGGCGAAGGGGTTTTCGGAGGCGTCCACGGCATCTTCGCCAGCGCTGCGGCGGACGGCGGATCGGGGCTCAGCCATGGGCGCCGCCGCAGAGGGCTGCCAGCGTTGCGCGGTCGGCTACGAGGCGCTGGGTGGGGTAGCCGTACTCTTCCAGCAGGTCGGACTCAGAAAAACCCAGGGACAGGAGGGTGGCTCGGTATCCTGTATCAGCCTTGTCACCAGCGCGGAAGGTGGTGGTGCTCACGGTGGCCGTGCGCGGTCCAAGCTCGTTGGCTGCGGCTCCGAACAGCGTGCGGGCCATCGTGATGTTGCGTAGCTGCGGACGCATGCCGAAGAAGTCGATGGAACCCGCATTGCGGCTGAATGCGATTGCCGCACCGATGCGTCCGTTGCAATCGAGCAGCAGCGCCTCGCGGCGAGCGATGGCGCCTTCGAGCGCTTCGAGATATGCCTGTTCGTCCAGATGAGGATACCCGTCGACCGTTTGCCCCACCAGTTCCATCCACGAGGGAACATCGTCGGGCGAAGCGAAGCGCAGCCGGGCCGTCCGATCGGCTGGCGGCTGCGACGCGAACTCGTCCGCGAGCAGCGCCGGCAGCTGGAGCGGATAGAGCGCGCTTCCGCGGCGGAATCGGCACGGTGGCTGCTTGTAGCCGATCTTGAAGGCGCGGGTGAAGGCTTGCTGGCTGCCGAAACCGAATTCGATGGCGATGTCCACGATGCGTCGGTCGGTGAGGGCCAGCTGTCGCGCGGCTTCGGTCAGCCGCCTGCGCCAGATGTAGGCGGATGCGGTGATGCCGAGGGATTCGACGAAGCAGCGATGTAGGTGATATTTCGAGTAGTGGGACGCCTGCGCGATGACGTCTAAGGTCAGTGGTTCGCCCAGGTGCGCCTCGATGTACGCCACCGCCGCTTTCGGGCCCTGGAGGTTTCGAGTACTTGCGCGCTGCACGATGCAGCGCCCCGTGGTGGTCTGGGCGCCCATCTGGCCCGGATTCGCTGCCGTGCGCGGATTGCTTGTCATTTCGTTTCACCTCCTCTCACAGCTTAGGCGTTTCGGTTGCGGCGGTTTTTACCCATGTTGCGGTTTTGACGCGGCATGCGGTGCGCGGGTGCGCGGGTGCGTGGCGTGCCAGCTAGCTGCCGTGGCAGCCGAGTGTCGCGAAATGCCAGTAAGGGCGCTGGTCGACACGGCTTTTGCGTCAAGCGTTTGTGCGCGCTGGCCGGCTCTGCTACAGTGCAGCCCGACGACCAAGCTACGCCGAAGGAGGCAGCATGGACATCGAGACGACCGATCCGACCGAGGCGCCGAAGGGCATGTCCGATCTGAGCGACGAGCGGCTAGCGGCCCAGATTCCGCTTCGCCATTCCGTCCGCAGCTTCACCGATAGGCGTATCGAAGGACAGACGCGCGCGGCGCTTCAGCGCTTCGTCGACGAGTGCAACGAGCGCAGCGGTCTGTCGCTTGCGCTGTGCACCGACGAGCCGGGGGCGTTCTCCAGTCTGCTGGTTCGCTACGGCTTGTTCCGCAATGTGCGCAATTATATCGCCTGCATCGGTGCGCAGGATCAGGACCTGCAAGAGCGAGTCGGCTATTGGGGAGAGCGCTGCGTCTTGGCCGCGCAGGCGTTGGGGCTGAACAGCTGCTGGGTGGGGCTAACATACAGCAAGAAGAAGGTTGCTGTTCCTGTTTCAGCTGGTCAGGAACTTGTTTGTGTTATTGCGCTCGGGTACGGCACCACGGCGGGAAAGCCGCATAAGTCGAAGCGCGCCCTGCAGGTGGCGCCCGGGGTGGAGGGGAGCCCCGACTGGTTTCGCCGCGGCGTGGAAGCGGCGCTGCTGGCCCCTACGGCGGTGAACCAGCAGAAGTTCGCGATTTCGCTGGACGGCGACGAAGTGCGGTTCCAAAGCGAAGGCGGCGCCTACACGAAGGTCGACCTAGGCATAGTGAAAGCCCACTTCGAGCTGGGGGCGATGCGGTAGGGGGACGCAGGCGCCCGGGCGCACCTGAGTGCACGCGGCGGTTCTCCGTACGCAGGTGCGGGTGGTTGCGCAGCGGGCGCGCTCGGCGCTTTGCTAGGCGACGGGAGTCACGAGGGGCTTTCCGTCTTTGTCCACCAGCACGGTCAAGCCGCAGCCGCTTGTCATGGACGACGATGCCAAAAGGTAGTTGACTCCCGTTTCGGTATCCACGATCAGCTGACGTACGTTGATGACGCCCTCGGATTCCTGCACCATGAATCGCTCTTCCTTGGCCATTGCTTGTCCTTTCTCTCTTTTTGGGTACTGCATGGAAAGCGGCCAGGCAGCGAATGCGCTGCCGGTCGGCTCCCGAGGCGGCGGATATGATAGTCAAAGGATTATGGTTGTATCGCGTGAACAGGGAATCGCCGTTGTCGAAAGTCTTTGACAAGCGCCTCTGATCAGGCGGTTCGCGAAACCCATGCCGCTTTGCGAGAGGGAACCAAGGAAACGGAAGCCCTGGAAACGGAGGTTCCGGGAACGGAAGCGCTGGAGCACGGCGCAGAGAGGCTGGCCCCGTGTTATTTTGCGCGCTTGTAACGGATGACGGTTGTGGCACATTTCGGTTGCCATAACCGTCATCCGTTACGCAAAATCGTACATAACCGTCGTCCGTTACAGTATTTTTTGCCACAACCGTCCTCCGTTACATCGCTGCCTTGGGAGGCGGAGGCAGCTTGCGGCTGCCATCGGCCGCATTATCGCCTTAGGAAGAGGCGGTGACTCGCGGCCGTCGTCGGTTGCGTCGCTACCCCAGGAGGCGGCTCGCGGCTGCCATCCGCCACGTCGCTACCCCAGGAGGCGGCTCGCGGCTGCCATCCGCCACATCGCTACCCCAGGAGGCGGGGCTGGCTCGCGGCTGCTGCCGGATGCGCCGGCGGGCCCGAATTCCACTTCGCCATCCGGGGCGGAGTGCGGCGGCGGCCATGTGTCGCGCGCTTTGCCCGCGTCTTTCGGGCCGGAAGCTTTTCGCTCCTTTCGCGGTATACTTGTCCCCGAAGGTAAAAACACGACCCCGTCGGGTAGTCGGGGTGCGGCCGTGCTCTTGCGACGAGCCGTCAGTAACCTGCCTCCTTGGTTGTCCCTCCTTCAGGTTTGCCATCGACATAAAGGAGGAACAGCGATGAGCCTGTGCAAACTCACCGTGCGCTTCGAGGAGCCGTTCTGGATCGGCCTCATCGAGCGCGAGGACGGCGACAGCTACAGCGTGGCGAAGCACGTCTTCGGAGCGGAGCCCACCACGCCCGAGGTGTTCGATTTCATTCGCGACCACTGGAACGACCTGCGCTTTACCCACGAGGTCCAAGTCGAGGTTGGGGAATCCAAACGCATCAACCCCAAGAGGCTTCGCCGCATGATCGAGAAGGAGATGCAATCGGCTGTTGGGCGCGGAACCAAGGCGCAGCAGGCCCTCTCGGAACAGCGCGAGGCAGCGGCGGAGGCCCGCGGGGTGCTTTCCCGGCAGCAGAAGGAAGAGCGAAGGCGCGAACGGTTCGCCAAGCGAGCAGAGAAGCGCAAGAGGAAGCATCGCGGCCGCTAGCGGGCGAGGGCGAGCTGGCGGCGCTGGCGGGGGGCGGCGCTGGCGCGGCGAGGGCGGACGGAGCAGCGACGGTCGGGCGGAGCAGCGACGGTCGGGCGGCGTGGCGGACGACGCTGAGTGGCGGACGGCTGCGTGCGGGGCGTTGGCGAGCGCGAGCGGGTGGTGCTGGGGCGGGCGGCTCTGGGGACGAGTTGGTGGCGAGACCGCTATCGGTCGCTCAAATCCTATTCGCGCACCGGGTTTAGCTATAATGTGTGTGCAAGGGGACGGCTGTTTCGGCCGCACAAGATGCGAGCTTTACTGGTGAGGCCAGGTCTATCGTGAACGGAAGGGCCTGCTGTCCCGTATGCGGGGGCGGGCGCGAGCGAAAAGCGTGCAGCGCGATGCGCAAGAACGCTTCCATCCACCGAGGAGTGGGCTTCGCCCCCCATGCGAAAGCGGGGGCACTTGAAGGAGGAGCGTACTTTGTCCCCGCGCGAAACTCGGGGAGGCACCCGAAGGAGGAGCTGCTTTGATAATGTCCGACAGCCGGGGAAATCTCGGGACCGCAACCGGCCTTGCCGTCGGCCTTTTTGCCGGCTTCCCCTGCGAAGGTGCGCGGGTGGCATCATGAAAAGGGTGCTGATCGTCGAGGACGAGCGTGAGCTGGCGCAGCTGATGGCCCGCGCGTTCGAGGCGGACGGCATCGCGGCCGTTATCGCCGGAAGCGCCGAGGAGGCCTACGACCTTCTGACCAGCGCCGTCTTCGATTGCCTGATAGTGGACGTGAACCTTCCGGGCGACGACGGCTACGCCCTCTGCCGCAACCTGCGCGAGCGCAGCGGGGTGCCCGTGGTGTTCGCCTCGGCGCGCATCGAGCCCGACGCGCGCATCCGCGCCCTGGAGGAAGGGGGCGACGCCTACCTCTCCAAGCCGTTCAGCCTGCGGGAAATGCTCGCCCAGGCGAAGGCGCTCATGATGCGGCCCGAGCGGAAGACCGGCGCCGATGAGGCCGTGCTCTCCGCAGGCCCGTTCCAGCTTGATGGCAGGGCCAAGACCATTCGCAAAGACGGTCGGCTGATCGCTCTGTCGCCCCGGGAATTCCAGCTCGCGTCGGCCCTCATGGGCAACGCCGGCCAGAGCCTTAGCCGCGACGCCCTCCTGGCAAGGGTTTGGGGCGCCTTTGCCGAGGTGGAGCCGCAGACGGTCTCCGTCCACATGAGCTGGCTTCGCGCCAAACTTGAGGACGACCCGGCTCACCCCGTTTACTTCAAGACCGTTCGCGGCGAGGGCTATCGCTTCGATCTTCCCGAAGGCGATCGCTGATGGCTAAGCAGGGAGAACGCCTGACGAAGCGGCTTGCCGGCGCGGCCCTGGCCTCCGCGTTTGCCGTCGTTATTGCGGCTGCTTTGGGCATCGCGGTTGTCGCCAACGGCGGCGAGGATGCGCTGCGAAGCCAAGTGGTCGAACTCAACGACGTCCGGCAGGAAATCACGGAAACTGCGCCCGACGGCCGCGACGGTTCCCTGCAGGTGGCCGACCAAGCGCTCGCAAGTGCCCAAGATGCGCTGCGGGATGCCGCCGAATCTCGCAACGACGCGGCGGCCGGCGCCGTGGCGCTCACCGCGCTCGTCTCCGTTGCAGCCCTCGCGTTTTTGGCCATCTACCTGCACCGCGCGGTAGCGCGACCTTTCACGCGGCTGGAGGGCTTTGCCGAGGAAGTGGCATCCGGCAACCTGGATGCGCCGCTCGCCTATGAAAGGTCCAACCCCTTCGGCAAGTTCACCTGGGCGTTCGATCACCTTCGCAAGGAACTCGACCGCGCTCGGAAGGACGAGGAACGCGCGAGGGAAGACCACAAGGCCGCGCTCGCCTCGCTCTCCCACGACCTGCGCACCCCGCTCGCGTCCCTCAGGGCCTATGCGGAGGCCCTGGACATGGGGCTGGTGAACTCGGAGGAGGAGCGAGCGGAATACGAGCGCGCCATCATCCGAAAATGCGACGAGGCCTCATCTCTGGTGGAGGACCTGTTCCAGCATGCGCTCTCGGACATGGATCGCATCGCGGTGGCCTGCGAGCCCGTGCAGGCGGCCCCCATCGTGAGGCGCTGCGCCAGCGACTCGTCCGGCCTGGCCCAGATTTCCTGCCTGCGCGTGGACGATGCCCGCGTGGAAGTCGACGAGGCGCGGCTCGCTCAGGCCATCAACAACCTCATCGGCAACGCCATCAAGTACGCGCGCGGTTCGGCCATCGACATCCAGGTCACGGCCGAGAACGGGCTGTACACGATAGCGGTGCGCGATTACGGGCCGGGCATGCCGCCTGAGGACCTGCCGTTTGCCACCGAGCGCTTCTATCGGGGCGCGAACGCGTCGGACAAGCCGGGTTCGGGGCTGGGGCTTTACATCTCGTCCTATCTGGCGGAACGCATGGGCGGCCGCCTGCACCTGGTCAATGCCCACCCGGGGCTCAAGGCCACCATAGAGCTTCCCCTCCTGCCCTGAGCCGCAAGCGCTGTGCGCCTTAATGATTCCTTAATGGCCGTCTTTCTATGATGGGGCCGACGGCGCACAAGGGAAAGGACCAACCATGCGCGAAACCATACTCTCGACGCGAAAATTGTCGAAGACCTACGTTGCGGACGGCGTGCAGGCCCACGTTTTGGGAAGCGTCGGCCTCGAACTCTACCAGGGGGATTTCACCTCGATTATGGGCCCTTCGGGCTCGGGAAAGTCCACGCTGCTCTACTGCCTCTCGGGCATGGATGCCCCCACTTCAGGCGAGGTCATCTTCGAAGGCGAGGACATCGCCCGCCTTGGGCAGGGCCGGCTCTCCGAGCTGAGGGCGCAGCGTTTCGGGTTCGTCTTTCAAGCGGCGAACCTCGTGAGCAACCTCACCTTGTACGAGAACATCGCCGTGCCCGGTTATCTGAAGCGGGGGCGCAGCGCTTCCGAGACGAAGCGCGCCACCGATGAGCTGGTTGCGCGCATGGGGCTTTCCGAGGTCGCCTCGCACCTTCCTAGCCAGGCGTCCGGCGGCCAGAAGCAGCGCTGCGCTGTGGCCCGCGCGGTGGTGAACGAGCCGGCCATCGTGTTCGCTGACGAGCCCACCGGCGCCCTCAACCGCGCGAACAGCCTGGAGGTGCTCGACCTTCTGGGCGAGCTCAATCGCAACGGCATCAGCATCCTCATGGTGACCCACGACGTGCGCAGCGCCGTCCGCGGCAACCGCATGCTCTACTTCGAGGACGGCGGCATCCGCGGTGAGCTGGAGCTGGCGCCTTGGGATCCGGCGCTCTCCGGCGACGAAGCCTACGTTCGCGAGCGCGAGGCCATGGCAAGCGCCTGGCTTGCGTCGCTTTCCTGGTAGGGGGTGTGCCATGGAACCGTTGCGCACGCTTGTGCTCGCAGGGTTGCGCAAGGACAAAGGGACGTTCGTCGGCCTCGCACTGCTTTTGTTCCTCGCCTCTCTTGCGCTGACGCTGATCACCAGCCTTTTCGTTGATCTTTCCGCGCGCGAGGAGGCCTTGCTCGACCAGGTTGCGGCGGGGGATGTTTTCGCCAATGACCTGGTCTCGAACCTCACCGACGAGGATGTTCAAGAGATAGAAGCGCTTCCCGAAGTGAAGGAGGTGAAGGTGACGGAAGCCTTCACGGCTCCGACCCGTGTCGAGGACGCTCAAGGAAACGAGATTGTTAAAAGCTCGCCGCCATTGGTGAACGTCTACGAAGCTTGGGGCTCATCCCTTGAATTCAATATTATCACCGACGACCTCTCGTCGTATCACCGCGATCGAAAGGGGCCGGCGGATGGCGAGGCCTACGTTCGCGTTGCGGAGCGCACCCTGCGCAATATGCAGGTAGGCGATTTCATCGTACTTGACATCGGCGGGCGGGAGACCTCTCTGCGCGTCGCGGGATTCTATGAAGATCCGCAGCTGGGGACGCCCTTCATGGAGATGAAGCGCTACCTTCTGTCCTCCGGCACCTTCGATGAGCTGTTGGCGGAAATTGAGGAGACGGCCGCATCCGACGTGGGAGTTGCCAGCGGTGCCACGTCCGCGGAGAAGGCGGCGTACCCCATCAGGGAGATCAACGTGATGCTGACGCCCGAGGCGCGCTCCCAGGGCATCGATGGGCATGACCTGACGCAGCTGATCGACGACAAGACTTCGTGGGGCGAATCCCCGCACACGCTCTTTTCCCGGCAGACCCTCGCCGGCTACAGCCTTCTGGTGGTGCAGGTCATCACCGCGGTGCTCGCCGTGTTCTCGCTGATCCTGTTCGTGGTAGCCCTCATCCTGTGCCTGCACACGGCGTCCTCGAGCATACAGAGCGGCTATGCCGACTGGGGCGTTCTGAAAGGGGTGGGGCTTCCGCACAATGCGCTCCGTAGGGCCCTCGTCATGCAGTATGCGTTCGCCGCACTCATTGGCCTCGTCCTCGGCTTCGTCGCGGGCTGCCTTCTGGAGCCGCTCTTCTGGCCGGTGTTCTTGCTCATCACGGGAATCCTCGTAGTTGAGGCGTCCTTTCCTTGGATGGGCCTTTGCTGCTGCGCCGCCCTGTTGGCGGCCCTCGTGGTATGCGTTGCCGTAATGACCCGCAAGATAGGGCGCATCACGCCTTTGGCGGCACTCCGGCAAGGCGATGGCGACATCCGCTTCTCGCCACGCGGGGCGAGCGCGATATCGGGCAGCTGCTTGAGGGCATCGCTGGCATGGCGCGCAATCGTATCTGAGAAGGGGCGCTATGCGAGCATCGGCATCTGCTCGCTGCTGCTGTGCGCCTTCGTCACGCTGAGCTTTGGGATCGGCGGCGCAGTTGCCGGCAATGACGCGGTGTACAAGGCCTTCGGCGTGTGGAAGAGCGACGGCTCGGTTCGCTTCGACGGGCAGGAGGTGAGCCTTGACGAGGTTCGCGAGACCATAGAGAGCGTCTCTCCTATCACGCGCGAGTGGGAAGAGAGCGTAGCGGTGCTCAACCTAAACGGCGAGGCGTGCACTTTCGTCGGGGTTTCCGATACGGATGTTGTGGAAGAGGCGTCCATCGTCTCGGGACGCGCGCCAAAGCACGCCAATGAGGCGCTTGTGGGATTGAGCCTTGCCCGCGCCAAGGGGCTCTCGGTGGGCGATGAGCTGCAGGTGGAGAAGGGCAACGGCGAGGAGCGAACCTATATCGTGAGCGGGCTGCTCTCGTCGGTGTTCAATGGCGGCAACAGCGTCGTTCTCACCTATGAGGGGCTTCAGGAGCTGGTGGAGCTGAAGCCGGAATCGGAAGCCTCTGGCATTTCGCGCCAATATCAGCTGGCTGATCCCGACAAGGCCGACGAAGTGGTAGAGGCGCTTGCAAGCCGATTCGGGGATAGCGTTGACACCGAATTGACCGGGCTGTTCGAATCGGCCTCGAACTTGCTCCTGCTCGTCAGGGACATGATGACGATTATGGGCTATGTCATGTCCGCCTTCGCGCTGGTTCTTGCCTGCGTTGCCGTGATGCTGGTCAGCAGGCGAACGCTCCTCTCCGAGCGCCGAGATATGGGCGTCTATCGCGCTATGGGATTCACGGTGGCCTCATTGCGCGCCTCGTTCGCGCTGCGCTTTCTCGGCGTGTCGGCGGTAGGTGCCCTGGCGGGGTCGGCTCTTACGATGGCAGCTGGGGGCGCTCTGATCAGCTCGCTGTTCGGCCTGTTCGGCGTCGGCGCGTTCAGCCTCGCGCTGCCTGTTTGGGAGGCGCTCGCCATCAGCGCGGCCTTCGCCCTCGCCTTCGCCCTTTCGGCCTTCGGAATGTCAAGGAGAATCAAAGACGTTAGCGTCCGCGAGCTCGTTGTGGAGTAACGCCCACCGAGCTCGGGGAAATCACCGGCGGCACCTGGGTAGACGTCTGCAAGCTTCCCGAATAACGGAGCCGCTTGCGGCGGGAGCCAGGTGCCTTAGCCGGGCCTCTTCCGAACGTAAGACAAACTGGGGCGGTTTCGCGCACGCAGGGCCTAGTCGCGCTGTGGGCTGATCTGCTCTACGGCGGCCTGCTTGTCGGCGAGTGCGAAGCCGCGCGCCAGCTCCGCGATGCCGGCTATGATGAGCACCATCCCGACTCCTAGCAGCCAGTTGAACGGATCGCCCCACAAAACCATGCCGATAACGGCCGTCGTCACGGTTCCGATGCCTCCCCAGAGCCCGTAGGTAAGCCCGATGGGAAGCCTCATCAGCACACGGGAAAGCATGAGGAACGAGGCCGCATACGCGACGATGGTGGCCAGAGCCCAAAGCGCATCCGTGAAGCCTGCGCTGAGCTTCATCGCGGTTGCAGCGAATATTTCCATGGCTATAGAGACGAATAAAAGCAGCCATGTTCTTCCCGTTAATTCACCTTTCCTGAAAGGGCCTTCGATATCCGCGGTTTTCGCTATCGTCTAGCGCAGCGAGGCAGGTCACGAGCTGCTGAGTCCGGCGGTTGCCCATCTTGGCGCGCCTCGGCTTGCCGCTCTTGAAGCGTGTTCCGCAAGCCACTCTATCATCAGGTGCGGCGTCTCGTACTCGGAGGACTTGCCCTCTGCCAGACCGTTTATGAGGCATGTGTCGTGAGAGCGGCAGTTCCTCACCGCCTTCTCCTCCGTCAGCATGCTGTGGCGCATCCTCATCGAGCAGTCGTCTCGCCGCGATGCGCAGAAGAGGTAGAAGGCCAGCAGGGTGCCGAACGGCACGACCTCCAAGAAGATCCATATAGGCATCGCTTCGCTGTAGTGCGCTATGAGCGCCCCCGTGTACTCGCCGGCGGAGCCGAGCTTGCCGATGCGACCCTTGAGGTTCCGCTCGATGCTCGCGCGATAGCCTTTCACTTGCGACTGCATGAAGTCCGCGAGGAAAAATGGGACCAACGCTGCGGACATTGGGCGAATCACGTTAATGGACCATCGGGCGACGCCCGTGGCTTTGCCGCGGAGGACTGCTTGGGCTTGACAGTTTTTTGACTTTTCCGTCTTATGATTCACAGGATTGGAGGCAACAGCATGACCCAAAAGATTCTCGTGGTTGATGACGAGCCCATGCTCACCGACCTGCTGGACGCGCACCTGACCCAGCGCGGATATTTGGTTTGCAAGGCTAACAACGCAGAAGAGGCCCTGGCGAAGCTGGGTTTGAAGCCCGACCTTATCTTGCTGGACATCGGCATGCCGGGGACAGACGGGCTGCAGCTGTGCCAGACTATCAGGAACCACATAGGCTGCCCTATTTTGTTTCTTACAGCACGTATCGCCGAGCAGGACAAGGTTGACGGCCTTGCAGTCGGCGGGGACGACTACATCACGAAGCCCTTCAGCCTGCGAGAGCTGACAGCGCGCATCGAAGCGCACCTGCGCCGAGAGGCCCGGGGACGCCAAACATCGGAAGTGGTGGCCGCGCAGGGCCTCCTCATCAATCGGTCCCAGCGGAAGGTGTTTTCCGGGGATCGGGAAATAGCCTTCTCGAAGCGGGAGTTCGACATCTTGGCTCTCCTGGCGTCCCACCCCAACCAGGTTTTCGACCGCGAGCGCATTTACGCGGCGGTATGGGGTATTGACGGCCAAGGGGATGCCGGCGTCGTCAAAGAGCACGTGCGCAAAATACGCCAGAAGCTCTCGGAGGCCTGCGGCAACGAGCCCCTTGAAACGGTCTGGGGAATGGGGTACCGGTGGAAGGCATGAAGAAGAAGTCGCTCAAAGGCGAGTTCGCCCGCACCGTGGCGGTGACCATGCTCGCCGTTGCTCTGGCCAGTGGCCTCGCGATCTTCGGCTGCAGCCAGCTGCAGAAATCCATTCTGCCGGATTCCAACGAGGCGTGGCTCACCCAGAGGATCACTGCCGCCGACGGCACGGTCTCGGAAGCGACCACCCGAGTTGAGATCGGCGGACAGGCGCAGTCGCTCGGCCGTCTTGTCCAGGACGGCGCGGAAGGCGATCCCGGCCAAACGGCGAGTTACGCCATCGAGCGCATAGACTCTAGCTTCTCGATGCTCACGGATAAGGCGAAAGCCGCCTACCGCGCCTCGCAGGTGGCCATGGTCGGCCTGCCGCTCCTCTTCGCCGTCCTCGGCATCGCCCTGGCGGGGCAATGGTTCTATTGGAAGAAGCTGGAGCCTCCCATCCGCGCGCTCGCCGACGCGACCGCCCACGTCCGCCGCCAAGACCTCGACTTTCGGGTGCGCTGCGCTTCCGCCGACGAGCTGGGCCAGCTCTGCATTGCCTTCGAGAGCATGCGTCAGGCTCTCGTCGACAACAACCGCCTTCTGTGGGACATGCTGGAAGAGCGCCGAGCCCTCCAGGCGTCCGTGGCCCACGATCTGCGCAACCCTATCGCCATCATGGGAGGCTATGTGGAGCACTTGCAAGAAAGCCGCAAGGCGGGCCTCCTGACCGATGAGGAACTAGACCGGGCGCTTGTCAACCTGGAATCTGCCGCCGACCGCATGGGGCGCTACACCGAAGCCATGCGCGAGGTGGGAGCCATCGAGGAGGTGGAGGTTTGCCTTAAAGAGGTAAGCCTTCCGGGGTTTCTGGAGGGGCTGGGCGATTCTCTGGCCGTGCTGTGCCGCGGCAGTTCCGCGCAGCTGACCTGCCGCATCTCCGTGCCGGAGCGCACAGCTGTCTTCGACGGCGAGCTTCTGTACCGCATTCTCGAAAACCTCGTGGGCAACGCCCAACGCTTCGCCCGTCGCGAGATCGTCCTTGAGTTCCACCTGGAAGGGGAATTGCTAGCAGCCACGGTAACCGACGACGGACCCGGCTTCTCAGAGACAGCGCTCCGAAAGAGGGACGCCCTGTTCTTCACCGAGGATGCTTCCGGCGGCCATTTGGGGCTGGGGCTTGCCATGAGCCGGATACTCTGCAGGAAGCTGGGAGGATCCTTGGAGCTGTCGAACGGCGATATGGGCGCCTGCGCAAAGGCGCTGATTGCCGTCAATCGCCCCCAGGGAAGCGTTGAGAAAGGCTAGCGCAAAACCGCCGCCGTCGATTTTCACCAGCGCCCCTTCAGCATCTCTGAAATCTTTTCGCCGCTTGACCGGTTTTTGACTTTTGCGCCCTAGGCTGGAGCAGAAGATGCAAAGGAGGTCCTGTATGCGAATGAAGCCTATTTTGGCCATGCTGCTGGGGGCGGCTCTTCTGCCTATCTCCGCCTGCAGCGGTTGCGACATTCCGGAAGAAGTACCCGTACCTGCGCAAAGCGATGCGTCGAACCCCTTCGAGGAAGCCCAGGACGACGCAAGCCTTATGGCCATGCTCAGCCACGAGGCCGCCAATCCGCCCCTGTCCGACAGCGGTGAGCGGGAGCCGTTTCCCTACGATGGCGGAGAGTTTCGCCTGGACTATCGCTTTTCTGTCAGCGGAGACTTGGAAAGTGTAGGGTTTCTCCTGTTCTTGGACGGGAAACCCCAGCCCTACCGTATTGACGGCCAATCGTCCGATTATTCCTTTTGCCATACATTCGATGCGGCAGAGGATCAAGACGTTGCCTTCCTCTTCGAGCCGGTGGCCGGGCACGGCGGCGACACGCTGAACCTGACTATCGTCAGCATCACGAACCCCGACTTCCAGCCGGACATGGAAAGCACGTCCAGCTACGGGTGGTATCACAATGCGCTTTCCGCCAGTGTGGAGATGCGCTTCAACGCCGACCCCCCTTCGTCCGCCACCACAGCGCCGAACCCGGTGGAGGCTCTTTCCTCCTGCAGCGTGCACGAGGAAAAGGTCACGTCCCAATACCTGGAGAACGACCTGGCCCAGGCGGGATGGCCGGATATAACCATGGACACGCTGGGCGACGGAACCTATTACACGCTCACCCTCGATGGCAACACGGTGTTCGACAACCTTCCCGTTACCGAGTCGGTAGCCGTGCGTTTCACCCTGTGCGGCACTCCCGGCGCGCGTTACCACATCTCCTTTTTCCTCGATCACCAGCCGATGGCGATGAGCGGAGAGGCATCGAGCTCCGTAGAGCTGAGCAAAGGGGGCGTGGCCGTGGTGGAGGGCGTCATCGACCCGTCCCTGTTAGGGAAGCTCAGCACGTTCTACTGCGTGGCGGTGCCTGCCGACAGCGCGGGCACGCCCTTCTTCAAAACCAACTCGATACTGCTCTTCCAGGAGGCCTAGATCATGAGAAAAGCACTTTGCGCTGCATTGGCCCTGTCGCTGCTTGTCCTGGGAGCCTGCAGCGCCCCGGCACCAACGGACAACTCCGAAAAAGCGGCGCTGGAGACACTGGCCGCCCCGCTGCCGGCTTCCGATGTCATGAAGAACGATGACCCCGCCCAAACGTCAGGTTCCTTCGCTTTCGACAGCGCTCTTTTCCAAGGAAAGCTGACGGGCTGTTCCTATGCCCAGGCGGGCACGTTGCTCGTCTGTGCTGATGAGCTGTACCTCTACGATACCGCCTCCGGCACGGTGCTGGCCCACTGCCCGGCTCCGGCGCCGATGCGAGACTTCGGCGCAGCACCGTTCAAAGACGGTATCGTCCTCACGGTTATGGGCGATGCGGGGGCGGTCGCGTACATCTACGACAGAGAGTTGAAGCTGGAAGAAACTCTGGCGCTGGAAGAGCTTCTGTCCGGCGATCCGGTGGTCGATCCCGGCTGCGTGGCGGCGTCGAGCGACGGAAGGCAGCTGGCCATCGCGGGCCTTAGCGCCCTCTACCTTTACGACCGCCCGGCCGGCCAGCTGACCACCCTGCTCGACACTGCCCAAGGTGTCGGCGGCGCCAGCTGCATGGCGACCTCGCTGAACGGCGCTGCATTCACCCCCGACGACGACCGTGTGGCCTTTTTTGGCGACGGCTTTTCCGCCGAAAGCGGAAATAGCGAGGACAGCGCGCCGGTATGGGGGACTATAGGCATCGACGGCAGCGAGCTTGAGCTTGACTGGCTGGAATCGGAGGGCGTGGAGGAAATGCTGCGAGCCGACGGCCGGCTGTTCTTTCCCCCCGCGATTTCCCATGTCGACGGGAGTCTTCCCTGGGTCGATGCGGTAAGCGGCGCCGCGCATTGGCTCGCCTTTTCTGCGAGCGACGAGGGAGGGGACGGCATCTACGTGTCCGAACAGGGAAAATATGTCGCCACCGCCGAACTGGGCGACGTGCTCACCGTGCGGGTCTATGCCGTTGACTCCGGCGAGCTTCTGGCCACCGAGACCATCGAGGTGGACGACTCCCTCTATGTGGGGCGGATTCCCCAGGTGATCCTTCTAGATGATGCGCAGGCCGCCATTGTGCTTCTGGGCTGCGGCATAGAGGAAATCGACACGGCAGTCGCCACGTTCAGCTTTGGAGCCTAGCATGGAGATTCAGTTCGATAACGTAGCGAAATGCTACAAGGGCAAGTACGCCCTCAAAGACTTTAGTGCTACGCTGGGCGAAGGCGTCTTCGGGCTGCTGGGCGAAAACGGCGCCGGGAAGACGACGCTCATCAGCATCCTCGTGGGCATCTTGCGCGCCGACGGCGGGACGGTGAGAGCCGATGGGCGCGACGTTGGGGCGCAGGGCCGCGCATTTCTGGCCGATTTGGGCTATATGCCGCAGTACCCGGTCTTCTACCGCGACTTCACCGTGGGGGATTTCCTCCTCTACATGGGAGCGCTGAAGAGCCTGTCCCCGGCTTTGACGCGAAGCCGCGCGGCGGAATTGCTGGACACCGTGAATCTGTCCGACGCGCGGAACAAGAAGATCGGCGCCCTTTCGGGGGGCATGCGCCAGAGACTCGGCATTGCCCAGGCCATGCTATCCGACCCGAAGGTCCTGGTGCTGGACGAGCCCACAGCCGGTCTGGACCCGGGCGAGCGCATCCGCTTCCGCAACCTTATCTCCCGTTTCGCTCCCGGACGCACCATCCTTCTGGCCACCCACATCGTGCCCGACGTTGAGTGCATTGCCACGGAAATCCTGCTGCTGCGCCGCGGCAAGCTGCTCATGCAGGGAGCGCCGAGCGCGCTGGAGCAGAGCATCGCGGGCAAAGTATGGGAGGTAACGGCGGACCTGGAACAATCCCGGCGGCTGGCCGAACGCTGCTGCCTCGGCAACATGAAACAGGACGGCCCCCTCTTCTCGCTTCGTATCGTCAGCGACGAGTGCCCCTGTGAGGGGGCTCGGCCGGCGCGACCGAACCTGGAAGATGTGTTCCTGTATTTCTGCCAGGATGGCGACGCACCATGCGCCTAGTCTGGTACGAATTCGCCAAGCTTTTCTGCCGGCGATCGGTTCTCGTGCTCTTCGTCCTGTTCAGTGTTATAAACCTGGCTAAGATCTACAGCGAGTGGGATGCCTATTCGTTTCTGGCCGACGGCGGCGGCGAGCGCAGCTGGCATACCGTCTACTGGCAGCTCTACGACCAGTACCGAGGCCCCATTGCGCCCGAAAAGGTGCAGCGGCTGCTGGCGACGTGGCAGCCTTTGGCCCAGGCCACGGCAGACATGACCGCCAACACCGCCACCGACGACGCCAACTCCCTGACGGGAAACCTCTACAGCGATCGGAATCTACTGGAGAAGTACTTCATCGACCCCATGCGGTATTGCTACGAATATGGCGACCGTGCTGCATCGGTGGCGGAAAAGGCGCGCCAGAACGCTGAGGCCGCGGCTCAGGCCGGGGCCTTGTACCAACAGCGGGAAAGCGCCGCCCTGTACCAGATCTACGCCGGTCGCACCGTACCCGACTTCGCCTACACGGAGATGGCCAACTACTACCTGAACTACGACTTCTCCCTCGTTCTCGTGCTGCTTCTAGGACTCTACGGCGTGGCTGGCATCTTTGTGGAGGAGCGGGAAACGCAGATGGACCGATTGCTGCTCACGAATCCCAATGGCGGCAGCCGCACTGTTCTCGCGAAGCTGATGGCAGCCAGCGGATTTTTGCCGCTGGTGACCACGTGGTTCTCGCTGCTTGACCTGGCGGGCTTCGGGGCCGCCTTCGGCACCTTAGAGGGCTTGGATTTGCCGGTGTACGCCATCCCCAGCTTCGCCGAGGCGCCGATCGACCTCAGCGTCCTCCAATTCGCGGTGCTGGCGGCGGCGCTGCGAAGCGGCGGGCTCTGGGCTTTGGGCATGGTCTGGCTTGCGGTGTCGCTGCGGGGCAGAAACGCCCTCGTTCCCCTTGTCGCCAACTTCGCGCTCACCGCCGCGCTCGTCATCGGCGGCGCCAGCGCGGCCTATTCCCACTTTGTCTGGGCGAAAGCGCTCGATCCCTATTCGCTGCTGGCGGGCCGCCCCCTCCTGGCCCAGACGGAGTTTCTGGACATCGGTGGCTTCCCCGTCCTGTCCTGGCAGGCAGCGCTCGCAATCTCCCTGGTTGCGGGGCTCGCCATTGCCGCAGTCATCTATCTGCTTTCGCCGCGAAACACCTACTGCCCCATAAGGAGGCTGCGATGATGGTGCTCGCCTATGAATGGAAGAAGCTCATGATCGGGCAGCGGGGGCTGGCCTGTCTGCTGGCGGCCCTGGTGGTCAGCGGGGTTTGGCTGGCGGCGACCGAACAGCCCCAGAACATCGCCATGCAAGAGCACCGATCCGATTACGCCTGGTGCCTGGAAAGGCTGGACGGGGCGTTGAACGACCAGAAGGAGGCCTGGCTTCAAGACGAGAGCGAGGCCATCACGGAAGCGAAAGCCGCCCGTGCCGAAGCGCAGGAAAGCTACTACAGCGGCCTCACCTCGGCTGAGGACTACGAAAGTGCGGCGGCCCGGGCCGGGGAGGTGCTGGCCCACGAGCGGGGCTTCGACGCCGCCTTCCAGCAGTACCTCTATGTATCGGAGAACCCGACCAACCGATACTTCCTTGAGACGAACGGCTGGGCCGGGCTTCTCTCCGTCCAGACGCTGGATTTCGCGGTGCTGCTGGCCGTCTTGTATCTGGCTGCCGCGGCTTTCTGCTCGGAATATGCCTGCCAGATGGACGCGCTTTTGCGTACGACCCCCGAGGGCCGCGCAAGCGCTCGGTGCAAGGTGCTCATCGTCGTCGGTTCCGCCGTTGCCCTTTGTGTCGTGCTCTCCCTTCTCCAGCTCACGTTCTTCGCGGTGAAATACGGGCTGCCCCACGGGGACTATCCCCTCCAGAGCGTTCCGCTTTTCGGCACCAGCGAGAAGAGCCTCTCCCTTGCAGAGGCGTTCGTAGCGGCCGCCGCCCTCCGTTGCTTCGGCGCGGTGATGCTCGCGGCCGTGCTCCTTTTCGCCTCGGTTATAGTGAGGAAGTACGCACTGACGGCTCTTATCGGCGCCGCTGCCACCCTCATCCCCCTCATCGGACTACCGGAGCAATTCATCTTCCGCCTGCCCCTTCCCCTGCCGTTCTTGCTGGCGACGGGATTCTTGGAGGGCGGCCGCTTTGCTCAGGGCGACGGAGGGGAGGCAATCGCCGTGTTTGCCGAAGTGTCCCCGTGGGAATTCGCGCTGGTGGCGGGAATTTCGGCGGCGCTTACGATGCTCGCGCTGTACGGAACGGTGCGGCGCAGCACGGACTGCTGGCTCTTGGAGAGAAGGCCCCGCTTCGGCAGCAAGGCAAAGCCCGCGGCCGCCCTTCTGCTTGCCGTCGCCCTTCTGCTGCCCGTAACCGGATGCTCTTCCGAGGCCTCCGAGACCGTGGTCTACAACTCTGCCGCCCAAAGCTTGACAGGCGACGGCTTTGCCGTGGCGCTCGACGACGAAACCCGAACCTACACCTTAGAACGCGAAGGTGCTGCAGCGATGGCCGTGGAAACATCGCCGCTTTTCGGCGCCTTTTCGGACGGGGAGTCCGTGACGGGCGCCTATGTGGCCGGCTCTTGCATTTACTACCTTACTTCGCGAACCCAACAATACATCGACAGGGTTGGTAATTACAACAGCACGTTCACGCAGTTCAGCATCGTGCGCCTTAATGCGGACACGCTGGAGCGCCACGTGATTTTCGAGCAGATCGCCGACAGCGACCGCTCCCTGCTGGGAATCGACTACACGGTCGGCGATACCTGGGCGTTTCTTCCGGATTGCCGCAGTTTTTTCCTGAACGACCGCAGTTTCTTTTTCGTGGTGAACGATAAGATCGTCGAGGTGGACCGAGCCGCGCGGTCGGTGCAGACGCTCGCCATCCCCGCCAGCGGCAACATAGCCTTCGACGGTCGCGCCATGTACTTTGTAGACGAGGATTCGCGCGTTCGGGCCTACGACACCCAAACCCGGGAAGTTGCTCCCGTGGGAAACATCGTCGCTCGCAGCTTCTGTCTCACCGAGGACGGCCTTTGCTTCGTCAACCGCCTGGACGGCGATGCAGTCTGCACCTGCACCAAAGACGGCTCCGATGCTGTAATGGTGTTGGAAGGGCCTGCCCTGTCGGTCGATTACGAAGACGGCGAGCTCTCCGTCACTCTGAAATCGGATGGCCGAACGGTTCCAGTTGAGTTATGACGGGCGGTTTTTCGCCTATGCGCAACTGGCCCAATGCGCGCTGCCTGCCCCCTCTTGCGCTACGAGGGTTGATGCCCGCCGTCGTCGCTTCGCCCGCATTTCTTGGTGACGCAGGGTGGGAATAACGCCATCTCTGCGTCATCCCGTGGTAACGCGGCGTGCACCAAGCTGCGCGGCCAGCAGGTTGCTGCATAGCCGCCTGTGAGCCCGTCGGTCATCCAGTCGCGGGCGTTCTCCTGTGACGCGGGCACCGATTCGCGCCGGCCCCTTGCCAGTTCGTGCGCTCGATGGGATAATCCATGCATTCGAGTAATCGCATCGACAGGAACAGCCATGAAGCTCTGCATTGGGGCGGCTCCGGAAGCATACAGACGAGACGCTGACCGGAGCGAAGCCTGATAAATCGTCGGCCCTGCAACCCGCCACGGGTTGCTTCGGCTTACGCAGATAAACGATGGGCACGGGAACGGGCATGCGTCCGTTCCCTTTTTGTTCTCACCCCATCGAAAGGCTTTCCATGTCAGAACCCACGAATCACGCGCCGTCCCTCCTGGAAGGAAGCGCCACAAGACGCCTGGCGGCGTTCTCTGCCCCGCTCGTCGCGGCGAACATCCTTCAATACGTCTACCAGTTCGTCGATATGGGCGTCGTTGGCAACGTCGTCGGCGAGTCGGGGCTCGTCGCGGTCAGCAACGCCTCCGCCATCGTCTTTATCATCAGCTCGATAGCCATAGGGCTCATGTCGGGCTGCACCGTCGCGGTGGGCGACCGCGTGGGCGCTCGCGACGAGCAAGGCCAGCGCCGTGCCTTCGCCGCATCCCTCGGTGTCGCCCTTCTGGGGGCTGCGGCGACAACGCTGGCAGGCTATGCGCTCGCGAAACCCATATTCGCCCTCATGGACGTCCCCGATGCCTCTCTCGCCCCAACGGCCGCGTACCTCGAGGTCGTCTCCCTGGGCGCCGTCGGACTCTTCCTGCTCAACGCAGCGTGCGCGTTCCTGCGGGCGCAGGGCGATTCCGCCGGCCCGCTCGCCACCATGGCCTTCTCCGCCGTCGCTAACGTGGTCCTCGACGTTGCCCTCATCGCGGGTGCCGGCCTCGGCGTGGTCGGCGCCGCCATCGCCACCGTCGTCGCCCAAGGCGCCGGAGCGGTCTTCGCCCTCTGGCTCGCGCGCCGTCGGTATGGTTGCGCCCGCTGCCTGCTCCGCTCCATGCGCGATGCCCGGGAGCGGGGAAGGGCGGTCGCGGCCGCACGGGACGTGCTGCGCGTGGGGGCTCCCATGGCCGTGCAGCAGGCCGTCATCAACCTCTCCTACGTTTTCGTGACTGCGTGGCTCAATTCCTACGGACCGGCCATCGCCGCCGCCTCTGGGGTTGGCCTCAAGATAAGCACTGTCGCAGGGCTTCCCTGCTGGGGCATCGGGCAGGCCATCTCCGCAGCTGTGTCGCAGGGCATCGGGGCCGGGATGCCCAAACGGGCGGTCGCGTTCGCCAGGTCGGGCTGCCTCATGTCCGTCGCCGTCACCGTGTGCATCCAGGTCGCCGTGCAGCTGGGCGCAGAGGGGCTCGTCTCGCTCTTCGGCGAATCGGACCGGGAGCTCACCGAGGCGGCGATCCTCTACCTTCGCATCACCTGCAGCGTGAACGGGGTCTTCTACGCGGCGATGTACGCTCTCGACTCGTTCGCCCTGTCGTCGGGCGCGCCGAAGCTGGCTCTTGCGAACTCCTTCATTGACGCCTTCGCCGTGAGGGCTGGATTGGCTTGGCTCCTGTCCGCTCCCCTGGGCTTTGGCTTCGTCGGGATCTACGCGGCGCAAGCAGCAGCACCGGTGCTGCCCGCCCTCATCGGGTTCGTTTATCTCCAGCGGTGGACGAAAAAGAACCTGAGCAGGTAGCGATCGCCTTTTGCTGCAAGAGCCTTGTCCTCGTGACAGATGGCCAGAGGGTCGTCCTCCTCATAGAGTCGAAACGGCAGGAGCGGGGTATCGGGATGGCCGAGCTCGCACGTCGTGTCGGCATGGGCGAGAAGCGGCTCCCGGGCCACGAGGCGGGACAAGGGGCCTGCCCGAGACTTTAGGAGGTCCGCCGTGCGGCCACGGGGTCTTCTCCAAGACGGCCAGCAATGTGTACGGCCTGGCGAAATCGAAGCCGATGCCGAAACGCAGGGGGCGCAGGGGTCGCACGGGAGCCTGGGAGGTGCACGGGGGTCAGTGCATAGGAACCTGACCCCTGCGTTTAACGCGTAGAACCATCCCCCGTGCTCCGGTGTATGCCGCAATCCTTAAAGAATCGAGTTCACTATCGTCGTGATTAGAAGCGCGCAGACGAAACCGATGCCGAATCCGTAGACTATCTTCAAGGCAAAATTCGAACGCGACCCACGCCTGGACAATGCTTCGCCGGCATCCGCGATTTCCCTGCCGTCCATGAAGGCGCTTATCTCTCGGTAGGAAATGAGATTATGGTCGCGCTTGATCCTCTCGATTCGCTTCGTGCATAGTGCGGACGGAATCCAGAAGGCCACAAATACCAAGACGCCGACTATAGATCCTATGGACATATGAGGAACGATCGAGGGTTCCGGCAACACTGCATAGAAGCCGATCATGCAGCCTAAACCAAGCAGCAGCAATGCTGCTGACCCAGCCACAAGCCGTTCCATCCTCAATGCATCCTTGCTCACCATTTCCTTCATTGCAACCACGTCTCCTTTCACGAGATCATCGATGGAGATGCCGAAGAGCCGGGAGAGCAGAAGCAAGCTTTGCACATCCGGATAGGTCTTGCCGTTTTCCCAGCTGGACATCGTCTGGCGCGAAACGAAGATCGCGTGCGCGACGTCTTCCTGAGATAGGCCAAGCCGCTCCCGATTCGCCTTTAACTGCTCGGGCAGTTTCATCGGTGCCTCCTTTCCGAGACGAGGTTTGCATTCGATGTCCGAAGATACCACCAAGATAGCTTTACATTGATGCACTGGGAGCTAATTGAAGCGTCAAAAGGTCTTTACATGTGCCTCTGAACTGATGGTTCAGCGAAGGGCGCGCCTAGGCCTGCTGTCTAGGGCAAGCAGCGATTCGCGTATGTCGCTTTGAACGAGGGGCCTCATGCTGTCGGGGTAGTTCGACACATCCGCTTCTCTTAGCGCAGAGACGATACGCGGAAGAAGATTGGGTTTTGCCCCCGCAAGCTGCACAACGAGTTTCACGCATTGGCGTGCGGTGATGGGCTTCTCGTCGGTAATGTGCTCGAGGTACGCGTCGATAACCTCGTCGATCCTGCCGGCCTTGTCCCATCTTGCGTTGCAGGCTATCAGGGTCAGCCCGCGCGTTCGGACGTAGGAGCTGGAATCGCGCATCATTTCGATGAAGGTTTCTATGCGGCGATACACCTCGTCGCTCCGCTCGCTGGCATCGATAAGCGACTTGAGTGCGCGGTAAGCCTCTTTGTTGTTGGGCGAGCGGAGCTGGGCGATCTGGTCTTCTATATTCCTGTCAGAAAGCATGCTTTTCCTCGGCTCTTGAGATGTTCCCCTTTTGCGGGGGCATCCATCTGCGAGACGTGCGACCTGGGCACATCCTTAGGGCGTGCATCTCAGTATACGCCGCATCGGATGCGCACGGCACCGGCGTTCTTGGGTGAAATAATAGTACCAGGTGAAACGGGTGTTCGCGCGAAGCAGACGAAACGGGTGTATTCCCAGCCACCTCTTCCAGGTGGAAGACGACGATGAGACGGGGCGGCTCGCGGAAAGCTCCTATTCCGTCAATTCTTCATTCTCGCTCGGTTCTCCCAACAGCTTGCATTCGCTAGCTTCTATCGTTCGCCTCACCTGCTCTTCTAGCTGCTCTCTGTCGGGCAGGTTCAGCGTGTAGGTCGATGCGAAGATGCTGTTGTTGAGACCGCCGAGGGCGTACTCCGCGCGCACATGATTCTTGTCGGTGCAAAGGATGATGCCGATGGGAGGGTTGTCGTATTCATCGCTCATCTCTGCGGCATAGTAGTTCAGATACTCGTTGATCTGCCCTACCGCCGAAGCCATCAACTTCGTGGTCTTGAGTTCGATGAGCACGTAAGCGCGCAGTGGTTTGTTGTAGAAGACCATATCTACATAGTCCTTTTCGCTACCGACAGGCACGCGCTGGTTCGTCCCAACGAACATGAAGCCGCGTCCGAGTTCGAGCATGAGCTTTTCGATTTGCTTCACGAGCGAACTTTGCAAGTCCCGTTCAAGTGGGGCCATACCATCCGGCAGTCCGAGGAACTCCAAGACGTAGGGGGTCTTTACGGCGTCCGACGGCTGCCTGTATGCGATGCCCTCGTTGGCGAGCTCCAAGATATCCCACTTGTCTGCACTGCTTTTTGCCGACAGCACCCGCTCGAAGAGCATACTGTCCATCTGACGCCTCAGCTCGCGCACGCTCCAGCCCGAATTGGCCGCCTCGCGCTCGTAGAAGCCGCGCTTCTCGTCATCGTCTAGGTCGAGTACCTCACAGTAGTGGGAGAAGGTCAATTTGCCAGACAGCGTCTGGCAAATTGGGTGCTTGAGGTACAGCAGCCTCATGTACTGCAAGTTCAATCGCGAGAAACCCCGGCCCATCTTCTCCGTCAATCTCTTAGAGAGCCGTGCCAGCGTCTTATCGCCGTATTTTGCGCGATCGCGCCCGTTCTGCTCATACTCGACTATGAGGCGCCCGTTGTTCCAATACGCCAGCAGCTGGTCTATGCACACATGGCGCGCAGCCGCGTTGCGTGCTCTCTACCGTGCTCTTGATGGCATTGACCAGGCCCTCAAATGTCTTTGCCTCATCTGTAAGCTCCGAATCGGCTTCAGAGATTGCAATTTGCCAGACACTGTCTGGCAAATCTGCTCCCGCTCTGTCATCCACTTCGTTTAGCGGCATGATACCTCCGTTCTTGCTGCTTCCATTCTATCCGCCGCGTCATCGCCCTGAAACCGTGCGCTCCCGAAAGCGGAACATCGACGCAGCGGCGGGAATCTGGCCGCGCCATCAGACCCTCTTTCCGCGCCTGCGCTCCCGGTCGCCTTGAGTCCGCACGTTCGCACGGTGCCGGCCCGGCCGCAAGGGCCGCGAAAACTTTTCGGACGGGAAAGGGGTCTTCCAAGACCTCCCGAAGACTCAAGCCCTGGCGGGCTTCGCTCTCCTCCCTTGCGCGGATGCGGGGCTTCGGCGGCTCCCGGGCCACGAGGCGGGACAAGGGGCCTGCCCGAGACTTTAGGAGGTCTACCATGAACGACTTGAACGCGAAGGGCTACGACATCCTGGATGACAGCTGGGAAGATTCCTCGGGCATCGTCGACATCGTGGTGCGTGAGGGCGACGTCCTCGTATTCGCGGAGGTGACCACACCGCGCGAATGGCATCCACCGTGCCCGAAGTCGTCATCTCCTCGGCGAACCGCCGTGCGCTTCCGTTGGTGCCGCGGTAGTAGACGTTCACGGTGATGGACACGGGCGTTTTTCTTTCCGTCGATCTGGTGCGGTCGGCTGAAAACACGAGCGCCGCCCGGGAGGACGGCGCTCGGTGACTGTTTATGGAGCGGGCGACGGGAATCGAACCCGCGTGGTCAGCTTGGGAAGCTGAAATTCTACCATTGAATCACGCCCGCAGTGAGGAAATATTATACTCTAACCTCCTTAAACCCCTCGGTCATTTCAGCAAATCATCACGAGCGACGCCTAGGCGGCGGCTCGAAGGAAGCTCATGTAGCGCTGAGCTCGATCCACGCCCGCGCGGTGTCGGCTGTGCAGTCGTCCACGTCCTCGGCGGTCGCCTCGCAGATGGGGATCGCGCCTATGGCGGCATCGACGTATTGCAGGTAGCGGCGCTCGTTCGCTATGGTCTCCTTGCTGACCGAGCCGTTGCTCCTGATGCCGATGTAGCGCCCGGCGTAGCTCCCGATCGGGGTCGTGCAGCGCCCGGGCTCGCTCTTCCCTTCGCTCTGGCGCACCTAGCCGCGCTCTTCGAGCCCGCGCTCAAGCACGGCGTTCTTCTCGTCCTCGAAGGCTTCGACCTGCGATTTGAGGTCGTCCTTCCTGTTTAAGCGAACACCGTGCGAGTGAGCTTCTTCTTCCCGTCGAAATACGTTCGGTACTCCTCGGGCACGCGGATGGTCAGCTCGTGGGCCGTGGTGCGCGAGTCCTTGCGCCTGCGGCGCGGGAGTCCCCTTCTTCTTGCGGGCCTCGTCGATGTCATGGGGCTTGTCGCAGCGGAGCTTCTTCATTTGCATCGCCTTCCTTCTCGCGGCGATCCTTGTAGAGGTAGTTGAGCAGCCCCAGCTTCGGCACGAGCCAGCGGATGCCGATGCGGCACCCCTGCATCTCCCCGCGGCCGAGGAGCTTGCGTATCTCCTGGCTCGTGGTGCCGGTGAAGGCGGCCACGTGGTCGGGTGTCATCATGTAGGGGTAGTCCTCCAGCATGAAAAGGTACAGCCCGTCCGGGTCGGCCGCCCTGAGCCTCTGCTCGTCCGCTTCAAGTTCGCCAATCTGTCCTTCCGCATCCCCCTCCCTTCGCTTCTCTTCAGGCAGCGCGGGAGCGTCGAGCGCATGATGCGCCACAGCTTCCCATGGGCCAACGATGCGAACGTGTCGAACGCGCAGTTGACCTCTGCGCCGCTTGGTGTGACTCAGTATGTGAGCGCATTCATCCGTCAAGGTTCGTGCCGCTGGACACGCCACCGCTTCATCGGTTTCAAGAATGGCGCTCATTTCGACTCCCTCACGCTAGGTCTGTGGGCCGGCTGGTTTAACGAAAGTCATCGCAGCTCGACAGATGTTCTCGAAACGAGAAGAGAAAGCCCGCCTTTTTCTATTCATTCTCCACTCAGATATCTACTTGAAATTGAACATATTTTCAATGAAAATGTATTCAATCTTTGAGAAGGAGCAGAGATGGGAACACGACAGGAACAGCGCGAGCAGAGGCGATGGCTAATACTAAAGTGCGCCCTCGATCTCTTCGTGAGGCGCGGATACCAGGAGACGACGATTGGTCAGATAGCTGAAGCGGCGTCCATGAGCACAGGGCTCATGTTCCACTACTTCCCATCCAAAGAAGACCTATACCTGGCCTTGGTGTCTATCGGCGAGGAAGGGACCAACGCGCCGAAAGGACAGCAAACGGATGACCCGATAGCTTACTTTCGTGATTTTTTGGAAGAGCTCTTCGCGCTCACCGAAGAGGAGCCTTGGATCCCCCAGATGTTCGTGCTTATGGCTCATGCGCAGCGCGAAGGGGCTCCCGAGACGGTGAGGGATGTGGCGCTCCGCGTCGACCAGGCCGAATACTCGGCAAAGATAATCGAGCGAGGGCAAGCGGCGGGAGTCATGCGCAACGGCGATCCGCTGGCTCTGTCGCGGACATTCTGGGCTGCGGTTCAGGGCGTCATGGAGCAGTGGGCTTCCAATCTGGAGGAGAAGTGCCCTGACCCCGAATGGCTTCTGGGTATATTGGCGAAGTAGAAGACGAGCGAGGAGGAGCCATGACAGAGAGGATCGTTGTCGTGGGAGCGGGCATCGCCGGACTTGCCGCAGCCATATACGGGCGGCTTGCTGGATACGATGTTGAGGTGTTCGAGAAGAACGCGGTGCCTGGAGGCGAATGCACGGGATGGGACCGCAGGGGGCACCACATAGACAACTGTATTCACTGGCTCACAGGGAGCAAGTCCGGAAACGCTTTGAACGACGTTTGGCTCACCACGGGTGCACTGGGCGATGATACAGAGTTTGTGCCGGGCGATAAGTTTTTCACAGCCCGCATTGACGGTCGTGAGGTCACACTGTGGCACGATTTGGACCGCACCGAGCGCGAGCTGTCGGCGCTCTCGCCTGCGGATGCCGGCGAGGCTAAGCGGCTCATGCAGGCGGTGCGCCAGGCGAGATGCTGCGAGATTCCTGCCGAGAAGCCCCTGGACATGATGGGAGTGCTCGACTATCTGAAGATGGGCCTGCGCATGAAGGACATGCCGAAGGTCATGAAGGTGTACGGCGATGTGAGCCTAGGCGAGTTGGCGGAGCGTTTCAAGGACCCGCTTCTTCGAATGCTCGTCGGCGCATACATGCCCGCGGACTACGCCGCCTACGCATTCATCGTTTCCTATGCCACCATGGCCTCCGGCAACGGAAGGGTGCCCCGAGGGGGCTCGCGCGCACTGGCGTTGCGCATGTCTGCGAAACTAGAGGAGGTGGGCGGCCGGATCCATCTGTCAAGTCCGGTAAAAAGAATAAGGCAACACGAAGGCCGCGTGGCGGGCGTTATCCTCCAAGACGGTACGGAGGTTGCGTCCGACTTTGTGGTGTATGCCGCTGATATGAGCCTTCTGTTCGGAGGCCTTGTCGAAAGGGAGCTCATGCCCGAGGAATGGGCCAGGGCATACAAAGATCGAAGCAGCTATCCAGTGATGAGCGGACTCCAGGTGGCCTTCTCCATCCCCGAGGAGTCGGTGCCGTCGGGCACTACCTTGTTCGCATGCGCACCGTTCAGGGTGGGGCCGAGGGAGGCGTCCTGCCTGACCTCGCACTGCTACGACTATGAACCCACGTGGGCCCCGGAGGGCAGAGCCGTGGTACAGGTCAATCTCACCCAAAGCGATGCCGATTGGGAGTGGTGGAAGTCCCTTGGTAAGGCCGACTACCGGACATCCAAGGAGAGAGCTGCCGCCATTTTTGCCGATCGACTAGTAAGTGCGTTTCCGAAGGCGGCGGATGGACTTGAGCTGCTGGACGTGTGGACGCCGGTTACCTATGAACGTTTTTGCGGAGCATACCGGGGGAGCTATATGGGGTTCAAGGCCACACCCAAGACCAAGTCGCCGTCTTGCAAGGGGGTCGTTGAGGGCCTTCCAGGACTCTATCTTGCAGGTCAATGGATGACAAACCCAGGAGGCCTCCCCATAGCGGTTACTTCGGGGAAGTTCGCTATACAACGAATTCAAAGATCGAAATAGCTGGTAAGCGACGACTCCTTCCGGCAAAGCTTTTTTGTATAAAGCTGCGTGCAGCTCGCCGTCTCGAACCGCCCCATCCCCGCCGACCTCATCGGCTGCAGACGTCGGTGCCCATCTTCTCCCAGGGCCCGTCGGCCCCGAAGTCGCGCCCGATGACGTTCTCGAACGTCCTGCTGACCTTCCCCTTGTACGAGTTGTACCTGTGGTAGTCGGTCTCTCGGCGGATGCCGCAGCTTATGCCCATCTCGCGCATCATCTTCAGCACGGTCTTGTCGGCCATGATGGCCCTCTGCTCGAGCTCCTGCTTGCGCGTCATCGGCCCGGGTGCCGCCTTCGCGCCCTTTGGCCTTCCCTTGGGCTTGGGCCTGAGCGCCTCGGGGCCTCCTTCCCGATAGGCTTTCAGCCATTTCCGCAGAGGGCCGCTCGAGGCGGGAGGCGGTTCAATGCAGGGCGCTCGTTGCTCGTTGCGCAGGTGGAGAAAGCTAATGCTGCGACCGGTTGATGCTCCGCGCCGTCGCCTCAGCAACGTCGTCCACCATCTCTCGGGTTACGAAGCTGCGAGGGTCGGCTCTCAAAGCGATGCAGAGCTTAAGGAACTCGTCCACCCGCATCTCCCGCTGCCCGTTGAGCACGTACCAGAGGCGCTTCTTGTCAATGTTGGTGCGACGCAACAGCTCGGCAGCGCTCATCCCCCTCGCTAGGCGCAACTGCGAAAGACGCTCGAATACCTGGACTCGTTCTTGCGGCAACTTTTCCCTGCAATATCATCTTTGCCATCGCTAACTCGCGCGGATCTTTTGTCCCATATTCTTCACGGAGGTCAGCGTCATCCCTGCTGCTACGAGCAAGACGAGCAGATCCGTCAGAACGCAGGCGAGCCATATTCCTTGAATTCCCTCGCCGATGGACTGCAGGAATGTGATGGCCATGAATCGGCGCCGTGCTCTGCGAAGCCATCATGATAATCGGGAAGCGCTCCAAATGGTTGACGGCCATCGGGTTTGCCGTCTTCGTGCTCTGCTGGTGGTTCGGAATGCAATCCCTCATATTCTTCTCAGGCGCCGATTGCGTGCAGATGGTCGTCGAGATGGGCATGAGCGAGGACTATGGATGGGGTCTGGTGAACTGGACCCAGAGCCCGATGTTCTATCTCTGCGGTGCAGTCACCTTCGCTTGCGGCCTCCTCGGCAGCCTTCTTGGCTTTCGGGTGTTCAAAAAACACTTCTCGAAGCTTCAGGGGTAAATGGACAAGTGCGGCATTCATCACAACGGTCGAGCGCACGGCCGTTGCCGGCGAAGCTGAATGGCACTTCTGAAAACAAGGGGGCGCGGCGCTGCATTGCGCCGTGTCCCTTTTTTTTTGCGATGCTCTAGGCCATCATGCATCCTGCTCCATGATGTTCGCGCCCCACGCGCACATTGCGTCAAGGACCGGATATAGCGTCTCTCCCAGCGGCGTCAGGGAGTACTCCGTTTTGGGAGGGACGACGGGGTAGACCTTCCTTCGTATGAGCCCGTCGCTTTCCAGCTCGCGCAATTGCTGGGCGAGCATCTTGTCCGTCGCCCTCGGCACGCGCCGGTGGATCTCGCTGTAGCGCAGGGTCTCGCCTTTCAGGTGCCAGAGGATCACGGCCTTGTACTTGCCTCCTATCAGAGAAATCGTCGCATCGACGGGGCAGTTGAACTCCCTTTTCGCATGAACACCCATAAGCCTCCTACTATCCATTTGGGAAGTACCTACCCGAATAGTGCATTCTTCCCGTGCGTCGGTCCCAAGTATATCGTTGGTACCGTCAAGAAGGACGAAAAGGAGGCTTCGGATGGATTTTCTGGATTTGGCGAAGAAGCGGTGCTCGGTGCGCGAATACGACGCAGGTCGCCCCGTCGAGGACGAGAAGGTCGAGCGGATCCTCGAAGCCGCGCGCGTGGCTCCGACCGCTGCGAACCTCCAGCCGGTCCGGCTCGTCGTGGTCAACGACGAGGACGGGATGCGCAGGCTCGGCCAGGCAGCGAACGTGTACGGCGCCCCGCTCGCGATCATCGTGTGCGCCGACCGGGAGAAGGCATGGCGGCGCCCCTCTGACGGAAAGTCGACCGCGGACATAGACGCCTCCATCGCGACGGACCATATGATGATGGAGGCGACGGACCTCGGTTTGGGGTCGGTCTGGATCTGCTGGTTCGACCCCGCCCTCATCGCAGAAGCGTTCGGCCTGCCAGACTCTTTCGAGCCGGTGAACGTGCTCGCCATAGGCTATGGCGTCGGACCCGGCAAGCCGACCGACAGGCACGACGTGGAAAGGCTCTCCCCCGAAAGCCTGCTGGTGGACGGGTCGCGCGCCGGCATGGTGTAGCGCCGCCGCAAGGGGAGGGCGATCGACCAGAAGCGCGCTTCCACGACTTCGGCAACGCAAACCAGACAATGCACATGGTAAAGCTCGCGCCCGAGATTGGCACCGCTGCTACCGACGCGAGCGCCGCCAATAGAATCACTTCGCTCGTGTGCTTGGCGGTCGTGACTGCATTGGCGGCGACGTTGGCCGTGCTGCGCGGGAAGCGCCGCAATCATGCCGACGATGAGACCGAAAGCGAAGAGACGGGAGAGGAGGATTTGGAAGAAGAGGAAAGACTGCGAGATGAGTAACCCGCGACAATAGAAGAGATTTGAGATCCAGGATGAAGAGCGCTCCTCGATTGAGGGGCGCTCTTCGCTTTACGCGCTCGGATTATTGCTGCGACCGATACTCTGCCTGCAGGCATTGGCCCAAAGGAGCCAAAAGCGCTATTGCGCCGCTGCTTCCGGGCTTTCGGGAGCGATGGTCTTGCTTTCGCTGAGCGAGCCCTTCGATTGCGCGACAAGGACGAGCACTAAGAGGAACGAGAGCAAGTCGCCGATGGGCTGCGCCGCGATGATCCCGGGAAGCCCGAAGGCCGCCGAGCCGATGAGCAGCGCGGGGATGAAGAAGACGCCCTGCCGTCCGACTGCGATGAGCGCACCCTGCTTCGCTTTTCCGAGGGCCAGGAAGAACGCGGAGTAGACAGCCTGCACCCCGAAGGTGGAGAAACTGAGCGCGTTCCAGAACAGGGCGATTGCCCCGATGGCCACGATGGAGGCATTCCCTTGGCTGAATGCCGAGAGCAGCGGTTCCGCGAAGGCAATGAGGAGGACGGCCGCCACGCACGCGAAAGCCGTCTCCCACACGCATGCCGTCTTCGTGGCCTCCCGCACCCGGCCGAACTGTCGAGCCCCGTAGTTGAAGCCCGCGAAGGGCTGGTAGCCCTTGACGAAGCCGAACGCCACCATGCTCGCCAGGTTCATGATGCGCGCCACGATGCCGAGCGCGGCCACGGCGGCGTCCCCGTAGGAAGCGGCGAATACGTTGGTGAGCCAGAGCGCCACCGAGACGAGGAGCTGGTAGGTCAGGTTGGGGACGCCGATCTTGAGCACCTGCGCGTACATCTCGGCCCTGGGTCGGAGATTTCGCGGGGAAAGCGCAAGGCTGCTCTTGCCGCGAAGGAAGTACGACAGGTAGACGCAGGTGGTGAGAAGCGTCCCCGCCAGCGTCGCCACCGCTGCGCCCGCGACACCCCATCCGAGCGCGAATATCATGACGGGGTCGAGCACGATGTTGGATATGCCGCCGAGCAGCATCGCCGCCATGCTCACGGTCGTCGCGCCCTCGGAGACGATGAGGTTGTTGGCGGTGGCGTTGAAGGCGTAGAACGCCATGGCGATGAAGAAGGGCACGGCGTAGGAGGCGGCATAGGGCATCATGGTGTCGGTCGCTCCCAGCCCTCTGAGGAACGGCTCCATGCACACCACGAACCCGACCAGCAGAAGGAGGGCTGCGACCATGGAGGTCGTGAGGGAGGTCGTTGCGCACTCGTCGGCCTCCTTGCGGCGCCCCGCGCCGAGCAGTCGGGATATGTAGGATGCGGCGCCCCCGCCGAACAGGAGGGCCAACCCCAGCATCGCGGTGGCTATGGGGGCGAAGAGCGACACGGCGGCCATCTGGGAGCCTCCGAGCTGCCCGACGAAGAACGCGTCGACGACGTTGTAAAGCGCTGACACGCTCATGCCCACCAAGGTGGGCATTCCGAGCTTCAGGAGAGCTCCCTTCACCGGAGCCGATTTCAAGAGCTCTGTTCTGTCCTGGCTTCTCTGCATGCGATTCCTTTCGTAATGTACTTTTACTGTAAAGTATCTTTACTATTAGAGTCGAAGAAAGGGCGCATCGAGGCGCCCGGGGTGCGTTCCTATCTAGCAGTTTCTTCCAACGCGTCGTCGACCATGGTCTCGAAGGAGGCGAGGACGTGCTGCAGGGCGGCGAACTCCGATGCGTCCATGCTGTTGAGGATGTCCATGAAGCCACCAGATCTTTTCGCATGGTACTCTCTGTGGGCCTCGTACGCCGCCCGGCCGCTCGGCGTGAGGATCATCCGCAGCTCGCGGTCGCTCTCGGGCGCTGCGACCTTTTCCACGTACCCCTTATCAAACAGCCGGTAGATCATTTGAGACATCGCGGCCTTCGTGACTCCCTGCATCTCTGCGAGTTGGGTGATGTTCACGTCAGGATTCTCGCCGATGGCATCTATGACGTGAACCTCCCGCTGGGTGAGCTTTATGCCATCGCCGTATGTGAACGGCATCTCTTCGAGCTGCATGTACTTGTGCAGCACGCGCTCGATGGCCTTCGCCTCTTTCACCCCCTTGCGCATATTGTCTCTCCTCTCAAAATAGTTTAGATACTATACTATTTTAGATGCGACCCACTCCGTGTCAAGATGCGTATACGAAGAAACGCATGGATGAATCCGAGCGATGCTATCTTCGCCTCTCGATGCTCCGCGCCGTCGCCTCGGCAATTCCGTTCACCATGTCGCGGGTCACGAAGCCGCGAGGATCCATCTTCAAGACGACGCATAGCCTTAGAAACTCCTCGACGCGCATCTCGCACTGCCCATCGAGAATGTACCAGAGCCGTTTCTTGTCGATGTCTGTCCTGCGAGCGAGTTCGGCGACACTCATACCGCGCTCCAGGCGACTGCGGTTAATCGTTCTCACAGAAGTGCCACGACCATCCTCATAGCTTTTCGTATTTCGCTTGGTGGCTGTCATATTGCATTATTCAGAGGGTGAGGCTTCGCTAGATAGATCGTCAGTCGTCAACTCGTGCAGCTTTGACCGCAGTGACCTGGTTCCGCCATCGTCATCCCTTTTTCGATCGCTGATTCAATGTAGCCTACAGTGTGCATGCACAACTATGGTATAGTTAAATAGTTCTATATAGAACTATTATCGCATGAGGAACGAACACGATGGAAACAAAGGGCGGATTCTACATCGCGCAGATCAAGCAGCTTCAAGACAGGGTGTTCAATCGGCTGCTCGATGAAGAAGGAATCGACATCACCGGAAGCCAAGGGCGCATCCTCTTCATCTTATGGAAAGAGGATGCATTGTCATTGACCGAGATAAGCGAGCGCGCCTCCCTTGCGAAGAATACCGTGACCGTCATTGTGGACCGCATGGTTGCGAAGGGCGTATTACAACGCGATGCGGACCTTCATGATCGGCGCCAGGCTATCATTTCCCTCACCGATAAGGCCAAAGCCATGCGGGATGACTATGAAAAGGTATCCCAGCGAATGAACTCTTTGTTCTATGAAGGCTTCACCGAAGATGAGCGGCAGGCTTTCGAGAACTATCTCGCACGAATACTAGGGACACTCAAGGATGCGGAGAACGACCAAGAAAAGACCTGCGAAGAGGAGGATATGCGATGCTGACCAGGGAGAAGCTGTTCGATTTCATCCAGAAGCAAAACGTCACGATGCTCGCATCTATCGACGAGGATGGCTTTCCTAATGTGAAGGCCATGTTCGCGCCGCGCAAGATCGAGGGAGACTCGTTTTATTTCACGACCAATCTCTCGTCTTTGCGGACGCAGCAGTTCCTCGAGAACCCGAAGTCGTGCATCTACTTTTACAAAAAGGGACGCTTCAAGTACGAGGGCGTGATGCTCGCGGGTCTCATGGAGGTGCTGCAGGATGACGAGACTCGCCATGAGATATGGCGCCCGGGCGATGAGATGTTCTACCGGCAGGGCGAAACCGATCCGGACTATTGCGTATTGAAGTTCACGGCGATACGCGGTAGGCGTTACTGCGATTTGAAATCAGAGAGTTTTACTGTCGAAGGACTCGCATAATTCCTAGAATCTGGGTGTCTGGTCTCTTTCCCGTTCGCTAGATGACGTGATCTCCGGCAAGATAGTTGCAGGTATGCCGAGGTCTTCGACTCTCTGCGCCCCAGTTAATTCCAAAAGACGATTGAATTGCGCGATCTGCGGAGCGAGACTGTCAGTCACCTCGGACGCCCACGATAGCGCCGATGCGTCCACGAGCTCACCAGCCATCTGCACGAGCACGGTTTCTCCGTCCAACGTGACGCGATTGAGCCTCTGCATGTCCTCGGCGTCAGCGAGGAGGAAGCTCCAGCCGTCGCGCCTGCGGGCCACAGGGAGGTCCTTCGGTCCCTTCTCGTCCTTATACGCTTGGGCCGCCTCGTAATAGTAAGAGCAGAGCCACAGGCTCTCGCCGTTCACGTCGGAGAGGTCGAGCGTGTAGTTCGTGAGCAGGTTTCCCGGCTGCGGCACGCCGTCGGTCATGCGGTCGCTATCGAACACGTCGATACGACCGCCGGAGTAGTAGGCTTTGACTATCGCCTCTCGGAACCTTCCCTTCGCCTTTCTTGCATGTTCTGATGAGCGGGTTGAGCCATATCGCTCTTCGGCCGATTTCCGGCAGGACGGCTGCCAGTTCTTGCCTTGGGCTTCCTGATGGTGGGCGCAGGCCGTCCCTCCGGCAGAAGTCCCTTCTCCTTAACGTAGCGGACAAGCTGCGGCGTCGCTTCGTCCCCGTCCTTCTTCAAGAGCGTATCCAGATCGTCAAGGCATCTTGCATGAGAGGCCTCGATGAGGGCGACCGCCCCGGAAAGGCTCCGCAGCTCCGCGAGATCCCCGACCGCGTATATCCAGTCCCGCCGCTCCGCTTTGGGAGAGTTGTCGGCCACGGTCACGCCCATGGTGCCGAGGATGCTGCGGAACTCCGCCTCGCTCCTCGACACCGTGCGGGCTATGCGCACGCGGGCGCGGATGTCCGCCGTCCAGGAGTACTCGCCGCGCTCGGTGAGCTCTTGGAGCGATGCGGCAAGGGCCTCCTTCCGGGTCGGGTTTCCAAGGAGGATCGCGCCGGCGCTTCTAGGGGCGAGGGGAATCCCCCGCAGAGAGCGTAGCCGAGCGCGGTGAGGTGAGCGATGCCGCCGTGTCGTTTCGGGGAGGTTCGTTCCCATGGCGATGCCGCCCGAAACGATGCCGAAGACCGTCGCTTGCGAGTGACGGCGTCGGCGGCCAAGAGCTATTCCGTGGACTGTGTACACGGAATAGGCCTCTTGCTTTGTTGCGGGAACCTTGGGCGAGATTCGTCCGAAAGCCTCTTCATGGGCGACCCATCATTGAGGAAGATCGCGGACGAGGCGGAGGGCTGCATCGGCCATGCGGCGGGAGGCGTCTGCCTCTTCGGCGTGAAGGACGGCTGCGACGTGTGCCTCAACGAGTCCCTGCGTCGGTTCGACGTGATCTGCCCGGCATGCGGAAACTCCAACAGAACCATCACCTTGACGCCCGAAGAGCTGGCGCAGACCGTGCCCGCAGGCGTCTGGGTCGATGCCTGCAAGCCGCCAGCCAAGGGGCAGTCCTGAGCATCAAAAAGCCCTCCGCCCGAAGGCGGAGGGTTTCGCTCCTCGCGGGGCCGAGGAGGTCTAGGCGGCCTCCGGGAGGGCTTGCAGGTCTGGCTCGCCGGAAAGCTCCTGCTGAGGAACCTCGACGGAGAGGCAGTTGATGTGGTGCCGTACGAGCGCCCGGTCGCTGCCGAGGACAACGAGGGACACGGTGTCGAAGCGCACCATCATGTCGGTCACGTCGTGCTCGGCCAGATACGCCAGCGCCGACGCCTCACGCGCCGCCCGGCAGTCCTCGCCGGAGCGCTCGCGGGGGAAGCCTCTGCTGCTATCGCGCGTCACGGTCACCTCCGCGAACACGAGGACGTCGCCCTCGCGCGCCACGATGTCGACGATGCCCGAAGGGTCCTCCCAGCCGTCGTCCAGGATGTCGTAGCCCCTTCGCGAGAGGAAGATCTCGGCGGCCTGCTTGGCCTTCGCGTTCAAGTCGTTCATGGTAGACCTCCTAAAGTCTCGGACAGGCCCTCTTGTCCTGCCTCGTGACCCGGGAGCCGCCGAAGCCCCGCGGCCGCGCAAGGGAGGAGAGCGAAACCCGCCAGGGCTTGAGTTTTCGGGGGTCTTGGACTTGCCCTCATTCCGTCCGAAAAGTTTTCGCGGCCCTTGCGCGGATGCGGGTCTTCGGCGAGTATGCGGGTGAGAGGCAGGGCGGGGCTGCCGGAAAACTCCGGGAGGTCGGTGCGACTCCGTGCGGGAAGGCGAGGCGGCTGGCGGGGCATCAGGTTGCTGGCGCGGAGGGAGGAGGGGCGAAGAGAAAGCCCGCCGGCTTTGCGGGGCCGATGGGCTTAGGGGCGGAGGCTCTGTGAGCCCTATTCGGAAGCTGCCAGCCAGGTGGCCAAGTCGTGCACCTCGATGCCCTCGTAGGTGTAGGTGCCGTGATGCGTGTTGGCGATGATGAGCTTGGGGTAGGCATCCCGGACGGCGAGCAGCGGCGCGCACTCGCGCTCGAATGTGGCCGAGTCGGAGATGCTGTCGCTCACCTGGATGTAGACCTTCTCGCTTCGGCGCATGGCCACGAAGTCGATCTCCTTCTCGTAGAGCATCCCGGCGTAGACCTCGTATCCGCGCCTCATGAGCTCGATGGCGACCATGTTCTCGTAGACGCGCCCGTAGTCCATGTTGCGCGTTCCCAGCTTCGCGTAGCGGAATGAATGGTCGGCCAGGTAGTATTTGTTTCCCGAGGAGAGGTAGCGCTTGCCGCGCGTGTCGTATCGGCGCATCTTGTAGAAGGCGAAGGCGTCGCAGAGATAGCCGAGGTACGAGCCGACGGTCTTGTCGTCGGCTTTTGATCCCATCGCCCCCAGGGAGTCGGCGACGCTCTTCGCTGAGGTCACGTTCGACACGTTGTCCATCAGGAAGTCCGCCACGCGGTCGAGGGCGTCCACGTTGCGGATGCCGTGCTTCTGGCGGATGTCGCGCACGATGAGCGTGTCGAACACGTCGGCCACGTAGGAGTAGCGCGCCTCGTCGGTCCGGTAGGCGTAGGAGCCCGGCATCCCGCCTTCGAGAGCATAGCGCTCGAAGGCCTCTCCGGGGTCTTCCAGCTCGTAGTACTCCATGAACTCCGAGAGCGAGAACGGGTAGACGGGAACCGAGAAGGTGCGCCCGGTGAACAGCGTCGCCAGATCGCTGCTCATGAGGAAGGCGTTGGAGCCGGTGAGGTAGATATCATAGCGTTCGGAGGCGTGCAGGCTGTTCACGGCGCGCTCGAAGCCCTCGCACATCTGCACCTCGTCGATGATGATATAGTTGGCCGCGCCTTCAGCATAGCGCGCTTCGATGTACTCGTGCAGGGCGCGCCATTCCATCAGCGGCTCGAACTCGGCGAGGTTGAAGTTCACCTGGATGACGTTCGCGCTCGGGTCGCGCTCGCACACGTCTCGGGCGAACTCCTCCAAGAGCTTCGACTTGCCGCAGCGGCGCACGCCCGTGACCACCTTGACGTCGGGCGTCCCCTCCACCTCGGCAAGCCTTGACAAGTAGGCTTCACGGCGAATCAGGCGCATGGCGGCCTCCTATTCCGAAAAAATCAACATGATTCATTTTCTCGGAATAGGAACCCTCATGCAAGATGCAAGGCGAAGAGAAAGCCCGCCGACCCGAAGGCCGGCGGGCTTGCAAGCTGCTACGCGGCGACCTGCTGGCCGCGCGGCTTGATGCGCCAGTCTTCCTCCTCGGAGGGCCCGAAGGAGCACATCCCGATGGGGTTCCAATCCGCGTCGTATTCCGTCCGCAGGTGATCTACGATATGTCAGCCCTCGATGATGTAGATGCCGTTGTCGCCGGGGTCCATCTGGCGGTCGGTGGTGTAGGGGCCGATGCCGAGGGACGTGGAGCCCCCGAAGAAGTTTCCCATGACCTGGCATATCCACGCCTAGCCGTAGTCGTCTTGGCTCGGCGCACGGTAGCCTTGGAGCTCGCAGTACTTGAGAAGCGGCTCTATGGTGTCACGTCCTCCGTTCCAATGCAGGTAGAGCCCGATCTTGCGCTCGGGCGTGGTGATGACCGCGCAGTTTCCCATGATTGGCCTCCTGGTGTTCGCGGCGCTCCCTTCCTCCGGGTGCGCCTTCCTGGGGAGAGACGCCCGCCCGAGGACGCATGTGGGGGCAAGGGAGGAAGCGAAAACCGCAGGCCTGAGCTTTCGGTCACTTTCGTGGGTAATCAGCGGAAGGTTTTTCGCGGCCCTTGCCGCCGCGTGCGCCCTCGGGCAGCTTGGCTCCCAGGACGGGGCGTGCGAAGGAGGTCAGAGCGAAACGATAGGGCTGCACCGCTCTGTAATCTGTCGACAAGATGTGAAGAGGAGGGTGTCAGCGATACGGCTTTCGAGATGCGCGATGAAAGCGTCGAAAGCGTCTGACGTATCGGAAGTATTGCTTGCCGCAAAGATTGCCTGCACAATTTTCAAATAGTATAGATGTCACAAAAATGGTATAGTTTTTGTGACATGAAAGGAAGGTGGGATGACGAGGCGTAGGACGATAGAGGAGCTGCTCTCCGAAGCACGGCCGGGAGATGTCTTCGTGCCGGCAGATTTTGCCGAGACCGGTTCAGCAGACTCTGTTCGCAAAGCACTGTCACGATTGGTGAGCGCTGGTGAGTTAGAGCGACCGATAAGAGGGCTTTACCGAAAACCGCGACGGAGCGCCTTTTTGGGCAAAGGGGTTCCCGCTAGCCCCGACGAGATAGCCGAGGCTCTAGCCCGCAAATTCGAATGGCATATTGCGCCCTATGGGGACACCGCTCTTAACAGGCTTGGCGTGGACCCTCAAGTACCGTCGGTCGTGCGCTACGTGAGCGATGGGCCGTATCGAACCTACCAGTACGGCCCCTACACTATTGAGTTTCGGCATACAGCCAATAGGGATCTGTCGAGGTTGAATCCTGTCGCTGCTACCGTAGTGCAGGCGCTGAAGGCGCTCGGGAAGAGCGGCGTGACGGGCGAGAAGCTCGACATCATTTCCTCGCGGCTCGATGATTCCCAGATGGACAAGCTGATATCAGGAACCCGCAATGCCACGTCGTGGGTGAGGAAGGCCGTTAGAGAGATGCAGGAGAGGAGAACCCAGAATGCGTGAGTTCGCAACAATGCCTCAACAAGACCGCGCGGATGCGCTTGTTATCGCTGCGCGCGAGAAGGGTATGCATCCTGCCATAGTCGAGAAGGATTTCTGGGTTTGCTGGACACTCGACTACCTCTTCTCAGAATCTGCGTTTAGGGATTCATTCGCCTTCAAGGGCGGCACGAGCCTCTCGAAGGGGTTCGACCTCATCGAGCGCTTTTCCGAGGATATCGACCTGATTTTCGATTGGAGGCTTCTGGGGTACGAGGCAGAAGAACCGTGGGAGAAGCGCAGCAACACCAAACAAGATGCGTTCGTAAGCCAGATCAACGACAGTGCTGGCACATTCCTTCGAGAAAGCCTGCTGCCCGAGATGCGCGCATATCTTGCCGAGCAAAAAATCTCGGGTGCATCGCTACGTATCGATGAGGATGACCCACAGACACTTCGATTCTTCTATCCTCAATCGTTTTCTGATGATTCTATTCTGCAGGAGATTCGTTTGGAAACAGGCGCCCTAGCCGCCTGGACGCCAACGACGGTGGCGCGAATCACCCCGTATATTGCAGAGGCGTTTCCTGAGGCGTTCCCTCAGTCAGATACGTCTGTCTTGACGGTTGCTCCCGAGAGAACGTTTTGGGAGAAGGCAACCATTCTGCACAAGGAGGCGTTTCGCACTAATGGGAGGTTCCCGTCCCGATACTCCCGGCATTACTACGATCTCTACAAATTGACCCATTCCAACGTTAAGGATAAAGCGCTTGGAGATACGGGTCTTCTCAAGAGCGTGGTCGATTTCAAAATGACGTTCTGGCGATCAAACGCGGCTCGCTACGACCTATGTGTCCCCGGTTCTATGAAACTGATGCCCCCGAAGGAATCGATGCCACTAGTCGAGCAGGATTACGTATCCATGCAAAACATGATTTTCGGTGCGGTACCTGATTTCGGTGAGTTAATGTCGAGCATCTCTCAATTGCAGAGCGAAATCAATAACTCGAGGCGATAAGAACGGCATATATTATTCGCTCATCTGAGCAAAACGCTGCACGCGGTAATGATATGGAGACACGCGCTTTGTTGCACCTGCTTAACTCTGAGAGCGTGTATGGTGAGATAAATGGGTTTGCTATCGACTTTTTTTATGATGTTACTGGAGTTGATCGCATGGCCTATAAGCTGTTCGATATTCAATCAAAAGCGGCGAAGTCTGGAGCGAAAGAGATCGGCGCTGAGTTAGTTACGCTGTTTAAGAACCACGTGAGCGATTTATCCGACTACTTTGTTGCCGAGATCCTTTTTCTTGGAGAAGCACGCGCCAATGTGTTTGACGGAGAGAAGCTGTCTCAATTTCACTTTTCCGATCTCTGCCCAAAAGCTCAGCAAGATGTCAGAGAATCCCTTAAGTGAGCAGTATGCCCTCGCGGGGGTCCGCCCCTTCGCCCTCGATGACAGCGCTTAGGTGGTTCGCGATCGTCGTCTCAAGCGAGTCGGGGTCCGTCCAGCTGAGCGACTTGGCGAGGCCGCCCTGCGGGTCGGTGTCCACGAGGAGCACCCTCTTCCCGCGATGCGCGAGGGCGACCCCCAAGCTCAAGGTGGTGGCGGTCTTTCCCGTGCCGCCCTTCTGGTTCGCTACTGCGATGGCTCTGCATGGCATGGCTCATGCGCCTCCTTTTGCGGTTGCCCGCATCGGGAGGCCAGGCGGCTCTCGCGCAATGTGCGATGGGCGTGCGTTTCGCGAAAATACTGGAAGCGCACTGGAAATATCGGGGTTTCTCGAAAAACCAAGAAGGGAGAAGGGTTTCCCAAGTTTCAGAAATCATGGTTCTGAACTGGGGATTTCTCGACCACGCATTTCGCGCGTTTCGCGGGTGCTTGCGCCGCTAGCAGCTTGGGAAGCTGAAATTCTACCATTGAATCACGCTCGCAGTGGAAGAACATTCTGCGCCAAGCGCCCGTAGTGCCCGCAGCGTTTCGGCCGTTTCAGCAAATCCCCACGACGGTGCGCCCGCTCGCTCCTGCGCAATCACTCGCTCCTATGCAGCCGCTCTCGGCCCCGCGGCCGCCCTACACCCTCCGGCAGGCGAAGACCAGCCCAACCAGGGACGCCAGAAGCACGATGGGCGCCAACCTGACGGCCAGCCATTCGAATCCATGCAGCATCGTGCCGGCGACGGCTTCCTCGGGATTGGCGTAATCCCAGTTCAGATAAGGACTCCCCCATACGGCCATTGCTGCGAGCACGGCTAGGGCGCCAACGCACAACAACGCGAGCAGCACCTGCAGCGCCCGTCTGCGAGCAGCGGCTTTCCGCGCGAACTGCAGGTTCAGCACCTCCAGCTTTTCGGAAAGCGCCCGCAGGTCGTCGGCGGTGGGCTCGGTAACGGTCTCCCCGAGCAGCGTGCTGACGGGCGTGTCGAGCGCCTCGGACAGGGCCACCAGCATGTCGGAGTCGGGAACCGACAGCCCGCGCTCCCACTTCGACAGCGTCTGGCGCACCACGTTCAGCTTGATGGCCAGCTCCTCCTGCGAGATTCCCTTCGCCCGACGGATGGCCTTGATGTTCTCGTTAAGCACTGCACGGCTCCTTTCCGATTGCGTGTCCGGCGCAAGAAGCGTACAGAAAGCTGCCCCGTTGCCGCAAGCAACGCATGATAACACGGGCTATTCGGGGGGTGGGGAAGCCGCGCGGGCGCAGGCGGGCCTAGCGCACTTCGGCGATATAGGCGTTGGCGCTGCGGGGGAACTCCCGTTTGAACGCCTCTTTCAGCAGGCGTTTTCCAGGGGCTCCGGCAGGAATCGGCTCGCGGTGCTTCTGGAAGCCGTCCTCGACGAGCAGCCAGCCCTCCTCGCGCCGCTCCAGCGTGAGGGAGCGGTCCTTCTTGAACGTGCTCAGGGTAAGCTGGCGCAGGGTTTTGTCGGCCATGGCGTTGAAGAGCCGCGCCTGCGCTTGCTTCACGGGAACGAGCTTCATCGCTGCCCTCTTTTCAGGAACCGCTCCAGCTCGGCGGCGAACGCCCGCTTCTGCAGCGTGGCGGACAGGTAGAGCACGGTGGCGGCGCTGCCGTTTACGACGTAGGCGGCCCGGACCGATCCGACGCTCTGCTCGTTGACGCGGCATTCCCAGATGGGCAGCCCCTGCCAGCGGACCGTGGTGGCGAATTTCGACTTGAACAGGCCGTTTCCTATTTGGCTTCGGATGGTTCGAGCGGTTTTGCCTTGCAGGCTCGGGTGCTTTCGCAGCAGGGGCCCGCAGCCGCGCTTGTCGAAGGACACCGTCGGCTCGGGGGCGGTGACGTGCTGTGGCGGCTGGAGCGGATATGTGCCGGATTGCGGTTTCATGGGCGGCGTTCCTTCGTCCCGAAGCGATGGCGCGCAAGGGGCGTCAAGGCGATTGTACGCTGGGTGGCGCGGGCGGACGCGGCGCGGGGAAGGGTTTGCCGAAACGTCACGAAGCCATGCGGCGCCCTCGCGCTCCGACGCCTCCTTGTTGCAGCGCGAACGTCGGCCGAGTTGCGCTTGCTCTCCCGCCGATCGCCCGCCTCCTGCCGCCCACGTCCTGCTGCCCGCCGTCGCCGCCCGCCTCCTGCTTCGGCTTGCCGCGCCTAGGCGCCTTCCGCCTTTTGCCCGTCCTCGGCGCAGCTTGCCGGCCCCGGAGCGTCGCCCGAGCCAGTCTCGCGCTTGGACGTTGGCTGCCATTGGGAGAGCACCAATCCGGCGATGGTGAGCACGATGCCGCCGACGATTGCGGCGTTCAGCGGCTCCCCTAGCACGATGATGGAGGCAGCGGCGGTGATGGCGGGCACCAGGTAAATGTAGGTGGTCGAGGTGACCGCCCCCAATCGCTTCACGGCAACGCCCCAGGTGACGAAGCAGGCAGCCGAGGCGACAGCCCCCAGGAACAGCAGATTCGCAAGGTTGGCCGGCTCGGTGAACGCGTCGGGCGCGGGAACGGGGGCGCCGAAGGCTGCGGTAGCGGGCACGATGAAGACCAGCCCCCACAGGAAGGTGCGCTTCGTGGACGCCACCGTCTCGTAGCCCAAGTCGGCGATGTGCTTCACCAGCAGCGAGTACACCGCCCACACCAGCGCCGCCGCCAGGGCCAGCAGGTCTCCGCCCAGCGTGCCCGGGTCGGCTGCCAGGTCCGGGCCGTTCGATGCGATCGCGCTGCTCGCTCCACCGACGGTGCTGGCCGCGGCTTCGGTGCCTGCACCCGCGCCGGTGCTGCCCATCCCCACGATCACAAGGCCGGCCATGGCCATGGCGAAACCTGCGAAGAACCGGGCCGATAGGGCGCTGCGGTCTCCGCGAGCTGCCTGCAGCAACGCGGTGAACAGGGGAGAGGCCGCCACAATGACGCCTGTCGCCGTTGCCGTGGTAAGCACCAGCGCAACGTTTTCCAGTAGGTAGTACGCGGCGATGCCCGTTGCCCCGGCGGCGACGAACAGCAGCTCGTGCCGCCGATCCGCCAGGCACAGCATGCGCGGCCGCAGCGCGCACAGGGCCAGGAAGCCCACAGCGAAGCGCAGGGCAAGTATCCACAGCGGCGTGAAATCGGCCAGCAGCACCTTCGTCGACACGAACGTGATACCCCATACGAACACGGTGAACAGGGCGATCAAGTGGTATTTCACGAAACGCCATCCTTTCGGGCTGGGCTCGTCCCGTCTCCCTTGCTGCACTCGCCTGCCGCTGCCAATTGCCGGCGGTAGTTCCCCGGCGTCAGGCCCTCTCTCCGCTTGAACTCCCTGGTCAGGTGCGCCTGGTCCGCGAACCCGGTTTCAGCGGCGACGGCGGCCGGCTCCATTCCGTCGGCGAGCAGCTTGCAGGCGCGCTCGATGCGCAGCGAAGCTAAGTGCTGCATGGGCGTGATGCGGAACCGTCGGCGATAAGCCCTGATGAGCGCTGCATCCGAAAGGGTTTCCCGCTGCGCGATCTGATGGAGGCGCGACGGGTTGGCCAAATTGCCGGCCAAGTGTCGAAACGTTCGCCCCACGGGGTCGTCGAGGATCGGCGTTGCTGTCAGCCCGAGCACGCTGCCGGCGGCTGCAGGGGTGCCCGCCGCATCGGCGTCGGGACTGTCGGTTTCCGCAAGGAAGTTCAGCAACGCAAGTGCCGACTCCCGAACAGCTTCCATGCTGGCAGGGCGCCGGGTTTCGGGGGAAGCGGGTACATTCGCCTTGCGATCGCTGGTCTTCGCCGGCACCGCTCCGGAAGCGCGCGTTTCCGACCCCTCCACCGTTTCGCCGGCTGCGTTCAAGTTGTCGATCACCGCGCGGAACAGCGCCACCGCGTCGGCGCTCCTGGTGCGCGGGCCCCTAAGGCGGATGCCTTCGGCGAAGTCGGCCGAGAACGTGAGGCTTTCGAAGGCGAGCAGGCTGCTGCCCTGCTGCTGGCAGCCGTGCACGTCGCCGGGATTGCAGACGAACAAGTCGCCGGGTTCCAGCAGGTGCGGTTGGTCGTTCCAGACAAGCCGCCTGGCTCCCTGGGTCACGAGGCCCACTACGTAGTGCTCGTGGGAATGGGCGGGGAAGGGCTGTGCGATGCCGCGGTAGCTGCGGTACTCGCCGCCGATGCAGGGAACAGGCGCGATCGTGCAGCGGGCCGCCTCGGATCGCTCTTCTTCGATGTCGTGCGCCTTCCGCATCTTCCGTCTCGCGCTGCCTTACGCCGCTGCCGCCTCCTAAACCACGTACTATAGCGCAATCCCGCCGCTGGTTCTTGAACGGAATTGCATGCCGGCTGGCGCAACATGCAGAGTCGTCCCTAGTGCTATGCCCCCTGTGCTATAGCCCGCGTCGCCTTGTCCTCTGTGCCATCTTGCAACGTACGACGCCCCCGTCCTTCAAGGCCACCGTACCCGCTGCCCTGCCGCTCCGTTTGGCCCATCTGCCGTTCTTGGTTGCGGCATTAGCCTCAAACAAGTATAATATCGACGCGCCGGATCCAACGCTCGTCGGCCGTAGTGCAGCGGCGGCGAGCTCGCATCTTTCTGTTGTTGCACCGGGTATGCCGAGGTGGCGCGCGGCATATCGCCTTCAGGGAAGGGAGCGTGCAACATGGGCACTGTCAAGGCCGTTTGCACCAGCGACGTCAAAGGCATTCAGAAAACCGCAACCGCATCCGTGAACCTCAAGCCCGACTGGGGCATCGAGGACGACGCCCACGCGGGGAAGTGGCACCGCCAGGTGAGCCTGCTTGGTTACGAGCAGATCGAGGCTTTCAAAGCGCTGGGGGCCGACGTGGCGGACGGCTCGTTCGGCGAGAACATCATCGTGGAAGGCTTCGACCTGAAATCGCTGCCCGTGGGCACGCGCCTTCGGTGCGGGGAAGCGCTGCTGGAGCTCACCCAAATCGGCAAGCAATGCCACGCCCACTGCGCCATCTACCACAAGATGGGAGACTGCATCATGCCCCGCGAAGGCGTCTTCTGCCGCGTGCTAGAAGGCGGCCGCGTGGCGCCGGGAGACGCCGTCGACCTCGTGGCCAGCGAGGGGTAGGGAGCCAGGGGCGCCAGTGCGCCAGCGCACCGGGCTGGCGACAATGGAGCATGGCGGACTGCGTGCGGTTGTGTTGACGTGAATGCGCTCGTAGCCGCGACGGGCTGTTGCTATAGCGATTGGGCGTGAAGCTTTCCTCTGGACGCGACGAATCCAGTGCGTCAAGCGACGATTGTCGCGCGTCGAGCGCACCAACCCAGGTGGCCGTTGCCGGCTGCTTGCGAGACCCTGCTATCATGGGACCATGTGCGGAAAATGCGTCATATTGGAATACGACGAGGTGCTCGACGTCATCCACGAGCTTGAGCTGGGCGTCCCTGTGGGATTGGGCGCCGACTGGCCGGCTCGACCGACGCGATGCGGCGACCTGGTGGCGCGCCCGGGATCCGCGGTTCCCGTCATCGTGGCGCAGCCGGTTGCGGCGACGCCCGGCGTTGGACGCGGTTCGCAGCTGGTAGGTCCGATAGCGCCCGCCACCTTCACCTGGGGATTCCAGGAGCCGTGGGGCACGGGCCTTGTGTTCAACACCCGCATTGAAAGCGCCGACAAGCCGCTATGGCGCGATTCCATGGAGCATCGCCGCTGCATCATTCCCGTGTGCTCGTTCTTCGAAACCAGCGCCACTGAAACGGTACCGTCCCCACGCACCGGCCGCCCCGTGAAGCGCGCCTACGAGTTCACGGTGCCGGGAAGACCGATTGTCCTGATAGGCGGCGTATGGAAGGACGGTCGCCTGTCCATGGTGACCACCGAGGCGAACCGCTGGATGGTTCCCGTGCACCACCGCATGCCGCTGGTGATTCACCAAGAGGAGCTGCCGGTGTGGTTCGGTCCCGACTACCGCCAGCTGGCCGACCGCTCGTCTGTGGAGCTGGCGGTCGCCCCCGAGCAGCCCACGGCGCCGCCGAGCTCAGCGCCGAAGACCCTGCGGCGTCCGCTGCCGCGTAGTTGAGCGCAAGGCCGCGATAGCGGATCGCACCGTCCGGGTGATTCGCTTCTGTACCACCTGCGTTCGATGCAGGTGAAGCGCGCTCCCGCCCCGATTGGGGCCAGGGGGCGCGCTTGTTCCTTCCAGGGGCTAATACCCCATGTCGTAGAGCCGGTCGTCGTCCAGGCCGAAGTAGTGCCCCAGCTCGTGGACGACGGTCTTGCCTATCTCGGCGACCACTTCCTCGCGGCTTTTGAAGCAGCGCTCGTGGGGGCCTTTGAACACGGTGATGACGTTGGGGATGTCGTCGTCGTATCCGTCGGCGCGCTCCACGATGGAGATGCCGTCGAACAGTCCCAGCAGGTCGTTCGGGCCTGGCATGTAGTCATCGTCGCCTTCGGCGGTGTCTGCGTCTTCGGCAGCGCCCATGTCATCGGCGGCCAGTGCGTCCCCGTTGGCCTCTTGGCTCTCTTCGCCTCGCCATGTTTCGGCGCTCGCCCGTTCGCCCTCGCCGTCCCAGCTTGCGTCGTCATCCCAGCTTGCGTCGCCGTATCGGTTCGCGTCGTCCCCCCAAGTCCCCTCGCCGTCCCCTTCGTTCCAACCCTCTGCACCCAGGCCGTTCAGGTGGTATTCGCTGGGCTCGTCCTCCCAGGTGACGGCAACGTTTTCCAGCGCCGCAAGGAACTGCTCGGGCATGGCGTCGAGCGCTTCTTGGATGGCGGCTTCGAATTCCTCGTCGGTCATGGGGTACATGGGCGTTCCTCGGGTGTGCGGCGGATATGACGGTTTAGCGTTCGGCTTCGGCGTGCCCGTGCTCGGCGTCGGCTGTGGCGAGTGCGTATTCGGCGTCGATTGTAGCGAGTGCGTCTGTTCGGAGCAAATTCGCTACCTGCTTAGCCGATGCAACTGCGGCTTCGAGGAGAGCTGGCCCACTGCATCCTATGCGGTCGCTGCGCCCGCCGTCAGCTGGCTGCCCGCCACTTGCTGCCTGGTGCCCGCTTGTCGTTTTCACTCGCCCCGCGCTAGCGCTTGCAAGTTTATCGCGCACACGCGCATCGGCCTAGAGCGCACAGTCTCGGAAACCCATTCGCCTGCGGAGTTCTGCTGACCCCGCGTTCGATGTTGGAATATCAATTACGGAGAAACGTCAGCGCCGCATCGCAAAATCAACGGTGTTCCGCCGCTCGTCCGAAACCCGCCAAATCGTCCTAGAGTGTGTCATGAACAAGCGGTTTATTCGCGAGCGGACGAGCCTGCGCCGGCTTCCGAATGCGCGTTCAGCGTGCGAGCAGGCATGCACTGTAAAGAGAAAGGACCAGCTATGACTTCCGAAAAGCGCGACAACAGGATGGTGGCAACCTCGCTGGGGCATCACGAGAAGATGCGCACGCCCCACATCGACCGCACGGCCATCAGCCCCTACGACCAGTGGTGCGACGGCTATGGCATGCCCGGCGCCTACGGCAACGGCTACGTGAACGTGCTGAAGGTGTCGTGCGGCGCGGTGGACAAGACCAAGGACGCCCTCATCGACCGCATCGTCACCTACGACAAGGCCGAATGCGCCGATGCTTACGTGGGACAGATCAACATGCTGACCGCCAGCTCCTTCAACGGCGTCCAGGGCCAGATCTGGGGCCACGATCTGGCCGTCCACGACGACATCAAGAGCGGATCGATCGAGCCTCTTTTCACGGTAAAGCAGTTCGATGGGTCTGATCTGAAGGTGTTCGACGCCAAGCCGCTTATCCAGGCTGGCATCGAACTGTTCGGTACCGACGCCGACCGTCGCTACCATCCTGCGCCCGGCGCCCACGTGATCTGCGCAAACAAGGGCGTCGTGGCCTACCGCCCGAAGGAGGGCCAGCCCCTCAAGGACGGCGAGGCCTACGGTGTGTGGTGCTTCATCGCCATCTCGCTGACCACCGACCCCGACTACGCTGCGAACCTGTTCATCGAGGACGCTGGCACTTGGACTGAAAACGACAGCGAGCAAGACCTGATCAACTTCCTGGACGAGCGCCGCAAGGAAATCGTCTGGTCCGTGGTGGAGTGCGGCAACGACTCCGGCGTGCTGTTCGACCGCACCTACATCGCCTACAACTACGTGATGATGAAGCCCAACCAGATCGGCAACGCCATTACCGTGGGCCCCTACGTGACGCTGGCCAAGGACGCCATCCCGTCGGAGGGTTTCGGCAAGCTCAACGACATGACCATCACCGAATGGCTGAAGGACCAGGGCTTCCAGTCGCTTACCGGTTTGAAGTAAGCGTCGGGAGCATTTGAAGCGATGGCCCCCGACCTTGTGCCGGGGGCCTTATCTTAAGGAGGCTATCATGGCAGAAACCAAGACAGCCGTCACCGCATCGGAGAAGACGACAACGACCACGACCACGACCACGACCGACGTCGCGAAGCAGGCCGGCAGCGGCAAACCGGCGAAGGGCTCCGTGGACGCCAAGAAGGTAGGGCTCGTCGGCCTGATCGCCATCGTCATCTCTGCTATGGTAGGCGGCGGCATCTACGACCTGCCCCAGAACATGGCCGCGAGCGCCTCGGCCGGCAGCCAGATTGTGGCATGGGTCATCACCGGTATCGGTATCTGGTTCATCGCGAACACGTTCCGCGTGCTTGCTCAGGCGAAGCCGGACCTGAAGAACGGCATCTACACCTACGCCGAGCGCGGTTTCGGCAAGTTCGTAGGATTCCTCATCTCCTACGGCTACTGGATCTGCAACTGCTTCGCGTTGGTCGCTTACGGCGTGCTGATCATGTCCACTATGGACTACTTCTTCCCGGGCGTGTTCGGCAGCGGCAACAACTGGCCGTCGGTCATCGGTGCGTCGCTGATCACCTGGCTGATGCTGTTTCTGGCCCTGCGCGGCGCCAAGAGCGGCGCGTTCCTGAACGTCATCGGCACCATCGGCAAGATCGTGCCGGTGCTGGTGTTCATCGTGCTCATCCTCACCATCTTCCAGTTCGGCATGTTCATGGACGCGTTCTGGGGCGTGGCCAAGGACGGCCATGCGCTGGCGTTTAACTTCGGCGACGTCATGAACCAGGTTTCGGGCACCATGCTGGTGACGTTGTGGCTGTTCATCGGTATCGAGGGCGCGGTCGTCGTGTCCGGCGAGGCAAAGAGCCAAAACGACGTATCGAAGGCCACGACCATCGGCTACCTGGTTATTCTGGCAATCTACGTGCTGGTGTCCCTGCTGCCTTTAGGTGTGTATAGCCAGACCGAGATCGCCGGCATGTCCGACCCGTCCATGGCCGTGATCATGCAGCAGAAGTTCGGCGACTGGGGCGCTGTGATGGTCAACGTCGGCGTGATCATCTCGGTGCTGTCGTCGTGGCTGGTGTGGATGCTGATGCTGGGCCAGATGCCCCTGTTCGCCGCCCGCGACGGCATCTTCCCCAAGCGCTTCACCGAGCAGAACAAGAAGGGCGCTCCGTCGTTCTCGCTGCTGTGGACCACGATCGTCATTCAGGCGCTGCTAATATTGTGTCACTTCACCAGCGGAAACGCTTGGAACACCATGATCTCGATCACTTCGGTCATGGCCATGCCCTGTTACCTGATCTGCTGCTTGTTCCTGTGGAAGATCGCGGTGAAGGAACCGTGGCCGAAGGGCATTCGCTTCTCGAAGACCAACGCGCTCGTCACCGGCGTGGTCGGCACGATTTTCTCGCTGTACCTGGTGTACGCTGCCGGTTTGAACTACCTGATGATCGCAGCGTTCGTGTACGCGGTAGGTATCCCGCTGTTTATCATCGGGCGGCGGCAGGCGGGTCAGAAGGGCAACGTGCTGTCGCTGTTCACCACGGCCGAGAAGGTGCTGTGCGTCATCGTGATCGTGCTGGGCATCGTGGGCATCATCTACAGCATCTCCAGCGGCGTGTTCACTGCGTAAGGGATGCGAGGCCGTCTGCGCCGAAGTCGTTTGGCGCAGACGGCCCGTTCGGAAAGCGGTGCCGCTGCGATGCGTCCGCGGCAGGCGGCTCGGAAGCGGTGCCGCTGCGAAACGGTGGTTTGCGAACAGTGCACGAGGGGCAGGTTCTGCGGAAAAACCGCACGAACCTGCCCCTCGTGCACTGTTGCGCGCGGCTGGCCGGGGAGTGCGACTGATTTGGGCGCGCGGCTGGTTGGGGAGTGCGGCTTGTTGGGAGGGGGGCGAGGTTGTGCGGCTGGCGGAGGGGCGAGGCCGTGCGGGTTGGTGGAGGGGCGAGGCCGTGCGGGGGCGCCCGTGCTCAGACAGTCCTCGCTTCGCTGCGGAACTGCGCGCGGGACCCCCTCCCGGCCCCGCCCTGTGCGTTTTCCTTCGGGCCTCGCTTCGCTGGCCGTGATTGGGAAGTCGCGGCTCCTTTAAGGCCTCGCTCCGCTGGCCGTGGGGAGCTGCGCTCCGTGGAGGGCCTCGCCTCGCAGGCCGCGGGGGAGCTGCGCGCCGCGGAGGGCCTCGCTTCGCTGGCCGTGGGGGAGCTGTGCGCCTCGGAGGGCCTCGCTTCGCGGGCCGTGCGGGGGGGGGTGGGCGTGGCGGATGCTGCTGCAGCTGCCGCGAAGTGACGCAAGAAGTTGTGGGTTGCAGACGGCGACACACAAGGGGTCGGGGGCCGTGGGGAGCGTTGGTGCAAGGGTGACGATAAGGTGACGCTAGCCCGGTGCACACGTTGACAATTATCGTTATCGATAATTTCGAGAGTAAGGGATAAGGGCTGTTCAAATGGCAAAAATGTGGACAGATGACAAATCCGCTACAAAAAGGTGACAAAGGATATACACTGCACTATTGGAGTTTTGCGCCCTTTGCGCGATTCTCTTGACAAACAGAACGGTTGCTGTCGTGTAGCAGCGGGCAGCGACTTTGATAGGAGAAGCGGTGCGGCGATGGTTCTCGGCATGGTGCTGGCGGCCGTCGCAGGATAGGCTTTGGGAGAGCATATGGGTACTTTGCGAAACGGGAAGAGTTCATACGACTCCATCGCTCATGGGGGGGGGTCGTCCATGGATAGCCACGTTGCGAACAGCTCGGCGCACGCAGCAGCCGAAAGCGCTGGTGCTACCGATGCTGCGGTTGCGTTCGAGGAAACGCCTTCGTTCCGCACGAAGCCGTGGGTGCGGGCCCTGTCCGTGGTCATGTCCTTCCTGCTGGCGTTCACCATGTTCGATGCTACGGGCCTGACCCCGCTGCTGGATACCGCCCAGGCGGCTCCGCAGGACCAGGCGCAGCCCGCAGGCGACGACGATGCCAGCGGGGATACGGCAGGCGACGCCGGCGCGCTGCCCGACCCGGATTCCCCGGGCGCCAATGATGAGCCGTCCTCTGCCGACGAGCCCGACTCCCAGGGCGACGCCGACGCCGACGAGCCCGACTCCCAGGGCGACGCCGCCGATCTCGACTCCCAGGGCGATGCCGACGCCGAGGATGAGCCTGCAGCTCCCTCCGAAGAGCAGATCGCCGCGGCTGCCGAGGCGCTGCTGCCCGAAGAGGGCCTTGTGGATGCCGCCGACGTGCTGCCGTCCGCAAACGGCGGTTCCGGCGACGTTTCCAGCGTGGTCAACCCCTCCCTGGCCCTGTTCAACGCGCCCCTGGCAAGCTCCGGGGCGTTCTACGTCCGCTCCAGCCGCCTGCGGGCTGAGGTAAGCCTTGGCAACCTGGGCGAAAGCCTCGCCGGCGGATACCTAGCGGGCGCTAGCAAGGATGACCGTCTCGTGCTCTCCTTCGGCGTTCCCTACCTGTACGAGAACGCCGACGGCGGCCTGTCCTCCACGCTGTCCGAAGAGCGCTGGCGCGTGCTGCGCGGCACCGTGGAAAGCCCCGCGGACGCCAACGGCCCCCGCGCCGTCATGTACGCCTCGCTGCCCGAGGGGTGGAGCGCGTGGCAGGAGCACGGCAGCGGCTACGTTGCCCTGACCGACGACGACCTGTCCGCCGGCGTGTCCGGCCGCGTGCTGCTGCGCTACGACGGCAACGACGGCAAGCTGGACGCCGAAACCGAGCTGCCTACCGTGGAGTTCGGCTTCCGGGGCACCTCCGATGCTGGCGCTGCGGCGTCGGTGTCCTTCGGCTACGAAGTGCACTCCTACACGCCGCGTGTCACCGAGGACGCTCCCGATCCCCGTCCGGTGCTCGCCGACGTGTCCCTGGCCACGATCGGCACCGTCTCGCTGGTCAACGACGAAGCCGACCTGGGCATCTCCATCGATGTGGAATCCGACGATGCGCCCGTGGCCGCCGACGGCGCGGGCTACCTGAGCTCCATCGTGAGCGTCAAGGCGTCCAAGGCCGCCACGTTCGTGCGCGCCATCACCCTGGGCGCCGCCTTCCCGGCCGACTGGGAGGGCCGCGCCGGCGTGCCGCTCTCGGTGCTCATGGCCAATGTGGTCGACGACGAAGGCTCCGCCCAGCCTAACGACGGCGACGAGGGCGCCCCCGACCTTTCCGACGACTTCCGCCGCAGCAACAGCTTCATCGGCGTGCCCGGCGCAGGCGGCGTGCTGGTGGCAGACGTCACTAACCTCACCGAAGCCCAGCGCCGCCGCTTGAACCCGGCCGACCCGGCCAGCTTCCAGCAGGCCGGCGTGGAGCTTCTGCCCTACACGGTGGACGACCAGGGCCGCATCCAGGTGGCTGCCACCGGCATCAGGGGCCGCGTGCTGGCCAACGAGGAGCGCCTCTTCTACGTGGCTGCTCCCTACGCCCAGGACGCACTGGACCTGGAAGAGGCCACGACCCAGAATCCCCAGCCCGACACCTACAAGCCTGTGACCGCGGCCTTCGACGTGCAGACCACCTGCGTGTACAAGGGCTCCACGGTTGCCTATCCCCAGCGTTTCGTGCAGCGCATAGCCTTCAAGAAGGGCGCGGATAGCCCCACCCCCCCCGCTGCGCCTGAAGCTCCTGCTCCCGATGATGAGGGCGTGGAAGGCGACGAAGCCGACCCCGACTCCGACAGCGAAGCCGACCCCGACGCATCCGGCGAGCAGCCCGCCCCCGATAGCGAGGCCTCCCAGGAAGAGCCCGCCACCCTCACTGCCGAAGAGGGCATGTACTTCCTGGCCAAGCAGAAGTCCCAGGTGCTCGGCGGCCACGGCATCGCGCTTTACGCTGCGGTGGAGAAGCTGCCCGACACCTACCTGGACCCCAACCTGCACATCTCCAACGGTACTCGCGTGGAAGGTGCCACCAACACGGTCATGATCAAGACCTCCGAGCGCGTGGAGATGACCCTGCAGCCCAACCTCACCGTCGGCGGCTATCTTGGCATGCCCGACTACTACCCCATGGAGGATCGCCAGGCGGCAGCTGTTATCTTCCGGCTGGACATCCCGTACCTGTACTTCGACGAAAAGGGCTCCAAGGAAACCCTGGACCAGAAGGAGTGGGAGGACGCCCAAAGCCTTTCCAACCCCAAGGTGCAGAACAACTTCCAGCGTCTGGCCTACTTCCCCGACAGCGATGCGGTGAACCGTTACGACTTCTCCCGCGACGGTGTGAACTGGCTTTCCGTCGATGAGCTGACCCATCCCGAGACCGGCGACATCACGAATGGCCTGTCCGGCACGTGGTATCTGCGCTACAAGTCCACCAGCTCCACCAACGCCTACCAGCTGCGTCCCGGCGCCCAGACCCTGTCCGGCCGCGTGCAGTTCGTGGGGTCGGTGCCTGACAACACTGGCGCCACGGCGCTTCTGGGTTACTCCTACCAGTACTATGTGAATGCCAACGGCGAAGAGATCAGCGCCCAGCAGCCCACGGAAGTGGAGCCGGGCCGCCGTCGCGCCGACGGTGCCCAGAACGTGCTGCGTGCCACCTTCATTCAGACGAACCTGAAGTGGGACCTCACGAACCGCTCCATGAACACGCCCGTTCTGTGGGACCACTACAACTACGCCGTGTACAAGGTACAGGTGAAGAACAACTCCGACACCCGCGACTCGGAAATCGACTTCATCAACTACGTGCTCATGTTCGACGCTGCCACGGGTTCCACCTCCGGCATCCGTCTGGAGGACTTGCTCACGTGGAAGAAGAAGAAAGGCTCGGACGACTTCGAGAAGAACACCTCGATTTCTGCCAGCGAGGAAGGCGCTACCTATATAGGTAAGCCGAAGGAAGGCGGCGCGCTCGTTTACGACGTGTCCACCCTCACTGACGACGAAATCGCCCAAATCGATATGGTGGACTTCTCCAACGTGGCTGACTTCGGGTTGGAGGAGCTCCCCTACGCCACCGGTGGACATGTTGGTCAGATCACCGTAGATATCCACGAGGACAACATGCCCTACGGCAAGCACCTGTTCTCGCACACCGACAAGGCCAACGAATCCGTGGGTGATGACTTTGTGCCGCCCGAGGACGAATCCGACGTCCACACGTTGTTGGTGGCCATGCCCTACACTACCAACTACGGCACCGGCGAAGGCGGCTACGCCGAGGCGAAGCTGGAGACCTACGCCACGGTGAACTTCGGTAACCGTGGTTACGACGAAGACGGCAACTCCAACGACTACCAATGGATGAAGAACGTCGCCACCCGGTCGCGCTTTGCTGCGCCGGAGTTCAAGGTGAGCCTAAACAAGCGCTCGCAGAACATCCTGAACGGCACGCTGTCCAGCCAGCAGAACGCTCCCCTGGGTGAGATGATCACCTACGTGATCGATGGCATGAAAAACGACGGCAACACGCCTTTGTACGGCGACGACCCGAACGTGTCCTGGGGTCCGGTGCTGGCCGACGGCCTGCCCAGCGGCTTCCAGCTGACGGGTCTCACGCTGCGGGTGGATGCCAGCGACCAGTCGCGTACGGAAGGGGAGGGCGACGACGAGCATCCCGTGGCCGACATAGCGGACTGGTACGACGTCTCCCAAGGCAACGCCGTTTTGGAATTCGAAGTGAAGAACAGCTCGGGCGCAACCTCCTGGCGCGCGGCACCGGCTGCGTTTGCCGAGATCGAGCGTGGCCCCAACGACGCCTACGCCGTCTACCGTCTGGGCTCGGTTGAGCGCGCCGCCGACGGCATCGCTGAGATGCTGGAGAAAGCCGGCGTGGCTGCCGTGCCCGGCCGCCGCTACACCTCTCCTCCGGCCTACACGTTTACCGGCCACTTCCGCCTGAAGTTCAAGAACCATCTGCCCGCTAAGACCGCCATCACCAGCTCGCTGTCGGTGACGGGCCTTATGATGGAGCGCGCCTCCAACGGCGCCAACGGCTGGTACGACAACCAGGCTGATATCACCTACGGCAAGCGCCTGTGGGTGGTCAACCCCGATCACTACACCCAGAACCGCGAGACCACGGTGGCTGCGAAGTCCACCTTCGTGCCCGTGGACCCGGCGCCGCAGAACACCGCCAAGGTGTTCTCCATGTACGATGGTTCTGGCAGCTCCGACGTGAACATGACCACCGAGGCCGACCGCCGCAACGCGCTGGTGAATACCGCCAACGCCGGCTACCGCTTCCGCTTCGGCGACAACTCCACCTCGCGCATGGCCCCGGCGGTCATCGCTATAGGCCCCATCCCCGATCGCGATATCACCGATCCAGCGGCGTCGAAGGACCCGCAGTTCGTGGCTAACCGCCTGAAGCTGAGCTCGGCCTTCTTCGCCGACGACCCGCTGGCCAAGGTGGGGAAGATCACCCTGGGCTACTACGCCTCTACCGCCACCACCGACATCCTGCGCCGCACCATGGAGGTGCCGCTGAGCAGCTTCACCGCCGAGCGCGACGCGGACGGTAACCTCACGGGCAGCTACTACGTGGACATGGCGGCGCTGGGCATCGGGTACCTGCTCGACGTGCGCATCGACGTGGATGCCTTCAAGTCGAGCTCTCCGCTGAGCACCGCCGACGCCATGGTGGAGATTATGGGCACGCCGGTGGACGTGGGCGACATCACCGTGGCGTCCTCGTTCAGCACCGACTACGAGTCAAGCCCCAACCTGGTGGCCAAGGACAACGCCACGCTGCACTCCATGTACGTGCCCATCACGCCCGTGGTGTCGGCGTCCTACGGCTATGTGGACAACAACGGCACTACTCGCCATAACCAGACGGTGCCTTACCGCTGGGGCGACATGGACGACGAGGTCACCTACTTCCGCTACGACCTGACCAACAGCTCCCCCTACGCCATCAACGACTTCGACATGGACCTGATGGTGAACGGCCTGGCTCAGCAGGACGACGGTACGTCCACGGTGTGGCGCGGCTTCCTTACCCGCTCGGTGGTTATCCCCGGTTACGCCTACGGCGACGTGGCGGTGCTCGACCAGTACGGCAACCCGGTGCTCAACCCCGACGGTAGCGCCAAGACCGAGACGCGTTGGTACTACCGCTACGGAACCGTGGGCTCCATCGATGTGTTCGACCAGTTTAATGCCACGGGCACCATCATGAAGGCCGAAGACGAGGTGGACCCCAATAAGAGCTACGACATCGAGGCCGCCGTGAAGGCGATGGGGGCTGCAGGCGGCACCGCGAATTTGGGAGACGGCTCCACGCTGACCATCGACGCCGCCACCGGCAACCTTATTCTGAAGGTGGCCACCGACGGCATGGTCAACGGCAAGCACTCCAGCGGCGCTTCCGAGGCGGCTCCGGTGAAGATGGTGCGCGTACGCTTCTCGAAGGTGAACGACCGCGTGACCTCCGGCGCCTGCCCGGTGATCTATCTGTACGGTCGCGCCGACACCCACAGTAACGTGACCACCGACGTGCAGGCCTTCTCCACCACGCCGGTCTACGGTCCTGACATGATGCTTCCCACGGGCAAGCGCATGGAAAACGGCGTGAACCGCCTGGTGTCGAAGGCCACCATGACTGTGGGCACCTTCGCCGGTTCGGTCACCTGGACCGCTACGAAGTCTGCCGGCGCCCGTCCGAACCTGGGAACCGAGCAGACCGCCGGAGCCCCGGGCGGCGTGGAAGTAGCTAACTATTCCGACAACAATTCCTACGATTTCACCATCCGAAGCACCGGCCTTTCGCGTTCCGACGACGCTACGGTTTCGGTGAACGTGGACGATTTGAGCCCCCACTTGCAGAACCCCATCAATGACGTGCAGGGCTTCAAGACCCGCACGGTCACCCTGGATGCGGGCCTGTTCAACTTCGGCTCTACGGTGCGCAAGGACAATACGCCTTCCAAGCTGGGCACTTCGCTGGTGAAGGCCACCTTCTACTTCCGCGACGATGCGCTGGGGGTCGCAACGCCCTTGGGAAAGACCGTGGTGCTTTCCGCTGCCGACTTGAAGACGGCTGCGGCCGGCGCCGGTGCCGACGGCAAGTTCGCCATCGACGTGACCAGCGGTTCCTTCGCCGGTTGCGCGAACCTGTACCTGGAGCGCATCGAATTCACCTACACGGAAATCGATCCCTACCTTGATACGGAAGACACCATCAAGGTGCGCCTCACCGGCAAGGTGAACCATTGGTACAACAACGTGGTGACGGAATCCTCCACCGGCTATTCCAGCGTGCAGTATTCACGGGTGCGTGCCACCGGCCGTATCAACCAGACGGCGCCGCTGGACGCCCCGAAGTACACCGTGGCCAGCCAGGCCCAGTTCCGCGTGTACTACCCGGCGCTTTCGGTGCACACCTTCGGTCAGTACGGCCCCGACGCATCCCAATACATGAATACCCGCACCGACGGCGACAACAGCTGCTCCGATGGCTCCCGCACCACGGTGGGCGTGCCCTACGACCGCGACTTCAAGCTGTGGACCAACATATACAACGAGCGGGGCATCTCGTCGCTGGACGACCTGGACGTTACCATGCAGCTGCCGCTTTCTTACGAGGGCGCCCTGCAGCTGGACGGAAGCACGGTCTACGATTACGTGGGCTTCCATACCACCCGCGTCACGGTGAACAGCGAGCTGTTCGACACCTTTAAGAAGGGCACTGTGGGCACCATCGAGTTCATCGGCTACGACGAAGGCGCCGGTGCCGATGCGAAGGGCTCCGTCAGCTGGACCATCCGTCCCGACGACGTCTATGCGGCCTTGGACCGAGGCACCTTCCCCGGCCCCGAGGCGCTGCCCGACAGCTTCGTAGACGACAACGGCTTCTCCCTTGACCGCACCGCCGACGGCGATCTGGTGATCACCGAGAAGATGCTGCGCGACCACGGCATCAAGAACCTCAAAACCGTTATCCTGCACGCGTGGCAGGACATGGACATCGAGCATTCGTCCGATCGCAACCAGCAGAACGTGGTGTTCGAGGGCTTTGCCGACCACAACTTCGACACCGCTGTCACCATGACGGCCGAGGCGAAGAACTACCTGCTGAAGCTGCGCGGCGACGAGCTTAAGGCCGCCCTGGCTGCCGGCATGGTGAATAATCCCGTGGTCCGCACCGACCGTTCTAACATCTATATGTCGAAGCTGTATTTCGACACCATCAATCGCGCGGGCCTATACGACTCCAACAGCGGCGGCAACACCAACGCGCCTACCACGGCCAATCGCTTTTCGCAGTACGCCTACGGCTCCGGCGATACCCACCACATCGGGCACTCCGGCTATTCCGCAGGTGAGTACAACTTCGCGCTGGATGTGGGCTATAAGTCCCAGGTGTCGCTCATTTCCGACTTCCGACAGGTAAACTCTGCCTACAACGAGGTTGCCCCGGAAAACAACTGCGGTACCGAGCAGGGACCCCATGGGCGCAATTCCGACGGATGGCAAGGTCGCAACCTTACCTACGTGGGTCCTGAGACCTACAACTCCGGCATGGTCTTGCATATGACCCAGAAGATTCCCAACGAGTACTTCGACTCCTACTATATAAAGGTACGGCGTCAGGCGGCGGAGTACCTGGATCAGCTTCGCGTCACCTATTCCGACGGCAAGCAGCTGGTAGTGGAAGGCAGCCAGATCAAGGAGCTGCTGGAAGGCACCGACGCCGACTCCGTGCAAAACGACTACGACGGCGAGAAGTACTTCAAGCTGAACCTGCTTGCCCGCGATGCCTCCGGCAACCCCGTGGCCAGCTTCGGGGCAGGGGAGAGCGCCGCCGATTCCTACCGCCATCCGGTGAGCGACTACGAGAGCGCTTCGGTGGTGCCGGGCGATCCGCGTTTCACGGTGACCAAGATAGAGTACGACGTGCGCATCAACCAACAGCAGTTCGATTCGGGGGATAACCGCTACATCTCTGGCATGGGCGACTGGACCGAAAGCGACACCGCTGGCGCTACGTTGGGCCGCCCGGACTACGGTATCTGGTTCCGCAACATCAACACCTCCACCGCCGACATCGTCAACCAGATGTCCTTCGAGGTGAACGGCCGCATGTACGCGGAAACCGCCACGGCGGGCGTGAACATGTACGTGGACACCTCCATGGAAGTGGGTGGCACCAACTCCGGTAACGATCGACCTGGCCACGTGTCCGTGGTGCGCTCCGACACGCCCGAGCGCCACTCCTCCGAGTCGTTCCGGGGAGCTTGGAGCTATCAGGACTACCATCGCAGCGGCGGCTACTACTCCCATAACGATTGCCCCTCCTACATGCGTCATTTGCGCTCGCGCACCAAGGTGGTGGCCCGCACCGACGGCACCTACACCATGGAGGGAATCAACTACAACGGCACCGACCACATGGTGTTGGGGGACACTTCGTCGGGGAACAACTACACCGACCACGCCCTGTTCGGCGGCGATGTGAACTTCGCCACCTCGGTGTATAGGCATACCATCTACCGCGAGAACGGCATCTACAGCGGCGACCAGGAGTATGAGACCAACAGCAGCGCCGAGTACGGTCCCAACGACTGGGGTTGGAACTACACCTCCTTCGCCGATAACGTCCATGTGGCCGACACCATGCCCTGGTGCCAGCCCGACGACGACCTGTCCTACTACGGCTTCTTGTCCACGGGTATGCACGTGCAAAACGGCGTGCTGAACCACCTGCGCGACTACGACCGCGCTACCATCACCTTCACCACGAAGCAGTGGGTGCCCACGAAGGCCGGCGATGGCAGCGATGCCACCTACGGCGACGGCTTCCGCGTGTTCGGCGAGGATGCTACGGCGGCGCGCTCCTTCCAGTTGCGCAAGGACGGTCTCTACGAACAGCAGGCCGATAAGACCTGGGCCAAGATCTCCGACAAGGGCCTGGCCTTCCTGACTGGCGAGGGCAGCGGCTACATCCAGTTCACCCGCCCCGACGAGGAGACCCACTCCGAGATCGTGGACTTCAAGAAGGCGAACGCCGACGGCGTGGTGGAGATTCCCCTGCGCGCCAACGAGTTCATAGCCACTTACGACATGGATCTGGGCCCCTACTACGGAAACGGCGACATCACCTCCGAGGGCAAGTACCTGGAGGTGGACCGCGACGGCGACGCCTCCGTGCTGGACATCCGCCTGTTTGGCCGTCCCTACATATATAAGGGGCAGCAGCATCCGGGCCTGACCCATGGCGGCTGCGGCGACAAGGCCGACGCGCTGAACCACGTGAGCTCGCGTTACTACAACTTCAAGGACATGTCGCTGCCGGTGAACAACTACACCGCAGCGCAGCCTTCGGGCATCCATCCCGGCGCCAACGACTGGAAGGGCTCCTGGAACGCCAGCGTCACCCATCGCAACAAGGACACCGCCTACTTCCTGGGCTACCTCATTCCCTTCGGCTACAAGAGCGACCTGACGGTGAACAAGGAGGGCGACGAATACCACTCCCCGAACCATCCCGACCTGCCCGACTACGAGGCCGACAACCTTACGCCGGAGAACATGCGCTACGAGGTGCGCTTCAAGAACATCAACGACGTGAACGAAGGGGTGGATGACGAGAACCGCGCCGCCCACATCAGCTCGGTGCGCCTGAGCACCAGCTGGGGCGCCGCGTTCACGCAGCCGGTCACCGGTAGCGCCGACGCCATCCGCCTGCAGCGGGTGTACCTGCCTTCGCAGTTCGTGCCCGTGGGCGGCCATACGCGCGACGACAACTGGTTCCGCGCCCAGGACTTCAAGTTCACGGTGCACAACGTGGCCAGCGGCACCAACGCCACGGTGTCGCTTTCCTGGACCGACCTGGTGAACCTGGGGCTGCTCTCCGGTTCCGTGAGCGGCACCGGCACCGTCGCCACCTTCACCGGCGACGCCACCGGCAGCGCCGAGTACCCGGGCTGCTACATCATAGATGTGGAGAAGTACCTGCGCATGACCGAGGTGAAGCGGGCTAACGCCGGCTTGTCCGATGAGGACATGTTCGCGCTGCTGGCCGGCCAGTTCGATGTGAACATAGCCGGGCGCACCCTGGCCGACGGCCAGACCGAGGCCGACGCCCGTGCCGCCGTGGTGAACTTGGTCAAGGCCGGTATCGTGGGCCACTACCAGGCTACCGACCGCACCAACACCCTGGGCGGCGCATGGGTTGGCGACGCCGACGTCGACCTCACCTATGCCGCGCCCTACGTGACCTCGGTGGAGTTCGTGTTCACTTCGCCCAACTCCAATCGCGAGAAGCCCGAGACCATGCTGGACTCCGGCGAGTGGCTGGGCGCCAACAAGACCCGCGACAACACCGACTACGCCCATAACTTCGCTTTCGCCTACGACGGCGTGTACGCCGACCGCGAGGTGGAGGACTTCCGTACTGCGAAGGAGACCGGCACCGATCCCGCGAAGGGCAACTGGAACTACTGGTCCACGCCCTCCTTCGATAAGCAGGGCAACGGCTTCGGCGGCATGCGCATGATGGAGCGTCTGACCGTATCCGACGTGGTCACCCGCGACCCGAACAAGAAGACCATCGTCAAGACCGAGGACAACTCCCGCGGCTGCGACGTGTCCCACCGCCTGGGCGCTCTTGTCACCGACATGCAGCGCGGCAAGAAGGTGGTCATGAACGGCACCGAGCAGCGCATCTTCGCCTACGATGCCGACCAGTACTCCGTCACCTCGCCCTGGAGCTACGCCCCCGACGCCACTGACGGCGCCGGCAACGGTATCCCCAACGGCGATTTGTACGCCGGCGACTACGTGGAGTACCTGCTGTACCTGGGCTCCGGCGTCACCGATGATGCGGGCAACGTGAGCAAGGTGCGCACCGACCTCACCTTCGCCAGCCTTGACGGCGGCACCCCCTTCGAGCTTGACCCGCTGCCGCTTGAGCACGTGGACGCCCGTTTCGAGGTGCCCGTGGGCCAGCGCATCGTGGGTTGGGAAGTTGAGAAGTACTACGACAGCGCCAAGAACGCCTGGGTGGAAAACAACACCGCCTCCGCCGGCGCCGGCGCCGTGCTGCCCATCACCGCCACCTTGGCCGACGCCGACGGCAACAACGCTGCGGTGGTGCAGCCCCAGACCGACCTGTCTCGGGCCACTATCGCCGAGGACGGTACCCGCACCTACGGCGAAGGAGCCGAGCAGTACGACCTCAACCGCAACCTGCACCTGTCCGTGGGCAACGCTTACGCAGCCGACAAGGGCCAGGCCAATGCGACAAGCCAGATCGATCCGGGCCGCGGCGTGTGGGTGCGCGTCATCACCCAGATGACCGACGAGCTGGAAGAGGACGAAGACTACCAGTCCAAGGAGAACCAGACCAACCGCTCCGACAACCCCAGCTACCAGGGTCAGTCGCTGCAGGCGAACTTCTACGCCGTGGCGGCCCCGCTGCACGGCTACACTCAGTACCGCACCTACAACAACAGTGGCACGAGCAGCAGCAACAACAGGGCCACGGCCGACTTCGCCAGCGACTCCTCCGAGGTCGGATATATCACCGGTCCCCATACCACCGGCGCTGGCGTGGCCGACAACTGCCAGGCCACCAGCGCCACGTTGCTGCGTTACAGCTTCATCGCCGACAAGGACGTGCGCTTCGACGGCAAGGAGCAGCTGTCGGCCCACGACTATGCCAACGTGGTGTTCCACAATCATGTGAAGGAGAAGCCGGGCGTTGACCCCGACCCGAACCGCGTGGCCGTGGAGCCCGAGTTCTGGGATCCCAACACCCAGACCATGAACCCGGCTTCCTCTTCGGGCCAGCTGGCCAACGCCGACGGCAACCGCATGCGCTTGCGCATCAACAACATTCGCAACTCCACCTGGCACGAGTCCACCATGTCCGTGACCGTGTCCTTCATGCGCGGCGTGAGCGGCACCGGTACCGAGCAGGGCTCCTATGGCGACGGTACCGACGGCTTCGATGCCTTCGGCAACCCCGCCGGCAAGCGCTACTTCGAACTGACCCACCAGCCCACCTACGTGGCCGACGAGACCGTGGAGGTACTGGGCTATCCCAGCGACGACATCACGAAGAACGCGGCATGGAATAGCACCACGCCGGCGAAGGTGCTGGGGCTCACCAACGCCTCCTCCGACGCCGACCGCGCCCAGGCCCTGATGCCCGACAGTGTGAATCTGGACGCTGCGGCCGGTGCCGACGGGCAGCGGCGTCCGGGCGTGAAGATCGAGTACTACGTGCCCGACTGGCATCGCGCCGATGCGCCCAGCACGGCAAGCTTCGACTCTCGGGCGTCCATCGTACCCGAGAGCGCCCTTGCCCGGGCTCTGGGCACCACCACCGGCGAGTGGGTGAGCTACGACGAGCTTAAGGCACGCTACACCGTGGGAGACGTTACCCAGGGCGGCACGGTCACCCCCGAGGGCCATACGGCCAACGGCAACGTGTTCCGCGACGTCACTGGCGTGCGCATCACCTACTACGACGTTCCCGCCACGGCCGACGGCACCACCGCCTTCCCGCTGGACGACGTCTCGCTTCTGGGCGTGGCCCGCTACCAGGACACCCGCCTTGACGACACCGCGGTGAACCACGGCGGCGGCGAGCAGCAGAACCTGTGGTCGCCTTACGGTCAGGTGGACGTGTCCTTCACCCACGCCGACCGCCAGAACACCACGCTTGACTTCGTGGACCTGGCTGCCTCCAACGCCCAGAGCGGTTCGAAGGCTGCAGCAGTGCTGGTGGACAACGAAGCGGTTGCTCACGACACCATTCTGACGAAGCAGGACGAGGCCAAGCGCAAGGTGACCACTATCTGGCGCCGCACCCCGGTCTTGCGCTTCCAGAATCAGGTGTTCCAGACAGAATCCGAAGCGGCCGATGCCTATGACCCCGAGGCGAAGCAGAAGACCACCTATGTTGCCGGCGAGCAGCTGTGGTACAAGAACAGCCTGGTGAACGTTCCGAAGAACACCAACGTGGGCATCACCACCCTGGAAGGCGAGCTGTACAACCCCGTCTTCTACGAGATGATTCCCACGCAGTACCTGAAGAACAACGCCGAGGGCACCATCGATGCCGCATGGCTGGCCAGCCGCTTGCACGTGAGCTGGGTGGAGAACGCCCGCAGCAAGACCGACGGCACCGTGGCCAATCCCGACCGCGACGTGTACGCCGAGCGCACCAACGGTATGAAGCTGATCGTGGAGCCGGTGGCCGACTACACGCTGCCCGACTACGGCGGCGCCATGATATATACCAATAGCTACGGCTCCACCCAAAGCGGCCACGGCTCCTACTTCGCGGACCTCGACCCGCGCGGCACCTTGGGCTCGGGCGAGAGCGCCAAGAACGTGAGCCAGGACACCACCTTCACGCTGTTCAAAATCTCGTGGATACCCGTGGACGACCCGCTGCCCGAAAACGCCGTCGAGGCGAGCCGCACGGTGAACGCCGGCGGCCAGGGAGGCTCCATCGTCAATCCCGATATCCAATACGACCGCCCCGTGGACGAGATCATGCCCGACTCCACCCGCATGGAAGTGGGGGACCGCATCGAGCTGTACTTCGACGTGTACGCTTCCGTGGACGACCTGCCCCAGGTGTACCAGCGCTCCGGCATCGTGGGCGACAACCTGGGCCTGGGCCAGGGCACCACTGGCATGGAGCCGGCATACTTCCCGCGGGTGGGCGAGTACTACTACACCGACTACTGGCACGAGGGGTCCGGCTGGACCGGCCACATTAGCCCGCTGCGCAACAACGGCGACTACCTGGGCGCCGGCAACGGCTACACCGACGACAGCGTCCGAGACTTCCAGGGTGCCTTGCGTTTCGCCACGGAAAACGTGGTCATGGACATGGACTACCTGATGCTGGACTCCGCCTTCTCTGGTGACAAGCCCGAGCAGACCGACACCTGGGAGATGTTCGACGGCAGCTACACCTACATCCCCGGCGAGAGCAACTCCTACGGGCATTACTCCACCGGCTGGGACATCAACGGCTGGGGCACCAACGGTATGACTCCCTATGCCCACCTGAACGGCCAGCACTCCAACATCAACAGCTCGGCCGGCGCTGCGGTGGACACCACCTCCGCGGGCTTCCTGCTGGACACGGACATGAAGACGTCCAACAACAAGCAGGTGGTTCGCTACACGCCGCGTCCGAACCCTGGTACGAAGCAGTCGGCGGAGACCGAACTGCCCTCCGACACCCATTACGTGTGGTGGTATGACAGCTACAACGGCCATAACACCGGCGGAAGCGCCCAGAACAGCGAGAACGCGGCTTCGGGCGGCGCCTCGGCCCTCACCAACGCCAACCGCTACGTGCGCGACTGGTACACCTACGTGGTGAAGCCCCGCGTGAACGCCACTACCGACGACGCTCGCTGGAATAGCGACACGCCGCTGGTGTGGTCGGAAACGCGCCTGCATATGAACAAGGCGTGGCTGGCCACCTCCAGCCGCTTCGTGTCCCACTCCGTGGCCACCGAAGGCTCCGGTGTGGCGAACTACGAGACCCAGCGCATCTACAACAGCGAAGACGCCCATGCCGGCTGGCATTTGGGCAGCACCGACTACTCCGGCCAGCACTACCGCGACCATCGCGCCGTCATGATGGGTCAGTACACCACGGTGCTCCAGTACAACCAGGAATTCACTACCGAGCTCACGGCCTATAACTACGGCGACCGTAATCTGGACGGCGTGGAATTCACCTACGTGATGCCCCGCGGCGTGGAGCCCGCGTTCGCCGACGAGATCGATCCGGCCGACCTTAAGGCTGCCACTCAGCAGATCAAGGAGAGCCTGGCACGGGCTTACCTGCTGAAGAGCACCACGACGGTGGCGGGCGACTACGCCACCGATCCCTACGCCGGTTCGGAGTGGATCGACATTTCCGGCCTCATGGACGTCGAGGTGGTGCAGAGCCCTGCCAGCGCCTTTGCCGGCTACTACGCTCCTAGCGCCTTCCAGGATCCGGGCCGCTCGTCGGTAGCCGTGACCTCCGACGCCTCGAAGAGCAGCTATACCGCCGTGCAGGCGCAGACCGACACGAACAAGTCGGAAGAGTACCGTGACAGCTCCCAGCCCTGGGTGATCAAGCTGACCGTGAAGCAGGATTTGGCCAAGTGGTTCGGTCGCGCTATCGATGGCCGCAGCTGGGACGGGGCCGACCCCGACGTGGTGCGTGATGCCGACGAGTACGCGGCCTACGCGGAGGCCATCGCCGAAGCCCTGGCCGGTAACGGCGGCTACCAGATCAAGGTGGAGCTTGACTCCCACGTGTTCGGCAACAACGAGTCCGAGCGCTGGTACGACCGCGTGCTGGTGCGTCCGTGGGACCGCCCGGCTTCCGAGGGCGGTGCGACCGGCCAGAACAAGGTCGCCGGCGAGGAGCCCAGCCGCTCGAGCGCCTACTACCAGGTCTTCGACATCGACCACTTCGAGGGCCTGGCCCAGCAGCGCACCAACCATATGCAGCCCTTCGGCATGGACTACAAGTACACGCTGCAACGCTACTATCGCACCCGCACTGGCGAAACCCAGCTGGCCGGCAGCCCCAACATGCCGTCCGTAAACGGCTGGACCGTGCAGAACAACACCGTGCGTACCACCACGGTCGGCGACACCTCCACGGTGGCTGACCCCATGGGTACCGCTGCCGCTAACGGCACCTTCTGGAACCAGGCCTACAAGGGCGAAGGGTCCACGGGCCCGGTGCTCTACGCCCAGACCGGCACGAGCGCCGTCATGCGCAAGCCGGTGGTGCGCGTATGGAACTCCGTCAGCCTGCCCGACGTGCTGGGCGGCGACAGCGACAGCGGCACCATCACCGACGGCGTGGGAAGCACCTCGGCCAACTACTACATGGAGGCCGAGACCGATACCCGCCAGGTGAACGTGCATGTGGAGAACCGCTTCTGGTGGGACTCCCTGGCACGCAACTTCTCGTCCGGCAACAGCTACTTCAACTGGACCGTGGACGGCCACAGCTTCGTGTACAACGAGAACCGCTGGGCCACCTACTCGCTCATCGGCGGCCAGATGGGCGATTTGGTGCTGCCCGTGGTTACCGTGGTACTGCCCTACGGCATCGCCCCCATTCATCGCGAGACCCGCAAGCCCTACGGCCAGTGGCCCGGCCTCACCCAGGAGTTCCTCTACGAGGATTGGGATATCGCTCAGTCTGCGAACGCGAACTGGAACAGCGCCGCCCAGGTGAACCAGAACGAGAGCCGCCAGTGGCTCATGGACAACTTCACCGCCACGGTCACCTATGAGAAGGTGGAGGCCGATACCACCCAGTATCCGGCCAGCCAGATCAACGACGACAACTACCGCTTCGTGCTGCGCTTCCTGCCCAAGGGCAACGACCTGTCCGGCGACCCTGACGCCGAGCAGCGCATCAAGTCGCATCAGATGGACACCTTCAAGTTCTCCATCGCCATGACCGACGAGCCGGAATGGTACGAGCTGCCCCTGAACAAGGAGGCGGCGCGCTCCACCGAGTCCATCCGCACCTACGTGACCAGCGCCATGACTGGTTACAAGCAGCTGACTGACAACGAGATTTCGCATCCCAACGTGGGCGCCGACCCGTTCACCGTGGGGGCTCCGGCCCGCTACCGCGGCCCGGGTTACGGCGGGGCCACCTGGGGCAACCGCCAGGCCGACACGCGCCTGGACGCGGTGAGCGCCTCCTACGTGACCGTTTGGCGCCACGACGGCGACGCTGACGACCGTGCGGCCAACACCGGCTCCTACCTGGGCACCGGCATTACCACCGATGCCCATGGCTCGGCGGTCTACCGCTACCAGTGGGAGTACGACAACCTATATCCCACCTGGTACTGCGGTGGCGACTGGTCCGCTAACGACCATTACTACGGCAACGCCTTCGAGCGGGTCAACCGTCTGCCTTACAACTTCTACAACGCCGGCACCCAGACCAACGACGGGGTGCAGTACAACCACCTGACCGGCTACTTCGGCACCTACACCGAGCAGGGCGGCCATGTGCGCCCGGCCACTACCAACAACGGCGGAACGGCCACGGTGGGGCTTACCGGTCCGGCGGACAATCAGGGCCTGAACGTGTCCGAGTACAACTTCCGCACCCAGTACGGGCTGTCGAGTACCACCACGCAGAACCTGAACAACAACGCCCAGGATGCTTCCGGCGCGCTTACCACCGACAGCACCAACTCCGGCGCCACGAAGACCGAGAAGTTCGCCACCCGTGCCGACGGCCAGCAGGCCACCCACGTGGACGGCGGTGCGTTCGCGGCCACGAAGCTGCGCCTGAAGACGCCTACCTTGGGGTCGGACTTCCTGGTGCAAAACGAGCCGGACGACCGTCCCACCGACGACGCCGTGAACGGCGGAAACCTGGGTGCCAACGACACCCTGCCGCTTCCGGGCACTGCTGACGGCGCGCTGCTTGCCAACGATGGCGAGAATGCCGTGGAAGGCACCTTCGAATACGACGACGAGCTGTGGTTCTCCGCCACGCTGCGCAACACCGTTATCGCCAACAAGAATGCCTCGGCCCAGCAGGGTAAGGAAGGCGCCCTGCTGCACTCCAAGCTGGTGTTCTCCATCTACCTGCCCGAGCAGGTGACCTTCTACAACAAGGCCAAGCTCATGAACCTGGGCGAGACGGTGACGCCGGCCCAGTTCGAGCGTCTGTTCTGCGACTACGAGGGCGACGACTACCCGTTCTACGTGGAATGGACCTACAAAGACCGCCACACCGACACCGGCACCGAGCGCGACCCGGTCACTAACGAGGCGGTGTATCCCAAGCGGGAGAACCAGCAGAAGAAGTACCTGCGCCTGACGCCCAAGCAGCTGGTGGCCATGGGCTGGACCGTGCGCGTGCGCGTGCAGCCCGACTATGATGCCGACGCCTACGCCGGCCTGGGCGACAAGGGCAACCGCCACTCCGAGTACGGCAAGCCCGACGTGGACGACCCCAACGATTTGGTGGACGCGCCCGACGTGAAGAGCCGCATCCGCAGCGGCGAAACGGTAATCTTGGAGCTCACCCCGCCCGACGACGCCTCCGACGCCGAGTTCCTGAAGCACGGCAGCCTGCTCGCAGCCTTCTGGGACAACGTGCGTGCCGACGGCTACCTTGGTGCGGGTGATGCGGTGACCGTGAAGGTTCGTACCCGCATCGACAACGTGGGCGACGAGGAATCGGCCCTTGAGGGACTTACTGACGAGAACGGCGAGCCGCTCACCTTCCAGGAGCAGATGGAGACGCTGCGCGCCTGGTCCACCGAATCCTCCACGGCCTACTTCGCCCTGGAAGATCGCGACGTGACCTGGCTGCCCAAGACTACCGGCTGGTCCCACGTGTTCGACAAGGACACAACCGTGGAGCTGCCCCGCGATACGAAGGTGTACCGCGCCAAGACCGACGGCAGCGGCAACGTCGTCTACGGCGCAGATGGCTACCCGCTCTACGAGCCTGTGGTCGACTCGGCCGGCGACGCGACGCAGACCGTCACGTTCAAGGCGGGCGAGCTGTACCTCAAGCCCACCATCGAGGAGAACTCCCAGGCTGTCTACGGCGTGGGCGGCTTCAACAACCAGTCACCCGAGTACTTCCAGTGGGAGGACGAGGACTCGCTGGTCTTCGATTCCGAAGCCCATGAGGACCCCGACACCCTTGACTGGGTGGACGCGATTGACTACGACCAGGACGGCCAGTACGAAAGCGGCGACAAGATCTGTCGTCCCGACGGCACGCCCATCGTTCGCCCCGAGCGCCACATGACCTCGGTTTGCGGCACGTTCCAGATCCGCAAACCCGCCGCCAGCGTGCGTGCCGATACCCAGGTGGTGCGCGTGCCCACCAACGAGGTGAGCTCCACTGACTCCACCCAGTCCAGCAACAACTACCTCTACATCACCCAGGCCATCAACACCGGCGCTGCGGTGAACAGCTTCATCGTGGACTGGCAGGTGCCGCTGTGGGCCATGGGCACTCAGACGCTGCAGAACGCGCCGCTGGCCAACGCCACCACGCCCACCGGCAAGGTTGATCCCTCTATCGACCAGGTGTTCTCCGGCGTATGGGAGATTCCCGGCACCACGAAGTTCCAGATCGTGAATCCCATTCTCCACGGCGATGCCTACGACACCTCCCAGGGCCTGCACTACTTCGACCAGAAAGGCGACGAGGTCGATTCCTGGCGCGTGGATACGAGCAACGCATGGTCCGAGGACGGCGTGATTCGCTACCCCTATTTCGTCAACGAGGACAACGATTACGCCGGCAAGAGCGGCCCGGTCAAGTACGACGACTTCCGCGAGGCCCGGGACAACGGCGAGCTGCTCTACCTGGTGCGCGAGGAGGCCTACCGGGTAAACGTCGACACGCCCGAGGCTGCGGCCAACCGCGCCATCGAGGAGAAGCTGTGGGTGCTGGTGTACGTGCGCCGCGCCTCCAACGACCCGAAGGACCCTGTCAACGGCTTCAACGAGCAGAACGGTTCGGTGCTCAACAGCCGCGAGAACTTCTCCGTGCCCGGCACCGACGCCGACCGCGACTACTTCTACGGTGAGGACGACGTCTCCGACCCGAACACGGCGGGCGGTGGCTACGGCTGGGAGCTGGTGGGCACCACCCGCGTGTCCGATCACTCCAACAAGGTCTTCACCAACATCTCCAAGGCCGGTACCGTCATCCGCCAGGTGCGCTGGGTTATCCGCGCCTGCGAGACCGATGCCAACGGCAACCCCATCATCACCGACGAGACCCTGTCCCACGAGGTGCCGGTGCCCACGGGCTTCCGTCTGGCGGTGGACGCCGACCCCGACACCATCGAGCGCGAGATGCCCGACGAGATCGACCCCAACCGCAACAACACCGGATGGCTCAAGCGCAAGGACTACAACGACGAGGTTATCTACAAGTTCGTGAGCCGCACCCTGGGCAACGTCAACTACCTTGACATGAGCAAGGTGTACAAGATCGGCCCCAACGAGCTGTACTTCTACGGCGAGGTGATCAAGACCGAAGGCGGCGATGGCGGTCGTACGCTGTCGGCTGCCGAGCGCGAGGCGGCCCTGAACGGCATCGCTCCCACCACGCCGGTGGGCGGCGACGACTGCTGGAACCGCACCATGCAGGGCGACCTGATCGTGCGCGAGTACCAGTCCCAGTGGGTGATGGGGTCGGCCATGCCTTCGGGCGTGAGCTCCAACGCCGCCGGCGTGTTGGGCCATGCTTTCATCACCGAGCTGCCGAAGGTCCACGACACCACCCGCTCCGCGGCGCTCTATGGCACCCGCGGCGTGGAGGGCAAGGCAGCTGCCCCCGGCCAGTCCATCACGGTGCTCGCCGACGAGGACGCCCCCTCCCAGGTGACCCAGGCCGTTGCCGGCATGTTCGCCGAATCGGGTCTTGAGGCCGATATCCAGACGACCGCCGAAGGCGACGGCACGGAAGGGGAGGACCCCAGCCTCACCAAGTCCGACTCGGTGCATGTGAACCACTTCGCCACCGTGGTGCCGCGCTACGACGACACAAAGTACGCCTCCTTCGAGCGCAGTCGCGCCGGCTTCTTCCGTTCGGAGGAGAAGCCTACCATCAAGATCGACGTGAGGCAGTGGTACTTCACTGGCACGCCTTCCGGCGGCTACCGCTGGCTCAACGACGGCATCATGCTGGACCCTGAGGACTCGCTGTTCCTGCGCTACGAGGTGACGCTCTACAACATGTCCACCGGCCAGCTGCAGCTGCTGGGTTATGACCCCGAGGCCGACGGCTACGGCGTGGACACCTGCACGAATCCCTCCATCTCCACGCTGCTGCCCCGTATCCAGAACTACGGCCCCACGCCCGGCACCATGTTGAATGACCTGCCGGCGCTCACGTCCAAGCAGCAAACTCGCATGAACCAGGCGGCGTCGGTGCGTGCCATCGGCGATGAGCTGCGCAACCTTTCCGAGATCGAGGGCGAAACGCCCGCGGCCACCCAGGCCCGCATCGAGGTTATCGCCAAGAAGCTGGAGGCACTCTGCGGCAAGGAGTTCACCGACAGCGCCGGCGCGGCCAAGGAACCCGCGATCTTAAACGGCGAGGACGTGCCCGAATCCACCCGCGGCGAGGTGGACGTGTACATCCGCTCGCTGCGCAACTCGGTGAAGAGCCTGCGCGGCTACAAGGCGGCCACCCAGGACCCCGAGACCGGCGTCATCACGCCCGAGGGCTACTACGGCAACGTGTCGGTGGCCGACGCGCGCCGCCTGGCCACCTCCATCATCGCCCAGAGCAACGCGCTCGAGGGCTGCATCTCCAAGGAGCGCCCGTACAGCCGCGTGCTCTCCTACGTGCCCGCCACCGACCTGTTCGCCACGGCGCCCGACAGCCTGGCCCCGGGCCAGACGGTGCCTGACTACTCCGGTACCCGCAACGTAGGCGATGGCTTCGACTACACCGACGGCTTCTCGTCTTCCTACGGCGCCAACCAGTCCATTAACCGCCAGGTGGGCGCGGGGATGTACCTGAGCCCCCTGAGCGAGAACTACACCCGTCCTGCCAGCGCCGTCGGCGCCTCGGATGCGTCCCATATGAACAACCAGATCAACTTGTGGACCTACCGCGTGGTTCAGTTCCGCCACTACAATCGTGACGACGAGGGCAACCTGTGGCAGCAGGTCAGCGACACCGAGTGGAAGTTCATGGGCATCATGAACGACGACGGCACGGTGAAGACCCCCGACCAGCTGAAGGCGGAGGCCGAGGCCGCGGGCGAGACCTACGAAGCGCCCACCGTGCCTAAGGGCTCCACCAAGGACGTGGGCAGCCTCACTGAGTACGACGAGATCCCCATCGAGAGTTCCACGGCGGCCATCCGTCCTTCGTCGAACCCGGCCGAGGACATGACGCTTCTGGGCAACGGTCTGGTACCCAACGGCGGTTCGGCTGCCTCCTCGAAGGACGAGTACAGCTACATCTACGACGAGATGGACGACGTAGACCTGGTGGGCGTGGGCACCACCACCAACACCCGCCGCTCGCTCACCTGGAACTTCACTGGTCAGGCCGGCAGTCGCGGCGTGCTCAATGCGGGCCAGGCCATCATCATCGACTTCATGATGCAGTTCAATCCCGCCTCGTCGGCCTCCACCGACGTGGGCAATGCGTTGATCTTGTCGGCCTACGCTGACAAGGCCGGCAGCTACAACTTCTACGACTACCCGCTGACCCGTACCGTCACCGAAGGCGACGATGGCAGCGGCACGCCCAAGGTGCAGCTGGTTACCAAGGGTGACATCTTCGACCACGATAGCACCATCACCAAAGACTCGTCCTACCGTTCCGACCTCAACGACGGCAATGGCAACGGCGACCGCAGCGAGACCCTGCTGCGCAAGGACGGCCCGTCGCTTTCCTGGTCCAACAACGACAACGTGGTCCAGGAGAAGATGGTCCAGCCCAAGTACACCGACGAGAAGTTCTCGAAGCGCAATCAGACGGCCCCGGTGCCCGAGGGTACGTCTTACACCTACGAGGCCATGCAGCAGTACACCGGCATCAGCGACAACACCGCCGCCCTGTACCAGCACTCGGTCATCGTGGACACCATGCCGCGCGAGAACGACAAGTACACCTCCGCCCTGGCCATGGACGGGGCCAGCACTAGCTTCAAGCTGCGCCAGTCGCAGTGGATGGGCTGGCTGCAGAACCTCGATTCCATCACCATGGAGTATACCGATACCACCCCCGACGCCGACGGTAACATCAAGGGCAAGTACACCCTGCGCATCGCCGACGAGGTGGACAAGGTCACCGGCGAGATACGGCATGCCCAGGCCACGGTGTGGGTGGGTCCGATCAAGTCCGAGGGTAGCCTGGCCGCCGGTAATCTGAAGCTGACGCCGCTGACCACCGATTCAGTGGTGGAGCCTATCGACGTGGCCCTGGCCGACGGGGAGAGCAGCACCTGGACCAGCGCCGACCAGTTCGACAGCTTCATCACCCGCTGGACCGCCCAGAAGACCACCGGCATCACCTATGGCGCCGACGGCCGCACCGAGGTCGAGAAGCTGGATCCGTCGGTTTCCATGGCCACCGTCAACATGGTGGAGCTCAACGACCTGAAGGCCTACGTGGCGGCTCATCCGGCCGAGGCCGAAGCGCTCACCCGCTGCATCGCCTCCATCTGGTGCCGCGTGCTCGACGACGATCTGGTACTCATGGCTCGCAACGGCGACGTGCGCCTGAAGTACGACCTGAAGGCCCCGCTGAACCTGCCCAAGTACCTGGGCAACGCGGACAAGACCTTCATGTCCATCGACCTGACCGCCAACGACTTCGACAACGACGGCAACTTGCTGCCCACTTTCACTCCGCTGCAACGCTACCTCTACGAGACCAGCCAGTGGAACACGTTCATGTCCATGGTCGACTACGGCTCCGGCGCCGCGGGCTACCGCTACCGCAAGTACGAAGACAAGCCGGCCGGCGTCTACGTGGACGCCCCCGACGGTTACGGTTACCTGGGCAGCTACGTGTGGCTGGACAGCAACTGGGATACGCACCTGAACGACACGGTGCCCGGAACCCCCGAGACCACCGACCTTCTGGGCAATCCCACCACCTACCACAAGGCCGACAACGGCCGCTACATCCTGTCCACGGAGAGGTCCATTGTGGGCGACAAGTACGCCTACACCTACGAGAACGGCAAGGACACCTCGAAGCTGCTGACCGACCTGGACTACGACGGCAAGCCCGACGATCCCGGCATCAACGGCGTGAGGGTGGAGCTGCTGAACAAGTGGGGCATTCCCGTGAACCGCCAGGGCGAGGCCGTCACCCAGGTGCGCGAGAGCGCCAGCTCCACGAAGATGGTGTGGGTGAAGGCCGACCCGCAGACGGGCGCCCCCCTGAAGGACATTGTGGGCGAGTACCAGCTGGCTTCCAACGACGAGTCCGTCGACCTGGGCGCCTACGTGTACGTCACCGAGTCCGACTACTACAACAACCACGGCTACTTCATGTTCTCCATGCTGACGCCGGGCGAGTACCGCTTGCGTTTCACCTTCCCGCGCCAGTACGCCAACTACGCGCTCACCACCAAGCGCATTGGCGCCGACGACGCCCCCATCCTCAACGACCTGGGCGAGGCCGAGGCGCTTTCGAAGGACTACTCCGCGGGGCTCATGGTCAACCGCACCGGCAGCTCCATGGTGGTCACCTCCGACGTCATCGAGGTGAAGCCGGTGGCCTACGACAAGGCCAAGTACGCCGGCGGCGGCGAGGTTACGGGCAACGAGCTGTACGACGCCATCATGACCAGCTACAACGTTGGTATCGCCATGCCCGTGGTCTATGAAGGCGTAGCCTATCGCGACGACAAGCTGGCCGGCTACGAGGACCAGGAAGAGGATATGGAGGAGGGCAACGGCGACGCCGGCAGCGGCAACCCCGGCGATCCGGACGAGGGCAACCCCGGCGACGACGAGGGTGGCGACGCCGAGGGCGCTTCCGATTTCGGCGGCGGCATCTCCGCGTTCTCGCTCAACCCCGACAACGCCCCCGACTACGACGCCAGCCAGGGCGAGCTGCCTCCGTTCATCATGGTGAACGGCAAGCCCACGCTGAACATGAACCGCTACGTGGCCGAGGACGGCTCGGTTGACCCCGAGCTCATCGACGGCGTGCTCGACTGGGTCAACGTCAACCTGGACGAGGACAACCCCTACGAGTATGCAGTGTCCGTGGACGAGATGCGTCTGAAGAACATGCTGGTCAGCGTTCAGGTTCAGAACGAGGAGACCGGCCTTTGGGAGCAGGCCTACGACACCAACGGCAACAAGGCCATCACTCAGACCGACTGCTACCTGGAGGTTAGGGTGAACGGCAGGTGGACGCGCGCCTTCGACTCGCTGGGCAACAACCTGGTCAGCGCCGAGGTGATGAACCAGCTCGACATGGACACCGACTGGCGCTGGGTGCCCTACACCGCCACGGCGGCCGACGCCACCGGCGCTTTCGACTTCAGCCTGGAGCCGGGCCATACCTACAAGGTGATCTGCCGCGACACGAAGAACCGTATCCTGAAGCCTTCGGTCATGACCTGGGATAACGACCCGCTGCACCGACCGCTCGTCAACGCCGAGGACCAGAAGCTCACTCCCGAGGGCCGGCCCAACGACGAAGTGGCCGCCATGTGGGACAACGACCTGTGGCTGAAGAGCGGCGTGGCCGAGACCAACAGCTTTGCGGCCGTGGTGCCCACCGACGCCTCGGGCAAGGCTATCTACGAGGACCCGAAGAACATCTGGAAGGGCTACAAGATCTACGACAAGCTGGCCCTGGGCTGGATTGACGGCACCAAGGGCTTCTTGGGCAACTACGTCTGGAGCGACAAGAACGAGGGCACCGAAGCGGGCGGCCAGCTCTACGACGGCCTGCAGGGAGATGTGCCCAACATCGGCGTGGGCGGCGTGAAGGTGACTCTAGAGCAGTACTTCTGGAAGCCCAACGACGCTACGTCCGATGGCACCTACGACCCCGGTTCGTTGAACAACACTTCCGTGGGCGGACAGTGGGTGCTGAGCGATCTGGAGTACAAGACCACCACGTCCTCCAGTTCTGGCTCATACATCTTCAAGGGCGTGTCCACCTACGTGACCGATCCTTCCGCGCCTCCCACCGTGGAGGAGGAGGACAAGGCCCGCTACCTGGCCGGTTACCGGGTGCGCATCGACCTTGACGCGCTGAAGGACGTCACCAGCGATTGGGGTCTTACTTTCCGCAACGCCGCCACCGGCGGGCTGGTGCCCACCTACGACGAGGAGATCGACTCCGACGCCGCCATGGGATTCGTCCAGGTGATGGATGGCGAGAATCCCTATATGCGCGACGGCGAGCCGGTGTACGCCTACTACCTGAACGAACAGGGCAGCGGCTCTACCTCGGCCTCTGGCTTCGGCCAGGGTTCGCAGGTTGCCGCCGGCGGCCATGACGCCGACGTGTCCTACCAGCAGATGATCGTGGTGGCCGGCAATCTGGACACCATGGCCAAGGAGAACTTGGCCAACTACCTGGTGAGCGTTGGCAAGCTGACCGAGGAGGACGCCCGGACGGCCACTCTTACCATGCTGCTGGATTCCATGGACGGCCGCATGGTGGCCGACTACCTCATCTCGCGCCAGCTGCTGACCGAGGCCGAGGCGGCCAAGCTGAACCTGAGCAGCCCGGCCGTGGTGAACCGCCTGAAGGAGCAGGCGGCTTCCGCCAGCGGCGCTGCCGCCGAGAACGTGCGCTCCGTGCGCGGCGGCTTCGGCGCTTCCGCCACCACGGGCCAGTACGACCTGGGCGCCGCCCAGCGTATCGAGCACTGGGACGTGGGCCTGGTGGAGGTGCCGCGCAGCAGCGTCACCGGTCGCGTGTGGAACGACGAGGACTACGACGGCATCTGCCAGCCCAAGACCGACGAGAGCGGCAACGTGCTGACCGACGAGGACGGCAACGTGCTCTTCGATGGCATGCCGGGCGAGCCGGTGGCCATCGAGCAGTACTACTACGACCCGGACAACGTGGCGGCCGACGGCACCCACTGGTTCCGCAACGACAATTTCGGTAACGACGCCCGCACCTCGGCCGCTGCCGACTGGAAGGAAGAGACGCGCCAGGACTTCATGGGCCGCGACTACATGGTGTGGGTGCGCCAGTACCCCGACCCGGACGATCCGGCCACCATGCTCACGCTGGAGCTGAAGGAGCAGGACAAGACTTATCCCATCGGGCAGTCCCAGGCCGACGGCTTGGTGCGCACGGTGACCGACGAGAACGGCAACTACCGCTTCGACAACCTGCCCACGGCCTACACCGCACCCGACGGGCGCCACTACCTGGCCTCCTACCGCGTGGTGCTCATGGGCCTGCACCAGGAGGAGGTCACCGACGAGGACGGCAACGTGCTGTACTCCACGCCGTGGATGATGACCCACTACCACAGCGGCTCCGACGTGCTGGCCGACTCCGACGTGCGCGACACGCGCCCGGGCACCCAGGACGCCTACAAGGTGATCGGCCGCGAGGTGGACGCCGACGGCACCACCCAGCTGCGCGCCCTGGACGGCCAGATCATTCTGGCAGCCAAGGCCGGCGCCGACCGCCTGTACCCGAACCAGATCTCGCAGGTAAGCGTTGCGCTCTCCGATGTGTACGAGGGTGCCGATAGCGGCCAGAGCGTCACCTACGACTACCTGACCCGCCGTGACACCCAGGTGCAGGGCGGCGATATCGGCGAGCTGGCCGTGCCGCGCCGCGAGATCAGCGGACGCGTGTGGCACGATGCCGACTACGACGGCCTGCAGGCCATGACCACCGACACGGTGCCGAAGCTGGACGACGAGGGCAATCCGGTTGTCGACGCCGAGGGCAACCCGGTCATGGAGACTGTGAACGTCTACGATCCGACCGAGCCGGGCCTTGAGGGCGAGACCGTGCGCCTCAGCCAGTACTACTACGACGAGACCATGGTCAACGACGAGGAGGGCGACCCCAACTTCGGGACCCACTGGATCCGCAACGCCGACTTCTGCGTGGCCGGCTACAACAACCTGGCCGCCATCGCCACCGGCGACTGGGCCCAGGACGCTTACGTGTCCGACGGCCGCGTGTACATCAAGACCAATGGCGAGGGCGTCTACTCCTTCAAGAACCTGCCCACCACCTATATCAAGAACCTGACCGCCGACGAGGTGGGCAAGGTGAGCCGCCTGCGCTTGGCCTCCTACCGCGTGGAGCTCATGGGGCTGCACGAGGACGAGGAGCGCGCCGACGACGGCACGCTTATCTCTGCGAAGCCCTGGATGATGACCCGCTTCCACGTGGACAATCCCGTGGAGAACCCCGACGGCACCACGTCGGTGGACGTGCATTCCGATTCCGACATCGACGACAGCCAGGCGGGCACCCTGGACGTGTACGCGTTGGAAGGACGCATAGACATCGTCGATCAGCTGCTGGACGATGAGACCGTCGATCCGGTGGGCTCGCGCGGCGGCAAGGGCCAGATCATCTTGGCCGGCCCCATCCGCGGCGTTGATCCGGGCGAGCAGACGGCCCAGGTGATCATCCCCGCTGAGGACGTGGTGGTGGGCGCTGCGGGCACCGTGGTCTACGACATGATGCGTGCTCGTTTCGACGAGGGCGAATCCTACACCGGCGGCGACGCCGGCCAGCTGCCCATTCCCACGCGCTCGCTGGAAGGCCGCGTGTGGCGCGATGCCGACTACAACGGCCTGCAGAGCAGCGACGCCGACAAGGAGCCGGGCATCCCGGATGTGAAGATCACGCTTGAGCAGTGGTACTTCGATCCCGAAGCTGCTGCCGCTCCGGCCAACCCCGGCTTCCTGGGCGAGAACTTCGACGAGACGCTGAACTTCTCCGGCAAGATCGACGCCTCTTACACAAGCCAGTGGGTGCGCAACGATCGTTTCGCGGCGGACGGCTACGCGGCCCTGACCGGGCGTCTGGCCGTGGTTGCCGGCGACTGGGCTGCTAGTGCCTCTGTTGCCGACGGTGTAGTGACCATTAGCACCAACGACGAGGGCGTCTACCGCTTCGACAACCTACCCACGGCCTACACCGACCCGGCCACGGGCAAGCACTACCTGGCCGCCTACCGTGTGAAGCTGGTGGACGAGCTGCTGGACGACGACGAGGGCGCCTGGATGATGACCCGTTACCACCAGGGTGGCGAGGATTCCCTGGAGCTCGACTCCGACCTGCCCGACAACCTGGGCCTGGACCGCAACTACCCGCTCATCGGCCGCGAGACGGCCGTGGAGGGCGACGGTCTGACCAACCGCTACCTGGGTATGCGCCAGGAGATGCTGGAGGGCCAGATCATTCTGGCCGCCACACCCGGCGCCACTGGCCGCGGCGCCCATGCCGAGCAGGCCGTTCCCGCTACGGACTACGTTAACAACCTCGACGGCAGCCTGGTGTTCGACTGGATGGACGCCCGCGACTACCGCGAGGGGTCTAATGCGATTGACGGCGGCGACGCCGGCCAGCTGCCGCCGCCAGTGCAGGACATCGTGGGCGTGCTGTGGAACGACGCCAACAACGACGGTCTGCAGGGCATGGTGAAGCTGGAGCGCAACGCTGACGGCACGCCGGTGCTCGACCAGGACGGCAACACCGTGCCGGTGCTTGACGCCCACGGCAATCCCGAGCTGGAGCGCATGCCCGACGGCACCGCGGTGATCGTGGACGACCTGGGCAACTGGGTGCAGGCCACCGATTCCGACGGCAACCCGCTGTTCGAGGCCGACGGCGTGACGCCGCAGTGGGTGACCGAGCACGGCATCAACCGTATTTCCGTGAAGCTTGAACGCTTCTACACCGCCGATGACGGTGCCACCTGGACGGCGTACCCGTGGTCGGCAGACGAGGCGAAGCTGTACACCGACGAGAACCTAGACGTCACCTGGGATGCCACGGACGGCAGCATGATCACCGCCACGGCCGAGCAGCCCAACGCCTACGGCGATACGCGTAACGGCATCTACCGCTTCGACCAGCTGCAGACCCAGGGCCGCGTGGACGTGGACGGCGACGGGCTCACCGAGAAGGTGATCTTCGGCTTCCGCGCCAAGATTGACGAGCCAGCCTGGCGCATGAACCGTATGGCGTCGAAGTTCCGCCAGGGCGACGACGTGGCTCGCGACTCCGACCTGGTTTACGAGACTTTCTCGCCCAGCAAGTCCTACCTCATGGGCGACGAGGAGTACATTGTGCTGCTGGAGGCCGCCGACGCCGGATCGGTGCCGGCCAACCGCCAGCTGGGCGCGGTGTCCAACAACCCCAACAAGCCGCAGGTGCCCTTCACGGACTACGCGGCTTCGGGCGGGCGCGCCTCTATCGCCACCTTCGCCGCAGCCGCCATGGCCACGGCGCTGGCGGCGGACCAGGACTCGCTGAACTACGACATGGCTGACGGCTCCGACGGTGCCTTCAACGACGGCGGTCTGTTCGACCCGGCCTCGCAGTCTATCGCCGGCTACCTGTGGATCGATGAGAACTACAACGGCCTGCGCGACGAAGGCGAGGAGCCGCTGGAGAACCGCGTGGTCATTTTGCAGCCGTGGAAGTGGAACGACGACGCTAAGAAGTGGGAGAAGCTGGAGGCGCCCAACCCCCAGACCACTGACGCCAAGGGCTATTACCGCTTCGACAACCTTTACGGCAGCTCCTTCGATGAGAACGACGACGGCACCGCGCACAAGGACTACCTGATCGGCTACACCGTGGAGGTGCTGGGCGCCCCCAACGCCACCTACGGCCTGGCCCAGACGGTGCAGGGCATGCCGGTGGCCAACCTGCTGGTGCCCGACGAGGACAACGACAGCAACTCCAAGGCCCATCGCGCCGTGGGGGCGGCCGATGCCGGCGTCTACGGCGTGGGCAACTATCCGCTGGCCTGGTACGGCGGCACCGAGGAGAGCGGAATCGAGCCGCAAAGCGACGGCGTGGTGGAGATTGCCGAGGGTCGCTATGTGGTGGACGGCCGCATCGTGCTGGCCGCTGCCGCCAGCGACGAGACCGAGGCCGAGGGCGGCACCCAGGACGTCTACCGCGTGACGGTGGGCGAGGGCACCGGCGAGGGCGCCACCATGGAGTTCGACATGGCCGTGGCTGCCAGCGAGGTGCGCATGGACGGTGGCTTCCTGCCGCGCGACACCTCCGAGATCCGCGGCGTGGTGTGGGAGGACGAGAACTACAATGGCCTGCGCGACTACGTGGTGGAGGGCCTCGACGACGCTGAGTCGCTGCCCGAGTCTATCACGCCGGGCTTGGAGAAGCCCATCTCCGGCCAGCGCATGTTCCTAATCCAGGAGTACCTGGACGACGACGGCACCTGGGTGCAGAACCCAGCCTTCCAGCGCAAGGAAGACAGCATGCTGGAGACCGGTGACTTGCGTGCGGGTGACGACTACGTGGTGGTCAAGAACGTGGTGGACGACGCGAGCTACCGCCTGGTGAAGGTGGAGCGCGACGAGCACGGGGCCATCGTGCAGACGCCGGCGAGCGAGTGGTACGGCGGTGCGTCCGGCCGTCCGTGGCCGGTGGCGGGCAAGCCCGGCCGCTTCCAGAACGGTGCCGACGACGCTGCTGCCACCCCGCTTGTGGTGGAGCCGCTGACCGAGTACAAGGTTGAGGTCAGGCGTCCCGAGAACGGCGTGGACGAGCTGGGCAACCCCATGTACGTGTTCACCACGGGCACCCGCATCGTTGAGGGCGCCAACACCGGGTTCGCGGTGGAGGCCGGCGGCACCTCGCTTCTGGTGGTGAAGGCCCCGACCTTGATCGACCCCGACCTGTCCGCGGAGTACGGCTTCGAGTACACCTTGGACGACCCGGCGGCTGCCGATGCCGAATGGACCGCGGCCGACGGAGAGGGCCTGGCGAACTTCTTCCGCCTGGCCTACAACAGCGAATACACCGTGTCGGTGCGCGCTCGCGGCAACGAGGCCTACTACGAGGCCATAGCCGCTGCGGCCGGCACGCCGGCCGCAGCCGAGGAGGGCGACGGCTCGGCGGCGGGCGAGGGCACCGAGGGCGGCGACGCTCCCGAGACCCCCGGCGACGGCTCCGAGGGCGGCGACCCCGACGCTCCCGGGACGCCCGGCACCCCCGGCGACGGCCCGGTGTTCGGCGACGACGTGGTGTTCCCGAGCGAGGTGCTGGACAGCGTGGTCATCGTCACGCTGCCGAACCGCGCCGGTACGTCCGTGGGCTACACGCCCATGGCCACCGGCATCACCCAGGACACTGTGACGCCCACGCCCTTCGGTGCGCGCCTGGCCATCTCCGACACCCAGGGCGTCTACACCTTCGGCGAGCTGCCCAGCTACCTGCAGAAGAGCGCTTCCGACGGCTCCATCATGGCCTACGGCGAGCTGGGTGCCACCGACAAGCTGTACCTGGTGCGCTACCGCGTGAGCTCCGCCGAGCCGGCCGCCGGCTTTACCATGACCCGCTTCCATAAGGGCGACGACGCGTCATTCGACTCCGACCTGACCCGCGAGGGCACAGGCGACGATCGCTCGCTGGTGCTCAAGCCCCAGATCAGCTATGGGGCCACGGCCGAGGCGCCGGGCGTGACGGTGCAGGACGGCCGCATCTACCTGGCCCAGAGCGCCGTGGAGGGCGACGGTCACCAGTACCAGCAAGACCTGGTGCTCGACGGTACGTCGTGGCGCGTTCCCGCCGCCGGCGAGCCGTCCACGGCCAGCTTCGACGTGCCGCGTCCCGTGGGCGCCGCCCGCAGCGGAGACGTGGGCCTGAAGGAGGCGCCGCTGAGCTACATCGCCGGTATCGTGTGGAACGACGAGGACCGCGACGGCATCCGCGAGGAAGAGGAAGCGGGCGTGGCGGGCGCCGTGGTGAAGCTGGCCCGCTACATGTACCGCACCGGCGACCCGAGTGCCGCCGAGCCCTACCAGCGCAACGATTGGTGGGAGTTCGACCTGGTCTTCGACGAGACCGACCATTCCGTGGTGACCAAGAACGACGGCACCTGGTACTTCGACCAGCTACCCACCTTCGGCACCGACGAGATGGGCGAGGAAGTGGTGTACGGCTACCGCGTGAACGTGGTCAAGCTGCCCGATGCCCCCACGGCTGATGACGGCGGCTGGGCCGTTACGCAGCTCAACGCCATCGATCCGTCCACGGCCGAGGAGCAGGAGGACGGCACCTTCTCCGATCCGGTGAACGTGCCCACTAACGACTCCGACCTGGACGAGGCCACCACGCGCCTGCTGCCCGACGCCGGCGTGAACGGGCTGATTGTGCTGGCCCAGCGCTGGACCGACGACGAGGCCGAGGAAGCCAAGATCATGGGACCGGGCGGTGTCGCCTGGTCGAAGATGGCTGCGGCGGCAAGCGTTGCCAACGACGCCGGCCTGGCCCTGTACGACCGCGTGGCCATCGACGGCTGGGCGTGGAACGACCTGGAGAAGGACGGTGTGCAGGTGGGCGGCGAGGATAAGTTCGCCGGCCAGAAGGTGCACCTGCAGCGTCGGGCCATGGATGCCGACAAGGCGGCCGTAGCCGGCGTGGGCTCGTCGCTGACCGACGGCGTGCACGGCAGCAACCTAGACGGCGCCGGCAGCCCGGTGAACGTCGCCGAGCGCACCTACCAGGATCCCTGGAACCTGACCGACCAGGAACCCGAGCCTGACGAGCCCGATGTGCCGGTTGACCCCACGGTGCCCACCGACGACGACCGGGCCATGGCTAAGGCAATCGATGCCCTCATCGACGCCATCGGCACGGTGGAGCTGACCGAGGCCTGCAAGGCTGCCATCGACGCCGCCCGCGCCGCCTACGACGCCCTGACCGACGTGCAGAAGCCGCTGGTGGAGAAGCTGGACGTGCTGGAGGCGGCCGAGAAGGCCTACGCCGACCTGGAGGCCGCCGGTCCCACCGACGACGACCGGGCAGCCGCCTCCGCGGTGGACGCCCTCATCGACGCCATCGGCACGGTGGAGCTGACCGAGGCCTGCAAGGCTGCCATCGGCGCGGCCCGCGCCGCCTACGACGCCCTGACCGACGTGCAGAAGCCGCTGGTGGAGAAGTTGGACGTGCTGGAAGCGGCCGAGCAGGCCTACGCCGACCTGGAGGCGGGCGCCGACACGGCCGAGGGCGCCACGGTTTCCGGTCTTGCGGTGGCCCGGGGCGTTGCCCAGGTGGCCGCGATGGCTGCGGCCCTGGCCGAGGGCGACCTCGACTCGGCCGACCCGGCGCTGCCCGCCGAGCCCACCGAGGCCGACCGGGCCGTCGCCTCTGCGGTGGACGCCGTCATCGGCGCCATCGGCACGGTGGAGCTGACCGAGGGCTGCAGGGCTCGCATCGACGCGGCCCAGGCTGCTTACGCGTCGCTCACCGAGGTGCAGAAGGGCCTGGTGACCAAGCTGGCCGACCTGACGGCCGCCGAGCAGCAGTACCGTGCGCTGGAAGAGGAGGCGAAGAATCCCAAGCCCGAAGATCCCAAGCTTCCCAAGCCCGAGCAGTGGCAGGACGTGACCGATACCGTGACCGACGGCAACGGTTACTACCGCTTCGACAACCTGCCGGTGGTGGACGAGAAGGGCAAGCCCTACGAGTACCGCATCCGCATGGTGAATCCTGCCGGCGCCGAGTACATTGCTGCCGTGAACGTGGGCGGCGACGACAATGCCGACAACGACCTGCATCCGGCCGACGGCACCGCCGACAGCGCCGGCATGGGCTACACCGACCCGCTGGAGGTTCTGCTGAAGCGCGGCTCGATGCAGGCGGCCAGTTCGCGGGCTGCGGCCGACGTCGACGGCACCGAGGACGGCACTGGTGACGGCGAGCCCGACCAGCCGCAGGCTCCGGGCGACGCGGACGGTTCGCAGCGCCCCGGTGCCTCGGTGTGGGTGTACGCGCCCACTGCCTACGGCCATGCGTTCCAGATGCTCAACGCCAACCAGTGGACCCGCGAGGCCGGCCAGGCTGTCGATCCGGCATTCTACCTTGAGCCTCCTAAGGAAGACCCCGAGCCGGTGGTGCCCGATCCCGAAGTGCCCGAGCCTCCCGTGCCCGACGACCCGAAGAAGCCGGCCACTCCGCTGCCGAAGCCCCCGCTGTCGTTCTTCCCGCAGACCGGCGACAGCATTGCGATGGTGCTGGCCATGGCCCTGGTAGCCGCAGCGGCCCTGGCGTTGCTGCTGGTAGCCTGGCGCCGCCGCAAGAAGGAGGAAGAGGAGTAGGGGGTAACCCTGGCAAAGAGAAGCGGACCCAAGCGGGTCCGCTTCTTTTTTAGTGCGATAGCGAAGTGTGCGAGGGCGATGTGAGGCGACGCGGCGGCAGGCGAAAAGGCCGCATAACGGGCTTTTCTGTCATCGGCTATGACCTGGGGTTATGCCATGTTTTACCAGTTCATAAGCTTGCTTGATTATTGATCGAGTTGCTAGTTGTGCGACGCACAACCGTCATTCTTGTCAGCTTCCGAACCCGCCTTGGGCCTTGTCTGCTTTGGGCTCTTGCCCGTTTCGGGACGGGTGGAAGGGTCCCTCGCTCGTCCTCGCTCCGCGCGCCCTCGGGGTTTCGGCCTTTCGCCGCTGCGGAATAGCTCGGGACCCTTCCACCAGTCCCTCCGCTGCTCCGTGGCGCCCTGCCGCTGCGCTTCGCGTGCCGCTGGCCATCGCCCTCCATCGTCGCTTGCCCTGCTGCTGCCGCGATGTGGCCTCCCTACGCTGGCGTTTTTGCTTGTCCTGCTACTGGTCCGCTCCTTAAGGTTTCCTAAGCAATGTGGGGCAGAGGTGGGTCTTCGCTTGGGGTGCCTGCTGGTTGTTGGCGAGGGTATAATGGCCACACGGTATCTGCGCGGGTGGTTTCGCGCGGATCGGGGAGAAGCGGAGGAACTCATGGGGACGGCAATCGGCGGTTGGTCTGTCGGTGGGGCATCGAGCGGTGACGTTGGGCGCTTCGGGCATGCGGGGCTGCGGGCGACGGCTATGGCGGCTGCGCTGGCGTTGACCCTTGCGGGCTGCGCGAGCGACGAGCCTTCCGCCGAGGCGCAGACCGACGCTATGCCAAACGATGCGGCCATGACTCCCGCCTACAGTGCCTTCGCGGGCGTGGTTTCCACCGCAGGTGACGTGGAGGTTAACAAAAAGGCTGACGTGGCCGTGGGCGAGGTGAAGGTGTCGGCCGGCGACGTGGTTCACGCGGGCGACGTGCTGTTCACCTACGACGTGGAGTCCGCCGGCCTCGACTTGGAGAAGGCGCAGCTGGAACTCGCTCAGATGGAGAGCGAGCTTTCCATGACCCGCGCCAACAAGGAGGCCCTCGAGAAGGAGAAGGCCAAGGCCGAGGAGAGCCTGCAGCTGTCCTATTCCCTGGAGATTCAGGAGAAGGAGACGGCCATCATGGAGCAGGAGTACCGCATCCAGACGAAGCAGCGCGAGATCGAGCAGCTGGAAGCGCTGGTGGCCGACGCCGACGTGGTGAGCCCCGTCGACGGAACCGTGCGTTCCGTGAGCGACGGCAGCTCCGATTCCTCGGGCGCCTACGGCTACGACGGCAGCTCCGGCGCATCGGGCAGCGGCTACGACGGCGGCTCCGGCGCATCGGGCAGCGGCTCCGATGCCTTCATCGTCATCTCGAAGACCACCGACATCCTGGTCATGGGCAGCGTGGACGAGGCGAACCTGGCGGAAGTCTACGAGGGCATGGAGGTGGCCGTGCGCGCCCGGGCCGGCAGCGGCGAGTGGAGCGGCACCGTCACCTCGATCGAAACCGACAAGCCCCTGCAGCAGAACAGCTACTACTACGACCCGTCCCAGTCCAGCAAGTACCCCTTCTACGTGGCCCTGGATTCCACCGAAGGCCTGGTGGTGGGCCAGCACGTCTACATCGTGGCGGAGTGGGGCGCCTCGGGGATGATGGGCGGCATGGAGGGCCTAGGCGATCTGGGCGGTTCCGTCGATTCCGAAATCGGCGCGATGGACGGGGAAGGCTTCGCGGACGCGACGGATGATTCCCTGCCCGCCTCTTCGGAAGGCTCCGTCCGGGCGCTCGACACCGACGCGCTGTCCTCGGCAGGCCCTGGCCCCGCGGCCAGCGCCACGATAAACGTGCGTTAGGGGGGCGCCATGCTGCTTGAGATGCACGACATCCGCAAGGAGGTGCAGCGCGGGCCCGAGCGCATCCTCATCCTGCGCGGCATCGACCTGTCCGTGGAGGAAGGCGACTACGTGGCCATCATGGGGCCTTCGGGGTCGGGGAAGACCACGCTGCTGAACCTTGTCGGCTGCCTGGACGTTCCCACCTCCGGCTCCTACACCTTCGCCGGCCGCGACATCACCGCCTGCTCGGCCAAGGAGCTCTCGCGCCTGCGCAATCGCGACATCGGCTTCGTGTTCCAGACGTTTCACCTGCTGCCGAAGCTGACCGCCCTGGACAACGTGGCCTTGCCGCTGCTCTACGGCGGCGTGCGCAAGGCCGAGCGCCGGGCGCGGGCCCAGGAGGCATTGGAGCGCGTGGGCCTGGCGGACCGGATGAGCCATCGGCCCGACCAGCTCTCCGGCGGCCAGAGCCAGCGTGTGGCTATTGCCCGGGCAGTGGCCACCAACCCCCGTCTCATCTTGGCCGACGAGCCCACTGGCGCCCTTGATTCAGCCAGCGGCCAGGCCATCATGGAACTGTTCGACGATCTGCACCGCGACGGGGCCACCATCGTCATGATCACCCACGACGCCGACGTGGCCCGCTGCGCCGATTCCGTCATCCACCTGCGCGACGGAGTGTTCGTGGACGAGCCGGCGACAAGCGCGCGAGGGCGTCGGGCGCACCACGGCACGAGCGCCCCCGGCTACGGGCACGACCCCGCAAGGAGGCATCATGAGTAGGCGCCTGTCCGCGGGACGCATCTGCCTGGTGGCCGCCGTGGTGGCCGCAGCCGTGGTAGCTCTGGTGGGGGGCTTGGGACTGGCGCGCCAGCTATCGGTGAAGCCGGTGCCCGTCTACCCGGTGTCCCAGGTGTCCCAGAGCGACTTCTACTTCGGCGGCGACACGCTTATGGGCGATGTGCGCGCCGACCGCATGCAGAAGGTGTTCCTGTCCGACACCCAGATCATCGCCGAGCTGCATGTGGCCGAGGGCGACATGGTGCAGGCCGGCGACGTACTGGCCACCTTCGACACGTCGCTCACCAAGCTCGACGTGGAAAAGGCGCGCATCGCCGCGGAGAAGCGCAAGCTGGAGCTGGCCGACGCGCAGCGCGAGCTGGAGCGGCTGCGCAAGGCCTCGGCCAGCGAGGGGCTGGAAGGCGAGCTGGCCGCCCTGGAGGCGCGCCGCGACGAGCTGCTGGGCGCCGACGGCGAGCTGGCGACGGAATACCCCCGGCTTCCCCTGGGCGACTTCACCCTGGAAAGCCCCCGCTACGTGGCCCTTGGCGAGGACGACGTCTCTGCGCTCGACCTGCTCGAGCAGGCCGGTGCCGACGAGGCCTACGTGGTGTTCGTCGATCAGATCGACGGCGTGCCGCTGGCCTACACCGGCATGCGCATCGTGCGCGGCAACGACGATGCGATTGGCCGGGGAGAGCCCGATGGCGGTACCGAGGCAGCCGGCAACCCGGATGGTGGCAGCGCCGAAGTGGAAGCAACCGGCGATGAGGCCGGTTCCGGATTGGCGGCCCAGGCGGACGGGGCGGCTCCCGACATCCGCTGGTCGTTCTTCGAGCCGGCGCCCCTGGAGCCAGCTGACCCCGACGAGGCGCAGCTGGCCGACGCCCAGGCTCGGGCCGAGTCCCTGGAAGCCGTGGAGCGCGATATCGCCCGCGTGCAGGAGCTGCTGGCGGCGGCCTACCCGAAGGCCCAGCTGGTGGTTATGATCGCCGACGAGGAGCGCCGCATCCAGAAGCTGCAGGCCGACGTCAACCTGGCCGATTTGGACTACCGCCGCAAGGAAGCCGAGCTGGGGGACGGCACCATCGTGGCCACGGAATCGGGTCGGGTGGTGACGGCCCAGCAGTATCCTTCGGCCGGCAACCCCGCCTTGGTGGTGTCGGCTGGCGGCGGCATGCTGGTGAACGCTTCGGTCTCCGAATTCGACCGCGATAGCCTCGCCCCCGGCGACACCGTATCGGTCATGTCGTGGAACACGGGCCTCACCTGCGAGGGCACCGTTCAGTCCGTGGGCACCCAGCCTTCCGGCACGGAATCCTACGGCTTCGGCACCACGGAGACCTCGCTCTACACCGCGCTCATCGCGCTGCCCGACGACGCCGGCTTCCCCGAAGGCGACTTCGTGGAGGTGACGCTGAGTGCTTCCAACAGCGAAGGCGGACGCTACCTGCCCAACATGTTCATCCGCTACCAGGACGGCCAGCCCTTCGTCTACGTCGCCGACGAGAACGGCCTGCTGCAGCAGCGCTTCCTTACCATCGGCAACGATTTGTGGGGCGAGCTGACCGAGGTGAAGGCCGGCCTCGACGATAACGAGCAGATCGCGTTTCCCTACGGTTCCGACGTCTTCGAAGGCGCCCAGACGACTCCGGGCTCCTACGAGGACCTGATGACGTACTAAGGAGGCGGCACCGCTATGCTTGAGAGCATCTCGCTTGCGCTTCAGGGCCTGTGGACCCACAAGATGCGCTCGTTTCTCACCATGCTGGGCGTGATCATCGGCATCGCCTCCATCATTACCATCGTATCCACCATCAACGGCACGAATCAGCAGATCAAGGACAATCTGGTGGGCGCCGGCAACAACGTGGTCAACGTGCGCGTTACCCAGGACGGCAACCCGGTGGAGTTCTCCTACATGGCCATCCCCGCCTCGGTGCGCCCGTTGGATGCCGACGTTGCGGACTACCTGGGCACGCTGCCGGGGGTCGATTCGGTGGCGCTGTTCCGGTCGAACAGCGGAGGTGATGCGGTGTCCTTCGGGCGCACTCAGTTCACGGGCAACCTGTACGGCATCGACGAGCGTTACTTGAGCGTGGTGGGATCGTCGGTCGCCCGCGGACGCGCCTTCACCGAAGAGGACCGGGTGAACAACCGCAAGGTGGCCCTGGTGGACCAGAAGACGGCATCCACCCTGTTCGGCGGCGAGGACGCCCTGGGCAGCATCATCGAGGTGAAAGGCGAGCCGTTCGTGGTGGTGGGCATCACGGCCAAGGACGTTTCCACCGAGCCGGTCATCAACAGCGTGGAGGAGTACCGGCTCTACAACGCCTCGGCCGCCGGCGCCATCTACATCCCGCTGGAAAGCTGGGAGGTGGCCTTCCGCTACGACGAGCCCCATTCCCTTGCCGTGCGCGCTTCAAGCGTGGACGAGATGACGGTGGCGGGCAACGGGGTGGCCGAAGCGGTGAACGCCTATGCGGTGGCTTCCGACGACTACGCCTACGCCGCCGACAACCTGCTGGACAAGGCCGCCAGCCTGCAGAACCTCTCGAAGTCGGCCAACGACCAGCTGCTGTGGATCGCCGGCATCTCGCTTCTGGTGGGCGGCATAGGCGTCATGAATATCATGCTGGTGTCCGTGACCGAGCGCACCCGCGAGATCGGCCTGAAGCTGGCCATCGGCGCCAGCCGCTCCCGTATCCGCCTGCAGTTTCTTACCGAAGCGTCCGTGCTCACGCTCATCGGCGGCGTGCTGGGCGTGGCGGGCGGTATCGGCCTTGCCTACCTGCTGTCGTCGGTGATGGGCATCCCCGTGTTCGTGAGCGTGCCCGCCTGCCTGGTGGCTGTTGTGTTCTCCATGGTCATCGGCCTGGTGTTCGGTTTGGCTCCCGCCCTGAAGGCGTCGCGTCTGAACCCCATCGAGGCCTTGCGCCACGAATAGGCTGCCCGCCCCGCTGCTGCCCTCGCCCCGCGTGCACCCTCGGAGCCAGGGCCCTTCGCCGCTCTGTGGCGCCTGCCCGCTCCGTGTCGGGCCGAAGGGTCCCTCGCTTGTCCTCGCCCCGCGTGCGCCCTCGGGGCTGCGGCCCCTCGCCGCTGCGGAATCGCTCGGGACCCTTCCGCCCGTCCCTCCGCTGCTCGCCTCTGTCCGCCCGCTCCGTGCCGGGCCGAAGGGCCCCTCGCTTGTCCTCGCCCCGCGTGCGCCCCGGGGCTGCGGTCCCTCGCCGCTGCGGAATCGCTCGGGACCCTTCCGCCCGACACTCCGCTGCTCTGTGGTGCTTCCTTCCCACCCGCAGGCCCGCTGCAGGTCGGTCGAATCGTGCATTTCAGGCAGGTTGGGGCGATTTTCTGCTTGAACCTGGCTGTAATGCACGATTTGGGTCGCCGCTTCGGGGGCGCAGGTGGCGTCACTGCGGTTTGCGGGGTGGTGGCGCTGCAGCTCGTGGAGTTGAGCGGGGTGGAACAGCTTGGCTGCCTAGCGGGGAATGTCCAGGTCGGCGTATTTGTCGGGGTTGCCGCTTTCGCCGATTTCGGTGGGCTCGCCATGGGCGGTGAAATCGCTGTAGCCTACGGGCATTTCGCCACCGTCGCCTTCGCCGGCATGGGCGATCTCGTCCTCGATCTCGGTCAGCGACAGCGGCTCGTCGCCCTTGAACACCGATACGTTCAGCATGCCGGCCAGCTTGCCGATGCAGGTGGTCACCACGGCGTCGCCGGTGACGTTGATGGCGGTGCGGCCCATGTCGAGGATGCGGTCGACGCCCATGATCATGGCCACGCCCTCGGCCGGCAGCCCCACGCTCTCGAACACCATGGCCAGCATGATGGTGCCCACGCCCGGAACGCCCGCCGTGCCGATGGAGGCCGACACCGCGGTCAGCACCACGGTGGCCAGCGCCGCGAACGACAGATCGATGCCGAAGGCCTGGGCGATGAAGATGACCGCCACGCCCTGCATGATGGCGGTGCCGTCCATGTTGATGGTGGCGCCCAGGGGGATGGTGAACGACGTGATGCGCTGGTCGACGCCCACCTTCTTCTCCAGGGTGTCCATGTTCAGCGGGATGGTGGCGTTGCTGGAGCTGGTAGAGAATGCGAACAGCATCACCGGCACCATCTTCTTCAGGAAGTGGAACGGGTTCAGGCGCGTGAACAGGAACAGCAGCAGCATGTACACCACCAGCAGCTGGATGAACAGGCCTAGGTACACCGTGGCGATGAACTTCACCATGGGCATGATACCGTCGAGGCCCAAGTTGCAGAACGTGCGCGCGATCAGACAGAAGATGCCGATGGGCGCCACCTTCAGGATGAGGCCGATCATGTACATCATCACGGCGTTGAACTGGGTGAAGAAGCGGTTCACGGTGGCTACCTTGCTGCCCAGGCGCCCCAGGATGAAGCCCAGCACCAGCGCGAAGAAGATGATCTGCAGCATGGTGCCGCCGTTCATGGCGGCCACGATGTTGGTGGGGACGATGTTGATGAGCATCTGGGCGATGGTCTGGTCGGTGGTGGTCGCTGTTGGGTCGACGCGCACGATCGACGCCATGTCCAGTCCCACGCCCGGCTGCATCACCTGGGCAAGGGCGATGGCGATGATGACGGCCAAAGCGGTGGTGCACAGATACATGACGATGGTGCCGGCCCCCACCTTTCCCAGCAGCTTCGGGTTGCTCATGCTGGCGGCGCCGCAGACGATGGAGCAGAACACCAGCGGCACCACGATCATCTGCATCAGGCGTATGAACCATTGCCCCAGCACGTAGAACACGTTCTCCACCAGGATGTCGTTTACAGCCGATCCGGCGGGCGCGATGAAGCTGAGCCCCAGGCCCACCACGATGCCGGCGACCAGGGAGGCGAGGATCCAGGTGGTGAGGCCTGCGCTTTTGCGCGGCTCGTTCTTGCTGCTGCGGGACGGGGATGGTGCGGTGGTGGCTGTCATGGCGAACCTTTCGCGATGCGGTGATGATTGCGCTGCAGCCCGGGAGCGGGGCAGCGGTTGCGTGCGTTGGGTACAGGGTAGCAGATTGCCGGCGAGGATGTCGCCTGGCTGCAGGTGCGTTGGGCGTTTGTGCGCGGTCATGCGCCTTTTCTGCGCGGTCCACCTGCGGTTCCGAATGACAGGCGGCCTTGGTTCGCATGCTTGCCGTCCAACTTACGCGCGCGTCCTCCGGCTTGCTGGCACGCTTCTCGGCTTGCTGGCGCGTTTTCGGTTCGCATGCGCGTCCTCCGGTTCGCATGCGCGCCCCCTCGGCTTGCATGTGCGCCCCTTGGTTTACGTGCTAGCGCCTCAGCTTAAGTCTTCGGTTCGCGCCGCCCTTCCGCATCAACCCCTCCTTTTTTCAGAGATGGATTAGTAGGGAGTTCGCAGGGGGGGGCGCGGGGAACCCGCGGGGGCTCGCAGGGGGCTCGCAGGGGGGGGCGGGAAACCCGCGGGGGCTCGCAGGGGGTTCGCGGCCGGATTGCACGGTTTTGGCACTTGCGACCGTCCCCGGCAGGCGGTTTCGGGCCGGATTGCACGGTTTTGGCACTTGCGGCCGCCCCTGGCAGGCGGTTTCGGGCCGTAATGAACGGTTTTGGACACGTTGCCCATGGCTAACAGTACCAAAACCGTGCAATCCGGCCGCGAATCGCTGGCGGGAGCCGGCTGGAGGTCCCAAAATCGTGCAATCCGGACGCAAACTGCCCACTTGGGGCGGCTAGCAGTACCAAAACCGTGCAATCCGGACGCGAATCGCTGGCGGGAGCCGGCTGGAGGTCCCAAAACCGTGCGATTTGGCCGCAAATTGTCGGCGGCGACTGCCGGGGTGCGAACTGCCGGTGTTGGCTGTTGAGACGCGAGCAGCGGGCTGCTCATCTTACGGTTCGGTAAGCTGGGCGATGCTGTCGGGGCCAGGCGGGTGGGGTATACTTGCGCTTACGGGAACCGGGCTGGCAACGATGCGGCGAAAGGGGGCGGCTGGTGAAGCTGCTGCTGGTTGAGGATGACGGGCTGCTGGTGGGAGCGCTTCGCGATTTGCTTGAGAGCGAAGGGTACGCCACCCGCAACGTGTCTCGGCAGGACGAGGCGCTGGCGCTGCTGGAATCGGAGCGCTTCGACCTCATGCTTCTGGACGTTTCCCTGGCCCAGGGCAACGGGTTTGCCGTCTGCCAGGGCGCCCGCACGCTGGCTCCCGATATGCCGGTCATCTTCCTCACCGCCTCCGACGATGAGTTCTCCACGGTGGCCGGTCTGGACCTGGGCGCCGCCGACTACATCGCCAAGCCGTTCCGCGCCCGCGAGCTGCTCTCCCGCATCCGCGCCGCGCTGCGCACCCGCGCTTCGGGCGTGCAGGAGCTCGTTGCCGGAAACCTGAGCCTGAACCCGTCGAGCGGGCAGGTGAGGAAAGCTGGCCGCGAGCTGTATCTTTCGGCTTTGGAATACCGCCTGCTGCTGTTTCTGCTGCAGAACAAGGGGCGCATCATCACCCGCGATCAGCTCGGCGACGCCTTGTGGGAGGCGGCGGGGGAGTACGTGAGCGACAACGCGCTCAACGTCTACATTCGCCGGCTGCGCGAGAAGATCGAAGACGACCCGGCCAACCCCGTCATCGTGACCACGGTGCGCGGCGTCGGCTACAAGGTGGCGGAGTAGGCTGCGGCATCGACTCCGCAACGGTCTGCCGGCGCAGCATCGGCAGCGCGTTGCCAAGGCGAACTTGGCGGTTGCCGCCATGGTCTGTGATTCAAGCAAGGAGGAGCGCTCTCATGGGGTCGGTTGATTCCGCGGTTCGGCAGGGACTGGTCTTTTTCGCCGTCGCCCTCTGTATGGCAGCGGGCGCGTTTGTGCTGGCAGGGCGGGAGACGGCGCTGTACTGCCTAGCCGTGGCCTTGGCCGCCATGGTGTACTACCACTCCATCCTGTGGCTGCGTCACCGCCAGGTGCAGAAGCTTGCCCTGCGCATCGACGAGGTGCTGCACGGCTCCCGCGACGTCAGCTTCGTGAACTGTCGGGAAAGCGACATCGCCATGCTGGGCAACGAGCTTGGCAAGATGGTGGCCCGCTTGCAGCGCACGAGCAGCGACTTGGAGTGTCAGCGACAATCACTAAGCGAGGCCCTGGCCGACGTGTCCCATCAGATCCGCACGCCGCTCACCACCATGGCGCTCATGCTGCCCGTTCTGGAAGGCGAGGCCGACCAGCGCGCCCGCAGGCGTTCCGTCCGTCAGCTGGAAGACATGCTCGAGCGGGTGTCGTGGCTGGTCACCACGTTGCTCAAGATTGCGAAGGCCGATGCGGGCGCCATCCGCATCACCAAGCGCGATACTACGCCCGCCGCTATCGCCCAGCGGGCCGTCCAGCCGCTTCTGGCCCAGCTCGACCTGCACGACGTGTCCCTGGAGATGGACTGCGATGAAGGTACGGTGCAGCTTGATGAGCTGTGGACCGCCGAGGCCCTGGAGAACATCGTGAAGAACTGCATGGAACACACGCCCGCCGGCGGCCGCATCCGGCTTGCCGCGGAAAACGATGCGCTCACCTGCAGGTTCGTGATCACCGACACCGGATGCGGCATTGCGGAGGACGAGCGGGAGCGCATCTTCGACCGCTTCTACAGCGACGGGTCCAAGCAGCCTTCCTCGGCGCTGACGGACGATGCGGCGGATGCCGGTTCGGCACGGGCTGCTCGCGGCGTGCGCGACGACGGTCGGCCGAGCGGGTTTGGCATCGGGCTTTCCCTGGCCATGTCGCTGGTGTCCATGCAGGAGGGCACCATCCGCGCCGACAACACCTCCGAAGGGGGCGCTCGGTTCACCATCACGTTCCCGAAGCTTGTCGTGTAGCTGCGAGGATGATGCTGCGGCGACCGGCTGGCGGGGGAGTGCGGCCGGCGCCGCTGCGAATCGGTGCGCTGCGAATCGTGCATGGCGAGCAGGTTCTGCGGGAAAACCGTCCGAATCTGGCTGTTATGCGTTGTTCCGGGGGCTGACTGGCGGGGGAGTGCGGCTAGAGGGGGGCGAGGCCGTGCGGCTGGTGGAGGGGCGGGGCCGGGAGGGGGCGCCCGTGCTCAGACAGTCCTCGCTTCGCTGCGGAACTGCGCGCGGGACCCCCTCCCGGCCCCGCCCTGTGCGCTTTCTTTCGGGCCTCGCTTCGCTGGCCGTGCTGGCCGTGGGGGGGGGCTGCGTGTCCTCTAGGGCCTCGCCCCGCTGGCCGTGGGGGCTGGCGGTTCCCTCGGGCCTCGCTTCGCTGGGCGTGCTGGCCGTGGGGACATTACGGTTCGGTAAGGGGGCGCGTAAGCTTTCGGTGATGCTGCTTTTCTAGACTGAGTGCAGAAGGGTAACTCTGCGCGAGAAGGAGGAAGTTGTGGATATCCTTTCCGTCAGCCATCTGACCAAGGTCTACGGGGAAGGGGAGCAGCGCACGCGGGCTTTGGACGACGTGTCGCTTTCCATTGCCGAAGGAGACTTCGTGGCCATCATCGGGGCTTCGGGGTCGGGGAAGTCGACGCTTTTGCACCTGATGGGAGGGGTTGACCGGCCCACTTCGGGGACGGTGCTCATGAACGGGCAGGACGTGTACGCCCGAAGCGACGAGGCGCTGGCGGTGTTTCGCCGTCGCGAGGTGGGGTTGATCTATCAGTTCTACAACCTGGTGCCGGTGCTCAACGTGGAGGAGAACATGACGCTGCCTGTGGCCCTTGACGGGCGGGTGGTCAACGACGAGCGCCTGCACGACCTGCTGAACCGCCTGGGGCTTGCGGGCAAGCGCGGCTGCTTGCCCAACCAGCTTTCCGGCGGCCAGCAGCAGCGCGTGGCCATCGGGCGGGCGCTCATGAACGCGCCGGCTATCGTGCTGGCCGACGAGCCCACGGGCAACCTGGATACGAAGAACAGCCGCGAGATCATGGAGCTGCTGGTGCAGTCGAACCGCGACTTCGGCCAAACGCTGGTGGTCATCACCCACGACGAGGACATCGCGCTCATGGCCGACCGCGTCATTTCCATGGAAGATGGTCGTATCGTGTCCGACGAGAGGATCCGCCGATGAGCGTGATGGGGCGCTTCACTACGCGCTCCCTCAAGAAAAACCTGGTCAGAACCATAGTAACCGTTCTGGGTGTGGCGCTTTCCGCACTGCTGGTGACGGCGGTGCTGTCCACGTTCGTCAGCTTGAACCGCTTCCTCTACGACATGGAGCTGGCGGAAAGCGGCAGCTGGGAGGCGTGCGTCGAGCTGGCCGACGGCGCGCAGGCGGCGCTTGCCCAGGAGGACGGCTCGCTGTCCGCCGCCGGTGCGCAGCTGGCGGCTACGCTGAGCGACATCGGCTTTTGCAGCTACGACGATTTGGGCGAGACCGGCGGCAACAACGACATGAGTTACCTGGCCCTCAAGGGCTTCAACGGCGATGTGTCGTCGGTGCTGGGGCTTCGCTGCACGGACGGGCGCCTGCCGCAGAGCGCTGACGAGGTGCTGCTGCCGTACAACCTTTCCGACGAGAACACCGGCTACGACAACGGCTACCGGCTGGGCGCCACCGTCACCTTGACGTTCGGTCAGCGCCAGGCTCCCGAAGGCCGTGCGGACGTCGGGGGGCGGCTGAACTCGTCTCAGGGCTTCTACGTGGTCGATGCCAACGGCGTGACGAGCGCCAACGGTGCCCGTCCGGAAGAGATGGTCAGTGAGACGCTGGTGGACAAGCAGACTCGCAGCTTCACCGTGGTGGGCTTCTATTCCCGCTGGAACCAGGCGGTGGTTACCGGCGTGGGCTGGACCGCTTTCACCGCCGAGCCTCCCGCCCCCGGCGCCTTTACCGAAGCCTATCTGGAAGTGCCGGGCGCCCAGACGTCCGCCGAGGTGGAATCGGCCGCTACGCAGGCCTTCCCCGATGCCGAAGCGGTGCAGTTGCACAACTCTTTGCTGCGGACGCGCGGCGTGACGTCGCAGTCGCCTTTGTGGGAGTCGTTCGGCGCCATCGTGGCGATCATGGCCGTGGTGGTGATCGTCGCCTGCATCTCGCTGATCTACAACGCCTTCAACATCTCCGTGGTGCAGCGCATGCGCCAGTTCGGCCTGCTGGCCTCCATCGGCGCCACCAAGCGCCAGCTGCGGCGAAGTGTTGCCCTGGAAGGCGCCATTATCGCCGGCATTGGCGTGCCGCTGGGTATTTTGGCGGGTCTGGGCGCCACCGCGGCGGCCCTGGCCTGGGCAAACCCGTTGTTCATGGAGTCGGTGGTGGGCGACGTCGGCCCCGGCGGGAACTATCTGGACGGGTTGTCCCTGGGACTGCACATCGACGGCGGCATCATCGCCTTCGCAGCAGTGCTTACCGTGTTCACGGTGTTCGCGAGCCTGCTCGTCCCCATGCTGCGGGCGGGCAAGGCAAGCCCCATCGAGTCAATCCGCGATACGCGCAGCGTGCGCATCGGCCGACGCGGCATGCGCAAGGCGGCTGCGGCAGCCCGCAGCAAGCGGGCCATCTGGGCGCCGCGCGGCTTTGCCGGGCGCGTTATGGGCGTGGGGGGCACCATAGCTTCGCTGAACCGCTCCCGCGAGAAGTCGAAGGGCCGCACGGCCTCGGCGGCGCTGGCGGTGGCGGTGACGCTTATGATGACGGCGGGCCAGCTGGATGTGACCTTGAGCACCCTCACCCGTACCGCCGACGTCATCCCCTACGATTTCATGGTGTTCTCCTACATCGACATCAATCGGCCGAGTGGGAACGGCGGGGAGCAGGCTGTCTCCGACGACGGCGACGCGCCCGCGACCGCCGACGACGGGGGCGCTGCGGACGCCGGCTCCTCCTACGACGAAGTCATCGACGCTTACGGTAATCTGTACCGCGACCTTTCCCAGGTTGAGGCCGTCCAGCCCCGCGGCTGGCAGGTGTCGTACGATACGGCCGGCATCGTGCCCGCTTCGGTTACAGGGGATGCGGTCGGCATGGTGAAGGCCGAGCTTCCCGACGGCGACTGCATGCCCTTGCTCACGGTGTGCCTGATGGACGACCAGCTGTTCGACGAGCTGTGCAGCCGCGTCGGCATCGATCCGCAGGAGATAACCGAGAGCGAAACGCCGAAGGCCATCGGCGCCGGCACCACCTACAGCCGCAATCCGGAAACGGGCACGTTCTCCGAGCAGAGCCTGTTCGCTTCCACGGGCGCCATCCGGGTGCTCCAGGGAAGCTCTGTGAACGGCGCGCCTCTGACCTCGTTCTACTTCGATTACGGCGATGACGGCAGCGGCGAAATCTGGGGATGCTCGCGCCCCGACGCCGAGGGCAACCAGGAGCTTTCGCCGCTTGCGGAGGCGGACAACGTGCTGGCGGATGTGGACGTGGTCGCCATCGCCGGCAAGGACGCGTTCTTCAGCAGCTCCAACGAGATGACCATCGCCATGCCCCTGTCGAAGGGTGTCGAGTGGGGGTTCGGACGTTCGTTCATGAACTCCATGAGCTTCTCCGCGATGCTCGACTGCGACCACGACCGCATGATGGACACTGAGGAGGACCTGTACGCGGCGACGAACGGCTTCTCCTCCTCCTTCGTCAAAGCCTACCCGGGTACCTACGTGCACACCGGCGTGTCGAATCTGTACTCCTCCCAGGTGTCCATGACGAACCTGGTGTCCATCGTGCGCCTGTTCAGCTTGCTGTTCAGCGTCATCCTGGTGCTCATCGCCATGGCCAACGTGTTCAACACCCTTACGAACAGCCTGGCTTTGCGCCGTCGCGAGTTCGCCGTCATGCAGTCCATCGGCATGGGCCGCCGCACGTTCCGCTCCATGATCGCCGCCGAGTGCGTGGGCTACGGCGCTTGGGGGCTTGTCTTCGGCGTGGTGGCGTCGTTGGTGGTGGGTTTGGCGCTGAACATGGCGCTCGGCTCGACCATCGAGAACGCCGCCTTCACCGTGCCGTGGGCTTACCTGGGCCTGTCCCTTGCGCTGGTAGTGGTGGCCATGGGCCTGTCGGTGGCGTGGGGGTTGCACCTGTGCCGTAGCCGCAACATCGTGGAAGCCCTGCGCATGGAGTAGCTAAGCGCCGTCGTACCTCTGGCGTATCGGCGCGGTGATGCAGGCAGGGCCTCCTTCCGAGTTGCTTGGAAGGAGGCCCTGCTGGTTTTCGAAGTGCGCTTGGGCTTCGTCCGCCCGCCCGCGCCGGCGCTTAGCTCAGGTGCGCCTCGTAGGAGCCGCTTTGGCCGGTCACCGTGTAGGCGCGGGCCTGGCCGTCAACCTCCACGGTGACTTCGGCGTGGCCGTCGGCCATATCCTCGGTGATGTCCACCGGGTCGGCGTCGCCCACCACCAGGTGCACGGAGCCGTCGTCGCCTTCCACAACCATGGCGCCACCGTCGCCGGTGCTTACGCTGAAGCTCGTGGTCTTCTCCGAAGCCACGGCCGCGTCTCCGTTCACCTCGGCTGTCGCCCCGGACGTGCTGTCGTACAGCACGACGTCGCCGTTATCGCTGTTAGCCGTCACCACAACCTCGCCGGCGTTGCCGTCCATGGTTTCCTGGCCCGTCACGGTGATGTCCACCTGCTGCCCGTCGATGGTCGTCGTGAAATGCTCGATCCACGTTTCGCCCGTCGCGGCGTAGCAGACGCCGTTGGTGACGGCGAACACGCTCAGAAGCGATGCGACGGCAACGGTGGCGTACCTGAGCGCCAGGGGCGCGCGTTTCGTTTTCTCCATGGTGATGTCCTTGGCCTTTCCCAGCACGCGCTCCGGAGCACGGACCTCGTTCATCATGGCGTGGTAGCTCGCCCGGTTACTCATCTTCCCATGCCTCCTTCAGCTGCTGTTTCAAGATTTTCCGTGCCCGCACAAGGCGGGTTCGCACCGTCGGTTCGCGAATCTGCAGAATCTCGGCGATCTGGGCGGTGCTGTAGTCTTCGAAGTAGAACAGGTGCACCACGATGCGGCATTTCTCCGGTAGGGCGGCCAGGGCGTCGTAGAGCCGCTGGTGGTTCGCGTCGCCGAAGAGGCTCGCTTCCGCGCTCGGCTCCGTCCGGGGCGCCGTGGCATCGGTGACCTCGCCCAGCGTCACGCGGCGTTTCCACAGCGTTCGCCATAGTCCCGCGCACTCGTTGACGGTCACGCGGATGAGCCAGGGTTTCACCCGCTCCGGCGAGGTGTTCTCGGGCGGCTTCGCGTACAGCTTCAGGAACACAGTCTGCACGATGTCCTCGGCGTCGGTCAGACTGCGAGCCTGGCTGAGCGCTATGCGGTACACCATGTCGCCGTACTCGTCGACGATGCTGCGAAACTCCCGGTTGTCCACCTGTATGCCCCATGCCCTTTCCTCGTTGGTTGCGCCGGCTGCCGCGGGAGTGCGGGCCGCTCGGGCGCCTCTGCTCTGCTTCCGTTCTCGTTGAAGGCCTTCGACGGTAATACGCCCGAGCCTAGCGAAATGTGCGGTCGTGTGCGAAAAAAAATCGAGAAAAGCGCGGCAGGTTCGCCGCCGGCGGCCAAGGGCGCCCGAAGCGCGGGTTGCCCCCGGAGCCTTTCAGCACGGACTTCGCTGCTTCACGAACGCTTCAGTGTTGTCGGGGTTTTGCCAAGGCGGCCGACCTGCGCGGGCGCAGTGCTACAATGGCCGGATGCGATGCCCTGAAATGGGCTGATGCGGCAACAGTGCGGGGCGTGCGTGCACACGGGCATGCAGACGCGCTCGCGCCGGGATGCGCCGAAGCGTGCCTCCCGGGCGCGCAGGCGAGCCGAGAGCGTGCGGCCTCCGACATGCTGGCGCAGGCCGCTCTTGCCGTGCCGCCGCCATTGCCGCCGACACCGCAACGCGTCGGCTCTGTTCGATCGAAAGGAATTGCTGCTTATGCAGGAAAGACTGTCCGGCTTCATGACTGAGCGCCTTATCGCCCGCCACGACTGGGTGGCGGTGACCGTGCTTTTGGCCATCGGCTTCGTCACCGGTTCCTTCGTGGACTACGACCTCTCCCTTGCCCTGTACGACCCGGCAAACCTCTACGGCCAGGTGTTCGCCATGTACGGCATGTTGCCTCTGGCCATGACCTTCGCCATGGCGGGCGCCCTGTACTTCCGCTGCATCGACCGCAGGCGCGGCGGTGTGCGCGTTGCGCTGCTGGCGGCCATGGGCGTCATCATGAACCTGGGGGCGCTCTACGCCTGCGCCCATGAGCCGGTGCTGGAGAGCGCCGATCCGCAGTGGGCGGCGTTTCTGGTGCACGTGGTGGCGGCCGCGGTGACCGACCTGGCGGTGCTGCGGGCGGTGCGCGGTGCGTCGCGTTCGGCCATCCTGCGCTACGCCTGCCTGTGTACCTTCGTGCTGGCGCTGGAGATATTGCTGGTCAACGTGATACTGAAGAACCTGTGGGGCCGTCCGCGCATGCGCATGATATCGGTGACGCCCGATGCCGCCTTCCAGCCGTGGTGGGTGGTTGGGTCGGACATGAAGCAGACGCTTATGGCCGCCGGCGTTGACAAGGAGGAGTTCCGGTCGTTTCCCAGCGGGCACTCCGCGTCGGCCGCCTGCGCCATGCTGTTCGCCGCGCTGCCTGCGGTGAAGTCCCGCTGGTTGGCCCGTCGCGAGCTGTTCTTCTGGATTCCCGCGGCCTTCATGCTGGTGGTATGCTTCTCGCGCATCTTCGCCGGGGCCCACTTCCTCACCGACGTATGCGCCGGCGCCGGCATTACCTTCGGTAGCTTCATGTTGGGAGTGTGGTTGTTCTATCGCAACCAGGTGTCCGCGGGGCAACGGGTACCCGAAGAACGTCCGCGTGGCGCTCACGCCCGGGCTCCCAGGGGCTAGACTGGGAGCAGTTCGCGAAGCCGCCGCCGTACGGGCTGGTAGCGCGCGGGGCTGCAGCCGTGTCTGAGCCGGCCGCGGTCCACGAAGCCGTGGCTGCTGCCCCTGCGGGCGCAAGGGCAGCCGGCTGCAGCGGCGCGGGCGGCTTGCGAAGGCATGGCTCGTTGCAGCCCACGAAGCCGCGGCTGCTGCCCCTGCGGGCATAAGGGTGGGCGGCTGCAGCGGCGCGGGCGGCTTGCTGCTTGCAGCTTGATGCGGCTTGCGGAGATTTGAATGTTTTAGGTAGGAGGCACGATGGTTGCTCTGCGGGATGAGGTTGGTCTGGGCCCGAATCGGTTTCAGGCGGTGGTGTTCGACCTGGACGGGACGCTGCTCGATACGCTGCCCGACCTGGTGCTGCTGACGAACTCCACTTTGGAGGAGTTCGGATTCCCGCCCCGTACGGCTGACGAGATCCACTCCTTCGTGGGCAATGGTGTGCGGCCCCTTGTCACGCAAGCGGTGCCCGAGGGTACGTCGGACGAGACGATCGAGGAAATCCTAGGGCGGTGGAAGTCGCTCTATTCCGTGCTGGGCAACAAGCTGACCAGGCCCTATCCCGGTGTCGTCGAGCTTGCCACCGAGCTTCGCGCTCGCCAGGTTGTCACGGGCGTGCTGTCGAACAAGTTCGAGCAGGGCGTGATCGATTGCGTGGGGGAGTACCTGCCGGGGCTGTTCGAGGTGGTCCACGGCGAGAGGGACGGCATTCCTCGCAAGCCCGATCCCGAGGGGCTGCGGCTTGTGCTCGCGGAACTGGGCTGCGATGCGTCGAAGAGCGCTTACGTGGGCGATTCTCCTACCGATATCGCCTGTGCCCATCGTGCCGGCTGCTTCGCCATCGGTGTGAGCTGGGGTTATCACGACGCCTCTGAGCTGCGCGAAGCCGGTGCTGACGCCGTAGTGGAGCACCCGCTGGACATTCTGGTGCTGAACGACTCCGCCGCCTAGCCGCCAGGGCATGCCTCCCGCGCATCCACCGTCGGCCCCCGCTTCTAGCTCTCCCCCAGCCCCCGCCCCGGCTCGCGCACGGCTTCGGCGATGCCCGCACAATCGGAAGCTTCGCGACGATTTCCTGACGAAACTGTCGATTTTGCGGGGTACGGACAGCCCTTGGTGACCCGTTCAGCTTGTGCCGGCCCCGGCTCGTCCGGTGCCCCCCGGCTCGCCCGCGGCTTCGGCTCGCCCCCGCCCCGGCTCGCCCGCGGCTTCGGCTTGCGTCCGGCCTTCGGCCGCTTGGGGGCTTCCGGTTCGGAGCGGCCAAGCCCATTTTCCGTGGAGCGCGCTATTTGATGCTACAATAGGCGCCGCTGTGCGGGGGCGCGTGTCGACCGGTGCGACGCGAAGCCGCGAGGCCCCCCGATTGCAGCAGTTGCCAGCGTGCCTCCGTAGCTCAGGGGATAGAGCACCGCTCTCCTAAAGCGGGTGTCGACGGTTCGAATCCGCCCGGGGGCACCATTTGGCGTCTTACCAGGTTGCATGCTGTCGCGCTTAGCAGGAAGCGCGCAGTGCGAGCGTTCTGCGTGGAGTGCCTTGCGGCGTAAGTCCCGCCATCCGGCCGCAGATTCGGGTTCGGTTGCGAGCCTGCGGCCAGGTGGCGGGGCTTACGGTTCTTTCGCGTTGTTCAGTGGACTCTAGCTGGCGTACAGGGCGGCGTAGGGGCGGCTGGAGGCGGGGCGCAGGGCGACGAAGGCCTCAAGGGGAGCGGCTGCGGCCACGGTGCCGTCGGGGCGCACCTCGCCGGCGAAGCAGCGGTCGTAGCGTGCAAGCAAGCCGCCCAGCACCTTGGCGTCCTCCGCATCCAAATCGCATGCCACCAGGCCTTGGGGCAGGTTGGAGGGCACGTGCGCCCGCTGCAGGTAGACGACCCCGCCGTGCATGCCGCTGGCCAGGTGCGATCCCGGGCGGCCCATGAGCACCACCACGCCGCCGGCCATGTACTCGCCCAAGAAGTCGCCGGCATCTCCGCCTATCACCACCATGGGCCTGCGGTCGCCGTACTGCTTCATGTTGATGGCTGCGCGCCAGCCGGCGTCGTCGCGGATAAGCAGCTCGCCGCCGCGCATGGCGTAGCCGGTGGCGTCGCCCGAGCGCCCGTGCACCACCACGCTGCCTGCGTTCATGGTGTTGGCCGTCTGGTCCTGGGCGCTTCCGAACACCTCCACCGAACCGCCATCCATGTAGCAGGCCAGGTCGTTGCCTGGGGTGCCGTGAATCTCAAGGCGCTTGCCCGCCTTCATGGCGCATCCCAGGTAGCGTTGGGCGAACACCTCGGTCAGCACCACGGTGTTGGCTTGCTCGAGCGCGGCGCGCACCGCGGCGTTTGCCTCGCGGAAATGCGAGGTGCCAAGCTCAACGGTGACGCTGGCAACCGACGTGGTTTCCACCGCCATCGCGCCTTCGGCTACAGCTTGTGCGGCCGCATTCTGCTCTACGGTCACGGCGGTCACTTCGGGCGCGCTCGGCAGGGGGTGTTCGGGAAGGCCGGCGCCCCCTTCACGTTCGAAGGTCGTCTGATCGCTCATGCTCATCACTCTCCCGCGTACTTCACACCGAGGATTTCCAGTTCCTTTTCGTTCAGGCCCACGCCCCGCAGCATCAGCCGGTTGCCGCGCAGGCTGTCGATGGCGTTGATGCCCATGCCGCCCATCATCTCCTGGATCTCGCGGTTCCAGCCGCGCACCAGGTTCACCACGCGCTCGGCCGCCTGGTCGGGGTTAAGGCGCGCCGTCAGGTCGGGCCGCTGGGTGGCGATGCCCCAGTTGCAGCGCCCCGACGAGCAGTCGCCGCACTGGTGGCAGCCCATGGCCACCAGCGCCGCCGAGCCGATGGAAACCGCGTCGGCGCCCAGGGCTACGGCGCGCACCACGTCGGCGGAGTTGCGGATGGTGCCGCTTGCCACCAGGCTTACCGTGGAGCGGATGCCCTCCTGGCGCAGCCGCTCGTCCACGGCGGCCAAGGCCAGCTCTATAGGGATGCCCACGTTGTCGCGGATGCGCTTGGGGGCGGCGCCCGTGCCCCCGCGGAAGCCGTCGATGACGATGATGTCGGCGCCGGCCCGGGCCATGCCGCTGGCAATGGCGGCCACGTTATGCACGGCGGCCACTTTCACGGCCACGGGCTTGCGGTAGCCGGTGGCCTCCTTCAGCGAGAACACCAGCTGGCGCAGGTCCTCGATGGAGTAGATGTCGTGATGCGGCGCCGGCGAGATGGCGTCGGTGCCTTCGGGGATCATGCGGGTGCGCGACACTTCGGCGTTTATCTTCTCGCCGGGCAGGTGACCGCCGATGCCGGGCTTGGCTCCCTGGCCGATCTTGATCTCGATGGCGGCTCCGGCGTTCAGGTAGTACGGGTCCACGCCAAAGCGGCCGCTGGCCACCTGCACGATGGCATGTTCGCCGAAGGGCTCCAGGTCGCGGTGCAGGCCGCCTTCTCCGCAGTTGAAGTAGGTGCCCAGCTCGCGCGCGGCCAGGGCCAGGGCCTTCTGGGTGTTAAGCGACACCGACCCGAAGCTCATGGCGGCGAACAGGATGGGCACGTCCAGCTTCAGCTGGGGCGGCAGCGGCTCGGCCAGGGTGCGGGCGCGCTCGTTCACGCGCAGATGAGCCGGGCGGCTTCCCAGCAGCACGCGGGTTTCCATGGGCTCACGCAGCGGGTCGATGGAGGGGTTCGTCACCTGGCTGGCGTTCAGCAGCAAGTGCTCCCAGTAGATATGGTAGGGCTTCGGGTTGCCCATGGATGCCAGCAGCACGCCGCCGGTCTGCGACTGCGTGGCGATGTCGGCCATGGTGGGCAGGTTCCACGCAGCCGAACCGCAATCCACCTGGGGCCAGTTCCCTATGGCCAGCGCCCGGGCGGGGCACAGGACGGTGCAGCGCTGGCAGTTCACGCACTTCATGGAGTCGGCCTTCAGCGCGCCGGTCTTCTTGCTCAGGTAATGAACCTCGTTGGCGCATTCGCGGACGCACAGGTTGCAGTGGATGCACTCGTCGGCGTCGCGCAGCACTTTGTAGCGGGGGATTCGGCAGTCCAGCATGACGCTTAGGCCTCCTTCCGAAGCAGATGGCGGTCGGGCAGTACGCCCACCTCGTGGCGAAGAGGGGCGTTGCGGGGCTCGTTGACCTGGCCCGCCGCCGTAGCCTTGGCCTTTGCGACGGAATCAAGCTGCACGACGAAGGGCTCTCCGCCGCCCACGGCCCGCATGCGCTCGGCGTCGGGGCACACCACCTCGATGGCCGCCTGCTCGCTGGCCAGGTACACCATGCTGCCCTTCTCCGCCGCCATGAGCGCCCGCAGCTTCAGCCGGTCGTTGAGGGCAAGCAGCCCCTCCTCGGACCCGACGATGATGGAGAACGGCCCGTTGACGAGCGCGCTTCCGTAGGTAGCGCGCAGGGCGGTCTCGAAGGCGGCGTCGCGCGGGTCCATGGCGTCGATGGCCTCCCACGACGGCGCGGTCATGATGTGGGCCGCCAGCTCCTGGGAAAGCCCGTGGCGGCGGGCCAGCAGGTCTACAAGGTAGGTGATGACCTCGGTGTCGGTCTGCAGGGTGCAGTCGTAGCCGAACTGCTCCACGTAGCGGCGGTTCGCGTCGTAGCTGGATATCTCGCCGTTGTGGACCACCGACCAGTTCAGCAGCGTGAACGGATGGGCGCCGCCCCACCAGCCAGGGGTGTTGGTGGGGAAGCGGCCGTGGGCGGTCCAGGCCCAGCCCGCATAGTCGGTGATGCGGTAGAACTCGCCGATGTCCTCCGGGTAGCCCACTCCCTTGAACACGCCCATGTTCTTGCCCGACGACGCCACGAAGGCCCCGTCGATGGCGCTGTTGATGTGGAAGACGTGCTCCATGGCGTACTCGGCCTCGTCAAGCCCGCTGGCCGCCAGGCGCATGGGGTGGGGTGCTGCGAAGTAGCGCCAGATGTCCGGCGGGTTCTTGATGGATGCCACCGGCTGGGTGGGGATGCGCTCCTGCTTCTCGCTCATGAAGAAGGTGTCCAGGTAGGCTTCCGTTTCGCGGCGGGCCTGGTCGTGCTCGTACATGATGTGGAAGGCGTAGAGGCTTGCGTACTCCGGGTAGATGCCGTAGGCGGCGAAACCCCCGCCCAGACCGTTGGAGCGATCGTGCATGAGCGCGATAGACCTCAGAATGTCGCTGCCGTCGTGGCGTTTGCCGCTTCGGTCCATGATGGCGGCGATAGCGCAACCGGAGGGGATGCGCACGTCCCCCTCGCGAGGTGCGCGCGGGTGTTGCCCGGTGTTTCGGCGCGACGCGATGTGGGGCCGGGAGCTTGCTCCTCGGTGCGCGCATGCGTGGCCGGGCGTGCGATTCGGGATGCCCCCGGTGTTGCTCGGCGATGGGTCGGGATGGTTCATGGCGGGTCCTCTGCTCGTGCTGGCACATTGAAGCTTGCGAGCTTGCACAAACTCAACCCTAAGATAGCCCGTCAATGTTTCGCACGACGCACGGGCGTGTTTCCGCCGCGTTTCGCAGGGGCTGCCCCGGCGCGCAAGGCTTTACAGCTGGTCGGTGTCGAGCACGATGGTGAAGGGTCCGTCGTTGACCAGGGCCACGTCCATGTAGGCGCCGAAGCAGCCGGTCTGTACCACGGGCACGTCCGCGCGGGCCCGGTTGGCGAACCATTCGTACAGGCGGTTGGCTTCGTCGGGGGCGCCGGCGTCGGTGAAGGAGGGGCGGTTGCCCTTCTTGCAGGAGGCGTACAGCGTGAACTGCGACACCACCAGCAGCTGACCGCCCACGTCGGCCAAGGACAGGTTCGTCTTGCCCGCCTCGTCCTCGAAGATGCGCAGGCGGGCAAGCTTCGACCAGAGCTTCTCGGCGGTCTGCTCGCTGTCGTCGTGACCTACCCCTAGCAGCACCAGCAGTCCTTGGCCGATGGCGCCCACCACCTGGCCGTCGACAGTCACCGAAGCCTCCGAAACCCGCTGAATCACCGCTCGCATAATCGCATCCTTCCTCGTAAGGCCACGTCGCCCGCATTCCCAGGCCACCCACCGGCTTTCGGGCCGTCCATCAGCTTGCAGGTTGCCCTCGTTCCCAGGCTCGCCTGCGCCCCGCCGCGTCGTTCGCATCCCCGGAGCTGCCACGGCCACGCCGCCTGCATCTCTAGGGCCGTCCGCGCCCCGTCGCGTCGTTCGCGTCCCATCGCGTCGTCCGCGTCCCTCGCCCGCTCCGAGCGCGCGTAGCCCTCGTTTGGTTTCCCCGGAACGCCTGCGTCCCCCGGCCGGCGGAGTCGCTCGTTCGTATCTTCAGCCGCTTCCACCTTCTGTCAATCGGCTGCTCCGATGCAATTATGGCTGAAAACTCCGCTTTTGCATGCGACCGGAGCCTGTCGCCTATGCAAAACCGGAATAATAAGCCAAAAGGGCATGTAAAACCGCTTTTTTCAGCCATGCCGAATGTAAAGCCGGAGATTTCAGCCATTTTTTGCCGCCGCCAGTGCCTTCGCGCGCCGCCTGTACCCACTCTCGCTGCTGGCTCCTAGGCGGGCGGGAAGCGCAGGACCAGGTAGGCGCCGGCAATCAGTACGGTGAGCAGCATGAGGGGAAAGCCGCGCTTGAGGTAAGCGGTGAAGGTGAGCTCGTGGCCGTTCTTGCGCGAGATATCGGAGAGCACCACGTTGGCGCTGGCGCCGATGATGGTGCCGTTGCCGCCCAGGCAGGCGCCCAGCGACACGGCCCACCACAGCGGCGTGACGTCCATGCCGTCGGCCTGCATGACCAGCAGGATGGGGATCATCGTGGCCACGAAGGGGATGTTGTCCAGGAAGCTGGATACGATGGCCGATCCGAACAGTAGCACCAGCATGGTGACGAACACGTTGCCGCCCGTGGCGTTCACCAGGGTGTTCGCCAGCATGGCGATGACGCCGGTCTCGGCCATGGCCCCCACCACCACGAACAGCCCCGCAAAGAACGTGAGTGTGGTCCACTCCACGCCGGCCAGCGCATTGTCGATGTTGGCACGGGAGAGCACCAAGATAAGTGTAGCGGCAGCCAGGGCGATCACGCACGATTCCACGCCCAGCACGCCGTGCAGCATGAACCCTGCCACCACCAGCGCGATCATGACCACGCTCAGGCGCATGAGCGAGCGGCTCTTGATGTAGGAGCGTTCGTCGAGGGCCATTACGCTTTGGCGGTGCGCCTGGTCGGCGGGCATCTTCCGGCCGTACATCAGGTAGAACACGCCCAGCAGCACCACCAAGATTACCAGAACTGCGGGCGTGTCCACCGCCACGAAATCCAAGAACGAGAAGCTTGCGGCCGAGCCGATCATGATGTTGGGCGGGTCGCCGATGAGGGTGGCCGTGCCCCCGATGTTCGAGGCCATAATCTCGGTGAAGAAGAACGGCACTGGGTCTACGTCCAGCATGCGGCAGACGGTGATGGTCATGGGCCCCACCAGAAGCACCGTGGTCACGTTGTCCAGGAAGGCGGAAAGGCCTGCGGTCAGCAGCACGAACAGCAGCATGATGCGCCACGGGTCGCCTTTGGCCAGACGAGCGCACTTCACTGCCAGGTACTCGAACAGCCCCGACAGCTTCACCACCGACACGAACAGCATCATGCCGAACAGCACGCCCAGGGTGTTGAAGTCTACATGGGTCATGGCGGCATTAAGGGGCATCACTCCCAGCGCCAGCACCAGCACCGCCCCCAGGATGGCGGCCAGGGATCGGTGCATCTTCTCGGTCACCACGGCAAGCATCACCGCTGCGAAGATGCAGATAGACAGGATCTGGGGGGCGGTCATGGCTTCCCACCGCCTTTCGTGCTCTTGCGCCGCCCGCGGCGGGCGGCATCGCGGTCTCCGTCGTTTCTTGGCCGACTCCGTGAAGCAGCTGCGAAGTGGCCCGATATTGTACTAGAATAGGCGCAGCCTATGGCAGTTGGTGCATACAATGGCGTAAAAGATGAGGTCATGCGGAATAAATTGGACATCCGTCAACGGATTGCAACCCCCCTGCACGGTTTGGGGGTAGTGCTGCTGTCCATCATCTGCTTGCTGCTGCTTCTGTGGGCGCTCATCATCGTGGTACGCGTGGTTCTCGGGTAGCGGGCGGCTATGTGGCAGCGCTTCACGCTCTACGATCTGCGGGTTATCGGCCATTACCTGGGCGTTTTGGTGCTTTTCTCGTCTCTGGCGCTGCTGGTGCCCTTCATCACCGGCGTTCTGTGCGGCGAATGGGTGCCTGCTAGCCACTACCTGCTCACTATCGGCATCTCGCTGTGCCTGGGCTCGCTGCTGCGCTTCCTGTGCATCGACCCGGCGGGGCTCAACCGCCAGCAGGCCATGGTGGTCACCGGCTTCGCCTGGATCGTGCTCGCCTTCGTGGCCAGCATCCCGCTGTACCTGTCCGGCCAGTACGTAAGCTACCTCGACGCGCTGTTCGACGGCGTTTCCGGCATCACCACCACCGGCGCCAGCATCATCACCGACCTTGACCACCTATCCAATGCCGACAACATGTGGCGCTTCATGATGCACCTGGTGGGAGGCTTGGGACTGATCGTGGTGGCGCTGTCCTTCGGTCTGTTCGGGAAGCGCTCGGGAGCCAGCCTGTACATGTCCGAAGGCCGCAGCGAGCACATCGTGCCCAACATCGTGCAGACCACCCAGTTCATCGCGAAGCTGTCCGTGGGCATCATCTTCGTGGCCACCTTCGTGCTCACGTTGCTGTGCCTGTTCGCCGGCATGGAACTGCCGCGCGCCGGGCTGCAGTCGCTGTGGCTAGCCATCTCCGGCTTTATGACCGGCGGTTTCACCCCTATGAGCACGAGCGTCCTGTACTACCATTCGTTCGCTATCGAGGCTGTGCTCATGGTGCTCATGATCGGCGGCTCGGTGAACTTCGTGCTGTACGCCGAGATCTGGCGCGGGCGGCTGGATTCGTTCTTCCGGGATATTGAGATTCGCACCATGCTCATCTGGCTTGCCATCATGACTATCGTGTTCGCGGCGTCGCTGACGGCCACCGCCGAGTTCGACAGCCTGCCCGCCATGATGCGACGCGGCCTGTTCATGCTTATTTCCGCGTTCTCCACCACGGGGTTTCAGAACATCACGTCGAACCAGTTGGTGACGGCGTTTTCGTCGGGCGCCTTCCTGGTGGTGGCGCTGCTCATGGCCGTTGGCGGCAGCGCTGGGTCCACCACCGGCGGCATCAAGTTCGCGCGTATCGGGTTCATTTTCAAGTCCATCGCGGCCACTATCAAGGAGAATATTGCGCCGGATTCGGCCCGCGTGGTGGTGGATTACAATCATGTGGGCCGGCGCGTGCTCACGCCCGAGACCGTGAAGGCCGCCACCACCATCTTCGTGCTGTACGTGGTCACCTACCTGATCGGGGCCGTGGTGGGCATCGCGCACGGCTACGACGCCATTCAGTCCATCTTCGAATCGGTTGCCATGGCCAGCAACGGTGGCCTGTCCGCTGGGCTTACGGCTCCGGGTATGCCGCCTACCTTGGAGGTGTTCTACATCTTCGAGATGTGGGCAGGCCGTCTGGAATTCGTGACGTTTCTGGCCCTGATCGTGCAGATCGCGGTGTCGCTTGATCCGCGGCGCTGGAGGAGGCGCTGATGGCTGCGCGATGCGACGGGACGGGTTTGGCGCGGGCGGCTTGCGCGCCGCGGGCAGGCATCGGACGCGCGATACCGGCGTCGGGGCCGTGCGACGGTGCGCTGGCGGGTGCGCGGGATGGTGCGCTTGCGGGGCGTGCCGCCGCGCGTTTCGCTGCGGCGCTGGTGCTGGCCTGCTTGTTGGCATGCGCTGGCGGTCTCGCCCTTACGCATCCTGAGCCCGCGCTGGCCATCGCGCCGTCTGCCGCCGACGACCTGCCGCTTCGCGACGACGGCGCGGCGGCGGAGGGCGATGCCGGCGAGGAAAGCGGACAGGCTGAGGGCGCTGACGGCGCGGATGCGCCCGGCGACGGCGAACCCTCGCCCCAGGACGAGGACACCGAAGGCGCGGGTAACACGGGCGATGCGGCTGATGGCGCAGCCGAGGGAGCCGGTGGCGAAGCGGGCGGGGAGAGCACCCAGGGCGAGGGCGGCATTGAGGCGGACCCGGTCCAGAGCCCGTCGGCGGACATCCTGGAGCTCGATCCCGAACTGGCCGAAGACAACCGCGTGAACCCCCAGCAGCTGCCGGACAGCTCGTTTATCTACGACACCTCCATCGCTGACCTGAGCACGGCCGACGCCTACATCGACGGCCAGACGGTGCAGGTGGTGGGCGAGGCCATCGGCGACAACCTGCGTGCTACCTTCGGCGGCCGCCAGCGCTGGATCACCCTTTCCTCCAGCGACGACTCCTCCACCATCGCGGTGATCATGAGCGCTGAATCCGCATCGCGCATCGACACCTTCGGGGCTTACAACGTGCGCGGCACCATCGTGCAGGTGCGCGGCATCTTCCATCTGGTGTGCGCCGAGCACGAGGGCGTGTCCGACCTGCATGCCGAAGTGGTGAACATCGTGGAGAAGGGCGTGCGCACCGAAGACCCCTTCGCCCTGGAGAGCTTCCTGCCGGGCGCTGCAGCGGTGGCGGTAGGTCTGCTGATGATGGGCCTGTTCTACTTTCTTCGCGAAAGGCGGCGCTAGATGGGCAAGGCGCAGGAGGCCCAGGCGGCCGAGAAGCGCGCGGGACGGCAGGAGCCCAGGGTGGCGCAGGGGGAAGGTGCCGCCGATGGGCGCAAGACGTCCGGCTTGGTAGGCGAGGCGGCTTCGTTTGTGGCTGACGACGCTGTGCTGCCGGCGTCTTCCGAATGCGACGGTGCTGAAGAGGGCGAGCGCTTCGTGGGGCAGGTGATCAAGCTCGACCGCGGGTTTCCCCTGGTGCGCCTTCTGGGGGCGGGCGCCGACCGGGCGCCGTTGCGTTGCGAGCACGCCATTTCGCTGGTCAAGGGCAAGGACTACCGCGCCGTGGTGGGCGATTTCGTGGACGTGCTCGTTCCCTTCGGACACGACAAAGGCATCATTGAATCGGTGCGCCCGCGCACGCGCGCCTTCGTGCGCAAGGACCCCACCGAGCGGGCCATCCCCCAGGTACTGGCCGCGAACTTCGACCGGGTGATCGTGGCCCAGCCGCTTTCCGACGTGAACGTGCGCCGGCTTGAGCGCGAGCTGGTGCTGGCCTACGAGACCGGCGCCGAAGTGACCGTAGTGCTGACCAAGGCCGACTTGGCCGAAAGCGAACGGCAGGTGCAGCAGGTGCGCCAGCGGGTGCAGCAGCTGGCGGGCCCCGACGTGCGCACGCTGGTGGTGTCGTCCCATGACCCCGAAAGCGTGCAGGCCGTGCGCGAGCTTGTGGGGGAGGGAAACACCGCCGTGCTGATCGGCAAGAGCGGGGTGGGCAAGTCGAGCCTGGTGAACATGCTGGTGGGCAGCAACATTCAGGAGACCACCCCCGTGCGCGAAGACGGCAAGGGACGCCATACCACGGTAAGCCGCGAGATGGTGCGCGTGCCCGGCGGCGGCTACGTGGTGGACATGCCCGGCGTGCGGGGGCTAGGGCTGTGGAACGCCGACGAGGGCATCGGTGCTGCCTTCGCCGACGTGGAGGCCCTGGCCGAGCAGTGCCGGTTCCGCGACTGCAAGCACGAGAACGAACCCGGGTGCGCTGTGCACGCTGCCGTGGAATCCGGCGAGCTCTCGGCCGAGCGGTTCGCTTCCTACCAGGCGCTTCGCCAGGAAACCGCCGCCTTGGCCGATCGTCGCGAACAGGCGCGGCGCGCCCGCGGCGAAAAGGCGAGCGACAAGAAGACCAATGCCGCCGCCCGAACCAGTCGCAAGCGCCGCCGCTAAGGCCCTTGCTCCCTTAGGCCGCTGGTGGCGTGGCGGTTGGCTGATACTCCCTTAGGCCGCAGACGGCGGGTCGACAGGGCTTTCGCTTGTCCTCGCCTCGCGCTTTCTTCGCGGCTGCGAAACGATGCTGCTGCGGAATCGCTCAGGCCCCGCCGACCCGCCGCCTGCGGCGTGCGCGTCTCCTTGACACCTCGCTGCGGGAAGGCGAAATCGCGCATAATGGGCTCTTCGCCCTGCGCTTTCTTCGCGCCTTCAAAACAATGCTGCTGCGGAATCGCTCAAGCCCCGCCGCTCCGCCGCCTGCGGCGTGCGCTCCCCAACACGCCCTCGGCACTCCTGGCGCACCCGGCATGGAGAGCCCGCAAAATCGGCAGCTTCGCTACCGAAAGCTGCCGAAGCTGTCGATTTTGCGGGGTTCTCGCTTTCCGCGCGTCGGGGGAGCGCCACTGCTGCCACCCTTGCGGCTTCGTGCCCTTTGCCTGGCTTCCGGAGCAATTTGCGGAAAGGGGCTGCCTTTTCTTCCGGGATGGGGTATTATCCTGAAGCACATACCTTCCAAGCATGACGGGGGCGGCATACGAGGAAGATAAACGTTTCCTAGGGAAAGGGACTTTGATGACGTTTATCATCGTATTGGCGGTCACCGCCGTCGCTTGTTTCGCGCTTCGAAATCCGCTTCACAAATGGCCGCTTGCGTTCTACGGTCTTGCTATCGCCGTGGACGTGCTGTTCGCGTGTGGCTCGTTCGGCATGCTGCCGCGCAGCATCTGGATGCCGCTTCTGGTGCTGGTGCAGAAGTGCATGGTGGCGCTGGCCATGTTCGTGGTGGTGATGTTCATCGGCTGCTTCAGCACCGAGTCGAAGGTGGGGCGCTGGCTGCGGCCGGTGCGTGCCGAGCTTTCCATTGTCGCGTGCATTCTGGCGTGCGGCCATATGGCGGTTTACCTGGCATCTTACATTCCGCGTCTGCTTGGCGGCGGCCTGAGCGGCAACGTGCTCGCGTCTCTGACGCTGGCGCTGGTGCTGCTGGTGTTGCTGCTGGTGCTGGGCGTGACGTCGTTCCAGACGGTGAAGAAGCGCATGCGCACCGATTCGTGGAAGCGCCTGCAGAAGCTGGCTTACCCGTTCTTCGGCCTGGTGTACGTGCACCTGATCCTGATGCTGCTGCCCTCGGCGCTGGCCGGCGGCGCGGCGGCCCAGACTACGGTGGGGGTATACACGGTGCTGTTCGGCGTGTATGCGGTGGCTCGCGTGGCTCGCGCTGTGATCGACCGTCGTGCGGCGACGGCGACCGAGGGCGCTCCGGTGGCGGCTTTCGACGAAGAGACGGCCGTTTCCGCGTAGGGGGGGGGTGATGGCTGCTGGTTCGCAGGGCGTTGCCTTGCGAGTTGGCGGCGGCGTCCTGCCGCGTCTCCGGCAGCAACTTGCAGCGTGCCTTGACGCCGTTGCTGCGCGCTGCTCATTGCGCCTCTGCGTGTCGCCAGCATTGTGTTCTGGCGGATGCCCCTGCCTGTTGCTTGCAGCATCCGCGCCGATGCCCCGTCTGTCGCTTGCGGCGCGTCCCTGCCCGCCACCTCCGTCGGCCACTTGCCTGCATCCTTCGCGGGCGACCTTCTACTTGGAGATCAAACGCCCTTCGCGGGCAAAGGCCGTCCGGAGTTTCGGTCCCAAATGCACGGTTTTGGGACTTCCTGACCCCTTTATCGGTCCCGATTGAACGGTTTTGGGACTTATTTCGCGTTGCAAGGTCCCAAAACCGTGCATTTGGGACCGAAACTATCCCGAGCGACGTCTAGCGCTGCTTCACCACCAGCACGTCGCAGTCCATGGTGCGGATGAGGAACGTCGACACGCTTCCCACGAACGCGTACTTGATGTTGGACAGGCCGCGCTCGCCGCAGACGATGAGGTCGGGGCTTGCCGGCTCGATGAGCTGGGACGCAAGGGTTTCGGTGATGCGTCCGGCTGCTACTCGGAAGTCCACTGCGGGGATGTTGGGGTTGTTGCGGGCTTCGTTGAACACGCCCGCCAGCTCCTCCTCGATGCGCCGCTTGCAATCGCTGCACAGCGCTTCGAAGTTCACGCCGGAAGCTTCGTAAGGGACGGAGTCGACCACATGGCCGAACACCAGGCTGGCGCGGTTGTTGGCCGCAACGGCAACGGCGCGTTGGGCTACGGCCTTCTGGGCGGACGTGCCGTCAAGGGCGGCGAAGACGGTGCGGTAGCGTTGGGCCATAGTCGTTCCTTTCCTCGGACGATGCTGGGGCTATTGTAGCACTGCGCTTGCGGGCCGATGCAGTCTGCTGTTCGCGTCGTTGCCGAAGCGATTGGCGAAGAAGGGGCGGCGGATTGAGGGCTTGTCGGGCGGCCTGGTGCTGCGGATGCTTCGGTTCTGTCGCGCTGAGCGCATTCGCTAACATCGCGTTTTCTTCCGAGTGCTCGGATTTCCGCCGACGGGCGCGGGCGTCTGCGCTACCATGGACGGACCCGCGTCGGCCGCAAGCGTCGGCGCGAAGAACCGCCGACGAGCAAGGAGCCGCACCATGGTCAATGAGCGCATGTACAACCTGGGCAACGAGCCGAGCGCCATTCGCGAGCTGTTCGCCTACGGCTTGGCACGCAAGGCCGAAATCGGCGACGACAAGGTGTTCGATTTCAGCATCGGGAACCCCAGTGTGCCCGCTCCGCCCCAGGTGAAGGAGTCGGTTCTGCGCTGGATGGAAGCCGACCCGGTGGCTCTGCACGGCTACACTCCCGCCGCAGGCGACCCGTCCGTGCGCCAGGCGGTGGCCGACCATATCGCGCGCGCCCACGGCGTGCCGGCCACGGCGGCCAACGTGTACGTGACGGCTGGGGCTGCGGCGGCTCTGGCCATTGCCATCTCCGCGGTAACCGAGCCGGGCGACGAGGTCATCGTGGTCAGCCCCTACTTCCCCGAATACGCCGTGTGGGTGGCTACGGCGGGCTGCACTCTGGTGGAGGTTCCCGCAACCCAGCCCGACTTCCAGCTGGACCTGGAAGCCCTCGCTGCGGCCATCACGCCGCGCACGAGCGCCATCATCATCAACTCGCCGAACAACCCCACGGGCTCGGTGTACAGCCGGCAACGCCTTGAGGCCCTGGCCGCCCTGCTGGCCGAGAAGGAGGCCGAGCTGGGACGCAAGATCTACCTGATCGCCGACGAGCCCTACCGCCTGATCACCTATGGCGCCGACGTGCCCTACGTGCCCGCTCTCTGGCCGCGCACCATCGTGTGCTACTCCTTCAGCAAGTGCCTGAGCCTGCCCGGCGAGCGCATCGGCTACGTGTACGTGTCCGACCTTGCCGACGACTCTGCAGAGGTGTCCACGGCTGTGGCCGGCGCGGGCCGCGCCCTGGGGTTCGTCTGCGCCCCTGTGCTGTTCCAGCACGTGATGGCCGACTGCCTTGATGCGCCGGCCGACGTGCGCGCCTACGCCGAGAACCGCGCGCTCTTGACCGCGGGCCTTTCCGAGCTGGGTTACGAGTTCGTTGAGCCCGAAGGGGCCTTCTACCTGTGGGTTCGCGCTTTGGAAGAGGATGCCCAGGCGTTCAGCGAGCGCGCCAAGGGGTTCGAGCTGCTGCTGGTTCCGTCGAACAGCTTCGGCGTGGACGGCTGGGTGCGGGTGAGCTACTGCGTCGGGCGCGACGTTATCGAGAACGCTATGCCGGCGTTTGCGGCCCTGAAGGGGAGTTACGCATGATGCGGGGCGCGCTGTCGGCGCGGAGCGTGGGATGCGGCCCGGCGCCTTCGCTTGTCCTCGCCTCGCGTGTTTGTCGCGCCTGCTGAACGCTGCTGCTGCGGAATCGCTCAGGCGCCAGACCGCATCCCACGCCCCGCGCCCCACATCTACGAGGGGTGCGGGGAGGGTAGGCTCGCTCTCGCTTCGCTCGTTCTCGCTCTTATGGGCGGGTAGGCTTGCCCTTGCTTCGCTCGGGCTCGCTCTTGCGGGATCGGGCTTGCCCTTGCTTCGCTCGGGCTCGCTCTTGTTGTCCGACCTTGCTTCGCGCGCGGTCCTCAGCTGTGCCAGCAAAATCGTCAGCTTCGTCACGAAATCCTGATGAACCTTCCGATTGTGCGGGATTCCCGCTGCCCGGCCCTTGCTTGCCGCCCCGCCCTTGCTTCGCTCGGGGTTGCTCTTACTCCTCTTCGGCGTAGGAGAACAGCAGGTCTATGAGCTCTTGGCGGCTGTGGACCGAGGTCTTGCCGTAGATGTTGCGCAGATGGGTGCGCAGGGTGCTTTCGGTGATGCACAGCTGATTTTGGATGACGGCGTTGTTCTTGCTCTCCATGACCAGCAGCGCGATCTCTTCCTCGCGCTTGGACAGACCGAACTCGGCGGCTGCCTTCTCCACGCAGGTTGCCGGCGAGACCTCGTCGTCCATGCGGCGGCGTGGGGTGGTGGTGCGGCGGCGGAAGAAGCGCAGCACGTCGCTTTCACTCATGGCGAAGATGGAGTTCAAAATGGCCACCAGCAGTACCGCGGCAACCATGACCGTGAACGAGGCGTGGATGTTGGGCAGCACGCCGTCGCAGAACAGGTAGGCCAGGGTGGCGAACACCGAAAGCGCCGCCTGGCCCACGGCGAACACGTAGGCCGACGGCGAATGGGTGCGCGAAGCGATGGAGCACCACAGCGTCCATGAGAAGATGCGGAAGAACGACCAGCTGACGCCGATGGCGAAGGCCTCGTACTGCTGGTGCCCGCTTTCCAGTACCAGCACGATGATAACGCTACCCACGATAAGCGGCGTGGTCAGGCGGTAGAGCATGCCGAAGTCGAACTTTTCCACTCGCCGCGCCGCCACCAGGGCCGTTACCGTGGACACCGCGAGGCCTGCGTAAAGGGTGTAGAGCTCGGCGGATGAGGACTTCGACTCGGACAGCACGTTGATGACCGATATGATGGCGCCGAAAATGCCGATGCCCACGAGCAGGCGCAGGGGGAGGCGCTCGGACTTGACGCTTTCGGGGACGAAGGCCTGCGGCGGCGCGGCCAGGAACGATCGGTCGCGCAGGAGCGTGAACAGCGCCGCGCCGGACAGAAGGGGCATGAGTGCGTGCACGGTAAGGGCCGCGAGGGGCTCTAGCACTGTCACCAGTAGGCACAGGGCAAAGGTGATTGCGTAGGCCAGGGCCACGCACAGAAGCGAGCTGCGGAAGCGCACCCGACCCAGGCATTCGGCCCACAGCAGGAACAGGATTGCCTTCGTGCCCTCGAGGGCGATGCCGGCCAGGGTGCCCAGCGGCTCGTCGTAGATCCATCCGCATGTATAGGTGACTGTTGTAGCGGCGAACAAGAGCAGTGGCGCGGCGATGGCGAGCGGTTTGCAGCCTACAAGGCTCATGCCCTTCTTCGCTTTCCAGCCCAGAAGCGCCAGAAGCGTCAGGAACACAGCGGTCTCCAGGTTGTTGCCCACGTCGAGCACGGCGGTGCTTGCGGGGTTGGCGGCGGGGAACAGGGTGGGGGAGATGCCCACGGTCTGCCAGCCGATGTAGCAGCCCAGGCCTGCGACGAGCACGGCGTAGGCGGACGACGTGAGCCCGTCTCTGCGCCCTTCGGATTCCCCGGCGATGTTGTCGTGCATGAGCTTCCCCTTGGATGCTGGTGGCTGGATGCTAGTGCTGGCGGACAGGGCTACCTCATGAGGTAAAGGCGGTTTTGCGTCGCTGGAACAGGGTAGGTAGCGGTTTTGCAACGGATTCATTTTATCAGAGAGATTTCCGGCGCGCCTTCGGTTGGCTTTAGCATATCTCCTGTTCAATGTAGGTGTTTCAAACTTTACCTCACCGCTACCTAACGGCTACCACACTATTTTGCGCTTTACCTCATAGCGCCGATTGACGTTAGGAAGAGCCGCTGGCTTTAATGCGCCCTGTCGCGATGCGGCGCAGAGAGCGCTGCCGCGAGCGTCGGTTTCGACGTGGGACGGACGGGCCGGCAAGGCTGGTGAGGCGAGCTGATCGAACGCGGCCGCAAGGCAGGCGGGACGAGCAGAGTTCGCAGCACGGCTCAGGCCGGCGCAAGAAAGGGAGAGAGGTCCAATGAGGAAGAGAACCGCACTTACGGCATGTGCTCTGGCGCTGTCGGTCAGCCCGCTTCTGGGCGGATGCGCATCCAACACCGGTTCCGGATCTGCAGACGCGGAGAAGGGCGGCGCGCCTGCGGAAAGCTCGCAGCCGGCGGCTGACGCCGAAGGCGAGGAGGGTGCGGAGAGCCAGCAGGAGGCCCAGGCGAAGCCGAAAGTCGACTACAAGGACGGCACCTACACCGGCGAGGGCAAGGGAGCTCACGGCACCGTGTCCGTCACGCTGACCGTGGCCGACGGCGTCATCACCGTGGACGAGGTGATGGCCGACGCCGAGACCGAGGGCATCGGCGGCAAGGAGGCGGCCGAGGACGGCACCTTCAAGGCCCAGATCGAAGCTGCTCAGGGCTCCAACATCGACGGCGTGACCGGCGCCACGCTTACGAGCGGTGGCGTCAGCAAGGCTGTCGACGCGGCGCTGGCCCAGGCGAAGTAGCCCCGCTGAGCCATCCCGCTGAGCCATCCCGACCAAGGGATCTGCGGCCCACCTTAAGGGAAGGGACCACGGGCCGTATCCGATAGTCCTTACAAGGAGAAGGAGAGACAACATGAAGATGGATCGTCGTCAGTTCTGCGCGCTGGGTACCGCTGGCGCCTTCGCCGCCATCGCGGGCGGCATGCTGGGCTGCTCTTCCGGCGAGAAAACCCCGGCCGCAGACGACAAAGCCGCCGATGCGGCAGCCAACACTCAGGCCGACGCAGCTTCTGCCAAGGCCGCCGCCATGGCCATGGGCGATGCCGACGTGAACTTCGCCCAGGAGGTGGATATCCTGATCGTGGGCGCCGGCATCTCCGGCATGTTCGCCGCCATCGACCCGGCTGCAGCCGGCAAGAACGTGCTCATCTGCGAGCAGAACGGCACCTTCGGCGGCGACGCCATTTACTCGGCCGCCTGCCAGATGTGCTCCACGGCCAAGCTTACTCAGGAGGAGCGTCCCGAAAAGTACAGCACTCCCGAAGAGATTCGCGAGAAGTTCGCTCCCTACTACGAAGAGGGCGACCCGGCGCTCGACTTCACCGTGCTGCTGCAGACGTGGTCTGGCAAGTTCATCGACCGTATGCACTACGATTGGGGCTACGAGTTCCAGCCGCTGCGCGAATCCCCCTATCATCAGGCGTTCTTCCCGAAGGACGGTCTGTGCACCATGAACTCCGAGTTCCAGCTGATCAATCAGAAGCTGGAGGAGGCCGGCGCGAAGTATTCCTTCGAGACCACCTTCAAGACCCTGATCACCGACGAGAACGGTGAAATCTGCGGCGCCCGCTTCACGAAGAAGGACGGAAGCATCTTCGACGTGAAGGCCAAGGCCGTGGTCCTGGCTGCTGGCGGCTACGTGTCCAACCAGGAGTGGATGACCCGCTACGCTCCCGAGTATGCCGATCTGGGCAACATCGTGTCTGGCCGTAAGGGCGACGCTATTGCCGCTGGTCTGGCTGCGGGCGGCCAGCTGTGGAAGATGGGCCCCACCTCCAACCTGAATCCCCGCTACGAGGCCGGCCACATGCTGGGCACGTTCTACCCGATCATCTGCGTGCTGCCCAACGGCAAGCGCTTCTACTGCGAGACCGCCGTGCACAACGCCGCTACGGGCGCCATCGCCGCCGGTTACCATGAGTGGTACACCATTTGGGACAACGTTGCCCAGAACGGCCAGGACCAGGAGCTGCTCAAGCATGCCGGCGAGGCCATTCAGTCCGCGGACTCCGTGGATGAGCTGGCCGAGAAGATGGGCCTGCACATCGAGACCGTGCAGGGTATCTTCGACAACTGGCACGACATCTGCGAGGCCCAGGAAGATGCCGAATTCGGCCGTACCCTGTTCCTGCAGGAGCTGCAGCCGCCGTTCTACTTCATCCGCAACGTGCCCGTCCGCTACAAGAGCTTGGGCGGCCTGAAGGTTGACGAGCAGATGCACGTGCTCGACGCCAACGATCAGCCTATCAAGAACCTCTATGCTGCGGGCTGCACCGCCGGCACCGAGGACATCGTTCCTGCGGCTGCTTCTGGCCTGATCGTGGCCGAGACGCTGGTCGCCGAGGTGTAGTCGCTCGTCCGCACCGTCCCGCCGCCGCGGCTCTCCCTTCCGCGGCGGCGCTTGCAAGAGCATTCCTCCTGCATGCAAGCGCCCGACCAGTGGCGGGATGTGCGAGCGTCGCGGCCGGTGGCGGGATGTGCGGACCGAGATTGTTCGAGAGGCCGAGCCCTTCGGGGTTCGGCCTCTTCTTGTTGGCGGTTGCGCTTCCCGTTGGGCTTTAGGCCAGCGGCTGACGCTCCACCAGGTCGAGCAGCTCCTGCTTGCTGTGCACGCCCAGCTTCGCGTAAAGGGTCTTGCTGTGGGTGCGGATGGTGTTGGGGGACAGCACCAGGGTTTCAGCCAGGTAGCTGACGTTGCGGCCGTGGGCGAAGGCCACCAGCACCTCCGATTCGCGCGGGCTCAGCTCGAATCGGTCGATGAGCACCTGGCAGCGCTGGGAGATGGGGTCGGCGGTGCTCTCGGGGGCCGTAGCGCCGGTGTTGTCGGAGGTGGCGGGAAGGTGCTCGCCGGCGGTGCGGCTTGCGACAGCGCCAGGCGCGGCCGACTTGTCTCCGGGGGCGATCGGTTCCGGCGCGGCATGGGCGCGCGTGCTGTCCGCTTCGGCGGCTTCCTCGCGTCCCGGGCGGGCGCCGACCTTTCGCTCTTCGGCGGCAGACGAGCGTCTGACCAGGGCGTAGGCCATGGCAAGCACGTAGAGTACCAGCAGTCCCGCCAGAAGCGGCGCTGTGGAGGACAAGGTGCCGTCCATGCCGAACAGGAAGATTCCCAACGCGGTGGCCAGGGCGAACATCAGGTAGACGCAGCCGGCGAACAGGCCGTACACCGCCATCATGGGAAGCCTCTCCTGCACCGCGGCGGCCAGCGAGGCGCCCACCATGAGCGACTGCATGATCATGTAGAAGGCGAAGGTGAGGGCACTTACGGGCAGCGCCAGCTCGCTTCCGAACAGCGACAGCGCCAGCAGCAGCGTGGCCACTATGGGGAAGGCGATGCCGAACAGGCCGTGGATGGAGAATCCGCTTGCCCCCTCATCGCTGCCTCGTCGGGCCGAAAGCACCAGGTAGGCCAGCAGCCCCGCCGACAGCAGCAGCACGCAGGCCACGCCCGCGTCGCCCACCAGCGCAGTGTGTATCTGCAGCGTCATGGTGCGGGTGACGGCCACGGCGAAGGCGGTGGCGGCGGCGCAGAAGAGCGGCCGGCTGACGCTGCGGGCTATCAGGCGCCAGGAGGGACGGTCGTCGACGGCGGCTGCAGGCTGGCTTCGGGTGACGGCTGCGGTTGCTCTGTGCTTTCGGGCGTCCGCGGCCCTTGGGCGGCAGACAGGTGCAGGGTTCTTCCGCAACGCCGCGCCCAGCGCTGCCGCCGAGCCGACGACGCAGGCGAAGTAGGCGAGCTCGCGCAGCGGCAGGCTGGCGAAGGACAGCGCCAGGAACAGTATCGCGTACAGAACGAGGGCGCCAAGCACCCGCATGGTGGTGTCGCGGACCGAAAGCCGGCTGAACACCCACGTCCAGGCGGCCAGCAAACATCCGGTGCCGGCCCCGATGGCTGCGGCGTCGACGGTTATGGACAGCGGCGTGCTCAGGGTGGATGTCACCATCCACAGCACGCCTGCCACCATAAGGCCGCCCCCGGCGCTACCTAGCGCCAGCGGCCGGCAAGCGCGCTTTCCGCGCGAGAGCGCAGCGGCGGCCAGCAGCATCGCTCCCATGGCTACCAGCAGCGGCACCGTCCAGTACTGCAAGATGGGCACAAGGGCCAGCGAGGTGCGCTCCGAAAGCCCCAGGCCGCCCCATTCCGTCAGCTGGCAAGCTACCAGCAGCAGCGCGTAGCCAACGATCGAGGGCGCCGAATCCCGCACGGGCAGCGGGCGATGCGCTTCGTTGGCTTTCCTGCGGTTCATGCACTCCTGGCTTTCCGGTGCGAAAGCGCGCCCAAGGCGGCTTCTGCGGGGTCCGATGCTTCGCGCCTGCTCCCGGGCTGGAGGGGTTGGGCGCGTTATCGGAAAGTATACAGGTTGCGGGGGCTAACCCTCACACCGATTAGGTGGAAACAGCTCGTGGAAGGCGATTTCACCAAAACGGTGTGAGGTGGAAACGCTGCCGAACCCGTTACCATTTCGCCATCTTCGCCGCCCTCGGGCACCTGCGCGGGACAGACGTTGCCGATGCGGGTTCCATGGAGAAGGGGAGGCGCGGCGAGGGCCGCCGATCGGCGGCATCAACCAACCATACGAGGAAGGGAGCAATGGGATGACGCTATCGAGAAGGCAGTTTCTGGCAGGGTTGGGCATGGCCGGTGCGGCTGCGGCGGGCGCGGGCCTTGCCGGTTGCGCGTCGGCGCCGAAGCCGGCGGCTGACGCAGGTGCGGACGGCGGCTCGTCTGCCGTGACGGCCTCCGCCGAGACTGGTACGCCCCAAGCCCCGGCGACCGAGCTTATTCCCCAGGCCTACGTGAACCCGCAGGACTACGACTACCGCCAGGACTCTGGCAAGCTGGACACGCTGTTCTCGTCCTGGAAGATCGGTCCCCACGAGATCGGGCACCGCATGGTGAAGTCCGCCGCTGGTTCAGCCACGTTCCTGGGCGGCCTTACCGACGAGTTCGCCGAGTACTACAAGAACTTCGCTCGCGGCGGCGTGGAGCTCATCTGGATCGAGGGCGAGATGTTCGCTCCGAACCCCGAGACCCTGGAGGTAGATTCCTCGGCCATCGAGTTCGGCCAGAAGCTGTCGGCCGACTGCGGCGAGCTGGGCGCGAAGATGGGCTACCAGTGGGCCTATTCCGACTTCGTGAACAGCGTGAACGACTTCACCGCCGAGCAGATCGCCCACATGCAGGACATCGGCGTCGCGGCGGCGAAGGCCTGCAAGGACATGGGGCTCATCGGCATGGAGATCAACGCCGCCGGCTTCAACATGGGCGAGCAGTTCCTGTCGCGCTTCCACAACCAGCGCACCGACGAGTACGGCTGCACCAGCCTTGAGAACCGCGCCCGCTTCGTGGTGGAGACCATCCAGAAGATTAAGCAGGCCTGCGGCGACGACTTCGTCGTGCAGGTGCTCATCGACGCCGTGGAGGAGAACGACAACCTTACCAACAACGGCACGCTCATGAACCTGGACCACACCCTTACCCAGCCGCGCAACCGCGCCACCACCGTGGAGGAGGGCATCGAGTTCGCGAAGATGTTCGAAGCGGCCGGCGCCGACTCCATGCACCTGCGTCTGGGGCCCCTGGGCAACCATCCCTGCCAGTTCGGCAGCGACCTGTACTTCCTGCTCAACGGCCTTGAGGGGGCCTCGGGCTACGGCACCCAGTGGGATTTCAGCCGCCATTTCCAGGGCCAGCTCATCGCCGACCACAGCGGCGCGGGCATGCTGCTGGACATCGTGGCGCGCTACAAGAAGGAGCTGTCCATCCCCTGCGGCACCGTCACCTACATGGACCCGGCCCACGCCCCCGACTTCTTCGAGGCGGCGCTGGCCGAGGGCAAGGCGGACTTCTACCTGATGACGCGCCCGCTGACCGTGGATCCGGAGTACGTGAACAAGCTGCGCGAGGGCCGCGGCGACGAAATCGCCCCCTGCACTCGCTGCCTGCACTGCCACATTGGCTCCAACGAGCTGAACCGCATGATGGGCTACTGCCGCGTGAACGCGCTCACCCAGCGCGTCATGACCGAGAACGGCCCGGCCACCTACGAGCTGCCCCCGGCCGACACGAAGAAGAAGGTCATGGTGGTGGGCGGCGGTCCTGCCGGTATGGAGGCGGCCCGCATCGCGGCGCTGCGCGGCCATGACGTGACCCTGTACGAGAAGAAGTCGTCCCTGGGTGGGCTTCTGGATTTCGCCCACAACGTGAAGGGCCCCCACGAGAACCTGGCCGACCTCAAGGACTACCTGATCCGTCAGTGCGAGCTGGCCGGCGTGTCCGTGGTGACCGGCACCGAGGTGGACGCCGATCTGGTGAACTCCGAAGCGCCCGATGCGCTCATCCTGGCCACCGGCGGCCTGCGCGACACTGCGGCGGTGAGCGGCAGCGGCGTGCCCGTCATCGACTTCGAGTCGTTCCAGATGGCCGACATGGGCGACGACGTGGTGGTCTACGGCAGCAACGCCCAGGCCTTCGACGCGGCTCTGTGGCTGACGGTGCACAAGAAGAACGTCACCATGGTCACTCCCAGCACCATCGAGGAGCTGGACATGCAGCAGTCCCAGCACGCGCACCGCTTCATGACCACGGCTCTGTACGCACTGGGCATGCCGGTGTGGACCGAGTCGAAGATCGAGTCCATGAACAGCGACGGCATTACCGTGGCCACCGGCTTCGGCACGAAGGTTGAGGTGCCTTGCAGCGCGGTGGTAAACGCCGCCGACATGCTGCCGAACAAGGGCCTGCTGGACGGCGTGAAGGTTGCCGAGACCTACGCCATCGGCGACTGCGAGGCGCCCTTCAACATCGCGCTCGCCATCCGCGGCGGCAACGACGCCGGTCGCGCGGTGTAGCAAGCGGCAAGCGCTGACGAGCTGGTTGCGAGCGCAAGCGGCCGACGCGCGCGAGGTGGCGCGCCCGTGCGAGCTGCTAGGCGCTGGCAGGCGCTGGCGAGCGCCAGCATGACCAGCCACTTTGGCGGTCGGGTCTCCATCGGGCCCGGCCGCTTTTTTGTGCGAACGATCAAATCCCGCAGAATCGTCAGTTTCGTCACGCTTTTCTGATGAAACTGACGATTCTGCGGGATTGTCCGTCGGCTGTGGCGGCTGTCCGGATAGGGCTGCCGGTTGGTCGCGGACGGCCGGATGGAGCGGGCGCCGGCCGGGGTGCAGGCGGGTTGCTTACAGCAGTGCGATGAGGGCGTCCACGTCTTCGGGGCGGGTGGCCCAGCTGCAGGCGAAGCGGGTGACGGTGCGGCCGTCGAGCGTGCGTTCCCAGAAGCCGTAGGTGGCATGGGGGTCCAGTCGGGCGCGGTCGGCGTCGGTAAAGATGGGGAACACCTGGTTGGTGGGGGATTCCATGGCCAGCTCGTAGCCGGCGTCGACGAAGGCCCGCTGCAGCTTCTGGGCTTGCTGCACGCCATGGCGCCCGCAGGCAAGGTAGCGCGTCTCGTCGGATGCGTTCGCTGCTGCACCCGCATCCCCGACGGCCTCTACTACGCTCACGCTTTCGCCGTCTTCTGCCGCATCGGCGCCCTCTGCTCCGTTCGGCTTGAACAGCTCGTCGAACTGGATGCCCAGCATGCGGCCCTTGGCCAAAAGCGCCCCGCGCTTCTTCACGATGGTGAAGAAATGGCTGTCCAGCGGCTCGCAGGTGCGCAGCGCAAGGGCGCGAATGCGGTCTGCTTCGGGCAGGCGGCAGCCGAACGAGGTGGAGGCAAGGTTGGCGGGCGCTGCGGGGTGCGGGAACACCACTGCCTCGCCGAAGAGCGCCCCCACCTTCGTGCCGCCGATGTAGAAGCCGTCGGCCAGGTGGGCCAGGTCGGGCAGGGCGGGCACGGCGACGCCTTCGGGCAGCTGGGCAGCCAGGCCGTAGCCCAGGCGCGCGCCATCCACGAACAGACGCAGGGCGAAATCGCGGCAGACCTGGGACAGGGCTTCCAGCTCGGGCAGGGAGTAGACGGTGCCGTACTCCGTGGGCTGGCTGATGTAGACCACGCCGGGCGCCACCATGTGGTCGCGGTTCTCGTCGCCCCAGTAGGCCTCGGCCAGAGCGCGCACCTCTTCGGCATCGAGCTTTCCCTGATGGTGCGGCAGCGGCAAGATCTTGTGCCCCAGTCCTTCCAGCGCGCCGGCTTCGTGGCCGTTGATATGGCCGGTGTTCGCCGCGACGACGCCTTCCCAGGGACGCAGCAGCTGGTCTAGGGCTACGATGTTGGCCTGGGTGCCCCCCACCAGGAAGTAGACGGCGGCTTCGGGGGCTGTGCACGCGGTTCGGATGCGGTCCCGGGCGCTCTCGCAGACCTCGTCGGTGCCGTAGCCGCTGGTCTGGTCCAAGTTGGTGGCGGCCAGCCGCTCGATGACGGCCGGGTGGGCGCCTTCCATGTAGTCGCTGTCGAAATGAAGCATGCTTCCTCCTGGGATGGGCCGCGCTGTCTGTCTGTGGGCTGCGGGCGCAACCGGACCGCCGTCCTGTTCAGCCGCAGGCGCAAGTCGAGTCGTCTGCCTGACGAGCTGCGGAAGGCGTTTGGCCGCGGGCGCACGCCGGGTCGTCTGCCTGATGAGCTGCAGTAGCCGAGCGGTTGCGTCGCCAAGCCGCAAGCGGCGTACGGCCGGTGACGTGCGCCTGCGCTGCCAAGCCGCAAGCAACATGCAGCCGGTGGCGTGCGCCTGCGCTGCCAAGCCGCAAGCAGCGCGCAGCTGGTGGCGTGCGCCCGCGACGCCAAGCCGCAAGCAGTGTGCAACCGGCTGTGCGCCGATTACGGGTGGATGATAGCGCATTCGGGCGCTCCTTGCTGCCTCTTGTCTTCCGAGCCGTCCCTTTCCGGCAGGAAATGGCCGATTTCCAAATTCCAGACGGTCGTCCGTTCGCTTTTCCGGCCTCACGTCGGGGTTAGCCGGGGGCAGCGTGGCGACCCGGCCCGCTGAACAGCCTGTTTGCCGATGCATCTGGAAAGGGCTCCGTCGCCGCTCGACTCGAATTTGGATTTCGCAGAATTTGCGCCACAAATCAAGGGCGTGGAGAACAAGGGCGGTCCGGTATCCCGATAGCGCGTGCTCGGGGGTCGAGCACATGCCGCGAAGGGATACGCTTGCCAGACGTGTGCGGCGAAGCGGGTGGTGCTGGGCTTTTCGCTCCGGTCTAGTTCGGAGGTATGGCCGTAGCGAACGGCGTTTGTGCGCGAGCTCGTGCAACGAGTCACGTTTGTGCTGAGAAGCGGCTGTAACGAATCACGTTTGTGGCGGAAAACCGCTGTAACGGACTGCGATTGTGCCCTATCTCGTGTAACGGATGACGCTTATGGCAGAAATCGCTGTAACGAACTTCGATTATGTGCGATTTTCTGTAACCGATGACGTTTATGGCGGATTTCGGCTGCCACAAACGTCATCCGTTACATCGGAGTCAACGCAAACGCCATCCGTTGCAGGGAATCTGCCGCAAACGTCATCCGTTACATCAGGGCGGCTGCAGACGTCATCCGTCGCGAGGGGGTCTACCGTATGCGTCGCTTGCCGCAACGGGAACGGGTTTCGGTCGGGTGCGAGGTGGCGGAACGGGAGGCATCGAGCGTGGGGAGGCCGCCGGGTGCGAGGTGGCGGAACGGGGAGAGCCGTTCAGCGTGTGGGAGGGCTGCTGGGCGCTGGGTGATCGAGCTGAACGGTACCGAGCGTGGGGTGGCTGCCGAGGGGAGCGGCCTGGCCGAATCGGGGGGGGGTGCTGGGCGCGGGAGGAGCCGCTGGCGAACGAGGTGACCAGACTGAAAGGACGTCGTGCGTGAGGGAGCGCTGGCTGCGGGGCGGAAGCAGCTCGGGAGATTCCGCGGCTTGACCCCCGGCGGCAGCATCAGCGTGCGCCTTGCCCGCTCGGTAAGCTCTTCGCTCTTTTTACGGTGTCGGGGCACGGCGGGGCGGGGTGCGCGCCGAAGCGGTACAATAGGCAGCTAATTCACTGTCCGATCGCAGGCTTGTCTCTGCGAATGCCGAGGATGCCATGACCGAACCTGCTGAAACCAAAAGCTCCCCCGCCGAAGCTGCTGCAACCGATCGCGCTTCCGCCGATACGGCTGCGATCGGTTGCGCCTCTGCCAAAGCCGCCGGCACTAGCTGCGCTGTTGAAGCCTCTGACGCTCGCTGCGCCGCCGAAACCGCCGGCGCCAACTGCGCACCCGCCGAAGCAGCTGCAACCGCCTGCACTTCTGCCGAAGCTGCTGCAGCCGACCGCCCTGTCACCGAACTTCGTCCCAACCAGCGTACCCGCCGAGTCATGGTGGGTAGCGTGCCCGTGGGCGGCGGGGCTCCGGTGGCAGTGCAGTCCATGATCAACGCCCCGGCCGACGACGTGGCGGCCAATTTGGCCCAGATAGATGCGTTGGCCCAGGCCGGCTGCGAGATCGTGCGCATGGCCATTCCCCGCCGCGCCTGCCTGGACGCCTTCGCGGCGGTGTGCGAGGCGTCGCCCCTGCCCGTGGTGGCCGACGTGCACTTCGACCCGGTCATCGCCATCGAGGCTGCCCGGCGCGGTGCCGCGAAGTTACGCATCAACCCGGGCAACATCGGCGGTCTGGCCGCGACCGATGCCGTGCTGGACGCGGCGGGCGAGGCGGGCATCCCCATCCGCATCGGGGTGAACGCCGGATCGCTCGACCAGGAGCTGGCCTCCCGCACCGACCTCACGCTGCCCCAGAAGCTGGCGGCCTCGGCGGCCCAGTACGTGGCCTACTGCGAAAGCCGCGGCTTTTCCGACCTGGTGGTTTCCGCGAAGGCCCACGACGTCATGACCACGGTTCGCACCTACCGGCAGCTGGCCACCGACATCCCGCACGTGCCGCTGCACATCGGCGTCACCGAGGCGGGCACGGCCTTCCAAGGTACCATCAAATCCGCCGCTGGCCTGGGCATCCTTCTGGAAGAGGGCATCGGCGACACCATGCGCATCTCGCTCACCGACGACCCGGCGGTGGAAGTGCGCGCTTGCTGGACGCTGCTTTCCGCCCTTGACCTGCGTCGTCGTAACCCCGAGCTCATCAGCTGCCCCACCTGCGGCCGCTGCCAGGTGAACCTCATCGACCTGGCGAAGCAGGTGGAAGCGAGGTTGTCCGGTGTGGCCAACCCGGTGAAGGTGGCGGTGATGGGATGTGTGGTGAACGGCCCGGGAGAAGCGGCCGACGCCGACATCGGCGTGGCGTGCGGTGCGGGGTCGGGCATCGTGTTCAGGAACGGAGAAACTATCCGCAAAGTGGCGGAAGACCAGATAGTGGACGCATTGATGGAGGAGATTGAGAACCTATGACGAATTCCAACACCAACCTTTCCCAGGTTCGCGCATCCAAGCAGCAGACCGTGCTGCGCATGAGCCAGCTGTATGTGCCCACGCTGAAGGAGGATCCCTCCGACGCCGACATCGCCAGCCATCGCCTGCTTCTGCGCGCGGGCTTCCTGCGCAAGACCGCTTCGGGCGTGTACACGTTTCTGCCCCTGGGCAAGCGGGTGCTGGACAAGGTGGAGGCCATCATCCGCGAGGAGATGAACGCCATCGGCGCCCAGGAGATCATGATGCCCGCGCTGCAGCCGGCCGAGCTGTGGCACGAGTCGGGCCGCTGGGACGACTACGGCCCGGAGCTCATGCGCCTGGTGGACCGCCACGACCACGGCTTCTGCCTGGGACCCACCCACGAGGAGCTCATCACGGCGCTCGTGCGCAACGAGCTGCGCTCCTACAAGCAGCTGCCGCTGTCGCTGTACCAGATCCAGGTGAAGTTCCGCGACGAGATCCGCCCGCGCTTCGGGCTTCTGCGCAGCCGCGAGTTCATCATGAAGGACGCCTACAGCTTCCACGCCACGCAGGAATCGCTGCAGCAGACCTACGACGCCATGGCCGAGGCCTATGGGCGCATCTGCGACCGCATGGGGCTTAAATGGGTGAGCGTGGAGGCCGATGGAGGCCAGATCGGCGGCAAGGTGACCCGCGAGTTCATGGCCCTGGCCGAGTCGGGCGAGGCCGAGATCGTGCACTGCAGCTGCGGTTATGCGGCCGACGCGGAAGTGGCCGAATGCAAGGCGTTCCCCACGCTCTACGACGTGGACTTCCAGAAGGTGGCCACCCCGGGCGTGCACACCATCGCTGAGCTGGCGGCGTTTCTGGACATCCCCGAGACCTCCACGGTGAAGGCGCTTTCCGGCCGCTCCGACGACGGGCGTCTGGTGGTGCTGTTCGTGCCCGGCGACCACGAGGTCAACGAGCTGAAGGCGGCGCGTGCGGCCGGCGGGTTCACGCTGCTTACCGACGAGGAGATGGAGGCCTTCGGGCTGCACAAGGGCTCCATGGGCCCGGTGGGGCTGCCCGAGAGCGCCTACGTCATTGCTGATACGTCGCTGCAGTCGGTGCCGAAGTGGGTGGTGGGCGCCAACGAGGACGGCTTCCATTACGTGGGCGCGCGCCTGGGCGAGGACTTCACGGTGAACGAGTGGGCCGACCTGGCCGTGGCCAAGCCGGGGGATGCGTGCCCGGTGTGCAACCTGCCGCTTCAGGGCGCGCGCGGCATCGAGGTGTCCCAGGTGTTCCAGCTGGGCACGAAGTACTCCGAGGCCATGGGCGCCACCTTCATGGACGAGGACGGTTCCGAGAAGCCCTTCGTCATGGGCTGCTACGGCGTGGGCGTGACCCGTTCCATGGCGGCCATCGTGGAGCAGTACAACGACGAGCTGGGCATGTCCTGGCCGCTGTCCGTGGCCCCGGCCGAGGTGTGCATCCTGCCGCTCACGGTGGGCGACGACGCGGTGCAGCCGGCGGCGGAGAGCCTGGCGCGCAAGCTGGCCGAGATGGGCGTCGAAGTGGTCATCGACGATCGCAACGAGCGTGCCGGTGTGAAGTTCGCCGAAGCCGACCTCATCGGCTGGCCGCTGCAGATCATCGTGGGTAAGCGCGGGCTGGCCGAAGGCAAGGTGGAGATCAAGCGCCGTCGCACCGGCGAGCGCCGCGACATCTCGCTGGACGCCCTGGGAGACGCCTTCGCCTTCGCCAAGCGCAATGGCATGTACCTGGTGACCAGCCTGTTCGAGTAGGGCAGACGGCCGGATGATGGATGCGGCTCCGCGAGCGATTGGCGGAGCCGCCTTTGCATTCGGTGCAGGAAGATTGCGTCGCGGTTGGGCGCGCGGCGGTTTAAGAGGGAAATGCGAGCGAAAGGACTCATGTGGCTGTGGAAGCTGTGCTCTTCGATTTGGACGGAACGTTGCTGGACACTCACGACGCGCTGCTGGCGAGCTTTCGCCATGCCACGCGCGAGGTGCTGGGGCCGGCGGCCGACGGGCTCACCGAGGCCCAGCTCATGGCCAAGGTGGGCCAGCCGCTGGACACCCAGATGTGGGACTTCACCGACGACCAGCAAACCCATGACCGTTTGCTGGAAGTGTACCGCGAGCACAACAACCAGGTGCACGACTCGCTGGTGAAGGTTTTTCCGGGCATCCCCGAACTGCTGGATGCGCTGCGGGCAGCCGGCGTGCCTATGGGCGTGGTCACCTCTAAGCGCCACGACATGGCCCTGCGGGGGCTGAACTTGTTTGGGCTGGCGGACTACTTCGATTTCGTCGTAGGTTCCGACGACTTCCCCGAGCACAAGCCCTCGCCCGGTCCGGTGGCCTACGGCTGCAAGCTGCTGGGGCTGGCGCCGAAGACGGTGCTCTACGTGGGCGATAGCCCCTTCGACATGATGGCCGGCAATGGAGCTGGTTGCCCCACCGCGGCAGTGACCTGGGGAATGTTTCCCGAAGAGGTGCTGCGTGCGGAAAACCCCACCTACGTGTGCGGTAACCCCGCCCGGCTGGCGCAGATAGCAGGGGTGTAGGGCCCGCAACCGCGGCCGGCGATGCCCCTCCCGTGCCTCGGAGGCCGCAACCACGATCGGCGCCGGGACCTGCGCCCCGGAGGCCGCACAACTGGCTTTTCCTGCTATTTTTCTGACCTGGTGTTATGTTGAATAGTACCAGGTCAATCCATACTTTTTCGAAATGCACGACATGCCGGTTGTGCGATGCATATCCGGCATGTCGTGCAACGTGGCCCTCTGTGGCGTATTCAGGCGGGCGGTGGCGTCGGCTGCTGCCCGCTTTGCGGCGGGGGCGAGGGGGCCTGCAAGTTCGGTCCTTACGTACACCCTGCTTTGCGGCCTGCGTATTCGGCTCGCATGCTCAGCCCGCAGAATCGGCAGGTTCGTGCAGAAAAACTCGTGAACCTGCCGATTCTGCGGGCTTTTGGATGGTGGAAGAAAGCTGTGGGCGGCGGGAGGGCGACAGAGGGCGACAGAGGGCGACAGGGTGACTCTCTCTCCGGTCATCAGCTCGGCTGGCTGCCGGCTTCATCGCGTAGCTCGCGGACCCGAGCTACCAGCTCTTGGCGCGAATGGACGTCGAGCTTCGCGTAGATGTTGTGGGTGTGGGTGCGCACGGTGTTCGTGGATATGAACAGCGTCGAGGCGATCTGCTCGGCACCCATGTTCTTGGACAGGAGCTCTAGGATCTGGGCTTCGCGGGCGGAAAGGCCTGCCTGTTGCGCCAGTTTGGAGCAAGCGGCTTTCCAGGGCTGCTCGCCGCGGCGGCCCTCCGGCGCTTGGGACGCTCCATCCCGCTGCCCTTGGCGGGTCAGGTGGGCGATCATCTTCTTGAGGTTGAATTCTGTGCCATTGTCGGTGCTGAACAGAGCCGAGAAGTCGCGCGCGTTGAAGACCACCGCCAGAAACACCAGCACTACGATGGCCAGGCCAAGCGACGCCAACCCCACGTTCACCGTTTCCCGCAGGGCGAACAGCATGCGCGAGCAGTCCCATCCCGCCGCCTTTCCGAGGGCGATGCATCCGTAGCCTAGACCGAACACGGCCAGCGGGGACAGCGAGCGCTTGAAGGCGATGTAGGACAGCAGGCACCACACCGTCAGATTGAAGATGCAGGCAAGGAACTCCACCACCAGCGACGGAGCAGCTTCGTTGAGGCCGAGCATAGGGTACAGGGCCAGGGCAAGGGCCGTGCTCACCATGGTGAACAGGTATATCTTGTCGAAGGCAATGCGGGTGAGGAAGCGGATGGCCGTCAGCAGAAGCGCTACGTCGAACAGCATCTCAACGAGAGCCAGCAGCCGCGAGTCGGTTTGGATGCGCTGCAGGTTCTGCAATTCGGTGGACCATCCGGAGGCGAAGCTGGTTGCCAGGGAGAACACGGCGAGGGTCGCCAGCAGCTTCCAGAATCCCCCCGGAAGCTTCGGAAAGCCTCGATCGGGGGAGGCAGCGCTGTCGTCGGAGGGCTTCTGCGATGCCGCCGCGGGCCTAAGGCCGGTTCCCAGCACCAGGGCCGACAGCACGGGAAGCGCGAACAGCCCCACGATTCCGCTCAAAGGAGGGCTTCCCTCGAAGGGCGCGTAGAAGTCGTTGCACATGATGACGGAATACAGAAGCCCGGCCGCGAGGTCGGCTATGAGGTAGTACACAAGCACCTTCGCAGGCTCCATGCGGCTGAACAGCTGGGCGCTGCGCAGGATGAGCAGCCCGTAGGCGGCCCCGCACGCCCATCCGCCGAAGCTGAACAGCCCCCGAATATCCAGCATGTTAGGTCCTGCGAAGAAGTAGGGGCCCGAGAAGATGACGGAGGCCGCGCCCAGCACACCAAGGAATCCGGCTATGAAGGTGTAGTACTTCGAATCGAGCAGCTTGCGGAAGTGCCCTTGCAGCAGCGCCGCCGTCAGCAGCACAAGGGCGGCCACGGTGAACAGGTTTTTCTGCAGCCCCACGAGCAACGAGCCGGTCACCAGGGCGAAGCCCTTCTCGTCTATGTTCGAAATCCAGGTGGATGTGTCCGAGAGCAGCATCTGCCATGCCAGCAGCATGGCGAAGCCGAGGAAGGGAAAGCCGGGCCATAGCGCTGTCAGCTGCTGTCCGAGGGACGGCGTGCGCGGGGTCTGCGTATCGCAGGAGGCACCAGGGTTGTCCATGGGTACGCAAGCCTTTCCTCGTGGTTGTCCTGGCAAGGCGACGGCGCGCCATCGTGTCGGACTGTGGGTCCGGCCGCTCAAGCGCGCTGCGTCAATTATGGCCCAAGGCGGGCGATTTGAGAACTACATAAAAATGCATTAGTTCGGAATGAACCACTTCTACCAGCGCAAATGCTGTTTTTCATGCCCCGCGTCGTATTGTTGCTCCCAATGTTTCGTGGTGAACTCGAAAGCGCGTTTCAAGAGCGGCGAACGGGAAGGAGCTCACCTATGGACGAGGCCCGAAACGGCGGTGCGCAGGCTTTGGCGGCCGAAGAGGCCATGCAGCCCGCAACCTTCGAGGAGCAGGTGCGGCGCGGCTGCGACCTGCTGCAGCAAAACCCTGCGAAGCGCCCGCTTCTGTACAAGACCCTTGCCCGCATCGCGCAGGGACCGGTGGACCTTGCGGTGCTCGAAGATGAGCTGGCGCGCGACGTGCGGTGCGCGAAAGGATCCATGGCTCCGTACTTCTACGCCCAATGGCTTGCCGATGCGGGTATGGCGCGACGGTTGGATACCGACGGGTCGGGCCGGCCGGTGAACCGAGACGACTATCCTGAGCTTGACGACGACGCCTTCGACGACATGCTTGCGGGCTTCGCTTACGAGATCACCGACGCCGGGCGCGAGGTGCTGGTTCGGTTCAGCCCGGATTCGCGCTTGAGGGCGCTCTACGAATCTCAGCCGCAGCGTGTTGCCGTCTACGAGGATCTGTTGGCGTTTCTCCGCGAAAAGCATCATCTCGGGCAGATCGACTCCTACGTGCGGGGGCTTGCGAGCTACCAGGCCTACGTTGCCGAGCACCAAGAGCTTTCGCCGAGCGTGTTCGTGGACAAACTCTCCGACGCGGGCGTCATCGCCTTCGACGGCGGATGGGTCGTGCAAGAGGGGAAGGGGGAGCAGGCGTTGTCGTAGCGGGAACCGAAACGAGAGACGGGAAACGAGAGAGGAGCATTTATGAAAGATACGCTGAGCAGGCGAACCTTCGTGCAAGCCATGGCCGTTGGCGCCGCCGCCGTGGCTGCGGCAGGGGCGCTTTCGGGTTGCATGGAGCCGAAGAAGGCCGATGTCGGCAAGCCTTCCACCGAAGCCGACGCCCAGGCTTCCGCCCCAAGTGATGGGAAGGTGCCGGGCACTACGGCGACCCATGTCGACCTGACCGGAGCCGACGTGTACAACACCATGTGCCATGGCTGCATCGCCGCATGCCCGGTGCGCGCCTACGTGAAGGACGGCGTGGTGGTGAAGCTGGAGGGCCATCCCGAGGCCCCGCTTTCTGCGGGCTCGCTGTGCCTGAAGGGCATGAACCAGCTGCATACGCTCTACAGCCCGCGACGGGTGCTGTACCCCATGCGCCGCACGGGGGCCAAAGGCGCTGACAACGCTGCTTTCGAGCGCATCAGCTGGGAGGAAGCCATCGACGAGTGCGCTGAGCGCATCGCCGACATCATGGAGCAGCACGGCACCTATTCCTTCTTCAGCTCTGCGGGCGGCGGCGGATCCTACGTGGGCGCTATGCTGCCGCCGCTGCTGTCGGGCATGTTCATGGCCCCGACGGGCTTCGAGCCCGGTGCCGCCCAATGCTGGATGCCCCGAAATGCCACGGCGGCGTTCATGTACGGCGGCGCCGATCAGTCCACCGCCGACAGCTCGGTGCTGGAGACCTTCAAGGGCCTTTCGAAGGCCGACAAGGAAGCCGGCATCAAAAACGATATGAACTGCCTGGTCATTTGGGGCACGCAGCCTTCCGCCAGCCAGACGTCCCAGGCTGGGCGCGGGTTGGCCGAGGTGCGCGCCTTGGGCTGCAAGACCATCGTCGTGGACCCGAACTTCTCGCCTGACGCCGCCCATGCCACCATCCACTTGCCCGTGCGTCCCGGCTCCGACGCGGCGCTCATTTTGGCGTGGTACCGCATGATCTTTGAGGAAGAACTCTACGACAAGGAGTTCACGAAGTACTTCACGAACCTGCCGTGCCTGATCAATCCCGACACCAAGCTTCCGTGGCTTGCCACCGAGGTGTTCGACGACTACGAGCCGGTCACCCCCGAGGACACGCCGGTGTACGTGTGCGTGAACGAGATGACCGGCGAGGTGGAGCCGCTACCCTTCGGAGACCCGGCCGAGCTGTCGGCTGCACTTGACCCGCAGGTGTTCGCCACGGCTACGGTCAACGGCAAGGAGTCGAAGTCCGCGGGCCAGATCTACAAGGACGAGGCCGAGCCCTGGACGCTCCAACGTGCCGAGGAGTTCTGCTGGGTTCCCGCCGAGCGCATCCGCGAGGCGGTGGAGCTCTATACCGCGCCCGCCAAGGAGGGCAAGTGCGCAGGCATCACCCATGGCGTGGCCACCGACCAGATGGAGATTGCCTCCCAGGCGCCGCTGGGGCTTCTGGGCCTGGACATGATCATGGGCTACGTGAACAAGCCCGGTGCGGCGCTTACGCAGTCAACCATGGGTGGTCCCATGGGCCCGCAGCTTGACGGCACCAACCAGTGGGGCAAGTGCGCCGCCGACGGAACGCAGCCGCGGCCGACCAAGGGCTACCTCGCCCAACTGCAGTACGGCTACACCGTGGGCGCCACCGAGGCGGCCAACCAGGAGCGCGTGGCGCAGTCCGACCCCTCGGCGCTGGCGGTGTACGGCAAGCTGTGGACCGACCGCCTGGGCCTTTCCAACCATCGTGGCCTGTCCGCCTGGGGGCACTCGCATATCCCCGCGGTCCGCGAGGCCATCGAGACCGGCGAGCCCTACCGTCCGCGCATCTGGGTCGAGCTGTCGGGCAACAAGCTGGCCATGCTCGCAAGCTCCGGCGCCTGGTACAAGGCCGCCATGGAGAACGTCGACTACGTGGTGGGGCAGCAGCCCATCTTCACCAGCTTCCATATCGAGCTGGCAGACATCTTCTTCCCGACCGAGGAATGGCTGGAGCATCCCCATTCCCGTACGGGGCAGCTGAACTACACCTTCGCCAATCCCGGCATCGTCCATTTGGGAGAGAGCGTCAACCCCATGCATCCTTGGATGCTTCTAGCCGACGCGGTGAGCGCGAAGCTCAACGAGCGCCTGGACTCGGTGGTGTTCACGGGCACGGGCCAGACCATCTCCGAGCTGGGGCTGACCTTCCCGCTGTTCAAGCTGGGCGACCGCGGCAACTCCGACACCACCTGCTGGAAGATGGAGCTGACCGGCGTGGGCGCACAGCTGGGCCTGGGCGAGGACGCCACCATAGACGACTACATGGCCAAGCTGAGGAACAACTCCGACGCCTACTACGTGTCCACGCCCTCCGAGGACTACTGGACCTACGGGCAGCACCTGGTGAAGGCCACCGACGGGCTGCCGCTGGGCTTCGCCACGGAAAGCCGGAAATGCGAGGTGTACTGCACCACCATGCTCAAGCTGGGTCGCACCGGATGGCCCTACTGCTATCCCACTGCGTTCGAGGAGCCGGTGGACAGCCGCATCGGCACGTTCGGCGGCGATTACTCGCCCATCTGCCGCGTGCCGCTGCAGACCGAGGCGCCCGAGGTGAAGGGCGCGGACGGCTACACCCTGCCCTTCGACAAGGACTTTCCTCTGGCCATCACGTCCGGGCGCGTGCCCTACTTCCATCACGGCACCATGCGCCACGCCCCCTATGCCCGCGAGCTGTTCCCGGTGCCGTTCATCCGCATCAACCCGGAGACCGCGGCCAAGTACGGCATCTCCGACGGCGACTGGGTGGAGGTGTCCTCGCGGCGTACCCAGGGCAGCGACTACGACGTGTCCAAGCGCGGCACCGAGCGCTCCTACGCCGGAGAGAAGACCCAGACCACGAAGGTCTCCGACCCCATCCGCACCATCGCCTACGTTTCCGAGGTGGTTGCCCCCAACGTGGTGTGGATGGAGCGGTTCTGGAATCCCGAGTGCTTCGACAAGAGCCAGAAGACCAAGACAGGCGGCTGGCAGGAATGCAGCGTCAACGTGCTGACCAACGGCATAGACGCCCAGTTCAACGAGGTGTTCGGCAGCTACAACTACCGCGCATTCGCTGTGAATATCAAGAAGTCCGAGCGCCCCGATCGCGTGTGGGTGACGCCGAAGGAGTTCGAGCCGTTCATGCCCACGTCCGAAAACCAGGTTCACGACGAAATCGGTGTGCTGATGGGCAACAAGGACCTTGTGACGGACTACTACCAGTTCGCGACGGCCGACGCTCCGGCCCAGGGCTAGCGTTGCCGACAGCGCGAAGGCCGCGGGGTGCATCGGGCGCCCCCTCCCGCATCCGACGCACCCGCCTGCCTTCGCGAGCCATTCGAGAGAGGAGAGACTATGAAGCGAGCCATGGTCATGGACCTGGACCGTTGCACGGGATGCCAGAGCTGCATCGTGGCGTGCAAGTTCGAGAACAACTCCGGATTGGGGAACTATCGCTGCGACATCGTCGACGTGGGACCCTACGGCACCCATCCCGACATCCAGATGTACTGGCTGCCGTTTCAGTGCCAGCAGTGCGAGAACGCCCCCTGCATCGAGGTGTGCCCAACCGGCGCGAGCTACCGCGACCCGGACAACGGGGTGGTGCTCATAGGCGATCAGGAGTGCATAGGATGCATGACCTGCCTGGCAGCCTGCCCCTTTTCGGACAACGCCGGAGCAGCTCGCCCCAGCGCCCGCTGGTTTAACGAGGAGCGCAACGTGGTGGAGAAGTGCACGCTGTGCAACCACCTGACGGCGAAGAGCGACGGCGTGGAGAACCCTGCTGATTCGCTGGATGAGGCCCATGCGGTTCCTCCCTGCGTGCACAACTGCCCGACGAAGTGCCGTCACTTCGGCGACTTGGACGACGCGGCGTCGGAGGCGTCCCAGATGCTGGCCCAGGCGAAGGCCGAAGGGCGTCCCACGTACACCCTGGCCAGCGACGAGGCTCAGGCGACGTTCGTTTACATCCTGTCGGAGTCCACGGCTCCGTGGAACGGAATGGGCGAGTGGCGCTCGCTGGTGGCGAAGGGTTAGCGCCCGGTGAGTCGGTGCGTCAGGGTGGGGCGTCCGCGCGATCGGATGCGGCGCCCTGCTCTGGCGCTCATGGTGCAGGACGAAGGTTGGAAGGAGCGGCTCTATGGCTGATGAGACGATCGATTACGATGGGCTTGCAAGGCTCATGGAATCTCGGGCGAGTTCGTACCGCTTGTTTGCGCGGCTGTTCCTGAAGCCGTTGTCCGAAGAGGACGTTGCTGTGCTGGCGGGCGCCGACTACGTGGCCTACGCGCAGGAGCTCGGGCGCGAGAGCCCCCTGTTCCGCGGCTTCAACGACATGGGACGCGGGCTGCGCCGGCGTCATACGGGTACGAAGTCGGTGCTGGCCAGCGACTACTCCATGTGCTTCGACGGCTTGGCAAGCGCCGACGGCAAGGTGGCGGTTCCCTATGCGAGCGTGTTCCGCTCGGAAAAGGGGCTGCTCTACGGGCCGCCCCGCGCCGAGGCCCTCGCGGCTTTCCGCGCCCAGGGGGTGGGCCTTAAGGAGGGAATCGACCTGCCGGAGGACCATCTGTCCTTCGAGCTGGAGTTTCTTGGCTACCTTGCGCAGAAGACGGCCGAGGCTCTGCGGCAGCACGACGGCCAGGGCGCGCGCAGGCTGGTGGCCGACGCCCAGGCCTTCTTGGGCGATCAGGTGCTTTCCTGGTCCGACGCGCTGTTCGACGTGGCCCGCCGGCTGCTTGCCACGCGCTTCTACCAAGGAGTCGTCGAGGCGACCCAGGCGTACTTGTCGCTGGATGAGCAGGTGCTTGCCGACGTGGCCGAAACGTTGTCCGAGGAGGGCGCCTGCAACCCGGGCTGCCTTTCCGATTGCGCCTAGGGGGCGAAGGCTATGGACTTCCTCGCCGTCCTTGCCGTGGTGGTGGCGGCCTGCTTCGCATTGCGGAATCTGATCCAACGTTATCCTGCGGCTTTCTACGTGCTGGCCATCACCGTAGACGTGGTGTTCCTGGCGGGGCTTTCCGGATTGCTGCCTCGGGAGCTGTGGACGGCCCTGCTGTTGCCTGTGCAGAAGTGCTACCTTGCCCTGGCGCTGTTCGTCGTGGTCATGTTCATCGGCGTGCTGCCCCGTGCGGGGCGGGTCTCGTCGTGGCTTCGGCCCGTTCGCGCTCAGCTGTCCATTCTGGCATGCTTGCTTGCGGCGGGGCACATGGCCGCCTACCTTACGTCCTACGTTCCCCGCCTGGCGAAGGGGCTTGCCAACGGGAGTCTGAACGACAACGTGGTTGCCTCGCTTTTCGTGGCGCTGGTGCTGCTTGCTCTTGTCGTCGTGCTGGGGGCGACCTCGCTGTCCTTCGTGAAGCAGCGCATGCGCACTGCAACCTGGAAGCGCATCCAGCAGCTGTCCTACCCGTTCTTCGTTTTGGTGTACGCGCACCTGGCCATGATGCTGGGTCCGGCGGCCTCCAACGGACGCGAATCGGCTTTGGGAAGTGTGGCGGTGTATTCGGCGATCTTTGCCGCCTACGTCGTGCTGCGCGTGGTTCGAGCCGTGTTGGACGGAAGGGCTGCCCGTCGGGAGCTTTCGGCTCGAACCGTGGACGTCGACGACGAGGATGCAGAGCCGCAGATGCTCGTCTCGGCGTAGTCGAGTCCGTGCTCGATTCTCAGGCGTTCGAAGAACTCGTCACCTTCCGTCTAGCGTGCATGAGGGCGGGGTTCTGCGTGAAATTCTGCAGAACCCCGCCCTCGTGCACTGTGCTCGCCCTGGCGCCTTCTGCCGCCCCTGCTGCCCCTTGGGACTTTGCGCTTGGCTGTGCTGGTACAATGCCGGGGAGTGCGAGACGCGGCGAGCGGATTGGAGGAACCTGGGAAGGTGAAGAGCCGAAAGACGTTTTGGGCTGGTTTTGCCATGGCGCTGGTCGGCGCGGCGCTTTGGGGCGTGTCCGGGGCGGGGGCGCAGTTCCTCTTCGACGGCTACGGCGCGTCTCCGGCGTTCGTGACGGCGTTTCGCATGGTGCTGGCCGGGGCGTTGTTCCTGGTCGTCATCGGGGTGCGCTACCGCGATACGCTGCGGCAGCTGCTCGGCTGCCGGAGGGACTGGCTGTTTTTGGCGCTGTTCGGCCTGGGGCTTTTCGGCAGCCAGTTCACGTTCGCCTGCTCCGTCGACGCCACCAACGCCGGCACTGCCTGCGTGCTGCAGATGCTCAACGCCGTGTTCGTGCTGGCCTTCGTCTGCGTGGCGAGCCGTGCGCTGCCTACCCTTCGCGAGGGGATCGGGCTGCTGCTGGCGCTGGGCGCTACGGCCGTTATCGCCACCCAGGGCGACCCGGGCGTTATTCGGCTGCCTGCCGCCGGCTTGTTCTGGGGGCTGCTGAACGCCCTGTCCGTGGCCGTGTACATTCTGGTGCCGCGCTATTCTGGGCTTTTCGACCGCTACGGAAGCTTCACGGTGACTGGTTTGGGCATGTCCCTCGATGCTATCGCGGCTGTTGCCGTGCTGCTGGCCGGGGGCACAGCGGCGGCTGTGGGCGCCGGGACGGCGGGGGCGGCAAGTACGGGCGATGCGGTGCTTGCGGGTGCTCCGCTCGTTTCCGCGGTTCCCTTCGACGCTGCGGCCTGGGCGGTTCTGGTGGTGGCCGTGGCGCTGCTTGGCACCTTCGCGGCATTTGCGCTGTACATCGGCGGCGTGGCGAAGGTGGGCTCGGTCACCGGCAGTCTGCTGGGCGTCATGGAGCCGGCCTCGGCCACCGCGCTTTCGGCCTTGCTGCTGGGAACGGCCTTCTCGGGTGCCGACTGGATCGGCTTCGCCCTCATGACTGCCATGCTGGTATGCATGACCCTGCCGGGGAAGCGCCCGCAGTCTCCGCGCTTGGCCAGGTGAAGCCCCTCCTGGCTTCTTTTCCTGCAGATTGATGTCCTGCTCGGGGTCAAGGACGGCGGACGAAATCGGGCTATCAACGCCAGCACCGCATCCCCGCAAGGCGTCCCTTGTGAAAAGGCGGACCCCGCTGCCGTAAGACATCGGGGCCCGTGCTTTCTCGCTCTCAACAGCTAAGTCCTATAGGCCTATGGCGCTTACCCCGTATTCGGCTTGGGCATGGGTGAAGCCCTCGAACTCGAGCTGCTCCACCAGGCCGCTATGGGAGAAGGGCCTGAGGTCTTCGTACCTCTGCGCTTTCAAAGCGGCCTGCTCGTACCAGTCCGCCCCGCAGTTGTCGGCTGCGTAGACGGCGTCGGAATGGCTGTAGCCCTCGAACTCCAGCTGCTCGACAAGCCCCTGATGCGAGAAAGGCATGGTATCCAGATAGTCGCGGGCGCGCTGGAGGGCGTTGCTCTGGCTGCGCGTCGTCGAACTCGAGGCTGACGAGCCGCCCTCGGAGCCGCTCGAAGACGATTGCCCCCTTGCGAGATCTTTGAAGCCTTCGACAACGGCCGCTTTCTCGTCTTCGGACAGGGCAGGTTCTGAGAAATAGAGCGCATTGATTGCACTCAGCTCGGCGGTTACCTTCACGGTGCCCACGATTTCCTGAAGCCGCTCGATGTTCTCCAGGCTCGCGCTAAGCAAAAGCAGCGAGAAATGGTCGTCGGATGGGATGACGAACAGGAGAAACCCCTTGTCCCCGCCCCATACGCCCCGCACCAAGTACATCGGGTGCTCGTCGATGAAAACGGCTTCCACCTCTCCGGGTTCCGCATCGTCAAGCCCCAGGCTCTCGGGGAAGTTGCTCGTCGACTCGTACAGTCCGCGGTAGGCGCTCTCGGTATAGGTTTCGAAGTCGTCCGGATATTCGCCGGGCAGGAAAGCGATGTAGTCTACGATGTCGCCGCCCCGTCCTACCTGCGCACTCTCTGCCCATTGGACGTAGCCTGAGCCCTCTTCGTCGCTCAGGCACTGGAAGGACCCCGGCACCTCGATGGTCAGGTCTCCAAGGTCTACCGATTGCGTTGGCAGCCCGCCTGCGTCGCTGGCGCTTCGGCCTTCGTCTTCGGCGCCCGCGTTCGCATTGCCGGCGGCATCCGAGGCTTCGGTTTGGGGCTCCGCGACGGCAGAGGTCGGCTCTTCGGCCGGCGCGCACCCGGCAACCCCTAGGGCCAGTGAGAGCGCGAAAGCCATTGCGGTCGAGGCGGCCGCTGCCCGTCGCGCTGTCGCCAGAGAAGCCGGGGCACCCCATCGATTCGTCTTCATGCTGCCTTCGCTCCTAATTCCCCGCAACCCCTGCGTAGAGGTCCAGCTTGACCGAGCCGTCGTCCTTCCACTCCCACGGTATGTAGGTGGTATAGTCGTTGCTGGGCGAGTACAGTTCGATGTAGCCGGCATCGATGGTATAGGTCCCGGAGTTCGAAACGCCGCCGGAGGACAGGACGTAGGTGCCGTCCCAATAGCATGACAGCTCTATGCGCAGGCTGCCGACAATCGACCAGATGGTATAGTCGCAGATGGAAGCCATGACCGCATCGACGGTCTCCTGGTCGGCCGGTTCGTACTTCGCCTGCTCGGTGGCGTACGCTTCGGGATCGACCGCTTGGAATATCTCGTCGAGCGATTCGGCGCGGACGATGTCGTCGGTTGGGATGATGAGCTCGGCAGCGTCGTCGACCTTGCGATTGCTGAACGCGATGGTCTTGCCGGCGGCCAGATCGGCTTCGGGGATATCGAATACGCTGGTAACGCTCACCGATTCGCCGACGTAGATGTCCTTGACAATGTTGCCGGTGCTCATATGCGACCCTTTGTAGTCGCCGCTCGAGCTGGAGGCCTCGTAGCGGTTGGAGTCGATTGTCATCACCATGGCGCTGCTGGAGAGGCTGAGGTTGCTCGTGGGAGTGAGCGTATAGAAGACGTAAACGCGTTTGAGCACTTCGCTGTCGGGGTTAGTGTATCCGTCGTCTACGTAAATGCCGTCAATGGCGATGGCTCCCGCTTCCGTCACCGTTTCCGGCTCGGGTTCAGGTTCGGGCTCGGGCTCAGGCTCGGGTTCGGGTTCGGGTGCTACCTCCGGCTCGGAGGCTTCAGCGTCGACGGGTTGCTCTTGGACTGCGTCCGGGGGGGGGGTGTCTGCGGGCTCGTTGCTGCTGGCGCAGCCGATCATGCCCAGGCCGAGAAAAGCCGCCAGGGCGGAAGGCAGTACTACTCGCGACAGTGTTTTCATGAGGGTTCCTCCTTTCAGGCGAGTCTGCCTAGTGTAATCGCGCCCAGGAGGAAAACGTTGCGCAACATTTTGGCTGCTCGCAGCGCAGGGAGGGGCGGCAGCTTGCGCTTGCCCGGCATGCCGGGACTTGCTGCTAGCTGTGAGACTCTGCCCGGGGGGAACGGGTGCGGTTGTGCTTGAGGTCGCTGCGCATCCGGGCGAACTCCTGCGGGGACAGCCTCACGCGGTCGCTGGCGCTGCGGCTGGCCGTGCGGGCGCTGATGGCTCGGGCGACGACGCTGCGCTGGTAGACCCGACGCACGCGCCGCTGCGGCTGCCGTGCGGGCAGCGTGGCGAAGCGGCCGGTGAGCGAGGGGTTCTCGTACGGGTCGTCTTCGGCGAAGGTGCCGTGGGGCTCGTCGATGGCGAACTCGTGCGCATCGTCGAAGGAGGGTGAATCGGGGGCGGGGTGGAAGGAGGGCAGCAGGTTCGCCGGCTTGGCCCGCGGGGTCTCTTCGCTGGCGAGCGCAGCAGGCGCATCGGCGGTCCAGGTCTTCGCGGTGTCTTCGAAGGTGCCGCCTGCCGAGCTGGTTACCTGCGTGCGGCTGGGAACGGTCTTGCGAGGGTGCGCGGGCGCCTTGGCGGTGCGGGCGGCCTGCCCGCCGCCGGCTTCGGCACCGTGCGCGTCGGCGCGGCCGCGATTGCCGGCCGCCGGCGAGCTGGACGGCTCCCAGGGGTCCCGCGCCTGCGCCCGTCCGCCGTCGGCGCCGCCTCCGACCGGCTCCAGCTTGCCCGTCTGCCCCGGCATGGGCACGTACTCGCCGTTCATGCGCAGCCACAGCCGATGCAGCCGCTCGGCCTGGCGGCTGCGCTCCTTGTCGCGGGCCACCTTGCCCTTCGGCGCGCGCACCACCTTGCTGGCCACGGCCTTCGCCGGCCGTGCGATCACGTCGGTGTAGTCGCGCGGGGGCTTGGTGTGCCAGCCGAACAGCAGCGACCCGTAGCGGATGCCCAGCACCAGCACCACGCAGGCCAGCGGCGCGTAGTCTGCCAGCACATGGTTCTGGTTCATGAGCGCGTATACGAGCGCCCCAATGAAGGCGGCGGTGCCGTACAAGGCGCCGGCCTGGAACGATATGGGCTCGCGGTTCATGCATACGTCGCGGCAGATGCCGCCGCCCACAGCGGTGATGGTGCCCAGGATGGCGGCGGGGATGATGTCCATGCCCGCCGACATGGACTTGCCCACGCTGATGATGGCCCACAGCGCCACCGACAGGTTGTCCAGCAGGTTCACCACCGGGTCCAGGTAGGTGGTCAGGCGGCTGAAGTAGAACACGATGATGCCCGCCACCACGCAGGCCACGATCAGCGACGGTTTCTGGAAGGCGTAGATGCCGTAGTTCTGCAGCAGGATGTCGCGGATGATGCCCCCCGCCAAACCCGTCACGATGGCGATGCAGCACACGCCGAACAGGTCGTAGCGGGCGCGCACGGCGCTCATGGCCCCGGAGATGCCGCCGGTAAGCGATGCGGCCAGCTCAAGCCAGAACGGGATGGTGAGGACGACTTCCAGCATGGCGGCTGACTAGCGCGCAGTTGGGGCGCCGGTGCCGGAAGCGGTTGCGGGTGCGCTGGGGGTGTCGTCGGCGGTCGCGCTGCCGGAGGGGGCGCCCACGGCGGTAGCGGCTGCGTCGCCGGCCGGTTCGGGCTCCACGGTCTCGACGGCTATGAGCCGGGCCACCACGGACTCGCCGGAGAAGTTGCGGTGCTCGGTGATGAGCGCCGCACCGTCCTTGTCGAAGCTGGCGTCGGCAAACAGCTCGATAGCCTCTGCAGCTGCCGAAAGCGCGCGCTCGTACAGGTCCCAGAAGCTCTCCCGGCGCTCCACCCCGGTGAACGGATCGGTCCATACGTTGCGCTCGCGATTGTCGAACTGGCTGGTCAGCGCCTTCTTCGGCCGATGGCTCATGGCGGCGTAGAACGAATAGGGCCGTACCCGCTGCTCGATAGCGCCAAGGATCGCCCGCTTGGCGCCCGTGGGGGAGTAGAAGCCCTTCTGCACGGTGCGGAAGCTGTGCAGCGCCGCGGCGAACAGGTCGGAGGGCACGTTGATGCCGTACACCTCAAGCGCCACGTAGGCGTAGAGCTTCGACACCGCAGCCAGCACCGCGGTGCTCCCTCGCAGGATGCGGGTCGAGGGGTTGAAGGTGGACACGTCCTCGCCGGTCTTGGTGGTGAGCACCATCTCGTCCAGCTCGCTTTCGATGACCGCGTGCACCTCGCGCCCGTCCTTGCGCGAAAGCCCTGGCTCGCCGGCGTCGCACAAGGCGAACTCCTGGGCGAAGATGAGCGGGTGCGCCGTGGAATCCAGCAGGTAGTGGCACAGAAAGCCCAGCACGTAGGCGCGTCCTATGGCCTGCTGGTCGGCGGGCAGGCGATCCACCGCGTCGTGGAAGGCCAGCAGCAGCTCGTCGGGCTTCTGGTCGTGCATGATGCTGCCCAGCTTGCGCCAGGGCAAAAGACGCGGCACTGCCACCATGTAGAACAGCGGGTCGGGGCCCTGGTTGCCCAGCAGGAAGGCGTCGGCTTCGTCCTTCGAGCCGCCGATGGTTTGGAACAGGCGATCATAGACGTCGCGGCCGAAGAAGTCGTGGGTGATGATGGCGGGCATTGTCTACCTCGGTTTCTCGTGGTGATGCGAACGCTGTGCGATGAGAATACTGGCTATCATATACAATGAGCGAATCGTTTGTAACAGCGGGTGCCCAAACGCGACAAACGCGACAAAAACCAGGTGAGCGAAGGAGAGCGCATGTCCGAGCAGAGGGTAGGCGGCGGCCAGCCGGCCGAGGGGTCGGCGGGTGCCGGGCGCCGCGATGAGGCGACGTCGGCCCCCAGGAAGGCCCGCGCCGGCAAGCTCACGCGCCAGGAGCGCAGCTGGGTGCTCTACGACGTGGGCAACTCCGCCTTCGTGCTGCTGTCCACGGCGCTCGTCCCCGTGTACTTCGCGAGCCTTGCCGAGCCCGGTTCGTCGGTGGTGGTTGCCTGGGGCTACGCCGAAACGGTGGCTTCGCTGATTTTGGCCCTGCTCATGCCGGTGCTGGGGAGCCTGGCCGATCTGCAGGGCAACAAGAAGCGCTTCTACATCGGGTTCGTGGGCACCGGGGCCGTGGCCTGCGCGGCGCTGGGCGTTCCGCAGACGGCGCTGCCGTTTCTGATCGTGTACGTGGTCTCGTCCGTCATGCTCAACGGCTCCATGGTGTTCTACGACGCGTTTCTGGTGGACGCCACCACCGAGGACCGCTACGACGAGGTTTCCAGCCAGGGCTACGCCTGGGGCTACATCGGCTCCTGCGTGCCCTTCATCGCGTGCCTAGCCGTGGTGTTGGGCGGGCCTTCCGTGGGCATCCCCATGGACGTGGGCATGAAGGTGGCCTTCCTCATCACCGCCGTGTGGTGGCTGCTGTTCAGCGTGCCCTTGCTGCGAAACGTCACCCAGACGCACTTCAAGGCGCCCGAAAAGCACCTGGTGCGCGACACCGTGGTGGGCCTTGGCCGCACCTGCAAGAAGATCGTGGCCGACCGGCGCATCCGCTACTTCATGATTGCCTACTTCTTCTACATCGACGGCGTGCACACCATCATCCGCATGTCCACCAGCTACGGCACCGAGCTGGGCATCGATGCAGTGCAGTTGGTGCTGGCGTTGCTGGTCACGCAGTTCGTGGCGTTTCCCGCGGCCATCGCCTACGGGCGCCTGTCAACCCGCTTCGGCACCAAGCGCATGCTGCTGGTGGCGGTGTTCGCCTACTTCTGCATCACGCTGTTTGCGGCGTTCTTCCTGGTGAGCGCCGTGCAGTTCTGGATGTTGGCCGTGTGCGTGGGCCTGTTCCAGGGCGGCATTCAGGCGCTCTCGCGCAGCGAGCTGTCCAAGCTCGTCCCCAAGGAGCACGCCAACGAGTACTACGGCTTCTTCGATATCTTCGGGAAGTACGCCGCCGTCATGGGCACCTTCCTGGTGAGCGTGTTCACCCAGCTCACCGGCAATCCGTCCGTGGGCGTGCTGTCCATCGCGGTGCTGTTCATCGTTGGTTTCTTCTTCCTGTGGAAGATGCCGGTGCCCGCAAGCGGCGAACCGGCGGACGGGCTGGCGGTCGAGTAGCGCGGCGGCGCGGGGCGCAGGCGACAGGCGGATAGGAGCCGGATGGAGGTAGACGCGGAATTGGAAGCGGAGGCGGCGCCGACGGTGCGCGCGGGTGCGGGTGCTCGCGCCAGTGCGGACGTGGAGGGGCGGTTCTCGCGGGCGTTGTCGCTCGTCATCATGGGCGGGCATATCTGCGTCGACACCGTGCAGGGAGGCTTGGCGGCCATCCTGCCGTTTCTGGTGATGTACGGGGGCTACTCCTACTTCGAGGTGTCCACGTTGGTGCTGGCGTCGAACTTCGCGTCGGCCATTATCCAGCCGCTGTTCGGATGGTTGGGGGACCGTAAGGCGCGGCCGTGGCTCATGGCTGCAGGCGTGGTGCTGGCCGGCGCGGGCATGGCGGCCATCGGCGTGGTGCCGACCTACGGCATGGTGGTGGCTGCTGCGGTGGTGTCCGGCGTGGGCGTTGCCATGCTTCATCCCGAAGGCGGTCGCATCGCGAATTTGGCAGGCGGGGCCGACCCGGTGCAGAAGGCCCAGTCCATGAGCCTGTTTTCCGTAGGCGGTCAGGTGGGGTTCTGCGTGGGGCCCATTGTCACCGTGGCCGCCGTGCAGGCCTTCGGGCTGGCGGGCACCCTGGTGTATTTGGTGTTTAGCCTGCCCTATGCCGCGTTCATGCTGCGCTACAACGGCCGGTTCGCGGCCTTGGGCGTAGGCTCGCCGGCGGGGGGTGCGCCTGTGGCGGGCGCGAGCTCGGGTGCAGGCGACGGGGCGGCGGTAGCAGGTGCAAGCGCGCGGGCGGCGACACGTGCCGAAGGCGCGCGTCCCTCTGGCACGCTGGCGGCGACTGCGGGCGGAAGCGTGCAAGATGCGGCCGGCATCCAAGACGACGGCGGCCGCAAACGCGTTGCGGCAGGCGGCCCTTCGGCCCAGGCCGGCGCCGCCCCTTCCGCCTCCGCACCCGCCCCCGCAGCCTCCGCGTCCGCCGCCCCCGAGCGGTGGGGCGCGTTCTCCCTGGTGCTGGGTGCGCTTTCCGTGCGATCGATCGTCTACTACGGCATCACCAGCTTCGCGCCGTTGTTCGTGGTGGGGGTGCTGGGGCAGCCGGAGAACGTGGGCAGCTCCACCATCACACTGTTCGCCTTCGTGGGGGCTCTGGCCACCCTGGCGGCGGGAAAGGTGGCGGCTTTCGTGCGCACGCCGGTGCTCATGGCGGGCTGCTTCGCCGTCATGGCGGCATGCTTTCTGGCGTTTGCGCAGGTAGCGAGCTTGCCGTTGGCCATGGTTCTGCTGGTCTTGCTGGCGGTGGGCGTGAACCTGTTCAACCCGCCCGCCATCACCCTGGGCCAGGACTTCGTGCCTGCGCATCTGGGCATGGCCTCGGGGCTGTCCTTCGGCGTGGCGGTGTGCGTGGGCGGCTGCGTGTCCCCGGCCTTGGGCGCCTTGGGCGACGCCGCTGGGCTGCCGGCGGTGATGGCGGCCCTGTTCGCGCTCTGCTTGGTTGGGCTTGCTTTGTCCCTTGCCGTGGGCGCGGCAAAAAGGCGCCCTGCAGCCTCGTCCTCTTCGCTGCTTGCCGAAGACGGCCCGGGCGAGCAGCCGGCCTAAACCTTTTCGCCGCCTGGCTGCTTTCTCAATTGTGCCGTGTAGGCGCAGCTCATTCTCTCGTTGGCGGCGTCTGGTCGCTTTTCCTGTTGCTTCTGCATGAATATTGCCCCGATGGGCGGGTGCGTCCCTCGGCGCGCTGTGCTCGTTTGCTATAGTGAAGCGTGCTTGTGAGCAATTGCGCTGGGCGGATGCAGCTGGCTGTGGCTTGCCGCGGCTCGACAGAGGGTGCATGGACGCATAAGAGGCAGGTTCCGCATAATTTCCTGCAGAACCCCTTCCTCGTGCACTCCTCGAGGGTCGTGCGCTGGGCGGATGCAGCTGTCGGCTGCGGCTGTCGGCTGCTGCTATCGGCTGCTGCTGTCGGCTGCAGGCTCGCGCGATTTCGGCATGACTAGAGGAAGAAGGCTATGGCGCTCATTGTTGCGAAGTTCGGGGGCACCTCCGTTGCCTCACCCGAGCGCATCCAGATGGTGGCGAAGCGGCTGATCGCGAAGCGGCAGGCGGGCCATCAGGTGGTGGCGGTGGTGTCCGCCATGGGCAAGACCACCGACGAGTTGGTGGGCTTGGCGGCCGCCCTCAACGACAACCCTCCCGCCCGCGAGATGGACCGGCTGCTGTCCACCGGCGAGCAGGTGTCCATGACGCTTCTGGCCATGGCCATCGAGGCCCGCGGCTACAAGGCCATGAGCTTCACCGGTCGCCAAGCGGGCATCGAGACCGACGGCACCCACGCCAAGGCCAAGATCGTCAAGGTGCACAACGAGCGCATCATGGACGCGCTTGGCCGGGGCTACATCCCCGTGGTGGCCGGCTTCCAGGGCATCGACGCCAACGGCGACATCACCACGTTGGGCCGCGGAGGTTCCGACACCACGGCGGTGGCGGTGGCCTGGGGCATCGGGGCGGACGTGTGCGAGATCTACTCCGACGTGGACGGCGTGTACTCGGCCGACCCGCGCGTAGCCCCGCGCGCCCGCAAGCTCTCCCAGGTGTCCTACGACGACATGTTGGAGCTTTCCGGCGCCGGAGCAGGCGTTTTGCAGATGCGCGCCGTGGAGTTCGCGCGCAAATGGTCCGTGGTCATTCATTCGCGCTCGGCGTTCTCCGACGCCGAAGGCACCTACATCAAGGAGGATCTTGACATGGAGGAAGCCGTCATCACCGGCATCGCCCACGACACGTCCGAAATCAAGTTCACCGTCCGCGGCGTGCCCGACGTCACCGGCGTGGCGGCGAAGGTGTTCTCCACCCTGGCGGCCAACAACGTCAACGTGGACATGATCATCCAGAACACCTCGCAGGACGGCCTGGCCGACATCAGCTTCACCTGCCCCGGCGCCGACAAGCGCCGCGCCTGCGAGACCTTGGATCGCCTGCTTCCCCAGATAGCGGCCAAGGAATACCTGCTTGACGAGTCCATCGCGAAGGTGTCGCTGGTGGGCACGGGCATGAAGTCGTCGCCGGGCGTGGCCGCGCAGGCCTTCCAGACCCTGGGCGAGAACAAGATCAACATCATCGCCATCTCCACAAGCCCCATCCGCCTGTCGGTGGTGGTCGACGGCGCCCAGGCAACTGCCGCCGTGCGCTGCCTGCATACCGCCTTCGGACTGGATAGCGACAGCGTGTTCGAGGAAACCCAGCTCTCGGCCGAGGAGATTGCCGCCAAGATGAACAAGGGCCGCTAGGCGGCTGGTCGCTGCCTGCCCGCTGCGGGTGCCTCGGTCGTGCGCGGCCATCGGATCCGCCCGCCCGTCCATCCGCCCGTGCCCGCCCGTTTCGCCCGCCCGACTCCGCCCTCCGCGCCTCGCGTTCGTGCGCCCGCCCGTTTCGAAAGGAAGCATCCCATGACTTGGAACAAGCCTATGCCCGCCAACCCCGTTGTCGCCGTCTGCGGAGCCACCGGCGCCGTGGGTCGGGAGTTTCTGCAGGTGCTGCACGACGTGAATTTCCCTGCCTCCGAGGTGCGCGCCCTGGCTTCGGCCCGCAGCGCCGGCAAGACGCTTCCCTTCGAGGGGTGCGGCCAGGTTCCCGCAGGCGACCTGGTAGTGCAGGAGATGACGCCCGAGAGCTTCCAGGGCGTTGACATCGCGCTCTTCTCCGCGGGGGCCGGCGTGTCGAAGGCCATGCGCCAGGCCGTGGTGGACGCCGGCGCGGTCATGATCGACAACTCCAGCGCCTTCCGCATGGACGAGGACGTGCCGCTGGTGGTGCCCGAAGTGAACCCGGGCGACGTGGCGTGGCATTCCGGCGTCATCGCCAACCCCAACTGCTCCACCATCCAGATGGTGGTGGCCCTAAAGCCGCTCTACGATATCTCGCCCATCAAGCGCGTGGTGGTGGCCACCTACCAGGCCGCGTCCGGCGCCGGAGCCCCCGCCATGGCCGAGCTCTACGACCAGACCCGCGAGTTTCTGGGCGGCACTCCCGAGGACGAGCTGACCGTGAGCGCCTTCGCGCACCGCATCGCCTTCAACTGCATCCCCCACATCGACGTATTCATGGACGACGGCTCCACCAAGGAGGAATGGAAGATGGTGGTGGAGACCAAGAAGATCATGGGCGACTCGAACATCCAGGTGAGCGCCACCTGCGTGCGCGTGCCCGTGCTGCGCTGCCACGGCGAGGCCATCAACGTGGAGTTCGAAGGCGAGGTGTCGGTGGAGGCGGCCCGTGCGGCGCTGGAGGCGGCCCCCGGCGTCACGCTCATGGACGACCCCGAGGCCAAGAGCTACCCCATGCCCGGCCTTCTGGCCGGCACCGACGGCTCCTACGTGGGTCGTTTGCGCAAGGACCCCACCGTGCCCCACGGCCTGGCCTTCTGGAACGTAGCCGACCAGATTCGCAAAGGAGCGGCCCTGAACGCCGTCCAAATAGCCCAGCTGCTGCTGCCGTAAAGAGGCGCTGCGGCGAGCCTGTCGCCTCTGGCCCTTACAGCTCCACCAGGTCGTAGTCTCGGGTGCCGTAGCCTAGGCGGGCGGCGTCCTCGATGATCTTGGTGCCGTGACGGGAGTTCACGCGCTCCAGGAAGTGGTCTCGGCCGGGGTCGTTGGAGTTCACGACGGCGTCGATGCAAGCCTGGTCGATGGCCACCGGGTCAAGGCTCGCGAAGATGCCGATGTCGCTCATGCAGGGGTCCTCGGCCACGGCGCAGCAGTCGCAGTCCACCGACAGGTTGCAGGCGATGCTTATGTAGGCAAGGTTGCTCCCGAAGTGGTTCACCACTGTTTCGGCGGCCTCGGCCATGGCTTCCAGGAAGTCGTCCTGCTCGGCCACCTTGTCCCAGCATTCGCTCTGCTCGGCAGTGGCGCCGCCGCTGTGGATGTAGGCCTTGCCTGCGCTGGAGGCGCACCCGATGGACAGCTGCTTGAGCGCACCGCCGAACCCGCCCATGGGATGCCCTTTGAAGTGCGAGACCACCAGCATGCTGGCGTAGTCGGCCACGTGCGCGCCCACGTAGTTGCGCTTCAGCACGCGCCCGTTCTCGATGGGAAGCACCAGGTCGGGACCGTCGGCGTCCATGATGTCCACGCTGAACAGCTCCGTCCAGCCGTGCTCGGCCATCAGGCGCTCGTGCTTGCAGGTGTCGTTGCGCTCGCCCTCGTAGGCGGTGTTGCACTCCACCACGGTGCCGCCCACCTGGTCAATCATGGGCTTCAGGAACTCCGGGCGCAGGTAGTTCTGGTTGCCCTTCTCGCCGGAATGAACCTTTACGGCCACGGGTCCGGGCAGCTGCACGCCCAGGGCCTCGTACAGGCGCACGACGTTTTCCGGGCTGATTTCACGGGTGAAGTACACGATAGGCTTCGCCATGGGGCTTCCTTTCGGGTAAGGGCGGGGGACCGTAGACGCAGCCGAAACTGCCGGTAGGGCACCTGCCTGACTGTTATGCCCAGCATAGCGCCTCGACTGCGCTTGATGTCAATCGCAATCGCCGGTTCGTGGGCAAACTTTCACAGGGAGACTGTGAGATTGGTTAGGCTGGGCAGTGCGGCAGGGAGGAACGGCTGGGCGTCCAAGGGACTGGTTGTGTGGCGCTGCGCTGCCGAAACGGCCGTTGGTTCGGCCCATGGGTCGTAAAGCTATGACACCGTGTCATATACATTTGCGCTGGGATGTGGCATACTGGCCTTCGTCTGGAGACAGGGCGCTCACGGTTGGGCGCGGGTCGTTTGGGGAAGGCGCTGTCCGAGGGGGTCGGATGCTGGGGGAGCTTTCGGTGCTCTACCTGTTCCTTGGGGGGACGGGTGCGGGTTGCTTGGCCGTATGCAGCTTGGCCGACTTGCTGTGGCTGCGCGAGCCCTTCGGCCGGGCTTCGTGCGAGGATGGTGCGGCGTCCGTGCCCGAGCGACGGGTTCTGGCCTTGGGGTTTCTGTCCGGAACGGCGCTGGTGGTGTTCGGCGTACTGTGCCTGCTGCTTGACCTGGGGAAGGGCGACCGTGCGTTGGAGATGCTGTTCTCCGGTACGTTCAACCTAATGACTGCCGGCGTGTACGGGCTGTGCCTGACGGTGGCGCTTGCCCTGGCGGCCACGGCGGTGCGCTGGCTGTACGTGCCGACGGTTGCTACCCTGGTTGTTCGCGCGGTGGAAGTGACCTTGGTTCCCGCTGCCCTGTTCGTAATGGCCTACACGGGCTTCCTGTTGCAGATGCTGGGCGGCTTCGCGCTGTGGAAGAGCCCGTTGCTGCCGGCGCTGTTCGTGCTGTCGTCGGCGTCGTGCGGCATGGCGACGGTGTCGCTTGCCTGCCTGTTCGTCCGCCGCAGCGCTGGAGTGCAGCGGCTGGGGCGGGTGCTAGCCGCCGCCGACGGCATCGCGATCGTTCTGGAAGCGGCCGCGGCCGGGGCCTTCCTGGCGTTGGCGGGCGGTTCGGGCCATGGGGCCACCCAGGCGGCCTGCGCCAACCTTGTTTCCGGCGAGCAGGCGCTTCTGTGGTGGGGCGGCTTTGCGCTCTGCGGCATGGCGGCGCCGCTTGCGCTTGAGGCCGCGGGCGCCGTCGGTCGTTTGAGGGCGGCTTGCCATCGTCGGCCGGCCCCGGTGTCGTCCTCGCCCGCGCCGTCGCCGCCCGCCAGGGGCCGTACTGCAACGGCTGCTTTTGACGAAGTCGTCGCGGGCTTGTCTCCTGCGCTGGTGGCGGCTGCGGTGTTGGTGCTGGTAGGAGGCGTGTGCCTACGGTTCGCGGTGACCGGCGCCGCCGAGCAGCCGTCGCTGGAATTGCAGGACGCCACCCTGTCCCAGGGGCTTTCCTTATGAGAGAATGGGGCATCGCAAAGGCAAGCAGCGGCACGGCGGCGAGCGAGGGGGCGGCTCGCGAGCGGCTGCTTCGGGTTTTCGGTGGGGAAGAGGAGCCGACGACTATGAAGGCACGCAAAACGCGCACGGCGAAGGACCTGTTCGAGCTCGACTCGGAGAGCAGCGTGCCCATCTGGCTGCAGCTGAAGAACCGCTTCATCTACCTCATCACCTCGGGCTACTACCTGCCGGGCGACCAGCTGCCCACGGTGCGCGGCTTGGCGGCCGACGTGGAAATCAACTACAACACCGTGAGCAAGGTGTACCAGAGCCTGGAGGAGGATGGCTTCATCCAATCGAAGCACCGCCAGGGGGCCTTCGTCTGCGACGTGAGCGAGAAGCCCGGCGTGTCCATCGCCGTTACCGTGGAGATCGTCACGGCGGAGTACCTGCAGCGCTGCCAGGAGCTGGGCATGACGCTGGAAGACATAGAAGCCCAGTTCGCGCATAGCATCAGGAAAGAGAAGCTCAAGCGCCACAAGAACCAAGGAGCCGACCATGAGCAGAAGGAAGCAACCGGCCGCGGCCTCGTCGTCAAATTCCCCGGAGCCGAACCTGAGCCACAACGCCATGTCGGCGGAATCGGGGCGTAGGAGAACCTCGCGCAACGGCGCCATCCTGTTCACCGTGGCTGTGTTTGCGGCGGCGGTGGCCGTGGTGCTGGCGCTGTTTGGCGTCATCGGGGGCCGTGTGGGGGTGACAGCCGTGGTAGTGGCGGCGCTTGCCGGCTGGCTGGCGGCGTCGTCGATCCACGTGGTCATGGAGTGGGAGAAGGCCGTGGTCATGCGCTTCGGCAAGTTCAACCGCGTGGCGGGGCCGGGCATCGTGTTCACCTGGCCGCTTGTGGAGTTCTACACTCTGCGGGTGGACCAGCGCGTCATCGCCACCTACTTCGGCGCCGAGGAAACCCTCACCAGCGATTTGGTGCCCATCAACGTGGACGCGGTGATCTTCTGGATGGTGTTCTCGGCGAAGAAGGCCACCATGGAGGTGGAGGACTACGCGAGCGCTGTGTCGTGGATGTCCCAGGCCATGCTGCGAAAGGCTATCGGGCGGGCGTCGCTTTCGGAAGTGGCCACGCGCCGCGACCAGCTGGACGCCGAGCTGAAGGACGTGCTCGAGGGCAAGCTTGCGGAATGGGGCATCACCGTCATCGACGTGGAGGTACGCGACATCGTGGTTCCCAAGGAGCTGCAGAGTGCCATGGCGGCCGAGGCCATAGCTGCCCGCGAGCGCAACGCGCGCATGATCCTGGCCGAGGCCGAGGGCGACATCTCCGCCATGCTCAAGGACGCCTCCGCCAACTACGAGGGCGATGCCGAGGCCATGCGCTTGCGCACCATGCACTTGGCCTACGAGTCGGTGAAGCACTCCGGCGGCACCCTGGTCATCCCCAGCGCATTCAGCGAAGGGTTCACCGAAGGCCCCGACGGCGCCGACAAGGTTGCCCGCGCAGTGCAGCAGGCGGCTCGGTAGCGGCCCGATGCGCTCGATACCACGGCGGCGAGCGGTGCTCGCTGTCGGGTAGACGGAAAGCCCTTCGGCGGTTGATTGAAGGGCTTTTTCGGTGCGTCCGATTATGTTTCTACTGGTAAACTAAAAAAATCCCCATTGTCATAGATTGTCATAGAATTTGTCTTGACGGCGCCTACGTGCGTATGACAGACTGTGACAAGATAGAATCCGGCCGATTCTCAAACATCAGGTTCGGCGAACGCGCATCGGAGAGGGGGACGCCTCGGCTGTCCGGGATGCGCCGCCACGGAGGGGACGAGGGGCCAGGCCTGCGGCTTTGGTTCATGCTTGCCAGGGGTTGTTCGCTTACTCCCTCCGTCATCAAAGGAAGAAGGGGGCATTGCATGAGTGGTACCACGATTACGCGCCGCTCGTTCCTCAAGACGACAGGGATCCTTGCGGGAGCTGGCTGCCTTGCCGGCGGCTCCTACGGCGCCCTGTCCGCCTTCGCCGAGTCCCAGGAGGGGGAGGGCGATGGCGGCGAGCAGCTGTTCAACTGCAACTGCCGGTCGAACTGCATGGGATCGTGCCGGTTGATCGCCCACGTGCGCGACGGCAAGCTGGTGAAGCTGGCCCCGGGCGACTACCCGGAGCCCGGCTATACCGGCTGCTGCCTGAAGGGCTTGTCCTACGTCGAGCGCATCTACAGTCCCACGCGCATCCAGTACCCCATGCGCCGCGTGGCGGGAACCGAGCGCGGTGCTGGCGAATGGGAGCGCGTGAGCTGGGACGAGGCTATCACCGAGATTGCCGGCAAGATGCAGGAGACCATTGATGCCTACGGCGCCTCGGCCATCGCCTTCGACGCCGCTTCGGGCAACTACGGCTACATCAACGGCGTCTACGGCCTGTTCCCGCGCTTGTGCGCCTGCCTGGGCGCCGTGAAGACGGCCGCCTGCTACGACTACGCCGCAGGCCACGGTATCGACCGCGTGCTGGGCACGGGCGACTGGCAGTACTGCAACGAGCCCAACAGCGTCATGGACTCGTCTATGGTGGTGGTGTGGGGCACGAATCCCGTGTTCACCCATCCCCACAGCTGGCGCTGGATCCAGTGGGCCCGCGAGAACGGCACGAAGGTGGTCACCATCGACCCCATCAAGTCCGCCACCGCCCATCGCTCCGACGAGTACATCCGCGTGAACCCGGGCCACGACGGCTACCTGGCCCTGGCCATGGCGAACTACGTCATCAAGCACGACTTGGTGGACTGGGACTTCATCAAGGACCGCTCCAACGCCGCCTTCCTGGTGCGCAAGGACACGAAGAACCACCTGGCCACCACGAACTGGCCGCCCGAGGCCGCCCAGGCCTACGGCGCCGCCGTGGAGCAGCTGACCGAGCAGTACAGCCCCATGGGCCCCACCGCCGTGGCCGCAGCCGTGGCCGCCATCCCCGTGGACTACTACGTGTGGGATAACGCCACGAACAGCATCGCGCTTATAGACGAGGCCCAGGACCCGGCGCTCGAGGGCACCTTCACCACGCCCGACGGCATAGAGCTGGAGACCTCCTACTCGCTGCTGAAGAAGCAGCTGGAGCAGTACACCACCGCCGAAGCGGCGCGCCTGACCGGCCTCGACGAGCAGTTCGTCGTGGACTTCACCGAGCGCTTCGCCGCTGAGGACGCGGTGTCGGTCAACATCACCTACGGCTTGGACCACTACCTCAACGGCTACCAGAACACCTGGTCCATCGCCATCCTCATGGCGCTTACGGGCAACCTGGCCAAGCCGGGCGCAGGATTCACCGGCGTGTTCACCACCCGCTGGTCGCCGGAGACGCTGGGGCTGTGGGTGACGCCGGAGTACAAGGTGCTCAACGCCGTGATCCCCTTCGGCATCATGCCCGAGATCGTGGCAACCCAGACGCTCAACGGCCAGCCCTTCCCCATGAAGGTGATGATCTCGCACTGTTCGAACCCCGTGAGCAACCTGGGCGGGCAGCGGGAGTTCCTGGACCGGCTGCTGCCGAATCTGGACTACTACGTGGTCATCGACATGGAGATGACCGACTCGGCCCGCTACGCCGACATGGTGCTGCCCGCGTCGTCCTGGTACGAGGTGGAGGACATCCGCGCCGGCTACAACAACCCCTACAGCATCTACCAGGAGAAGGCCATCGAGCCCATGTACGAGAGCAAGTGCGACTCCGAGATTGCCGGGCTTCTGGGCCGCGCGCTGGGCTTCGAGGCGTCGTTCCCCGAAGGCGAGGACATCAACACCTGGGCGCCCATCCTGTTCTCCAACGAGGCGTCCAAGGCCCAGAACCTGTCGCTGGAGCGCTTCCGCGAGGAGAAGGTCATCCAGACCACCGGCACGCCGGGAGAGTCGTTCATCACCGGCATGACCAAGCCGTTCACCACCGAGAAGGGCCGCGTGCGCCTGTATACCGACAAGCCCAAGCCGCGCCTGAACTACGGCCAGGACCTGTCGGCCCGCGTGGACAACGAGCATCTGGTGTACTACCGCGAACCGGAGGAGGCTGGCATCGACAACCCGCTGGCCGAGAAGTATCCGCTGGTGTATTTGCAGGAGCATTCGCGCTTCCGCGTGCACACCCAGTGGGGCGTGGTGCCGCTTCTGCGCGAGCTCGACCCCGAGCCGGTGGCCAAGGTCAACGGCCGCGATGCTGCCGAGCGCGGAGTGACCACGGGCGACATCGTGGAAGTGTACAACGACCGCGGCCATTGCGTGGTGAAGTGCCTGGTGGACGAGTCCATCGCGCCGGGCGTGCTGTCCATCCCCAAGGGCTGGCAGCGCGAGCAGTTCATCGAAGGCGGTTACCAGGAGATGTCCCAGCCGGGCATGGACCCCTATCCCTCGGCTGCGTCCTTCTACGACGCCCGCGTCAACTTCAGGAAATGGGAGGGCTAAATCATGCGCTACGGATTTGCGATAGATACGAAGCGGTGCATCGGGTGCCATACCTGCTCGGTAGCCTGCCGCATTGAGAACAACCTGCCCACGGGCGTGTGGTGGAACCGGGCCCTGACCGATGGCGGCGAGCATATGGACACGCCGGCGGGCGAGTTCCCCAACGTGTCCATGAGCTACGTGACCGTGGCCTGCCAGCACTGCGAGAACCCGGCCTGCGTGAAGGTGTGCCCGGTGGGCGCCACCTACAAGGACCCGGAGACCGGCGTGGTGCGCCAGGACTACGACAAGTGCATCGGCTGCCGCATGTGCATGGGCGCCTGCCCCTACACCGGCGTGCGCTCCTTCAACTGGGAGGAGCCGCAGCATGTGATCGACTTCCCCGTGGGAGATGCCGAGGTGCCCGAGCACCAGAAGCACGTTGTGGAGAAGTGCACCATGTGCTGGCACAGGCTGGCCAAGGGCGAGCAGCCCATGTGCGTGACCACGTGCCTGGCCCGCGCCCGCTTCTGGGGCGACCTGGACGACCCCTCCTCCGAGGTGGCGACGCTGGTGCGCGAGCGGTCCTCCAAGCAGCTGCTGGCCGAGGAGGGCACCAATCCCTCCGTCTACTACCTCGTATAGGAGGGCCGATCGATGACGAATATGCAGTTTTCAGACGTTGCGGTGTCCGACGAGATGGACTTCAGCGAAGGGGGGCGCGAGGCTGCCAGCGCTGCCGGCCGCAGCGCCGAACGCGCCAAGGAGAAGGCCCAGGCCTGGGGTGGTGCGGCCTTGAACGCCGTCATCGGCGTGTCGGGCGTGCTCACCGTGGCCGGCGTGGCGCTGTGGGGCATCCAGCTTTCCGGCGGCATGGTGCAGACCGCCATGCGCAACCTGGACTCCTGGGGCCTCTACATCACCATGTTCATGTTCTTCGTGGGCCTGTCCGCCGGCGGCCTGATCATCTCCTCGGTGCCGAAGGCCTTCGGGATCAAGGGCTTCGGCGGCATCTCGAAGGTGGCGGTGTACTCATCTATCGCCTGCACCGTGGCCGCCATCGGCTTCGTGGTGGTCGACCTGGGCCAGCCCGTTCGGCTGTGGGAGCTGTTCGCCTATTCGAACCTGGGCTCCCCGCTCATGTGGGACATCGTGGTGCTGGGCACCTACCTTATCCTGTCCTGCGTGTACCTGTGGGCTCAGGTGCAGTCCGAGAAGGGCAAGGTGTCCGCTGCCGCCCTGCGCGTGATCAGCGTGATTGCCCTGGTGTGCGCGGTGCTGGTGCATTCCGTGACCGCGTGGATCTTCGGGCTGCAGGTGGGGCGCGAGATGTGGCATACGGCGCTTCTGGCCCCCTGGTTCGTGTCGTCAGCTCTGGTGTGCGGCACGGGGCTGGTCATGCTGGTGTGCATGGGGCTTTCCAAGGCCGGCTACCTGGAGTTCAGTCGCGAGAACCTGGTGAAGCTGGCGAAGCTTCTGGGCGCCTTCGTGTGCGTAGACCTGTACTTCTTCGGCTGCGATTTGCTGACCGAGGCCTTCCCGGCCGCCGGCGGCATGGAGGTTGTGACCATGCTGGTGTCGGGCCCGTTGGCTCCGTTCTTCTGGGTGGAGATCATCGGGTGCATCCTGTGCGCGGCGGTGTGCTTCGTGCCTTCGCTGCGCAAGCCCGGCCTGCTGGCGGTGGGCGCCGTGCTGGCCATCGCGGGCATCTTCTGCAAGCGCGTGCAGCTGCTGGTGGGCGGTTTCCAGCTGACCAACCTCGACATGCCCGGTCCGGTGACCTCGCTTTCGGTGACCAACTGGGAATCCGGTTTCAGCGGGGCCTACAGCGGCCTGGTGTACTGGCCGACGCCTCTGGAGTTCGGCGTGGCCCTGGGCGTGGTGGCGCTGGCCGTGCTCATCTTCTGCCTGGGCGTGAAGTTCCTGCCCCTGCGTCCGAAAGAGGACTAAGGCCCAGCGCGGGAGTTCGATGATTGCGCGACGTTGCCGGTGCCGTGCCTGTACGAGGGGTGCGGCACCGGCTGATTAAGGTGATGGTGCGTGCGGTGCCGCCGCCTGCGGGCGGGTCGCCGGGTCGGCTGCGGGCTTGGCGGCCTTGGCAAGTTAGGTGGCTGCCTGGCATGCGGAAGAGGGGAGAGGCGATGGCGAAAGGGAAGGCGGCGGGCATCGTGCTGGCGTTCGCCCTGTTCGCGGCTGTGTGCGCGGGGCTTGCGCTGGGTGCTTCGGCCCTTGTGGCCGAAGCTGGGCTGCCCCAGCCTATCGCCGTGGATTCCCCCTGCCCGGCCACCGGGTGCGCCGACGGGCGCTGCCACGACTACGAGTCCGTCCCCGAGCCCGACGGCGCAACGCTTATGACCTGCCCGGAATCCCCCTGCACGAGCGAGGAATGCCACGGGTGGGACGTGCTGGTCGATCGGTACCACAAGGCCTCCGACGCCAGCCTGAACCTGTGGGTGGTGCTGCCGGTGCTGCTGGTCATGGGGCTGGTGGTTGTCGTGAAGCGGGTGAGGTAGCATGGCTGTGACCGGTGAGAATCGCAGGTCGGGCGCCGAGGCGTCCGGACGGAAACCGCGCCTGGGAGCCTTCGTGCGCAGGCGCTGGGCCGTGGTCGTGCTGGCGGTGCTGGCGGGCGCGGCCATGCTGCCCGTGCTCACGGGGGTGCCGGCCCACGAATGGTTGGGCCTGGCGGCAACCGCGGCGCTGCTGGTCCATTGCGGGGCGCACGCCTGGCGGCTCCCCGCGCTCGCACGCCGCGGCGGGCGGCTGCGGCTGGGGGCGGCGGTCGACTGCCTGGTGTTCGCCTCCCTTGCCTTGTGCGCCGTGTCGGGCCTCATGGTGTCGGCCACGGTGCTGCCGGCGATGGGCCTCTTCTCGCCGGGCTACTTCTTCTGGGACCCGTTGCACTCCTTCTCGGCCAAGCTTTTGCTAGCGGCCCTGCTGGTCCACGCCTTTCTGCACTGGCGGGGCCTGCGGGCGAAATAGCGCCAGCGGAGCGCGGAGAGGCCGGCAGGAGACGGATTCGGTGACCTTGCCTTTCGCACTCGCGTGCACGAAATCCTGAACTTCAAGGGCGCTTGTTTGCACGAAATCCCAGATTTCAGGGTGCTCTAAAAGCACGAAGTCCCGAACTTTGGGACTTCGGGGCACTGCACCTGCGCGCTGCTGAAGCATCCTTCGACGCTGTGCAAATCGTGTACCTGTTCGGGTCCTATGCGCGCGGGAGCACGGGCAAGGCCTATTCTGGAATCGAACGGGTAACGACTGCTTTCTGTTGGCGGCCGTGGGCGCTATGCTTGACGGAGCGCCCGGGCGGCAAGGTGTCGCCCTTGGTAGCGCGCCAGGCGGCGAGCGCTTGCTTGGCGCCGCCGCGCCTCCGCTGGAGACGAGCGCTTGCGTGTAGGGCGAAGGGAAGGTGGGCCATGCTTCGGAGAATCATCCGCATCGACGAGGATGCGTGCAATGGGTGCGGTTTGTGCGCCAGCGCCTGTCACGAAGGTGCGATTGCCATGGTGGACGGCAAGGCGCGTCTGACGAGGGAAGACTTCTGCGACGGCTTGGGCGACTGCCTGCCCGCGTGCCCCACGGGCGCTATCACCTTCGTCGAGCGCGACGCGCCCGCCTACGACGAGGCGGCGGTGCTGGCGGCTCAGATGGCTAAGGCTGCCGAAGAGGCTCGCGAGGACGGTCGGTTTACGGGCGGCTGCCCGGGATCGGCGCCTGCGAGCCTGCGCGAGATGCCGGCGTTCGGTGCGAGCGCTTCACCTGCGGGCTGCCCCGGTTCGGCTGCTGCGTCGCTTCGGCCCGAACCCGCTGCTGCACCTACCGTCCCCGCGCAGGCGCGCGCTTCCGCTTCCTTCGCTTCGGCTAGCAGCGCTCCCGTCCCGTCCCAGCTGGCCCAATGGCCTTGCCAGATCAAGCTGGTCCCGGTGACGGCCCCCTTCTTCCAGAATGCCAAGCTGCTCATCGCTGCCGACTGCACGGCCTTTGCCTACGGGGCGTTCCATCGCGACTTCATGGCGGGGCGCGTGACCATCATCGGCTGCCCGAAGCTCGACAACATCGATTACAGCGAGAAGCTGGCGGCCATCATCGCCAACAACCCCATTCAGAGCGTCGAGGTGCTGCGCATGGACGTGCCGTGCTGCGGTGGCCTGGAGAACGCCGCCATCAAGGCGCTGCAGCAAAGCGGTAAGTTCATCCCCTGGTCCGTAGTGACCATCGGCCGCGACGGCACCGTGCTTGACCGCCGTCCCTAAAGACAAGCGGCGCAGCTCCAGGGCTTGATGTTCTCCAGATTCCTGCCGATCCTCTGCCTTGCCATTTCCAGGTCGTAGGCATCCTGTGCGCGCAGCCAGTATCCGTCGGTGAGCCCGAAGAAGCGACAGAGGCGCAGATCGGTTTCGGCGGTGATCGACCGGCGTCCCAGGACGATTTGCCCAATGCGTTGTGCGGGCATGCCAGTTTCCTTGGCGAGGCGGTACTGCGAAATGCCCATGGGCTTCAGAAACTCCTCGTTCAGTAATTCGCCCGGCGTTACGGGCGCGAGATGCTTTGCCATGTTCGACTCCCTAGTGATAGTCGACGATAGTGACGCCCGCGGGGCCGGCGCTCGTCCATTCGAAACAGATGCGGAACTGGTCGTTTATGCGAATGCTCCAGAACCCTTCCAGGTCGCCTGAGAGTTTCTCCAGGTGATTGCCGGGCGGAATGCGTAAATCTTGCAGATCGCCCGCGATCTGCAGCTGCCGTAGTTTTCGCAGGGCGACTCGCTCGAAAGAGGCGAATCGCTTCACGTGATTTCTCCCGAACAACCGCTCCGTATCCTTATCTCCGAACGATACGATCATAGTAACCCCTTGCGTTATTAACGTCAACCGTTACTAACCGCCCCATACCTTGTTTTTAAAACAAATGTTTTGCTAAGAGGTGTACTATACCATATTAATGTTCTATTTTATATGGTAGAAGTAGCATATAATTGCTTGCTTGCTTGCTTGCTTGCTTGCTTGGCCGCCTGTCTGGGAGCCGAAAAGGGTTGAGATTAGGCTTCGCTTCTCGCGGAGTCGATGCAGGCCGCTAGGAACCGGAGGCGTTGGGTCAAATAGGCTGGCACGGGTCATCAAGGTGACGCGACGTCCTGACGCTGTGTCCGCAGGAGGGTATCCGACTGCGGCAAAAGTTATTCTCAAACAAGATAGCCTTGTCCTACAAAAACTATATCAATCATACGATTAGTATGATAATATGCCGCCCATGGAGAGGGAGAAGGTCTAGCTAGCCTTCGCATTCCTTTTTCTGCGACATGTCGTTTTGCATGACGAGAGCTACGACAGCGCCGCCCGATGGAACCGCTGGGAGAGCGGGGCGGACGGCGGACAGAGAAAGAGGAGGGACAATGGCGAAAAGCGATGCGACGCGAGCCCGCAGCATCGGGCGCAGGACGTTTCTGAAGGGGACGGCCGCGACCGCCGGCTTCGCCGCCCTGGCCGCAACCGGATGCTCGTCGGGCAAAACCGACGCCCCGGCCACGACCGACGACGGTTCCGACGAGGTGAAGGCCCAGGCTGAGCCCGAGAAGAAGCCGGTCCAGGCCCCGCCCGAGGAAATCTACCAGGGTGTTTGCCGCGGCAACTGTTTCGGAGGGTGCTCGCTGGACGTGAAGGTCCGCGATGGGAAGGTGGTTGCCACCACGGCGACGAAGCTTCCCAATCCCGACTACAGCCGCATTTGCCAGCGTGGCCATTCCCATCTGCAGCGCATCTACGACCCCGATCGCCTGAAGGCACCCATCCGCCGTGTAGGCGATCGCGGTGCCGGCGAGTGGGAGCAGATCACCTGGGACGAAGCTATCGAGGAGATTACCACTAAGTGGAAGCAGTACCAGGCCGAATCTGGTCCTGAGAGCATCGCTTTCATGGCGGGGTCGGGCAACTTCGGCGTTGCGGCGACGAACTATGCGGGCCGCTTGCGCGATGCCATGGGCGGCACGTTGGTGCAGTTCTGCTATGACAACTGCTATTTTCACGCTGGCCTCCATGCGGAAGGTGTAGGCGAGGCGTTCCTGGGCAACGAAATTGCGGACATCGTGAATGCGAAGTACGTTTTCCTGTGGGGCACCAATCCTTCCGTGGCTCAGCCGCAGAACTGGCACTTCATCATGGATGCCAAGGAAGCAGGGGCGAAAATCATCGTTATCGACCCGAACTTTACCTTGTCTGCGTCGCGTGCGGACGTGTTCGTCCCGGTTCGTCCCGGTACGGACAATGCGCTGCTCATGGCCATGATCAACGAGATCGTTGATAACGGCTGGATTGACGCTGATTACATAAAGGCCGCCACCGTCGGCCCGTACCTGGTAAAGGCGTCCGATGGTAAGTTTTTGCGCGGTAGCGACATCGGCATCGAGCCCACTACCACCGTGAACGCCGCCGGCCAGGAGGTCCCGGTCGATCCGATTCTGGTTCGCGATGCGGACGGCAACGTGGGTACGGTGGAGGAAATCGCCGACCCGGTAATCGAAGGCAGCTTCGAGATAGAAGGCAATGAGGTAACCTGCGCCTACACGCTGCTCGTGGAGAGCTGCAAGCCGTGGACGGTTGCCCGTGCCGCCGAACTGTGCGACATCTCCGAGGACACCATTCGCGATCTTGCGAAGATGTACGCTGAAGGCCCCTCCACCATTTACCAGGGCTTTGGTCCCGACCACTACGTGAACGGCGAGCGCGTGTACTTCACCCAGTACGCCATGGCCGCCATCACGCATAACGTCGGCCGCCCTGGCGCCAGCTGCGGATACGACTGGACCTATGCGGGCCTTATGAAGTACGTGAAGCCCGCGCTGCTCACCCCGCAGGGCGCCGCCGCAACCCTGACCACGGTCTCCCCGGCCATGCTCGAACAGGTTAAGGCCAAGGAAGTGGAAGGCAAGCCCTTCGATCTGCGCAGTCTGTACATTTGGGTCAGCAATCCGCTGGGCAACCAGACCGACCGCAACTCTTGGATAGAGCTGTTCAACATGCTTGATTTGGTGGTTGTGGTAGACATGCGTTTGGGCGATACCGCTCACTACGCCGACATCGTGCTGCCTTGCGTGCATTGGTTCGAGTCGATGGAAATCATGCCGCAGACGTCGCCCTATCTCATCTTGCAGGAGAAGGTCATCGACCCGCTCTACGAAAGCAAGACCGACGTGGAGATCGTCAACCTGCTCGCCAAGGGCATGGGCATCGAGGGCTTCGAGATGACGCTTGAGGATTATCTGGCGGGTACGCTGAACAACGACCTTGCAAAAGCCGACAATATCACCTGGGATCGTTTGAAGAAGGAAAAGGTCATCGAGATTCTGTCGGGTGACCCCTTCTACATCCATGGCGAGAACGGCGTGTTCCGCACGTCTTCCACCCGTCTGAACTTGTACTACGAGTCGCCGACCCCCTACATCGTCTACGGTCAGTCCTTCGACGTGGAAAAGAACCGTCTGCCTTATTGGGAGCCGCCGACCGAGGCGTGGCCCGAAACCGTTGCCGAGTTCGAGGCAAATCCGCTGGCCGCGCGCTTCCCGCTCATCTTCACCACCGAGCGCAACAAGATGAAATGCCACACTCAGTGGGGTCACTCGCCTTGGTTGCTTGAGCTGTACAACGAGCCGGTCATCCGTATTCACCCGACCGATGCCGAGGCTCGCGGCATCAAAGAAGGCGATTACGTGCGCGCCTTCAACGATCGCGGCGAGGCCGTTTTCAAGGCCAATATCCATCCCGGTGCGCGTCCTGGCGTCGTCATCGCTCCGAAGGGATGGGAAGAGGACCAATTCAAGAAGGGGCATTACTCCAATCTGACCTCCCGTGTCTTTAATCCGTTTACACCGAACAACTGCTTCTTCGACGCTCTCATCGAGATCGAGAAGGCGTAAGGGGGACGCTATGAAATTCGGAATGGCAATTGACGTCACCCGTTGCATCGGCTGCCACACCTGTGCGGTCGCGTGCAAGATGAGCAACAACCTGCCGGAAGAGGTGTGGTGGAACAACATTCGCAGCGACGGCGGCGAGGCTCCCGACACTGCGCGCGGCGAATATCCTGGCAATTTGGAAATGAACTATTACCCTGTGAACTGCCAGCACTGCGAGAATCCTGCCTGCGTGGACGTGTGTCCGACCGGCGCCTCGTTCAAGCGTGAGGACGGCATCGTTTCCGTAGACGTGGATACCTGTATCGGCTGCGCATCGTGTATTGCCGCTTGTCCGTACAATGTGCGCGTACTCTATGACAAGGAGCCGACATTCTCCATGGATTTTGCCGTAGGCGACTACGATGCGCCCGAACACAAGCAAGCGACGGTGGGCAAGTGCACCGGTTGCGCTAACCGCATCGATCGCGGCGAAGTACCTGCCTGCATGGACCTGTGTCCGGCGCGCGCCCGCTTCTGGGGCGACCTGGATGATCCCAACAGCGATGTTAGCAAGTTCCTGGCCGGCAAGCAGACGGTTCGGCTGCTTGAAAATGCCGGCACCGAGCCGAACGTGCACTATGTGAAGTAGTACTGGTTAGGGGCTGGGGTCGCGGTCGTGCTTCGGCGCGCGGCCTTGGCCCTCGGCGCAGCGGCGGGGGAGGGTGCCGTGCTCTTCGACGAGCTCATCGTGTGGTATCTGTTCCTGGGCGGAGTGGGCTCAGGCACCTTCCTCATGGGTTCGGTCGCGCTGCGGGCGCTCTCCCGCGTCCAAGGCGTCGACCGGGCCGTGATCAGCCGAATCGCCCGCAAGATGGGTGCCCCGGTGCTGGTGGTGGGCCTTCTGGCCTCGGCAGCGGGAGCCACGTGCCTGCTGGGGGACCTGCCCAGCCTGGACAACGCCCATCTGCTGCTGTTCAAGCCCACGTTCTCGGCCATCTCCGTGGGAGCGCTCACGCTCGGGTGCTTCATGGCGGCCCTGGTCGTTCTGGCTTGGGCGGCGTCGCGGGGCGTGGCGGAGACTCCGCGTTTCGCCCGCGGCGCGCGCATCGTTGCCGGCATCGCCCTGGTGCTGGCCGTGGTGGTCATGGTCTACACCGGCGTGCTTCTGTGCCTGATGCCGTCGGTGCCGCTGTGGAACACGCCGCTTCTGCCCGTGCTCTTCGCTCTGTCCTCCTGCGCCACCGGCTTGGGTGCGCTCATGATCATCGCCACGGTGGTGTTCTGGGACGAGCCCAAGTTCGCGTTCCCGCTGGCCTTCGCCGTGCGCATGGACACTTTCGTGGTGACGGCCGAGGTCGTGGTGGTGGCCCTTATGGGCGCAATGCTTTGCTTTTCTTCGTCGGAGGCCGCTTCTGCTTCCCTTGGCGAGCTGGTTTCCGGGACATACGCCCCCATGTTCTGGATCGGCTTCGTCGCGGTGGGCATGGCGGCCCCTCCTGCGTTCGGGCTGGTGTTTTCCGTCGCCCCTCCGAAAACCCTGGCGCCCTATGCTATCATCGGTGCCTGCATTCTTATAGGCGGGCTGTCGCTGAGGTACTGCATGATCGGTGCCGGCGTGCATCTTTCCGCCTTCATGTTCTCAGGTTTGTAGCCATGGCGGCGACGTATCCGACGCGGAGAAGGGCAGTACCAGGTGCAGGATGCCTTCGAGATAGACGAGAGCAGCTCCACGCCTATCTGGCTGCAGCTGAAGAACCGCATCGTGTACCTGATCGCTTCGGGCTACTACAAGCCCGGCGACAAGCTGCCCACGGTGCGCGAGCTGGCCATCGCCCTGAAGATCAACTACAACACGGTGAACAAGGTGTACCTCAGCCTGCTGCACGACGGCTACCTCATGTCGCGGCGGGGCAAGGGCACCTTCGTCAACGAGCTGGCGCGCCCGGCCGAGGCAGTGGAGGACTCGCCGGCCGACACCGTCATCGACATGATGATCAACCAATGCCTGGAGTTGGGGGTCCCCCTGGATGACGTGGTGAACCAGGTCACCAGGAGGGTTGCAAGGCGTCGGGAGAGTTAGCGGACGGCACGGAGGGATTTATGGCTCGGAGCAAGCGGTCAGGCGAGGCGGCAGGTGCCTCGAAGAGATTGGGCAAGGCCGACGATTTCGGCATTCAGACCACCACGACGTCCCGGGCGGGCGCGTTTCTGTTCACGGCGGTGATGTTCCTGGTGCCGGCCGTGGCGTTTCTAGCGGTCACCTGGGAGCACGTGAGCATCTTCACCATCGCCGGTGCCTGCGTGGTCGGCTTTCTGTGCGCCAACGCCGTGCATATCGCCTTCGAATGGGAGAAAGCGGTCATCATGCGCTTCGGGCGCTTCAACCGCCTGGCGGGGCCGGGCATCTACTTCACCATCCCCATCGTGGAGTCCGAGGCCGCCAAGGTGGACCAGCGCGTGCGCACCATCTCCTTCGAGGCCGAGGAGACGCTGTCGTCGGATTTGGTGCCGGTGGACGTTGACACGGTGCTGTTCTGGGTGGTCATGGACGTGGAGCGCGCCTGCAAGGAGGTCCAGAATTTCGAGGCGGTCATCTCGCTGGCGGCCCAGACGGCCATGCGCGACGTCATCGGCCAGATCTGCCTGTCCGAGATTGCCATGCGCCGCACCTACCTGGACGACGAACTGAAGCGCATCATCTCCGAGAAGGTTGACGAGTGGGGTATCGCCGTGGTGTCGGTGGAGATCCGCGATATCGTGATTCCCAAGGAGCTGCAGGCCTCCATGGCCCGGCAGGCCCAGGCCGAGCGCGAGCGTGACGCGCGGCTGATCCTGGCCGAGGTGGAGCGCGACGTGTCCGAGCTGTACGTGGAAGCCGCCCAGGTGTACGGCCAGCCCGACGCCGCACTGAAGCTGCGCACCATGAACCTGGTCTACGACAGCGTGCGGGAGAACGGGTCCATGGTGGTGGTGCCCTCTGCCTACAGCGAGGGCTTCACCGAAACCGCCGCTAACGCCGCCCAAGCCGCCCGCGACCTGGGGCGGTAGGGGACGGCCCGCCGGGTTGCGCGCGGGCTGTTTGTAGAATTGGCGAGATGCGTTTTAGCGGCGCCCGGTAGCGGTATGCTCGTCAGGGGACGGTCGCAATCGGGCAGGGGGCTTTCATGAACACCGTGGTTTTGGGCAAGTCGGGCATCGCATCGCCGCAGAACGCTTTCGGGGCGCTGCCTATCCAGCGTTGCACCGAGGAGCAGGCGGTGGCGCTGGTGCGTCGGGCCTTCGAGGGCGGTATGACCTTCTTCGACACGGCGAGGGCCTACACCACCAGCGAGGAGCGCGTGGGCAAGGCTCTGGCCGACGTGCGTGACCAGGTGGCCATCGCCAGCAAGACCATGGCCGAGACGCCGGAGGGCTTCTGGCGCGACCTGGAGACGTCGCTTCGCACCTTGGGCACTGACTACCTGGACCTCTACCAGCTGCACTGCGTGCCCCGCTGCTACCGGCCCGGCGACGGCACCGGCATGTACGAGTGCCTGCTGGAGGCGCGCGATCGCGGGCTTATTCGCCATATCGGCATCACGGCGCACCTGATCGCGGTGGCCGAGGAAATTGCGGAAAGCGGCCTGTACGAGACGCTGCAGTTCCCCTTCAGCTACCTGGCCAGCAACCGCGAGGTCGCCCTGGTGGAAACCTGCGCCCGCAACGACGTGGGCTTCATCGCCATGAAAGGCCTGGCCGGCGGTCTCATCACCAACGCCGAAGCCGCCATGGCCTTCATGACCCGCTACCCTAATGTGCTTCCTATCTGGGGTGTGCAGCGGGCGTGCGAGCTGGATCAGTGGCTGGCGTTCATGGGCGACACCCCGCAGGTCACACCCCGGATGGAGGCGTTCTTTGCGTCCGAGCGCACCCAGCTTGCCGGAGGTTTCTGCCGCGGCTGCGGCTACTGCGCGCCATGCACCGCGGGCATCCCCATCAGCATGGACGCGCGCATGTCGCTCATGATCCGCCGCGCGCCCTCGCAGGCATGGCTCTCGCCCGAATGGCAGGAGAAGATGGAACTGGTGGAAGAGTGCACCGAATGCGGCGTCTGCATGACCCGGTGCCCCTATCAGCTGGATATTCCCAGCCTGCTGCGCCAGAACCTGGACGACTACCGCGCCGTACTGGCAGGAAAGGTGCAGGTGTAGGGCCTGCACCGCACGCTGTTATTTTTGCCGAACGGAAATTGTGGTCTTCGTCAGCGCCTGCATGGGCTAAACTGCTTCGTTGCGCCTTCGGGTGCGAGAATGTTGGTTTCCTGAGATGATGCAAGGGAAGTGATACGGAAAGGGGTGGTTTACCTTGTCTGTCGACGAGCAGCCTCCCGATGGAGCAGACCTACCTCATCGCGAGGTGCAAGCAAGCCCCCAGGGTGTCGCGGCCGTGCAATCCGGCGCACCCGATCCGTTTCCCCCGAACCCTCCCCATGGTTCCATCGCAAACCTGCGTAAGAGCAATATCAGCGCACTCGGCATTGCCTTTATGCTGTTTTGCCTTGTCTCAGCCGGTGCTTTCGGCATAGAGGAGATTATTCCCTCGGCAGGCCCCGGCCTTACCCTTATCATCTTGATCGTGCTGCCCTTCCTGTGGGCGCGCCCCATCAGCTCCCTTGTGGCCGAGGCGAACTCCATCCTGCCGCGCGAGGGCGGCATCTACGCCTGGGCTAAGGAGACCTTCGGCGAGTTCTGGGGATTTCAGGCCGGCTGGTGGACCTCCATGGACACCTACATCGCTTCCGGCGCCTACATTGCCATGGCCGGCGGCTACACGGCGCAGCTGCTCTCGCTGGACGATACGGGCACGTTCGTCTTCAAGCTGTTCGTCATCGCGTTCTTCACCGTCATCAACTTGGTGGGACTCATCGAGGTGGAGCGCATCAGCACGTTCTTCTCGGTATTGATCCTCATCGTGTTCGGCATGGCGGTGGTCTTCGGCTTCATGAACTGGCAGGCCAACCCCTTCGACCCGGTGTTCGCCAATCCCGAAAACCCCATGAGCTGCCTGGTGGAGGCGCTGAGCCTGGGTATATGGATGTACTGCGGTTACGAGTGCATCGCCGCCATGTCCGGCGAGTACGAGGATTCCCGCAACGTGGCGAAGGGCTTCCGCATCGCGCTGCCGCTGATCGCGCTGTCCTACATTCTGCCCACGCTGGCGTGCCTGGGCGCGTACCCGGAGGGCACGTGGGCCGAATGGGGCATCGAGGGCGGCTTCTCCGAGAGCGTGCTCGGCTATGGCACCATCTTCTCCATGGTGCTGGGGCATACCGGCGTGGTCATCTTCCTGATCATCGCCATCATGAGCCAGTGCACCATCTACAACACCTACCTTGCCAGCGGCTCGCGCAGCTTCTGGGTGCTTTCCGAGGACAACCTGTTCCCGCGGTTCATCCGCAAGGTGGACAAGTCCGGGCGCAGCCCCTACGTGGGCGTGCTCACCATTTCGCTGTCGTCGCTGGTGTTCTCGCAGTTCGATTTCGTGTCGATTATCGAGATGGACATCGTGTTCATCCTGGCGCGCTACATGCTGCTGGGATTCATCGTGATGAAGCTGCGCAAGATGTACCCGGTTGCCGAGCGGTCCGCCGACATGTACGTGATCAAGGGGCGGGTGCGGCCGTGGTCGTTCGCGGTGCTGGCCTGCGGCATCGCCACGTTCGCGCTGTGCCTGACGCCCATCGGCGACTTTCCGGCAACGGTTCTGTTCCTGGCGTCGGGCGTGGTGGCCTACGTGGTGTTCAAGCGCATCTACGGCGGCTTGACCTGCGTCGATCCCGAAGCGCATCCTGTCGACCCCAAGACGGGCCTGGCTGTGGGCGACACCCGGCGCATCGGCCTGTTCGCGCTCGTGACGGCGGGCCTGTTCCTGCTTACCTTGGTGCTGAACCTAGCTTTCGGGCTGTAGGGGGGCGCCGCCGGCTGCAGCGCGCGGGCGACCTTCGCCGGCTGCAGGCTCCTGCGGCGCCCCGCCGGTCAGCCTGCGTAGTTTTCGGCTACCCAGCGCTCGGCAGTCTCTACGAAAGCTCGGGTGGCGGCGCTGGCGGAGGCGCGGGAGCGCGCGATCAGGTGGATGTCGCGGGCGGCTTCGGCCTTCGTTCTCATGGTCACCAGCGGAAACGGCGGCTCGCGCAGGATGAGGTCCGGCAGCACGGAAAAGCCCAGGTTGGCGCTGACCATGCTCATGACCGCGTAGTCGCTGTCCACGGTGAAGCGCACGTTGGGCTCTACGCCGTTGGCTTTGAACAGGGCCTCCATCTCGGATGGACGCCCGTTGCTCATGAGCTGCACGTAGGGCTGTTCGGCCAGGTCGGTGGCGGTGAAGAAGCGCTGCGTCGCCTTCGGGTTATCCGGCGATACCACCACCAGCAGCGGGTCGCGGCGCAGCATCACGGCGTCGAAGTCGTAGCGCAGGGGCGACACGCAGAAGCCGCAGTCTGCGCCGCCGTTCCACACTGCGTCGGCCAGGGCCTGCTCGTCGTCGATGCACAGCAGCTTCAGGTCGATAAGCGGGTGCTCCTCGAAGAAGGCCTTGGCGATGGAGGGGAACCATTGGATGGCCGTGCTGGTGAACGCCGCCACGCGCACCAGGCCACTTTCCAGGTGCTTGAGCTCGGACACGCGCGTTTCCAGCTGGCGTTCCGCCCCGCGAGCTGCCTGGATAAGCGGGTAGAGCTCGCGGCCGTCGGCGGTCAGGCGCGTGTCGCCGTAGTCGCGCACGAACAGCGGCAGGTCGAGCTCGCGTTCCAGCATGTTAATCAGGTAGCTGATGCCGGCTTGGGTGTATCCCATGCGCTCGGCGGCCTTCTTGAAGCTGTGGGTTTCGGCGACTGTGAGAAACGCCTCGTACTTCTGGTTCGCCATAAGTGTCCTTCTGTTGGTGCCGTGGCCGGTGGGGGTCGGGGGCTCCACTGCTTGTCCTCGCTCGCTGCTTCTTCATGTTATGGCTTATGAACTGGTATAACAAGATATTCTAAAAAAGAGATTAACAAAAACTCGTTTTACTTGGAAATCATGTTTTCCTACAATGCACCTATATCCCTTATATAGCGGAAAGAGCCTCTGGGGAGAGGGGCTGGGTTTTGTGCGCGAAGTTCGTGACGCCGCGCAGAGGAGCAGGTATGACACGGTTGATGCAGTCGAATCTGAAGTGGCCATTCGTGGCCTTCATTGTGCTGGAGACGCTGATCTTCGGGTCGGGCAACGCCATCACGAAGATGGCCTACGACTCCATCACGCCCCTGTGGTGCCTGGCCATTCGCTTTGGCCTGGCCAGCGCCGTGTTCGTCCTGTTCTTCGGGCGTCGCATGGCGAGGTCGCTGCGTGGGGTGAAGGTGCGCGCGTGGCTGCCTGCCGCCGTCTGCATGGCGTTGTCTTATCTTTGCTGCAACGTGGCCCTGGATTTCACGACGGCCACCAACGTCGGTTTCCTGGTGGCGCTGCCTGTGGTGTTCGCGCCTATCCTCTCCTGTCTGGTGAACCGTACCCGCTACCCGTTGGCGTTCCTACCGTTCCAGGTGATCGTGGTGGTGGGTCTGCTGCTCCTGTGCGGTAACGGCGGCAGTCTGGTCTTCGGTATTGGCGAGCTGCTGGCGCTTGTTTCGTCGGTAGCCCTGGCCGGAGCCCTCGTGTTCGGCAAGAAAGGGCTCGCGCAGCTTGATGCCATTACCGTGGCCGGTACCCAGATTGTCATGTCCTTCGTGATGTGTCTGGGATGCGCCCTGGCCTTCGAGCCGCCCGTCGATCTGCTGGCGGTGAGCCCCAGCGCCTGGTGGACCATCGGCTTCCTGGCGCTGCTGTCCACGTGTCTCACGTTCTTCCTGCAGAACATTTCGCTCGAGAAGTTGCCTTCGACGACTGTGTCGCTGTTGCTCACGGGCGAGCCTGTGTTTACCGCCCTGTTCTCGTTCTTCCTGCTAGGGGAGACGTTGTCGATCATGGGTCTGCTGGGTGCTGCGCTCATCGTGGTTGCCGTGGTGGCTGCTACCTACGTGGAAGGCCGCGAGGACGCAAAGAGCGCTCCCGCCGCCGCGCCGGCATCCGTATCGGCCTAGAGCGTCGGGTTGGCGCCGGTTTCGGCGTAGGGTGCCCCCTGCTATACGCTGCTATCGTTCGAAGGCCGTCGCGTTCGCGATTGGCTAGACCGCATGCCGGGCAGGTTCGTGCGCAAAAGCGCTCCAACCCGCCCGGCATGCGTGCTTTTTTCCGCCGCGACATACACATATCGAGACTAATTGTCCACGGAATTTCAAGCCTGCGAACTGGGGTTCTCTGAATATAAGCAGGTCAGAAGGCTGGTTTTCCGTGGACAAAACGTCTCGATATGGGTAGATTTTCCCGCCTGTGCCACTGAGACGGCGGCAGGCGTGCTCGTCGTTTCGCATTTCCAACAGCAAGACGAAAAGCGGGCGGAGTACGACAGGGCTGTCCATTTGTTTGAGCAGGGCGAGTATTGGCAATCTGCGGTTGCGTTCGCAGCCTTGGGGGATTTCTCCGATGCAGAAGAGCGGGCGGCTGAGGCGAATGAGCGGTATCGTGCAGACTGTTATGATGCGGCTATGGAGGCATACGAACAGGGCGATTATCGACGGGCGATATCGAGGTTTGAGGGGCTGTTGCCTTACGCTACGGGGCAGGAGTATTCGCATCTACAGGAGATGAGGGACAAAGCCGCCGAAGCCCTTGCTTCGTCCGAAGCTTAGTTATCGCCGGCGATTGCCTCGCGTGAGCTTCTTGGCCTGCTGTGCAAGCCACAGCGTTGGCCGCTTGATGATGAACCGCCCCGAAGCGTTCGTATGCGATTCGGGGCGGTTGCATTGGTGGGACTTTCGGGCTGTCGTAGGCAACTGTTCTGCGTCTGCGATCTTCTCGCTCGGATGCTAGTGGCGGATGCGTCGCATGGCGGCGTGTGGCGTGGTCGCCATTTAAGCCAGCAGATCCTCGCGGACGAAGTGGGTCCAGGGCTTGTTGGGCTCCAGTTTGGGGGCGGGGATGCCGGCGGCTTTGCCTGCTTCGATGCACTTCAGCAGCCAGGCCATGTTCGTGCCCAAGGTGCGCATGGTGTACATGCCCTCGGCGTCGGCGCAGGTCTGTCCCGGCTCGCGGCCGTGGGCGACCAGCCAGTAGGTGGACGACACCAGCGGCATGCAGTTGATCTGGAAGTACTTGTCAATCTGATCGGCGGTGAGGGTGGTTCCGGCCCGGCGCGCCACGGCAATACCCGCCGCCGGCTTGAAGCGGAAGAGCGACCCTCCCGCGTAGAACATGCGGTCGAGCAGGCTTACCAGCGACCCGTTCATGCCAGCGTAGTACACCGGCGAGCCGATGATCAGGCCGTCAGCTTCGCCAGCCTTCTGGATGAGCTCGTTGCACACGTCGTCGGCGAACACGCACTTGTTGTCGCCGCGCCGGCCGCAGGTGCCGCAGGCGGTGCAGCCGTGGATGGCCTTGGCGCCGATCCAGGCGATCTCGGTCTCCACGCCGGCGTCGTTCAGCGCCCCGGCCACTTCCTCCAGCGCGCGTTGGGTGTTGCCTTTGGGCCGGGCGCTTCCGTTGATGAGCAGAACCTTCATGGGCTTCCTCTCGGTCTCGTCTTGATGGTCTGGGGAGATTCTATCACGGACGCTCGGAATCGCGGTATGCAACAAGGGCGGGTACGTCGGCGCACACGACCGAAGACGGAGGAAGGCAGGGGGTGACAGGGGCGGCAGGAGGTCGCATCCAGCGCCTTTTTTGGTGACGTTAGACGTGGCCTACTGTCGTTTTGCCGCCGCCTGGGCCTCTGCCTGCATCATTCTTATGCGGTCGTAAGGTTGATGGGCTTTGGAAACTCTTTCGCAACGACGCTCGGCCGCGCGCCCGCCGTTCGCGAACTTGATGCATCATGGTTGCAGCGACGGAATCGGATGCAAGGAGGTCTCTCATGGCGAACGCGAACGACGGCATCAATACCATAGCGGCGGGTTTCAAGAACGTCTTTCTGGCGGGCGTGGGGGCCATGGCGCTCACGGGCGAGAAGACCAAGGAACTGGTAGACCAGCTGGTGGCCAAGGGCGAGATCACCGTCGAGCAGGGCAAGCAGGTCACAACCGAGCTGCAGCAGAAGGCGGCCGAAGCGGCCAAAGACACGCGCGAGGACGTGCTGCGCGCCATCATGAGCACCATGTCCCCCGAAGAGCGCGCCGACTTCGCGAAGAAGGCAACGGCCTACGCCGAGGAGACCGCCCAGGCGGTGCAGCAGGCCGCCGACGCCGCGGAGGCATCTGCGCCGGCTGCCGGCCAAGCTCAGGTGGTTGACGTGGAAGACGTTGTCGAGGAAGATACCGCCGAAACCAAGTAATTCCCTAGCGAAGGAGGGCCGCCCGTGTTCGTGCTGCTGCATGGGTTCGCCCAAACGCCCGCTACCTGGAAGCCCGTGGCCGACAAGCTGCGGGCTTCAGGCTATTCGGTGGAAGCCCCCAACCTGTACTCCCAGCTGCCCGAATGCGGCACACTTGACGGCCTGTGCGACTGGGTTGCGCAGCTGGTGGCGTCTTGTGCGCAAAATGCTTCGGTGGTGCTGGCGGGCTATTCCATGGGCGGGCGCGTGGCGGCGCAGACGCTCGTGCTCCATCCCGACCTGCCCGTAGCGGCCGTGGTGCTGGAAAGCGCGGGATTTGGGCCGCAAGACGATGCCGGGCGCGCGGCCTTGGCGGCTCGTAGCGCCCAGTGGGCGGAACGTTTGCGCCACGAGGGCGTAGAGCCGTTCATGGACTGGTGGGAGACACTGCCGCTGTTCGCCACACAGCAGTCGCTGCCGCCACAGGTTCGCCGGGCCGTAAGGCGCGAGCGTACGAGCTTCGATGCGGAAGCGCTGGCCCGAAGTTTGGAAGGCTGGGGCCAGCAGCACCAGTCGCTGCAGTCGGAGACGTTGGCGGCGCTGGGGCGTGCGCGGGACATGGGTGTTTCGCTGACCTACGTGGCAGGGTCGCTCGATAGGAAGTACTGCGCCCTGGCCGACCGCGCACGCGATGCGGGACTGTCGACGATCGCGGTCTCCGGCGCGGGGCACAACGCGCACCTGGAAAAGCCCGACCGGTTCGCGGAACTGCTCGTGCAGGTGGCGAATGAGGCCGAAGTTCGGGCTTGATGGTCGGAAGACGGGCAGGGCGGCGTTCAGGAGTCGCGCTTTTCCCGAGATCGCTGAAGGCTTAAGCCCCCAGCCACGCCCCTGAGCCCGAGAACCGGTTCCACGCGCCGTCAACCCAGCGGCTGCCTGTAGCCATGGCGCCCGACGACTCCATCCAGTACCACGTGCCGCCCAGGTTCAGCCAACCCGTGACCATGGCGCCGCTGCCGGGGCGCAGGTAGTACCAGGCGCCTCCCACGGACGCCCATCCCTCGGCCATGGCGCCCCCGGCCTTCAGGTAGTACCAGGTGCCACCCACCTGCTGCCACCCTTCGGCCATAGCGCCGCTACCGGGCTTGAGGTAGTACCAGGCGCCTCCCACGGACGCCCATCCCTCGGCCATGGCGCCGCTGCCGGGCCGCAGGTAGTACCACGTGCCGCCCACCTGCTGCCACCCTTCGGCCATGGCGCCGCTCGCTTTCAGATAGTACCACGTGCCGTTCACCTTCTGCCAGCCGGTGAGCATGCCGCCGTTGCGGTCGAACAGGTACCACGTGCCGCTGATGCGCTCCCAGCCACCCTTGGCCAGGCTGCCGTCGCTGTGGCGATACTGCCAAACGCCCGAGGTCAACGACCAGCCGTATTTGACTGCCGGGGTGGTGGGAGCGGGCAGCTTGGCCACGGCCCGCGTCTCCTTGGCCCCGCAGCGCGAACAGGTCCGTGCGTCCTGACCTTGCGCCTGAACGGTCGGCTCTTTCACGCGCACCCAGGCGCCGAAGCCGTGTCCAAGCGCCGCCAGGGTTCGCGTTTCGCTAGCGCCGCAGGTGCTGCAGGTGCGCTTCTGCTGCCCGGCTGCGGTGCAGGCGGCGTCCTTCGTCGTGGACCAGGCGCCCCATCGGTGCGTATGGGTCGCATCCGCGTAAGTAGCGGTGAAGGCGAAGGTGCCACCGCTCTTCCCTGTAGCGACGTTGCTCTTGTTCGTGTAGGTCACTTTCAGCGCGACGCTTTTCCGCACACCGCCCAGCGTGGCTGTCCATGAGCGTTGTCCCAGCTCGTAGGCGATCAGGTTGCCCAGGATGCTCTTGGTGGCGCCGTCGTAGGCGCTCAGCCAGCCTGCGTGGTTCTGAATCTTCTCCTCGATAGAGAACGATGCAGCGCCTTTGGCCAGGTGCTCGTTGATCTCGGCTTCGAATTCGTCTGCGAAGGGGTCGATGGCGCCGGTGCGGATGAAGTAGTTATCGTCAAGCGATGTGGACTCGTAACCAGCCACCGGCTGGGTGTGCCCGGGATGGGCCAGGGCCATCAGCTCGTCGGTAAGGCCGAAGTGGATGTGGCGCAGGTCCACCGGCATTCCTGTGATGTTCTCGTCGTCCCAGGTGACGTCCACTTGGTACCATTTTCCATCCAGCCTCACGGCGGTCCATACGTGGTTGTCGGCCACCGAGGCGATGCGGCCGGTCTCTATGCCCACCGCCTTCAGCAGGTTGCAGTAGGCGGCATGGTAGCTTTCGCAATTGCCCAGACCGCGGGCCAGAACCCCTTCGGCGTTGACGAACCGCAGGTCGTACTCGGCATTGTCGATGAGGTAGTCGTGCAGCCACAGCGCCCGATCGAAATCGGTGGCGTTCGCCCCCAGGCTGGCGTTGCATTGGGCGGCGATGGCGGCGCAGCGGTTCGCGACCGAAGGCGCTTCGGCGCTGTTCAGCGTTAAGACAAGGTTGGACGAGGCCGTTTTCACCGGACGGTCGCCGTACAGGTTGTCCTGCAACGTGATGCGCAGCCGATACGTTCCCGATACTGTGAACTCGAAGGGGAAAGAGCCTGCGTCCTGCATGGTATAGGCGTTGTTGAAGGTGGCGTTCGTGGGATCCACCAGGTTGGGGTAGTCGGACAGGCCGTCCGTAAGCATGGGTGACTGGAACGAGTACAGGTAGTCGCCTTTGCCGCCCCAGCCCTGGGCGAAGAAATCGGTGTCTTCGCCGGCTTTAAGGGCGTCGTACTTCACCACCAGCGCCAGATCTCCCGCGGTGCTGCTCTTCACGAAATCGCACAGCCTGTTGCCCTGCGGGGCGTAGCGTTTCCACTGGTAGTCGTCCAGGTTGCGGTTGCTGTCGGTGAAGGAGGAATCCCAGCCGTAGGTGGTGGCGCTGTCGGTCCAGCCGCTGTGGGGGTGGTAGCCGGCAGCGGGCGAAGCGAACCAGGTGCCGCTTTTCAGGAAGTAGCTGTAGTCCGGATTTCCGGCGGCGCCCGGGTCGTCGTTGTCGTCCCAGGTGGCATCCACGTGATACCACGATCCGTCCAGATTGACGGCGTTCCATGCATGGTTTTCGGAGGCAACCAGCAAAGGGGTGTTCTCCACTCCCGCCTGGTCTAGCAGGTAGGCCAGGGCGAACATGTACGACTGGCACACGCCCAAACCGTCCACCATGCACCCGTAGGCGGTGAACGACGGGTAGGAGGCCTTCGCCGCATCGCTGTCCTCGGCTTCCGGGTCGTTCGGGTCGGCGTCGGGCGCCACGGCGCCGCGGTTGTAGGTGGCGTGGTTGCACAGCCAGTCGTGCAGGGCGTACACCTTCGACTCGTCGGTCATGGAGTCGTCCACGCAGGCCAGCGCCCGCTGAACGTTCAGGTCGAAGTCGGCCTGCATCTGGGCCAAGGTGTCAGCATCGGTGGTGATGTAGGAGGGCAGGAGCGCCACGATCTGCGTGCGGTCGGCGCTCAGCGCCGCGTTTAGGTAGGTGCGCACGTTGAAGAGGCCAGGGCGGTCCAGCATGTGGTCGATGTAGCTGCGGAACAGCGCGTTGAACTGCTCGTTGGTGGCGGGCAGCGCCCCCAGGGAGGTGACGTCGATGGCTGGGGCCGCGCTTTCCCAGCCGGCATCCAGGAGGGCGCCCAGCGCGGTCGATTCGGCAGTGATGCCCAGCGAGAAGGCGCTTGCCGGCTCGTCTGGGCTGTCGCCGCCGTCAAGGCTGCTTGCGGCCGCGTCGGGCGAGATGCTTACGGTGTAGCCGTCTTCGGGGAACAGCGGGTCGAACCCCACGAGGACGGTCGACGTTTCGTCAGCCCCCAGGGATTGCGCAGCTTGAAGCGCCTCTTCGGCCGTCGCGAAACCGCCGGCGGATGCTGCGGATGTCGCGGGTGCCGCAGATGCGTCGTCGGCCGCCTGGTTCGCCGCCAGCGGCTCAAGTCCTGATGGCGCGGCATCGGTTGCGAAAGCGGGAAGCGGGCAGAGGGTGGCGGCTAGGGCCGCGGCCAGGAGGGCGGAGAGCGCCCGAGTGCCGGTTATCTTCTGCATGGAAGCCCTTTCTGCAGGTCAGCTTCGTGCGATACGCGGATGCGCCGCGTGCGCAACCCGATGTCGGCGCAAGCGACGCATCCGTCTGGCGAAGCGCTTATTCTAGCGGAAAAGGCAGCTTTTTTCTACGGTCGGCCCAAGCTACTTCGCGAACTTGGAGTAGTCGTAGCCGCCGTGGGCTCCGTGGCGCTGGTGCGCCTTGCCCGGCCCCTCGGTTCCGTGCTCGGCGGCGCCTGCGGCCTTCTTCTTGGCTGCTTTGCGCAGGCGCTGCTCGGCGTTGCGCGCGTTGCGGGACCGCTCGTCGTCGGCGCCGTGCTTGTTGCGGCCGCCGTCGCGTTTCGGCCCGCTGCCTCCGCGACCGCCCCGAGCCTCGTCGCGCCCGCCAAAACTGCCCTTCGCCTTGCGACCTTTGCCCTCGCCGAAGGCTTTTGCCCGCCGTTCGGCGCGGTTGCCCTGTCCCGGCCTGGCTCCGCGCTCGCCGCGCTCCTCCATGCCGCGACGTGCCTGGCCCTTCGCGCCCTTGAGGCCCTTCGACCCCTTCGGGCCCTTGCGTACCGGCCGCTCGCTCATGCCCGCCGCGCCCTTCGCGCCGCGCCCCTTGCCCTTGCCGCCCTTCTTCTCCAGGTCGGCCATGTCGGTGGGGTAGTTCTCCAGCTCGGTGAAGTCCACTTCCTTCTGGATGAGCTTCTCGATGGCCTTCAGCGTCTTGGCCGACTCACGGGTGACGAAGGAAATGGCGAAGCCCTCCTCGCCGGCGCGTCCGGTGCGGCCGATGCGGTGCACGTAGTCCTCGGCCATGTCGGGCAGGTCGAAGTTCACCACGTAGTCCACTTCGGGCACGTCGATGCCGCGGGCCAGCACGTCGGTGGCCACCAGGATGTCCGCCTTGCCGCGCCGGAACGCCTCAAGGGCGCGCCGCCGCTGGGCCTGGGACTTGTCGGAGTGGATGGATTCCGCCTGGTAGCCAGCCTTCTTCAGGGCCTCGGCGCAGTCTTCCGTGCGGCCCTTCGTGCGAGCGAACACGATGACGCGCTCGTGGCCCTTTTCTGCCAGCACCGCTTCCAGCAGCTCCTGTTTCTTGTGATTGGGGATGGGCAGCGCGTACTGGGCCACGGTCGCGGCGGTCTCGCCGTTGCGGGCGATCTCCACCATGGCCGGGTTAGAAAGCAGCGTGCCCAGGTTCTTCTGAATGGACTCGTCGATGGTGGCCGAGAACAGCAGGGTTTGGCGCTCTTTCGGCGTAGCTTCTACAATGGTGGTGACGTCCGGCAGAAAGCCCATGTCAAGCATGCGGTCGGCTTCGTCGAGCACCAGCACCTGGATCTCCGACAGGTCCACCACGCCGCGGGCCATGAGGTCCTTCAGGCGCCCGGGGGTGGCGATGAGCACGTCGGTGCCGCGGCGCAGCTCTTGGATCTGGGGGCTGTAGGAGCTGCCGCCGTAGACCGTGGTGACGAAGTGGCCGGTCTTGCGCGATACCTGCATGGCCGTGCGCGAGATCTGCATGGCCAGCTCGCGGGTGGGGCTCACCACCAGCACGCGCGGCGCTCGCTTCCCGCGCTTGACCTTGGGAAGCTTGCCCAGCACCGGCAGCAGGAAGGCGGCGGTCTTACCGGTGCCCGTGCTGGCGGCGGCGATGACGTCGCGCCCTTCCAGCACCAGCGGGATGGATTGCTCCTGCACGGGGGTGGGCTCCAGGTAGCCCAGCTTGTCGACGGCTGCCAGAGCGCTTTCGGGCAGTCCGAGTTCGTTGAACGTGGTCATGGTTTTCCTTCTGTAGGGCTAGGGCGACGGCGTTGCGGTCGGTTACAGCGGGCGCCTTCGCGAAAAGCGAATGAACGTGAACAAGTTATTATGCCCCGTTTCGGTGACCGATTGGGTCGGGATGCCGGAACCGCGCAGAACAAGCATGTTAGGCGGCTCAACCGCGTAGGGCGGTGCGTCTGCCCCCCCCAATCGCCAAGAGCAGCGCCCCTTCCCCTAACCGCATGGGGCCGTGCCCCTTCCCCAATCGCATGGGGCCGCGTTCCTTCCCCAACCGCGCGGTTCGGAATCGTGCATAGCGGGCAGGTTCGCGCGAAAAAGCGTACCAACCTGCTCGGTATGCACGATTCCGGGCGCTCGTGTGCCCGGGGCGTCCGTGGCTCCGGGGACGGGCGGGAGTCGGCGCCTGCCCTGCGCTAAATCTCGTCGATGTTGTAGGGCGTGGTCTGGTAGACGTAGTAGTTCAGCCAGTTGGTGTAGAGCAGCTGGGCGTGGCTGCGCCAGTTGGCCACGGGCTGGCGGGTGGGGTCGTCGTCGGGGAAGTAGTGGGCGGGCACGGCCGGATTCAGGCCGCGGGCCAGGTCGCGCTCGTATTCGCCGGCCAGCGTCGCGCGGTCGTACTCGGGGTGGCCGAACACGAAGAAGTGCTTCGAGTCGCGCGACTTCGCGATGTAGACCCCGGCCTCTTCCGAGACGGCGATCAATTCCAGGTCCGGGTGGGCCTCGATGTCGCAGGCCAGCACCTCGGTGTAGCGGGAATGCGGCGCCCAGAACGCGTCGTCGAACCCGCGCACCAGCGGGGAAGTGCGCTTCACCACCTCGTGCCGAAACACGCCCGACAGCTTCTGCGGCAGCTCGTGCTTGCTCACGCCGTAATGGTAGTAGATGCCGGCCTGCGCGCCCCAGCAGATGTGCAGCGTGGAGTGGACGTTCGTGCGCGACCACTCCATGATCTCGGCCAGCTCGTTCCAGTAGTCCACCGACTCGAAGTCGAGCAGCTCCACGGGCGCGCCGGTGATGATGAGCCCGTCGAAGCGCCGGCTGCGCACCTCTTCGAAGGTGGTGTAGAAGGTCTCGAGGTGCTCGGCGGCCACGTTCTTCGCGTCGTGGCTGATGGTTTGCAGGAGCTCAACCTCTACCTGCAGCGGCGTGTTCGAGAGCTTCCGCAAGAGCTGCGTCTCGGTGGTGATCTTGGTGGGCATGAGGTTCAAGATGAGCAGCCGCAGCGGACGGATGTCCTGGTGGATGGCGCGCATCTCCGTCATGACGAAGATGTTCTCGGCCTCAAGCTCGGCGGTGGCGGGCAGCTGGTTGGGGATGCGGATGGGCACGGGTTCTCCTTACGGCAGGCGGCGCGGGGCTAGATGGCGGCCAGGGCTTGGTCCAGGTCGGCGATGATGTCCCGGGCGTTCTCGATGCCGCAGGACAGGCGCACCAGGTCGGCCCCGATGCCCGCGGCTGCCAGCTCGTCGTCGGTCATCTGCCTGTGGGTGGACGCCGCCGGATGCAGCACGCAGGTGCGCGCGTCGGCCACATGGGTGGCGATCTGGGCCAGCTGCAGCTTCGCCATGAACGCCTCGGCCGCCGCGCGACCCCCGGCCACGCCGAAGCTCACCACGCCGCAGCTGCCGTCGGGCAGGTACTCCTGGGCCAGCGCGAACTCCGCGTCGCCGGGCAGCGAGGGGTGCCGCACCCAGGCAACCTTCGGGTGCTCGGACAGGAACTGCGCCACGGCCAGGCCGTTTTCCGCGTGACGGGCCATGCGCAGGTGCAGGCTCTCAAGCCCCAGGTTCACAAGGAAGGCATTCTGCGGTGACTGGATGGAACCCAGATCGCGCATGATCTGGGCCGTCGCCTTGGTGATGTAGGCGCCTTCCTTGCCGAAGCGCTCCACGTAGTTCACGCCGTGGTAGGTGGCATCGGGGGTGGTGAGCCCCGGGAACTTGTCGGCGTGGGCTGCCCAGTCGAAGCGGCCCGAATCCACGATGGCGCCGCCCACGGATGCGCCGTGGCCGTCCATGTACTTGGTGGTGGAGTGGGTGACGATGTCGGCGCCGAACTCGATGGGGCGGCACAGCACCGGCGTGGGGAACGTGTTGTCCACGATGAGCGGAACCCCGTGGCCGTGGGCAGCATCGGCGAACTTCCGGATGTCGAGCACCGCTAGCGCCGGGTTGGCGATGGTCTCGCCGAAGACGCATTTCGTGTTGGGCTGGAAGGCAGCGTCCAGCTGCTCGCGGGTGCAGTGCGGGTCGACGAAGGTGACGGCGATGCCCATGCGGCGAAGGGTGTGGGCCAGCAGGTTGAAGGTGCCGCCGTAGATGGCCGAGCTTGCCACCACGTGGTCTCCGCAGCCGGCGATGTTGAACACCGCGAAGAAGTTCGCCGCCTGGCCGGAGCTGGTGAGCATGGCCGCGGTGCCTCCTTCGAGCGCGGCGATCTTGGCGGCCACGGCGTCGTTGGTGGGATTCTGCAGCCGCGTGTAGAAGTAGCCGGACTCCTCTAGGTCGAACAGGCGGCCCATGTGCTCGGACGAATCGTACTTCCAGGTGGTGTTCTGGTAGATGGGCACCTGGCGCGGGTCTCCGTCGCCGGGGCGCCATCCGCCTTGGACGCACGTGGTGTCGATGGTGCTGCACTGAAGCTCGGCCATGGGGCACGCCTTTCTGTTTCGCCTTGTCATGCTGCTTGCAGGCCGGCGGCTGCCGAATCCGGAGGCTGGCTCCTGCAAACGTCCGCCTATTATAGCGGCAATGGTGGCGGAGGCAGCGCTGCCCGCGAGAATCCCGACGCGTTGCAGCCGCACCGCACGTCGCGCCCCACCTGTGCCAGAAGTCGGCTGTCCGAATGCTTGGGCGCGGGCATCCGTTTGTGAACATATGGGGGCGTTTGGTTGACAGCCACCCGCAGACTACTACAATCACGGATTAGCACTCTCAAGGCGAGACTGCTAATCCGTGCGCTCTGCACCGTGCGCTCCGCCGACCCCTGCGCGTAAGGCCGTGCTGATGACGTGCTGCGGACCGCCAGGGTTGCGCTGTTGCCTGCGGCGATTGGTGGCGTGACGCTGCGACCTGCGGCGAGGCTCGACGTGGCCCGTCGCAGCTTGCGGGGCGGCACGCAAGGAGCGCCCGAGCGGCAGCGTCTCGCCGAAGCGTCACCGAGCGAAAGGACAGAAGCGCCCATGAAGAAGTTCAAAACCGAGAGCAAGAAGTTGCTCGACCTCATGATCAACTCCATCTACACCAACCGCGAGATCTTCCTGCGCGAGCTCATCTCCAACGCGTCGGACGCGGTGGACAAGCTGTACTTCGCCAGCCTCACCGACAAGGACATCCAGCTCAATCGCGCCGATTTGCGCATCGTGGTGTCCTCGGACCAGGACAGCCGCACGGTCACCGTCTCCGACAACGGCATCGGCATGACCAAAGAGCAGCTTGACCTGAACCTGGGCACCATCGCCCATTCCGACTCGCTGGCCTTCAAGTCCGACAACTCCGAGGCCCAGGGCGGCGATGTGGACATCATCGGCCAGTTCGGCGTAGGCTTCTACTCCGCGTTCATGGTGGCGAGCAAGGTGCGCGTAGTCTCCCGCGCCTACGGGCACGACGAGGCCTGGGCCTGGGAGAGCAACGGCGTCGACGGCTACACCATCACGGCCGCCGAGCGCAGCGAGCACGGCACCGACGTTATCCTCACGCTGAAGGACAACACCGACGAGGAGAGCTACGACGAGTTCGCCACGGAATACGGCCTGCGCAACCTCATCAAACGCTACAGCAACTACGTGCGCTATCCGGTCATGATGGAGGTCACCAAGACCCGCGAGGTGGCCCGTCCCGCCGGCGACGCCGAAGCCGCCGAGGGCGACGCGGTGGAGCTGCAGCCGGAGTACGAGACCTACACCGAGCTCGACACCATCAACTCCATGATCCCCATCTGGAAGCGCCGCGGAACCGACGTGTCGCAGGAGGAGTACAACGAGTTCTACAAGTCCGACTTCCACGACTTCTCCGACCCGGCCTGCACCTTCACCGTGCACGCGGAAGGCGCGCTGTCCTACGACGCGCTGCTGTTCATCCCCAGCCGCGCCCCCTACGACCTGTACAGCAAGGACTACAAGAAGGGCCTGGCCCTGTACAGCTCGAACGTGCTGATCATGGAGAAGTGCGAGGAACTGCTGCCCGACTACTATAACTTCGTGCGCGGCGTGGTGGATTCCCAGGACCTGACGCTGAACATTTCCCGCGAGACGCTGCAGCACAACAGCCAGCTGCGCGCCATCGCCCGTCGCATCGAGAAGAAGGTGACCGCCGAGCTGAAGAAGATGCTGGAAAACGACCGCGAGGAGTACGAGCGCTTCTTCGACAACTTCGGGCGGGGGCTGGAGTTCGGCATCTACAACAGCTACGGCATGCTGAAGGGCGAGCTGGCCGATTTGCTCATGTTCTACTCGGCCAAGCAGGAGAAGCTGGTGACCTTCGCCGAGTACGTTGAGGCGGCGCCGGCTGATCCGAAGGTCATCTACTATGCTTGCGGCGACAGCGTGGAGCGGTTGCGGAAGCTGCCCGTGGTGCAAAGCGTGCTGTCCCGCGGCTACGACGTGCTGCTGTGCACCAAGGACGTGGACGAGTTCTGCTTCCAGGCCATGATGACCTACGGCGAGGGCGACGATGCCCGCGAGCTGAAGAACGTGGCATCGGGGGACTTGGCCCTGGCCAGCGAAGACGAGAAGGCTGCGGCGGCCGAGACGGCCAAGGCCCACGAGAGTCTGTTCGCCGCCATGAAGGACGATCTGGGCGGGGAAGTGGAGCGCGTGACCGTGAGCGCCCGCCTGACCCAAACCGACGAGGCGCCCGCCTGCATCACCGCCGAGGGGCCGCTGTCGCTGGAGATGGAGCGTATCATGGCGCAGATGCCCGATGCGTCTGGCATGAGAAGCCAGCGCGTGCTGGAGCTCAACGCGGCGCATCCGGTGTTCGCCAAGCTGGCCGCCGCCCAGGAGGCGGGCGATGCCGACAAGGTGCGTCTGTACGCCGAACTGCTGTACAACCAGGCATTGCTCATCGAGGGCATGCCCATCGACGACCCGGTGGCCTTCGCCAACGCCGTGACGCAGCTGATGTAGCAGTGCGCCGGCCGCCGCGGCAGACGGCGCGGGCCGGCGGGAAACAGCGCACAACCGTCAACTTGTGCTAAAGCTTCTGACCTGGTGTTATGCAATAAAATACCAGGTCAGAGCTGTGTGTGGGGCATGCACGACATGCCGGTTGTGCAGCGCACAACCGTCTACTTGCGTCAATCCTCGTGCGCCGCCTGCGGGTACGGCGGCCGTTCCGCTATAATGCTTCGGGAAGTGGGCATGCTGGCCGGGCGACGTCGCCAAGGCGGGCCTGCCTTAAGGAGAAGGGAACTACTATGGCCGAACTCGGTAAAGTGAAATTGGCGCTGGTGCAGTTCGGCGGCGAGCTGTGCGAGTCGGTGGAGCCCATCGAGCGCAACGTGGCCCATGCTTGCGAGCTTATCGCCGAGGCAGGGGCGAAGGGCGCCGATTTGGTGGTGTTCCCCGAGCTGTTCAACACTGGCTACCAGCTCAACGTCATCGGCCCGCACATCAACGAGCTGACCGAGCCCGAAGACGGACCGTCGGTCACGGCGCTGCGCAAGGCGGCGGCGGAAGCGGGCGTGTACGTGGTGGCGGGCATCGCGCTGTTCCATGGGCTTACGGGCGTGCCGTTCAACAGCAGCGTGGTCATCGACCGCCAGGGCAACCTCATCGCCACCTACGACAAGCAGCACCTGTGGGCGCTCGAACGCTTCTATTTCCGCGGCGGCGACGACTCGCTGGTGTTCCAGACCGACTTCGGCAAGGTCGGCGTCATGATCTGCTACGACATGGGCTTCCCGGAGGTGGCGCGCACGCTCACTCTTCGCGGCGCCGATCTCATCGTGTGCCCGAGCGCCTGGTGCGCCGAGGACATGGACGTGTGGCACATCAACGCGCCGTGCCGTGCGCTGGAGAACTCGGTGTTTTTGGCCGCCGTGAACCGCTACGGCGAGGAGCAGGGGCTCGTGATGCCGGGCCATACGCTGGTGTGCAACCCCCGCGGCGGCATCATCGACGAGCTGCAGGAGCCCGGCGAGGCCATCCTGTATGCCGAAATCGACCTGGGCGAAGTGGAGAGGAACCGCGTGACCAGCCCCTACCTGCGCGACCGTCGTCCCGAGCTCTACGAGGACGTGCTGCTGTAGGCCCCTAGCCTTCCAGCAGCTCCTTCAGCTCGCGCCGGTTTGCCACGCCGCATTTCTCGTAGATGTGGCTCATGTGGGCCTTCAGGGTGCCCTCGGCTATGAACAGCTCGGCCATGATGGCGGGGCCGTTTCTGCCCTGGGCCACCAGTGCCACGATCTCGGTTTCGCGCGGGGTGAGGCGGGCGCGGCTTGCCAGGGCTTCCACCATCTCGTCGCGGCGTTCCTCCTCGGGTGTCCTCTCCACCAGGCCGCCCACGTCCAAGATGCGCACGCCCCATTTGCTGGCCAGCTCGCGCTCGGACAGCAAGATGAGCGTGGCCACCAGCATCATGACCGCCACCAGCACCGCGATGACTATGTCCTGGGCCCCCGAGGTGAGTCCCACCGAATCCAGGGCGTTGGAGGCGCCTTTGCCCATGACGACGAAGATCTGCTCGGCGTTCTTGATGCCCGAGAACACGACGATGGTAACCCCCAGCCGCTTCGAGATGTCGTAGAACAGCAGCGCTACCAGCAGGCTCGTGAGGGAGTAGCTCATGGCGATGAGATAGCTGGAGACAACGTTGCCGAAGACCCCCTCGGCGGGGATGAGCAGAAAGCCGCAGATGATAAGCACAAGTGGCGACCGGTACAGCGTGCCTATGTTGAACCGGTTCGAGAAGAAGTAGGCGCTCAGGAACAGGACGCCCATCATGATGGCGGTGGATGCGCCCGTATGCTGCCCGGCGCCCGCCACCAGCTGGCTTTGCCGCAGCCCGTAGACGAAGGAGTACAGCGCCATCAGCACGAAGATTTTCCAAGGGTAGGTGAACTTCGAACAGGGGCGCGCAAGCTTGTCCTGGTCGGGAAGGCCTGCGTAGGCCCGCGCGACGGCGATGCGGGCGGCTATCGGAAGCAGCAGAACCGCGACCAGCATCCGCGGCTCGTCCAAGCCCGACAGAAAGAAGGTGAGCGCCGCGGCGGCCAGCTGGGACAGCGTGGAGAACAGAAAGATGCGCAGCAGCGGCAGCGACGCTATGACCTCGGCTGCCAGCAGCAGAAACAACGCGAATCCGAAGCCGCCCAAAGCCGACCCTGCCACGGCCAGGGGCGTGGAGGAGCCCAGGCCGAAGACGTGCGCCGCCACGAAGCACAGCGAGCTGCCCGCGAACCCCGCGAAGGATAGGTTGCGAAACCGCGCGGTGCCGTTGAGCGGTACGAACCGCCGCGCTGCCAGGGCCACGATGAGCGCCGTGAGGCAGAAGGCGTAGTCGAACACGTTGTGGAAGTCGATCATGCTGGCGGGCGATTCGTAGGGCCCGGCCACCGGTGCGGCCACGGTGAGCGCCACCCAGCAGCGGGCGCAGCCCATGGCCAGGAAGGGCAGGACGCCGTGCAGCCGCGCGATGCGCTCGTCGCGGCCGGCACGCATGCTGTTCGGTAGTTTCCCCATAAGGTGCAGTATAGCAGGCGAAAGCCCCGTTCGGCAGCTTGGCCGGACAGGGCTTTCGCAAAGGCGCCGAGGGTCGGGAGGGGCGAGCCCTCGGCCGTGCGGGGTCGTTCGCAGCGAAGCCTAGAGGCTGGCCACCAACTTGCCGGCGTAGTAGCCGCCGGTGATGGCGCGGCCGATGGACAGGCCCTCGATGTCCATGGGGTAGTCCACGCCGCCGAAGAACTGGCCGGAGGCGTTGCCCACCGCGTACAGGCCCTTGATGGGCTGGAACTCGGCGTTGAGGCACTGGTGGTTCTTGTCCACCACCAGGCCGCCCAGGATGGCGGGCAGCATGTTGGCGCCGCGGGGGATGGCGTAGTAGGGGCCGCCCTCGATGGGCACCAGGTACTTCGCGGCCTTGCCGAAGTCGTCGTCGGCTCCCTTGGCGCACAGCTCGTTGTAGCGCTCCACCGTGGCCTTCAGCGTGGCGGCGTCAACGCTCACGCCGGCCCACTTCGACTCCTGGCCGTAGGCGTTGATGGCGTCGGCCAGCTCCTCCAGGGTATCGGCCTGAATCCAGCGTTCGGGGTTTACCGGGGTGGGGCCGTTGAACATGGAGATGTCGTAGGGGGATTCGGCCTTCCAGTCCTCGTAGAAGTCCTGCCAGTTGGCAGGCGCCAGCATGAAGAACTTGGCCAGGCTGGGATCGGAGAAGCCGCCCTCGGCCAGGTTCTTGCGCACGAAGTTGTTCAGGTAGCCCTGGCGGCAGCAGGTCTCGTCCATGAAGCGCTCGCCCTGCTGGGTGATGAACAAGAAGGGCATCTCCAGGCGGGTGGGGGCCGGCTCGCCATGGATCATCTTGGTGTGGGTGTGCGGGGTCATGATGGCGCCTGCGTTCATGCCGGCCACCATGCCGGTGCCGTCGCGGAAGTCGGTGGCCAGGCGGAAGCCCTTGCAGTCGGGGGCGTAGTAGTCCAGCATCTCGGCGTTGCTGGAGTAGTCGCCCGTGGCCAGGATGACGCCCTTCGAGGCGGTGAACAGGTGGTACTCGTCTCCGCTCTTGCAGATGACGCCGGTGACGGAGCCGTCCTCGGCCGTCTGCAGCTGCACGCAGGGCATCAGGTAGAAGAACTCGGCGCCGTCGGCTTCCAGCTGCTCGGCGATGGCCACCACCGAGGCGTTGTGCCCTTCGGTGTGGAAGTAGGTGTTGGCGTGCAGGTAGATGTCGTAGCCGTTGTAGGGCAGCACCGCATCGTGGTACTTGGCCTCCACGCCGCCCTTGGCCGCGGTCTCGGCCCACCAGGCGATGGCCTCCTGGGAGTTGCGCGCCCAGATCTCCACCAGGTCGCGGTCGGAGCGGTAGTCGCTCTTCCAGTTGATGAAGCTGATGCAGGCCTGGATGGCTGCCTCGCTGGTCTTGTCCAGGTCGATGCAGGCGGCCATGTTGCCGGTGGACTGGGCGGCAGCGGCGTTTTGCACGCAGGCCACGCGGGCCCCGGCGGCAAGGGCGCTGTGCACCGCCGACACGCCCGACTCGCCCGCGCCTACTACTACCACCTCGTAATCGTGGGTCTCGGCGAATTCGGTGATGGGCTCGGGGGCTACCAGAAACGACGGGCCGCTCACGGCGGTAGCGGCGCTGGCCTGCGTCTCCTCGCTGCGCACGGCAGGCTGGCCGCATCCGGCCAGGGCGCTGGTGGCGGCCACGGATGCGGCAGCGATGCCGCCCAGCTTGAACAGGTCGCGGCGGCTGAAGTTTGCGTTGCTCATAGGTGTCTCCCTCTCTTTTCCGGGGCGCCTGCGGGCGCTTCCCGTCTCCCGGATGCCCGTATCGGCATCCCCTTCCCAACTCCCGGACGCCCGTCGGTGCCTTCCAGGTTCCCGGCACCTGCTTCGGCGTCCTTCCCGAGCGCCCTCTTCCAGCGCGGCGCTTCAGTGGCGACCACTATGGACCGCTGCCGCAGCGGGTGCATCGGACGATGGGAAAGATTGGGATTATTCTTGTAATCCTTCCTGTAATCCTTCGCGATGAGCTGGTGAAACGTTCTTCGGCGCCGCTTGGCTCCAAAGATTGGGACGTGGTGAGGGATCGGCTTGGCCGCCGTTCGCCTGATGCGTCGGCGCTTGAGCAACGAACCGGTGTTGGCGCTGGAACGGGCCGAAGGAAAGGTTCCCGTATGCTTGCGCGCTGGCAACGGTTGGGTGGAAGCGGCTTACGGATGAGCGGCCTTGGCGCTCAGCGTTCTAGCATGGAGTCATCGAAAGGCAGAAGAGGGCGCGACACCTTCGACCGACCGCTTGTCGGTACGGCCGGCTGGTGTCCCGCGCGGGCGCGCGTACCGGTCCTGTCCCATGCGAAGCCTGTCTGCACGGTACCGGTGACCTAAGGAGGGTCGTCATGAAGGGCTTATCTCGTAGGCAGTTCCTGGCTGGCGGAGCGATGGCGGCGTTGGGCGGAACCATGGCGTTGGCCGGGTGCGCTCCGCAAGCCCACGGGGAGTCGCAGTCAAGCGGTCAGCAGAGCTCGGCGGGGACGGAAGGTGCTGCCGGTACGGCAACGGCCATAGGCACGGGCATGGGCAAGCACGGCAACTTCGACGTGGAAGTGTCCGTGACCGACGGCGCCATCGACCGCATCACGGTGCTGGATTCGCTGGAGACGCCGGGCTTGGGCGACGTGGCTATGGAGAAGATGACCAAGGCCATCATCGACGGGCAGACGCTCAACGTCGACACGGTCAGCGGCGCCACGCTGTCGTCCATGGCGTTCATGAACGCCGTTTCGAGCGCGCTCGACACCCTGGGCGAAGACTCCGACGAATGGAAGGATCGCGCCTACCAGGTGTGGGAGTCCGACGTGGTGATCCCCACCACCGCCGACGTGGTGGTGGTAGGCGCTGGCGGCGCCGGGTTCGCGGCGGCAATCACGGCGGCCAACGAGGGCAAGAGCGTGGTGCTCATGGACAAGATGGGCGTCTTCGGCGGCGACACGGCGCTCTCCGGCGGCGAGATGGCAGTGCCCGGCAACTGGATCCAGGTGACCCAGGGCGTCGAGGATACCCCGGACAAGCTGGTGGAGGACATGCTGGTGGGCGGCGACAACAAGGGCGATCCGGAGCTGGTGGCCATCATCGCCAACGGCGCGCTTGATTCCGCGAACTGGCTGACCTACGAGGGCGGCATCTCCTGGAAGCACGACCTCATGCAGTTCGGCGGCCATAAGACCAAGCGCTCCATCATCCCCATTACTCACTCCGGCTCCGAAATGACCACGAAGCTCACGAACCGTGCGGAAGGCATCGACAACCTGGTCCTGGTGGGCGATACCAAGGCAACGGAGCTTCTGACCAACTCCGACGGTGCCGTGACGGGCGTGAAGTACCAGAGCACCGTGACCGGCGAAGAAGGACAGATCGACTGCAAGGCCGTGGTGCTGACCACCGGCGGCTTCGGCTCCAACGTGGAGATGCGCGTGCAGTACAACCCCGAGATGGACGAGGGCATCCTGTCCACCGACTCCGTGGCCGCCCAAGGCGACGGCCTGGTCATGGCCCAGAACATCGGCGCAGACCTCATCGACATGGAGTACATCCAGACCTACCCGGTGTGCGACCCCGAAACCGGCGCGCTGCTGTACGTGGGCGACGTGCGCCTGGAAAACTACGGCATCCTGGTGAACGAGGAGGGCGACCGCTTCGTTGAGGAGCTGGGACGCCGCGACGTCATCTCTAACGCCATCAAGAGCCAAACCGACGGCGTGGCCTACCTGCTGTTCGATCAGAAGGCCGCCGACAACACCGGCCTGCTGGAGACCCACGCCGACGAGTACGAGAACAGCGAGGCCCGCGGCGTGATCGTGAAGGGCGACACCATCGAGGAAGTGGCGAAGGCCCAGGGCGTCGATCCCGCCGAGCTGCAGGCCACCGTGGAGCAGTGGAACGGCTACTGCGCCGAGGGAAGCGACCCCGATTTCAGCTACAGTGGTACCGAGATGAACACCATCGAGGAAGGCCCCTTCTACCTGATGGCCTGCAAGCCTGCCGTGCACTACACCATGGGCGGCCTGCACATCACCCCCGAAGCCGAGGTGCTTACCGTGGACGAGGAGGTCATCCCGGGCCTGTACGCCGCCGGCGAGGTGGCGGGCCACAAGATGGGCACGAACCGCCTGGGCTCCTGCTCGATGACCGACATCTACACCTTCGGTCGCATCGCCGGCAAGAACGCCAGCGACTACGCAGCGTAAGGGCAACCTGGGGATTGTGGTCGGCTTGCCGGATAGGCTGGCCGCACGCTGCAGTTCCTATGAAGCGAGGGCCCGAGCCTTGCGACGAGGCTCGGGCCCTTTCGCGTTTCGGAGCGATTCGATGACGGTTGGGGGGTGCTGGTTCGGGGTGCCGCATAATCTGGCATAGTGAAGCTGCTATGCAGCATGCGGCAAATCGCTTGAAGGAGGTTTCTCGTGGAAGGTTCTGTGCTCGTCGGCGTGGCGGTGGCGCTGCTGGTGCCCTTTGCGGGCAACACCTTGGGTGCGGCGCTGGTGTTTTTGCTGCGCCGGGGAATGTCCGAGCGCCTGTCGAAGGCGCTTGCGGGGTTCGCGGCGGGCGTTATGATGGCGGCGAGCGTATGGAGCCTCATCATTCCCGCGCTCGAGGCCTCCGAGGGCCTGCCCGTGCCCGGCTGGCTGCCTGCGGCTGCGGGCTTTCTGGCCGGCATGTTGCTGCTTCTGGCCGTCGATCACTTCACGCCGCATCTGCACGCGGGTGCAACCGAACCCGAAGGCCCGACCTCGGCGCTGAAGAAGTCCACCATGATGCTGTTCGCCCTGGCCATCCACAACCTGCCCGAGGGCATGGCCGTGGGCGTGGTGCTGGCGGGCTTTCTGGCGGGCGACCCCATGATATCGCTGGCGTCGGTGGTGGCGCTGTCCATCGGCATCGCCATCCAGAACGTGCCGGAGGGCGCTATCGTATCGCTGCCGCTGGTGGGCAACGGCCTGTCGCGGCCGCGCGCCTTCGCGGCGGGCACGCTGTGCGGTGCGGTGGAGCCGGCAGGCGCGCTGCTCATGGTGGCGATCACGGGCTTGGCAACCCCCATCCTGCCCTACGTGCTGGCCTTCGCGGCCGGCGCCATGATGTACGTGGTGGTAGAGGAGCTCATTCCCCAAACCCAGCAGGGGCGCCATACCAATATCGGCACCATAGGCGTTGCCGCAGGCTTCGTGCTCATGATGGTGCTCGACGTAGCCCTGGGCTAGCGCAGGGGCAGGGCGGATGCGGGCGGCCGGTAGCTGCGACTGCAATCGAGTGCAGCTTGCGCCCGCTTGCCCGTTGGGTGCCGAGCCGTTGGCGAATCGTTGGGTGGGGAATTATTCTCGAAGGACTATCATAAGGGCATGAGCCAAACAGACGACATCCTCAAAGAATCCCACGCCCAGGTGTCCGCCTGGCGCGTGTGGTCGCGTTTCATTAGCTACTACGGCCCCTACAAGGGGCTTTTCTTCGGCGACTTGCTGGCGGCTACGGTGCTGGCTCTCATCGACTTGGCGTTTCCGCAGTTCTTGAACTTCTTCACCAAGGAGTTCTTCCTGGAAAGCCCCTCTGTCATCCTGTCCAGCTTGGGGCTTATCGCCCTTATGTTCGTGGCGCTGTACCTGCTGCGCACGGGCTGCCAGTTCTTCATCACCTACCAAGGGCATGTCATGGGAGCCTACATGGAGGCCGACATGCGCCGCGACCTGTTCCGCCAGTACCAGCGGCTCTCGTTCAGCTACTACGACCGCCACAACACCGGCGCCATGATGTCGAAGGTGACCTCCGACTTGTTCGACATCTCCGAGCTTGCCCATCACGGCCCGGAGAACCTGTTCATCTGCACGCTTAAGATCGTGGGCTCGTTCGTGCTGTTGTTCGCCATCAACGTGCCGCTTACCGCCATCATGCTGCTGGCCACGGTGGTCATGGCGGCGGCGTCGTTCTATCTGAACTACCGCCGGCGCACGGTGTTCCGCGAGAACCGCGAGCGCATGGCTGGCATCAATGCCACGGTGCAGGACTCCCTGGGCGGCATCCGCGTGGTGAAATCGTTCGGCGGCGAAGCGGCCGAGGAGGAGAAGTTCCGCGTTGCCAACGAGGCGTTCTTGGACACCAAGAAGCGTTCCTACCGGTTCATGGGGGCCTTCCACGGCATGAGCTCGCTGTTCATGGGCATGCTGTACACGGTCACCATCGTGGGCGGCGGCTACTTCGTGGCCCGGGGAACGCTGCAGGTGAACGACCTGGCCATCTACGCCCTCTACATCGGCATCTTCTTCGCGCCGTTGGAGCAGCTCATCAACTTCACCGAGACGCTGCAGAAGGGCTACGCGGGATTTCGCCGGTTCATGGAGGTGCTGGAGGAGCATCCCGACGTGTCCAACGGGCCCGGGGCCGCCCCCTTGGCGGCGGCCGATCCGGGCGAGCGCGGGCACGTGGAATACCGCGACGTGGTGTTCTCCTACGGCGAGGAGCCGGTGCTGCGCGGGCTTTCGCTGGACGTTCCGGCGGGCACCACCGTGGCCTTGGTGGGCCCCTCCGGCGGCGGCAAGACCACCACGTGCTCGCTTCTGCCGCGCTTCTACGACGTGGACGGGGGAGCGGTGCTCATCGACGGCGTGGACGTGCGCGACGTGACCGTGGAATCGTTGCGGGAGGCCATCGGCATCGTGCAGCAGGACGTGTACCTGTTCGGTGGCACGGTGCGCGACAACATCGCCTACGGGCGGGCAGGCGCCACCCAGGCCCAGATCGAGGAGGCAGCCCGCAAGGCCAACGCCTACGACTTCATCATGGCGCTGCCGAACGGCTTCGACACGCTGGTGGGCGAGCGCGGCGCGCGGCTTTCCGGCGGTCAGAAGCAGCGCATCGCCATCGCCCGCGTGTTCCTGCGAAACCCCAGCATCCTCATTCTGGACGAGGCCACGAGCGCCCTCGACAACGAGAGCGAGCAGGCTATCCAGCGGTCCCTGGCCGACCTGTCCCGCGGGCGCACCACGCTCATCATCGCTCATCGCCTGTCCACCATCCGCGGGGCCCAGCTCATAGCCGTGGTCGAGGACGGGCGCGTGGTGGAGCAGGGCACCCACGACCAGCTGCTGGCCCGAAACGGCACCTACGCCCGCTACTACCGCATGCAGTTCGGGGAATAGGCGGCGTGCGATGGGCGGAAAGGGCGACGTTGGCGACGGGGCCTTCCTGGCGTTTGCCGAACCTCTGCGCGAGGGTGTGATCTTGGCGCGGCCGAACCGCTTCATTATGGACGTGGACTTCGGCGACGCAGATCCGGTGCGCTGCCACTGCCCGGCGGTCTCGCGCATCGGCGGCCTCGACCTGGCGGGCCGGCCGTGCCTGGTCTCCGACAGCCGCAACCCGAAGCGCAAGATGCCGCTGACCGTGGAGGCATTCTCGCTGCAGCGCCCGGGCGAGCGCGACAAGCGCTGGATCGGCATCAACCAGAACGCCTCGAACCGCTACGTCGAGCATTTCCTGCGCGCGGGCGCCTTCCGATCTATGCTGGGGCCCGTGTCCCAGGTGCGCCGCGAAGTGCCCCTGGGCGGCTCGCGGCTGGACTTCCTGGTGAACGACGACGCATATCTTGAGGTCAAGACGCCGCTCGTGCAGATCCAGACCGAGGTGCCCGCCTACGTGCCGCGTCTGCCCGAGGTTCCGTTCAATTCGACGGAGCGGGCCATGCGCCACCTGCGGGAGCTGGCGGCCTCCCTGGCCGACCATGAGCGGGCCGTCATCCTCTACTGCCTGTACTACGACAACTTCGGCTTTCGCTACTACCACGGCACCACCTACGACGAGGTGCTGGCCACGGTGGAAGCGTGCCGGGCTGCCGGCGTGGAGCTGTGGCAGGCCGACTTCGAGGTCTGCCCGCAGGGCGTGGCACTCAAGCGCTGCTACGAGCTCGAACGGTGGTGAGGGGCGGGGCGGCTTCTGCGGCGGTGCAGTCTTCGCGGTTTGCTGGATAAGTGGTGGCGCGCTCGTGGAGGGACGGGCAACGGCGCCTGGCGGTGCTATGGTGTGGTTGTTGTGCCAGCGCGATTGCGATCGCCCGTCCCGAAACGAAGGCCCATGCTCAAGGTTCGCTCGAAGTACCTGCTGCTCATTGCCGGCGCCGTGTGGTTGCTGGCCGGGCTTTCGGTAACCCGCCTGGGCGTGCTGGCCATCATGGGCGGTGTCAACCCGTGGTTCTATGCGGGTATCCCCGTGGTCTTCGTGCTGTTCGGAGCCATGTTCTTCAAGCTGGTGGAGAAGCATTCGGCCCGTATCCACGGCTACGGGGACGAGCGCATGCACGTGCTGAAGTTCTTCGACGTGAAGGGCTACATCGTTATGGCCGTCATGATGGGCGGCGGTATCGCCCTGCGCAGCTTCGGCATCGTGCCCAGCTGGTTCGTTGCCTTCTTCTACACGGGGCTGGGCCTGGCGCTGGCCTCGGCCGGCATCGGCTTCTTCTGCCAGTTCTTCCTGCGGCACCGCACGGGGCACCCCCGCGCCAGCGTTTAACGGCCCGGTTTGTCGGGTCGATGCGCCTGCCCGCTGTCCTCCATGGACGCTGCGTCAAGGAATTGTCAGTTTTGCGGGGTTTTCTGGACAGCCCCGACGGCGAGTTCCACAATCGAGCCTATCCAAGTCGATAGCAGCGCGCCCTCCTTGCAGGATGCTCGGGGGCTGGTGCGTTGCCGTGAAAGGATCTGATCGCAGGATGTTCGTTGCGGAGTTGCTGGAAGCGGGAATGCTCGTGTGTTTCGGGCTGTCGTGGCCTATGAACGCCTGGAAAGCCTACAAGGCGGGGACGGCCCAGGGGTCCAGTTGGCAGTTCCTGGCGCTTATCTGCGCGGGGTACGCGTGCGGCATAGCGGCGAAGCTGACGCTGGGAACGCTGAACTGGGTTCTTGCCGTCTACCTGCTGAACTGCGTGTTCCTGGCGGCCAACTGGGCGGTGTACTTCCGAAACCGCCGGCTGGACGCCCTGCGCGAGGTACCCGAAGGCACGCACGCAGCGCAGGACGCGCGCTCCTGCGCGCTTTCGGCCTCTGCCTCCCGTCCTGCAGCTTAGCCGTCCGATCTTGCGAGCCGCCCGTCCCGGCGCCCCAAGCCCTCGCGGGCTTCTGTCCTACTCGATGGCGGCTAGCACCTGGAAGGCGTGGGCTGCGGGGGTGGGGGAGCTCTTGTCGTCCTCGTTCACGCTGCGCACGAGCATGCGGTAGTCGCCCTCTTCCTCGGGAATCCAGTCGAAGGTCCACCAGACCCAGCGGACGGCGTCGGTGCCCTCGGTAGACTGGCGGGTCCAGTGCTCGCCGCCGTCCAGCGAGAACTCCACGGCTATGATGCGCTTGTCGTAATCGTCGGCCCATCCTTCGAAGCGCATGGTCTGGCCTACGTAGCCTACGTACTCGGCCTTGCACGATACGTTTGGACGGTTCGTGAAGTCGTGCCCGTCGTCGACGAAGTCGGGCAGCGCCGGGGGCTCGTCCTCTTCGGTGAAGTCGATGGCGACGATGTCGCGGATGAAGTACTTGGCGGGAAACCCCGGAATCCACAGCTGGTTCGAGCATCCCATGACGTCCATGATGTTCTCGCTGTTGATCTTGTCGGCGACGATGGCGCCGCGTTCGATCAGGAAGTCCAACGGAAAGGCAACCTTCATGCCGTCGGATGCGGTGAACGTAACGGTGTTGCAGTTTGCCATGGTCCCCCCTCTAGGACTATGAGCGGGCCGGGACAACCAACGCCTTGGCGCCTCGGTCTTCGCAATCATTCATGGTTGCGAATAATACCACAGCTTACCCCAGGGCAAGCTCGTAGAGCGAAAGCTCCCCGTAATCGGTGAAGGCTATGGCTGGGATTGCGTGCCTTTGAGCGTTTCCAGCTGTTGTTGGAGGTGGTCGTAATGGAAGCGTTCCTCTTCGGTCCAGGGGCCGAAGAGGATTGACCGCAGTGCTTCCGAAGCGCTCTCGGGCGCTTTCGCGCTGCGCTTCTTTCGCGTGGGCGTCGACTGGTCATCGTCGCCTTCGCTCGCCCACAGGCACGTGCCGGCTCGGCTGTACAGGCGGATGCCTGTGAACGACCCAGAGTGCTCGAGCTCGTCTAAGTTGCTGGCGATATCCTGAACGATCCTGGCATGGTGGGCTGGGTCGGTGGCTCGGGGCGTGGTGCCGGCAACGCGCATCTGCTCGTAGCGTATCTGGCAGCTTATGAGCGAGATTTCCGGCTTCACGGCCATGAGCGCCAGCGATACGTCGTAGCCGCGCGATCTCAGCAGGTCGGCGGTCTTTAGGGGAACGGTGCTCGTGCGCAGAGTGCCTTCGATGACCAGGTTGTAGCCCATTCGCGAAAACGTATCGATCAGCCCTTCGACAAGCTTACCGGACCAGGCTGCCGTGTAGGAAACCCAGTCGTCCCCGTAGGCCTCTTTGAGCGCCTCGAATCGAGGGTGCTTTGAGCGGTACTCGTCGCCGTTGATGACGATGGTGTTGTTCCCGAGCCTTTTTTCGCATACGCGATGGAGGGTCGTTTTCCCCGCTCCGCTCTGTCCGCCGAGCAGGATGGCCTGTGGACGATCGGGGCGCCTGAGACTCGTGGGGGTAAGCAGGCGCCGAATGATGGTGGCGCGTTCTTGCTCGAGCTCTAAGGGCGTGAAGCTTCCATCGATGTTCATGCTAAGCTGCCTTGGACAGGAGTGTACGGGAGGCGTGCCTGATCACTTCGAGCTTGTCGTCTATGCAGTCCAAAGCGTGATGGTTCGAGTTCTCTTCGTATACGATGGTTGGTTTGAAGATGGCGATTTGCGTGGCGAGGTCATCAAGGATGAGTGCCGCCGTTCTGTCGTTCGCATCATTGGCTTTTCGGATTAGCCTGTCGAGGTCTGCCATGATTTCCGCTGCCTTCTCGTTCAGGATTTCCTGGCGCAGGGTGATCTCGTAAATCTGATTGATGTCGAGGCTCATCTCGTCCTCCTCCTTGGTGATGGTGCAGAGCGCATATACCAGCTGTTCCGACTTCTCCTTCTGCCGCGGCGGGAGCTCGCTTCCGTCCCGTTCCAGGCAGTCGCGCATGAACTGCGGGTTCTCGGCGGCTCGTATGAGGTTGGCCATGGCTTTCGTAGGGGGGTCGCCGGCCTCGTAGCGAGCCATGGTTGCGGTTCCGATGCCCAGCACTTGGGCGAAGGCCTTCTGCGAAAGCCCGTACTTCGACCTAATCTCGCGGATTCTCTGAGCAGTTACGACGTCCTTCACAGCGTCCTCCTTTCATAGGTTGCCGTAATAGTATAGAAAGATTATTCTATAATCAATAGATTATTATAGGTATTAATAGATAGTGTTTTGAGGGGCAGAAATGCCTATCCAACAAAAAGCCCGCCTGAAAAACAGGCGGGCTTTGAATGCCTACGAGAATCGGCGAAGCTTACAAAACCTCGTCGGTCTCCTTGAACCTGAGGACGTCAACGCCCTTAATCTTGGCGCCGATGACCATGATGACCCAGTACAGGACGCCTGCGCAAATGAGCGAGTTCAGTCCGGGGATGCCCCAGCCGATGGCGCTGGTGCCGTAGCCCACGGCGAAGCCTGCTAGCCAGCAGACGAGGGCGATGGGGTTCCAGTTCTCCACGCGGCGAGGCAGCACGCCCTCGGCGCGGGTTTCGTCCAGGATGGCGCGGCTGCGGCGCAGGACGAAGTAGTCGATCACCATGATGCCGGCAATCGGCGGAACGAACACGCCCAGCAGCGACAGAAACTCGGTGAAGTAGTTGATGATGCCCAGCACCGACAGGATCGTGCCGACGATGCCGAGAATCCACACCAGCATGTCTCGGTTGGCTGCTTTGTTGAACAGGGCGTTAATGGCGGTGGCCAGGCCGAGGCTCGACGAGTAGAGGTTCATGTCGTTGAGCTTGACGGTGGAGGCGACCACGATGATGACGCCCAGGATGCCCGACGTCGCGTACATGATGGTCACGATGTCGTCGCTGCCGATAGCGTGCGCCATGATGACGGCGAGGAGGTTCATTCCCAGCTCGCCGACAAACGTGCCGATGAGGGTCATCCAGAACACCTGGGTGCCGTTCTTCAGGAAGCGGGCGTAGTCGGGGGTGCAGATAGCTCCCGCGATGAAGCCGCCGGCCACCATGGTGGTGGCAGCGCCCAGCGACAGCGCCGGTCCCGGAGGTGCCGTCGTCAGCAGCTCGCCGATGGAGTGGTCCTGCAGCACGATGGCGGCCGACCAGACAACGGCGATGATGAACAGCGGCACGAAGATGGTGGCAAAGTTCGCGATGGCCTTGATGCCGAAGACCACAAGCACGGTGATGGCGATGCCGGTGATGATAGCCCAGATGGGATACTCCAGGTCGCCCAGGAAGTCCGTGAGCGGAATCATCGTGGCCATGCCTTCGCCGAACACGCAGTTCTGCACGCCGAACCACCCCACCATGGAAATGGCGACGATGGCACCGAAGACGGCCGAGCCTCCCTTGCCCAAGCCGCACCAGCGGGTGAGCAAGCTGGTCGAAAGGCCCTCGTGCGCAGCGGCGGCACCGAGTGCCCAGCTGACCACCTGCAGCAGCACGGAGCCGAGCATCGTGGCCAGGAACGCGTCGAAGAACGTCATGCCGAAGCCGAGCGCCGCTCCTAGCACCAGCTGCGATACGCAGCAGATTGCGCCGATCCTGATGAAGAGAATCCGCCAGAAGGGCTGTTTCGCTTCAGCAGGAACGCGTGATAGGGTGTAGTCGATGTCCTTGACTTCCTCGGCCTGCGCCTGCTCGATCTGCTTCTCTGTTGCCATGGCTCTCCTCCTTTCCAACCCGCGCCTTCCCAGCACGGGGAATAGAGTGGGGCGACCGATGCGTAGCCACCGCTATTGGATAGATTCGGGGGATTATACCGTTTGCTGAGTCGTTAACCGTGTGATGTCTCGAAAGTTCACGGGCCAGAAACGAATATTGGCCCCGAAGGGTGTGCAAATTTACGTGAATGGCGTCAAGCCGGCCGCCTGGGGAAGGGGATTTCGTATACTGAAACGAAGCAGAGTCGTTTTCCATCGCGCTCGCATCCCGGGGCCGCTCCGGCTGGCGAAGCGTTCGGACAGGAGGGCAATCATGGGCATCCGTCACGGGGCCGCCAAGGCTGCGGGAGCCGTTTCCACCTGGGGGCTGAAGCACGTGTTCCACCGGCCGGCGGCCAACTTCCCCGGCAAGGTCGGCCTGTATGCCGACCCGCAGCTCATCGCTCACGAGCGGGGGAAGCTCTCACGTGGCAGCATCGTGGTGGTGGGCACCAACGGCAAGACCACGGTGACCAACCTTCTGGCCGATACGCTTGAGCAGGCCGGATGTACGGTGGTGTGCAACCGCACCGGGGCGAACCTGGACTCGGGCATCGCAACGGCGCTGCTGCACGCGGGCCGGGCCGACTGGGGCGTGTTTGAGAGCGACGAGCTGTGGTTGGCGAAGTCGCTGCCCCAGCTGCAGGCGCGCTACGTGGTGCTGCTGAACCTGTTCCGTGACCAGCTGGACCGCTGCGGCGAGATCGATCGCATCCAGGATGCCATCGTGGGGGCCTTGGGGCGCTCCCCCGAAAGCGTGCTCGTCTACAACGCTGACGACCCCTTGTGCGCCGCCATCGCCGATCGGGCGCCCAACCGCTGCGTGTCCTTCGGTGTGGCCCGCTCCATGGGGCTTGCCCAGAACAGCGTGTCCGACGCCACCATGTGCCAGCGCTGCTCCACCATGTTCCGCTACGAGTTTCGCCAGTACGGGCAGCTGGGGGAGTACGTGTGCCCGAACTGCGGGTTCTCCCGCCCGCCGCTGGACTATGCCGCCGTCGACGTTGCTCTCGGCGCCGTAGGGCTGTCGTTTTCCGTGGAAGAGCGCGGGGATGGCGCTTCTTCGGCCGGCGTGGCCGCTGAGCCCCTTTCGGCGCCGTTTTCCGGGGCCTACATGGTGTACAACCTGCTGGCCGTGGCCGTCGCGGCCCACCTTGCGGGCGCTTCGGCGGCCGATGTGCAGCGTGCCGTCGACGCCTTCGATCCGAAGAACGGTCGCTTGCAGGAGTTTACCGTGGGGGGGCGCCGGGTGCTGCTGAACCTGGCGAAGAACCCCACGGGCTTCAACCAGAACCTCAAGATCGTGGCGGGAGACCCGAACCCAAAGGTGGTGGGGCTGTTCATCAACGATAAGGAAGCCGACGGGCACGACGTGTCGTGGCTGTGGGACATCGACTTCGAGGAGCTGGCCCACAGCGGCAGCCTGAGCGTGTTCGCCGGAGGGCTGCGCGGCCGCGACATGCAGGTGCGCTTGAAGTACGCGGACATCCCCTCGCGGGTGGTGGAAACCCCCGAGTCCATGCTAGAGGCCCTGGCAGCCTTTCCGACCTCGGTGAACGCGTACTTGATCGCGAACTACACGGCGCTTCCCGCCTGCAAGGCGGCTTTGGAGCGGGCGCAGGAAGAAGCAGGTGCCAAGGGTGCCGAGGTCGGGCGTGCCGGCGCTTCGGCGTTCCCGGACGGCGCGATGGGCCCGTGCTCGACGGAGCCGAGCGGGCATGCGGGCGAAACCGCGTCCGATGGCGGCGAAACGCATCCCGGCGAGGTGCCGCCCTCCGATGCGTTGCCGCTGGTCATCTTCCACATGCTTCCCGATCTGCTGAACCTCTACGGCGACGGGGGCAACGTGCGTATCCTGGAGCGACGGCTTGCCTGGCGCGGCATCCCCGTGGAGGTGCGTCGCATCATGCACGGCGATCCTGCGTCCTTCGACGAGGCCGACCTGGTGGTGATGGGGGGCAGCCCCGACCGCGAGCAGGAGCTGGCCAGTGCCGACGTGCGCGCCATGGCCGACGATCTGCGGAGCTACGTGGAGGCCGGCGGCCCGCTTCTGGCCATCTGCGGCAGCTACCAGATGCTGGGCCACGAATGGCTGCTGGACGGCCAGCAGGTGCCGGGCCTGGGCATTCTGGATGCGAGCACCCGCCGTCCCGGCACGTCCGCCGACCGTCTCACCAACAACATAGCCTTAAGCGTGCCCGGCATCGACGAGCCGGTAATCGGCTACGAGAACCATGCCGGCCGTACGTACCTGGGCGAGGGCGTGCGCCCGTTCGGCTCGGTGATAGGCAGCGTGGGCTGCGGCAACAGCGAGCAGTCCAAATCCGACGGCGTCCGTTACAAAAACGTGGTCGGCACCTACCTGCACGGCCCGCTGCTGGCGAAGAATCCCCAGGTGGCAGATGATTTGCTGAAGCTGGCGCTGGAGCGTCACGCCCGCCGGACGGGCTGCGATCTGGACACGCTCGCCCCCTTGGACGATTCCCAGGAGCTTGATGCCAACCGCGCGCTGGCTCAGCGCTTGGGCGTCAAGGGGCAGCGATGAGCGGCAGCGCGCAAGGGGCCACGAACGCGGTGCCGGATGACGGGACGGGCGCCGGCCGCCTGGTGGTGTGCCCCACGCCCTTGGGAAACCTGGGGGACATGACCGCGCGATCCCGCGATGCCCTGGCAGCGGCCGACGTGGTATGCGCCGAGGATACCCGCGTGACCGGTAAACTGCTTGCGGCCCTGGGCATCAAGAACAAGCTCGAGCGGCTGGACGAAGCCACCATGCGCCAGCGGGCGGAGGGCCTGGTGGAGCGCATGGCGTCCGGCCAGGTGGTGGCTTACTGCTCCGATGCGGGCATGCCCGGCGTGTCCGACCCCGGCATGCACCTGGTCAGGCTGGCGCGGGCCGCGGGCGTGGCCGTAGAGGTGCTGCCCGGCCCCACCGCCGCCGCCACGGCCTACGTGGCCAGCGGCACCGAGTTCGCCCGGTTCTTCTTCGGCGGCTTCTTTCCCCGCAAGCGCGGTGAGCAGCAGGCGCTGCTGGACAGCGTGGCATCGCTTGACGCGGCACTTATCTTCTACGAGAGTCCGAACCGCCTGGTGGAGGCCCTGGCCGTGCTGGCCGAGCGCTTCCCTTGCCGGGAGGCCTGCGTATGCCGTGAGCTCACGAAGGTCCACGAGGAAGTGGTCCGCGACACGCTGCCCCGGCTAGCAGCCCTGTTCGCCGAGCGAGCGCGCGCGTTTGAGACGGGCGAGCCGGGGGCTGCGGGCATCAAGGGCGAGATAGTGCTGGTGGTAGACGGCCCTAGCGAGTGCGAGGCTCAGGCGGCAAAGGAGCGTTCCCTGGCCAGCGCCGAAGACCGTGTCCGGCAGCTGCTCGCCCAAGGCGTGCGATCCAAAGACGCCGCCCGGCAGCTGTCCCAAGAATTCGGCATCCCCAAAAACGACGCCTACCAGCTGGTTCTGGAGGCCGGGCGAAACAATTAGTCCATCGCAGCGCATTGGCTCTCTCGCCTAGCGCTGATGCAGGTGGACGGTGAATTCCTATGCCAAACTGTTACATTCGGGCCTTGTGAACACAGGTAGAATGAAACGGTGCGCAATCCGTCGCACCAAGCCGCGGCCGGTGTCCGCGAGAAAGCGGGGCACAGGGTGGGCAAAACGCGAAAAGCCCCACGGGCCGCAGTGGAGGAGTTCGAGGTCGTCGGCATTCCCGTGCGCTTGACTCGCAAGCGCGTTCGGCGGCTCAACCTGCGCATTTCCCGAGACGGCACCTACGTTGAGATGTCCGCGCCCCCCCGCATAGGCCTCGCGCAGATCGAAGGGTTCGTCCTCGACAAGCAATCCTGGATCCGCGCCCATATGGCCGAGGCCGTCTCGTCACCTGCCGGCCAGGCCGAGCATGCAACGGCTCAGGAGGTTTCCGAGTGGAAGACTGCGGTTTCGACCGTGGTGCCGCCGCTGATCAAGGAGTGGGAACCCATCATCGGCGTGAAGGCCGGATCGGTGGTCTACCGCAACATGAAGAGCAAGTGGGGCAGCTGCCAGCCCACCACGGGACGTATCTGCATCAACACGCGCCTTGCCCTCTACCCGCCCGAATGCCTGGAGTACGTGGTGGTGCACGAGCTGTGCCATCTGCGGGAGGCGAACCACGGGCCGGCGTTCCACGGGCTTTTGGACGCCTACATGCCCGATTGGAAGAGTCGCCGCGCGAAGCTGCGCTGAGCTTTGCGGGCGCTGCGTTGCGCCGGGGCGGCCGCTAGATCAAGGCCATGGCGGCGCTTGTGCGGTTGTACCACTCCTGCCAGTTGGGCGGGCAGTACTTCTGGGCGCCCGCTTCGGTGATGGTGTAGCCGTAGCCCGCGGCCAAGCCGGCCACATGGGCGCGGATGGCCTCGTCCCAGCTGCCCCAGCTGGCCGAACCCCAACCCCAGGCGTTGTAGGGGAGGAAGCACGCCGCGCCGCGGGAGCTTTCCGTATTGGCGATAGCGGGGGAGAAGCGCGGGTCAACGCCGTAGTCCCAAGCCGCCTCTGCGAAGATGGTGCCGGTGCCGGCCATGGGGGAGCCGGCCATGAACGCGTCGATGCGCGGGGCCCAGGTGCTTACGAAGGCTTCCTTGTCTGTGCTCCAGTCGGCGCCGTCGCTGCCCGGCCCGCCCACGGTGTCGTCGGGGGTCTCCTCGGACGGTCCCGTGCTGTCCACGGGCGCATCGGGGATTTCCGCGTCGGAGCCGTTGCCCTCCTCGGTCTCGTCGGCCGGTTCGTTGCTGCCCTCTTCCTGGGCTTTGCGGTCGGCCTCCTCCTGAGCGACGCGTTCCGCCTCGGCTGCGGCCCGGCGCTCGGCTTCCAGGCATGCGGCTTCTGCGGCTGCCTGGCGCTCGGCCTCCTCCTGGGCGCGACGCTGGGCCTCCTGGCGGGCTGCCTGGGCTGCGGCTAGCGTCTCCTGGGCGCTAGCCTGCTCGACCAGCGCGTCGGCGCGGTCCTGGGCTAGCTGGGCCTGGGTGTCGTCAAGCTGCTGCTTCATCTCGCGCAGCTTCGCCACGGTGTCCAGATGACGCTGCTGTATATGGGTGACGTACTGGAAGTTCACGATGAAGTCGGCGAAGTTGTCGGCGTTGAGCAGCAGCTCTATGAGGCTGGTGGATTGGTACTGCATCTTATACAGTTCGCGCACCGCGTCGGCGCTGCGCTGCAGCTGGGTGGGAATCTGGTTGTACAGGGTGGACAGCTGCTCCTCGTTCTCGGCGATGCGCGCTTCGATTTCGGAAACCCGGGCGTTTGCCTCGTTCAGCGCGGCTCCGGTGGCCTCTATCTGGGCGGTGAGCTCGTCCATCTCGTCAGTGAGGGCGGCGGTGGGGTCGCTTCCCAGCGAGCTGGTTTCCTGAACACTGTCGTCGGCAAACGCCGCCAGGGGGAACGCCGAAGCAGCTACGAGCGCGAAGGAGAGCAGAAAGGAGAACAGAACTGCGCCTGCTTTCGCCGAGGCGCCGCCTTGGCGAGGGGACGAACCGGCCGCGAAAAGGCCGCGGCGTGCGGTATGGGTCCTGCAGTTCAGCAATCGCTCATCCTTGTTCGGGAACATGACGAACGTTCATTATACGAACAGCGCTTGTTTCGGCGAAGGCAATCCACGAAAGCAACCAGAATGCGTTGCCAGGCCGCTCGGCGGCGAATCCGCGATAGGCGCCGGCACCGGCCTATGCGTCTTCCGTGTCGCCTCCTTCTTCCTCGACCCAGATCTTCTCCATCTGCTCGCAGGTGTTGCGGTACCACTTGATCCAGTTGGGCGGGCAGTACTTGCGGGCCAGGTAGGGGGTGATGGTGTAGCCGTAGCCTTTCGAGAGCCCCTTCACGTGGGCGTCGATGGCCTCCTCCCAGCTGTCCCAGTCGTTCTGCCCCCAGCCCCAGGCGTTGTGGTTGCGGAAGCAGTAGCGGCCCTTGGAGCTCTCCGTGTTGGAGATGGCGGGCGACCAGCGCGGGTCCACGCCGTAGTTCCAGGCGGCGGTGGCGAAGGCTTTGCCCTGTCCTGCCAGGGGGGAGCCTTCCAGGTAGGCGTCGATGCGCTCGGTCCAGGTTTCGATGAAGGCGTCGCGGCCCACGGACCAGTCGGCTCCGTCGCGGCCCACCACCTCGAAGGTGCCCGAGGGCTCGGGGGTGGGGTCGTCGTCGCGGGCCTGGCGGCTGGCGCGCTCGTCGATCTCCTCCTGTTCCTTGCGGGCGGCCTCAGCAGCCTCCTCGTCGTCGCCTTCCATGATGCGCTTGCGCTCCTCGGCCTCCTCGGCGGCTTTCCTGTCCGCCTCTTCGGCCAGCTCGGTGACCTCTTCGCACACCTTTTCGGCCTTCTCGTAGGCGTCGTCCTGCATCTTGCGCCGGGCTTCCTGGGCCTCCTCCAGCGCTTCTTCGGCCTCCTCGCGGGTCTTCTGCGCCGCGGCCTGCACGTCGTAGGCGGTCAGCTGCTCGTCCGCAAGCGCCGCCTGGTCCGCCTCCAAGCTCTCGCGGATGCGCTGGGCCTGCTGCTGCAGGTCTACCAGGCGGTCGATCTCGGCCTGGTTGTGGTCCTGGATGTTCTGCAGGTACTGCAGGTTCAAAAGCAGGCTGCCCAGGTTCTCGGCGTTCAGGATGAGGTCGATGACGCCCTGGCCGTCCTGCTGCATCTTGTACAGGGTGCGCACGGCTTCGGCGCAGCGTTGCCGCTGCACGGGGATGCGCTCTTCAAGGCGCGCCAGTTCCTGCTGGTTGGCGTCGATGCGCTCCTGCAGGCTGTCGATGCGCGCCTCCACGTCGGCTATGCGCACGCCGGCGTCGCTTACGGCCCCCTCGGCGCGCTCGAAGGCGTCCCAGGTCTGCTCGATGGCTATGGTGAGCGGGTCGGCGTCCTCGGGGGCGCTGGTGTCGGGGTTGCTGCCGGTATGGGGGGCGTCGGGGTCGTTCGGGTCGGTCAGGACCGTGGCGCTGTCGCCCGAGGCGCTGTCGGCTTCCGCGGCGAGCGCCCGCTCGGCCAGCAGGGACGCGCCCGACGCAGAGCACAAGAGCAGGGCGGCCAGGGCGAAGGTAGCGGTTCGGCTTGCGCGGTGCAAGGCCGATTGCTCGTTCTGGAAAGCGTTTTCGCTGCTCATGCTCCTCCCCTCTGCTGTTCCGTTCGCCGCATTCGGAAAGTGCGACCCGACCTTTCCTCCCGAAAGCCCGTAGCCGGCCTTTCGGCTCTCTCGCCGCCAGGCGGGCTGGAAGAAGCGCATTATACGCTGCCGAAAGGAAAAACGCACGGCCGCCACACAAATCCTTGCTCGGGCACATCGAGGCTCGTGATAGAATCAACGATTACCGTTTTCAAGGCGGCCCCGTGTCATCGGCGGGGTGCGCCCGACACAAGGAGATGCCCATGACCAAGGGAACCTATTCGTTCACCACTCCTATTTATTATGTTAACGCGGCCCCTCACTTGGGGACGGCCTACACCACCGTCGCCGCCGACACCGTGGCCCGCTACCAGCGCATGAACGGCTACGATGTGGCCTTCGTCACCGGTATGGACGAGCACGGGCAGAAGGTGGCCGACACCGCCGCCTCCAAGGGCATGTCCCCCCAGGCCTGGTGCGATTCCATGGAGCCGGCCTTCCGCGAGGCGTGGGACATGCTGGGCATCACCTACACCGACTTCGTACGCACCACCGAGCCGCGTCATGCCCGCACCGTTCAGAAGTTCTGGGGCGACTTGCACGACCGCGGCTACTGCTACAAGGACTCCTACGAGGGCTGGTACTGCGTCCACGAGGAAACCTACTACGCCGAAAGCGACCTGGAGAAGAACGAGGAGGGCCAGCTCGTCTGCCCCGACTGCAAGCGCCCCGTGCAGCGCATGTCCTCGGGCGAGGAGAACTGGTTCTTCCGCCTGTCCGACTTCCAGCAGCCGCTGCTTGACTTCTACGCGTCGCACCCCGACTTCATCCGTCCCGAAACGCGCCGCAACGAGATCGTGGCCTTCGTGGAAGGCGGCCTGAAGGACCTGTCCATCTCCCGCTCCACCTTCGACTGGGGCGTGCCGTTGCCCTTCGACGAGGGGCACGTGGCCTATGTGTGGGCCGACGCGCTGCTGGCCTACCTCACCGGCATCGGCTACGGCGACGACGAGAAGCGCGCCGGCGAGTTCGAAGCCCGCTGGCCCATGCAGTACCACTTCGTGGGCAAGGACATCACCCGCTTCCACTGTGTCATCTGGCCCGCCATGCTCATGGCCGCGGGGCTGCCTGTGACGCACACCGTGTTCGGCCACGGCTTCTTGCTGACCAAGGGCGAGAAGATGTCGAAGTCCAAGGGCAACGGCGTCATGCCCGCCGACCTGGTTGAGGTCTTCGGCGTGGACGCCTACCGCTACTACTTCATGACCGACGTGCAGTTCGGCCAGGACGGCAACATCTCCATGGAGCGCATGGTGCAGGTATACAACGCCGATTTGGCGAACACCTGGGGAAACCTGGTCAGCCGCGTGTTCAACATGACGAAGAAGTACTTCGACGGACGCGTGCCCGAAGCCCTCGTGAACGTGCCCGGCATGGACAATCCGCTGGCCGCGGTGGCCGCCGAGCTGTACGGCACCTACGACGAGTGCATGGCCCAGGTGGACTTCACCGGGGCCGCGGCGGCGGTGCAGAAGCTGGCCGAGGCCGCGAACCTCTACGTCGAGCAGGCGGCGCCGTGGACGTTGGCGAAGGACCCGGCCAAGGCCGACCAACTGGCCTTCGTCATGTACAACCTGCTGGAGTCCATCCGCATCATCGCGCTGTATATGGCGCCCTTCATGCCCAACACCTCCGCCGAGGTGTGCCGTCGCCTGGGGCTGGCCGACCCTGCGCTGGTGGAGGACGTCCAGGCGGCAACGGTGTGGGGCCAGCTGCCCGCCGGTAACGCCGTGGAGGTAGGGGACCCGCTGTTCCCGCGCCTCGATACCGATGCCATCAGCCTAGAGGAGTAGGCCTTTCGTGGAGACAGCAGACGTGCAGGGCGCAGCGAACGACGAGCCGGCCGAGCCGGTCTTCGGCGACGGGCTCTTCCGCCAGAAGCGCAAGAAGGGGAAGTACCGCGTGGTGCCGCCGCCGATTCCGGCGCTGGAAGCGCCCGTGGCCGACACCCATGCCCATGTGCAGATGCTCGCCGATCCGGCGGCCGAGCTGGCCCGGTGCGCCGTGCACGGGGTGGGCTTCGTCGCCTGCGTGGTCGATCCGTCCGAAGATGGCGACGATCGGGGCTATGGCGAGCTTGCCGGTTGGCGTGAAGGGGCAACGGCGCGGGCCGGGGCCTATGCCGATGGGGTGCGCGGGCGGATGGCGGGGGAGCGCGAGACGACCGAGGGGGGTTCGGAGCGCGATGAGGCTGCGGTTTCGGCCGTGCCGGCATGCGACCTTCTGGGGCTGCGGGTGCCCGACGTGCGCTTCATCGTGGGCGTACACCCCCATAACGCGAAGGACTACGAGGGCGCCAGCGGCCGCTTGCGGGAGCTTCTGGCCGATCCGCGGACGGCGGCGCTCGGCGAAATCGGCCTCGACTACCACTACGACCTGTCCCCCCGCGACGTTCAGCGCCAGGTGTTCCGCGACCAGATTAGGCTTGCCAAAGAGGCGGGGCTGCCCATAGCGCTGCATGTGCGCGAGGCTCACGACGACGCCTTCGCCATCCTGGGCGAGGAAGGGTTCCCGGCCGCGGGCACCCTGCTGCACTGCTTCAACCTGGACGAGGTCGAGGTGGCCCGCTGGGTGGAGGCCGGCTGCTTCGTTGCCTTCGGAGGCCCGCTTACCTTCAAGGCGGCCGACGATGTGCGCCGCGCCGCCGCCCGCGTTCCGCGAAACCGCCTGCTTACGGAAACCGACTCTCCCTACATGACGCCGGAGCCCATGCGCGGGATGCCCTGCGGACCGGCTCATACCGTCTTTACCGCAGCCTGCTTGGCGGAGGTGCTGGGATGCACTGCCGGTGCGCAGCGGCAGCAGCTGCTCGAGCAGCTTATGGCCAATGCGCGCGGGCTGCTTGACCGGGCGCCCACCGCATGGCAGCTCGCCTATGGAAAAGGGGATGATACCCGATGAAACGCCTGGTGATCTGCGGTTCCCCCCGTGCGGCGGGACGAAGCCGCGCCCTGGCCGAGGCCGTGGGCGAAACCTATGCCCGTGCCGGCGACGCGGTGAACCACGTGAACCTCTCCGACGTGCGCATCGCCCCCTGCACCGGCTGCGAGCGGTGCGCCGTTTCCGAGCGCACCCCCGGCATCGACGATCTGTACTGCATCATCGCCGACGACATGATGACGGTGCGCGAACTCATGAACGCAAGCGACGAGCTGACCGTGGTGTGCCCGGTGTACTTCTCCGGGGCGCCTTCCCAGTTCAAGGCTTTTCTCGATCGTTTGCAGCCGTACTACTACAGCTCGAAGTGGCGTGCTGCGAAGAAGCGGCCGGCCCACCTGTTCGTGGTGGGGGAGGGCGGCGACCCGCACGGCTTCGCTCCGCTGGTGGGGGAGGTGCGCTCGGCGCTGTCCGTGGCGGGATTTCGGCTTGATGCCGTCCATGATTGGGTGGGCCGCGTTGAGGCCGACGGGGCGCTTGCGGGGTCCGACCGATTGCGCGAGCAGCCCGAAGCGCTTTTAGCGGAAGGGTCCGCGCCGGCAAGCGACTACCTGTTCATCGAACCCGACGGCATCCGCCCGGCTGGCGCGTTCTCGGCCTGCAAGGCGTCGCATACGCAAGCTGCCGCCTGCGTGTCGGTGCGCCCCTTGGACGATGCGGCGGCGCAGGAGGCGGACTGTGGGTAAGGCGTCCCCCTACGCAAGCCTTTCGGCCACGCGGGCCGTGCTGGACGCCCATGGGCTGCAGGCGAAGTACTCGCTTGGGCAGAACTTCCTGGTCAACGACGACATCGTGCGCAAGTCGCTGGAGCTTGCCGAGGTGAGCCCCGGCGATGCGGTGCTGGAGGTGGGCCCCGGCATCGGCACGCTCACCTGCGCGCTTCTGGGTGCGGGCGCCCAGGTAGCGGCGGTGGAGCGCGACGCCGATCTGCCTCCCGTGCTGGCCGAGACGACTGCGCCGTGGGCCGAACGCTTCGCCTTGGTGCGCAAGGATGCCCTCGACCTTTCTGCAGGCGACCTAGCGCAAGCCTTCGGTTCGCTCGGCGTTGCGTCCGGTCTCGGCGAGGGCGGTGCGGCGCCTTCGCGTTTTGGGGCGGCGGGGACCGAGCTGACGGCGCCCGCGGCCGAACTCCTTCCCGGCTTCAAGCTGGTTGCCAACCTCCCCTACGCCGTGGCCGCCACCCTGGTGCTCGACTACTTCCAGCGCTTTCCCGCCATGACCTCGGCTACGGTCATGGTGCAGCGCGAGGTTGCCGACCGGATGATGGCGCACCCCGGCACCAAGGCCTACGGCGCGTACACGGTGAAGCTGGGCTTCTTCGCCCGTCCGGCGGGTCGTTTCCCCGTGGGGCCTGCGAACTTCTTCCCGCAGCCGCGGGTGGAAAGCGCCGTGATCAGGCTCGACCGAGTTGCGGCTCTCGGCGACGCGTGCGCGTCCGACCCTCGCGCGGGCGCCCGTACCGACGATGCGCCCGACTCCCTCGCCGCTTCGGCCGCCGACCTGTCTGCCGCCTGCCTCATGGCCGACGCCGCCTTCGCCAGCCGCCGCAAGACGCTGGCGAATTCCTGCAAGCAGTTCTTCTCGGGCCGGGGGGCGGCAGGGGCGCGCATGGCCGAGCGGCTCCCGGAGCTTTTCGCCGCGGCCGGCATCGATCCGAAGCGCCGGGGCGAGACCCTCGACCGCGCGGAGTTCATGCGCCTGGCCTGCGCTTGGCGGTCCATGTCGGACGCCGCCCGCGGATGCAAGGACGAGCTGTCGATCGAGAGCGAGGAGGGGCCGGCCGTATGAATTCGGGAAACGTCCACCATGTCGGCCAGCCTATAGTGTTCGAGGGTTACCTCGACGATTTCGACAACGGCGTGGCGGCGGTGCAGTTCAGCTTGGACGACGGGGTGTCCTGGACCGACTACGACACCTCCAATGCCGTGGCGGAAGCGGGCTTGAGCTGGCGGTTCGTCTACACCCCCGAGGAAGCGGGCTGCTATCTGCTCAAGGTGCGCGCGAAGAGCCGCTCCGGGGCGGTGTCCCCGTTGGTCTCCGGCTTCGCCTTCGAGGTGCTTCCATGACGGGCGGTTCCGACTGCGTGCGCTCCCGGCGCTGCGATTCGCTCCCGGGCCGCGAGCCGCCTGCGACATCCGCCGGCTGCTTCTCCGCCGCCGCACCCGAGACGTTCGGCTCCTTCGGGCTTCGCGCGGTGGGGGGCGGTCCGCTTGAGGGGGCTCGCCTGTTCCGCTCGCGCCAGCTTGCCGGCATGACGGCGGCCGAAGCCGACGGGCTCGCTCACGGCCTGGGCGTTCGCGCTATCTACGACATCCGCGGCCAGCGCGAGGTGCTGGCCGCCCCCGAGCCCTACGTCGTGGGAACCAAGACCATCCAGCTGACCCCCGAGGAGGGGCAGCGTCCGAAGTCGGCGAGCCAGCGCCTGGTGGCCGGCGTGATCGGCGAGTACGGCGCTCCCGAGGAGCGCATGCGGGCGAACTACCGCCGCTACGTGCAGGAGTATCCCCTTATGGGCACCGCTCTGCGCTCCATCGCGGCCGAGGGGGTGCCGGCGCTCATCCATTGCGTGAACGGCAAGGACCGAACCGGCGTGCTGAGCGCGCTCATCATGGTGGTCGGGGGCGCGCACCCCGACGACATCATGGCCGACTACCTGGCTACGAACCAGGTGAACGCAGCTCAGATAGCCGAGGAGGCCGAGCGCTTGGGAGAGGGCATGACGTCCTACGAGCGCGCCATCCTCCTGTCGTTTCTGGAAGCGCGCCCCAGCTACCTGGCCGCGTTCTTCGACGAGGTCGCCCGCCTCTACGGCTCCCTGGAGCGCTACCTGGTCGAGGGGGTGCGCATCACCGCTCCCCAGCTCGCGCAGCTGCAAGAGCTCTACGGGAGATAGCCACAGAAAGGAAGCACCATGCATCGCATCCTGTTCGTCTGCCACGGCAACATCTGCCGTTCCCCCATGGCGGAGTTCGTTATGAAGGATTTGACGGCCAAGCGCGGGCTGGCCGGGGATTTCGCCATCGAATCGGCGGCGTGCCGACGCGACGAGCTGGGAAACCCCGTTCATCGCGGCACCCGGCAACGGCTGGCCCGGGAGGGCATCTCCTGCGCGGGCAAAACGGCCCGGCTGCTGCGCGCGGACGACTACGACGCCTTCGACGTCATTGCGGCCATGGACGAGGAGAACATGCGCGACATGGCCAGGCTCTTCAGCGGTGATTCGCAGGGGAAGGTGCGCAAGCTGATGTCGTTTGCGGGAAGCTCGCGCGATGTGGCCGATCCTTGGTACACGGGCGATTTCGACGCTACTTTCGACGACGTGCTTGCCGGCTGCACGGCGTTGCTCGACATGCTCGAACCTGTGCGGAAATGACGAGCGGCTCTGCTGCTGCGCTACAATCTGGTGTATGAGCAACGATCGAAAACCAAACGACCGGGCGCATGGGGGCGCGTCCGCTGACAAACCGCGCGCCGCCAAGGCGCCTTCGGCCGTGTACATGCTGTTCGCCATTGTGGTGCTGGGCTCTGCGCTGGGCAATCTGTCCCAGACGGCCGTGAACGCTATGATGGCCGACATCATGGTCGGCTTCGGCGCCGGAGTGGAGGTGGGGCAGTGGCTTACCACCAGCTACATGCTGGTGCTGGGCGTCACGGTGCCGGCTTCCACGTACCTGCAGCGCCGCTTCTGCGTGCGGGTGCAGGTGCTTCTGGCCTTCGGGCTGTTCATCGCGGGAACGGCGCTCAGCCTGGTTGCGCAGGGCTTCGCGATGCTTCTGGCCGGGCGCATCCTGCAGGCGGTGGCGGCGGGCATTCTGCTGCCGGTCATGCAGACCGTGGCCATGACGGGCTTCGGTCCGGGCAAGCAGGCCACGGCCATGGGCATCGCCGGGGTGGCTTTGGGTTTCGCGCCGAACATCGGGCCCACCATCGGCGGCGCCATGAGCTTCGCCTGGGGTTGGCGCAGCTTCTTCGCGCTCATGCTGGCGTTGCTGGCGGCACTGGCGCTGTGGACGCTGGTCGCCGTGCGCCGGCAGCCCTCGCCCGATTCCTCGGCTCGCCTCGACGCGGTTTCCCTGACGCAGTCGACGCTTGGTTTCGGCGGCGTGTTGCTGGGCTTCTCCAACGCCAGCAGCCTGGGGCTGGCGAGCGCGCTTGTGTGGGGGCCGATGCTGCTGGGCGTGCTGTTCCTGGTGCTGTTCGTTCGCCGCCAGCGGCGCGTGGCCGACCCGCTGGTGTCCATGGGTATTTTCCAGTGTCCACAGTTCACCTGGGGATTTATCGCCCAGTGCCTGCTGACGGCGTCGTTCATGGGCATTACGCTGCTGGTTCCGCTGTACGTGCAGAACCTTTGCGGCGGCACGGCGCTCGACGCCGGCGTGGTGCTGCTGCCGGGCACCGTGGCCGCATTGGTGCTGAACCCCCTTGCCGGCGTGCTGACCGACCGCGCGGGCATCCGCCCGGTAGCCCTTGCAGGAGGCGTCTTGCTGTCGGCAGGAGCCGTGTCCATGGTGTTTCTTTCCGCCGACACGCCGCTCTGGCTTTCCATGGTGCTGCAGGGCGTTCGCGCCTGCGGGGTCTCCACCCTTATCGGCCCGCTGACGGCGTGGTCTTTGGCGAAGCTGCCGCGCCCGCTGGTTGCCGACGGCTCGGCGTTCTCCATCGCGGCCCGCCAGGCCACCGCATCGTTCGGCACCAGCGTCATGGTGCTGTTCGTGTCGGCGGCGGCGGTGGCGGTGGTAGGGGCGGCCGCTTATGCCCTGGCCTTCGGCTTTTCGGCGGTGATGGCCCTGGCGCTGCTGGTCTGCATCGTGGCGAAAGTGCGCTGAGCCGCGTCGTCGTTGGCCATCGCGTATAATCCGTACTCCAGGGCTGCCGACGGGGCTGCCATCTCTCTTAACGAAGGGTGCGTACATGGCGTTTGTGCTGGGATGCGAGAAGCTTTCCGTGGAATTCCCCACGAAGCAGGTGCTCGCCGAGGTGTCGCTGGGCGTCAACGATGGCGACCGCATCGGCATCGTGGGCCGCAACGGCGACGGTAAGTCCACGTTGCTGTCCGCCCTGGCTGGGGTGTTGGAGCCCACGGGCGGCCGCGTGCTGCGCAAAGGCGGCACCACGGTGGGGTTGCTGGGGCAAAGCGACGGCCTGCGCGACGACGACTCGGTGGGGCGCGCCATCGTGGGCGATGCGCCCGAGTACGAATGGGCCGGCAGCGCCCGCATCCGCGATATCCTGGACGGCCTGGTCTCCGACATCCCCTGGGACGCGCCGGTGGGCACGCTTTCCGGAGGCCAGCGCCGCCGCGTGGACCTGGCGCGGCTTTTGGTGGGGGAGTGGGACGTGCTGGCGCTGGACGAGCCGACGAACCACCTGGACGTGCGCGCCATCACCTGGCTGGCGAACCACCTGAAAGGCCGCTGGCGTGCGGGCCAGGGCGTGCTGCTGGTGGTCACCCACGACCGGTGGTTCCTCGACGAGGTGTGCACCGGCATGTGGGAGGTGCACGACGGGCGCGTCGAACCCTTCGAAGGCGGCTTCTCGGCCTACATCCTGCAGCGGGTGGAGCGCGACCGGCTGGCCGCCCTGGCCGAGCAGAAACGCCAGAACGCCGTGCGCCGCGAGCTGGCGTGGCTCTCGCGCGGGGCGCGGGCGCGGTCGACGAAACCGAAGTTCCACGTGAAGGCGGCCCAGGCGCTCATCGCCGACGTGCCGCCCCTGCGAAACGAGCTGGAGCTCAAGCGCATGGCCATGGCGCGTCTGGGCAAGCAGGTGGTCGACCTGGAATTCGTGACCGTGCGCTTCCCGCCCCGCGGCGAGGGCGCGCCGGCCAAGACGGTGCTCGACGGCGTGGAATGGATCATAGGGCCGGGCGACCGCTACGGCATCGTCGGCGACAACGGTGCGGGCAAGACCACGCTGCTGAAGGTGATCGAAGGGGCACTGGCTCCCACCGCCGGGCGCGTGAAGATCGGCAAGACGGTGCGCTTCGCGGTGCTCTCGCAGCATCTGGACAGCCTCTCGCAGTTCGGCGACGACCGCGTGCGCCAGGTCATCGGCCGCTACAGCCGGCGCGTTATGTTGGACGGCAAGGAGCAGACGCCCGCGCAGTTGCTGGAGCGCCTGGGCTTTTCCAAGGCCGACCTCAACGAACCGGTGTGCGATTTGTCCGGCGGGCAGAAGCGGCGGCTCGCGCTCATGCTCATCCTGCTGGACGAGCCCAACGTGCTGGTGCTCGACGAGCCCGGCAACGACCTGGACACCGACATGTTGGCGGCGGTGGAGGACCTGCTCGACGCCTGGCCCGGCACGCTTCTGCTGGTGACCCACGACCGCTACCTCATGGAACGGGTGACCGACCATCAGTTCGCGCTGGTGAACGGCAAGATCGTGCACCTTCCCGGCGGCGTGCAGGACTATCTGGACATGACGGCCGAGCCGGGCGCGGCGCAGGCGGGCGCAGGCGTCAAGGGAGCGCCGGCGGCTTCGAAGGCCGCGCGGTCGGCGACGGGCGCCGCGGCTGCCGGCTCCCAGGCGGCAGGCGATGGCGCTGGCGGCGACGGCGAGACGAAGCTCTCTGGCGGCGAGATCCGCGCGCTGCGCAAGGCCATGCAGTCTGCGGAGCGCAAGATGGAGACCCTGCGCGGGAAGATTGAGGCGACGCAGCAGGCCATGCTGTCGGTCGACCCCACGGACTTTCAGGCCCTAGGCGCCAAGCAGGCCGAAATCGACGAGCTGCAGGAAAAGCTCGAAGAGCTGGAGGCGGAATGGCTGGAAGCCGCCGAGGCCCTGGGGGAGTAGCGTTTCGGCGAGAAGCTGGCGTGACGCCTGAAAACGTTGCAAAGGGCGGACAGGGCGAGGGCGCTGAGCGATTCCGCAGCGGTGAAGCGCTTCGGTCAAGGCAACCGCACGAGCGAGGACAAGCGAAGCGCCCCCGCCCCGTCCGCCCTCTGCGGGCTGTAGGCCGAAAAAGCCTAGCGCATGAGCAGGTGGATGACTTTGTTCTTCCAGCTTGCCGGCGGCATGTTGCGCACAGGTACGTCGCACCAGGTAGGCCTCGCAAGCGTCGACTTCATGTGGGTGAAGCAGTCGAATCCCGCCTTGCCGTGGTAGGCGCCCATGCCGGAGTTGCCCAGACCTCCGAAGCCCATGTGGTTGTTCGCCAGGTGCACCACGGTGTCGTTCACGCAGCCGCCGCCGAAGGGCAGCTCCTGAATGACCCGCTGCTGCACTTCCCGGCTCTCGCTGAACACGTAGGTGGCCAGCGGGGTGGGGAAGGTACGCACCACGGCGAAGGCCTCGTCCAGGTCGCGATAGGGCACGATGGGCAGCACAGGCCCGAAGATCTCCTCGCCCATGACGGCGTCGTCCAAGGTCACGCCGATCATGACCGTGGGCTCGATGCGCAGGGTTGACTCGTCGAAGCCGCCGCCGAAGGCCACCGCTGTCCGTTCCCCGCGGTTCTCGATCAGTCCCAGCACCCGGCCGAAGTGCTTCTTGTTGATCATGTGCGGCCACCAGTCGCAGGTAAGGGCGTCGTCGGTGTAGTAGGCGGTGAAGCTGCGGCGAAGTTCGACCACCAGGTCGTCCACCACCGACTCGTGGGCCAGGATGTAGTCGGGAGCCACGCAGGTCTGCCCGCAGTTGAGTCCCTTGCCCCAGGCGATGCGCTCGCCGGCGCGGCGCAGGTTGGCGTCAGCATGCACGATGCAGGGGCTCTTGCCGCCCAGCTCCAGCGTGATCGGCGTTAGGTCGCGGGCCGCTGCCGCCATGATGGTACGCCCGATGCGAGGGCTGCCGGTGAAGAAGATCTTGTCCCACTTCGCTTCCAGCAGCCAGTCGTTCATAGACCTGGAACCAGGGAAGCCGCATACGAATTCATCAGGAAATGCCTGCTCAAGAATAGAAAGCATCACCTCGGAGGCATGCGCCGACTCGCGCGAGGGCTTAAGCGCCACGCAGTTGCCGGCGGCGATGGCATCCACGATCGGCACGAGCGCCAGCTGCAGCGGGTAGTTCCACGGGCTCAGCACCAGCACCACGCCGTAGGGCTGCGGGTATACCTTCGAGCTTGCGGTGAAGTGGGCAAGCGGCGTGGGCACCCGTTTCGGCTTCGCCCAGCGGCCCAGGCGGGAAAGGCAGGTGGAGATCTCGTCGTAGACCAGCCCGAGTTCGGTGGCGTAACCTTCGAAAGCGCTTTTCCCCAGGTCGGCGGTGAGGGCTTCCAGAATCCTGTCCTCGTTGGCGCGCAGGGCGTCGCGCAGCTGCACGAGCGCCTGCTTACGGAAGGCCAGCGGGCGCGTGAGGCCCGAGTCGAAGGCGGCGCGCATGCGCCGTGCCTGGTCGCGGACGGATTCAAGGCTTTCGAAAGAGCTCATGGTACCTCGATTGGTCGGAATAGGCAGGGTGCGGCTGCCATTGTAGCCATTCCCCATCAGGGCAAAGCCACAAAGCGTAAAACAGCCACGGTACGTAAGGATTACGAAGGGTACACCAGTTGGTGTAATTCCATGTCGCAGAGATGACAATCCCTGCGGTCATCTTTTGCGGAAATGCAGACGTGATAAGGTGGCGCCATCACATTTGCAAACGGTGCGACCGCCCCTTCGGAGAGGATCGGCAGATCGCACAGGACCTTTCAAGGAGATCGAACATGAGCGAGATGAACGGAATCCCCCAGAATCCCTCCCAGCAGCCCCAGGGCGGCGAGCCGGTGCAGTCCGAGGCGCGTCCCGTCGAGAGCGCGCAGATCGTCGAAAGCGTTGAGGGCGCGTCGGCGGTGGAGGTTGCCGAAGCGGTCGAAGTCGCACCTGTGGCCGAGGTGACCGAGGTCGTGGAAGCCGTCGAGGTCGTGCCGGCCGTCGAGAGCGTGCAGGTTGTCGAAGCTGTCGAGACCGTGCCTGTCGTCGAGTCCGCGGTCGCGCCGCAGCCGGTGCAGCCCGCAGCGGCGCCCGTTGCCCCTGCGGCCCCGGTGCAGCCCCAGCACCAGGCCCCTGTGGCGGCCCACCCCCAGCATGCGGCCTACGGCCAGGGTCAGACCCAGCCGCTTCACGGCAGCTACGTGACCATTCCCGCCAACCCGGCCCCCTCTTCGGCCCAGCCCCAGGCGCCCACCGGCCAGCCCTACAACTACACGACCCCGGCCGACCAGCGCGCCGCCCATCAGGCTGCTCCGGCTGCCAAGCCCGCTTCCAACAAGTCCGCAGGCAAGACCTTCGCCATGGGCTTCGCCGGCGCCGCCTTGGCGTGCTGCTTGGGACTTGGTGCCTTCGGCATCTGGGAGTCCACCAACGCCCAGCCGGCCAACGCCACCCATTCCGACACCCAAAGCGGTGTGACCCTGGGCGCCACCACCGACAAGGAGATCGTGGTGGACGGCGACGACATCACCCTGCCCGAGGTGGTGGCCGACAAGTGCCTGCCCTCCGTGGTGGCCATCGACGTCTACACCGACGCGTCCGCGGCCTACGGCTACGGTTACGGCTACGGCGTGTCCCAGGACTACGGCTCCAACCTGCAGAAGTCCTCGCTCGGTAGCGGCGTGGTGCTTTCCGAGGACGGCTACATCGTTACGAACAACCACGTGGTGGAAGGTGCCGACGCGCTGAAGGTGACCATCGAAGGCCAGGAGTACGATGCCGAGATCGTGGGCACCGACCCCTCTTCCGACCTGGCCGTGATCAAGGCCAAGGACGCCTCCGGACTCACCCCCATGGAGCTGGGCGACTCCGACGACCTGATCATCGGCGAGTGGGTTATGACCCTTGGCAGCCCCTTCGGCTTCGAGCAGTCGGTGGCCACGGGCATCGTGTCCGCTACCAGCCGCTCCCAGACCATGTCCGCTAGCACCGACATGTTCGGCAACGCCACCGGCGACACGACGGTGTACGCGAACCTCATCCAGACCGACGCGGCCATCAACCCGGGCAACTCCGGCGGTGCGCTGGTGAACGCCGAAGGAAAGCTCATCGGTATCAACACGCTGATCACTTCCTATTCCGGCAACTACTCCGGCGTCGGCTTCGCCATCCCGGTGAATTACGCGGTCAACATCGCCCAGCAGATCATCGACGGCAAGACCCCCAGCCATGCGCAGCTCGGCGTGTCGCTGTCCACGGTGACGCCTGAGATGGCCCAGCGCTACGGCCTGGCTTCCGAGAGCGGCGCCTACATCGCTGCGGTGAGCCCCGATTCGGCTGCCGCCGAGGCGGGCATCGAGGCCGGCGACATCGTGACCGGCTTCGACGGCAAGGCGGTGGAGTCCGCCGACGACCTGATGCTGGACGTGCGCGGCAAGAACCCGGGAGATGCGGTCACCCTCACGGTGGTGAAGAGCGACGGCTCTACGAGCGACGTGTCCGTGACCCTGGGCTCCGACGAGGCCTCCCAGCTGGCCGCCCAACAGCAGCGCGAGGAGCTGGAGCAGCAACAGCAGCAGGGCCAGGGCGAGCAGTACGGCTACGGCCAGGGTGGTCGCGGCGGCAGCCTGCTGGACGAGCTCTTCGGTGGCCGATAGGACCTGACGGCTGGTGCGCGGCCGGAGCCGCTGGGGCCCGCAAGCCCGGCGTCCGGCCGCAACCTGCAAGCTTACGAGCGAGGAGCGGTGCCGAAGCCCTCAAACCCCAGCGTCAAGCGCTGTGCTTCCCATAAGCAGCTGAAAGCTGCGCTCCTCTAAGAAGCGGCCCCCAAACTGAACTAGACCCAAAAAGTGGGACGGATAAATAAAGTTCTCAAGCGGCCCTTATTGAATGACCTCGGTACTGTGTACTGCCTCCCATTTCTTGGACACGAGAAATGGGAGGCTTCTTTATGCCATCAGACCTTAGGATCAGATACGACGTCGATGTCCGCAGGGCCGCAGCGGAGCTCTTCGAGGAGGGCTATGGGTATCACGCGGCCGCGACCGTCCTAGCGCTTCCTCCTTCCG
>CAJTDS010000003.1 GCA_910575165.1 Eggerthellaceae bacterium
GATCCATCCTTCCGGTCAGGTTTTAGGCGACTTCACCCTAGGATGGATCTTCTTTTTAGGCGGGGCGTTGATGGGACATCCTCAAGGACTCCATGTCAACAGTGGTCTAACATAGAGTTGTTCTAAAATCCATTTGGATGGGTAACCCGTACTTAAGTCTTTTGGAAATGTCATCTAGCGTCGCCTCTCCCGTCTTGCAGTAGACCTTCATGTGCGTTCCGTTGTCGTAACAGAAGTAGTTATAGGCGGCAATTGTGTCAGCTGACGTTCCTTCGACATACCCCCCCCCCCTTTTTATCTGCTTGGCAATATACCAAGGCGAGACGCTTGTGTCTTTTGTGAGCCAGTGTCCGATTTGCGCAGCAGCTGCGGCCCAGCATATTTGGTCGCCGTTCTGATAGATGTGGTTCACTTGGTATAGATTGAAGCCGTCCGTTACAGAGGCAGATTGCGCTGATGCGATATTGTCCAGGGGGATAATGCTCGCATCAATCATTTCGTGCGACATGTTGAGAGACATGTCGGTTTGCTCGTCGGAGAGGTGTTCCAGTCCTTCATCGCTCGTTATGAATGATTTTCCGACGTTTGTTTCGGCGATCAGCCGGTGACTGCTGTCGGTTTCCAGCGAAACGTAATTGTCTCTGGTGACGTATTCTGAGAATATCTCTCCCGTGCTCTCGTCAAGGGTGTATGTGGTTTCCCCTCCCATCGTGGCCTTGAAGACGATGGCACATAGCTCGTTCTCGTAAAAAAGCGGACATGCTTCGACGGCGGGCGCCTCCTCGCCGCCTGCCACCTCAAGAGGACAAAACTCTCCTGCAGAAAACTCGTTTTTGGACATTGTTTCGTTTTCCGCGATAATCGTGTCTGCGAGAGCTCGGAGGGCTTTTGCTTCCTCTTCGAGCAGGGGTTTGCTCTCCTGCGCAACGGCGGTGTTGGCGCCGAGCGAAAGCGCTATTGCTAGTGACGCCAATAGCGGTGCGAACCTTAAAACGCGGTTTGGCCGAGTTCTTGCTTTCATAGACTAGCCCTTTCTCTAGATTCTGCGGGCGGCTAGGCCCGCAAGAAAAGTACCTGATGCGATTGCCGTGGCGCATCGATGAGAAATAGGGATATTGGGCTGTCTTGGGTTTTTCCCGATGGCTAGATTGCGCTCTCTTCGTCCAGAATGTCGAGGAGTTCTTGGCGGGAGTGGACACCGGTCTTCTCGTAGATGTGTCGGATATGCGTTTCCGCGGTGCTCTTGGAAATGGACAGGGCGCTGCAGATATGGGGAACGGAGCGGCCTTTCTGGACGTAACGAACAACTTCCCTTTCTCGGGGCGTGAGCATGGAGATAATGAGGATGGGGGTCGTGGGCGCTGGCGCCAAGATGCGGGCTGATCCGACCTGCTTAGCCGGCGCGGTTGTTTCCGATGAGGGTTTCGTCGAGCTGTCCCCTTTTGTTCTCATCACGAAGATGAGAACAACGGCAATGATCAGAGCCAGTGAAAGCAGCTGCTGGCCTGAGGGGGTTCCTTGAACGGCGAAGGCAGCTGCAATGCCGATGCAGGAGCCGAGAAGAATGAAAGCGCTGGCGTTACCGAGGACGGCTAGGGCTTGGGAGAATGGTGCGTGTCGGCATGCGGATACCGTAAGGTAGCCCAGCAACATCCAGAGCGCAAGGGCGGCGACTAACGACAGGAGCAGGGTGTTTCGGTTGTTTGGGGCCAGCAGGCAGAGCTCTGCGACCGTCCCAACGAGTAGAGCAGCGCAAAGGACATCGTTGGTCGCTGGCTTGAGCGTAATTAGGCGGGACGCGACGAAAAAGGTGATAGTCAGGGTAACGCCGGGCATCAGCGCAAGGGCCGGATGTGGATCGGGGTATGCCCCCAATTCGAGAAGCGCTGCAGAGGCGCCGAAGGCCAGGGCAAGCGCGTAGGAGAAAACAGCGGTCAGAAATAATCGCTTGGCAAAGCGGGATGCAGGCATTGCCGATTCGATTCGTGGCGAGGGTTGTAAAGGCTTGGCATGCTCGCCCCTCTTCTTCCCGCGAAATGAGAGCAGGGCGGCTGCGACAAGGGGGAGCGATGAGATCATGATGGGCCACAGCGGCTCGGAGGAATTGCTGTTTCCGGCAAGAAGAAGAAAAGGGAGAAGGGCGGCAAGCAAGACCAGGGAGGCCGTGTATTCGTTTTCAAGAGGAAGCTCTGGCAGCGAAAGGACGTAGCTATCCCATGCTGCTTGCAGGACGGATGTCGATGCTCCAAGTGCGGCGGCTGAGAGAACGAGTAGGGGGATGTCTTGGAATACTTCCATGGAAAGGACGAGCGAAAAGATGCATGCGATTGATGCCGCTATCCAGACGACGGCATCTGGGGGACGGGAACCAGCTTTTGCGAGGATGAGTCGTGCGGCGGTGGCGCCTAGAGCAAAGATGCCGACGGCGGCGAGCCAAAGAGCCCTATTTGAGTCCATGAGATTCGATCCAAGCCAGAGAAGGAAAAGCCAAGACCAGAGGGCGGTCAGCCCGAAGCAGCGATTGGTTGGCATGGACATATCGTACCTCCCTCGTGCGTGCTTTGTCGTGTGGCTAATCTCTATCGCCGGGGGCTTGCCCCCGCAGTTCTTTCAGGATGGCGCGCTTGCGGGCTTGCTTGGCGTCGTAGGCGGCGCGCTCGGCTTTTCGGGCTGCGGTCCTTTCTGCTTCGCGAGCGCGTTCTTCTGCGGTTTCGGCCTGATGGCGGGCGCGTTCCCGGTCGCGCTGGCGTTTGCGTTCCTGGCGCTGGGTCTGCATCTCGTCCAAGGAGAAGCGGCAGCCGCAGTAGTTCTGGCGGTACATCCCCAAAGCCTGGCTGCGCTCGGTGGCGGCGGGGTAGAAGGGGCGGAAGTCTTCGAACACCGCTGCGATTCCCGCCTGCTGCGCCGCCCGTGAAAGCTCTTCCTCGATGGCGGACGTGTGCTGGTAGGGGCTGACCGACAGCGTGGTGGCCAGGCCGTCGAATCCGTGGTCGACGGCGTAGCGGGCGGCTTCCTGGAAACGCAGCCTGTAGCAGGCCCGGCAGCGGGGCTCGGTGCGCGCGTCGGGCGAGGGGACGTGGTGGGCGGCCGTCTCGGTGGGGGCGTTCGTTTCGGCGATGTTCTGGGCGTCCGTCGCTCCGCCGCCCTCGGCCGCTTGCGACCGCTTGCGCAGCGCTTCCCCCACAGCGCCCGCCGACGCCTCCCAGCGGTCTGGCTCGTAGGCGCCTTCCACCACGGCAATCCCTTCCGCCCGCGCCCAATCGAGCAGCGTCTGCAGCCGATGGTCGTATTCGGTGGCAGGGTAGATGTTCGAGTTCGCGTAGTAGATGGTAAGGCTGTGGCCTTCGGCGAGCAGCATGCGCACGGGCTCGAGCGAGCACGGTCCGCAGCAGGCGTGCAGCAGCAGCTTCATCGGGAGCCCTTTCGGTTCGGGACGGTTCGCAACCATGATAAGCACCATGATGAAACCTTGGGCGTTACCATATTGCATCCTTCGGTTTTCGGGTCAATGGTACACTAGGTCGTTGAAAAAGTAAGCGGTTTGCTTCGCGAAAGGCTCAGCGTGCACGAGGACATCGACTACATTCTGTACTCCCAGGAGGATATCGAGGCCTGCGTCCGGAACATGGGGGCCCAGATCACCGCGGATTTCGCCGACAAGGCCCAAGACGGCATCATCCTTATCTCGGTGCTGCGCGGCGCGGCGTTGTTCATGGCCGACCTGGCGCGCGAGATCCACCTTCCCCTGGAGATGGACTACATGGCGGTTTCCTCCTACGGCAGCGGGGTCAAAAGCTCCGGCGTGGTGCGCATCGTGAAGGACCTTTCGTCGCAGATCGAAGGCAAGCACGTGATCATGGCCGAGGATATCATCGACTCGGGCCTGACGCTCACGTACCTGCTGAACATGCTGGCAAGCCGCAATCCCGCCAGCATCACCGTGGCCGCCTTCCTGCGCAAAGACGTTCCCAGTCAGGCGCCCATCGATTGTCCGTACCTCGGTTTCACCTGCCCCGACGAGTTCGTTGTGGGTTACGGGCTGGACTATGCGGAACGCTACCGCAACCTGCCCTACGTGGGTGTGCTGAAGCCCTCGGTCTACGCCGACTAGGGCCCGAACCCAAGAAAGATTCAACCATGGCAGATAACGACAACAAGCAAGGCGGACAGAAGATCCCGCCCCAGCTGCAGCAGCCCAACGTGAGGACCACCATTATCTCGGTGCTGCTGTTCTTGCTGGTGGCGCTGTTCGTCAGCCAGCAGCTGTTCGCGTCGAACCCCCAGGACGCCAAGCCCACCGACCAGCTGATCACCTCCGAGTTCGTCCAGGCGGTGAACCAGGACCGCGTGACGAAGGTGGTCTACAGCGCAGGGGACGGCACGGTGTCGGGCACCTACTACCCGGCCGTTACCGCCGGCGCCACGGGGGCTGATGCGTTCAACAGCGCCATCAGCAGCCTTGACGCGGCCATCGCGCAGCTGAGGGACCCTGACACCGGACAGGCGGCCCAGGGCATCGGCACCACCGACATCGACATCGTGCAGCTGGGCGAGGAGCACAACTTCGTGTCCACCTACGCCGGCGGCTCGATCACCGAGCTCATGGCGGCCCATCCCGACGTTCCCTACGAGGTGCAGCTGCCCAGTGCCTTGGGCGACATCCTGCTGTCGCTGCTGCCCATCCTGCTGATCGGCGTCATGCTGTTCTTCCTGTTCAGCCAGATGCAGAAGGCCAACAACTCCCAGATGAGCTTCGGCAAGGCCAAGGCCAAGAAGTCGGTGGAGGAGCGACCCGACGTGCGCTTCGACGACGTGGCCGGCGTGGACGAGGCCGTGGAGGAGATGCAGGAGATCAAGGACTTCCTGGCCAATCCGGCGAAGTACCAGTCCATGGGCGCGAAGATTCCTCGCGGCTGCTTGCTGGTGGGCCCTCCGGGCACCGGCAAGACGCTGCTGGCCAAGGCCGTGGCCGGCGAGGCGGGCGTGCCCTTCTTCAGCATCTCGGGCTCGGACTTCGTCGAGATGTTCGTGGGCGTGGGCGCAAGCCGCGTGCGCGATCTGTTCCAGCAGGCCAAGGAGGCTTCCCCCTCCATCATCTTCATCGACGAGATCGACGCGGTGGGCCGTCAGCGCGGCACGGGCCTGGGCGGCGGCCACGACGAGCGCGAGCAGACGCTCAACCAGCTGCTGGTGGAGATGGACGGCTTCGAGGCCAACGACTCGGTGGTGCTCATCGCCGCTACGAACCGTGCCGACGTGCTCGACCCGGCGCTTCTGCGTCCCGGCCGCTTCGACCGGCAGATCGTGGTGGACGCGCCGGACGTGAAGGGCCGCGAGAAGATTCTGAAGGTGCATTCGAAGGACAAGCCCCTGGGAAGCGACGTGGATTTGGAGGCCGTGGCCAAGCTCACGCCCGGCTTCACCGGCGCTGATTTGGCGAACCTCATGAACGAGAGCGCCCTTCTGACCGCCCGCCGCGGCAAGAAGATCATCACCCAGCAAGAGGTGAGCGAGTCCATGGAGCGTGTCATCGCCGGTCCCGAGCGCAAGGGGCGGGTGCTCGACGAGCACACCAAGCACACCATCGCCTACCACGAGAGCGGCCATGCCCTGGTGGGACACCTGCTCGACCATGCCGATCCGGTGCACAAGATTTCAATCATCTCCCGCGGGCGGGCCTTGGGCTACACCCTGTCCATCCCCAAGGAGGACAAGGTGCTCAACTCCCGCAACGAGATGCTGGACGAACTGGCGGTGTTCATGGGCGGGCGCGTTGCCGAGGAGATCTTCTGCGACGACGTGACCACCGGTGCCAGCAACGACCTGGAGCGGGCGAGCAAGATGGCTCGGGCCATGGTCACCCAGTACGGCATGAGCCCGCTGGGGACCCAGGTGTTCGGCCAACCCAACCACGAGGTGTTCCTGGGCCGCGACTACGGCAACACCCAGGACTATTCAGAGGAGACGGCGCGGCGCATCGACGAGGAAGTGGCGCTCATCATGCGCGACGCCCACGACCGCGCCCATGCCATCCTTGAGGCGCACCGCGACCAGATGGATTTGATGGCCAGCGTGCTTCTGGAGCGCGAGACCGTGGAGGGCGAGGCGTGCCAGGCGCTGCTGGACAACCGGTGGAGCGAGTACCTGGAGCGCGAGGGCGATATCATCGCCCAGCGCGAGGCGGAGGAGAAAGCGGCCCGCGAGCGCGATGCCCAGCTGGCCGACCCGAACTGGCGCGAGGAGCCGGTGGAGCCGGGCGATCAGGACCCGAGCGGTCCCTACCGCGCACCTGCCGCTAATGCCGACCGGTCCGACATGCCCACGCAGGCCCAGGTGGACGCCGAGGTTCGCCGCGAGGACGTGATGGACGCCACGCCGCTGGCTCCCGCGCCCAAGCAGCCCGAGGTTCCTTCGGATGCCGCACCTAAGCAGCCGAAGCACGGGCGCGTGGACGACGGCAGCAACGATTCTGGCAAGTAACCGCCCGCGCCTGCGGGCAGAGTGCGGGGTGCCTCCATGCGGGGCGCCTGCTTCGTTTGGCAGGGAGGCCCTCTATGACCTGGACATGCGGAAGCTTTCGCTTCGACACCTCGGTGCCCGTGATCATGGGCATCCTGAACGTGACGCCCGACTCCTTCTCCGACGGCGGTTCTTACGCCAGCGTGCAGGAGGCCGTAGCCCACGGGCTTTCGTTGGTGGAGCAGGGGGCGCGCATCGTCGACGTGGGCGGCGAATCCACGCGGCCGGGCGCTGCGGCGGTGGATGCGGCCGAGGAACTGGCTCGCGTGCTGCCTGTGGTCGAGGCGCTGGCGGCCGAGGGGCTGTGCGTGAGCGTAGATACCCGCAAGCCCGAAGTGGCCCGCGCCTGCCTGTTGGCGGGCGCCTCGGTGATAAACGACGTGTCCGGCTTCCGCGATCCCGAGATGGTGAAGGTGGCCACCGAATTTGACTGCGGCGTGGTGGTCATGCACATGCAGGGCGAGCCGGGCACCATGCAGGACGACCCTCGCTACGACGACGTGGTGGCGGAGGTACGCGACTACCTGGCAGCTCGGGCTTCCGAGCTGGAGACGGCGGGGATCGCCCGCGAGCGCATCTGCGTCGATCCGGGCCCGGGCTTCGGCAAAACGGCCTCGCAGACTCTGGAGCTGGTGCGCAACTTCCACGAGTTCGCCCGGCTGGGCTACACGCTCATGGTGGCCGTGTCGCGCAAGAGCTTCCTGGGCCATGCCTACGGCATCCAGAACCCGACCGACCGCGACAAGGTTTCCGCCGACGAGGCGCTTATGGCCTGCGAGCTGGGCGCCGGCGTGGTGCGTACCCACAACGTGGCTGCCACCGTGAATGCCTTGGAGAGCCTGCGTCCGCTGGTGGCGGTGGCCTTGGGCTGCAACGTGCCGCTGGTGGCCGAGGAAGGCGAGGAGCGCGAGGGCAAGATAGCCATGCTCAGCCACGCCATCTCGCAGATGTGCACCCTGCCCGACACGCAGATAGTGGACATCTCGTCCTACTATGAAAGCGAGCCGGCCTACTTTGCCGACCAGGACGTGTTCGTGAACGCCGTGGTGCTGCTGCGCACTGGCCTGCCGCCGAAGGAGCTGCTGAAGTACCTGCAGGCCATCGAGAACAGTTTGGGGCGCGTGCGCGAGGTGCCCAACGGGCCGCGGACCATGGACCTGGACATCGTGGACTATCAGATGTACCCGGCCCAAAGTGAGCTTCTGGTCATCCCGCACCCCCGCGCCTTGGAGCGCGACTTCGTGGTGGAGCCCCTGCTTGAACTGCGGCCCGACTACATGCTGGCCGACGGTGTGACCGTGGCCGAAGGCGCCTTGCCGCGCGAGGAGCGCGTGGGCCGCTGCGTGCGGCTGTAGCGGTGGCGCTGTGGGGGAGTGCGTTCTGTTGGCTGGCGAGGCGGAGGCGTGCGGGATGTTCCGCGTGCTGTGCCTGGACGAGGTCGATTCGACGAACAACGTGGTGAAGGACGCCCTGCGCTCGGGGGAGCCCGAGGGCTTGGTGGTGCGCGCCTGGCGGCAGAGCGGAGGCTACGGGCGCCAGGGCCGCGCCTGGACGAGCCCGCTGGGCGGCCTGTACTGCTCGTGGCTGCTGCGTCCCGACGTGCCGCCCGAGCAGCTGCCTACGTTGAGCCTGGTGGTGGGATTGGCGTTTCGCCGCGCCTTGGCGTTGCTTGCGGGCGAAGACGGCGGGCGCGTGCTGGTGAAGTGGCCTAACGACGTGGTACTGGTGGGCGAGGGCGTGACGGGCGAGAGCGCTGGGGGGTCGGCCTGCGAGAGGCCGGAGGCTCCCTCTCTTGTCCTCGCTCGTATGGGCGTGGAGGATTGCGACTCGTTGCCGCTGCGGAATCGTTCGGGAGCCTCCGGCCTCTCGCAGGCCGGCCCTGCGGCTGCCCAGGGCCGTTTCCCGTCTCTCCCGGGGAGCCGATCGGGCGGTGTTTGCCCGCTTGTCTCTGCCTCTGCGGAGATTCCGGCGTTTTCCAAGTTGGTGGGGATCTCGCTTGAGGCGGTTGGCGGGGGCGTTTGCGTAGGGACCGGGGTGAACGTGGTTCGGCCTGCGGGCGGTGCCGTCTCTGTCGGGGGCAAGAACGTCGCGGGGTACGTGAGCGACGTGGCGCCGAGCCTGGCCGCCGAAGATGCGAAGCGGGCGGTGGAGGCGGTTTTCGGCGCTGTGGCCAATGCTGTGGGATTGTGCTACCAGCAATGGCTTTCCGGGGGGTTCGCTGGTTTTCTGGACGAATGGAATCGGTGCCATGCACTGGTAGGCGCGGCGGTGCGCGTGGAGGACCGCGCCGGTGGGTTGCTAGCCGAAGGCGAAGTGCGGCGAGTTGACGAGCGGGGAAGACTCGTGGTCGCGGACCGCGCCGGGGCCGAGCATGCTGTGTCTTCGGGCGAGGCTCACGTGCGTCGGTGCGGTCTTTAAGGGGCTGTTAGGAAGGCTGCGACAATGCGCAATTCTCTGTTTGCCGATTGGGAAGATGTCTGGTCTTGGCGCCACCGCTCCGATGCGGCGTTACAATCTGGAACCGCAAATGTTTTCAGGGACAATGTGCGGAAGGGCGGGGCAAATGAGGGTGTATCACGGCGCGATTCTCACGGTGGACGCGACCGACAGGGTCGTGCAGTACTTGGTCGAGGACGGCGGGCGCATCGAATATGTGGGCGATGACCTGCCCGAGCGCTACGCGGGGCTGCCGCGGACCGAGCTGGGGAACGGAGCCCTGTGTCCGGCCTTCGTGGACACCCACGAGCATCTGGCGTCGTTTGCCACCTTCAACGCAGGCCTCAACGTGATGGGTGCGCGCTCGAATGGGGAGATACGGTCGATGGTGGCAGACTTCGCCGCGTCGTCTCCCGCCAAGACGCTCGTCGCCTTCGGCGCCTCGCCCTACTCGGTGGAGGAGGGGCGGCTGATTTCTCGGGAGGAACTTGATGAGGTGTGCCCCGACAAGCCCTTCTTCATGGTGAAGTACGACGGTCATGCGTGCGTTGTGAACAGCAAGCTTCTGGACAAGGTCCGCAGCAAGGTGCGCGGGCTTCGGGGGTGCCATGAGGATTCCGGCGAGATGAACCAGGAGGCGTTCTTCGCCGTTAGCGACTACATAACGGGAAGCCTCTCCATCCCCGAGTTGGTGGGTAACATCCAGCGAGCCATGGACTGCCTGGCTGCGCGCGGCATCGGCATGGTGCATACGGTCAGCGGCGTGGGCTTTACGGGGAACTTGGACATCAGCCTGGAGAAATGGCTGGCCCGAAGCGCCCAGAGCGGATTCCAGGTCCGGGTGTTCCCCCAGTCCATGGATGTTCGGGTGGCCACTAGGCGCAAGTTGCCGCGCATCGGTGGTTGCTTTGCCTGCGCGCTGGACGGCTGCTTCGGCAGCCGCGATGCGGCCCTTCTGGAACCCTATGCGGACGGATCGGACGACAAGGGCGTGCTGTACTACACCGACCAGCAGGTGGTCGATTTCTGCAAGCGGGCGAATCGCGCGGGGCTGCAGATAGAGATGCATGCCATAGGCGACGCGGCCTTCGACCAGGCGACGCGCGCGCTGAAGGCGGCGCTGGACGACTTCCCGCGCTCCGACCACCGCCACGGCATCATCCATGCATGCCTGCCCACCGACGAGGGGCTGGACATCTGCGCGCACTACGGCATACATCTGCCCATGCAAACGAGCTTCATCGATTGGCCCCAGGAGCCGGACTCCTACCTGGAGTCGATTCTGGGCACCACCCGCGCATCTGCGCTCAACCCGCTTCGGCGCTTTGCGGACGCCGGCATAGTGCTGTCGGCCGGAAGCGACGCGCCATGCACGGACCCCGATCCCATCCTGTGGATGCACCGTGCTTGCAACCACAGCGTACCGGAGCAGAGCCTGACCCCTCGGGAGGCGTTGCGGATGTGTACCTACAACGGTGCGTGGGTTACCTTCGACGAGGACGAGCGCGGCTCTCTCGAGGCGGGGAAGGTGGCCGATATGGTGGTGCTGTCTGCGAATCCCTACGAGGTGGAGCGGGGAGCCCTCGGCGATATTGAAGTGAAGCAGCTGCTGTTGGGAGGTCGACCTTACGAGTCGCAAGCTCAAGGCGCTTTCTCGGCGCTCATCAAGGGGGCGACTGGGCGCGGCGGCTGTTTCTGAGGGTTCGGGGACCGGCTTTCGCTGAATAGGGCCGCCCTGTTCAGCGCTTGCGTGGTTTGTGGAAAGGGTCGATCGGGGGGCGGCGTTCCCTTGGGCGGCCTTTCTGTGGAAAAGGAAGCGGGCCGGCAGCTGGGTGGCTGTCGGCCCGCGTTTTCGTGGTGGTCGATGAGGGATTTGAACCCCCGACCCACTGCTTGTAAGGCAGTTGCGCTCCCGCTGCGCCAATCGACCAAAACAGGCTCGCGCATCGCCGTGCGGGGCGAGCGCGGTTTTTCATTATCGCATAACCGCAGCTAAGGCGCAACCGATTCGGCGGGGACGAAGGCCGGGAGGGCTTCGGCGCAGGCGACAGGTTCGGAGGACGGGAGGGCTTCGGGTGAAGGGCGGGCTCGGAGGTTGCCGGCTGGCTCCCTGCAAGCCCTCGCAAGCTTTCTGCAAGCTTCGACGCGAAATCCTGATTGATTTACCGTATCCGGCTGCTTGGGTCGACGCCTTTGCCCGAGGGATGGCTGCAAGGGGCGGTTCGCCGGGGGCGTAGCAGCTTGCAACATCAGGTCCCTTGCCATCGACGTTGCGCGTACGGACCGGTTCCCGCCGGGGATGGCGGCCTGCATGAGCCCGCGGTGCGGCTAGCGGCTGCGCCTGTCACCGTCTTGACTGGCTGCATCGTCATACTGGCATCGTCGGCGATGGGCCAAGGTGTGCGGGCCCCGTCGCCAGCGAGGCGGGCGAGCGGAGTCGGGGAGGCTGATGGCGTGATGGCGAGTGCTGCGGGGAAGTGGACGACCCTTCTGTGCGGGGCGGGATGCGCGCTTTGCGTGTTGCTGTTCACCCAGGGCGTGTCGGCCCAAGCGGAGGCCGCCCGGGCGGAGGTGCTCGAGCGCTTCGGCGGCGAGCAGGTGTCGGTGTGCGTGGCTAAGGCCGACATGGCTGCGGGCCAGACGGTTACTAGCGCGGACGTGGAGCTGAGGCCGTGGGCGAGCTCGCTTCTGGCCGACGATCCCGTACGGGATGTATCCGACGCGGTGGGTCGGCGGCTGACGAGCGCCGTATACGCCGGCGAGGTGGTATCCGAGCGCCGCTTCCTCGGAGACGAAGGAGGTCTTGCTGTTCCCGAGGGCCTGGTGGCCGTGTCGGTGCCGGCCAGAAGCGTGCAGGTGGTGGGCGGTGCCGTGCGGCCCGGCGATGTGATCGACGTGTATGCGACCGGCGCTTCCGCCACGGCCCTGATAGGCTCGCTGGTCCCCGTGCTGGCCACCAGCGCCGACGGGTTGGAAGGTGCCGGCGACCTGTCGTGGGTGACGCTGGCTTTTGCGCCCGACAGGGTGCAGGAGGTGGTCGCCGCCGCCCAGACCATGCAGCTGTACTTCGCCCTTCCCGGCCAAGCCGACGGCGGGCTCGGTCCGCAAACTCCCGAGCTTGCTGCCGGCCTCGGCGAGGAGGGCGAGGAGGGGAGTCCCTCGGAAGGGGCCGTCCGCCTCGAGTCGCCTGGCGCGGCGAACTCGGAGCATCTGCGCGCTGCGGATTCGGCAGGTCTTACGGGAGGTGATGGAGGTGCCTAGGGGAAAGGTGGCCCTGTGCGCCCAGCGCGATTGCCTGGCGAACCCCGCGTTGCTGGGCTTGCCCGACGAGCGGCTGGACGGGCAGGACTGGCTCGTCGCCTTCGACGATGCCGAGCGGGCCCGACGCGATATCGCGCGCGACGCAGACGTGGTCGAGGTATGGGTGGCCTCGTGCGACGACATCGAGCCGATCAACTTGGCCGCCACCATCAAGGCCGAGCGTCCCGACGCGGTGGTGTGCATGCTCACCGAGCAGGGCAGCGGGTCGCTCCGCAGCCGGACGAGCACGTCGGGGGTGGACGCGCTGCTTACCCGGCAGGCGTTCGTTGCCCGCTATCACGCTCGCAAGACCCGTGCGGCCGAACAGCGCCGTGCGCTCGGCCATCTGGCCTCGCCGGCGGTTCGGGACGGCGAGGCGGCGGCCCGCGCTCATCGGTCGCCGACCGACGCGGAGGCCGATGGGCGCACGGGCGCGCCTCGCGCGGACGCAGCCGCTCCCGCCGCTAAAGCGGTACTGCTGCCCGTGGTGGGCGGCAGCGGCGGCGTGGGGAAGAGCACGGTGGCGGTGATGGCGGCGCTCTCGTGCCGCAAACGCGGTCTGCGCACGGCGCTGCTCGATTTCGACCTTCAGTTCGGCGATGCGGCCGACTTGCTGGGCATAGAGGATGCGCAGCGCTTGGACGAGCTCGTAGCTGCTCCGGAGCGCTTGGCGGCGCTGCCCTGCGCACCGGGTCGTTTGGCGGTGATCGCCCCTCCGGCTCATATCGATGCGGCGGAAGCGGTGGTAGCCGGTGCGGCGCCCGTGCTGGACTGGCTCTCAGAACATTTCGACGTGGTGGTGGCCAATACCGGCGCGGCGTGGGCCGAGCAGCATGCGGTGCTTCTGGAGCGGGCTGCAAAGGTGCTGTTCCTGGTGGACCAGCGCCCCGGTTCTTTGCGCGCCTGCCGTCATGCGCTCGATCTGTGCGGACGCTGCGGTATTGCCACGAGCCCCTTTCAGTTCGTGCTGAATCGCTGCTCGAAAGGGTCGACCTTCACCTCCATAGATTTGTCCTGCGCGCTGGGAGGGGCGCGGGTGTCGGAGCTGAGGGATGGCGGCGCCATGGTGGAGGAGTTGCTGGCGGCGGGACTGGCCCAGGAGCTGTTCGAATCGGGAAACCCCCTGATCGCTACAGTTGAATCCCTGGTCGACCTGGTTCTGCCTCCCCCGATGGCCGCATGTTCTCCTGCGCCCGCCGAGTCGTCGCGGAAGCAGCCGCTGTTCAAGCTGAAGAGCAGACGCCAAAGGAGGGCAGCATGTCTTTAGCAAGCAGGGCGAAGGAGGCAGGCGGTGCGACGACTTGCGTGCCGATGCACGCCTCGGCGGGGTACGAGGCGCTGAAATCCCAGGTCGTGTCCATGGTATCCGCCGATCGCATAGCGGCGCTCAGCAAGCGGAATCCCGCTCAGGCGCGAAGCGAGCTCAAGGGAGCCTGTCGAGTGGTGCTGGAAGGGCCCGACTGGGCTTCGGCAGGTGCCGAGGAACGCTCGCGCTTGACGGGCCAGCTGCTCGACGAGGTGTTCGGCTACGGTCCTTTGGAGGGCTTGCTGGCCGATGCCGAGGTGACCGAGATCATGGTCAACGGGCCGTCGAAGATTTTCTGCGAACGCCGCGGCATCATCTATCCTACCGGCTGCTCGTTTGCGGACGAATCCCATATGCGGTCGGTGATCGACCGCATCTTGGGACCGCTGGGCAGGAGGGTGGACGAGCTGACCCCCATGGTGGACGCCAGGCTTCCCGAGGGCCATCGCGTCAACGTGGTTCTGCCGCCCCTGGCCCCCGACGGTCCCGTCATCACCATCCGCAAGTTCTCCGAGGATGCGATGCGGCTTTCCGACATGCAGGGGGCCGGGTCGATGGACGTGTTCGTGCGCGCTTTCCTGACCTGGTCGGTGCGGCTGCGCAAGAGCATTGCGGTGTCCGGGGGCACCGGCAGCGGCAAGACCACGCTGCTCAACGCGCTTTCCCGCGAGATCTCGCCGGCGGAGCGCATCGTGACCATCGAGGATTCCGCCGAGCTTCGCTTCGACGAGCATCCCCATGTGGTGCGATTGGAGGCGCGCGGTCGCTCGTCCGAGGGCGTGGGGGAGGTGACCATTCGCGACCTGGTGCGCAACGCCTTGCGTATGCGGCCGGACCGCATCGTGGTGGGAGAGTGCCGTGGCGGCGAGGCGCTGGACATGCTGCAGGCCATGCTCACGGGCCACGACGGCTCCATGACTACGCTGCATGCTAATTCGGCGGCCGATGCGGTGCAGCGGCTGACCACCATGGTTCGCTTCGCCGTCGACTTGCCGGTGGACGTGATCCAGCGCAACATCGCGAGCGCCTTCGACGTCGTGGTCCAGACGGCCCGCAGCGCCGACGGGCGCCGCTACATACAGTCCATCGGCGAGGTTGGCTTCGAGGACAGGAGCCGCAGTTGCACGGTGCGGCCTCTGTACCAGAGAAGGGACGTCGATCGTGCCGGCGTTTGGCTGGCGGCTCCTGAATGGATGAGCGCGGCTTCCCTTGTGGGGGTGGCCAGCGAGAAGGAGGTGGCATCGTGGAGGCGCTGCCTATCCTGCGCGGCCTGAGCGCGGTTCTGGCTTGCTTGTTCGGCGTCGGGCTGGCGTTGCGCCGGCGTGCCGGTCGGCGGGCGGGGGCCCTGGGGGCAAGCAGGGTTCTGCGCCCGGATGGGTGCAGGGACGGTCCTGTCGGGGAGGCGGCACTCCTGTGGCGGGCGCGCTCGGGCGTTCCGCCGCTGCTTTTGCCCTGCCGTTGGCTGCTGCGCTTCCAAGGGTTTCGCCTGGTTGCAGGATATGTGGCTGAGCGGTTTAGGGCCAAGGGGGTGGCGGTTTCGGACGATGCCGCCTTGAGCTGGGCGTTTGCGGCGGCGCTGGGCGTGGCTGCTGTGACGTTCCTGCTCACCGGATCTGTTCCCGCCAGCATGGCGGTGCTGGGATGCGCTGGCGTGTGCGCCTTCCAAGGGGCGAAGGCCAAGGAGGAGTCTCGTCGCGATAGTTTGCGCGAGTCGGTTCCCGAGGCGCTGCAGTCCCTTGCCGGGTGCTTCCAATCCGGCCTGACCGTGGCCCAGGCTTTCGAGCGGCAGGCCCGGGAGCTGCCCGGCGCCTTGGGCGCGCTTTTCGGCGAGGCTTCCTCTCGCATGCAGCTGGGATCGGGCGTCCACGGCGCGCTCGAGCACTTGAGGCGCCGGGCGGATTTGCCGGAGCTGTCGTTCGTTGCGGTTGCCCTGGATATCCAGCATCAGACCGGCGGGAGCATGCGGGCCATACTGGAGTCCAGCTCGGCGGCGCTGGAGGAGCAGCTGGAGCTGAAGCGCTCGCTGCGGGTTCAGACGGCCCAGGCGCGCTTGTCGGCGCGGGTGGTGACCGTGCTGCCCTTCGTGCTGATCGCACTGTTCTCGCTGGTAAGCGTTGGGTTTCTGGACCCGTTCTTCGCATCGGTGCCGGGCTTGGCGCTGCTTGCGGTGGCACTGGGGCTGCAGGTGGCCGGAATCTGCTGCATTCGGCGCATGCTGGCTGTCGATCTGACGTGACGGAAGGGACGGTGGCGATGGTGCAGGGGCTTGCTGCGCTGGCGGTGCTTGCGGCGTTTCTCTTCGGGGTAGCGGCGGCGACCTTTCTGCGCGAAGGCAGGGACCGGCGCCGGCTGTCGTATCGGGCGCGTCGCATCGCTCGGCAACGGCTGCCGAGCGCTGACTCGCGCCGTCTGCCTGCGGGGCTGGCCTTGGCGGTGCGGTTGGGGGCTGCGCAGAAGGGCGGCTCGGCAGGGCCTGGGCGCGGGCTCTCCAGGCGTCTGGACGGGCATCTCCTCCGGCTTGCCGAGAGGGCCGGTTTCGGAGACGAGCTTTCGGGCGTCGGGCTTCGGCGAGCTTCGGAGCGGCTGGCGCTCGCGGGCGCGGCAGCCGGGGCGGCGGTGGGCGCTGCGCTCTCGGCCGAGCTGACGATGCTGCTGGGCATCGCGGGGTGCGTTGCGGGCGGCGGCCTGTGCGCGCGGGAGCTTAAGGGAATCGAGCGGCAGCGCAAGCGCGGCCTAGTCCGGGAGCTGCCCGAGATGCTGGATGTGATGGCCTTGGGATTGCGGTCGGGCATGGCGTTCGACCAGGCCATGGGGTTGTACGCCAGGCACTTCGACACGGCGCTGGCGGCGGATTGTGAACGAGCCATGGAATTGTGGTCGTCGGGCCTTGCTTCCCGCGAGGGGGCGCTGCAGCGGCTGAGCCAAGGCTACGACTCGCCGCAGCTCGACCGCATCGTGCGTGGCATGGCCCGTTGCCTGCGCTTGGGCACGCCCTTGGCGGGCATGTTGGACGAGGCTGCCGCCGAGGCTCGGGCGCAGCACAAGGCGCAGTTGCAGGAGAGGGTGGCGAAAGCCCCCGTGAAGATGATGGTCCCCACGGCGGCGTTCATGCTGCCGGCGTTGCTTCTGCTGGTGCTGGGGCCCGTCCTGCTGCAGTTGGCGGAATGAGGAAGGGAAGGTTGAGCATGGAGAAGGTTCGAAGGTTGGCCGCATGGGCGGCGTGTTCGCGGGCGCGCGTGCGTCTTGCCGCCGGAAGGGCGCGGCTGGACGAGCGAGGGCAAGGTACTACGGAGTACGCGATTCTGGTGGGCGTGCTGGTGGTCATAGCCATCGTCGCCATCACGCTGTTCCGACCGAAGATAGAGGAGCTATGGAGCGCTATCGCCGACGGCATAAACGGCCTGTGACGCTGGCGTCCCGCGAACCGCAAGGCTGTGCGCCTTGCGGCGGCAATGCAGGGCCGCCGGCATGGTTTGCGCTGGATTGCGCCGGTCAGGGAACGGTGGAGTATGCGCTGGTGCTCTTCGCCTTCCTGGCCCTGGCGGCGGGGCTTTCCGCTTTGCTGGGGCTGTTCGATGGCGGCGCGGTGGCGGCTCACGGGATTGCGAGCGCGTCCCACGGGCTGTCGTCGGCGGGAGGGGTTGCCGATGCGCTGCTGTACTGAGCGCCGCCGCCCCTCGCCGGGCTGCCGGGCGAAGGAGCCGAATCGCCGCGGGGTCGTCTGCTGGCGCCCGCGGTTTGGCCTGGGCGTGTCGAAGGTGTCGGACGAGTGCGGGCAGGCTACGGTGGAAGCCGCCTTCGCGTTGCCGGTGCTCGGACTGCTGCTGCTTCTGCTGTTGCAGCCCGGGCTGATCCTCTACGACCGCATGGTGATGGAGGCGGCGGCCAGCGAGGCGTGCCGCATGTTGGCGACGAAGACCGATGCGGCCGGCCCCATGGACGAGGCTGCGCGGGCCGCCGTGCTGCATCGGCTCGGCTCTATCCCGCCCGTCGCGTGCTTCCACGTGCACGACGGGGACGAATGCTCGTGGGCTGTCGAGCTTGCGGGCGACGAGGGCAGCGGATACGTGAGCGCGCGCATAGAGAACCAGGTTCGACCGCTTCCCCTGTTGGGCGCGGCGGCCTCGCTTTTGGGCCTGGTCAACGAAGAGGGGAATCTGGTGGTGCGGGTGGAGCGCTCGGCGCTGGCCCAGCCGGAGTGGATAGACGGAGCGGACGCGGGACGGATTCCTGCGCTGTGGATCGGAGGGTGGTTCCAATGAGGTTCGTGCGGGACGAGCGGGGCATGACGACGGCCGGCATGGCGCTGTCGCTGCTGCTTGCGCTCTCGCTCGTGTTCTCCCTCGGTCAGCTGCAGCGCATATACGCAGTCTCGTCGAAGGTGCAGAACGTAGCCGACGCCTGCGCCCTCGCGGCGCTCAACCCCGTGGCGGAGTTCATGGTGGTGGTGCGCGCCTGCGATGCGGTGGCGCTGTCGTTGTCGTTGGGCAGCATGGCGGCTACGGGGCTGGGCATGGTGGTGGGCTGCGTTCCCTTCGCCGCTCCGGCTGCGCAGGCGCTGCTTTCCGCGGGCCGAACCCTGGCGCAGGCAAGGGACGACTTCGTCCGAAAGGCCCAGGCAGGGTTGGAGAAGGCGCAGCGGGCGCTTCCGTTCATCGCCGCCGCGCAGGCCCTTTCGGTGGCGTCCCAGAATTCCGGCACGGCTCAGCGCTACGTTGCCGTGGCGCTGCTGGCTCCAAGCGACAGCTCTGCCGCTACGGTTCCGGCGCCGGGGGAGCTTGACGAGGTCCTCGACGGCGCCGAGGCAGCGCTGCCCGATCTGCAAGACGCGGTCGACCGCGCGCAGCAGGCGCGGCAGCGGGCGCAAAAGGCCAAGGACGACGCGTTCGCCCACGACTGTGGCAATGCCCCCGGCTACTGTATGCAGGAGCGCGCCGATTCCCTAGCCCAGCTGCCGGCGTCCCAGAACCCGACGTTTTCCAGCGTGGACGCTTGGTCGTTCTCGGTGGCGCTGGCCCGGGCCCAGGCCTACTACCCCCGACGGCTTGCCGTCGAGCGTCCCTTGGACGGCTCGGTGGAGGAGCAGGCGAAGTCGGCCCTGCGCAAGCGCTTCTACGCCTACGCGGCGAACAAGGTGGGGCAGGGCTATGTGTTCGAGGGCGAAAACGGGGTGGACATGTTCTTCCCGCTACTGCCCCAGAATACTAAGGAAATGCGGTTGACCAGCCTGTACACCAACGAGGTATACCCTTACGGCCCGGCGGGGGACGGCATGGCCATGCATGCGTGGGAGGGCTGCCCGAACGCCCAGGGATGTGCGGCCTTGGGCTCGATCTGGCAGATGGAGCGCGAAGGCTTTTCGGAATGCGAGCTGTGCGGGTTCTCCGCCGAGAGCATGGGCAGCGTGGCCTCGGCCTCGTCCCGTATCGACAACGGCTTCGAGTATCACTACCTTGCGGTGGCGCGAGCCGCCTTGGACTACCAGGCGGCCCTTGAGGAGGGGCAGCCGGCCCTCGACGAGGCGCGCGAGATCGCGGAAGGGGCCATCGGCGCGGTGAGCGAAGGCCTTTCCGCTGCGACCGCGTCCCGCATATCGGTGGTGCCTCCCGGCGCGTTCGGGGCCGTGGTGGTCGCAGCCAACCTGTCCGACGATTCGGCGGCGGGCGGCTTCGCGAACGCTTTCGCGCCCGATGCAGGCTCGGCGGGTTGCCGGGTGGCCGTGTCGGGGGCGACGTTGGTGGCGGACCCGACGGGCGAGGGGGAGTCGGTGCTGACCGCGCTTCTGGATTCCGCGGCGCAGAGCCAAACCGTTGCGGGGTCGGTGGCCGGTATTGCCGATGTTGCGCTGACCTGCTGGTCCGATCTGCTCCACGGATACGCCCGCGGCCATGACGGGCTGCTGGCGGCGGTGGAACGGGGCATCGACGCTCTGCCGTTCGCGGGCGATGCGGGGCTGGGTCGCATGGTGGCCGGCGCGCTGCGCGATGCCGTGGCGGCGGCTCGGCTGCAGCCGGCGAACACCGATGCCCTGCGGTCGGTGCTGGTGAACACCGCCCATGTAGCCGCTGCCGGCGACGGCGCGACGCTGGATGCGCTTCTGCGGGCCAAAGGGGCCATTGCTGCGCATCCATTGGAGGGCAACGACTCGTTCGCCAGCGTTATGGGCAGCCTGGAGGAGGTGGCGTTGGAGCGGGTCGAGGAAGCGGTAGGGGGCATCACCGTGGCCGAGGTCAAGGTGGTCCCCGGGGCGGGCGAGCCCTTCACCGTGTCGCTGGGCCTTCCCCCGGCGGTTGCGGAAGGTGCTCGCGGTGCGGTGTCCGAGGCCTTCGCGTGGCTGCGCCGCCTTCAGGCGCAAGGGGGAGGCGAGCGCCCATGGGAGTAGGAAAGATGCACGGCATACTGGGCGGATGCCCTGGGCCGCCTGTCGAGGGGGCCGGAAGGGCACCTGGCGAGCGGGGGCAGATGACCGTGGAGTTGGCGGTGGCCTTCCCGGTGCTGCTGGTGGTCGCGCTCGTTGTCGTCAATGCCGCCATGTTCTTCGGGCAGTGCGCCGCCTTCGACAACCTGTTTTGCGATGCGGTTCGCGTGCATGCGGCGTCGCCGGCCTACGGTCAGGGGACGGCGCAAAGCGTGACGTTGGTGCAGGAAGCTATGGACCAGGCGTTTCCCGAGGGTAACGTCGAAGTGGCCGTCCGGGCCGACGATGCGGGGCTGGGGCATACGAGGTTCACCGGTACGCTGCGGTTCGCTCCCACGCTGTTCGGATACCCCTTCCGCTCCGAGGCGTTCGGCGTGGCGTTTCCGCGGCTGAGCCATAGCGCGCAGATCGTGGTGGACTGCTACAAGCCGGGGGTGCTGCTATGAGCGCCCGGCCGGCAGTGCAGACCGGGCGTGCCGTGGCGGCGTTCGCTGCGGTGGCGCTGCTTGTGGCATCGGTGCCGGCGGTGCAGGGGGTGGTGGGTGCGGCGGACGCAGGCGGCTCGCGGGCCTGCGGAGCGCCCTCGGTCTTCGGGGGCGAGACGGAGGAGATGCGTGCGTCCCTGCGTGATCTGGTGCTTGGCTCTGACGAGTCGCGTTGGCCGACGGGGGATGTTCCGACATGGCTTGCGGAGGCGTCCCCGTCCGCCCGCAGCGCCCGGGAAGTAGTCTCCGACGCGGCTCTCGGCCTTACGGGGTTCGTGCTCTCGGGCGATGCTCGGGAGGTATGCGCGCAGCTCTCTTGCGAGCTGCGGGATAGCGGATGGGAGGCTTCGCCAGGTGCCGACGGCTGCCAGGCGACGCTTCGGCGGGAGCCGTCGGCGCAGGGCGACGGTCCTTCCTGGGCGAGCGTCGCATGTGCGCAGATAGGAAACGAGGTGAGCGTAGTTGTGTGCTACAGGTAGGGAGAGGAGCCCATGCGGTATCGGTCGGCTTGCCGGCGGTGCTTGCTGCGGCGGGCTTGCCGTTCGGTCCGGCGGCGAGCTATCAGGGGCGCTGTTCGTGGCGTCAAGCGTGCGTGCGCGCCTGCGCGGCCTGCTCGGCCGCAACCGGTTCGAGGGCGTGCTGATGCTTGCCCCGTGCTGCGACGTGCACACGGTGGGTATGCGGTTTGCGGTGGATGTGGCGTTCGTCGGCCAGGACGGCACGGTGCTTGCCTCGCGGCGCAACCTTGCGCCGGGCAGACGCATGGCGGTTAAGGGCGCTGCGTGCGTGCTAGAGCGTCAGGCGAGTGACGGCGGCAGCTGGTTTTGTCCCGGGGACCGGGTGGTTCTCGGCATTGGGAGGGAGGAAGAGGATGAAGGTGTGTCCTGTGTGCAAGGCTAAGGCCTTCGACGATGCGGCGATTTGCTACGGCTGCCTGTACCGGTTCGATCGGGACGGCTCCGCAGCGGCAGCGAGCGGACTCGACGGCGGGGCGACGGGGATGGCCTGCGCGCCGTCTGCCACGGAGGAGCCTCCTCCCGAATGCTATCGCGAGAACCTTGTGTTCGCACCGCCTGTGCGGTCTGCGGCCACCGATGGCCTCGGCCGCCATGCGGCGACCGCCGCACCGCCGCCCGCGGTTGAGACCGAGGCGCACTGGAGACGCGGAGCCGATGGCCGATGGTGGCTGCGGGTGGACGTGGCGTTGCCCCGAACGGGCGCGTAGGTATCGTCATGGCGGAATGGGCAGAGGCGCTTCGCACGCTTGGCTTTGCCGGCTGCTTCGCATGCGTGGGCTGGGCGGTGGCCGAGGATCTGCGGCGGCGCAGGATTCCACGGGCCAGCTGCTACGGTGTTGCCCTGTGTGGCTTGACGGCCCAGCTGGTCGGCTGCGGCGCGCCGGCTCTGGCCTGGGGGCTGGCCTACGCGCTTGCCGCGATGCTGCTGTGCGCCCTTGCCTTGCAGGTATCCCAGCTGATTGCCCGTGGCCGCCGACCGCCGCAGCCGCCAGCTACCAGCCCGGGTGCCGCAAAGGACGCGCCATCGGCTCCCATAGGCGGCGGCGATATCCGCTTGATCGCGGCGCTTTGCGTGGCCACCGGGCCTTCGGCTCCTTCGGGGGTGGCTTTGTGCGCGGCCGGCACCGTGGCCGTATGCGTCATAGGCCTGGCCTGCGGGCGCCTGCGCTGGCGGGACGGCGTTCCCTACGCGCCCTTCCTGGCGCTGTGGCCAATCGGCTCGGTGCTGCTGGGGCCCTGACGCACGGGCGCCCCCACGAGGGCGTGCCGTCGTGGGGGCGCCGGGTTGCGCTGCGCGCGTTGCGGTTGCGCGGGGAGCGTCGCATCTTGCGCGGCTGCAGGGCTGCAGGGCTGCAGGGCTACAGGGCTGAGCGGAACTCCTCGCTGGCGATCCGCTGCAGGCGCTCCTCCATCTCGGTGTAGGCGTTGAGGAGCCGCTCGCAATCCTCGGTCAGCGTGGAGCCGTGGGCCCCTTCGCGGTGCAGCAGCGTTATGCCAAGAGCCGTTTCGGTGTCGCGCAGGATGCGCCATGCCTTGCTGTAGGCCATCCCCATATCCTTGGCGGCGGCGTTCAGCGAGCCCTTGTCGCGCACGCCGCGGCACAGCTTCGCAACGCCGCGGCCGAATTCCGAGCCGTGGGGGTTCGAAGTGGCGGCGATGGCCAGGCGGATGACTGGGGTCAGCGACTTCAAGGGGTCGTCGCTGACCTGGCGTGTTTCGGTCGTTTCGGTCTGCACGGTGCTCATGTGCTGGCTCCTTCCTGCAGGAACGTGGTCACGGACTCCTCGATGCTGGCCGCGCCCGGATCGATGACCTTGCTGAAGCGGATGGGCAGCGAATCCAGCTCGGCCAGGCCGGCGGGGATGTTGAAGTCCCCGGTCTCCTCGGCGATCAGGCGGTTGAGCTGGCAGCCGGAAAGCGCTGCCACCGCCTCCGGCAGCGCCTCGCCTGCGGCCATCCCGTGAAGCGCGCGGTAGACGTTGTCGCCGAACTTCGCCCAGTGGGCGGTGCTGGCTATGAGCACGGGGTTCTCACCGCGAAGGCGCTCGGCTACCCGGTAGGCCACGGCGGTGTGGGGGTCCATCAGGTAATCGTGCTCGTCGAAGACTTCCTTGATGGTGGCCAAGCAGTCGTCGTTGCTGACGGAGTCCGCCGCGTAGAGTTGGCGCATGCGGGCGAAGGTCTCTTCGTCCACGCGGAAGCGCTTGGTCTCGCCCAGGTCGCGCATCCAGCCGCGAATGGCGTTCGCATCCCGGTCGGTCAGCTCGAACAGCTGGCGCTCCAGGTTCGACGACACCAGGATGTCCATGGAGGGAGAGGGGGTGAGCACGAAGGGACGGTCGGCGATGTCGTAGGTGCCGGTGTTGATGAAGTCGGCCAGCACGCGGTTCTCGTTGCTGGCGCACAGCAGCATGCCGATGGGAGCCCCCATGACCTTGGCGTAGTAGGCGGCCAGAATGTTGCCGAAGTTGCCGGTGGGCACGCAGACGTCCACCGCGCCGCCCTGCTCGATCTTCCCCTCGGCCAGTAGCGTGCCGCAGGCGGACAGGTAGTAGACGATCTGGGGTGCAAGGCGCCCGAAGTTGATGGAGTTTGCCGACGACAGCGCCACGCCCTGCTCCTCGGCCAGGCGCTCGTTGAAGTCGGCGTCGGAAAACACCTGCTTGGCACCGGTTTGGCAGTCGTCGAAGTTGCCGCGCACAGCCCACACGTCCACGTTGCCGCCGCGCTGCGTGGCCATCTGCTTGTACTGGATGTCGCTCACGCCCCCGTGGGGGTACATGACCGCGATGCGCACCCCGTCCACGTCGCGGAAGCCCTCCAGCGCGGCCTTGCCCGTATCTCCCGAGGTCGCCACCAGCATGAGGAAGTCGCCCTCGAGCTTGCCCTGGGCGCGCAGCTTCTGGGCGCTTGCCTGGAAGAAGCGGGGCAGGCACTGCAGCGCCATGTCCTTGAAGGCGCTGGTAGGCCCATGCCACAGCTCCAGCACATGGGTGCCCTCGGAAAGCGTGGTGATGGGGCAGACGTCCTCGGTGTCGAAGGCGTTTCCGTAGATTTGCCGCATGAGCGAGTCCACGGTTTCATCGGGCAGGTCAACGCCTAGGGCCTTGTACACGGCGGCGGCCCGCTGCCAATAGGGAAGACGGGCCAGGTTGCGCAACTCGTCCTCGGTGAAATGCGGAAGGTGCTCGGGCACGTAGAGGCCCCCTCCCGAAGCCAGGCCGTCCACCACCGCCTGGGTGAATGCGACCGGCTGCTCCAGGTTCCCGCGCGTGTCGATGAACCGGTTGTCCGCCATAGGCCTGCCGTCCTTCCCTTGCTGCGGCCCCCCGTGCGCAACCTTGATGCGCTCGGGCGTGCTTGCAGCGCTCGCCTCTCGATTATCCAAATCCAGTATAACAACTTTGCCGCCCCGTTGGCGAAGAAGCGGAAATCCTGCAGCCTTTCGCGGGGCGCTGGCGCCCGAGAAGGCGACTGCTGGCGGCTGCTCTGCTTGGAAGCTCCGGGCCGTGTGCTGGGGCTGGCGGCTGCGGCAATCGAGGCGCGAGGGCTGTTGCCGCGAGCAAATCGCGAGTCGGTCTCAGGAGGCTGCCGTGGGCAGGCTGCGAGTCAATCTCGGGGGCTGCTGCGGGCAAGCCGCAGGTTGGCCTCGGGGAGCTGCAAGGCGGGCAAGCCGGGCTCTTATTCCGAAAAGCCACCTGCAGTCCCCCTTTTTGACGAGGCGTTTCGCTACGATGGCTTGGAAAAGTTAACCAAAGTTTCCATTCTTTGTGGAGCATGGAAAAAAAGTTAACTAAAGCTTCCATTTCTTGTAGAACACGTCTAGAATGCTCAGTTGGTTGCGGTTAACTTATAGGAAGGCTGAGGAGGGTTCCATGAACGGATTCGCGGCAGTGGCAGAGGCGCCGCACTTCACGGTGCAGAAGGCCCCGCATTCTACGGCGTCCTCGGCAAGCGCTGCGGCAAGCAGCTCGATGCCACAGGGGCAGACCATGCCGCTCTCGTTTCTGAAGTGCGGCGAGAGCGCATCGGTGCTGAAGGTGCGCGGCGGCGGGGAGCTGCACCACCACCTGGAGAACCTCGGCTTTGTCGAGGGGGCTCGGGTGAAGGTGGTCGGCGGCATCGGGGGAGACCTGATCGTGGACGTGAAGGGCGCGCAGGTGGCGCTGGGCCGCAACGCCGCCCAGCGGATCGTGACCGTGCCAGCCGCCTAAATCGCGCAGGGAGACTCAGGGCAGCTGCGGGCTGCCCTTGAATTTCACCAGCAGCAGGTTCGAAGAGAGGAAAGGAAGGTTCATGGCCGAACAGACCGACTGCGCCGTGAAGACGCTGAGGGACGTGCCGATCGGGGCTACGGCCCGGGTGGTGAAGCTTGTGGGCGAAGGCCAGGTGAAGCGCCATATCATGGATATGGGCATCACCAAGGGGGTCGACGTCACGGTGCGCAAGGTGGCGCCTTTGGGCGATCCGCTGGAGGTGACCGTTCGCGGGTACGAGCTGTCCCTGCGCAAGAGCGAGGCGGAAAACGTGCTGGTGGCCTAAGGGCGCCGCGCATCCGCTGTCAGCGTCTTAAGGGCGCATTTTTTCAGGTCAGCAGTTAGCTTTAACTAACAATTAGTTCGAAGCTTCGGCCAAAGCGAGACGCTTGCAAGCCCGCTGCAAGGCGGCTTCGGGCGCAAACGGAGAGAGGAATCGCAGACCATGGCACTATCCATTGCTCTTGCCGGCAACCCCAACTGCGGCAAGACCACCATGTTCAACGACCTGACGGGGGCCAACCAGTACGTTGGCAACTGGCCGGGCGTTACGGTGGAGAAGAAGGAGGGCAAGTACAAAGCCGACAAGGACGTGATCATCACGGACCTGCCGGGTGTGTACTCGCTGTCGCCCTATTCCCCCGAAGAGATCGTTACCCGCGACTACCTGCTCAGCGGCACCCCCGACGCGGTCATCAACCTGGTCGACGGCACCAGCCTTGAGCGCAACCTGTACCTGACCAGCCAGATCCTGGAGCTGGGCGTGCCGGTGGTGGTGGCCCTCAACATGATGGACCTGGTGGAGAAGCGCGGCGACAAGATTGACGTCGACGCCCTCTCCAAGCAGCTGGGCTGTCCTGTGGTGCCCACCACCGCCCTGCGCGGCAAGGGCCTCGACGACCTCATGTCCACCGCCATCGCCCAGGCCAAGGCCGGCAAGGCGCCGAAGCCCTCCATGAAGTTCGACGCCGCGGTGGAAGACGCCCTTTCCCAGATCGAGGCCATCGTGGGCTCGGCGGTGCCGGCCAACGAGAAGCGCTGGTTCGCCATCAAGCTGTTCGAGGGCGAGTCGCTGACGGAGCAGGCGCTGAAGCTGCCCGCCGACTCCATGGACAAGGTCGCCTCTATCCGCGAGGCCATGGAGGGCAAGCTGGACGACGACGCGGAGTCCATCGTTACCGGCGAGCGCTACGACGCCATTGCCCATGTGGTCGACCGCTGCGTGAAGAAGGCCCCGGCCACCATGACCACCACCCAGAAGATCGACCGCGTGGTCACCAACCGCATTCTGGGCCTCCCCATTTTCATCGTTATCATGACGCTGGTGTACTACATCTCGGTGTCCACCGTGGGCACCATCGCCACCGACTGGGCCAACGACGGCCTGTTCGGCGACGGCTGGCTCTACACCGGCACCGAGCAGTACGACGAGGCGGTGGAGGAGTTTGAAGCGGCGCTTGAGACCGCCGAGGGCGTAGCCGCGTTCGAGGCGGGCACGCTTGAGGAGCCCGACCCGGCCGAGTTCGGTCTGTGGCATCCCGGCGTGCCGGTGGTGGTGGAGGAGTGGCTGACCTCCGTCGACTGCGCGCCGTGGCTGCAAAGCCTGCTGCTCGACGGCATCATCGCCGGCGTGGGCGCGGTGCTCGGCTTCGTTCCCCAGCTGATCATCCTGTTCCTGCTGCTCTCCTTCCTGGAGGGCTGCGGCTACATGGCCCGCGTCGCCTTCATCATGGACCGGGTGTTCCGCCGTTTCGGGCTGTCGGGCAAGTCGTTCATCCCCATGCTCATCTCCAGCGGCTGCGGCGTGCCCGGCGTCATGGCCACCAAGACCATCGAGAACGAGAAGGACCGCCGCATGACGGTCATGACCACCACGATGATCCCCTGCGGCGCGAAGCTGCCCATCATCGCGCTGGTGTTCGGCGCCCTGGCCGGCGAGTTCTACGAGGGAACCTGGTGGGTGGCCCCCCTGTTCTACTTCCTGGGCCTGTTCGCCATCATCATCAGCTGCATCATGCTGAAGAAGACCCGCGCCTTCGCCGGCGAGGCCACTCCCTTCATCATGGAGCTGCCGCAGTACCACCTGCCCACGGCCAAGAACGTGCTGCTGGCCACCTGGGAGCGCGTCAAGGCCTACATCGTGAAGGCCGGCACCATCATCTTCCTGTCCTCCATCGTCATCTGGTTCCTGCTGAACTTCGGCATGTACGAGGGCGCCTTCGGTCTGCTCGACACCGAGGCCGACGATTACATCCAGTACTCGCTTATGGCCGGCACCGGCAGCTTCCTCTCCTGGATCTTCATGCCGCTGGGCTTCGGCAACTGGGAGGCCGTGGCCACCACCGTCACGGGCCTTGTGGCCAAGGAGAACGTGGTGGCTACCGTGGGCATCATCACGAGCCTGGGCGAAGTGGGCGAGGACGATCCCACCATCTGGGCATCTTTTGCCACCCTTATGGGCGGAAGCTCCGTGGCGATCATGGCCTTCTGCGCCTTCAACCTGCTGTGCGCCCCCTGCTTCGCCGCCATCGGCGCTATCCGCAACCAGATGCGCTCGGCCAAGTGGACCTGGGCTACCATCGGGTACCTGTGCGGGTTCGCGTGGGTGGTCGCCCTTCTGATCTACCAGCTGGGCGGCCTTGCCACCGGCGAGGTGGGCTTCAGCTTCTGGACCGTGGTGGCCGTGGTGCTGCTGGCGCTGATGCTGTTCCAGATTTTCCGTCCCACCCCCGACTTCCAGAAGAAGGACCAGAAGAAGGCGGCCAAGCTGGAGTCGGCCGGCGAGGCCAAGGCCAACGCCTAGGACTTGCTGCGAACTCGACCCGTCCGAAGGAGGAGACCCACCGTGCAGGATTTGACGTTTACGCCCTCTACTGCGATCATCTTACTGGTCGTCGCTGCCCTGGTGGTGCTGGCGGTGCGGCGGATGGTGCGCAAGGGCCTGTGCGACTGCCACAGCGACGGAGGCTGCTCCGGGTGCTCGGGCTGTTCGCACGGGGCTGCGTCGAAGGCGTCGGAGGACGGCGCCGGGACTGCTGGGCCTTCGTGCAGCTGCGCGGCGGTGCGTGAGATGTCGGACCGGCTGAGCCGCCTGTAAGGGCTCGGCCTTCGGGCAGAGCGGCAGCGGTATAACTGCGCCGGATCGGCTGGTCTTCGGGTGGTTCGGTACTCCTGAGATCCCGTGGCTCCTGGCTGGGGCCGCGGGGTCTCTCGTTTCTGGAGCGCCGCGGCATGCGCATCGCCGATTTCGCTTGGCGAACCTCTCGGCTGTGGTACCATGGTGGCACCGTCGAAGTGAGGAGTCGTCTGTGGAAAAAGTATCTATGTCCCACGAGGATTACCTGGAAGCCATCGTGATGCTGGGCGGCAGCGTCTCGTCGCCGGTTCGCTCGGTCGATGTAGCAAACAAGCTGGGAGTTTCCAAGGCTTCCGTTTCCAAGGCCATCTCGCTTCTGAAGGAGCAGGGGCTGGTAGATCAGCCTTACTACGGCGACATCACCCTGACCGCCGACGGCTACGCCTACGGGCACGCTGTGCTCGAGCGCCATGAGCTTCTGTGCGCGTTCCTGGAGAAGGCGCTGGGCATCGACGCCCAAACCGCCGAGGAGGAGGCGTGCAAGATGGAGCACGCCATCAGCGACGAGTCTTTCGAAAAGTGGCGCGATTATATCCAATCCCTTAATTTGTAACCGTTTTCCATCCTCTCGCCCTGCGGGGCATCCCGCTGTGCTATCCTGATTGGTGCTTCTTGCATCAAACGAACCGTAAACGAACCACATCTCGCAAAGGGGCACTGCTACTTTATGACCCGACGGGGCAACATCGTCAGCTACGATGACGCTTTGCGCGCGCGATCTGCGCGGGAGCGTTACGTTCCGTCGTCTGCGGACGCCATGGGCCATATCGTCGACTTGAGCGACCGCTTGAACCAGGGATTCGTGTCGCCGTTCAGGAGCGGCGGCGTGTCCGCTGGCTCCGCGCGGCCTTCTGCGACCGCCGCGGGGCGCTCTTCGGGAGCTGCGGGTTACGCCCGCCGTCAGGTTCCCGGCAATCGGGTCGAATCCTCGTCCGCCGCATCGCTGCGTCCGGGGGCGTCCGCCCCGTTGCGCCGCGCCGTCGGCTCCGCTCGCTCTTCCAGCCGGATGCCGCTTGCCCCGGGCCAATCGTCCCGGGACGATGGACGCTTTGCGCCGTCGGACTCCGCTTATCGCGCGAACAACTTCTCCGCAGGTCGGGAGCGCTTCGATGCAACGCCGTCCTGGTACGACCAGGGATTCGACCCGGCGTTCTACGGCGATGGCTCCCGCGGGGAATCGCAGCGCCGCGACCGCGCGGCGGGCCGCTCCGGAGGGATCTCTCTTCCCGCCGTCCCCGCGCCGTCCGTTTCGCGACGCGGCTCCTCTGCGGCGCGCACCGCTCCTAGCTGGTACGACGGGTCCGCCGACGACCAGGTGTTCTGGGACGAGGAGCCCGCAACCGGCGAAGCGTCCGGGGTTGGCCGCTCGGCGGTGTACACCCCCGACGACTACGAAGAGGACGTGCGCCGCGACGAAGAGGCCTCGGGCCGCTCGAAGCGCGAGGAGCGCAAGCGCGCCAAGCGCAAGGAGCAGGCCGACCGCAAGTTCGACCGGCAGTTCGGCTCGGACGAGCCCGCGACGGGCGCCGGCGGCCCGCGCGCGGCGGTGTACAAGGGCGAGATGGGAACCAAGCAGCGCAAGGCCACGCGCATGCAGCGCAGCGGGGCCAACGAATCGGCCCGCACGCTGTCCTCGTCGGCCTCGAAGGAGCACGCCGGCGGCGGCGTCGTCCGCGGGCTGCGAAACGTTCTTCTGGGCGTGGGGCTTCTCGTGGCTCTGGGCGTGTTCCTGTACGAACCTGCCCAGCAATACTACCAGGCGCTTCGCGAGCACGACCGGTTGGAGGCCGAGTACGCGTCCGTGGAGGCGCGTCACGGGCGGCTGCAGACCGACCTGGCCGACCTGCAGACCGATTCGGGCTTGGAGGCGCGGGCGCACCAGCAGCTGGGCTGGGTGAAGAAGGGCGAGCAAACCGCCAACGTGCGGGGGCTGGACGTGGACATCACCGAGAACAGCCTGCTGCAGGCCAACATCGACCCTGCGGACATAGAGCTTCCGCAAACGTGGTACTCGCCGATCCTCGACCCGCTGTTCGGGGTAGAGTAGGCGGCAGGCAGCTGAGACGGGCCTTTCGGGGCCCGTTTTCCGTAAAGGGGCGTGGCCCTCGGCCGCGATGCCGGGCGGCCGAGGCGGTTTCGATCAGGAAGGAACTCTCGTGGGATACATCGCTGGAAGGTACGCGGCGCTGGACATCGGTACGGTGACCTGCCGATTGCTGGTCGCGGACGTGGGCGCGGCCGGTGAAGTGTGCGTCCTTGCGAAGCGCTACGCCATCACGAACCTGGGTCAGGGCGTGGACGCAACGGGTCGCTTGAGCGAAGAGGCTATGGGGCGAGTACGCGCAACGGTGGCCTCCTACATGGAGACGCTCGCGGCGCTGCAGGCTGAGACTGGCGTTCCTGCGAAGCTGACTGCCGTGGCAACGTCGGCGGCCCGCGATGCTGAGAACGCCGACGAGTTCCGCGCCATGCTGGCCGGTCTGGGCGTGACGCTGGCCGTCATCCCCGGGCAGCGCGAGGCGGCGCTGTCGTTTCTGGGGGCCGGCAGTGCGTTTGCGGGAGAGCCGGTGGTGGTGGTCGACATCGGCGGCGGCTCCACCGAGGTGGTGGGCGGCATCGCCGGCGCCGACCCGCAGCTGGCCCGTTCCTTCGACATAGGGTGCCGTCGCGTGACCGAGCGCTTTCTGCACGCCGACCCGCCCGCACCCGACGAGCTGGCGGCAGCCCGACAGTGGACCTACGGGCAGTTTGCCCCTTACTTTCAGGAGCTGCGCGATGCGGGCTTGGGCGGCGCGCGCTTGGTGGCGGTGGCGGGCACGGCCACCACGGTGGTGTCGGTGCGCGACGCCATGGAGGTGTACGACTCGGCGCGCGTGCACAAGTCGCAGGTGACGCGCAGCCAGCTGGACGAGGTGTACCGCCGGTTCTCCTCGGTGCCGCTGGACGGGCGCCGGCGCATCGTAGGCCTCGACCCGGGCCGCGCGCCGGTGATCGTAGCCGGCATGGTCATTCTGCAAGAGGTGCTGGAGGCCGCTGGGGCCGACAGCTTCACCGTCAGCGAGTCCGACATCCTGGAAGGCATCATCTTAAACGCCGCGGCGGGCTTTCCGAGCGGCGGCTGCGACTAGCGGCGGCTGCGGAAATCGACTTCCTCCCAGTCCTCGATTGCAAGCCCCTTCACGCGCTTGAACTCGCGGACGTTTCTTGTCACCAGCGTAGCCTGCAGGGCTAGGGCTGTAGCGGCGATCATCATATCGTTCGGCCCGATGGGAGTGCCGTCGAGGCGCAGCTGGTTGCGGATGGCTCCGTAGGCTCGCGCGCAGCGCTCGTCGAAGGGGGCTATGGCGAACGGGGCGAGGAAGCGCTCCGTTGCGCGACGGGTCTCCTGCGGCCGGGCGCTCTTCTGGATTCCGAACTCCAGCTCCGCGACGGCCACAGCGGGGATTGCGAACTGCTTGGGGTTGCACGACTCCATCACTTTGAGGGTGCCCGGAAGCTTTCCCCGCATGAGGTCGACGCAGATGCATGTATCGAGAATGTACACGAAGCCCCTCCTATTCGAACCAATCGCACGAATCGTCGAGCGAGGGGTCGAGGTCGGAATCGTCCACGGAGAAGCCGTCGGGTAGGCAGCCGTAGACGCTTTCCCAGTAGCCGGCAGGCCAGCTCGAGCCGTCCGTGGCGCGCCGGATTACGCTGGCGGCGTAGCTGGAAAGCGAGACCCCCTCGGCAGCGGCGCATCGGCGCAGCGAGTCCATGACGGCATCGTTCATGTAAAGGGAAAGCTGCGGCATGAAGGCATCCTTTCCGAAACAAGTATATGGAGCAAGTATATACGTTACGAAAAGGGTTCGCAACGCCGCGATGCGTTTTCCGAGCAGCGCCTAAGCCATCGCCCGCCGCATGCGGGCTATGCGCTATCATGGTGGGCGCGGTAGGGGGGGCGTGGCGGAATTGGCAGACGCAGCGGACTTAAAATCCGCCGCCGCAAGGTATGTGGGTTCGAACCCCACCGCCCCTACCAGCTTGCCCCTATCCCCGCTCCACCAAGTCGAGCAGCTGTTGGCGCGAATGCACTCCCAGCTTGCGGTAGATGTGCGACACGTGGGAGTTCACGGTGGCGGGGGATACGGACAGGTCGTCGGCTATGCGGGCGGCCGAGCGGCCCTTCGCCACCAGCGTCATTACCTCAAGCTCGCGCTCCGACAAGGCGAAGCGGCTTGCCACCTGGCGCATCTTGTCTCGGAAGGGCGACGCGGCGGGCCGCTTCGGCATGGCGGCCAGCACCTTGACGCAATCGCGGTCGGTGAAGGCGAAGGTGAAGGCGAACGCCACGGCAAGCCCCATCCCTACGGTGAGCGCCTGGATGCCCAGGGGCGTGTGCGCGCTGGCGATGGCGTGGCCAAGCCCTATGCCGGCCAGGGCGGCCAAAGCCCACACCGCGCGGAACAGGCTGAACACCATCACCGGGTTGACCCTGAAGCCCACGCAGATTTGGTAGGCCACCACCAGCATGGTCACCTGGAAGAAGTACGACGCCAAATCGAGCAGCGTGTGGGCAAGCCAGTTTCCCGCCAGCAGACTGGGGATGCACAGCACCACCCCTAGCATCATGAGAAACGCTACGCGGTACACCGCCGACACGCCGCGCACGTCGTAGGTCTCGAACAGGTAGAGCAGCCAGGCAGTGCTTGCCAGCTTGAGCCCCAGGCCCAGCAGGTTCGCAGCCCCCGCGTAGAACGTGAGCGCGGTGCCCGAGAGCAGCAGGTTGCGCACGGCCTCCACGGCGGTGATGGCGATGAGCAGGCACAGGCAGAAGCGCAGCAGGATGGAGCGGTTTCGTTGCGAAAGCCGCTGCAGCGTGGTGCTGGGCAGCAGGGCGCCAAGCGACGGCGGCTGCCGTTTGACGTCTTGCTGCCCGTCCGAAGCCACGCGGCTTTCCTCTTCCGCATCGGTCCCGCCCGCGCGGTTTCGGTTGTCTGCGGCGCCGCGCGGCTGCAGCTGTGCGAGGCCGGCGGTCCCTGCGATCAGCAGCCCCATGGACGCCAGGGGCAGCGCCGAGCCGATCGCGGCAGAGACCCAGGTGTTCACAAGGTCGGTGGTCAGCACGTTGGCAAGCCCATAGGCCAGCACGGCGGTGACTGCCACGCTGAGCGCCAGCCCCATGAGGTCGTGGCGCAGGCAGAACACGTTGTACCAGGCAAGGAACAGCCAGGCGAACCCGACGCCCACGGCCACGGCGGCTATGTAGATGAGGGGGAAGGCCAGGTCGGGCTGCAGGGCGCTGGCCGGTCCCAGGAAGCTGCCGAGGCTGGCCAGCGCCCCCAGGGCGACCAGCGCCCGCTTGCGCTGCAGGAGCGCCTGGGCCTTTCGCGACCAGATGGCCGACAGCGCCAGCAGGCCGACGCAGACGGTAAGCGACACCCAGCGCAGGTCGTGGAAGGGCTCGGCGTAGGTGATGGGGTCGGGCAGCGCTATGCAGAGGATGTTCCAGGTCTGGCAGAGGGCGAATCCCAGCACCAGGGGCGCGGAACAGCCGCGGAGCATGGCGCCTGCGGCCTTGGCGGTGGGGATGTGCAGCCGTTTCGCAACCGAGCCGGTCCTGCGCCCGCCCGCATCCGGCGCCCCCGCAGCGGCTTTTCGCCCTTGCCCATCCTGCGTCCGCGGCGCCGACGATCTGTCGAGTCTTGTCACCAAGGCGTCTCCCTTTCCCGTGCCCTCGGTCCGACCGGTATCAACAGTTTCTAATGATTTCCCAAAGGTAAACAATGAAATACCAGGTCAATCCCTCACTTTATTCTATGTTGCCAAAACGATACCTTTCATGACTTTCTGCGGATGACGTAGCGCGCGAAAGCCCGTAGGCTGCGCTTCCAAGGTCTTTTCCAAAGGGGATGAGACAAGGGTACTACAAGGAAGGGGAGCGGTCTATGAAAAAGCGACTTGCAACCGTAGCCGCCGTGCTGTGCCTCACCGGCGCGCTGGTGGCGGGCATGGCGGCCTGCTCGACGCCGTCGTCGGGCAGCACTCAGCCGGCCGACAAGCCCGCAGCGCAGCAGCCGGCCGACGATGCGGCGGCCAAGCAGGGGGCCGAGGCCGACCTGAAGGACGACGCCGCCCAGCAGCAGGCGGCCACGGCCGAGGCCGACAAGCTGAAGATGCTGCCGCAGGACGAGAAGGCTGCAGCCGCCGCCGAGCTGTACGCGCCGAAGGTCACCAAGGCCGCCAACGGCGCCGACGTACAGCTGATCCCGGCCGACCCCTATATGTGGAACACGGCCATCCTGGACGGCGAGAACCGCGGCTGTTTGGGGAGCAGCTGCCATGACAGCCTGCTGGACACCAACCAACTGCTGCCCATGCCCCATCCGAAGCTGTGGAACCCCTACGACGTGGAGGCAACCACGAAGTTCTGCTACATGTGCCACTCCAAGGCCCTGTTCATGCAGGACTCCATGCACGCCATCCATATGAACAGCGCCGAGTTCGCCGAGAAGGGCGGCAACTGCGACTCGTGCCACTACATCTCGCCCCAGACCGGCGAGTATTTGCTGTGGGACCTGGCGAAGTACAACAACGCCTACATGGGCATCACCCCGGTTCCCAACGTGACCGGCGACTTCAGCTTCACCCAGGACAGCATCACCCCAACCGATCAGGTGTTCTACTACTGGGAGAACGCCAACCATCAGGGCGTGACCCCAGATAACGACACTTCCCAGGCAGCCTACGACAGTTGGGAGATCGCTGTGGGCGGCGAAGTGGAGAACCCCTTCACCTTCAAGCTGACCGACTTCGAGGACCAAATGGTCGAGAAGGTGCTGAAGATGGACTGCCAGACCAATCCTCCGGGAGGCGCCTACGTGGCCAACGTGAACGTGAAGGGCATTCCGCTATCGGTCATCATGGAGCGCGCCGGCGTGAAGGACACGGCCAACACGCTGCACTCCGTGGCCGACGACGGCTGGGACGTGTACCCGGTGCCCTTGTCCACAGTCAACGAGTACTTGGACGACATCCTGCTGGTGACCGAGATTAACGGCGAGCCGCTGGGTATGCTGCAGGGCTTCCCGGTGCAGCTGTGGATCCCGCCTCTGGGCGGCTGCCACTACACCAAGCGCGTCGTGAACCTGAACTTCACCAACGACGCCACCGAGGCGCGCCTGTTCCAGGGCTTTACGAACCCCAAGACCGGCGAGATGTTCAACAAGCCCAACACTGCCATCTTCTACACGGCCCAGGGAACCATCTTCCCGGCGGGCCAGCCCATCGAGCTTGAGGGCTTCGCCGACGCCTACGACGTGCCCATGACCGCGGTGGAGGTCTCCATGGACAAGGGCGCCACCTGGACCACCTACGACCTGGGCGAGACCGACGTCATGCGCTGGGTCGACTGGAAGTTCTCGTTCACGCCCGAGAAGCCCGGCAGCTACCTGATCCAGGTGCGCGGCGTGGCGGCCGACGGGTCCGTGAGCACCGATCCGTCCCAGCTGTTCTTCAACGTGAAATAGGGAGGGGAGACCATGAAGCATACGATGACGAAGATCGCGGGGGCCACGGCGGTGGCAGCCCTGGTGGTGCCGGGGGTGGCCTTGGCGGCGACTCCGACTGCGGCGGTGACCCCCGACGATGCGAACGCTACCTGGACCCACGTGGAGGCGTCCGGGCATCGGGCCGGCGCGGGTTGCGTGCAGAAGACCGCGGTGGCGGGCGAGTTCGCCTGCACCCAGGACTGCCTGACGCCCACGGCTTCCATATCCGGGGTGTTCATGAAGGCCTCGGCGGCGCTGTGCCAGTCCATGGCCCAGGCGGCGGTGGTGGCCACGGCCGACGGCTCCTACACGGTAAGCCATGACGGAAGCGTCGTATCCGTGCAGCCCGGCGGCGAGGGCGACCAGTCCCAGATCATGGGCTGCGCCTGCGCCAGCAACGTTCCCGGGGGCGCTGCGGTGATGAACGCCCGTGTGGATGGCGTGTCGCTGGCGAGCCTGCTCGGCCAGCTCTAGCGCCAGAGACGTTGGCGGGCGGCGACCTGCGGCCGACGGGCCGCGCGGTCGCCGCCCGCTTTGTCGTGAGGCGTTTCTGAGGAAGAGGGAGCAGGCGAGCAGGCTCGTCCTCCCTGTCGCGCCTTACAGGTCGCGCACCACTTCCTCCGGATCGTTTTGCCACTGGCCTATCTTCGGGGAGAGGATGTAGGCGCACGTGGGCTTCAGGTTGTCAGGGTCGGCCAGGTAGTGCACGTTCTCCCCGGCGGCGGCGATGGCCTTCGACACCTCGGACGAGGGGTCGTCCAGGTCGCCGAAGTAGCGGGCGCCGGTGCAGCAGTCGGCCACGCAGACGGGCTTCCAGTCCGGCTCGTCGTGATTCTGGAAGCATAGGGTGCACTTGCCCACCGTGTTGGACGCCTCATCAAGGTAGCGCACCCCGTAGGGGCAGCCGGTCATGCAGTTCAGGCAGCCGATGCAGTTGGCGGCATCCACCAGCACCACGCCGGTCTCTTCGTCGCGGTAGCTGGCGCCGGTGGGGCACACCTCGATGCATCCCGGGTTCTCGCATTGCTGGCACGCCACAGGCAGCCAGTACTGCTGGATGTCGGGAAAGGTGCCCGTAGGGCCTACTACGCTCACGCGGCAGTTGCGGTTGCCCAGCGCCAGATTGTTTTCGTACTTGCATGCGGTGATGCAGGTGTCGCAGCCGGTGCATCGGTCAAGGTCTATGGCCATTCCGTAGCGCATTAGATCACATCCTCGGTAACAGGTTCGCTGGTCAGTGTGGGCATGAAGGGCTCGAACTCCTTCGCCGTAGTCCAGATGTTGCCTGGCTTCTCGCTCTTTTCAATCTTTACGGTGAATCCGCGGTTGGTGTAGGTGCCGATGGCCGGATCGTAGGGCGGGTCGTTCTTCGTCAGCACGTTGACGTTGCACTCGCGCCAGCCGCCGGTGATCTGCTTCTGGGATCCGTCGTAGCACTCGGGGTTCCAGAAGCGCTCCATCCACACGCAGCCCGGGTTGATGCCCTCGGTCAGATAAGCGCGCGCGTGCACGGATCCGCGCCTCGACGAGACCTTCACCCAGTCCATGTGCGCGATGCCGTGCTGGGCCGCCGTGGCCGGGTTGATGCGAATCTCGGCCGTGGGGAACAGCTCGCGAGCGAACGCGGAGTGGCGCATGGTGCCGTGGTGGAAGTAGGGGACGCGCCCGCTAGTCAGCACGAGCGGGAACTCCTTGTCCGTGAGCGGCGACTCGGCCGGCTCCACGAAAGTGCAGATGGGGCTGTAGTCTTCGCAGGGGTCTTGGGGCTCGGGGAAGGCGTAGGGGTAGCCGGTGCGGGCGAGCTTCAGGTACAGCGTGCCGTAGGGTTCGAGCTTGCGCGACTCGGTGCCGAAGCCGGCGGGCAGCCCGTCGTCGACGATGGTCTCGTGCTGGTTGTACACGTACCACTTGTCCTCGGGGACCACCTTCGGAACGAAGTCGTCGTAGTTTTCCTGCAGCTGCTCCCAGCTTTCGGCGCCGAAGGCCTTGGCGCATGACGCCTTCACGTCGGCCTCGGTCTTGTCGCCTATGTAAGCCCCGTCGATGCCCGGCAGCTCGCCGCCGAACTTCTCGCGGCAGCGCTCCAGGATCTGAGCCAGCGGAATGGAGTGCGACACGGTTTCGCCGATATGGGTTACCTCGTTCTGCATGAACGTGAGATTGAGGTGTTTGTGGTCGGTCAGGGGCTCCTCCAGCCACTCGCGCACGGGGAACACCAGATCGGCGGCCTCGATGTGGAACGAGGTGAGCATGGGGTACTGGCACATGATGTAGTCGATCTCGGACAGCGCGTCGTACCAGGAGGTCGCATTTGCCAACATGGCCAGCTTGTTTCCAGACACGTCGTACCAGATGCGCGGCTTGTAGGGCTCGCCTGTGGTAATAGCCTTCAGCACCGTGGGGATATGCACCATCCACCAGGTGTGCAGGCCCTTGTGCTCGGTGGTGCCCAGGCCGTCCTTGTACAGCTGGCTCATCTTGGCCACGTTGTCGGGCTGCTCCTCCAATCCCTTGGCAAGCCGTGCCGCCTGGGCCTCGGGGGATTCGCCGGGGATGGCGCACACGCCGAAACGGGTCATGGCTTGGGGTGCGTTCTGGACGGCGCGCTTCTCGGGAACGGAGGCGGGGCCCTTCTGCGTGAGGGAGACGCCCGGCTTGTTCACGTAGCCCATGATGATGTCCAGACCCAGGGCGCCCTGGGACGCTGAAGAGGACTGCGGGTGTTGGTCGGTGGCCACGCCGTGATTGATGCCGGCCACCTTGCCGTCGTCGTCGGCGTGAGCATACATGCGGATTGCCTGCTCGATCTTGTCGGCCTCAAGCCAGCAGAGCTCGGCGGTGTGCTGCAGGGTGTAGGGCTTCGCTTCGTCGGCGTAAATCTGGCCTGCGGTCTTGTAGGTCTTGCCGTTGAACTCGCCTTCCCAGAAGATTTCGGGGTCGACCTCGGAATCCTCGGGCGCCGAGTAGACGAAGGGTGCCACCTGCCCGGTCCTCAGGTCGAAGCAGACGTAGTCGGGGGTATCGCTGGGAGTGGTCTTCACGAAGTCGGGGAACAAGTCCTGGGCCTCTGCCGGCAGCTTGGTGTCGGGGTCGATGAGGAAGGGCAGGTTCGTCCAGTACTTCGTGAACTGCTCGTCGTAGAGCTTGTTCTCGAAGAGGTAGTTGAACCAGCACAGCATGAGCGCGGTGTCGGTACCGGGACGGATGGGCAGCCACACGTCGGCCTTCGTGGCGTCGGGGGAGAAGTTCGGGTCGATGACGATGGTCTTCACGCCTGCGGCCCGCAGTTCGGCCATACCGCGGCCGGACTGGGCGGTCTGCGAGACGGAGGGCTGGGCGCCCCACATCACGATGACCTCGGAGGCGTTGCCGTTGACCCTGAAGAATTCGTTGGACATGGAGTCGGCCACGGACTGGGACTGGTTGTTGCCCACCATGAACACCGTGGCGCAGACGCGGGGCATGAGGCACTGGGCCGCGCCGGGTTCGAAGATGTTGGGGGAGCCCAAGGATACGCAGGCGGTTTTGATCTGGTTCGACGAATAGGATCCGCCGCCGCCCGTGGACCCGAAGAACGAATAAGGACCGTACTTGTTGATGGTGTCGACGATGTGCGTGGCCGCGTCGTCGAGGGCTTCGTCCCAGCTGATGATCTCCCACTTGTTCTCGCCGCGCTCTCCCGCCCGGCGCAGGGGATGCAGCAGGCGGCGGGGCGAGTACATGGTCTGTAGCTGGTTGAGGCACTTCGGGCAGATGGAGCCGCGGGTCTCGGTGTTGCCGCCGGCGGTGTCGCCCATGAGCTTGACCACGACACCGTTTTTCTTGTAGGCCAGCACCGGGCAGTGGCCCAGGCAGCCGTGACAGGCGGTGCGCACCACCTCGTCGTAGTCCACCTTCTTGTACTGTGCGCGGGGGTTCGACGGCGATGCCGGCGCTTCGGGCTCGGCGTCGGCTTCCACGGGCGCCTTCTTGGGCTCCATGCAGCCGGCCATGGTGACGCCGACGGCTGCGGCGGCGCCGGCCAGCAGCGATGCCTGGACGAACGAGCGCTGCGATAGGGACGTTTTCGTCATACCTTCTCCTCCTCTGTGGTTTGCGTTCCCTCTTTCGGGGTCCGGGATGCCGAAGCCGGGCATTGCCGGTCCCTCGTAGTCAGCTTAGGGGGCGAGCGGCGATGTTTGGAACGTACAGGATGGGGCGAATTCGGCGGTGCGACACGTTCTGACCAACGCAAAATGGGTTGCCCGGATGCGGAGACGCTGCTCGAAACGCTGCAGGATGCGGGTTTTGCCGTGGCGCGGCCCAAGGCACAATACGGCTATCGGGAAGAGAAGTCGCCGGGTGCGGTGCATAGCATGGAAGGAGAGAGCATGGCGGAGGAATCCGGGCGCATGCCCTTTGACGAGGAGATGGCTTTGGAAGATGCGGTGGCGTCGTTGGCCTACACGGTGCACCGTCAGCCCCTTAACCGCGAGGTGCTCTACGCCATCCTGCGGCTGTGCGTCCAGGAGCGCGAGGTGGGGTTTGTCGAGCGGGCGGTGCTGGCCATGCCGGAGTACGCTCAGGCCACCCAGAACCCCTTTCGCCTCGTTTGCTTTCTGGTGGACCACGGCGGCCTGTGCCTTATGCAGCGCGACGCCGAAGGCGGGGTGATCGACGAGGAACGCAGGGCGCAGCTTGGCGAGGACGAGTTCGACGACTTGCTGGCAACCGAGAGCCTGGTGTCCACCGAGGCGGGCCGCCGGCTGCTCGAGCTCGCTGCGCCGCAGCGGCGCATGGGGCTTTTGCTGGAGAGCGAGCCTGAGCGCGCAGCCACCTACGTGGAGGTGCTGGAGTTCATTCGCGACCGGCACCCGGCGTATGGCGACATCAAGGCTCTGCTGGCCGGTCGGGATATCCTGCACGCCTACCTGGATGGCCGCTGGGCCGACATACAGCCCAGCGTGTTCGTGGACAAGCTGGAGGGCGCCGGCATGATCTTGTGGAGGGACGGATGGGAGCTGACCGAAGAGGGCGCCTTGGCGCTTCAGCGCATCAAGGAGAGCGCGGCGGCTTGACGGCGGGGCCTAAGCGAGACGGGTTCGAACACGGAGAGGAAGGTGACGGTTCATGGAATCGATGGTAACGGTGAGCGTTGGCGGAGAGTTGGCGCCTGCAGCCGAAACGGACGGGCTGGTGGCGGCGCTGCATGCGCGCGGCGACTTCTACGACCTATTGTCGTCGCTGTACTTCAGGCCGCTCTCGGCCGAGCAGGTGGAGGCGTTCGCCGAGCTTGATCTGGCGCCCTACGCTCAGATAAACGATACGATGGCTGAGGGGGCGAACCATATCGGGCGTTATCTGGCGCGGCGCAACACCGCGACGCGTCAAGAGCTAGCCGTGGATTACACGGCGGCGTTCGGGGGTCTTTCGTCCCATGAGGGGCTGTACGCGGTACCGGTCGAATCGGTGTTCACCTCGCCGGAGGGACTGATGTACCAGCAGTCCTTCCATCAGGTGCACGAGACCTTCCAGCGGGAGGAGATCGGGCGCGCCGAAGGGTTCGACTACCCCGACGACCACCTGTCTCTTCTGTTCGAGTACCTCTCTCAGCAGTCGCAGCGCGCGGCCGCTCTGGTGCAGGAGGGCGCGCTTCAGGAGGCTTTGCGGGTGGTCAGCCATAGCGCGGTGTTTTCGCGGGAGCATGTTGCGAACTGGTTTCCTCGCCTGCGCGAGCGAGCCGGGCTGTTGCTGACCACCAGGTTCTATCGCGGCGTCCTGGCGCTTACCCAGGGATATCTTGAGTTCGACGCTCGGTTGCTGGCCGAGGCGCAGGAGGAGCTGGCGGAGCGAATCGGTCTGTGCGAGAGGGAGGTGGCCTGAGGTGCTGTTCCTCGTTGTGTTCGCCGGCGCCTGGGTGGGCGCTTATGTGCTTCGTCGGCCGCTTCGCCGCTGGCCGTGGCTGTTCTACGCGCTGGCGGGGGTGCTAGATGCCGTTGGCCTGGTCGGCTCGTCGGCAGGTCTGCCGCGCTGGCTGTGGATGGCCCTGTTCGAGCTGGAACGAGAGGCGCTGCTGCCGCTGGCGCTGTTTGCGGTGGTGATGTTCATCGGATGCTTCCGCAAGGAGTCCTTCGTGGGACGCTCGCTGCTCCCCGTGCGAAGCGAGCTTTCCATTCTGGCCTGCATTCTGTCGCTCGAGCACGTGGCGGCCTACTTGCAGTCCTACCTTCCGCGCATCGCGGCTCTGTCGGCGGCCTCTCCCATGGTGGTGGGAGGTTTCGTCGTCGCCGTGGCGCTGCTGGTGTTGCTGGCGATTCTGGGCACGACGTCGCTCAAGCTGGTACGTCGCGCCATGCCCTCTCGTTTGTGGAAGGCGGTGCAGCGCTTGGCCTATCCGTTCTTCGTCCTGGTGTTCGTGCACGTGCTGTTCATGCTGGCGCCATCGGCCATGAACGGCGGGACGGCCGCCCAGGTGTCAGTGGTGGTGTACGCAGCGCTTTGGGGGGTGTACGCAGCGCTGAGGATCGGACGGTTCCTCGTCGATAGGCGGGAGCCCGGCGCCGCCGAGGGGCCTGTCGATTTGTCCGGAGTTCGCACGCCCTTGGCAGGTGAGTGCCCGGAGGGGGCGCTTTCGTCCTAAGGTGCTAGGGTACAATGGAGCATGCCGCCAGCCGGGGTCGTCGCCTCGGGTGCGCGACGTCGGTCGGGAGAGAGGCGAGGGGAGGCGAAGGCATGGGAAGGCATGGGAAGGGACAGCATCCAGGTGTCGATCGTTCGGGCGATGCCCATAGCGCCGTTTCTTTCTTTCGGGCTGATCTTGGCCTGGTCTCAGTTCGCCAACAACGCTTACGGCGCAATCGACTCCTTGGCGGCTTTCGGCGGGGTCTACCGATTTGCCAACATGGCTTCCACCCTCGCCAACGCAGCGACGTTGCTTCTCGCGGGCTGCTTCTCGCGTCGTGCGGCGTCCCTGGTGCTCAGTCCCCGTTTTAGCCTGGGATGCGGCATCGTGGCATCGGCGGCCAGCTTGGGGGCGCTCCTGCTGTCCCTTGCCGGTGCGCCCGACATGCAGCTTGCGATGCTCCTGTGCGCGCTCTTCGCAGTGGCGGGGTCGGCGACCGGGCTGCTGTTCGTCGCCGTTGGGAGTCTGTACGGACGCCTTATAGGTCGGCAGGCGGTTTTCAACCTGGCTTGGTCGCACATGCTTTGTGGCGCGCTGTTCTTCGTTGCCGTGGGGATGGCCCACTGGCATCTGGGGCGTGCCGGCGACATGCTGCTGCCATCGGCGTTCTACGTGCTGCTGCCTGTGGCCGCAGGGGGCCTGTGCGCTGCGGCATTGAGCGTCGATCCTCCTGAAAGCGGCTTCTACAGCGCTGACGTCCGCGACATGCCCGCCGTGTTCTGGAAGCTCGTGGTGGTCATCTTGGTGCTGTGCTTCGCCATGTCCTTCACCGGGGCGGTTTCCCAGGGGTCGCTTGGGACCGAGGGCCCATTGCTGCGGACGCGATCGAACAATTTCTTTCGCATCGTCATTGCGCTCGTCCTCATGATGAGCGTGGTGTTCGCGAAGCGCGGAGTATTCGAGCTGGGGCGCGTGTATACGGCGATCATGGTGTCGTCGGTAGCCGTGGTGACCATGGCCCCGGTGATGGACGGCGAGGTGGTCGGTTGGTCGCAGCTCTCGAGCGCCGTGCTGCTGGTGTTCCGCATGCTGCATTGGGTGGTGCTCTGTCTGATCGTGTACCAAAAGCAGCTCTCGCCCGTGCTGGTGTTCGGGTTGGGCGCCGGTGTGCAGGCGCTTGGAAACGGCTTGGGGCTGCTGTTCGGCTTCGTCGCAGGCGACGGGCTGCACGAGCCCTCCGCGCAGCTGCTCACAAGCATCGTGCTCACCTTGCTCATAATTCTGTGCGCCTTCGTGCTTTTTTCGGAGAAGTCATTCGACGACCTGTTCGCGCAGGGGAGCGAAGGCGACCTCGATCTAGCCCAGCTGTTCGCTCCGCTTCCCGCGTTCGCGATGGGGGCCGAGCAGCGGTCTGCAGCGGGCTCGTGCGGCGTCGCCGAGGTCGATGTCTGCCGGCGAGCAGCCCTCGACGAGGAAAGCGGTCTTGCGGTCCGGACGCACCCGTCTTCGCAGGTCGAGCGTTTGGGCGGCGTGCTCGTTGCGGATGCGTGCGCAGATGGCGGCGAGGCGCCCGGCGCTTTCGGCCAGGCAATCGAGCGTCTGGCCGCGGAAAGCGGACTGTCGAAGCGCGAAGCGGAGGTGTTCCGGCTCATTGCCATGGGCTACAACCCCCAGACCATATCCGCCAAGCTGTGCATCTCGTGGAACACCGTCCGCGGGCACGCGCGAAACATCTACGCCAAGCTGGGCGTTCATTCCCACCAGGAGATCATCGTGCTCGTGGACTCTCAGAAAGAGGCTCTTCGCAAGGCATAGCTCCGGGACGAGCCGGCCTGCCCGCCGCGTGCTTTTGCGGCCGGTTGCGACGCCCGCTTAAGGAATCCGCGCGAAACTTGCGCCCATCGCGGGCGCGGGGCGCCTGGGGGCGGCGCATGTGGTAGGATAGGCGGGCTTGTGCACTGCTGTTTCGCTGCCGAAGAAGAAGGCCCATGGAAACCATCAACGATCTTGTTGCCCAGCTGCCCACCCCTCCCGCCACCTTCGAGGGGAGGCTCGACGCCTACGCCCCGCTCATGGGCGGCATCATCAACTCGTTCATTCCCACCGGGTCGCATCCGGACATGGACCGCTACCTGTACGACCCGCTGCGCGCCTACAGCGAGAACGCTGGCAAGCGCCATCGCCCCCTCATCTGCTTCGAGGCCTGCCGCGCGGTGGGCGGCGACATGCAGAAGGCCACCAGCGCCGCTGCCGCCATCGAGCACTTCCATACGGCGGCGCTCATCCACGACGACATCGCCGATGAGGGCGAGCTTCGCCGCGGCATGCCCTGCATGCACCTGACCGAGGGCGTGGGGCTGGCCATCAACGCAGGGGATCTGGCCCTGTCCACGGTGAACGGGTCGGTGGTGGACGACCCGCTGCTTGACGACGCAACCAAGGTGCGGGTCATATCCGAGCTCATCAACATGACGCGGCGCACCATCGAGGGCCAGGCCATGGACTTGGGTTGGGCCCGCGACGAGCGTTTCGACATCACCCCCGAGGACTACCTGGTCATGGCCATGCACAAGACGGCGTTCTACTCCGGCGCCGTGCCGCTGGCCGTGGGGGCCATCATAGGCGGGGGCACCCCTTCCGAGGTGGAGGCGCTGCGCAGCTTCGGCATGAAGTGCGGTCTGGCCTTCCAGATCCAGGATGACCTGCTGAACCTCATCGGCACCGAGGAGTCCACGAAGAAGGACTTCCGCAGCGACATCACCGAGGGCAAGCGCACGCTGGTGGTGGTCCATGCCCTGCAGAACGCCGAGCCTGCCGACCGCGAGCGCCTGATCGCCATCCTGTCCGGCAAGGAGCGCGACCCCCAGGTGCTGGCCGAGGCTGTGGGCTTGCTTGAGAAGGCCGGTAGCATCGAGTACGCCCGCGCCTACGCCCAGGACTTGACCGAGCAGGCCAAGGCGGTGCTTTCCGAGGGCATCGCCCCGTCCGACTCCCGCGAGGTGCTGCTGTCCATGGCCGACTGGTTCGTGGAGCGTCTTTCTTAAGGGCGCTTAATCCGTTGTGACGATTTGGCGCCAGACTCGACCCGCGCCGCACTGCGCCCCTAGAATGCGGGTTGGATACGTAGGCGAGCACGGACGTCTCGCAGGGTCGTCGCTGGCGGCATGATGCGGCGTCCGGGCTGGTTGCAAGGGAGAGACCTATGGCAGTCGGATATTTCAAGAGCGCATGGCGCGACGTAACCTCGTCCCCTGGCTGGATGGGCAGGCTCTGCCTGCTTGCGCTGGTCAGCTTCATCCCCGTGTTTGGGCAGATCGTGCTGTTCGGGTACCTGCTCGGGTGGGCCCGCGACGTCGCCTGGGGCGTGAGCAGCCCGTTGCCGGGACGCATCTTCGGAAACGAGGACGGGAAGCTGTATTCTCGCGGGCTCTTCGCCTGGGTCCTCAGTCTCATCTGCTCCCTCTTGCCGCTGGCCGTGGAGGTGCTCTGGATGATCCCCGCCAGCGGCATGGCGCTGTTCGGATGGGGTTCGCACGGCTTCTCGCCCCTGCTCGCGTTCGGGATGGGCGGCATGGTAAGCGTGGTGCTGGTCGCCGTCGCCACGGTTGCCGCGTCGCTGTTCTGGCTGGTAGGGTCGATGCGCATGAGCATCTACGGGCGCTTGGGACCGGGCCTGCAGTTCGGCCGTATCTTTTCCATGATCCGCTACGACGCCGGCGGCGCGCTCAGGCTGGTGGGCATGAACCTGGCCTGCGCCGCCGTGGTGGTGGCGATCATCGTCGCACTGTTTCTGGTGGCTGCGCTGCTTCTGGCCGGCCTGATGATTCCCGCCGCGGGCTTCTCGGGGCTGATGTCCGGCGAATGGGTGGCGGGCCTCTTCGTCGCCGGCGGCGTGCTGGCCTTCTTCGTGCCGCTGGTGTTGGTGGTCGCGTTCGCGGCCGAGGTGCTGGTCGTGCTGATGTACGCGCTGGTTATCCGCGCCGGCGGATACTGGGTGCGGCAGTTCGACGTTCCGGCGTGGCGTGGCCAGGACGACCCCATGCCCTTCGAGGAGCAGGCGGCTCGCGCAGCGGCCGTCGTGCCGCCCCGGCCCGCAGCCGCCCCGAACCCGGCACCCGTGCCGCAGCCGGCACCCGCCCCTTGCCCTCAGCCTGCGCCGGCGCCCTGCCCGCAACCGTCTCCTGCGCCCCAGCCGGTTTCCGCAAGCGTGCCGCAGCCTCCCGCGGCTCCGGTTGTTCAGCTGCCTGCATCGTGCCCGCAGCCCGCTCCCGCGTCCGACGCCGCGGTTTCGGTTGAGCCCGCAAGCGCTGCTGCGCCCGAGGCCCCCGTCCTCGAGTCCCAGCCCTCGCCGTCTGCCGCGGTGCCTGCCGCCCCGGCGCCCGAGGCTGCCGGAGCCGACGAGGGCGGCAAGCCCCAGTCCTAGATTCGGAAAGACCTGCCATGACCCAGCCGCACGACCGATCTTGCTTCCTGCCTGTAAGCCGTCGGGACATGACCGAACGCGGCTGGGACCAGGTGGATTTCGTCTACGTGGTGGGGGATGCCTACGTGGACCACTCGTCCTTCGGCATGGCCATCATCTCGCGGCTTTTGGAGGCTCGCGGGTTCAAAGTGGGCGTTCTCTGCCAGCCGGACTGGACGGACACCGAATCCGTTTGCGAGTTCGGCGAGCCGCGACTGGGCTTTCTTGTCTCGGCCGGCAACATGGATTCCATGGTGAACCACTACACGGTGGCGAAGAAGCATCGCAGCACGGACGCTTATTCGCCTGGCGGCAAGATGGGCTTGCGGCCCGACCGCGCCTGCATCGTTTACGGAAACCTCATCCGGCGGGCGTTTCGCCGCGCCCCCATCATCCTGGGCGGCATCGAAGCGAGCCTGCGCCGTCTTGCCCACTACGACTACTGGTCGGATTCCATGCGTCGCTCGGTGCTGTTGGACTCGGCAGCCGACCTGCTCATCTACGGAATGGGAGAGCATCAGGTCGTGGAGGTTGCCGAAGCGCTGAATGCCGGCCTTTCCATCCGCGACATCACCTTCGTCGACGGTACGGTGTACAAGGCCAAATCCCTCGAGCACGTCTACGACGCGGTGGAGCTGCCGGGGTGGGACGCCGTGCGCCAAGGCGGCGAAGCCTATGCCAGGTCGTTCGCCGTCCAGTACGCCAACACCGATCCGTTCACGGGAAAGAGGCTGGTGGAGCCCTACGGCGAGCACGAGTTCGTGGTGCAGAACCCGCCGTCGGCCCCGCTTTCGGTCGAAGAGCTGGATGCGGTCTACCGACTGCCCTATGCGCGGGCTTGGCACCCCGACTACGATGCGGCCGGCGGCATCCCCGCGCTGTCCGAGGTGCGGTTCAGCCTGACCAGCAACCGCGGCTGCTTCGGCGAATGCGCCTTCTGCGCGCTCACGTTTCATCAGGGCCGCATCGTGCAGGCGCGCAGCCACGAGTCGCTGGTGGAGGAGGCGCGCGAGCTTGCGTCCGAGCCGGGCTTCAAGGGCTACATCCACGACGTGGGCGGTCCCACGGCCGATTTCCGTACTCCTGCCTGCGACAAGCAGCTGAAGAGCGGGGCGTGCCCGGGCAAGCGCTGCCTGGCGCCGAAGTCCTGCAAGCGCTTGGTGGCCGACCATGGCGATTACCTGCAGCTGCTCCGCCGTATCCGGGCGCTGCCGGGCGTCAAGAAGGTGTTCGTGCGCAGCGGCATCCGCTTCGACTACGTGATGGCCGACGATGCCCACGGACGCGAGTTTCTGGACGAACTGGCGCAGCACCATGTGAGCGGCCAGCTGCGCGTGGCGCCCGAGCATGTGTCCGATGCGGTGCTTCGCGTTATGGGCAAGCCCTCCCACGAGGTGTACGAGCGCTTCGTGCGCGAGTTTCAGCGGGCCACCGAGGCGGCGGGCAAGGAGCAGTACGTGGTGCCCTACCTGATGTCGTCGCATCCGGGCAGCGGCCTTGCCGAGGCGGTCGAGCTAGCCGAATACTGCCGCGACATGGGGTTTAACCCCCAGCAGGTGCAGGACTTCTATCCCACGCCCTCCACCTTGGCCACGGTGATGTACGCTACCGGGCTGGACCCGCGCACCATGGAGCCGGTCTACGTGGCCAAGTCGCCTCACGAGAAGGCGCTGCAGCGGGCGCTTATCCAGTACCGCGACCCGAAGAACCGCGACCTGGTGGAGGAGGCGCTGCGCCGCGCTGGAAGGGCCGACCTCATCGGCTTCGGCCCGAAGTGCCTCGTGCGCCCGAAGCGCCCCGGCGACAAGGACGCGCCTGGCGGGCGGCCTGCCGCTGGCAAGGGCAGGCGCACGGCCAAGGCTGCGCCGCATCCGAAGGCCGCGGCTGCCAAGCCGGCGCCGAAGCGCACGAAGCCGCCTCGAGCCAATGGCCACAAAGGCGGCATCCGCTAAGGACCGGCTCGCCGCAGGCAGGTTGTAGCAGCCGATTTCCCCTCGCAGCCTCCAATCCCCGATTTCCATGGCATAATAGGGCCGTTTGCCGTCTCTCGTGGTTCGTGCGAAAGCCGGCAAACCCTCACTGAGGCCTGTGGCACGGCCCAGTGCGGCATGCCGAGCCGACAAGGGAAGAGGGATTATGAGCGATACGAAAGCAACGCCCACCATGGGAGCCGCCGACGCGCCCGACGCAGTCTACGACGCGCGCAGCCTGGGGGCGCCGAAGATGTTCGTCTTCGGTCTGCAGCACATGTTCGCCATGTTCGGGGCAACTATCCTGGTGCCTACGCTGACGGGGCTGTCGGTCTCCGCCACGCTTCTGTTCGCTGGTTTGGGAACGCTGCTGTTCCATCTGGTTTCGAAGGGCAAGGTGCCGGCGTTTCTGGGATCTTCCTTCGCCTTCATCGCCGGCTACGCCGCCATCGCCCCCAACGGCGAGGCGGACCTTCTGCCTTACGCCTGCCTGGGCGTGGCGGCTGCCGGTCTTCTGTATTTGGTGCTGTCGCTTCTGTTCAAGGTGTTCGGCGCCGAACGCGTCATGCGCTTCTTCCCGCCGGTGGTCACCGGGCCCATCGTCATCTGCATCGGGCTCATCCTGGCCAGCTCGGCCATTGCGAACTGCTCTACGAACTGGCCCATTGCCATCGTGGCCATCGCCATCATCGTGGTGTGCAACATCTGGGGCCGCGGCATGATTCGCATCATCCCCATCCTGCTGGGCGTCATCGGCTCCTATGTGGTGGCGGCCTGCGCTGGCGTGGTCGACTTCCAGCCCGTGGCCGACGCCGCCTGGATCGGGCTGCCAGTGCTGTGGGACAACACGGCGCTGTCGCTGTTCGGTCCCGGCTTCGACACGGGCCTTGCCATTACCGCCGTCATCACCATCATGCCGCTTGCCTTCGCCACCATGATCGAGCACATCGGCGACATGTCGGCTATCAGCTCCACCTGCAACCGTAACTACATCGCCGAGCCGGGCCTGCACCGCACGCTTCTGGGCGACGGTTTGGCTACCATCATCGCCTCGCTCTTCGGCGCGCCGGCCAATACCACCTACGGCGAGAACACCGGCGTGCTGGCCCTTACCCGCGTGTTCGACCCTCGCGTCATCCGCTTGGCGGCCATCTTCGCCATCGTGTTCTCGTTCTGCCCGAAGTTCGCGGCGGTTATCGCCTGCATGCCCGCCTGCGTCATCGGCGGTGTGTCGCTGGTGCTCTACGGCATGATTTCCAGCGTGGGCATCCGCAACCTAGTTGAAAACCACGTGGACTTCTCCCGCAGCCGCAACGTCCTGGTCACAGCCATCATCCTGGTGCTGTCCCTGGGCATCGCCTACAGCGCTGCGGGTGCCATCGTGTTCGAGCTGGGCGGCGTGGTCATCTCGCTGTCGGGCTTGGCCGTGGGCTCGGTCGTGGGCATTCTGCTCAACATCGTGCTGCCGAACAAGGAGCCCTACTGGGACGGCGGCTTGGCGGCTGCAGCCGAGGCCGACGACATCCCCATGCCGCTGGAGGCCGAGCTGGAAAACCTGCCCATCAAGTAGCGCTCCCGAGCGCAGGCCGCAATGGACCGTTTGCGCGCGTTCGCACAGAAAGCGTCTTCGTCAAGAAAAGCGCAGGGCCGGCATCCCCCGAAGGGTGCCGGCCCTGCTTTTTGCACGGTTGCGCGAGCGCGCCGTCGACGCCTTAGGCCTGCACGGCTGCCGCGGCGTTCTTGCCGGCGTAGCGGCCGGAGGTGTAGGCGTAGTTCAGCCCGCAGCCGCCAGCCGGGTAGTCGTCGTAGATGAACTCGCCGCAGCACACCTCGCCGGCGGCGTAGAGGTTGGGGATGGGGGTGTCCGTCTCGTCGAGCACCTGGAAGTCGGTGTTCACGTGGTAGCCGCCGAAGCTGCCGTGGGTGCATACGCCCATGGTCAGCACGTAGAAGGGGCCGGTTTCGATGGCTACCAGGTTATCCGCCTTCTTCCCGAACTGGGTGTCCTCGCCGGCGACGGCCATGGCGTTGTAGGCGTCCAGCTGCGCCTGCAGGGCCGCCCCGTCGATCCCCAGCGCTTCGGCTGCTTCGGCAACGGTGTCTCCCTGGGTGAAGACCCCCTGGTCAAGACCCAGCTGGAAGGCGTTTGCCAGCTTGTCGCTGAGGGTGTCCACCATGGGTTGGTCGTAGACGGCGTAGAAGCTCTGGTCGGGGAAATGGGCTACGGTGTAGTAGATGTCGTGGGTCTGGCCGTCTTCGTTCACGAAGCGGTTGCCCGAGGAATCCACCCACATGGCCTTGCTGTCGATGAGCTTGCTCTGGCCGGCTTCCACGGGGCAGGCCAGGATGCCGTTGGTGCCGCCGTGGCCGATGTAGGCCGCGCCGATGTCCAGCCCCATCTCCAGCCCTTCTCCGGTGCAGCCCTGGCCCACCTCGGTGTACACGCCGTCGTAATCGGGGCAGTACTCGGCGATTAGGTCCTCGTTTCGGCAGAAGCCGCCGGTGGCAAGGATGGTGCGGCCCGCATCGTAGCGGATGCGCTTGTCGGCGCCTTGCACGGCCAGCACGCCCTCCACCTCGCCCTCGTCGTTCACGATAAGCTCGACGGCCTGGGTGTCGAAGACGAAGTCGACGCCGGCGTCCTTGGCGTACTGCTCCACGGCTGCCAGGGCCACCTCGTCGCGGTCGTCGATGTTGTGGGCGCGGGCTACGGTGTCGGTGCCCTTCTTCGAGATCTTCTCCTTGAAGGGAACGTTCAGCTCTTCGCTGAGCCAGTCTATGGTCTCGCCGAAGTGCTCGGCGCAGAACTGCTGCATGGCCGGGTCCAGCTTGTCGCCGCCGCGCTCCATGAAGTAGGCAAGCAGCCCCTCCGGCGTATCCTCGATGCCCGCTGCTTGCTGCAGCTGGGTGCCGGCTCCGTAGAGCGTGCCGATGGCCAGCGAGCTGGAGCCCGAAAGCCATGGCGTCTTCTCGATGAGGACCGTCTTCGCGCCCGCCAGCGCCGCTTCGGCGGCCGCCGTAGTGCCGGCTGCTCCGCCGCCTATCACCAGCACGTCGCAGCTTACGGTTTCGTCCACGGTCGGGTCGGGCGCCTCGCGGGGCGCGCATCCGAACAGGCTTGCTGCGGCCAGGGTCGCGGTACCTGCTGCGCCGAGCACGAAGCCGCGGCGTGTGATTCGGGGTGTCTGAGTTGACGGTGTCATGGTTGCCTCCTCTGACGTTGCTGCGGATGTTCCAAAAACTCTGCGTCTTTGCGTTTCCGCAATAAAACTCCGAGCTATCTCATCAAGGTACGGATTCATCCTAGCGCGCTCGCTAGACATTTTTCCGCTGCGAGGGGCGCCAAGGCCGACCGGTTTTCCGGATGTTGGCGATTTGTCGCCTGTGCCTGCACAGACGCATCGCGACCGGCAACGGGCTGCTCGCTAGCAAAACGGCTGCGGCTCCTGCGGTCTGCTCGCCGACGAACCGGCTGCGGATTCTGAGGGTCTGTCAGGCTGCCGAGTTGTGCGCCTGCGCTTGTGCTCTTCGCGGGCGCTCGGTTGTCGCGCCGTTAAAGGCCGCCCACCCTTCGGGCTGCCGGCGCTCCCCGCACCTCTCTCTGGCATGATTTGCTGATAAAACCGCTGATACTTAGCGGAAACATTGCGGAGAGCCTGTGCAGAGAAGGGTGAAAGCCGGGTTTCGCGGCTCGCAATAAAACCTAGTATCATGCTAGAATTTCGCTGACAGTTATCGGCGGGCAGCTCGGAGGTGGGGCGCCTTCGCCGTCCGGGGCTCGGAAAGGTTTGCCATGCTCGTTTCAACGAAAGGGCGTTACGCGTTGCGACTGATGACGCGCATTGCGAAGGCCGGCCCGGGCAGCAAGGTGTCGCTGCGGGAGGTTTCCGAATCCGAGGACATTTCGCTGAAGTATCTTGAGCAGATCGCCCGACCGCTGCTGCAGGAAGGGCTGATAGAGAGCGTGCGCGGCAAGGGCGGCGGCTACCGTTTGCTGCACCCTGCGGACATGGTGAAGGCGGGGGATGTGCTGCGGGCCGTGGAGGGAACGACCACGCCCGTTCTGTGCGCGGCTCTTAGCGGGGACGGGGAGTGCCCGCGCGTCGGCGTATGCACGACGATCGGTTTCTGGTCCGGCCTCGACCAGGCCATCGAGAGCTACGTGGACGGCGTGACGCTGGCCGACCTCGCTCGCGGCTACGAGCGCGATGAGGCTTTGGGGCTTACCTAGCCGGGTTAGTGCGGTTCGACGCCGCTTCGCCGCAAGTGCCGTGCCGGCCGGCGGCTACCGAGAGTCGCCATCTTCGCCGTCGGTGCGGTGGTGGCTGCCGAGGCTTTCCGTCCTGGCCCGCGCGGCATCCACTACGGCAAGCGCCGCGGTTGCCAGGTTCGCTATCTGCAGGCTTTCCACCCGCGTTGCGTGTTCGACGGCTTCCCTCATCTCCGTTAGCTGCCGGTGCGCTTCTGCGAGCGCTGCCTCGCTGCGGTCGATCATGCAGGCGCGCTCCATGATGGAGCGAACGTGCTGCAGGGCCTCGCGTGCAACCCTCTTGTCGGCAGGTTCTTGGGAAAGCAGCGGCCGCCAGGCTTCCGGGAGGCTCGGCCGGGTCGCCGTGCTGTTCTTAGCTGCGTGCCTTGCGGCTTCCTTTCCCGCTCGCAGGCCGAATACCAGGCAGTTCGCACTCGAGAGGCCGCCGAGCCGGTCGGCTCCGTGCATGCCCCCGGTGCATTCCCCGCAGGCGAAAAGCCCTTCCACCCCCGTGCTGCCGCGCTCGTCGATGGCGATGCCGCCGTTGTTGGCGTGGGCGAACGGGGCGACGCGCATTTCGTCGTCGGCCGAGACGCCCCGTGTTTCCCAGAGCCACTGGAAATAGGTGCGGGCGAACTCCGGCAACGCAGTGCCTTCGGGCAGGCGGACGTTGGCGCGAAGCCCCTGGGGCCCGGCGGCGTCCAGTGCCATGTCGGCAGCCCGGGAGATGAGGCGGCTGGTGAACGGGCCATGCCCCGACCGGGCTCCCATCACCTCGCCGGTTGTGGCTCCCAGGGCCTTGGCGAAGGGCGCAACGGCGTCAGTGCCTGCCTCGTCGAGCAGCTGCGTCCAGCGAAACACCTTCTCGTTGAAGACGGTGCCCTGCCCGCGCCCCACCAGCCCCGGCATGATCTGCATGAACTCCATGTTCGTCAAGCGCGCTCCCAGGCGAAGCGCGCAGGCATGGCCGGCTCCCGTATCCTCGGCGGCGCCCAGGTGCCGCTCGAACAGGCCGCCGCTGCCCCCGGTGGCCAGCACGATGCTTCGGCACGAAACGGTCTGCGGTCTTCCGCTCGCCGCATCAAGGAACAACGCGCTGAACCCGCCGGCTCCCGCTGCCTGGTCGCCTGCGGGGCGGATGTCCAGCAGCTCCCAGTCGCTGTGCACCGTTATGCCCAGGTCGGCGATGCGTTTGCCCAGTGCGGCCTCCACCGGTTCGCGCTCCAGGCCGTACCAGCGGCGGTGCTTGTGGTCGAAGCAGGGGACGAACTCGCGCTCGCCGGGATTGTCGGGACGCTTGAGGCGAACTCCCCGCGACTCAAGCCATGCGACAGCCGGCGCGATGCCGCCTACGAACGAGTTCACGAGCGCTTCGTCGGCCACACCGCCGCCCACGTCAACGATGGTGCGCGCCAGGTCGTCCTCGTCCTCGGGCCCGTCGGGCGCCACGAGTCCCAGCCCCCAAGTGGTGGGGCGAAAGCTCGACCCGCCGAACAGCCGCCCGGCGCATGCGATGGCAACCTGGGCGTCCGCTTCGGCCGCAGCAAGCGCGGCAGCGACGCCAGCCAACCCGGCGCCCACTACCAGCACGGAGCTGAAGGTGCAGCCGGGATGGGAATGCGGCGTTTTCAGCTGGTCCACGGGTCCTCCAATCGACGGTTCGTCTCGCTATTGTACCTTCCGTCGCCGTGCTGCTTGCTGGGAGCTTTCGACGGCCAGTCAACGGCTTTTCGGTGTGAATCCGTGGTTTTCCCAGTTCGGCGTCTCCCATACGAAACGGATAGGTGCTGTCCCGAGAGCAAACACTGCCTTTGGACGGTAGGCGCGGCTCTGCCTGTTTCCTAGGATGTGTCGTGTTCGGGCCAGGGCGTGCGGGCGTGGAGCGCCCGAGCACTTTCCGGGCCCGGCGAGGAAACGCATTGCGCAAGAGAGGAAGGGTGGAGTATGGCTCTGTCGAAGAAAACGAGCGAGGGAATGAATCGCCGCGATTTTCTGAAGGGGACTATGGCTGCCGGCATCGTGGGGGCCACGGGCGCGCTTATGGCCGGTTGCTCTCCGGCATCCCCGACGGGGACTGCCAGCGAGCAGCCGGTGAGCGCATCGGGCGAGGAGACGGCGGCTCGCGCGTCGCTTACCTACGATCAGGTGCACGGTGGCACGTGGTCGTTCATGGTGCCGCCGGAGGTTCCTTCCGAGGACAAGATCGTCCGTACCGAAGAGGCTGACATCGTGGTGGTCGGCTCCGGAACCGCCGGCTTGGTGACGGCGGCTTCGGCGGTGGAGAACGGTGCGAAGGTGATTCTGTTCTCCGCGTCGAAGGGCAACGTGTCCCGCGGTGGGTCGTGTCATGGCGTATGGAGCAAGGTGATGGAGCGCGAGGGCATCAAGCGCTACAACCCGGGCGACTTCTTCCGCGGCCAGATGATCGCGGCGGGCTACAACGTGGACCAGGGCAAGTGGTGGAAGTTCGCCAACAACAGCGAAGAAGCCATGAACTGGTGCATCGACATCATCGACGAGGCGGGCTACCGGACCGTGCTGGAGGCTTCCCCGCAGCTTGACGAGAGCGACCCCATGTTCTGCCCGGTGGCGTCCCATTCGTGGATCGGCGGCGACATCACCTCGGCGGGATCGGGCCAGCAGCTGCTGGTGGACACGCTGGCGGCCCGCGCCCAGCAGATGGGCGCCACGCTGGAGTACGAGATGGTGGCCGAGCAGCTGGAGAAGGACGCATCGGGGCGCGTGGTGGCCGTGCTGGCGCACCCGGTGGGATCTACCGACGAGTACGTGCGCTACAAGGCGTCGAAGGGCATTGTGCTTGCCACCGGCGACTTCTCCGCCGACAAGGACATGATGCAGTGCTATTGCCCCGGGGTGTTCGACCTGCTCAACCCCGATGCGGACAAGAACGAGTACGACGTCGGGTTCACCTGGGGCGGCCTGTACCGCGGCGAAGGCCAGAAGATGGGCCTGTGGGCCGGTGCCGCCTGGCAGCGCACTTACCCCAACGCGCCCATGACGCTGGCCGTGGGCACCTCCGGTCCGGCGAACCGCACCATGGGTGCTCATCGCGGGCTGCTGCTGAACAAGCGCGGCGAGCGCTACGGCAACGAGGACGTAAACGGCGTGTTCGCGGGTCTTACCCAGCGCCATCAGCCCGAAGGCCTGTCCTACGCCATTTGGGGCACGAACTACGCCGAGGACGCGGCGCCGTGGTACTCCACGGGCATGATCGAGGGTGAGAGCGAGCCGATGCCGCCCGCCGAGATGATCAAGCAGTGGGACGAGGGCATGATCGGCGCTCTGCCGCAGACGGTGGTCAAGGCCGACACCATTGAAGAGGTCATCGAGGGTTTGGGCCTTCCCAAGGACGTGGCCCTGGCTTCGGTGAACCGCTACAACGAGCTGTGCGCCAAGGGCGTGGACGAGGACTTCCACAAGTGCCAAGAGCAGCTGATCGGCATTACGGAAGGCCCCTTCTACGGCGCTGTGGGCGGACGCCCCGAATTCCTGACGGTGCTGGGCGGCTTGCGCACCAATCTGAACATGCAGGTGTGCGACGAGGACGACAACCCCATCCCCGGCCTGTTCAACGTGGGCACCATGGTGGGCGACTACTACGGCAACACCTACAACTTCATGGTCGAGGGTAACAACCTGGGAGCCACCTGCATCACCTTCGGCTACCTGACTGGCCGCGATCTGGCCAAGGGCCTGTTCGACTAGCTTCTTTCGGCCAGCTTGCTTCCATGGCGCCTCCGTCCGTTTGCCGGCGGGGGCGCTCTTGCTATAATCGGCCCCGCGCAACGGATGCTCGGAAGGAAGGTGTATGGGAGAGAGGCTTCGCCGGCTACGGCCCTATCTGGGCATGCCCACGCTTTTTGCCGCGCTCGGGTTCGCCACCTATTGGGCGTGGATCGACTCGGTGTTCTTCTCGGGCGTTCTGTTCGGCTCGTTCGGCGATGCGGCGACATTCTCCCAGCGGCTGCACATCGTTGCGCAAGTGGTGGCTATCGCGCTTACATTGGGTGCGGCGGCGCTTGCCGGGCGTTCGCCGCAGCTGATCTCCGGCATGAGGGGGATGTCGATTCTTGCGGTGCTGGGAACGGCCGGCACTGTGGGAGGTTACTTCGGTGCGGCGTTTGTCGGCTCGCCTTCGGAAAGTAGCGTGGGCCTTGTTCTGCTGGGTGCATCCGTGGTTGCCATGGGCGCCGTCATGGGGCTGCTGCCGCTGTTCTGGGGTCGGGTGCTCGTGGACAGGGTGCGTGGCCGCGAGACGCTGGTGGTGTGCGCGTCGCTGGTGGCGGCGTGCGCGGAAACCATGCTGGCATCGCTGGTGGAGCCTTTGGGTCGGCTGCTTGCCGCGTGCTTCCTGCTTCCCTTCGGGCTGCTGTGCTTCGCGGCTTTGCGCCAGGGCCATCAAGCCGATCCAGCTGCTGCGGGCCTCGATGATTCGGACGAAGGCGCCTGCGGAGGGTCGGCGCCGTTGGGAACGCAGGCCGCCGCTTCGTCTTGGCGCTTCATGCTGATGCTGTTCGTGACCAGCTTCGCCTTCGGCGTGCTTCAGACCGAGTCCCGGGGGCTTGCGGCGCTCGACTTCTCGACGCTCTCCATAGCTCAGCTGGCCGCCAGGGGAGCGGTTGCCCTTGCGGTTTTCGGCGCCGTGGGGGTGTTCGGCTGCCCGTACAAGACGGTCTATCGTTCGGGCCTGCTGCTGATGATCGCGTCGTTCATGGCCAGCCCTTTTCTGTCCGAACCCTTTCCGGGTTTGGGTAGCGTGCTGGTCAGCCTGGGTTACGCCTGCATCGACCTTATGATGTGGACTTACGCCTTTGACTGCGTGCGGGTGCTCAAGGTGAACCCCGTTTCGTTCGTGGGCGTTCTGCGGGCCATCATGATGGTGGGCGTGCTCGCGGGCTTGTTCGCGTCTCCGTGGCTGCTGGGGGAGGGGCCGGGGTCGCATCGCTACGGCATCGGTGCGACGGCCGTGGCGTATTTGCTGGTCATAGGTGCGATTGTTCTGATGGACGAGAAGGGCTCCCAAGGTTTCTGGAGCGTGCTCAACCGCGCTCGTGCCGAAGCCGGGGAAGACCCTTCGCGCAGGCTTCGCGCAATTTCGGACGCCTTCGGCTTGACGAAGCGCGAGTCGGAGATAATGGGGCTGCTGGTCAGCGGCCGAAGCGCCCCCTACATCGCCGAAGAGCTGTTCATCGCGGTAAGCACCGTGAAGTACCATTCGTCGAGGGTGTTCGCCAAGCTGGGCGTTCATTCCAAGCAGGAGCTCATCAGCTTCTACGAGGGCTGGGACGAGCGAACGGCGCCGAAGCGGTAGCGGGCCATAGCGGGCGGTATGGTGGAAAGCGCAGGTGAGGACGTGGCGGTGACGGACGCGGGCGAAGCAGCGGATTCGCGGCTGGTGCGCATCATGGGGCGCGAAGGCGTCGAGCGGCTGCGGGCTGCCAAGGTGGTGGTGCTGGGCCTGGGCGGCGTGGGGTCAAGCTGCGCCGAAGCCCTGGCGCGCGGCGGCGTGGGACATCTGGTCCTGGTGGACCACGACGTGGTGCAGCCGAGCAACCTCAATCGCCAGGCCCTGGCGTTCATGAGCACCATCGGCAAGAAGAAAGCCCAGGTCATGGCTGCGATGGTGCGTGACATCAATCCTCAGGCGAACGCTGTGCCCGTAGAGGAGTTCCTGCTGGCGGAAAACGTCGGCGCCTTCATGGAGGCTTGGGCCGCCGACGCCGACTACGTGGTGGACGCCATCGACACCATCTCCGCGAAGCTGGCTCTGGCCGAGTACGCCTGCGCCCACGGCACCCCGCTTATCAGCTCCATGGGGGCGGCCAACAAGCTGCACCCCGAATGCCTGCGCGAGGCCGATCTGTTCCAGACCGTGAACTGCCCGCTGTGCCGCATCATGCGCAAGGAGGGCCGCAAGCGGGGCATCGACCATCTGAGGGTGATCTACTCCTGCGAGCAACCGGTGCCGGTTGAGGTGCGGGAGGGCGCCACCCGGCGCGAGCGCACGAACCTGGGCACCGCCAGCTACATGCCGCCCATCATGGGCCAGATGATGGCCGGCGCCGTGCTGCGCGAGCTGGCGGGGATTGAGGGGCCGCAGAGCAGCCCGGGAGGCGCCCGATGAGCTCGCAACCCGCGCAACCGCTCTACGATATGCACTGCCATCTGGGATTTTCGGCGGACTCCGCGGCGCTTGCCGCAGCCTTGGCCGCCTGCGGCGTTGGCTGCTGGTCGCAGACGGTGACCCCCCGGGAGTACGAGCGTCTCTCCCGCTTGCTTGGCTGCGGCGCTCGACGGGGTTCGGGCGAATGCGCCTGCGGTCCCTCCGTGTTTTCGCCCCTCCGCTTAGGTGTCGGCCTGCACCCCTGGTGGGTGCCGGACGACGCGCGTGAACGCCGCGATCAGCTGGAGTGCATGGAGCCGCTGGTGGGCGTTGTGCCCTGGATAGGGGAGGTGGGGCTTGACTTCGCCCGGCGGGGGGTTGCCTCCCCAAAGGCTCAGGAGCAGGCCTTCCGTACCGTTGCATCCTGGTGTGCTCGTGCGGGCGGACGAACGATGTCTATCCATGCCGCAGGCAAGGGCGCTGCCGGACGTGTGCTCGAGCTGCTGCAGGATGCGGGCTTCTTCGCCGACGGGTCGAACCGCGCCGTCTTCCACTGGTTCAGCGGCTCGTCCGACGAGCTGTCGCGCGCCCGGGACGCGGGCTGCTGTTTCTCCGTGGGATCGCGCATGCTGCAGGCGAAGCGCGGCCGGGCCTATGCGTCTCAGATTCCCGAGAGCCGACTGCTTCTGGAAACCGACCTGCCGCCGCTTGCTGACGGCGCGGCTGCAACGGTCCAGGCTGCGATGGGGCTACCCGACTCCGTGGATCTGCGTATGCCGCAGTGGTCAGTCGAACAGTCGGCAGCGTTTCGCGGCGAGCCTTCCGAAGTCGCCTCGACGTGCGCCTCCGAAACCGAGGCGGACACCATGGCGGCTGCCCTGGTTGAAGCCCTTGCAGCCTTGTCCGCCATTCGCGGCGCAGAACCCTCCGAGCTTGCCCGGATAATCGGCGAGACCAGCCGCGTGGTTCTCGACTGCTAGAATTACCACAACGGTTTCGGGTTTCGAAAGGACGGTTAGCGATGGACGTTGTCTGCCTCGACTTGGAAGGCGTGCTGGTTCCCGAGATATGGGTGGCCTTCGCTGCGGAAAGCGGCATCCCCGAGCTTGCGCGCACCACTCGCGACGAACCCGACTACGACAAGCTCATGAACTGGCGGCTTGACGTGCTGCGCGAGCACGGGCTGGGGCTCTCCCAAATCCAGGCCACCATCAGCCGTATCGACCCGCTGCCCGGCGCGCGCGAGTTCCTGGATGCCTTGCGGGAGCGCGCTCAGGTGATCATCATCTCCGATACCTTCACCCAGTTCGCCCAGCCGCTCATGCGCAAGCTGGGGTGGCCCACCATCTTCTGCAACGAGCTTGCGGTGGCAAGCGACGGTACCATCACCGGCTTCACTATGCGCTGTCCTGAGTCGAAGCTGACCACGGTGCGGGCGCTGCAGTCCTGCGGCTTCGACACCATCGCGTCGGGCGACAGCTTCAACGACCTGGGTATGATCCAGGCCAGCAAAGCGGGCTTCCTGTTCCGCAGCACCGAGGCCATCAAGGCTGACCACCCCCACATTCCCGCTTTCGAGACCTACGAGGAGCTGCTGGACGCCATTACCGCCGTACTGCGCGCCTAGTCAATCGCTCTGAACGCCCGCCGCCCTTGCCGCTTCGGCGGCAATGGCCACCTCCCTGCTGCCCTGCTGCTCTCACCGTGCTAGGGGCTTTGTCGTCCCGACATCTCCGTTCCTGTTCTTGCTCCGCTTGCACGAGTTGCCGGTTGTGCGGCCTTGTCCGGAAAACAGAGCAGGCCTTGGAGCGAAGGAGGGAAGGGGGTTCGCTTCAAGGCCTGCCTTTGGAAATGTGGCCGAGGGGACGGCCACCGAGTAGGTTGGCATCAGAATAGACGAGCGCAGGCCTCGGCGGGGCGCAAACGGCGTCATCCCACAATATCCGCACGTCGATGGGCTTGTCCGCGCCGTTCGTCCCGGGATTGGCCCCTCTCGGCCCGATGCATTTTGTATAATGGCCTCAACCGACCTTTCGTCGAAGGCAGGATCGTCTCTGTGAGCTTCTTTTCTCCCGAAAATCGAAAAGCATGGTTGCCGGTGGTCCTGGCCGCCCTGGGCATGGGCTGCTATCTTGGCTGGGGCATGATGGCATCGTCGGCCTCGCTGCTGTCGCCGGGCATTCGCGAGTCGGTGGGTGCCTTGGCTATCGGGGATGGTCCGACGCGCTGGCTGTGGCTGGCGATCGTCGCTGCGACCGGCACCGGTGCCCAGCTGCTGAAGGAACGCTTTCCGCGTCGGGCCGTGACCGTTGCTGCAGCGGTTCTGACGGCCGGTGCTACCGTCGGCATTTACCTGGTGGCCCCTCATGCCGAACCTCTCGTGTCTACCTTGCGCATGCCGATTGCCGCATCGTCTGTGTTCATCCTGCTGTGGGGCGAGCAGCTCTGTCGTCTGGGTAGCCTCCAAGCACTGCGCTGCGTGCTCATCGCGTCGTTCACCGCATCGGCCGTAGTGATGCTGGCCACCTGCCTGCCCGAGTTGGGGCAGGTGATGCTCCATGGGTCGCTGCCGGTGGCTTCGGGCGGAGCGCTTGTGTGGCTCAATCGACGAAAGCTACTGGAGCCGGTCCAGGGGCGCGCGTTTGGGACGCGTCGGTTTCCGCTGCGCGCCTTTGTCGGCATAGGTCTTCTCTGCGTGGTGGTGTTGCTGTTGCAAACCTACAGCGAAGGGAAAACCGACAGCCCCGACGAACTTTTGTGGGTGGTTGCGGGCTTGGCGGTCAATGCGGTGCTGTTCGTAGCGTCGGTTGTCAACCCAAAGCTCACCACGGCCTCCAATATTTCCAAGCTCATGCTCCCTTTGTTCGCCGTGGGGACGTTTCTGGTGTTCGCCACCGACTTCGGTCAGCAGAGCGTGGAGGTGTTCGCAATCGGATGTGCGTGGGTGTATTACCGCATATTCACCTGGATTATCTGGCGGCTGGGAGCGCTCGGCACCGACAAGGCCCCCGTGGCTGTCATCGCCGTAGGGCAGGCAATACTTACGGGCGGTTCCATGCTGGGCGAGTGGGCTTACGGGCTCATGGGCGCCTGGGACCTGTCGTTTTTCGCTGCCGCCGCGGCCGTGTGCTTGCTGAGCGTATGCGTGGCTATGTTCTTCCTGGACACCCGCTACGTCGCTGAGCTAGCCGATGAGACCGTGACGTTTGACCCCGAGAATCGCGCCGTCTGCGAGCTGTGCGCCGACAACGCCACGGCGACCTACGGGCTTTCGCGCCAGGAGAGGTCCATCGCGCTTATGTTGGTGCGCGGCGATGACAACGAGGCCATCCAAGGCGAGCTGGTCATCGCCACCAATACCCTGCGGACCCATCTGCGAAACATGTATCGCAAGACCGATACCCACTCCCGCGAAGAGCTGGTCTTGCTGCTGCGCTCCCTCACGCAGAACTAGGGAAGCTGCGTTCGCTCGCTCGGCTTCGCCTGAACCTTCTGCCAATCTATCAGGCATGATAGCCGTCTACTCCAATAATACTTCGCTGGTTTTCGGCGCTACTCCACCTTTACCGCGCCACCGCCCTTCCTTCGCGCCGTCCCCTTCGGTACAGTGCGGCCGTCCGATTTCGAGAGGTCGGAAAACCGTATGAGGAAGGGAGAACCATGGAGGACGTACGCAGCGATTTGAGCCGTCGCGGGTTCATCGCAGGGGCCGGCGTGGCTGCGCTGGCGGCGGTGGGAGCCAGCTTGGCCGGATGCGGGAAGGCCGAGCAGCCTGCGCCCGCGAGCCAGGACGGGGCCGACGCGAAACCCGAAGCCGACGCGGCCGAGGCGAAGAAGAGCATCCCCGAGGTGTTCACCGACGGCGTCTACATCACCAACGGCATGAGCATGCATGGACTCATCGACGTGAAGACCGTTATCGCCGACGGCGCTATCGCCGAGGTGAAGGTGCTCAACCACGGTGAGAGCCGCGTTATCGGTGAGTACGCGCTCGAGGCCATGCCAGCGCGCATCGTGGAGAGCCAGTGCGTTGACGCCGACGTGATCACCGGTGCCACGCTCACCAGCATGGCCATCAAGAGCGCAGTGAGTGAAGCCATCACCAACGCCGGTGGCGACCCCAGGGATTTCAGCGGCTACGTTGCCCCTGCGCCGGCTAAGCAGACCGTGGAGAAGTCGGCGGACGTGGCCATCATGGGCGCCGGCCCTGCGGGCCTTATGGCCGCTTGGGCTGCCGCCGAGCAGGGCAAGAGCGTGATCATCTGCGAGCGCATGGGCTATACCGGCGGCTGCGTGCCCATCACCGGCTGCGGCGTCTACGTGCAGGAGACCCAGATCCAGAAGGCGTGGGGCCTCGACCATGTTATGGAAAGCCATCGCACGGTGGAGCGTCGCCTAGAGGTTTATGCCGAACGCCTGGTGAAGCCCGACAGCCCCTACTACAACCCCGATATGCCCTTCATCAAGAACATCCTGTACTCGGCCCAGCGCGCTGTAGACAAGATGCTGCAGATCGGCGTGCCCTTCTGTCCCATCGGCAATACCGGCGTGCCGGTGCTCTCGCCGGGCGACTTCCAGATCGGCGGCAAGCATGCGGTGCAGATCCTCACGAACTACGTGACCACCCAGCTTGGGGTCGAGATCATCACCGAGGCGCCGGTCACCTCGCTTACTACCGAGGGCGGCAAGGTGGTCGGCTTCGTCGCCGAGGGCGCCGACGGCTCCGAGTACCACGTTTCCGCCGATGCGGTGATCCTGGCCAGCGGCGGCTATATCATGAACCGCGACCTGATGGAGGAGTACCAGTCCGACGACTTGAAGTTCCCGCTCATGGGACCTCCTTGGGCCACGGGTGACGGCATGCTGCTGGCCAAGGACGCAGGTGCTGCCTGGTGCTGCATGGACAAGGGCGTGACCAGCCACTACCATGCGGGCGTGTCGCTGGCGGAAACCTCCTACATCCACTATTGCGTGCCGGGCGTGGTGGTCAACGGCAACGGCGACCGTTTTGTGGACGAGACCATCTCCTACATCATCGCCCTGCGCAAGTTCAAGGAAGAGCCCACCACCGACTTCTACTGGATCTTCGACGATTCGGCCAGTTACGGTCTGTACCCCAACGGCAACAACTTCGGGATCGACTACGAGTTCTTGCTGGAGACCGGGGACATCATCAAGGGCGAGAACTACCAGGACCTAGCCGAGAAGACAGGGCTCTCGGGTCTGGTGGACGCACTGGATACGGTCAACGACTGCGCGCTCAACGGCGCCGAGGACCCGTGCGGCAACAAGAGCCTGGCGGCTATGCAGCTGGACGGCCCCATGTACGCCATGAAGATCGTCCCCACGCCCTACATCGCCCAGGGCGGCGTGAAGATCGATCTGGACGGCCACGTGCAGCGCGAGGACGATTCGATCATCGAGGGCCTCTATGCTGTCGGCGACGTGACGGGCGCGCTTGAGAACCGCGACGGTGCCGACTACATGATCGGCCTGACCCAGGCGCTCGGCTACGGGCTTATCGTGGGCGAGACGGTAGCCGGCGACCTGGCCTAAGCTTCAGGCCGCCTGAGCGCAGACCCTGCGGCGGGAGGCTGGTTGCACCTGGGGGCCCTGAGCTCCCAGGGTCAGCCGGCCTCCGTCGCTCATGCGGGCTTCGATGCAGGTCAGCAGCCCTTCGGCGTCGGTGCCGAAGGCGAACGACGACACGCGCCGGCCCGCGGCGAAATCGCAGAAGGTGAGGGGGTGCAGCTTGTCGGCGCCGCCGGCGGGCTGCATGTTGCCGCCTTCCGGGCCGTCAACCGCCCCTTTGTCCCTCTCGACGGCTTCCCGCAGCTGGGCGTTGCTGAGCACGGCGGCGGCCACGTGCACGCTGTCCACCGGGGTGAGCACGATGGCGCAGCGCTCCATGACCACCAGCATGGAGCCGCCGTCCCCCTCGCCGCGCTTCACCGCCACGATGTTCTGGCTGGCCGCGTCGATGACCTTCTGCATGGACCGTAGGCTGCAGGCGCGGCTGTCGAACTTCCAGCTGCTCCTGAGCATCGACGCCTGGGAGGTAAGCGCGCTGGCGGAGCGGCGGGGTGCCGGTGCGCTGATGGGAGCTGCAGAAGCGCTGGCAGGGGCGCTTGCGACGGTTGCGTTGGCTGCGGTCATGGGGTGCCTCCGATCGAGTGGTGTGGTTGGCGTCTGTGTTCGATGGATGGCATCTTAGACGAGCTGTCATGCGTGCGAGGCGATACTATGGGACACCCCGGCGCTTTCTGCCGGAGAGGGGGCCGGGCTTCTCTGCGAACGGGGACGCGCTTCCAAAAAAAGACGCGCCAGGGCGGGGCGCGTCTTTTCTCGGGCTTGCGGGACTTTGCGTCGGCGGGGATTTAATCCCTGGTCAGCTTGCGGTGCACGCGGTGAGGCTTGGCGGCTTCGGCTCCTAGGCGCTCGATGCGGTTCTTCTGGTAGTCGTCGAAGTTGCCCTCGAACCAGTACCAGGCGCCCGGGTTCTCGTCGGTGCCCTCCCAAGCCAGGATATGGGTGGCCACGCGGTCAAGGAAGAAGCGGTCGTGGCTGGTGACCACAGAGCAGCCGGGGAAGGCCAGCAGTGCCTCCTCCAAAGACGACAGCGTTTCCACGTCCAGGTCGTTGGTGGGCTCGTCCAGCAGCAGGACGTTGCCGCCCTGGGCCAGGGTCAGCGCCAGGTTCAGGCGGTTGCGCTCGCCGCCGGAGAGCACGTCGGCGGGCTTCTGCTGGTCGGAGCCCTTGAAGCCGAAGCTGGCCACGTAGGCGCGGCTAGGCACCTCGGTCTCGCCCACCATCATGTAGTCAAGGCCGCCCGACACCACTTCCCACAGCGTCTTGCCCGCTTCCAGGCCCTGACGGTTCTGGTCCACGTAGGAAAGCTTCACGGTCTCTCCCACGTCAAGCGTGCCCGAGGTAGGCTCTTCCAGCCCCATGATCATCTTGAACAGGGTGGACTTGCCCACGCCGTTGGGGCCGATGACGCCCACGATGCCGCCCTGGGGCAGGCTGAAGGACAAGTCGTCGATGAGCACGCGGTCGCCGAAGGTCTTGTGCAGGTGGCTCACCTCCAGCACCTTCGCACCCAAGCGCGGGCCGGTAGGAATCTGAATCTCGGAGAAGTCCAGCTTCTTGGCGTTGCGCGCCTCGGCGGACATCTGCTCGAAGTTCGCCAGACGGGCTTTGCTCTTAGCTTGGCGGGCCTTCGGTGAGGAGCGCACCCATTCCAGCTCGCGGGCCATGCGCTTGGCAAGCTTGGCCTGCTGCTGGCCCTGGGCCTCGATGCGAGCAGCCTTGGTCTCCAGGTAGGTGGAGTAGTTGCCCTTGTAGGGGAACAGCTGGCCGCGGTCCACCTCGCAGATCCATTCGGCCACGTTGTCCAGGAAGTAGCGGTCGTGGGTGACGGCCAGCACCGCGCCCGGGTAGCGCTTCAGGAACTGCTCCAGCCACAGCACCGACTCGGCGTCCAGATGGTTGGTGGGCTCGTCTAGAAGCAGCAGGTCGGGGGCTTCCAGCAGCAGCTTGCACAGGGCCACGCGCCTGCGCTCGCCGCCGGAGAGCACGTTCACGGGCATGTCCGGGTCGGGGCACTGCAGCGCGTCCATGGCCTGGGACAGCTGGCTGTCCAGGTCCCAGCCGTTGGCGGCGTCGATTTCGTCCTGCAGGCGGCCCATCTCGTCCATAAGGGCGTCGAAGTCGGCATCCGGGTCGCCCATCTCGGCGCTCACCTGGTTGAAGCGGTCGATCTTGGCCAGCACGTCGGCGAAGGCCTGGCGGATGTTCTCGATGACCGTGGCGTCCTCGTCAAGCGGCGGCTCCTGCTGCAGGATGCCCACGGTGTAGCCGGGGGTGAGCCGCGCCTCCCCGTTGGAAACCTCCTCCAGACCGGCCATGAGCTTGAGCAGCGTTGACTTGCCCATGCCGTTGGGGCCGACCACGCCGATCTTGGCACCGGGGTAGAAGGACAGCGACACGTCGTCCAGAATGACCTTGTCGCCATGGGCCTTGCGAGCCTTGTACATTTGGTAGATGAACTCCGCCATGATTCTCCTTGGGAACGGGTCGAACTGAAGCAGGCGCAGCGGCGAGACGCCCTGCACGCGCCGCAGCTGCGCTGATTGTGCCCGCTATTTTCGCATGGAACGCCGCGCCCGAGAAACACGTTCGCCAAAACCCCACTGCCCAGGACGTCGACGGGCATGCCGCCGTCCTGGCGGTTTTCCGTTTCGTGCCAGATGACGGGCGTGGCGGCGCTGCGGCGGGCTCCGAGGGATAATCGAGTCCAGCCTGTACGGCTGCCGTTTCGTCGAGAGGACCTGCCATGCTGTCCACCGAACCTGCCGCCATCTGGGTCGCCCAGGGCGAAAACCCCTGCTACCTGCTGCTGAACCAGGCGAACCGCCACGGCCTTGTAGCCGGCGCGTCGGGAACGGGCAAGACGGTTACCGTGAAAGCCCTGGCCCAAGGGTTCTCCCAAGCGGGCGTGCCGGTGTTCGTGGCGGATGTGAAGGGCGATGTGACCGGCGTGGGCCAGGCCGCGGAGCCCGACGACGCCCTGCGTGAGAGGCTGGAAAAGCTCGGCGCAACCGATTGGCAGCCGGCCGCCTGCCCTATGCGCCTGTGGGATGTCATGGGGGACCGCGGCATTCCCGTTCGCATCACCATCTCCGACATGGGCCCGCTGCTGCTGGGTCGTATGCTGGGCCTCACCGACGTGCAGCAGGGGGTGCTCGACATCGTCTTCCGCGTTGCCGACGAACAGGGGCTTCTGCTCATCGACCTGAAGGACTTGCGCTCCATGCTCTCCTACGTGAGCGACCATGCCAAGGAGATTGAGACCGTCTACGGGCGCGTGTCGTCCCAGTCGGTGGGGGCGATCCTGCGGTCGCTTCTTGCGGTGGAGGACCAGGGCGGCAGCATGTTCTTCGGCGAACCGGCGATCGACCTGGCGGACATGATGGCCTGCGACGAGTCGGGCCAGGGTTACGTGAACGTGCTGCGCGCCGAGAAGCTTGTCTCTTCGCCCCAGGTGTACGCGATGTTTCTGCTGTGGATGATCACCGAGCTCTACGAATCCCTGCCCGAGGTGGGCGATCCGGACAAACCCAAGCTCGTGTTCTTCTTCGACGAAGCCCATCTGCTGTTCGACGACATGCCGAAAGCGTTGCGCGACAAGCTGGTGCAGGTGGTGAAGCTCATTCGCTCGAAGGGCGTCGGGCTGTACTTCATCAGCCAGTCGCCCTCCGACATCCCCGACGAGGTGCTGGCCCAGCTGTCGAACCGCATCCAGCACGGGCTCCGCGCCTACACGCCCGCCGAGCAGAAGACGGTGCGCGCCACCGCCGAGGCCTTCCGCGAGAACCCGGCCTTCGACGCCGCCGACGCGCTGCTGGAGCTGGGAACCGGCGAGGCGCTGGTGTCGTGCCTGGACGAGGACGGCAAGCCCAGCATGGTTGAGCGGGCCATGGTGCTTGCGCCCGAATGCACCATGGGCGCCGCGCATGAGGAAACCGTGCAGGCGGCCGTCGACGGGCATCCGGAGCTGATGGCGAAGCTTGGCGGTGCCGTCGACCGGGAAAGCGCCTACGAGAAGCTGGCCGCCCAAGCTGCCGAGGCGTCTCAGGCGGCAGAGCTTGCCGAGGAACGGGCGAAGCTTGAGGCAGAGCGGGCGGCCTTCGAGAAGCAGAAGGCCGACGAGGAGGCGAAGGCGGCGAAAGCGGCGGCCAAGGAGGCGGCTCGGGCTCAGGCTGCAGCCGAGAAGGCAGCTGCCAAGGAGGCCGAGCGCCAGGCCAAGGCCGAGCAGAAGCAGCGCGAGCAAGTGGCCAAAACCGTGAACTCGGTTATCGGGCAGATAGGCCGGGAAACCAGCCGCCAGCTGATTCGCGGTCTCTTCGGCTCGCTACGCCGCTAGGCCGTTCGGGCATAGAAGAAAAGTCTTCGCAAACGTTGCTTGGTGCGCTAGAATGCTGCAAGTGCGTTGGCTTCATATTTGAATACATCCGATGGGCCTTGCCAAGGTTGCATGCGGTGCGTCTGGGACGCATTCGGCGCGGAATGCTGACGCGAGAATGTTTTTCGCAATGCTAAGGGGGGGCGGACGATGGGCCAACTCGAGTTGATGCCTCGCGAGGTTATTCTGAGGCGTGACTCCAGCATCTCCTATGATCCCAGGGGGAAGGGATGTTCTCCTAATGCCGAGCTCTGCCTTACCAACGAAGCTCTCTTGGTGGGAATCAAGGGAATGTTTGGCGGCATCAAGAAAACGCTGAGATTCCCTTTGAGCGGCATAGTGGTTGACAACGGTGTTCCTCGCGTATGCGAGGGCCGGTCGCGAGACGGTAGCCGGCAGCTGCACGTGTTTTTCTCCCACGGGGTGGAGTCGTTCGCCCTCGGCGAGGCCGACGTCGAGGGCGGCGATTTGAAGTCTGCCCTCAAAAGCGTGCTTACTTCTCAGTCGGAAAAGGAGCAGCAAAACATTGCCCAGTGGTGCCAGGCAATCACGATGGCTGTGCGTGGCGCGCGCTCGGCCGTTTGCCCGGTTGCGCCTCCTCCGCCGGTGGCTTCCATGCGGGTCGAGCCGGCGGCAAGCCCGATTAGACCTGCTGTTGCGCCGGTTGCGAAGGGCGATTGCTGCGACGAAGAAGGCGGCTCGGAAACGCTCGCCTATCAGGTCGGCAGTCTTATTGCTACCGCCTCGAAGGGCATCGTAGGCGCGGCGGCTTTCGCTTCCGAACGAGCGGCATCGGCTGCTTCCGAGCGGAGCAAGCCCGCGGAACACGTCAACGTCACAGACCGCTGCATCGGCTGTGGTGCGCCGCTTGCGGGCTTCAAGGGGCAGCGGATAGTCTGCCGGTATTGTGACACGGACCAAACCATAGACTAGGGGGATTGCATGGGAATCATTCAGGCTGCCTCCGACTCGGTTCGGGGAACCCTTGCCGACCAGTGGAAAGAGGTCTTTACTGCGGGCCCCTTTGGGGAGCATGCGGTGCTTGTTCCGGGCATTCTCAAGAACAGGGCGGCCGGTCGGGGCTCGAACGCCTACGGAACGCAAGGGGTCATCAGCAACGGGTCACGTATTTTTGTTCCAGAAAACACGGTCGCCTGTATATACAGCGAAGGCGAAATCGAGGAGATGATATTCGAGCCGGGCAACTACGAATATACCGATGGGGAAGAGAGCATGTTTAGCGGGGACGGAGTGGGAAGCCTGATTGGGCAGGTGGCAAGCCGCATAGGGTTCGGCGGGGTTCCTGCGATGGACAAGCGTGTCTCTTTCGTCAACATGCGAGAGATACGGCATATACCGTTTGGTACCCGCGGCCCACAAATGTACAACGATGGGTATTATCACTGCGATTTGGAGGTTCACGCATACGGCAACTTTTCCATCCAGGTGGCTGATCCCTACGTTTTCCTGCGTAACTTCGTTCCCCCCAACGCGTATTTCTATACGTTCGACGACACTTCGGCGCGCAAGCAGATACTGTCTGAGTTCCTTCAGTCGTTCATCGTTGCGCTGAACCGTCTTTCCAACGAGTTTCGCATCTCCCAGCTCCCAAGCCAGGCCCGTGTTGTTGCCGAACGGGTTGCTGCAGACGAGGCTTACGTTGGCAGTTGGCCGAAGCGGTTCGGATTCGAGCTCAAGCGAGTGGCTGTCGAGAGCATTGAATTCTCCGACGAGTCGAGAGAGCTGGTGCACGGCTTCAACCGCAAGCGCATGGAGGTCAACGCGTTCGAGGGGGTGTCCCAGCATGCTGCCAACATTGCTGCGCAGCAAAGGATTGCTCAAGGTGTGCAGGAGAACGGGCTGGGCGAGGGCGGCGGCATGTTGTTCGGCATGAACCTGGCCTCAGCGCTCTCGTCGAGTGGGGTTGTGACTTCGGGTTCCGAGGCGCGATCGGACAGCGCCTCCGCAGTCGGCTCTCCTATTGGCGGCGATCTCGACGATTGCATCGAGGCTGTGAAAAAGCTCAAGGAGCTTCTTGATCTGGGTGCGCTCACTCAGGACGAATTCGATGCGAAGAAGCGAGAGGTCTTGAATCTGTAGGCGCCTTTCCTTATGGCGGCATGCGGTCGGCTCGTCTTCCTCGTCAGTGCGGCCGAAGGGCTTGCGGTACAATGGCGGGCGGTAGGAAACGCGCCCGTGCGGCAGCTGACGAAAGGAATCCCCATGGCTGACGATTGCCTGTTCTGCAAGATCGTGTCCGGCGACATCCCCTCGGCGAAGGTCTACGAGGACGACCTGTGCTACGCCTTCGACGATATCGAGCCCGAGGCGCCGGTGCACACGCTCATCGTGCCGAAGCAGCACTACGACAACCTGCAGGACGGCGTGCCGGCCGAGCTGTTGGGGCATCTGCTGTCCGTGGTGCCGCAGGTGGCGAAGGCCAAGGGCGTCTACGAGAGCGGCTATCGCACGGTGATCAACACCGGTCCTGATTCCGCGGCTACGGTGCCCCACCTGCATCTGCATATCCTGGGCGGCACCAAGATGGGCCGCTTCACCTTCGAAGGCAGCGCTCGAGACGGTGCGTCGGCGGCCGAGTAGCAGCGCGCGGTGAGGGGAAGATGCCGCCGCACTTCCCGAGAACAGCAGGTAGCACCGCTGCGTTTTTGCCTTGGCGGCTCGCAACGGGGCGAAAGGTTTCGGCTGTTGGCGACAATGGCCGGGTGTGGTTGTGTGCCGAGCGGCAAGGACCGTAGCGGCGATGGAGGACGAAAGAGCAGAAGATGGCGAAAGACGAGCAGCCCAACGAGCCCTTGGAGGCCACCCCCGTGGAGCTGATTCCCGGCACCGACGTCGACCCTTGGGAGCCGGGCAGCTTGGGCTGGCTTCTGCCGTGGGCCGAAACCGGCGAGGGCGACCTTATGACGGCCGACCAGGCTCTGGAAACCTTCTTGACCTGGGTGGAGGCCCGCGGCATTCAGCCGTGGCCCCATCAGGAGGATGCGCTGGTGGACCTGGCGGCGGGCGATCACGTGGTGCTGGGCACGCCTACGGGTTCGGGCAAGTCGCTCGTGGCAATGGGTCTGTGCTTCGTCGCCATGGCAACGGGCAAGCGCGCCTACTACACGGCCCCCATCAAGGCGCTTGTGAGCGAGAAGTTCTTCGCCATGGTGGAGGTCATGGGCAAGGACAACGTGGGCATGCTCACTGGAGATGCCTCCATCAACCCGGATGCCCCCATCGTCTGCTGCACGGCCGAGATCCTGGCCAACATCGCCTTGGCCGAAGGGGAGGATGCTCGGGCGGACTGCGTGGTCATGGACGAGTTCCACTACTACGGCGAGCCGGATCGTGGCTGGGCTTGGCAGGTGCCGCTGCTCATTTTGAAGAAAGCCCAGTTCCTGCTGATGAGCGCCACGCTCGGCGACATGTCGGCCATCGCCGGCGCGCTGCAGGAGCGTACGGGCCGTTCGGTCGACCTGGTGCTTGACGCCCCGCGCCCGGTGCCCCTTTCCTTCGAATACGCCACCACTTTTCTGGAAGCCACAGTCGAGCTTGCCCTGCGCGCCGGCGAGGAGCCGCTCTACGCGGTCCACTTCTCCCAAGACGAGGCGTTCGGTTCGGCCCAGAAGCTTTCGAACTTCGGCATAGCCACCAAAGAGCAGCGCGAGGGTATCAAGAAGGTCATGCGCGGCACGCGATTCACCACCCCCTTCGGCAAGGCACTGCAGCGGTTGCTGCTGGCCGGCGTGGGCGTGCACCATGCGGGGATGCTTCCGCGCTATCGCCTGCTGGTGGAGAAGCTGGCGCAGAAGGGGCTGCTGTCGGTCATCTGCGGGACCGATACGCTGGGCGTGGGCATCAACGTGCCCATCCATACCGTGGTGTTCACGAGCCTGGCGAAGTTCGACGGCGTGAAGCAGCGCCGGCTGCGGGCGCGCGAGTTCCACCAGATCGCGGGCAGGGCGGGCCGTTCTGGCTTCGACACCGAAGGCGTGGTCATCGCCGAGGCCCCCGACCACGAGATCGCCAACCTGAAGGCTGTGGAGAAAGCGGGGGGCGACCCCAAGAAGCTGCGGAAGGTGAAGAAGAAGCAACCGCCCGAGGGTTTCGTCAGCTGGTCGGAGAAGACCTTCGAGCGTTTGGTGGAGGCGCAGCCGGAAACGCTGGTCCCCCGCATGAAGATGACCCACGGCATGGTGCTCGGCGTGGTGGGTCGCGGCGGGGATGCGCGCGCCAACGTGCAGGAGCTCATTGACGAGTCCGCCCAGACGCCGGAGGAGAAGGCGGCGCTTTCCCAGCGCGCCGACGAGATCTTCAAAACGCTCGTCGACACCGACGTCGTGGTGATAGGCGAGGACGAGGCGGGCAACCCGGACTATCGCCTGACCGTTGAGCTGCCGGAAGACTTCGCGCTGGACCAGCCGCTTTCCCCGTTTCTGCTCAGTGCGCTGGCATTGTTCTCGCCCGACGAGCCGAACTACGCGCTGGACGTGATATCGCTGGTGGAGGCTACGCTCGAGGACCCGCGCCAAGTGCTGCGCGCCCAGCAGCGCAAAGCCCGCGACCGCGCCATGGCCCAGATGAAGGCCGACGGGGTCGACTACGAGGAGCGCCTGGAGCGCTTGCGGGAAGTCACCTACCCGCGCCCGCTGGAAGACGAGCTCGATGCCGCCTTCGAGCTGTACTGCAAAGAGGTTCCCTGGGCGCGCGACTTCCAACTCATGCCGAAGTCGGTGCTGCGCGACATGGTGGAGACGGCGGCCGACTTCAAGACCTACGTGAACACCTACGGTATCGCTCGCTCGGAGGGCACGCTGCTGCGCTACCTGTCCGACGCCTACCGCGTGTTGGAGAAGACGGTGCCGCCCGCCGCCCGCGACGAGCAGCTGGAGGAAATCGTCGATTGGCTTGGCCTTTTGGTGCGCACCACCGACTCGTCCCTGGTGGACGAGTGGGCGCGCGCAGGTCAGCTTCCCGAAGCCGACGTTGCCGGGTTCGGCGCCGAGGACGCCGTGGTGCGCGATCGCCGCGGCATGGAGCTGATGGTGCGAAACGCCCTGTTCACGCGTGTGAAGCTGATCGCTGCCGACAAAGCCGATGCGCTGGGCGCCCTCGACGAGGACTGGGGGTACGGCGCGCGGAAGTGGGGCCAGGTGCTGGATGACTTCTACGACGCCCACGCCGATGCGCGCATCGACGCCGACGCCCGGTCGAAGCAGTACGTGCTGCTGGACACCGCCCGGGAAGAGGTCGACCACACCTGGCATGTGCGCCAGATCGTGCTGGACACCGAAGGGGACTGCGACTTCTGCATCGACGCCGACGTGGACTTGGACGCCTCCCAGGAGGAAGGCGAGGTGGTGTTCGCGAACTATCGCGCCGCGTTCGCGGACGAACTGGGCGAATAGAGCTCGGCTGCTTCGGGCTTCGGCCGAAGGATCCGTCGCTTGTCCTCGCTCGCGCGGGTGCTGCGGCTCGCCGCTTCTCGCCGCTGCGGAATCGCTCCTTGACCCTTCGGCCGAAGCTCTCCGCTGCTTGCTGGCGCCCTGGCCGCTTCGGCGCGGTCGGGAAAGGCGCGTTGCTTGTCCTCGCTCGCGCGGGTGTTGCGGGTTGCTCCTCTTTGCCGCTGCGGAATCGCTCCTTAGCCTTTCCCGACCGCGCCTGCGCTACCTGCGGGCTGTGCTCCCGCTGCTTTAGAGTTGCTTCGACTTTTGGACGCAGGCGTCGATGGCGTCCATGACGGCGCCGCGAAAGCCCGCTTCTTCCAGCACGCGCACGCCCTCGATGGTGGTGCCGCCGGGGGAGCATACCATGTCCTTCAGCTCGCCGGGGTGCTTGCCGCTTTCCAGCACCAGCTTCGCGCTGCCCAGAAGCGATTGGGCGGCGAACTCGTAGGATTGGGCGCGGGGCATGCCCGCAGCTACGGCGCCGTCGGCCAAGGCCTCGATGAACATGAAGGCGAAGGCCGGCGAGCTGCCGCCCACGGCGCCTTCCGCGTCCATGAGCCGCTCGGGGATGGCGATGGCCCGGCCGAAGCTGCCCATGAGCTGCAGGCAGAGGGCCTCGTCGTCGGGCTGCGCGTTCGGTCCGGCGCAGACAGCGGTGCAGCCGGCCCCCACGAGCGCTGGCGTGTTCGGCATGCAGCGCACCAGGCGCACCGGGTGGCCGAACAGCTCTTCGATGCGCTGGCAGGTAAGCCCCGCGGCGATGCTCACCACCAGCTTGTCGCTGGCCGTGCTGGTGACTACTTCGTCAATGACCTGGGGGAAGAACACCGGTTTCACCGCCAGGATCAGCACGTCGGCGGCATTGGCAACTTCGACGTTCGAAAGCGAGGCGTCTATCCCGAAGCGCTCTTGCATGCGGGCGCGGGTTTCCCGGGTCTTCGCCGAGCCCACGATGTCCGCAGGCGTCGCGATGCCCGACTCCAGCAAGCCGCCGATGATGGCCGCTGCCATGTTCCCCAACCCGATGAACCCTATTTTCATGATGTTCCTTCCGCTGCGCTTCGATACGGAGGCATTGTAACTAAAAACGAGCAGCCCGCCCCCGCCAAAGCGGAGACAGACCGCTTCGACAAGCCGAAAACTTGATTGAGGCTTGGTTGCTGCGGGATGACTGCCGCGGCTGGGGTGGCGGCGCCCGGTGCTTGCGCTTCGCCTTCCACTGCGGTTTTCGATGGCGCGACAAGTCTTGCTCCTGCCCGTCCGTTTGCGACGATTTCATAACGGGGATGTGCCGATGGGGGATATGCCGTACAATCGAATATCGCTTTTTCACCCGAGACCTATGTGAGGAATGCGCATGATGGCCGATGAGCAGAGAAAATCGCAGGGATCCGCCGAGGATTTTGCCGACGAGCCCGAGTTCGCCGCCGAGCAGGCGCACCTAAACGCCACGTACGACACCATTCAGCGGGTGGCGCGCCTTGCTGCGGCCAAGCTCGAGCGGGTGGCGGCCCAGGCCGCGGCGGACAAGGAGTCCATGGCCTCCGAGGTGACCATGAACACCGCCACCGAAGACGACGCCACCGAGATGTGGGCCGACTTCCACGCCATCAACCAGGTCATTGCCGGATACAACCTCTCCCACGACCTGGAGGCGAAGAAGCTGGCCGCCTGCGAGCTGCTGCTGCGCCAGCCCTATTTCGCCCGCATCACCCTGCGCTATCGCGAAGGCGCCGAGCCCAAGGAGCTGTACCTGGGCACCGCGGGCCTTTCCGACGAGAACTACAAGCGCGTGGTGGTGGACTGGCGAAGTCCCGTGGCCGAGGTGTACTACAACCAGGAGATGGGGCGTACGTCCTACGTGGCTGAGGGGCGCACGATCGCCGTCGACATGCTGGGACGGCGCCAGTACGACATCGAAGGCAGCCGCCTGAACGCATACTTCGATACCGACGTGGCCATTCAGGACTCGCTGCTGCTGGCCTCGCTGTCCCACGAGCGCACCAGCCAGATGAAGGCCATCACCGCCACCATCCAGAAGGAGCAGAACCGCGTCATCCGCGCCGATGACGTTGCGGCTCTTGCCGTGTGGGGCGTGGCCGGCTCGGGCAAGACCAGCGTCATGATGCAGCGGCTCGCCTATCTGTTCTTCCAGCAGCGCGAGACGCTGGATGCCAGCCGCGTGTTCCTCATCAGCCCGAATCCGGTGTTCTCTCACTACATATCGGGGGTGCTGCCCGACATGGGCGAGCGCAACCCCCAGACGTTTACCTGGGACCAGTTCGCGGCGCTGGTGATGCCCGAGGGCCGCGGCGCGGGCAACGTGGCCGTGCCGGTGGGCAACCTGCACAAGATCGAGCGCGCCCTGGACTCTTTCGAGTTCGACCAGCGCGACTTCCGCGATGTCGAGCAGGACGGCCTTCGCATCGTCAGCGCCGACCAGGCGTGGCGCGCGGTGCAGAAGTTCGCCAACGTGCCAGCGGGGCCGCGCCGCGTGAACCTGGTGCGCGAGGAGCTTCTGTCCCGCGCCGAAGCGCGCATCGGCCAGCTGGCGGCCGACGACTCGGTGCTCGAGGAGATAGAGGCGCTACCCTTCGACATGCAGATCCGCATCTTCGATGAGCTGGTGACCGTTATCTCCGAAGAGGAGGAGCAGGCGGTACGCTTGCGCTACGTGCGCTGGAAGTACCGCGATGCGTTGCGGGCCGTCGCCGACGACCAGTGGCTGCGCATCGACCGCATAGCCATGCGCATGCTGGGCGCGTCGGGCGTGGTGCCGCTGGAGTGGCTCTACGCGAAGATGGTGGTGACCGGCTACGGCAACAGCGACGCGCAGTACGTGATGATCGACGAGGTGCAGGACTACACGGCGGCCCAGCTGCTCACATTGGCCCGCTACTTCAACCGCGCGAAGTTCATGACGTTGGGAGACGCCAACCAGGCTATCAAGGCCGACTGTGCCTCGGCTGCCGAGGTGGAGTCGGTGCTGCATGCTGCGCGCGGCTCGGTAACCACCTGCGAGCTTCTGACCAGCTACCGCTCCACGCCCGAGATCACGGCGCTGTTCGCCTCGCTGGCGCATGGAGTGGGGTCGGATTCGCGGGATGCGCATCTGACGGTGCAGTCGGTTCAGCGCGATTCCGAAAAGCCCGCAGCGGTCGAATGCGCCGACGACGAGCTATGGCTGGAGGCGCTTCGGGAGGCGGTGAGCCAGGCGCGTCAGAGGTGCGCGTCCCCCGACACGCCGGCTGCCGACGCGTCTGCGGGCCTCACGGCGCTCGTGGTGCCCAACGGCTACGAGGCGGACAAGCTGGCGGCCACACTGGGCGAGGCGTGCCCTGCGCGGGTTGAGGACACCAGCCAGCTTCCCGATACAGGGGCGGTGCTCATCACGTTGAAGCTGGCCAAGGGCCTGGAGTTCGACCACGTCATCGTGCCCGACGCAAGCGAGCGGTCGTTCCCCGTCGCCACGGGCGCCACCGAGGCCGACCGCGACTTGGCTCGCCGCAGGCTCTACACCACCATCTCGCGCGCAACGCGGCGCCTGACTCTGCTGGCTCGCGGCGAGGTGACGCCGGCGCTGAACCTGGGGTAGCCATGGCGGCTGCGAGAAAGAAGGCGCGGCCTGTTGCTGGAAGCAGGTCGGGCGTCAAGGCCGAGAGCGACGCTGCAAGCGGGGGCTCTGTCGCGGGCGAGGGCTCCGGCATCGCCGAGGACGCTGCTGAGAGCGAGAAAGCGCGAAGGCGGAAAACGCCTGTTGCGCCGCCTGCTACCAACGAGCACGTGCGCAAGTCCATGCAGGGCAACAAGCGCGCGAACACCAAGCCCGAGCTGCTGGTGCGCCAACGCCTGCGCGAGGCGGGGCTGACCGGCTACCGGCTGCAATGGAAGGTGCCGGGGCATCCCGACATCGCTTGGCCCGGCAAGAAGGTGTGCATTGAGGTGCGCGGCTGCTTTTGGCACCGCTGCCCCCACTGCCAGCTGTCCATGCCCAAGTCGCACGTGGAATACTGGGCAATGAAGTTCGATCGCAACGTGGAGCGCGACGCCGAGACCACGGCGCGCCTGGCGGAGTTGGGATGGAAGGTGCACGTCATCTGGGAGTGCCAGCTGAAGAAGAAGGTTATCGACGCCACCTTCGCCGAGCTGCTGCCGGTGCTTTCCGAAGAGCTGGGCAAGCCGCTCAAGGGGGCACCCGACTGCTCGTAGGCGCGCACGGCTGCTTGCGAGCGGGCGCAGTGTGCGATATGCGGCATGCGGGATGCACGACGGAACGGAAGGGAGCATGATGGACAAACCGTCGCTTACGCGGCGAACGCTGCATTACTACTGGCTGGTCACGCGGAGGCACCTCGGGCTGTTCACGGGGCTGGTGGTGTCCACCATTGGGTTCGTGGCGCTTCTGCAGTACGGCAACCCCTATCTCATGAGCCTGGTGGTCGACCGGGTGTCGGAAGGATTGACGGTGGCTCCCGACCAGGTGTTTTCCGCCTTCGGGCCGCTTGTTTTGGCGCTCGTGCTGGTGAATCTGGTGGGGCAGGCGTGCAGCAAGCTGCAGGACTACACCCTGTGGAAACTCGAAATCGCCGTGAACTACGACCTGGCCACCATGGCTTTCGACGCGCTTGCCAACCAGTCCATGAGCTTTCACTCCAACCGCTTCGGCGGCACGCTGGTGTCGCAGACCACGAAGTTCCTGAGCGGTTACAACCAGCTGGTGGAAGTGGTCATGTTCCCGTTTTTGCCGGTGATCTGCTCGGTGGTGTGCACGGTAGCGTTCCTGGCGCCGGTGGTGCCGTTGTACGTGGTCATCCTGCTGGTGCTGCTGGCGGGCTATGGCACCATCTCCTACGTCATGTACAAGCGCATCCTGCATCTGAACGAGGCGGCGGCGGGAGCCCAGAACGCCCTGTCCGGCGAGCTTTCCGACGCGGTCACCAACATCCTTGCCGTGAAGACTTACGGACGCGAGGACTACGAGCGGGGGCTGTTCGACGCCGCCAACAGGGAAGTGGTGGCCAAGGACTCCAAGCGCATGTGGTCGAGCATGGCGCGCGGCATCATCACTGCGGCCGTCACCGTGGTCATCATGAGCGTGGTGTCGGTGTTCATCGCGGGCGGCAACGCGTGGTTCGGCATCACTCCGGGCGTGCTCATCATGATGTTCACCTACACCAACACCGTGGCGAACCAGTTCAACTTCATCAACACCGGCCTGCAGCGCATCAACCGGGCTTTCGGCGACGCGAGCGGCCTTACGGCGGTACTCGACGAGCCGCGGCTGGTGGCCGACTCCCCCGGCGCGAGGCCGCTGGTGGTGACCGAGGGCGCCATCGACTTTTCCGACATCGGCTTTTGCTACCAGGACGGCGGCGCCAAGACGTGCGTGTTCGACGACTTCAACCTGCATATCCCCGGAGGCCAGCGCGTGGGGCTCGTGGGCATGAGCGGGGCGGGCAAGACCACGCTCACGAAGCTGCTGCTGCGCCTGGCCGACATCCAGGAGGGTCGCATCACCGTGGACGGTCAGTCCATAGCCGATGTGACCCAGCAGAGCCTGCGCCGCCAGATCGCCTACGTGCCCCAGGAGGCGCTGCTGTTTCATCGCACCATTGCCGAGAACATCGGCTACGGCAAGCCCGACGCCACCATGGACGAGATTCGCGAGGCGGCTCGTCTTGCCAACGCGCTGGAGTTCATCGAGCGGCTGCCCCAGGGCTTCGACACCGTGACCGGCGAGCGCGGCATCAAGCTGTCGGGCGGTCAGCGCCAGCGTATCGCCATCGCCCGCGCCATGCTGGCCAACGCTCCCATCCTGGTGCTCGACGAGGCCACAAGCGCGCTGGATTCCGAAAGCGAGGCCCTGGTGCAGGAGGCACTCGGGCGCTTGATGCGGGGGCGCACCTCCATCGTGGTGGCTCACCGGCTGTCCACCGTGGCCAGCCTCGACCGCATCGTGGTGCTTTCCGACGGGCGGGTGGTGGAGGACGGCCCTCACGCCCAGCTGGTGGAGCGAAACGGCGACTACGCCAAGCTCTGGTCCATGCAGACCGGCGCCTACCTGGAGTAGCTGCCCGTCGCTTGCTTCCGCGGTGTACATGCACGCAGGTTTTGGTCTATGATGAGTGAAGCATCTGCGAGAGATTCAGGAGGCGGTTATGGCGGTGAATGCAGCGGATAGGGACGCGCAGCGAGCGGAACGCAAGGCTCAGGCGGCGAAGCACAGTGCGCTTATGAAGGGCGCCTTCGCGTCGGATACGGCGAAGACCGTTGGTGCCGCCGTGATTTACGAGGACGGCCAGGCGCGCACGCTGGAATTGCCCGAAGCCGCTTTCGAAGGTACGGAAACCGTGGTCACCACGGCGTTCGCCCCCGAGGCGCTCTTCCGCTTCGGCAAGGGCAAGACCATGGTGGTGGACCCGGCGTCGGCCACCCGTCCCGGCGGTGCCTACGAGGACGGAGCGTTCGGCCCCGAGCAGGTGCTGTGCGCGGAAAGCAACCTCTACGAAGTGCTGCAGGGAATGCGGCAGGAGTTTCACCAGGGCAACCGCGGCACCCAGACCGGCATGCTGTTCACCGACCGCGCCGCCTACCTGCCTGACGTGGCGTTTCTGCGGGGCGGTACCGTGCGCAAGGCCGACGTGCTGGCCATTCCCGAGCCGGTGCGCGCCCGGGCGCTTGAGAATCATCGCTCCGAGCGCGAATGCGACTTGGCGCTTGCGAACCGCGTGGAGTCCATCCTGCGCGCGGCGGCCGCCAACGGCTGCGAGACCGTGGTGGTGGGCGCCTTCGGATGCGGCCGCAACGGCTACCCGGCGTCGCAGGTCGTAAGCCTGTTCCAGGATTGGATTGCGGCACACCCGGGCGCCATCGGCCAGCTGGTGTTCGCGGTGCCCCGCGCCTTCGCCGACCAGTTCCGCGAGGCCTTCGGCCAGCCCGAGCCCGAGGTAGCTCCCGTAGTGGCCGCACCGGAAGCCGGCAACGACAGCGACTCCGACGAGTTCGACTGGCGAAGCGTAGAGCTGCCCGAAGGCATCACCGTCCGCTAGATCCGTTGGGTCGTCGACCTCGTTTCTTGGCGGCTGAAATCACACTCGCAGGGGCGTCGCTTCGGCGGCGCCCCTTCGCTACTCCAGCCCCAGGTCAAGCCCGGCTATCACGTCTTTGAGCGTGGCAGCCGAGGCCCTCAGGTCGGCGAGCTCCCGGTAGTTCAGCGACGGGGGCATGCGGGCCTCGATGCCGCGTTTGCCCACGATGCAGGGGGTGGACAGCGCCACGTCCGAGAGGCCGTACTCGCCGTTCAGGAAGTTCGACACCGACAGCACCGACTTCTCGTCGCGGGCGATGGCCCCGCAGATGCGCGTGACCGCCATGGCGATGCCGTAGTAGGTGGCCTTCTTCTTCGCGATGATCTCGTAGGCGGCGTTCACCACGGTGCCGGCCACCTCGCGGCGGAACTGCTCGTAGGAGCCGCCGGCGCGCATGGTGAAGTAGTCCTCTAGGGGGATGCCGGCCACGTGCGCGCTCGACCAGGCGATGAGCTCGCTGTCGCCATGCTCGCCCAGGATGCGCGCGTGCACGTTGCGCGGGTCCACCTGCAGCCGCTCGCCCAGGATGTGCTTCAGGCGCCCCGTGTCCAGCACCGTGCCCGACCCGATGACCCGTTCCTCGGGCATGCCGGAGAGCTTCACGGAGACGTAGGTGAGCACGTCCACCGGGTTCGATACCACCAACAAGATGCCGCCGCAATGGCGCGAGCGGATTTCGGCCATGATGTCCTTGAAGATGGCCACGTTCTTGTTTACCAGGTCGATGCGCGTCTCGCCGGGCTTCTGCCCAAGGCCCGCGGTAACCACGATCACGCCCGCATCGGCCACGTCGTCGTAGGTGCCGGCATGGATGTCGCAGGGGCTTGCGAAGGCAGTGCCGTGGGAGATGTCGAGCGCCTCGCCCTCCGCGCGATCGGCGTCCACGTCGATGAGCACCATTTCCGAGAACAGCCCCGACTGCATGAGCGCGAATGCCGTGGCCGACCCCACGAATCCGCAGCCTACAATGGCTATCTTGCGGTCGTTGACGGCGGTGGGTGCTGCCGGGTCTTGCGCGCTGCTCATTGCTGCTTCTTCGCTTGCGGTGGGCGTTGCCTGGCCCAGTGTGCTGTCCATAGGTGCTCCTTCGTTGGTGGTGCGCCGGTTGCGTGGATTGGTTTTCGAAGCAAGTATATCGGGCGTCATCCATGCGGCAGCTCCGACTTGGCTGGCCGCAACGCAACGGTTACGGATGCGCTGGCTTGGCGATGGTGCTGCGGGGCGACAGGGCGGTAGGGCGGCAGGGCGACGGGGCGACGGGGCGGCAGGGATGCCTCGCCCCTTGGAGCGAGCAGAAACTACCCATATCCGAGAGGGCGGCGCCAGTTCGGGCGGAGGCGTCCGAGGCTGCTGCTTTTACGTGGTTCACCGTGGCGGACGGCGCGCATCGGTGGGTCGTGCTATGCTGGGTGGGCTAGGATACATTCGGGCGCGAGAAAACCTAACGGAACGCCTCGGTATGGCGCTGACGGGGTAATTACCAGGAGTGGGACTATGCGTGGTCGTGGCAAGCAGATAACGTTCGGCGTGGCGGCTCAGGAGGGGTTGGCGGCCGGTGAGCGCATGATGGCTCGGACGGTGGCGGCCACCTTGGGTCCGCGCGGGCGCTATGTGGCCTGGGACGCGAAGGACAAGCGCACCCCCAGCTTGTCGAACGACGGCGCCCTGGTGGCGGGCAACATCGACCTGCCCGACTCGCTGCAAAACGTGGGGATGAAGGTGGTGCGCGAGGCGGCCATGGCGGCTAACCTGGGGGCGGGTGACGGCACCACCACGGCCACCGTCCTGGCCAACGCCCTTGTAACCGAGGGCGTGAGGGCGGTGGTTGCGGGCGCCGAGCCGCTGGCGTTGCGCCGCGGCATGCAGAAGGCGTGCGATGCGCTGGTGGAGGCGCTGCGAGCGTCCGCCCAGCCGGTGACCACTGCCGAGCGGCTGGCGGAAGTAGCCATCGTGGCCGCCGGCGACGAGAAGATAGGCCGCACCGTGGCCGACGCGCTGGCCAGCGTGGGGACCGAGGGCGTGGTCTCGGTGGAGAAGAGCAACGTGTTTGGCATCTCCCATAAGGTGCAGAAGGGCATGATGTGGGGCTTCGGCTTCATCTCCCCCCAGATGGCCGACGACATGGGCGCCATGGTCACCGAGCTGCACCAGCCCTACATCCTTATAACCGACCAGCGTCTGGCCGACAACTTCGACGACGTCATCCCGGTGCTTGAAGAGGTGGCGAAATCGGGGCACCCGCTGCTCATCTGCGCTGACGACGTGCGCGGTGTGTCGTTGAAATCGCTTCTGGCCAACAACGCCCGCGGCAAGCTGAAGACCGTGGCCGTGAAGGCGCCCGGGCTGGGCGAGCGCCGTAAGAACGAGGCGGAGGATCTGGCCGTGCTCACCGGGGGCACCTTCGTCACCGAAGCCCAGGGGCTGCGCCTGAAGGATGCAACCAAGGCCATGCTCGGGCGGGCCGAGAGCGCCATCATCACGAAGGAGTCATGCGTGGTGGTGGGCGGTAAGGGCAAGCAGGAGGCCGTCGACGCGCGCAAGGCGTCCATCCGCGCGCAGCTGGATGACACGGTTGCCGGCGAGAGCCATGACGTGTTGCGCGAGCGCCTGGGGAAGCTTTCGGGCGGCATCGCCGTCATCTCGGTGGGCGCCGCTACCGAGACCGAACAGGACGAGATTCGCAGCCGTATCCAGGACGCTCTGCGGGCTACGCGCTCGGCGGCGGAAGAAGGCCTGGTAGCAGGCGGAGGGGTGGCGCTCGGCCAGGCGGCGCAGGCGTTTGGTGCGCGCGATTTCGCCAGCGAGGACGAACGGCTCGGCGCCGAGATCGTGCGTAGGGCAGCCTGGGCGCCCGCGAAGGCCATCGCCGCCAACGCCGGCTTCGACCCGGAGGTGGTGGCTCGCAGGATTGCGAGCGCTCCGGCAGGCGAAGGTCTCGACGCTGCCACCGGCGAGTGGGGCCCTATGATTGCCCGCGGCATCGCCGACCCCGCCAAGGTCACCCGCGTGGCCTTGGAATCCGCCGTTTCCGTGGCGGGCCTCATCCTGATAACGGATGCGGCGGTGGTAGGGAACTAGCGGCGGGCGCGTGAGGACGCTTTCGCGGGCCGCGCTCTCCACGTTTTCGCAAGAATTAACGTTGTCGTCTCCTGTTGCAGCGGAGTGGCTGGTAAACTTGCATATCCGTGCATAAGATACAGGGCGACTGCTTCGCCGCACGGCAACGAGGCAATCCGATGGTTTCCGAAGGGAAGGAAGCATCTATGCGTCTTATAGGGCTGGAGGATGTGGAGGACATTGCGCTGGGGGCTTCGCTTCTGGGCGCGGGTGGCGGAGGCGACCCTTACGTGGGCAAGCTTGCCGCCATGGCCGCTATCCGCGAGTGCGGGCCGGTCACGCTGCTGGACGCCGACGAGGTGCCCGACGACGCCTTCGTGGTGCCCTCGGCCGGCATGGGCGCGCCCACGGTGCTTACCGAGAAGGGCTTCGGCAGCAACACGGAAATACAGGCGCTCAAGGACAACGTCCAGCGCTTCTTCGGCCGCGAGGTCTACGCTACGCTTCCCGCCGAGGCTGGCGGCGTGAACTCCATGTTCCCGCTGATCGTGGCGGCGCGCCTGGGCATCCCCATGGTGGACGCCGACGGCATGGGCCGGGCGTTCCCCGAGCTGCAGATGGTCACCTTCACCATCGGCGGCGTCCGCACCACCCCCATGGCCTGGGCCGACGAGAAGGGCAACTTCGGCGTTCTCGACACCATCTCGAACAAGTGGGCCGAAGACGTGGCGCGCTCGGTCACCATGGTCTGCGGCGGTGCGGTATCCATCATGCTGTTCGGCATGGACGGGGCCAAGCTGAAGGAATGCGGCGTGCACGGCATCGTCACCCGCAGCCAGCAGCTGGGCCGTGCCATCCGCCAGGCCAAGCACCTGGCAGCCGAGGAGGGGCTTACCCCCGAGGAGTTCTTCCTGCGGTTCACCGGCGGTCACAAGCTGTTCAAGGGCAAGATTTCCGACGTGCTGCGTGAGATGCGCGGCGCCTTCAACTACGGGCGCGTGAAGCTGGCCGGCATCGGCGACTACAAGGGCTCGGCGGCCTACGTGGACTTCCAGAACGAGAACCTGTGCTGCGTGGTGGACGATCGCATGGTGGCCACCACCCCCGACATGATCTGTCTGGTGGACGCCGAGACCTTCATGCCCGTGCCCACCGACGCCCTGAAGTACGGCAAGCGCGTGATGGTGGTGGGCCTGGAGTGCTTCCACCTGTGGCGCACGCCGGAGGGGCTGGAGCTGGCGGGCCCGCGCTACTTCGGGCTTGACACCGACTACATACCCGTGGAGGAGCGCTGCAAGATGGCGGTTGCGGAAGGCGAGGTGGCTTAAGCCATGTACAGACTGGGAATCGACGTCGGGGGAACCAACACCGACGCAGCGCTGATCGACGAGAACCTGCAGGTAGTGGCGGCGGTGAAGAGCCCCACTACCGAGAACGTGGAAGATGGCATCGTTGCTGCCATGAACGCGGTGCTGGAAGCCGCAGCCATCGACCGCGACCAGGTGGGCTGGGCTATGCTTGGCACCACCCAGTGCACGAACGCCATCGTGGAGCGCAAGGGGCTCTCTCCTGTGGCCATCCTGCGCATCGGCGCGCCAGCAAGCGTGTCCATGCCGCCCATGGTGGACTGGGCGCCGGACATCGCCTCGGCGTGCGTGGCCGACGTCATCGTGGGCGGCGGCTTCGAGGCGGACGGCAAGCGCATCGCCCCCTTCGACGAGGCGGCTGCCCGCGCGTTCTTCGAGAGCGTGAAGGGCAAGGTGGAGGCCGTGGCTATCAGCTGCGTGTTCGCCACGGTGCGCGCCGACGACGAGCTGGCCGCCGCCGTCATCGCCCGCGAGGTGCTCGGGCCCGAGATGCCCCTGTCGCTGTCCCACGAGATCGGCAGCATGGGGCTTATCGAGCGCGAGAACGCCACCATCCTAAACGCTGCCCTGGACCGCGTGTCGAAGCGCTTCACCGAAAGCTTTGCCCGGGCGCTTCGGGAGGCCGGCGTCGCCTGCGCCCAGGCCTATCTGTCCCAGAACGACGGTACGCTCATGACCTTGGAATATGCGCGTCGCTACCCGATTCTCACCATCGCCTGCGGTCCCACCAACTCCATCTGCGGCGCCAGCCGCCTTACCCAGGTGGACAACGCCATCGTCATCGATGTGGGCGGCACCACCACCGACCTGGGCGTGCTTCAGCTGGGCTTCCCGCGCGAGAGCGGCGTGGCCGTCACCATCGGCGGCGTGCGCACGAACTTCCGCATGCCCGACGTGGTGTCCATCGGGCTCGGCGGCGGCTCCATCGTCCGCGTGGGCGAGGACGGCTCGGTTACCGTGGGCCCCGACTCCGTGGGCTTCCGCATCGCCCAGGAGGCGCGGGTGTTCGGCGGCTCCACGCTGACCGCCACCGACGTGGCCGTGCGCCTGGGCATGGCGCAGGTGGGCGATCCAGCCCTGGTGGCCGATGTGCCTCAGGAGCTTGCCGAAGCGGCCATGGCGGTCATCCGCGAGCTGGCCGAGGACGCCATCGACGCCATGAAGACCTCCAGCGATCCCATCGACGTCATCCTGGTGGGCGGCGGCTCGATCATCCTGCCCTCCGATTTGGCGGGCACCAGCACGGTGTACGCCCCCGAGCATGCCGGGTGCGCCAACGCCGTGGGCTCGGCGCTTGCGAAGGTGGGCGGCGAGGCGGAAATCCTCGTTAGCTACGACCAGGTTCCGCGCGACGAGGCCATAGCCAACGCTACCGAGGCGGCCATCGCTGCGGCCCATGCGGCCGGCGCCGTGCCCGGAACGGTGACGGTGGTGGACGCGGAAGACGTGCCATTGGCCTACATGACGGGCCATACCTGCCGCATCAAGGTGAAGGCCGCAGGCGACCTGCAGGCTTAAGGGGCGTCGGGTTTAGGCGCTGATCGCCCAGAAGCACAGCGCCTGACCGATGATGGTGTCGATATCCCAGGTGGTAGCCGAGCGCGTGGGGCTGTTCGGGTCGTAGACCACGGCCCGCCCCTGGGAATCCAGCCCGTTCATCACGATGAAATGCCCTTCCTCGGTGAAGTCGCCCGGGCCCATGATGGCCACCACCGGGGTGCCCTCCGACAGGGCGTTCTCTATTTGGAAGGCGTCGGCGCCCAGCTCTTCGGATTGCAGTCCCAGCATACGGGCGCCCTCGCTCATGAAGACCCATCGGGTGCTGCCATCCTCTACGAATCCGTTGCTCTCGGAGAATTGCGCCATGGCTACCGGGTCGTAGGAGGCGTCGCCGGTCAGGTAGACGTAGACCATGGAAAGGCACGTGGGGCCGCAGCCGGCGATGCCCAGGGTGCTGTCGGCGTAGGGGGTTTCAGCCCAGTTCGCGTCCTTCTGGTACAGGTGGGGCATCGTTCCGCGCGCCCATTCCGACGCCGGCGTGCTCGCGGGATTTTCGTCGGATCCGGACCGGTCGCGCGCTTCGTCCAACGCGCCCTGGAATGCGCCGGCTGCGTCCACGCCGGCAGCGGCGGTAGTAGTGCCCGAAAGGAACGAGAGAGGGCTTTCCTGGCCCGAGGCGCGCAGAAGGCCGCTCCCTATGAGCAGCAGCACGACCAGTGCCAGCGCTATGCAGCCGAAGCTCTTCAGCTTGTCCGATATGCGCAGGGGTTCGTAGGCGAAGGCGGGCTGCGCCGCTCGGCGACCGGCTTGCCGAGGGCGCGACGAGGCTTGGGCTGCTGCTGCGCTTCGGCGCACCGTGTCCGTCCGCTGCTCGGGAATGCGCGCGAACGAGCGCGGGGGCGCGAAGCTCTCTGTCACGCCGTAGCGCGGGTTCTGCGTGCTGTAGTAGTCCAGGTCGTCTACGTCCAGGTTGTCGTAGGAGAAGCCGGCGGTCTGGGGGCCCAGGTCGGCGAAGGTGGCATGGCGTGCGTTTCGGTGGTCCATCGTGCCCTCCTGCGGTGCGTCGTGACGGCTGCGGCGCGTTTCGAGGTGTAGCGCCTTGCTCCTAAACCTACCATCGCGTTCGGTTTGGTGTCCCATAGGGAATGCTTAGCAATTTCTTATCGGGCTGTACTTTCTGGGAAATACCCGCCAAACAGCCTGGTAAAGGCAGTGTTTCAGTAGATACTGTGGAAAGCGGGCTGCAGCGCTTTCGCTTGCGCAAAGGCTCGCGTATCTAGGAGCGTGCACGGATGCGCAGGCTGCTTGGCGGCGTGCGCGCAGAGGGAAGGAGCATGCCGTGGAGGAGCGGGCCCTGCGTATTCTCGCTGTCGACGACGATGCCGCCATCGCCGACATGGTGGCGCGCATGCTGGAGGCGGAATGCTACGACGTGACCGCCTGCTATTCCGGAGGGGAGGCCTTGGCGCTGTTCGCCGCCGAGCCTTACGATTTGGTGCTGCTCGACATCATGATGCCCGGCATGGACGGGTTGGAGGTGTGCCGGCAGATCCGGCAGACCAGCGAGGTGCCCATCGTGTTCTTGTCCGCCAAGGACGAGGAGACCGACAAGGTGCTGGGGCTGCTCATGGGCGCCGACGACTATATCGTGAAGCCATTTCGCCAACGGGAGCTGGTGGCGCGTGTGAAGGCGCGGCTGCGACGGTTGGAGGCGAGCCGCAGCGCCGGTGCCGCCGACGGCTCCGGCTTGGGCCGAGCTGGCGATGAAGGTGCCGACGAGGGCGCGCCCGGCATCCGGCGCGTGGGCGACCTTGAGATCAACGAGCGCGGTCATGTAGCTCACTTCCAGGGCGTGGAGGTTTCGCTGGCCCCGAAGGAGTTCGGCGTGCTGGCCATGCTGGTCCGCAACGCCGGCGCCACGGTTTCGGCGGCCGAGCTCTACGAGTCCGTCTGGGAGCAGTCCTACGACAAGACGGCCAACAACTCCGTCATGGTGTGTATCCGCGGAATACGCCGCAAGCTGGCCGAGGTGGACTCGTCCATGGACGTGGTGCACACGGTGTGGGGCGTGGGCTACAAGATCGAAGGCTCCGCGACGAAAGCGGGGAGGTAGCCGTGGCCTTGGAGAACGCCCAGTCGCGTCAGCTGTGGTGGAACCTGCTGGGGCGCTTCGCCGGGTTTCTTATGCTGTGGACGGCGCTGTGCATAGCGGCCGCCTTCCTGCTTGAGCAGTTCGCGTTCCCCGCCTTCGGCGAGTTCGTGGCTTCTTCCACGAGCAACTGGCGGGGCGTCAGCCAAACCGAGTTGAACGATCTCGCCATGTCGTTGGGCTACGAATCCATGTACGGCAACCGTGGCGAGATATTCCGCTACCAGACCACTGTCGGTTGGGACGGCGCCCTGCTGGTGCGCGACATAACCCTGTACGAAAGGCTGCGGCAGCTCAAGCTTCCGGTCTTCTTCGCCGTGTACCTGATCGGCACCCTTGTCGTTGCGATGCTGGTTCTGCGCCGGTCGGTCCGCGACTTCGACAAGCTGGCGCTGGCGGTCACGGGCCTGGCGCGGGAGCGGACCCAGGCGCCGAAGCTGCCGGAGGGCCTGTCCATCATACAGTCGGAGCTGCTGCAGATCCAGTCGGCCGCCATCGCCGACGAGATGGCCTCGGTGGAGGAGGAGCGCCGTAAGAACGAGATGGTGGCCTACCTGGCCCACGACATCCGCTCGCCTCTGACCTCGGTGACCGGCTATCTTGAGCTTCTGAAGGACACGCCGGACATGCCGCTTGAGGCCCGTCAGCGCTACGCCGAAGTGGCCTTCTCCAAGGCGTGCCGCATGGAGAGCCTGGTCAACGAGTTCTTCGAGATCACCCGCTACAACGTGGTGCGCATGCCCATCGAGCGGGAGCGGCTGGATGCGGCGCTGTTCTGCCAGCAGGTGGCCGAGGGCTACGACATCCAGGCGGCAGCGCGCAACCTGACCATCGAGGTGGACGCGCCGGAGGGGCTTGAGTTTCTGGGCGACCCGGACAAGCTCTCGCGGGCGCTGGGCAACGTCATCCGCAACGCCATCGCCTTCGCCGACGAGGGCACGGTCATATCGGTGTCCGCGGCGAGGACCGCATCGCTTGGCGGCGAGCCCATGGTGGACGTGGCGCTCCCTGCGCGGTTGCAGCCGCCTGTGCCGGCGACCCGGGTGGGGGTTGCCCAGGCGGAAGAGGACGCCGCGGACGCGAAGCCCCTTCTCGGCGGCGAGTCGTCTGCTGCTCCGGTGCCGCCGGGGCCTTCGGCGTTTTCCATGGTGCCGCGGCCGGCGAGCGCTTCGGTGGTGCCCGGCGGACAATACGTGCGCTTTGCGGTGACCGACCACGGCAAGGAGATTTCGAAGCTGCATCTGACCAGCATCTTCGATAAGTTCTTCCGCGAAGACAGCTCGCGCGGCCAGGAAAACGGCGGCGCGGGGCTGGGACTTGCTATCGCCAAGGAGATCGTGCAGGCCCACAAAGGCGAGATCGCCGCCGTCAGCGACCACGGCGTCACCACCTTCACCATCACACTGCCCTTAGTGTAGCGCGCGGGGGGTGTAGCGCGGGGGGGGGCTCGGCTTGCCGTGGCCGCGCCGCCTGCATGACCGAAAGCCTATCGTTTCCCGAAGAGGGGTTGCCGTGCGCCTGGGGCGGTGGTATGCTTTCCATCGCTTTAGTACAGTAGAGTGATAAAGCACCGAACCAGGCAGCACCTGCAGCCTTCTGGGCCGCGATACGCTCCCGGTCGGTGCAGCGGACCTGCGGGCCCGCAGATGTTCGAAAGGCAAGGTTTGCGATGAAGAAGAAGTTCGCGGCGGTTGTCGCCTGCGTGGCGGCGCTGGCCCTTTCGGTGGCGGCGCTGGCCGGGTGCTCGGGCGGCAGCCAGGGCGGCACCGACGGCACCCAGAAGCTGATCGTCGGTTTCGACCAGGGGTACCCGCCCTACGGCTACGTGGACGACAGCGGCCAGTTCGCCGGGTTTGACCTGGACTTGGCCCAGGCCGTAGCCGACAAGAACGGCTGGGAGGTAGAGCTTGTCCCCATCGATTGGGACGCCAAGGACGCGCTTCTGGGCAGCGGCGCCATCAACTGCATCTGGAACGGCTTCACCATGGAAGGCCGCGAGGACGGTTACACCTTCAGTGACCCCTACATGCTCAACGAGCAGGTGGTGGTTGTGAAGGCCGACAGCGGCATCAACTCCCTTGATGACCTGGCCGGCAAGGTGGTTATGACCCAGGTCGATTCCGCCGCGCTCGACGTGCTGCAAAACGACGACGCCGAAGAGGGCGGCCAGGCCGAGCTCGCCGCTACCTTCAAGGACCTGCAGACCATCGGCGACTACAACAACGCCTTCATGCAGCTAGAGTCCGGTGCTGTGGACGCCGTGGCCTGCGATCTGTCCATCGCCGCCTACCAGATGGCCGCCAAGCCCGACGTGTACAAGCAGCTGGGCACGCTTTCCAGCGAGCACTACGCCGTGGGCTTCGCCAAGGGCAACGACGCCCTTGCCAAGCAGGTGACCGATGCGCTCAAGCAGCTGGACGAGGAAGGCGCGGTCCAGCAGCTGTGCGATAAGTACGCCGATCAGGGCATCACTTACGACAACTGGGTGCTGTAGCGCTACACTGCTAGGGCGGCGTCTCTCGCGGCGGGGCGAAGCTTCGGTTTCGGCTCCCCGAGCGAAGGCGTCGCCCTTCTGTTTCGTTTCGTGCGGAAAGGACAGGCATGGACTTCTCCACCATGATGGGGATTCTGCTCTCGGGTCTGGGCTTCACGGTCCAGATCTTCCTCATTACCCTTGCGGGTTCGCTGCCGCTGGGCGTTCTGGTGGCTTTGGGGCGCATGAGCAAGTGCAAGCCCGTGGCGCTGCTGGTGCGGTTCTACATCTCCATCATGCGCGGTACGCCGCTGATGCTGCAGCTGATGTTCTTCATGTTCGGCCCGTACTATATCTTCGGGCTGTCCTTGGGCAACGACTGGAAGTACTGGGCCTGCTCCATCGGCTTCATCCTGAACTACGCCGCCTACTTCGGCGAGATCTACCGCAGCGGCATCCAGTCCATTCCCCGCGGCCAATACGAGGCTGCCGAGGTGCTGGGCTACACCAAGTTCCAGACCTTCACGAAGATCGTGCTGCCCCAGGTGGTCAAGCGCATCCTGCCTGCCATGAGCAACGAGGTCATCACGCTGGTGAAGGACACGTCGCTGGCCTTCGTGCTGGGCATCATGGAGCTGTTCAGCCAGGCCAAGGCGCTGGCCGCCTCCCAGGTGAGCATGGTGCCCTACATCTTGGCCGGCGTGATCTACTGGGTGTTCAACTTCATCGTTGAAATTGTGCTCACGCGTATCGAGAAGCGGATGAACTACTACCACGACTAGGGCGCCCCGGACGTTTGTGCTGTCTGCAAGCCCGCTACCGAAAGCTGTGACCTATGGAAAACGCCATCGTGAAATTGGAGAACGCGCGGAAGTCCTTCGGCGACACTTCGGTGCTCAAGGACATATCGCTTACGGTCAATCGGGGCGACGTGCTGGCCATCATCGGCCCCTCGGGTGGCGGCAAGTCCACGCTGCTGCGCTGCTGCACGCTGCTGGAAACCCTTGATGGGGGCAGCCTCTCCTACGGCGACCTGGACGTGTGCGTGAACGACACTCAGGGAAACGCGGTCTACGGGCCCCCCTCGGTCGTCCGGCAGGCAAAGCAGCGTTTCGGGCTGGTGTTCCAGAGCTTCAACCTGTTTCCGCACTACACGGTGCTGAAGAACGTGGCAGATGCGCCCATCAGCGTGGCGAAGGTGCCGAAGGCCCAGGCCGAAGAGCGCGCCCGGGCGCTTCTGGCGAAGATGGGGCTCGCGGGCAAGGAGTCCATGGTGCCCTGCGAGCTTTCCGGCGGCCAGCAGCAGCGCGTGGCCATCGCCCGCGCCCTGGCCATGAACCCCGATGTGCTGTTCTTCGACGAGCCCACCAGTGCGCTCGACCCGGAGCTCACCCAGGACGTGCTGCGCGTCATCCGCGAGCTGGCGGCGGAGTCGATGACCATGGTGATCGTGACCCACGAGATGTCCTTCGCCCGCGATGTGGCCGACCACCTGGTGTTCATGGACGGCGGCACCATCGTGGAGGAAGGGCCGGCCGCCCAGGTGATTGAAAGCCCCCAGCACGAGCGCACCCGCGCATTCCTGCGCAACTACGGCAACTAGGCCGCCCCTCTGCCACCTGGCCGGCGCCCGTGGGCGGCGCAGTGCACCTTCGCTTGTCCTCGCCCGCTCGGGTGTGGGGTTTGCGGCTTTTCGCTGCTGCGGAATCGCTCAGGTGCACCGTGCCGCCCACGGGCGCCTGCTCTTTCGTGCTTGGCCGGCTCGGCGAGGGTCGGGCTCGTGGGTTTATTCGCCCAGGCGGTTTCCCGTGGCTATTGCTTTGCCCAGCAGTGCGCCGAGCGTTAGGCAGCGGCCGTGGCTGAGGCCCGGCGCGCAGATGGGGTAGTCGTTGGCGAAGAAGTTGCCCATGACGTTGCCCACTGCGTAAAGGCCTTCGATCGGATCGCCGTCGCGGCTGAGCACCTGCATCTGGCTGTCGACGTTCAGGCCCGATGCGATGACGAGCACCTTTGCCGTCAGCGCCGAGGCGTAGAACGGGCCCTGGACGATGGGCTGCAGGTCGGCGGCGTCCTTGCCGAAGTCTTCGTCGACGCCGGCCTCCACCAGCTCGTTGTAGCGGGCAACCGTCGCCTCGAGCGCGTCTGTCGGCACGTCGATGGCTGCGGCTAGCTCTGCGATCGTGTCTCCCTTCACGGTGCTGCCGTCCTCCAGGCAGTACTCCACTACTTCGCTATGGCTCGGCGGGTTAGCGGGGTCGGCTGCTCCGCTGGAGAACATCGCCGTCAGCGGGCCTGCGGTATTGTTGTTGTAGTTGGACAGCGGGGACATCTTGGGCATCTGCTCTTCGAAGTTGCTGTCGAAGATGGCCCAGACCTTGTGGCCCTTGCTGGTCAGGTACATGTTCGAGATGCCGGGGAGCGTCGTGTTCTCGTTGCAGAAGCGCACGCCGTCGCTGTTGACCTTCAGATACGATGCCGCGCTCAGCGCGCCGCCGCCGAAGATGGGATGGATCATGGCTGCATGGGCGCCCGGCTGGATGGCCGCACCTGCCCACATGGCCATATTGATGCCGTCGCCGGTGTTGGCGGTCGAGTCCGGGTACACGCTTCCCTCGGCGCCGGCGGCCAGGGGGCACCACGCCTCCACCATCTCCTGGTTGCTGCCGTAGTCGCCCGTTGCCAGGACGACGCCCTTGGCCGCGTTGATCTTGACGGTGTTGCCGTCCGGGTCGGTGGCATATACGGCGGTGATGCGGTCGCCGTCCTTCAGAAGCTGCTCGGCCTTCATCTTGAAGTAGGATCGGCCGCCTGCGTCCTCGCCTGCCTTCATCATGCGCTCGATCAGCGCGCAGGGCCCTTCCACCAGACCGCCGAACATGTGGTCGGTGGGGTAGGTGCGCGTGGCGAAGTCCTCTGCTCCGGCAGACGCCGAGGAACCGGACCCCAGCACCACTTCGCCCCCGTCGGCCACGGTCATGTCTATGAGCCGGTCGAAGATGGGGCCGGAATGGTCCGCCCACAGCTTCAGCAGCGAGCCGTCGGCTTTGTATCCCGATGATTTCACCAGGTCGTTGACGAGCTGACCTTTGTCGATGGCGATGCCGGCCTCTTTCTGCACCTTGGTGTCGATGGCGGCGAAGTCCAGTCCTCGGCCGCTGATGGAATCGCGCTTCTCGATGATCACCGTGCTTGCCCCGGCCTCGGCCGCATGCATGAAGGCCGCAGCACCCGCCATGCCGGCGCCGACCACCACCACGTCTGCGTCGATGGTCTCGCTGACGCTGCTGTCGTCGATGGGCTCGGGAGCAACCTCCCACGAATGACCGGCGCTCGCGGCCGCCGCCGTGGTGGCGCTCCCTCCCTTCGCTGCATTGGCGGTCGGGCTGGGGGAGGCGCATCCTGCCAGCGTTGCCGCTCCTGCGGCGGCGCCTATGGCTGCGATGCCTTTCAGAAACCCGCGACGTTCCATGGTTGCGTTGATCATAGGTGGCCCCTTCCTCTCCGGAGCGCTCGCGCGCTCCTTTCTGTCTCCGGCGGCCTGCGCCCTTGTGTACTCTCCGGCGCGGCCTTTGCCCATGGTCGCCCGCTTTGCCGTTTCGCGCATCGCCGGTTTCGCTTGCTTCGGCCCGAGAGCCATCACTGGATTCCATTGATTTTCGCGCCCACCTGGCAGTTTTCGTCCGCAGGGGCGAAAGCGCCGCTGTCGGGCGCAGACGGCTCGGGTTACAATGGCTTCGTCGAGAGAGGAGGGTTCGGTTGAGTCCGAACGCCGCACGAAGTCTGCGCCGCGTCCTGGGTTTGGCGCTTTGTCTTGCCTGGGCGTTCTGCGCATACCCGCCCACCAATGCCGAGGGGACGTTTCTGCAAGGCGCCTCTCCCGCCGTCCAAACGCTCATGCGCCTGGGGATCGTGGGGCTGGTGCCCTCGGTGGCGCTCCCTGTGTTCCCCGCCTTGTTCGTCGTACGGCGCGTCCGCCGCGTTGCCGCTGTCGTTGTGACGGGGCTTTGGGTGGCTGGATGGCTTGGGAGCTGCCTGTTGGCGGCGAGCGGTTCCCCTGTTGTTGCTTTTGCGATGGTTGCCGTTACGGGAGGCTGCGCGGCCTACTTCCTCGTGTCCTGGGGTTTGGAGTTCTGCGCGGGCGATGCCGAAACCGCCGAGCGCGACTTCGTGTTCGTGCTTATCGCCACAGGCGCGATCTCCGTCTTCGCTTTCGAGCTGCCCGAAGGCGCGTTCTCCGCGCTGCTGGTCATCGTGGCGGTCGCCGTGGGAGCGCTGGCCTTGCTCGAATGCGGTTGCCCCGATTCGGATGCGGAAAGAGAGAGGAGCTCGGCGGTTTGCGGGGCGCTCGTCTTGCCGGAAAGGCAGATGCTCGCCTCCCTCGTCCCCTTGGTTTTGCGCACGGCGCTGACCGTCACCCTGGTGAGCTTCGTGTGGTGCGTGTTCTCCATGCGCCATCAAACGCTGATCGTCTCGAAGACCTTGGTGTTCGGTGTCGGGTTCGTCCTTGCCGGCGTCGCCATCCGCCTGTTCCTGAAGCATTCCCCCAGCGTCGGTTTCGCGGCCGCTACCCGCTGGGTGCTTCCCGCCATGGCCGTTGGCCTGCTTCTGAACGATTCTCGTTTCCCCTGGCTGCTGGTGTCGGCGTGCCTGATGCTTTCCGTAGCCCACGCTGCCTTCGAGATGACCCTCCGCATGCAGGTGGTTTCGTTTGCGCGCCGTCACGATGCCTCGCGGGTCTTCTGCGTGGCGTGGGGTTTTGCCGCTATCATGGCCGGCGCGTTCTTCGGGCCGAGCCTGTATCTGGCGCTTGCGTCCGCCGTCGCCGTGGACACGCTGCACCTTACCCTGGCGGTGCTTGCCGTACTGGTGATCGTCGGGTCGCTGATCCCCCTGGTGCCCGACCAGCAGCCCGAAGAGCGCAGGGTGCTGATCGCGGAAGCGGCTGGCAAGACGGACGATTCGGCAGCGAACGATCCTGCTCGGCTCGCCCTTCTCATGGGCATGCGCTACGGGCTGACCAATCGCGAGGCGGAGATCTTGCGTATGCTGCTGGAAGGGCGGAGCCGCCCCTATATCCGCGACACGCTCTACGTTTCCATCAGCACCGTCGACACCCACGTGCGCCATATTTACGCGAAGGTCGGCGTGCACAACAAGCAGGACCTCATCGACTTGTCCCGTGCTTGCGAATAGGGCGCCGTGCTTCTTTGCGTTCGGCTTCTTTGCCACCTGGCCAGCGCTCTTTTGCGGCTTGCTACTGCGCGAGGGGGCGCGGTTCGCCTTCGAAGGAGCCTATGGGCTTGCGGACGTATACCAGGTCGTGCCAGCGGCCGAGCTTGTAGCCGGCGTTCGGATGGTAGCCCACCTGGGTAAACCCCAGCTTCTCGTGCAAACGCAGGCTTGCTTCGTTGTCGGCGGTGATCAGGCTGAACAGGTTGCGAATGCCCATGGCGGCCAGCTCTTTCTCCAACTGCCTCACCAGACGCTCTCCCAAGCCTTGCCCGCGCGCTTCGGGAGCCAGATACACTGCCAGTTCCGCGTTCCATTGGAAGGCCGCCCGCTCTCCCATGCGGTGGGCGTAGGCGTAACCGACCACGCGCCTGCTTGCCGTCGGTTCGGCTTCTCCTGGTTGCTGCGCCTGCTCTGCCACCAGGTAGGGGTAGGTGCCGATGATGGAGGCCATCCGCGCGCGGAATTCGTCGAGGGATGGCACCGCGTACTCGAAGGTGACGGCGGTGTGCTCGATGAACGGCCGGTAGATGGCCAGTATGCCGGGTGCGTCCTCCAAGGTGGCGGGACGGATTCTTGGCGAGTTTTCGTCGGCTTGCCGAGGTACGTTCGTCTCGGCGACGCTTTCGCAAAGCACGGCTTCCCTCCTTTGCCGGTTTTGTGGGCGCCCCTCCGCGCCTTTCCGCCCATGCTCGGCCCATGGTACCAATCACCGTGGCGAGAAATCGTGCATACCAGGCAGGTTGGTGCAGAAAAACGTATGAACCTGCCCGGCATGCACGATTCACGGGGAATGTGCTATCATGCCATCGCTTGAATACATAGCCTGCCGCCGGGTAGGTGCAAGCGCCCAAAGGATGGACGTCGTTAGGCCTTTGAAGACGTTCGCCCCTTGGGCGCTTTTGTTTTCCGCAGCGGCTCGGGCGGGGAGGGTCACTCGCGAGAGAGGCTATCTTTCTGCGACGTGCCGACGAGCGGCGGGGCGGGCTTGCATTTGGCGGGAAGGAGTCTCGCCGGCCTCCGTCTTCCTGCAGCGGTGCGGGGAGGGCCCTGCTGGGGCGTCGTCTTCTCGTGTGGGCGCGGGGGGTGCTGCGCGTTGCCGCGGGATGTAGAGAAGGTCGAGCCGGCCTTGGCTTCGCGAGGCCGCATCTGAGGAAAGGACGCATGATGAAGCAGTTTGTGACCGAGGATTCGTTCTGGGAGCTGTTCCCCGACGCGCGCATCGGCGTGGTGGTGGCCCACGGCATGAAGAGCGCCGACCAGGTGCCGCCCGAGGACGCGTCTGCCCTGGCCCGCGCGCTTGCCGAGGCTAACGGCAAGGCCGACCAGCACCTCAACAGCAACACCATCTCGCAGAACCAGGTGGTGGCCGTCTGGCGCGACGCCTACCAGAGGTTCAAGACGAAGAAGGGCGCGCGCTGCTCGGTGGAGAACCTGCTCAAGCGCGTGCTGAAGGGCAACTCCGTGGGCTCCATCACCCCTTCCGTCGACGTGTACAACATCGTGTCGCTCACCCATGCGCTTCCCGTGGGCGGCGAGGACATCGACGCCATGGAAGGCGACATCCGCCTGGGTATCACCCGGGGCGGCGATCCGTTCCGCCCGCTGGGGGAGGACGAGGACGCCCCTACGCTGGAAGGCGAGCTGTGCTACCGCGACGACGCGGGCGCCATCTGCCGATGCTGGAACTGGCGCGACGGCGAGCGCACGGCCCTTACCGACGACTCGCAGAAGGCCTTCCTCATCATCGAGTCCGTCGACCCCTCCCGGGCGGACGATCTGGAGGCGGCCGTCGACCAGCTTGCCGAGCTGGTGCAGCGCTATCTGGGCGCCAGCATTTTCGCGAAGCAGATCGTCACGCGCGACAACCCTTCCATGGTGATCGACGAGTAGGCGCTGCGCGTCTGGAGGCGAAGCTGGTTGCGGGTCGGCCGGCGGGCGGCGGGTGGCGGTCAGCAGTCGGAAATCCCGCACAATCGGCAGGTTGGTGAGTTTTTATGCACCAACATGCCGATTGTGCGGGCTGCGGGGCCGGCCCGGCTGATGCACGACTGGAAGGTGAGGCCGGCTGATGCGCGGCTGGAAGGGGCGATCGGCCGCCGAGCGCCGTCGGCTTGCGCGCCCGCAAGCGGTCGTGGGCTTTCTGCGATGCGGCGGTTACGAATGGCCCGCGCTGGCGCATTCCGGCGCCGAATGTGGGCTGCTGTGGTAGAATCCCGACGAACGAAACGATGGGGTTCCCGCTTCGGCGGCGCAACCCGGAAAAGAGGTAGACATGGTTGAGAAGACCGACGTTGCGGCTGTGCTCGAGCTCATTCGCCCCAGCCTGCAGGCCGATGGCGGCGACGTGCGCCTGGTGGACGTGAGCGAGGACGGCGTGGTGTCCGTGGAGCTGCAGGGCGCTTGCAAGGGTTGCCCCATGTCCCAGATGACCTTGGCGAACGGCGTCGAGCGCATTCTGAAGGAGCGCGTGCCCGGCGTGACCCGCGTGGTCCCCGCCGACATGATGTAGGCACCGCGGCAGACGCAACCATGAGCTGTTGGACTTTGCGCGGCTGCGATGACGAGATGCAGTCGCGCTGCCCCCACAACATTCCCGGCGAGCCGTGCCCGGCCGATTGCCTGTATTCCCAGTGCGACCGGCCTACCCATGTGAACTGCGAGGACTTCGGCAAGATGCTGAACCCCGAACGGGATTACGACGCCGCCGTCAAAGAGGTCTGCCGCATCTGCGAGCATTTCCTCGACCATGGGCCCGCCCTGGTCGACCGACCGGAGGGCTTCTCTCGCCAGGGGAACCCCAACCGCTTTCTTCTGTAGGCCGCGGTCGTTATGGCCAATCGCCGGATAAGCTGCCCCAGCTGCCGCGAGTCGACGCTGGATGTGACGCGCTACGATTCCATGATGGTGCTGAAAAGCGACGTGGCGCTGTTCTCGTTGCACTGTCCGGCGTGCGGCGCTCGCGTGTCCGCGATCCAATCCATCCCGTTTTCGCTGCGGGGACAAGTTGCCGAAGCCGCGGCGAAGGTCCACGCAGGCATGCTGAAGGACTCCCATGCTGAATGACATCTACCAGAGCATCGACCCCGTAGCGTTTTCCTTCGGCCCCTTCGCCGTGCGCTGGTACGGGCTGGCCTACCTGGCCGGTTTCGTGTGCGCGGCGCTGGTCATGTGGAACGTGTCGAAGCGCTGGAAGGTGCGCATCGATGCGGATTCCCTGCTCACTGTGGTGTTCTGCGCTATCGTCGGCATCATCTTGGGCGGCCGGTTGGGCTACGTGCTGGTGTACGGCGACGGCTATTACCTGCAGCACCCCGAAGAGATTTTGGCCTTCAGCCACGGAGGCATGAGCTTCCACGGAGGGCTGATCGGCGCGCTTCTTGCCGGCATCGTGGCCGCGAAGCTCACGCGCATCCCGTATCTGACCTTGGCCGACATGGCGGTGATCGGCGCTCCTTTGGGTCTGTTCTTCGGCCGGTGCGCCAACTTCATCAACGGCGAGCTCTACGGCGCCCCCACTGACCTGCCCTGGGGCGTGGTCTTCGGCGGTGCGGCGGGCGCGGTTCCGCACCATCCCTCGCAGCTCTACGAGGCGCTGCTGGAGGGGGTCGTCATCTTCGTCGTGCTGTTCGCGCTTTCGCGCAAGCAGCCGCCCCGGCCCCGCGGCACGTTTCTGGGCCTGTTCCTAATCATGTACGGAACCTTCCGCTTCCTGGTGGAGTTCGTGCGCCTTCCCGACCCTCAGATCGGCTATCTGTGGGGCGATTGGCTCACCATGGGCCAGGTGCTCAGCTTGCCGCTGGTGGTTGTGGGCGTCGTGGTGCTCGCCTACGCCTGTGTGAAGAAGCTGCCGCAGCAGGGTCTGCCCGAGTTGCCTGCTGCCAGCGGTCCCGAGGGGCCTGACGGCGGCGACGGTGCTGGCTACGACCGCGCCCCTCTGCCGGAATCCGGCGACGGAGAAAGCGGCACGGTTGGGCGAGACGATTCGGGTGAGCCGGAAGGCAGGGACGACGCGGGTGATCGCGACGGGGCCTTGGAGCCCAAAGGCGGAAGCGGGGCGCGTCAACATGACGGTTCGGAAGCGAATCTGTAGCGAATCAGTCAGCTTCGCGGCGAGCGCGCGGGAATCGTTGCTGCCGGCGGTACAATAGCCGTGTTTTATAAGTACCTACCGCGATTTTAGGAGGCTGCTATGGCTTTGAAGTTCTACCTGTGCAAGCATTGCGGGAACATCGCAGTGAAGCCCTTCGATTCCGGTGTGCCGCTGGTGTGCTGTGGCGAGAAGATGGAAGAGATTGTCCCCAACACCGAGGATGCCGCCGTCGAGAAGCACGTGCCTGTGGTGACGGTGGACGGGCAGAGCGTCCATGTGCAGGTGGGCGGCGTGCTGCATCCCATGACCCCCGAGCACTGGATTACCTTCATCTGCCTTGAGACCGAGCAGGGTTATCAGATCAAGCAGCTGACCAGCGACGATCAGCCTATGGCTGACTTCGCCGTGGCAGAGGGCGACCGTCCGCTGCGCGTGTACGAGCACTGCAACATCCATGGTCTGTGGGTGGCCGAGATCTAGGGTCCGTCCGAGCACAGGCGACGAACCACAAAGCGCCCCGTTCCTCGTCCGAGGGCGGGGTGCTTTTCTCGAAGGGAGGTACTCCCATGAAGCGCCGAACGAAAATCGTATGCACTTTGGGTCCCGCCGTCGATGGGGAGGGCATGATCGGCCAGCTGCTGGATGCCGGCATGGACGTGGCCCGGCTGAATTTCTCCCACGGCAGCCATCAGGAGCACGGCGAGCGCATCCGCCGCGTTCGCGAGGCGGCCGAAGCGCGCCAGAGCCCTTGTGCTATCCTGCTGGACACCCGTGGCCCTGAGATTCGCACGGGACTTTTGGCTGGGGGAGAGCCTGTGTGCCTGGAGGAGGGCGCGCAGCTGGTGTTGACCGAGCAGCCGGTGGAGGGAACGGCCCAGCGCGTGAGCCAAAGCTGTGCCGGCCTGGGCAGCTACGTGCACCCGGGCACGCCCATCCTGCTCGACGACGGGCGCGTTGAGCTTTCGGTGCTAGCTGTGGGCGAGAACGGCGACATCCGTTGCGTCGTTCGCAACAGCGCCGTGCTGGGCCAGCGCAAGTCGGTGAACCTGCCGGGCACCACGGTGCCGCTTCCGGAGATGACCGACCAGGACAAGGCTGACTTGCTCTTCGGCATTCAGCAGGATGTGGACTTCGTGGCGCTTTCGTTCGTGCGCAGCGCTGCCGATGTGCGCCGGGTGCGGGCGTTTCTGGCCGAGCATGGCGGCGAGCACATCAGCCTTATCGCGAAGATCGAGTCGGCCCAGGCCATCGAGAACTTCGACGAGATTCTGGAAGCAGCCGACGGTATCATGGTGGCTCGCGGCGATCTGGGCGTGGAGGTGGAAACGGCGCGCGTGCCTCATATGCAGAAGCGCATCATCCGCCAATGCGTGCGCATGTCTAAGCCGGTGATCACCGCTACGCAGATGCTGGAGTCCATGATCGCCAATCCGCGTCCCACCCGCGCCGAGGTGGCCGACATCGCCAACGCCATCTACGACGGAACCGATGCCGTGATGCTTTCGGGCGAGACGGCCAACGGGGCCTACCCGGTGCAGGCCGTGCGCATGATGGCCCAGGTGGCCGAAGCCAGCGAACGCCATTACTTCGAGGAGCACGAGCCCGACCGCACCCGCGACCGCGCCCGCGTGGCCATGGCCGTGGGCATTGCGGCGGTGACTACGGCCGAGACTATCGGTGCGCGCTGCATCGTGGCTCCCACCATGTCGGGGCGCACCACGCGCCTGCTCTCGCATTTGCGGCCTCGCGTGCCCATCTACGCGGTGACGCCGTTTCCCCGCGTCATGCGTCAGCAGCAGCTGAACTGGGGCGTGAAGCCCTTGCTGGGAGACGTGGAAGGCCGCATGCGCGACGTGGTGAGCCATGCCCAGCGAGCGGTGCTCGACGCGGGGTTGTGCCTGCCGGGCGACGTGGCGGTGCTGACGGCGGGCGACCCTGCCACCAGCCCATCCATCGCCACGGGCAACGGCGACGGCACGGCGGGCGTTGCGGCCACCAACGTGATGTACGTAGTGGAGTTGCGTTAGCGGCGCGCAGCCGACGTGCTGCATGCGCCGACGAGCCGCCAGGCCGCGTGCCGGCGACGAGCCGCCAGGCCGCGTGCCGGCGACGAGCTGCCAGGCCGCGTGCCGGCGACGAGCTGCCAGGCCGCGTGCCGGCGACGAGCTGCTTGCCGTCCTGCCGCGTGCCTCCAGCGCTCCAGTGGGCGGCAATCCGGCTGTCTGCCGGGGCTCGAACGTTGAAAATCGGATATTTTGGGCAGAGAAAAACACTGCGCTCATCTGGGACTTTCTATATAACGCCAGGTAAAACCACCTTTTTCTGACGCCCAAATAATCCGATTTTCAATAGGTTTCATGAGGAAGAAGAGCGATAGAGCAATAGGGCGAAAGGGAGCTTACATGGGTTTTCTCGACGAGGCGTCAGATCTTCTGGGCAAGGGCATGAATGCGGCGAAGGACATGGTGACCGAAGGGGCCGTGGTGGCCAAGGGGGCCGTGGCCGGCATGGCCGTGGAACAGCGGCCGTTTATGAAGGCGTTCGTGCGGATGTGCTCCGACGGGTGGGCCCAGGGCTGGAACGAGCGCAACGGCGGCAACGCCAGCTACCGCATGACGGTGGAAGAGGCGACGGCGTGCAAGCCGTACTTCTACGACACGCCCAGTTCCTGGGTACCTCTGAAAACCGCCGTGCCGCAGCTGGGCGGCGCCTTCTTCGCCTGCACCGCCGCGGGCAGCTTTATGCGCAACCTGGCGGGTGATGTGGCCGGCAACATGGGTATCGTGGAGCTGTCCGAGGCGGGCGACTCGTGGCGCGTGGTGTGGGGGTTCAAGGACGGTGGACGCCCGACCAGCGAGCTTGAGGCGCATCTGGCCTGCCACAGGGTTCGCATGGAGGTGACCTATGGTGTGTCGCGGGTGGTCTACCATGCCCACCCCGCCCATACGGTGGCGCTCTCGCTGCTGCTGCCCGCCACGCCCCGGGCGCTGTCGAGGGCGCTGTGGTGCGCTATGACCGAGTGCGCCATGGTGTTTCCCGAAGGCGTGGGGGCGGTGGACGTCATGGTTCCCGGAGGCGAGGCGCTTGCCCAGGCGACGGCTCGCGAGGCCGAGCGCCATGGAGCGGTGGTATGGGCGGCCCATGGGCTGCTGGTCACGGGGGCTACCTTCGACGAGGCGTTCGGGCTCATGCACACCATCGAGAAGGCGGCGCAGATCTGCTTGCTGGCTCGCGCGGCCGACGGCGGGTCGGCCCGGTTCGATACCCAGGTGTCCGACGACATCCTGCGCGCCATCGCCGCCAGCGTGGGCAAGACCCTCGACGAGTCGCTGCTCTAAGGGCCGCCGAATGAAGAGAGATACGGGGCAACGAGGCGTTCGGCCGCTCCCGGTGTAAGGCGAGGTGATTTGGCACTGTCTCGCGGAGACAGCCGTGGTCTTTTCATGGAAGGGCTGCTGCGGTGCTACCATATACAAGCTTGCGCGATTCCCTGTGGGCAAGCGAACATCGTGTCCGCCTTGGTCGGAAACCAAGGCACGAAAAGGAGCCTACCATGAAGGAAAACATCCATCCGGAGTACATGGAGTGCGTCGTGAAGTGCAGCTGCGGCAACACTTTCACCACCCGTTCCACCAAGCCGGAGCTCAAGATCGACATCTGCAACGTGTGCCACCCGTTCTACACGGGCCAGCAGCGTTTCGTTGATACCGGCGGACGCGTGCAGCGCTTCGCCGACAAATTCGGTTCGGCCAAGGATGCCGTGGCTGCTCGCGAGGCCGAGAAGAAGGCCAAGCGCGCTGCCGAGGTCGCCGCTCGCGAGGAGGCCAAGCGCGCCGAGCGCGAGGCCAAGGCCGCCGAGAAGGCCAAGCGTGCCGAGGAGTTCGCCAAGAAGGCCGAGGAAGCTGCTGCTAAGGCTGCTGCTCGCGAGGCTGAGGAAGCCGCCAATGCCGAGGCCGACCTGGTGGAGGCCGCTGCCGAGGACGCTGCCGCCCTGGACGCCATGGTGGAAACCCCGGCCGAGGAAGCTGCTGCTGAGTAGCGAACAATAGGTTGCTGCGTTGCCAAGGTCCGCCCCGAAAGGGGCGGATTTTTTTTGCTGCGGTAGAGGCTTGCAGTCAATGACGAGGAATCGGCTCGTTCTTCGTTTTCATCTTGCTTTCAGCATGTCTCTGCTGAAACATCTCGTGTTTTGTTGTGATAGGCTGACGCAAGCTGTGCGATGGTGCGCGCCCGTCTTATCGGGCGCTGGGATTCGAAGGGGGCGGCACTATGATAGATAGCAGCGCTTTCCATAGTTTGAGCTACGGGCTCTACGTTATCGGCACGACCGGGGCAGGCGGCCCTGCGGGGTGTATCGCGAATACGTTCCAGCAGGTTACGTCTTCGCCGTTCCAGGTAAGCGTGGCGCTGAACAACGACAACGTCACTACGGAGCGCATCTTGGAGTCGGGCCGCTTCACGGCCGCCTGCCTGTCAGAGGAGGCGCCGATGGAGCTTATCGGGCGCTTCGGCTTCCATACCAGTGCCGATACGGACAAGTTCGACGGCGTGGCCCATGGGCGGGATGCTGCCGGCGTGCCCTATGTGACCGAGACCAGCTGTTCGTGGTTCTCGGCGCGCGTGGTGTCGTCGATGAACCTCGGCAGCCATACCATGATCGTGGGCGAGGTGGAGGAAGCCGGCACGCTGGATTCCGATGCTCCCATGACCTACGCCTACTACCACATGGTGAAAGGCGGCAAGACCCCTCCGAAGGCCTCCAGCTTTATCCCCGGCGATGCGCAGACGTCTCCTGCACCTTCCGATGCGGCCCAGGCGGTGTCGGCCGAGGCGGGAGCGAAGGCGGCCCGCACCTTGGAGTGCGTGGCGGCATCGGTGGAGGCCGAGGCGGCCCGAGAGGGGGCGGCATCCGGCGGTCCCTCCACCGGCTGGCGCTGCAAGGTGTGCGGCTACATCGTGTCTGGATACCCCGACGGCCTGCCTGCCGATTTCACGTGCCCTTGCTGCGGCGTGGGCCCCGAAATGTTCGAGCGGGTGGAGCTGTAGGCCCGGCTGCACGTCTCTGCAAAGCGGCAGAAGCGGAAGCGGCGCAGTCCTCAATAGCTGCGCCGCCTTTACGTGATTGGCTCTTCGCGCGGAAGCAGTCCGGCTCGAGCGCGGTGCTTCTTTACGGGGCGACTTTTGCTTGCCCTGCTCTATTTCGCATTACGCGCAGCCTGCTCTTTTTCGTCGACTTCTCCGTCTCTTCGATGACGCCAAAGGTCGACGACCTCCTGTCGCGTGTGCACGTTCATTTTCCGGTAAACGCTTTTCATGTGGCTTTGCACTGTGCTCGGCGCGACGAACAGGAGGGCGCTTATCTTCTTCACGGTGTTTCCTTCGACGATCAGCGAGACGATTTCTTGCTCTCGCTGGGTGAGCCCGTATACTTGCCCCAGTTCTTCGAGGATGTCATCGTCAGAGACAGGGGGCGCGACGACGCTGGGTCTCTCTTCGAATAGATGGCTTCCCAAAATGCCGTAGGAAGCAATAACGAGCACGAAGCAGACGATTGCCGCGCAAGGGGCAATGTAGGATTCGAGAGGCTCTGATGCAAACCCTACCACGAAAGGCACCACGCCATAGCTCAGGAACGAGGACGCAGCGTCGATCAGGAGAAACGCGGAGGCGAGGAACGTCGGAGGCTTTTGGCGCTCGCCGTTGCGCGAAAGGCAGAGGCAGGCGAAGAGGAACACGTTGAGTATCGTGCGCGATGCGATGACCACGGCTCTGCCTATGTTGACGCCGTTTTGATCGTTGACGACCAAGAGAAGAAGGCCCAAGAAGAAAACGACTATGATGCCTCTCCAAAGATTGCCGAGAACTCTTTGCTCCATGCTTGAGCGGGCAATGAGGGGGATGAGTAACGCGGTTAGCAAGGCCGCGATGCAGGAAGGGGCAATTGTGCTTTGCGTTGAAAGGCCGTCGACGGCGCCTCCATACAGGAGTCCGCGCAGGATGCTGCTCAGAAGAAGAAAGAGCGCGAGAATCCAAAATGCCCTTGGCAGACGGCGTCCGACGAGAACCTGCTTTTCAACCGGCGTCTCTGTCCTTTTGGGGCGTATTGCGAGCCAGCATCCGCAGGACAGTGCGGGGGCGAGCGAGGAAAGTAGTCCTGGGAAAGGCGCAGCAAGAAGGAAGCCGGTGCTGATGGCGCAGGTGACAAGGAAGGACGCCAAGCAGGCTCCCAAGACGTAGCGCGGTTTCCTGGCGACGAGCGATTCGGCCCAAGCGCACGCAAGGCCGACGAAAGACAATCCGAGAAACAGAATCGAGGCGATTGCGAGCGGTTGCCATGCTTCGCCCAAGAGCACGAGGGCGCATGAGAATGTGGATGCACAGGCGCATACGAGGGTTACGGCCATCCTGCTTTGGCGAAGGGCACCTTCGGAGAGGTTGCCGAATAGGAGCAGGGCTCCCGCGGCGATTGCGGTGGTGAAGATGAATATCCAATGGCATTCTTGCGAGAAGACGCTGAGGTTCGCCAGCAGCGAGCTGAAGAAGGGACGCCGAAGGAATAGCCAGAAAAACGATAGACCGATCGCCATCGCCGTCGCTTCGGCTCTGCTTGCCGACGATGCTGGGCCTTGCGTCATGCTTTCGATCCCCTCCCTCTCAATCTGTGCTTACAGGATAGCACGATGGCTAGGAAGCGACCGTATTCTCTTTGGCGACGAACACTGGTCTCACCTGGTGATTTCTTCAAATCCCATATTTCATGGGGCTTGATTGCCTCTTCTTTCCTCTTCTTCATGGTATGCCGACGCAATCGCGGGAGGCTAAGCTGGAGCGCGCCGGGACGCTTTCCTGGCAAATACTTCAGCAGGGGAACGGAGGAGAAGAGCATGACAGGAAACATGAATCGCAGAAGCTTTCTTAAGGGAACCGCGTTGGCAATCGGGGCGTCCGCCGCTGTGGGAGCGCTCAGTGGCTGTGCGACGGGTCCACAGCCCGTCGCCCAAGCGGAAGCAGCGTTGCCAGAGGGCTTTACCGCAGAGGACTTCGAAGCTTCTGCGGCCGAATACGAGCCCATTAGTGATTTCAGCGACGAGAAAACCTATGACGTCGTGGTGGTGGGAGCCGGCACGGCGGGCCTTCCCGCAGTTCTGACGGCGCTCGAAGAGGGGGCGACCGTCGCTTGTCTGCAAAAGGAGCCGACCACCATCTCGCAAGGGAACAACTCGTCGGGCATGATTCTTGAGGAGAGCACGGAAAACGCCGTTAACAAGTGGATGCAGGCTTACCGTAAGGCAGTGCAATATCGAACGAACCTGGCGCAACTTCAGTTCTTCGCGCTTCATTCAGGCGAGACGTTGTGCTGGTTGGACAAAATGGCCGAAGAGGTCGGATACCCCGCCTGCACCTACAACGATACCACGCGTACCTACGAAGAAGAGGTTGCTTCGTTTCGCCGGCACACTTTCGGCGAGAAGCCAGAGAATCACGGAAAGCTTATTGAGGCTTTGGCGGGGCTCGCCGAGCAGAGGGGAGCCGATTTCTTTTACAGCACTCCCGGCGTGCAGCTGCTGATGGAGGACGGGGCGTGCGTGGGCGTTGTGGGCAAAGCGCAAGATGGCTACATCAAGTTCAACGCGACGCAGGCGGTCATTGTTGCGACGGGAGATTACCAGAACAACGAGTCTCTCGTCAGGCGATACTCTCCCGATGCCGCGCCGTTTGCTCGCAAACAGGTCAACAAGACTGGCGATGGAATCCTCATGTGTGCCTTGGCCGGAGGATGGATGAGCCATGTTGGTCATGCGAAACAGTTCCACGATATGGATTCCGCTCCCAAGCCCATCGCTGAGCTGCCCTTCCTTGCGGTCGATATGAACGGCGAGCGCTTTATGAACGAGGACATTCCCATGATTTCGTGGAACCTGACCCTGTCCGAGAAGAACACGGCCGGCGACGACCCCGGAGTGTTCTGCAGGATCTTCGATAGCTCCTATCCAGAGAAGATTGCAACATGGGGAGGTACCGCTCCCAAACCCGAGGCACTTGAGAAATACATTCCAGGCCTCGTAGAGAACCCGAAGGGGGTCTACCCCGACCTCGTCAACACGCATCGCTGCGACACTCTTGACGAGTTGGCTGGCGAGCTCGGCATCCCAGCAGACAACCTGAAGGCTAGCGTTGCCCGCTTCAACGAAATGTGCGCAAAAGGAAAGGACACCGACTTCGGGCTCGACGAGCGGTTTCTTCAACCAATCGATACTCCGCCGTACTGGGGTGTGTCGCAATGGGTGCGGGTCTCCGCGATTTGCAGCGGCCTTGTCGTGGACGGAAACTATCAGGTAGTGGACCGTGAGCGGAATCCGATTCCGGGGCTCTACGCCGTCGGCTTCTGTGCCGGTGAGCTATGCGGCAATCATGACTGGATCTACACCGATGGTATGGCAGCGGGGTCGTGCTTCACTTCCGGACGCTATGCCACGATTCATGCAATTACCGGTGCTCTTTCTCCGGCGAAGCCAGTGGCGTGGGACGAAGTGAAGGGCCTCTATGCGGATGCTCCGAAGGCGGTAGGGGCTTAGGGTGGCCCGATTCGGGTGCCCCAGGTCCTATTCGCCGGTTTCGTCTGCCCCCTGCTGCGGTGAGGATTTCGAGATGTCCGAGCTGGTGGGGCCGTAGACGCCGGCAGCCTGCCGAAAGCCAACCGTAGCGAAGGCGGCGCAGTCCTCGATGGCTGCGCCGCCTTCGCTACAACTTCGCAGGGTTTACTTTTCCCAGGCAATAAACGCCCAGGCCACTATACGAGGTTGCTTCAGGTGCCAGGCGCCTTGGGGCACCCCTTTTTGATCGGATTCTCCGGCGTGGGGGTTCGGCTCCAAATTTTCTTCCAGCCAGCCGCGCAGGCGATCGCAGGCGGCGGCAAGCTCGGCTTCGGTGGCGCCCACCGACCCGGCGTCGCGAATCATCTTGGCGAAGTCGTCGTAGGCGTCCTCGGGCGTGGCGAAGGTGTCCTCGCGGGTGCTGTTGATATAGTCCACCTGCGGCTTCAGCCCTTCGTCCGCCAGGATGTTGAAGGCGTACAGGTAGTCGCGCCCCAGCACTTGCGAAAGCCCTACGGCCGAGAGTATCCGCTCGTCCACCCGCGGGCTCGACCCGGTGGACAGCGTGATGCATACGCGGCGACGCGCCACATCGGTCAGTCGCATCAGCGAGTCGCGCAGGTCGTCGGTGGCGATGGAGCGCGAGGCGATGGCCACGTCGACCATGCCGGTCCGCACGCCGAAGGCAGCCCAGTCGTCGTCCCAGCTCATGCACTTCGGAAATACCGTCGTCACTCCAGCGGTGTCAAGGTTTCGCTGCATGGCGTCCAGCATCCCTTGGGAGAAGTCGGCGGCCACCACCTTGTGTCCGGCCTGCCCCAGCGGCACGGCCAGCGCTCCGGTGCCGCAGCCCATGTCGAACACCGTCTCGCCGGGCTTGATGTCGGCCAGGTGCAGGAAGTCCTCTACGTAGCGATTCGGCGCGTCCTTGGTGGTGAAGGTGGCGGCGCGCTTGTCCCAGTAGGCGGAATCGTCCTTGCGGCGGCGCAACCGCTGCAGCTCCTGCCACTCCGCGTTCCAGTCGTAGCTGGTCAGCAGGGGAGTAAAGTTATCGCTCATGGCCTTCCTTTCCGCATTGCTCGCATCAGGCCCGAAGGACAGGGGTCCACGCGCAGTTCCGCACGAGGGCAGAACGCGAAGCGTTCGGTGCCCGAGCTCAGGACTGTTCGAGTATGGACTCCTGTCCTTCGGGCCCCTCCGCGAAATTCAGGTTGGTACTACGAGGCACCTTCGGCAACAGGCTTGCCGCCAGCCGCGGCCGCTGCCTCTTCCCGCTGCTCCCGCTCCAGCACCAGCTTCATGGCCTCGATGGCGCATTCGATCTGGCCGTCGTCGGGCTCGTTGGTAGTCAGGTACTGCAGCTGCATACCGGGCCACAGCACCACCTTCACCAGCGGGTTGTCCGGGTGGCTGCCGGCCCACTTCACCGTGATCTCGTAGGCGATGCCGGCAATGACGGGCACGAACAGGATGCGGATGGCGATAACTAGCGCCAGTTTCGGCGCCCCGTCGGGGATGCCCCAGGCGCTGATGAGCGCCGGCACCGGAATGACGGTGTACACGAAGATGGCGATGATCATGACCATGATCAGGAACGCCGTGCCGCAGCGCACGTGCAGGCGCGGGAAGCTGCGGGCGTTCTCGGGCGTGAGGGGCAGTCCGTGCTCGAAGCAGTGGATGGTCTTGTGCTCGGCGCCGTGGTAGCCGAACATGCGCTTGATGTCGCTCATGCGGCCGATCAGCCACAGGTAGCCCACGAATACCGCCACGCGCAGGATGCCGTCCACGATGTTCCAGGCGATGGGGTTGCCATCGTACTCGCCCACCAGCAGGTTCGTGATGAAGGCCGGCGCCACGATGAACAGCACCACGCCCAGCACCAGTCCGAACACCATGGAGACCACCATCTCCTTGTGCCCGAACTCCACCTCCTCGTCCATGAAACCCTTCTTGGGCTCGGCTGACTCGCTGCCCTCGGCGGTGGGGGAGGCCTGCGCTTCGCCGGCGGGCGCGGGCTCGCTCACTACCTCCAAGGTGCGTTGGGCTCCCAGGGCGTCGATGACGGTGTCGGGACGGCCGAAGTCGTCCTTCCAGCTGAAGGCACGCTCGTTGGCGGCGGCCAGAGCAGCAGGGTCGACGCCGGTGTTTCGGCCGGCCCCGTCGCCGAACTCGTCTTCGAAGGCGTTGTCCAGCAGCACCGCTTCCAGCTCTTCCTGGTGAAGATTCTCCTTCGCGCGCTCGGTGTCGGCCTGGCCTGCGCTCTCGTCGAAGGCGTGCATGGCCGCGATCTCGAGCGCCTTGAACCCCAGCGCCAGCGACTCCACCATGGCGCGGCATCCGCGCACCAGCGGCCAGTACATCCAGCCGTTCTTCTTCCTGCCGCTGGCCAGGTCGTGTTCTTCCGTGTAAACCTGGCCGTTGGGCTGGCGCACCGCCACCGACCAGTTGTACTTCCCGCGCATCATGATCCCCTCGATGAGCGCCTGGCCGCCCACGTGGGTCTTCAGCGCCCCGTCTTCGGAGAAGGCGCGGGATGCGTCGCTCTTCTTGGCCATGGTGCTAGGCCCCCAGGGCGTCGCGCGACACGCGGGGGTAGGGGTTTCCGCAGGTCATTTTCCCTTCGGGGCAGGCACCGCTCACGCAGGGAGCCCCGGCGTCGGCGAAGATGAACGGCGCGGTGGGCCGGGCCAGCTCCAGCATCTTGTGGGCCATGTCGCGAATCTCCCATTGGGCGCGGTTGCAGCAGCGCAGCTTGAAGAAGTGCAGCAGCTCGCGCACGTTCATGGTGATGACGATCTTGCTCTCGGCGGCGTTGGGCAGCAGATAGCGCGCATCTTCCGCGGGAACGCCTAGCTCAAGCAGTTTCTGGTAGCCGTCCACCGCCGCCTGCACCGCATCGTCGAAGGCGGCCGAGGCCTCGGGGTCCTGGGCCACGGAGTCGGGCTTGACCACGGGCACGCCGTTTCTGAACTTCACGTAGCGCTGGCTCTGCTGATTGAAGCTGGCGATGCGGTGGCGCACCAGCTGGTGGGTGAGGGCTCGCGAGACGCCGTCCACGGCGAAGGTGTAGCTGGCGTGCTCAAGGGTGGAGAAGTGGCCGCTGCCCATGATGGTGGAAAGCACGCTTCTCACGCGCTCCTCGGGCATGGTCTCCATCAGCTCGCTGGCGCCCACCGGGGCGTAGCACAGGCGTGCTGCGGTGGCGATGGCGCGCTCGGGGTCGGGGGTGTGGTACAGAAGCTCAACTTGCATGGGGGCTCCTCGAGGGTGGGGTGCCGGCAGGATTGTTCGCGCTTCAGTATAGCAAGCGCGGCGAACCCTGCTTCGGCGAAGGCCCCAGGCAACACCCAATGCGCACGGCGGGTCGGCGGGTGCCGTGCCGCCGTGCGGCTGCGTCTCTAGCCCAGCATCGAGGCGTAGGCCAGGTAGTCCTGGGCGTCGGGCGGAATGGCGAAGGTGATCTCCTGCCCGTAGGCCTCCACGGTGACGTAGCCCGGGTCGTCGTAGAGGGTGACGGTGCCGTCCACCCCCATGGCGCTCCCGGAGAACGAGCCGGTCTCAGCGGCGGAGTCGGGCAGCGTGGTGGCTTGCCAGTCCTCCACGTTGATGGCGCTCACGGCGCTCTGCACGGTGTCGGCGGGGATGCCCGTGGCCTCGGCGATGCGGTCCACGTTGGAGTCCAGTGCGCTTTGCACCCGGGTCTTGATGCCGCTCGCGTCGATGGCCGCGTTGACCGCGCCGTCCTTGGCACCGCCCACGGCGTTCTCGAAGCCGCTCTTCAGGTCGTCCACCGCCTCCACGATGCCGGCAAGGGGCGAATCGTCCAGCAGGTCGTCCAGCGACGGCACGGCGATAACCGCCACGCAGGCGAGCACGAGGGCGCCGATCAGGCCGAGGAACAGAGCGAGTACTTTCTTCATGGGTGGACCTTCCTTTCCTGTTGCTCCTTAAGGGAAAAGCGGTTCTCCTGGTAAGGCGGCGCCGCGGTTGCGCCCGGGCTGCATTCGGCGCGGGCGCAACCGGCAGACGTTGCGGTTCTCTAGTCCAGCTCGCCGGGGCGGCGCACGGTAACCTCCTGCGCCTTCACCGACACGCGGGAATGGGGCGGCACCGAGGCGGTGATGAATGTGGAGCCGGCGATGACCGACCCCTCGCCGATGACCGTCTCGCCGCCAAGGACGCTGGCGTTCGAGTAGATGGTCACGTTGTTCTCGATGGTGGGATGGCGCTTCACGCCCGAAAGCCGCTGGCCTCCGCGGGTGGAGAGCGCGCCCAGGGTCACGCCCTGGTAGAGCTTCACGTGGTCGCCGATGGCGGTGGTCTCGCCGATCACCACGCCCGTGCCGTGGTCGATGAAGAAGTACTCGCCTATGTGCGCGCCGGCGCCGATGTCGATGCCGGTGGACGAGTGGGCGATCTCGGTCATCACCCGGGGCAGGATGGGCACGTCCTGCTGGAAGAGCACGTGGGCGATGCGGTACACGTAGATGGCGTAGAGCCCCGGGTAGGTGAAGATGACCTCCTCCTTCGAGCCGGCCGCCGGGTCGCCGTCGAAGAGCGCCTGCACGTCGGTGAGCAGGACGCGCTGGATTTCCGGCAGCTCGTTGAAGAAGGCGGCGCACACCTCGTCGGCACGCTTCTGCACCTCGTCGTCGGAGCAGAAACGGCAGGGGCGGCAGTCGTCGTCGCAGCTGCTGCCAGCGCCGGAGGCCGCGTCGGTGGCGGTGTAGGCGAAGGCCAGCACCAGCTGCTCGCGCAGGGCGCGCTCAACTTCGATGAGCGTCTGCCCGATGAAGTAGGAGGGGCTGGTGGAGGACGTGAGCATCTCCTGGCCGAAGTAGCCCGGGAACATCACGCGCCGCAGCTCGGTGATGATGCCCTTGATGGCCGTGCGGTTGGGGAAGCGCCGGCCCGGCTTGGTGAAGAATATCTCGTCGGCTTCGTAGTTCTTCTCGATGCGTGCGACGATGCGCTCCAGGTCCTCTCCGAACATAGGGCCTCCTCGGTTCGATAACGTGAACGATGCCCGGCTGCGCCGCTCTTGGGCTGGTTCGCGGCGGTCCTGCGGCAGGCGGATAGCTTTCCATGGTATCCCACTGCGCGGGCTGTCGGGACCGCGGCGGGTGCGTTTCCACGGCGGGTGCAAAGGTTTTGCATAGGGCCTCCGCGGGGAATTAGGGGGTTTCGCTCGCCGGAAAAATGTGTATGCTAACAAGCTTGCGGGAACTTTCGAGCTTCCCCCTGAGGCAGGCCCTAGAGCGAAACTTCAGGGGGAAATCGTGCAGAATATACTGTCGAGCTGCGGCTTTCGCGGCATAAAGGCGCGTTTTCGTGGGGCGCCAAGGGAAAGGAAGGCTTGCGTGAGGCTGGTCATCACCGAGAAGAACGACGCGGCTCAGAAAATCGCCGACCTGTTGGGCGCCGGCAAGCCGAAGGCGGACAAGGTCTACACCACGCCCGTGTACCGGTTCACCGTCGACGGCGAGGAGTGGGTGACCATCGGCCTTCGGGGCCATATACTGGGGCCGGACTTCGCGCCCTCGCTTATATATAGGCAGCGCGGCGGCTGGCAGGCAGTGGATGCCGAAGGCTCGCGCATCCCGGCGTCCATCCCTGCGTCGCTTCCGCGCCCCCCGTTCAAGAAGAAGAAGCCCTTCACCGCCGACGGCGTGGAGCTGAAGACGTGGAAGATGGAGGCTCTGCCGTATTTGGTGTACGCTCCCATCGAGAAGCTGCCCAAGGAGAAGGACATCATCCGCAGCCTGAAGAACCTGGCGAAGAAGGCCGATTCAGTCATCATCGCCACCGACTTCGACCGCGAGGGCGAGCTTATCGGCTCGGACGCCCTTTCCTGCGTGCAGGAGGTGAATCCCTCCATCCCGGTGTCGCGCGCCCGCTACTCCGCCTTCACGAAGGAGGAGATCGCCCATGGCTTCGGCAACCTGGTGGACCTGGACGCCAATTTGGCCGCAGCCGGCGGTTCGCGCCAGGACATCGACCTTATCTGGGGCGCAGTGCTCACCCGCTACCTGACGCTGGTGAAGTTCGCCGGCTACGGCAACGTGCGCAGCTCCGGGCGCGTGCAGACTCCCACGCTGGCGCTGATCGTGGCCCGCGAGCGGGAGCGCATGGCCTTCGTGCCCGAGGACTACTGGGTGATCAAGGGCGCCTTCGACGCCGAAGCCACCGCCGGGCCCACCGCCGGCGACGGCCCGCTTTCCTTCGAGGCCACCCACACCACGGCTCGCTTCAAGAGCCAGGCCGAGGCCCAGGCTGTCATGGAGGCGGTTTCCGGCGCCGTCAGCGCCACGGTGACCGACGTCGAGAAGAAGAAGCGCACGGTGCCGGCCCCTGTCCCCTTCAACACCACCAGCCTCATGGCCGCGGCTTCGGCCGAGGGCATCTCGCCGGCGCGCACCATGCGCATCGCCGAGAGCCTGTACATGAGCGGCTACATCTCCTACCCGCGCGTTGACAACACAGTGTACCCCAGCTCGATGGACCTGGCCGAGACCGTCCGCGCCATCTCGGGCAACCCGGCCTACGCGCCCTATTGCCGCGAGCTTCTGGCGAAAGGCGAGCTGCACGCCACCCGCGGCAAGAAGGAGACCACCGACCACCCGCCCATCTACCCGGTGCGCGCCGCCACCCCCGACGACCTGTCGGCCGGCGACTACAAGCTGTACAACCTTATCGCGCGCCGCTTCCTGGCCACGCTGTCCGATGCGGCCGTGGTGGAGGGCACGAAGGTGACCTTGGACGTTGCCGGGCAGCCTTTCGTGGCCAAGGGGGACGTGCTGGTGAAGCCGGGGTTTAGGGCCATCTACCCCTACGGGCTCAAGAAGGACGAGACGCTGCCGGCTCTGGAGGCGGGGCAGCTCGTGGCCTTCAACGGCGCCGACTGCGCCCACAAGCAGACCGAGCCGCCGGCCCGCTACAGCCAGGGCAAGCTCATCCAGGAGATGGAGAAGCTGGGGCTGGGCACGAAGTCCACGCGCCATGCCATCATCGAGCGCTTGTACCAGGTGAAGTACATCCAGAACGACCCCATCGAGCCCAGCCAGCTGGGGATCGCGGTGGTGGACGCCCTGGACAAGTTCGCGCCGCACATCACCCATTCGCAGATGACCTCCGACCTGGAGGCCCAGATGGATGCCATCGCCGCCGGCAGCGCCACCAAGGAGAAGGTGGTGGACACCAGCCGCAACCTGCTGGCCCGGGAGCTTGCGGTGCTCATGCCCCATTCCGAAGAGGTGAAGGACGCCCTGGCCGACGCCGTGGCCGCCGACGCCTACGTGGGGCCGTGCCCGAAGTGCGGCAAGGACCTGCAGATTCGCGTGAGCCAGAAGACCCGCGGCATGTTCATCGGCTGCGCCGGTTGGCCGGACTGCGATGTCACCTTCCCGCTGCCCCAGGGCAAGATCGAGGCGGTGGAGGAGAAGTGCCCGGTCTGCGGCATGCCCCAGGTGAAGGTGACGGCGTTTCGCAGTAAACCGCGCATTGTGTGCATCGATCCCAACTGCTCCACCAACGCCGAGCCCGACGTGGTGGTGGGCAAGTGCCCCACCTGTGCGGCCCGCGGCGTGGACGCGAACCTGATTGCCCAACGCAACCCCCGCTCGCTCAAGCGCTTCATTCGCTGCGAGAACTACGACACCTGCGAGACCAGCTACCCGCTGCCGCAGTACGGCAAGCTCTCGGCCACCGATGAGGTGTGCGAGCATTGCGGCGCGCCTCTTGTGGTGGTGACTACCAACCGGGGGCCGTGGAAGCTGTGCCCGAACTTCAACTGCCCCGGCAAGGAGAAGGACGACGCCGACAAGGGGGCGAAGCGGTCCGGGTCGAAGAGCGCTTCGAAGGGCGCGTCCCGAGGCAAGGCGAAATCGACGAAGCGCACGACGAAGGCCAAGGGCTAGGGGCTCGGGCTGCGAGCGCTTGCGGAGGCGGGGAGGCGGGAGATGGGTCTCGGCGCTGCGGGTTCGCTGCGTTCGCGCGCTGGGGGAGCAGCTGGATTGAATCTCGATTCTCCGTGCCGTCTGTGACTTGATGGAGCCGCGGGCGGCACGGAGCTTTATACTTGGGCACCGTCATCATTGTTCGCCCGCTTCAGCGCCGGTTCGCACTTTGCGCCGCAGCGGGGACTTTCGCGAAGGAGAAGCCCATGCCCAAGGTAACCATTGTCGGCGCCGGCAACGTCGGAGCCACTGCTGCCCACATCATCGCCTCTAAGAACCTGGCCGACGTCGTGCTGGTGGACGTGGCGGAGGGGCTGCCCCAGGGCAAGGCGCTCGACATGATGCACATGCGCTCCGTGGAGGGCTTCACCGTGAAGGTGACCGGCTCCAACGACTACGATGCCACGGCCGATTCCGATGTGGTGGTCATCACCGCCGGCATCGCCCGCAAGCCCGGCATGACCCGCGAGGATTTGCTGGGCGTGAACGCCGGTATCATGCGCTCGGTCATCTCCGCTGCAGTGGAGAAGTCGCCCAATGCCGTATACATCTGCGTCACCAACCCGCTGGACGTCATGACCTACCTGGCCTTCAAGGAGTCGGGGCTTCCCGATAGCCGCCTGATGGGCATGGGTGGCGTGCTGGATTCGTCCCGCCTGTCCTTCGCCGTGTGCGAGAAGCTGGGCTGCGACCCGGTCGACGTGACCGCCTGGGCCGTGGGCGCCCATGGCGAGGGCATGGTGTGCTGGCCCCGCTTCACCATGGTGGCCGGCCAGCCCATCACCGAGCTGCTGTCCGCCGAAGAGGTGGACGAGGTGGTGCGCCGCTGCGTGAAGGGCGGCGCCGAGGTGGTGGCCTTCCTGAAGACGGGCAGCGCCTACTACGCCCCCGGCGCCTCCATCGCCAAGATGGTGCAGGCGATCCTGACCGACTCCCATGAGGTGCTTTCGGTGTGCGCGCATCTGACCGGCCAGTACGGCATCGACGATGTGTACATGAACGTGCCGGTGCGCCTGGGCCGCGGCGGGGTGGAAGAGGTCGTGGAGTTCGACCTGAACGACGCCGAGCTTGCCGCCCTGCGCGAATCCGCCGACAGCGTGAAGGCTGGCCTGAAGGCGCTCGAGACGCTGTAGCTTTCGATGGGCGGGTGGCGTGAGCGCCTGCTTTTGCCATCCGCCCATCAGTCCCCATCGCATTCCCTGGCGGGTGCTTCGACAGTGCACGGGGGCTGGGTTCCGCAGGAATTCCCGCAGAACCCAGCCCCCGTGCACTGTTTTTCCCGTCGTCCGCAAACGACAGGCTTGCGGCAGCCTTTTCTAGGCGCGCTCGAACAGGCTCGCCACTTCCACGTGGTAGGTTTGAGGGAATAGGTCCACGGGGCGTACGCGGGCCAGGCGGTAGCCGCTCGATTCGAAGCGGGCGACATCGCGGGCCCAGGTGGCCGGGTTGCAGCTGATGTATACGACCCGTTCCGGGCTCGCGGCGGCGATGCTTTCCACCACACCGTCGGCCAGGCCTGCGCGGGGCGGGTCCACCACCAGGGCGTCAAGCTCTCCCAGCTCGGGCAGCTCGCGAGCGGCGTCTCCCCCCACCACGTCCACGAACGCGCCGTTCGCATCGACGTTGCGCCGCAGATCGCGCACGGAGGAGCCGGCGGATTCCACAGCCACTACTTCGGCGCCGGCCTGGGCGATTGGGATGCTGAAAGTACCGCCTCCGGCGTACAGGTCGGCGATGTAGAGGCCGTCCAGGCCGGTAGGGGCTTCCGGCTCACCGGTGCCGCCGTCGGGCCGGGCGCCGGGGGTGCCGCCCAGAAACTCGATGGCGGCATCGACCAGCCTCTCGGCCTGGGCGGTATTCACCTGGAAGAACGAAGGCGCCGCCACCATGTAGCGGGCCGCACCCAGCTGCTCTTCCCAAAACCCTTTGCCAGCCAGCACCTCTACGCCCTTGATCTTGCGGGCGTGGCCTGGGTCTGCCATGACGCGCACGATGCTGGTGGCTTTCAGGGCGCTGGACAGGGTCTTCGCCACATGGGCTCGGGGGAAGGCGCCGGCGGGCGTCCAAAGGGCGATCTCGGTCTCTCCGGTGCGAAGGCTGTTGCGCACCCCTACGCGGTAGATGCCCAGGCTGCCGGACCCTTGGGCGAAGCGCAGCGCCCCCTGCAGCGCCTTGGGCGCCTTCTGGATGGACCTGTGGGCCAAGGGGCAGGTGGGCGTGGCGATCACTTGGTCGCTTTCGGCGGGGCGGAAACCCAGGCAGAAGCGGCCGGCTTCGTCGGCGCAAGCGAGCTCCAGCTTGTTGCGGTAGCCCCAGCGGCGCTTGCTGGGCACGCAGGGCTCCACCACCGCTTCGGCGCGCTCTTCTGGCAGGTGGGCAGTGCGGACCAGCGCCGATGCCACGTTGTCGCGCTTGGCGCTTAGCTGCGCGTCGTAGGAGAGGTGCTGCCAGGGGGCGGCGCCGGTGGCGATGCCGTCGAGCCATTCAGGGGCGACCCGCAAAGGCGAGGGCTCCACCAGCCGTTGGATGCGGGCGCGGGCGAAGCTGGCCTTTTCCTCGACCAGCTGCACCTCGGCCACGTCTCCCGGTGCCCCGCCTTCGACGAAGACGGTTTTTCCGCTGGCCAGATGACCTACGGCCTCGGCTCCGTAGCCCATGCGCTCGATGGTGATGGTGTCGGTCATGCCGCCTCCCGCGTCGATGCCTTGCATTGCCAACGAAAAAGGCCGGGTATGCGCCCGGCCTGCGATTTCGTGGTGCCCTTGACAGGATTCGAACCTGCGGCTTTCTGCTCCGGAGGCAGACGCTCTATCCCCTGAGCTACAAGGGCACGTGAGGGCATAGTATAGCGCAAAGCCGCTCCCCATGCGCAGCTAACTTCAATGTCGAAAAAGCTGCATATCCCTGCAGCGCTGACGCGGCGTCGACGCTGCTTCGGCGCAGTCTCGGCGAAGCGCTGGCGAAACACCAACGCAGTACTGACGAAGTCTCGGCGAAGTCGATGCGACCAACTTTTACCATTGCCGGCTGTTGACAGTGCACGGGAGAGGGGTTCTGCGTAAAATCCTGCGGAACCCCTCTCCCGTGCACTGTGCCGCGATGTCCGAGGTCGGCAATCCCTCCAATTTCAAGCATGATCCAAGCAGAATTTAGCCCCGATCCTTTCAGGGCTGCGGGCTGATTCTTTCAAAGTTGCAGGCTAAATCTCTCTGGATACTACATCGGTTCAAACAGAATGAAACATCCATTTGAACTGGGAAAACAGTAAAATCTTTTCCTTGAAATAAGCGATTTCTGATGCTAGGATTCCCTTCATGACCATCGTTCTTGGAGGACATACGGCACTTGAGATAATGCGGGCGGCATCCCCTCTTGTCCTGCACGCCCTGTCGCATGGGCGCAAGCTTGCAAGTGCGACAGCCTATCCCGAAGCTCGTCTCGAAGCGCACTGCGGCGATGGCGGCCGTTGCGCTTCGATGGGGAGCGCGGACCCCCGATTCGTCGCAGGCTGCTGCCGCGGCGCACTAACAGGAAGTCGGGGCAACGGTAGTGTGGACCCTCGTTTCGCTGCAGACTGCCGCCCGATAACCGCAATCGGTTCTGCGGGGGCCACGCTCGCCGATCCGCCCTTCTTGCCCGAGCTGGCGGTCCGTCCTCGAGCCCGCGACAACGACAGGGTGCGGGCCGTCTTTCCGTTCCTGTCCGAGGGACCGCTTGAGGTGGTTGTCCCCGAGGCGTCGCTGCGAAGCGGCTCCCGGCTGTTCTCATGTTGCGTGGAGCCGGCCTCCTTGCTAGGCTGGACTGTGCTTAAGATAGCGGACGGCGTGTACATCTGCCATCCGGCCCTGGTGCTTGTTCAGCTTGCCCGCACTCACAAGGTGGAGCATGTTGCGTCTGTCGGTTCCGAGCTTTGCGGGGCGTACCGAAAGGCCTCGTTCGCTGCGGGCGGGTTCGTTTGCTCGCGACCGCTTGCCTCCCGTCAGCTCCTGCTGGATTGCATCGGAGGGCTAGAGGGGGTGAAGGGTCTGCCAGGTGCCAGATCGGCTATTCGTTGCACCTTCGATGGCGCTCGCTCGCCTATGGAGTCCGACCTTGCCGTGCTTTTTGGCGCGCCCACCTTGCGGGGAGGTTACGACCTGGGGCCGTTCGAGATGAACGGGTCGGCAGAGGTTCCGCGAGACAAGATGCTCCTGTGCGCAAAGTCCTACTACCTGTGCGACTTTCTTTGGCGTCGCGAGCGCGTGGTCGTGGAATACGATAGCGACCTGTGCCATACGGGATCAGGGCGAATAGCCGACGACGCTGCCAGACGCAATGCGCTTTCCGCTCTGGGCTTCAACGTACTTACCCTTACCAAGCGTCAGCTGCTCAACCGGTTCGAGTTCGCCCGCTTCATGGCTACCTTGGAGACGGCGCTCGGCAGGCGGCGTTCGCGCTGTTCTAGCGAGGTGCTTCGAAGAAAGGCCGAGCTGTGGTTTTCGCTGGTGGGGCATTTCGGGGCTGCGGAGGAGCTGGCCGAGGGCGCCTGACGGAGTGCTTTGGGACCGAGCTTCAGGAACAGCAGTGCATGGGGGCGGGGTTGTGCGGCGATTCGTGCAGAACCCCGCCCCCGTGCACTGCCGCAATGGGAGGGTGTGCCTGGCGGGGGGCTGTGCCTGGCGGGGGAGGGTGTGCCTGGCGGGGGCTGCGCCTGGCGGGGGAGGGTGCGCCTGGCGTAGGGCTGTGTCTGGGAGGGTGCGCCGCCGCAACGGGAGCTGTGTCTGGGGTGCGGCTTGTGTATGGCGGCGATGGGGGAAGGGAAGGGGCGGCAGAGTGCGGGAGGCTGCAACTCTTAAGTCGGGTTGTGTGCCCCGTGGATTTTGCGGTGGCATCTGGGGGAAGGTTGCACCCTGTGATAAACTGCATAGCTACTTACTATCGAGAATCAAGGGGTACACCAGCATGTCGTTCCTTGACGTTTTCTCTGGGTTGACGGGCCAGATGTCGGCAGATATGGCCATTGACCTGGGAACCGCTAATACGTTGGTAGCCATTCCCGGCGAGGGCATTGTTGTGAACGAGCCCTCCGTCGTTGCCATCGAGAAGAACACTCATCGTGTGCTGGCCGTGGGCCACGAAGCGAAGAACATGATCAACCACACGCCCGAGGCCTTCTCGGCCGAGCACCCCCTGCACGACGGCGTGGTGGCTGATTACGACGTGACCGAGGCCATGATCTCGGCCTTCATCAACAAGGCCGCACCCCGCAAGTACCCTTGGCAGGCCAAGCCGCGCATCGTCATCTGCATCCCCTGCGGTGCCACCTCGGTAGAGAAGCGCGCCGTGTTCGAGGCAGCGGTGCAGGCGGGCGCGCGCCAGGCGTACCTGATCGAGGAGCCCATGGCCGCGGCTATGGGTGCCGACCTGCCCGTCACCGAGCCCACGGGATCCATGGTGGTGGACATCGGCGGCGGCACCACGGAAGTGGCCGTCATCTCCCTAGGCGGCATCGTCACCTCGTCCTCGCTGCGTCTGGCCGGCAACAAGATGGACGAGGCCATCGCCATGCACCTGCGCGACCTGCTGGGCATCAAGATCGGCGAGCGCACGGCCGAGATTATCAAGATCAAGATCGGCTCCATCCTGCCCTTCGAGGACGGCCGCGAACGCGACATGATCATCTCGGGACAGGACGTCATCACCGAGCAGCCCAAAGAGGTCACCATCCAGTCCGAGGACGTGCGGGCGGCGCTTGTGGCCCCCTGCGAGGAGATGGTGCTGCACATCAAGGAGACGTTCAAGAAGACTAACCCCGACCTGGCCAGCGACATTATTCAGAACGGCATTCTGCTCACAGGCGGCGGTGGCCTGCTCTCGGGTCTCGACCGCTACCTCACCGAGAAGCTGGAGATTCCCGTGTGGACCAGCGAGACAGCTCTCACCAACGTGGTCATGGGTTGTCTGAAGGTGCTCGAGACGCCAACCGCCTTGAAGCAGACGCTGATGCGATCGAAGTAAGGTTTACGCACTAGTCCTATGGCTCTTAACTTTCAACAACGGGGCAGGTCGGGGGCAAGCTCTGGCCTGCTCGCCCTATTTCTGGCGGTATCGCTTATCCTGGTGATCATCTATACCCGCGAAGGGGACGTGGGCCCGCTTCATCGCGCTCAGGCGACCATGAGCGGCCTGCTTGCCCCGGTGCAGATGGCGGGCGCTCCCGTGGGGGCTGCCACGGCGCAGATGCAGGACGTGGTGGTGGACGCCACGGTGGACGAGGAGAGCTTGTCGGCGCTGCGCGAGCAGAATCGCCAGCTTGTAGCTCAGTACGCCCAGGGCGAGGAGGATCGTCTGGAAGCGGAGCGGCTGCGGGGGCTTTTGGGGCTGAAGGACGCCTACGAGATGGAGGGCGTGGCGGCCCGCATCATCGGTCGTTCCACCCAGGCGTGGAGCCAGACGGTGACCGTCGACGCCGGCAGTGCCGAAGGCGTGGACGCCGGGCAGACGGTCATGGGCGCCACGGGCGTGGTGGGGCAGGTCATCGACGTGGCCGACCACAGTGCCACGGTGCGCCTGCTCACCGATCCCAACAGCGGTGCGGCGGCCATGGTGCAGTCCAGCCGCGCGGAGGGCATCGTCCGCGGCTCCTTGGAGGGGCTGCTGTACCTGGAGGACGTGGCGGCGGACAAGCAGGTGAGCCTGGGCGACGTGGTCATCACGTCCGGTCTGGGCGGAAGCTACGTGAAGGGCCTCATCATCGGCACCGTTGCCAAGATAGACATGCGCCAGGGCGATTCGCTGCGCCGCATCGTGGTGGCGGCCAACGATGCGCCCGAGCTTCTGGAAGAGGTGTTCGTGGTGTTCACCGTGGGTGCCGAGGATGCTGCGGCTGTTTCGGCCTCCACCCATCGGGAGCGCGTCCGCCAGCAGCAGGCGGCGGCCCAAGGCGACGGCCAGGGCTCGTCGGATGACGCTGCGGCGTCGGGCGAGGGCTCGGGAGGCGGCTCCGGAGACGACGCCGACGACGGCGCGGAATCGGGTGGCGGAGACCAGGGCGGAAGCGCCGGGGACGCCGCCGGCGACCAATCGGGAGATACGGGCGCGGGTTCCCAGGGCGCCGAGGACGGGCAATCGGGAGATGAGGGCGTGAGTGCGGGCGAAGGCGGTGATCGGTGATGGAGCGGTCTATCGGGCGGATAGCCATAGGCGCCGTGGTGGCGTTTCTGCTGCAGATCGTCGCGGCGCCCAACATTGCCGTTGCCGGTGCGCAGCCGAACTTCGCCTTGGCTTACGTGCTGGTGGTAGCTATAGTCAGGCCCGACGAGGCCGGCAACGTCATGCCGTTTCTCCTGGGGCTTGCCTGCGACCTTATGGGCACCGGTCCTGTGGGCGCTGAGGCGTTCCTGTTCACGCTGGCGTCGTTCGGTGCCTCCCGGGCGTTCATGGTGCTGGACAACGACACGCTGTTCATGCCCCTTGCCATCTTCTCGGCGGCGACCCTGCTGGTGGAGCTGAGCTATGGCTGCCTGCTCATGCTGCTGGGTCTGCAGGCGTCCTTCGCCGACGCCTTCATGTACCGGGTGCTGCCGTGTTCCCTGTTCACCATCGTGGTGGGGCTCGTCCTGTATCCCATCCTGATGAGGCTGTTGCGGGTTGGCCAGATGACGCGCGGGGCCGGCATTCCCGTCATCAGGTAGGCGCGCCATGGTAACCGCCCTTATAGCAGCAGCGATCGCGCTTGTGGCCGTGGCGGCCGTTGCCGTGGCCGTGGTTGTCCTGCGCCGCCGCAGCAAGTCCGGCGACGTCAGCGTCAAGCGTCACATCGCCTCCATCGATTCGGTGGGCGTGCATTCCACCCTATCCGATTCGGCGAAGGCCGCCGCCAGCGCACCCATGAACCGCGAGCCCTCCGTTTCGGGGTCGAGCCCCGCCGCGCAGACGGGCGCCCCCCTGGCCCCGCGATTTGCGGCCATGGGAGTGCTTACCGCCGGCATATTCGGCGCCCTGGCGACCAAGCTGTGGTCCATGCAGGTGATGGATTCGGAGTCCTACGTGGCCCAGGCCGACCGCAACAAGTTCGCCACCATGTACACGCCGGCCCCTCGCGGCCGCATCCTGGATGCCGGCGGCATCGCCTTGGTGGACAACCGCGTGGCGCTCACCATCCTGGCGGAGGGCGACGTGGCCGACAACGCCGAAGTGGTGGGGCGGCTCTCAGCCGTGCTGGGCCTGCCGCGGGGCATCGTGCGGGCGCGCATCCAGGACACCAGCTCCGGCGCTCAGAGCCAGCGCGTGGTGGCCTCGGACGTGTCCATGCGCACCGCAGCCTTCATCGCCGAGCACTCCGACGCTTTTCCGGGCGTCACCAGCCAGGCACGCTTCGTGCGCCAGTACCCCTATGGCGCCCTGGCGGCCCACGTGCTGGGCTATACCGGGTCGGTTATCCAAGAGGACCTTGACAACGTTGCGGCCGGTCGCGAGATCAAGTCGGGCGACGAGGTGGGCCGCTCGGGCGTGGAGGGCACCTACGACAACTTCCTGGCCGGTTCCCACGGCGAGCGCAAGGTCATCGCCGACGCCCATGGCAACGTGGTGGAGGTGGTGAGCGAGGTCCAGTCCACCAAGGGCTCCGACATCCAGCTGACCATCCAGGCCCCGCTGCAGTACGTGTGCGATACGGCCCTGGCGAAGCTGGTGGCGCCCAACGGCGTTATCGGCACCGGCGTGGGCACGGCGGCCGCAGCGGTGGTGATGGACCCCCGCGACGGCTCCATTCTGGCCATGAGCAGCTATCCCACCTATACGCCCATGTCGTTCATCGGCGGCATATCCAACGACCAGTTCGAGACCTATCAGTCCGAAGAGTCGCACTATCCGCTGATGAACCGCGTCATCGCCGGCGGCTATCCCGCAGCGTCCACCTACAAGGCGTTCACCAGCCTGGCGGCGCTGGCCTACGGGTTCGCCGACGCGGAGCGCGAATGGGACTGCGAAGGCGCGTGGGACGGCTGGGACACCGGCCAGCCCCAGCACTGCTGGAACCTCAACGGGCACGGGCCGCTGAACCTGCGCGAGGGCATCGTGAACTCCTGCGACGTGGTGTTCTACGAGATCGCGAAGAACTTCTACGACGCAAGCGCCTTGGGCGGCAATGCGAATGCCCAGGTGGCCGATGATGCGCTGCAGGAGTACATCAAGCGCTACCGCTTCGGCGACCTGACCGGCATCGACTTGGGCGGCGAGATAGCCGGCCGCGTGCCGACGCCCCAGTGGAAGGCGGAGTACTGGGCCGACTTCCCCGAAGCGGCTTCGTGGCGCGGCGGCGACTCCACCAACATGGTCATTGGCCAGGGCGACGTGCTGGCAACCCCCATCCAGATGGTTGTGGCCTACGGTGCCATCGCCACGGGCAACCTCATGCGGCCGCACGTGCTGGGCAAGGTGATGAACGACCGCGGCCAGGAAACGGTGGACTTCCAGCCGGAAGTGGTGGCCGTTCCCGATGTGCCGGCGGACAACCTGGTCTTCGTGCGCGATGCGCTCAATGGCGTGGCCGAGGAGAACTCCAGCGTGAGGAAGGTGCTGGAGGAGAAGGGCCTCGACCCGTCCATCGTGGCCTGCAAGACCGGTACCGGCGAGGTGGCCGGCAAGGAGGACTTCGCCTGGTTCGCTGGCTACGCTCCCTTGGACGACCCCCGGTTCGTGGTGGCCGTTCTGGTGGAAGAGGGCGGCGGCGGCTCGGAGTCGGCAACCCCTCTGGGCGCCGAGATCTTGAAGGCTGCCTTCGATTACGAGGCCGGCGAGCTGACCGCGTTTGGTCGCGTGGCGGGGTCGACGGGCGAATCCGTGGAATACCACGGTAGCGGCGCCACGGGCAGGACGGACTAGGGCCATGAGCAACCTTCCCCAGATACATTCGGTGGTGCGGGCCGCCGAGCCGAAGCAGGCCCGCCAGCAGCGCACCGGCATCCGCCGGTGGGTGAACCTGCCGTTTCTGTTGGTTATCCTATGCCTGGTCGGCTACGGGCTGATGATTGTGTACTCGGCGGTGTCCGTGGACGAGGACTACAGCTTCACCCGCCAGTTGCAAGGCGTGGCGGCCGGGCTGGTGGCCATGGCGGTGGTGTGGCGCCTGGACTACCGGCATCTGTCCGGCCTGACCATGCTGTTCCTGGTCATCAACGTGGTGCTTATCCTGTCGCCCCACATACCAGGCCTCGGCACCGACGCCGGCATGGGGGCGAAGTCGTGGATCCGGATAGGCATGCAGGTGCAGCCGGGCGAGTTCGCCAAGATCACGGTGGTGCTGTTGGATGCGTCGGTGATGGCCCGCTACGGCGGCAGGCTCGACGACCCGAAGGAGTACTGCAAGGCGCTGGGGATCATGCTGGTGCCGTTTCTGTGCATCATGACCCAGCCCGACCTGGGTACCGGCCTGGTATATCTGTTCATAGGGGCCACGGCCATGGTGGTGGGGGGCGCCCGTCCGAAATTTATGCTCATCACCTTGGCGGCGGCCATCGTCGCCTTCGGGGCGCTCATGGCCCTGGACGAAGCCATCCTGTCCCAAACCGGCGAGTACAAGATCCTGAAGGAGTACCAGCGCAAACGCCTGTTCGTGTTCATGAACCAGGACGGGGCGAACCTCTCCGAAGAGGGCTACAACCTCAAGCAGGCCCAGATCGCCATCGGCTCGGGCGGCCTGTTCGGCAAGGGGCTGTTCCAAGGATCGCAGCATGCGCTTGGGCTGCTGCCCGAGGCGCCTACGGACTTCATCTTCTGCGTTCTTGCGGAGGAGCTGGGCTTTTTCGGCGTAATGGTACTGTTGCTTTTGTACGTGGCGCTCATTTTGCTATGCTTTCGGATAGCCGCATCGGCCGGCGACATGTTCGGTATGGTCATCGTCATGTCGGTGGTGGGCATGTGGCTGTTCCAGATTCTGGAAAGCATAGGCATGGACTGCGGGCTGATGCCCATCACGGGCATTCCGCTGCCCTTCGTCAGCTACGGCTCGTCGTTCATGGTGGTTAATTTCGTCATGCTGGGGCTCATCGGCTCGGTGTGGTCCCACAGCATGGCGACGAAGCGCTCCTAGGAAAGAAGGTCGGTCATGCAGCTGCCCATTGACGTGAAAGCGGTGTTGGACGAGTCGACCAATATCGATGCCGCCCGCCAGGTGCGCCTTTCGCTGACGGTGTACGTCGACCGGTCGGCGCCGGCCTTGCTGGCCGACTGCGTGACTGCCGCCTTTGCGCGCGAGTCCGAAAACGCCCAGGTGTCGGTGCAGTGGGTAGACGACGACAGCTTCTTCGCGGTTCGCACCGACGACATGGCCTGCCTGGTGGCAGGGTTTTCCAGCCGCATAGGCGAGTACGCGGCCAGCCTGCGCGAGGCGGGCGTGCCCTGCATGGTGGCAACGAACATGCCGACGCTGGTGGGCCAGATCGCCGAGGCGTCGGGGTACCCCGTCCCCCGCGGCGACGTGGTTGCCCCCGACGCGCCGGTGGACTTCGTGAGCGCCGCCCAAGATGCCGTGGAGGGAGCGCTGGGCCGGAAGGGCGCCGCGGAGGCCGAGAGCGCGCCGGCCAAGGAACCTGTAGCCGTTGCCGCCATGGCCGACGCCGTGGCCGAGGCCACTGCCGAGGAGCTGTCCGGCTCGAAGTCCGTGACGGTGGAGCACGAGGAGGAGCCCTACGAGATGACCGACGAGGTATGCCGGTCGCTCAAGCTGCGCATGGGACAGTGGATCATCGCCGCCTGCCGCGAGGTGCGCCTGGCCTTCGCCATGGCGTTTCCCTTCGTGCGTCGGCCGCTGGCGCTCGATGCGGTGCGCTCCACGGCCATCCAGAACGCCGGCGTGGGCGTGTTCGTGTTCATCCCCGGCGCCGACATGCCGGTGATGACGCTCAACCAGGCCAAGATGCTGCTCATGATCGCAGCTGCCTACGGTGAAGAACCGGGGCTTGCCCGCGCCAAGGAGCTGGCGGCTGTGGTGGGCGGCGCCTTTGCCTGCCGTACCATCGCTCGGCAGCTGGTGGGCGTGGTACCCGGGCTCGGCTGGGCCGTGAAGGGCGCTATTGGCTACGTGGGCACCGAGGCCATGGGCCGCGCCGCCATCGAGTACTACGAGAACGGCGCCTCCTTGGGCAAACTGGAGGATATGGCCGCTATGGCGGGCGAGAAGGCGGCGAAGGCTGCCGAGTCGGCCCTGTCGTTTGCGAAGCGCGGCGCCAAGCGTGCGGGCAAGTCGGCCCCTGCCGGCGTGCAGGCCCAGGCGTTCAGCGTGTTTGACACCGTGCGCTCCCATTCCCAGGACATAGCCGACGGGGTTGCCGGCGTGGCTGCCGGCGTGGGCGCGGTGGCCGGCGGCGCTGCGGCCGTGGCGGGCGGCGTTGCCCACGCGGCCGAAAGCGTGCGCTCGGTGGCGGCGAACCGCTTCGGCAGCGGCACGAAGGGCTCTGTGAAGGCCGACTCCAAGGGCCAGGCCCGATGAGGGAGCATCTGACGAACCTGTGGCCGCAGGTGGCGCCTTTGGTGGCTGCCGCAGATCGCCCCTCTCGCTACATAGACCACGAATTCGGCGCCGTGCGCAAGCCCGACGCCGATTTCCGCTTCTGCATGGTGTACCCCGACACCTACGAGCTGGGGCAGCCGAACCAGGCTCTGCGCATCCTGGTGAACGCCGTGAACGCCCGGCCGCACCTGGCTGCCGAGCGCGGCTTCATCCCGGCGCCTGACATGTGCGATGCGCTGCGGCGGGAAGGCCTGCCCATCTTCTCAATGGAGAGCTGTGCGCCGTTTGGCGAGTTCGACGTCATCGGGTTCACGCTGGCCCACGAGCTGGTGGCCACCAACGTGCTTGAGGCGCTGGATTTGGCGGGCATCCCGCTGCGCGCCACCGATCGCGCCGAGGATGACCCTATCATCGTCGCCGGCGGCCCCTGTGCCTACAATCCCGAACCATTTTACCTGTTCATCGATGCGTTCAGCATCGGGGAGGGGGAGGAGGCGGTACCGGATGCCTTGGAGCTGATCCGCCAGCTTCGGCTGCAGGGGGCTTCCCGGGCCGACATCCTGCGGGCCTTGGCCGCCCAGGACGGCTGGTACGTGCCCTCGCTCTACCGCCTGCGCGACGAAGCGGCCGCCCAGCAGGCGGGCAGCTGGCTTGAGCCCGCGCAGCCCGGAGTGCCCGATACGGTGGTCAAGCGCATCTACGAGGGCTTCGCGACGTCTCCGGGATGGGAGCCGTGCGTGGTGCCCTACGCCGAAGTGGTGCACGACCGCCTGAGCGTGGAGGTGCTGCGCGGCTGCGCCCGGGGGTGCCGCTTCTGCCAGGCGGGCATGATGTATAGGCCCGTGCGCGAGCGCAGCGTGCGCAACATCGTGGAGTCGGTGAAGGCGGGCCTTGCCCACACCGGCTACGACGAGGTGAGCCTCACATCGCTGTCGTCTACGGACCATTCCCGGATAGCCCAGGTGCTCGAACAGCTGAACTGCGCGTTTGCCGGTACGGGCACGCGCATCTCGCTGCCGTCCCAGCGGCTCGATTCCTTCGGCGTGGACATGGCGGGCTTGGTGGCGGGCCAGAAGAAGGGCGGGCTTACCTTCGCTCCCGAAGCGGGCACCCAGCGGCTGCGCAACGTCATCAACAAGAACGTGACCGAGGACGACCTGTTTGCGGCCATAGACGCCGCCTTCGCCGCCGGTTGGCGCCGCTGCAAGCTGTACTTCATGATCGGGCTGCCCACGGAGACCGACGAGGATGTGAAGGGCATCGCAAGCCTTGCCCAGCGCGCCTACGACCGGGCGAAGAAGGCAGTGCCGCCCGAGCAGCGGGGCAACATCCGCATGAGCGTGTCGGCGGCGCTGTTCGTACCGAAGGCCCAGACGCCGTTCCAATGGGACGGTCAGATCCCGCCCGAGGAGGCGCGCCGGCGGGCGCATCTTCTGCGCGACTCGGTGAAGTACAAGGCGGTGGACGTGCATTGGCACGACCCAGCTACCAGCTTCGTGGAGGCGGTGATGAGCCGCGGCGGTCGCTTGGCGGCCGAATGGGTGGAGACAGCGTGGAAGCGCGGCGCGCGGTTCGACGCGTGGACCGAGCACTTCAACGAGCAGGCGTGGCGCGATGCGGCCGACGAGGTGGGGCTCGACGTGGAAGCGGTGGCCCAGACGTCATACGAGCCCGGCTATGTGATGCCGTGGGCCCATATCTCCACAGGGGCGTCGGCTCGCTGGCTTGCGAAAGAGCGCTACCGCGCGGCCGAAGAGATCACCACGCCCGACTGCACGTTCGGCGCGTGTTCGGCCTGCGGGGCATGTCCCGGCTTGGAGTCCGGCAACGTTTTGGCCGCGTTGCGCGTGGCTGCCGGCTCGAACGCGGTGGGCGATGGCGTTTCCGCGGGGCCCCCCGAGGCCTGCGACGGCGCCGCGTCGAACGCTCGGCCGTCGCGACGCAACCCCTACATCTCCCTGTTGGCCATCGAGGACGATTGCGCCCAGGAGAACGCGGTGCCCGAGCCGCACGGTTTCGGCGAAGGAGGTGGCCCACAATGACCGATCCGGCGAACTTCCGCCTGCGCGTCACCTTCTGCAAGCAGGGGCGCCTGTGCATGCTCTCGCATCTGGAGATCGCTCGCGCCCTGGAGCGCGCCGTGCGCCGCGCAGGGCTGCCCTACGCTATCAGCCAGGGGTTCTCGCCGCATATGAAGATTGCCTTCGGCGCGGCGCTGCCGGTGGGGGTGGGCGGCACCTGCGAGCTGTTCGACCTGCAGCTGACGCGCTACGTGGCACCGCAGAAGGCCCTTGCGGCCCTGCAGGCAGCCAGTGTGGCGGATCTCATGCCCAGCGCTGCGCGCTACATCGAGCACACCGCGCCCGCAGCCTCGGTGGCCTTCCCGAAGAGCACCTACCTGGCGCGTCTGAGCGCGCTGCCCGAGGGGGGCGTGGTGGTCCCCGAAACCGTCACCGTGGTGCGCAAGAAGAAGGAGAAGACCCTGGCAGTGGGGGAGTACCTGCTGGGCGAGCTGGAGCTGGCCTTGGCGGCGGACGGCGACGCCGGCGACGCGAGCGTCGTGGCGCAGCTGCGCTTCAAGCTGGAGTCGAAGCCCACCGGCAGCCTGCGCCCTGACGTGCTGCTGGCAAACTGCACCGACGGCGCCGGCAACACCCTGCAAGCAGCCACCATCACCCGCGTGGCCCAGGAGGCCTAGAGGCCGACATACGGCTGCTCTAGAGGAGCCGCATGCCGGCGGCTGCGCGGGTTAACGGCGATAGGCGTGGCAGGCGGGCCCTGACGGCATCTTCGGCACCTGCGAGCTATTCCCGATGCTCGCCCTTGGGCGGGAAGGCGTCGAGCATGGCGAAGAGCTCTTCGCGGCTGTGGATGCCCAGCTTGCGGTACACATGGCGGATGTGGGATTTCGCGGTGCCGTTGGCTATCACCAGCTTACGGGCCACATCGCTTGCCGACCCGCCGTGCAGCAGCACCTCCAGCACCTCCGTTTCGCGCTCTCCCAGGCTGTGGGCCGAGGCGATACGGCTCAACTGCCTTTGCCGGGATGCTGCGGCGTCGCTGTCGAGGTTGTCGCCATCGGCGTCGAAGAGGCTGCTGGTGGAGAAGGCCCCGCTGGGCATGGAGGGCGGCGACGAGCTGCATGTGCTCACCGTGAGCGACAGCGTGTGCAACTCAGCCCTATGGAAGGTGTACCGCAACAAGGTGCTCTCCATGTCCGACAGCATCGACGTGTGGTACAACTCCCCGGCGTCGAGCCTGTTCCGGGATCCGGTTAGTAAGGCCGTCATCGGCGTCGAGGTCGACCGCAACGGTGACGTGGTCAACGTTCGCGCCAAGAACGGCGTGGTCATGACCATGGGCGGTTTCGAGAACAACCCGCAGATGGTGGATGACTTCCTGGGCCTGACCAAGTCCAGCCCCGCCGGCACGCTGTTCAACACCGGCGACGGCATCAAGATGGCCCTGGGCGTGGGCGCCGACCTGTGGCACATGGAGGCCTACGAGGGCAACTGCTTCGCCCTGGGCGGGATCTCCTTCGCCGTGGAGCGCGACCACCACGCCAAGACCTTCAACGACCTGCGCAACCTCTCCGGCAGCATCGTCGTGGTGGGCAATGGCGGCGAGCGCTACCTGCGCGAGGACGTGCACAACCGTCACGGCCATGTGCCCAGCATCGGCGACTGGGTCAACCCCAAGCGCCCGCGCCGCACCTACATGGTGCACGACCAGGCTCAGGTCGATGCCATCGCCGGCGCCACGGTGACCAGCGGCGCTATCAAGGACGCCGTCCAGAAGGTGCTCGACCAGGTGAAGTAGCCTGACGGCAAACAGACGGGCGAGCAGACGCTACAGAGCCCTCCCGGAGAAAGCGAGGTCCCCCCGGCCTCGCTTTTTTGGGCGGATATAGGCCAAAGTATGCCTTGGCGAAGGACCTTATGCACGCGCATAGCCTGCAGGAGGCGGCAGGGTGGATAGCGGCCTTTCGTAGGCGGCGCACTAAGTACGAGGCGTTTTTTTTGAAGGGGGAGGGCGACGACGGAAAGCGCTACAAGCGCGAAAGGCTCGGAAGGGCTGGAAAGGCCCTCGTTGCACTCTGCGACGCAGGCACGCTGCTCACGTGCTTGGACGAGGGGCTGACCCAGGAAGGCCCCGCGCCCTCCATGCCCAACAAGATCGAGAACCCCAACGGACGGATCGGGCGCGTGCCGTCTCGCCATCGCGGGATGAACGTCGACCACGGAATCGAAGCCGTGCTTTGGTTTTGCTGTATGGCATCAGAGGCGCCTTTACCCTTCGCGCGGATGCTCAGGGGGTTTCCTAGCGATAAGTGCATCAGACGATGGGGGGGAGGAGGCGGCAAAACAGCAGGGCGGCGAAACAGGAGAACCCGCCCGTTGGGGTGAAGGTGTCGCGTGGTCTGAGCTCCGCCAATCGACGCCATACCCCTACCGGATCGACCAGACCCCATTGCGCGCTTTTTGGCCTATATGCCCAAACAGATTTGCTATCATGTGCAGGTTCCTGGCAGTTGCATAATTCATGGGGGGATGAAGGTTTGGCCAAGACAAGCGCCGCGCTGGCGACTTCTACCTCCCCAGCTGCAAACAATCAATTCTCGCATGTTGCCTTCAAGTCTTTCGACTGGAGCTACTTAGGTTTTGGACTTTGTCGCCTTTGGATCGTTCAATGGAAAGTGCTGCCTTTGGTAGCCTTCGCTTTCAAAGGAATTGGGGGCGACTTTCTATTCTTTCTTCCTGCCGCTCTTGCTTGCTTCTTCGCTGCAACACTCATTCCAGCTGGTAACCATCCAAGAGCCCGAACATTGCTTTTCATCAGCTCGGTTGTTGCAACCTTTGCAGGAATAGCGCTATTCACGCTTGGTTCGATTACGAATGCTTCTATCACGCTTCCGCTGGGTCTTGTCTTCATGGGCATAGGCGCTGCGCTACTGCAAACACTTTGGGGCGACAAATATGCAAGTATCGATTCGAAGCATGCTGACCTCTATACGGTATGCTCCATGCTTGTGGCCTCGTTGCTTCAAACATGCATGACCATCATCGATTCCACTTCGGCGGCTATGGTTTTGTTCTTCTTGGTGCCGCTGGGCTCGTACATTTTGTTGCTACGGGGATTTTCTGCAGGGCGGTGGCAAACCGAAGTCAACGAGAGTAGCGAAAGCGACATCGATCATGAACCAATCTCAGAACCCGCAAAATCGGTTCATGATTCGGTTAACTCGACCTCCAATCAACTCGGCCTCGGACGCCTTTGCTTGTCCATCGCTGCCTTCGTGTTCGTCTACAATCTCGCTTCGTCCCTATTGTTCGGTGTTAGTCGAGTCGATACCGAAGAATTCACTTTTGATGGCGTCATCCGAACGGTTGCCAGCGTTTTCGTGCTTGTTTTGCTTCTGGCTCTGTTCCTAAAACGCGGCAATATCAAACTTCTAACCTTATACCGGGCAGCTTTTCTCATGCTTATCGGGGCCTTGGTGGTTTGGCTTGTGGATCCTCTGGCCACTCGCTTCGTCGCCATAGTTGCAGCCATGGGATACAAGCTTTTCGATGTACTGTTCTGGTGCCTACTGGTTCGCCACGCTCACGAACATCGAAGCTCAGCCTGGCGCGTTTTGGGTTTCGGCATGGTAGCAAACATGATTGCCATGGGCTTGGCTCTCGGTGCACGTTGGTTCCTCAGTGTCTTGCCCTTCGCTATCGACATCGATTCCACGGTTCTGTGCGCTCTTCTTGTCGTAGTGTTGGCGGCCATAGCTATGCTGTTGCTTCCTGAAAGTCTGGTGCAACGTTTCACTGATCGCGATTCAAAAACTCTCAAGAAGAAAGCCGCGGAGGGCGAGGCAGCATCGCTTGAAGATCGAGTTTCTGAGGTAGCGCAAAGCCATGGCCTTACATCTCGCGAAGAAGAAGTACTCCGGTTCTTAGCCCAAGGGCGCACCCAAGCGGTCATAGCCGAAAAGTTGCACATCAGCGTCGGCACAGCCCATAGTCATATTGTGCACGTCTACCAGAAGACCGGTGTACACTCGCAACAAGAGCTTATCGACTTAGTTGAGAGAGCCTAGTGCGAGAGTGTTCGATTCACAGTCGTTCATGACCGTTTTATCCTGTCTGCGCTGCACTTTCATTATTCAATCCTTCCCTCTATACCTCTAAATCGCACCTATACCTCTCGGGTATATTTCTTCCGTTTTGGCAAAAATCCACCTCTGCGGTTCTTCTGCCCTCCCCCATTCTGGCGTTTTATATGCCGCAGCGGGAAGAAAGGAGGGGAACTATGAGAAACCGCACTATTCAATTGACCATGGCTGCCTGTGTGGTAGCGGGCGTGATCGCCCTTGCAGGCTGTGCGCCTCAGGCTTCACCAAGCGTATCGAGCAACAGCGCCGATACTAATAGCACGGCATCGAGCGCCGAAGCCAACGGTGCAGATGCCATCACGGTGAACTGGTCACCGGATTCCGATTGTTCGGTTTGCCATCAAACGGAAGCGGCATCGACTCAAGGCGGAGCGTGCTTGGCTGCAACACACGCTACCAACAACACCCAATGCGTCGACTGCCACACCGATGAGTCAACACTTGCCACAGTACACGCTGACGGAGCGGGCAAAGACCCAGCTACCAAGCTGCGCAAAACGAAAATGACAAGCGAAGTCTGTTTGGCTTGCCACGAGCACGACAGCCTGGAAGCTATTGCCGAGCGTACGGCTGATGTGGTTGTCACCGACGATCAGGGTAAAGCGATCAATCCGCATGCTTTGCCGGAAGGTAGGGATCACGAGAGCCTTGCATGTACTGCCTGTCACGTGTCGCATGTGGCAACCGACACACTGACTGAGGCTCGCAGCACATGCATCGGATGTCATCACGCTGGCGTTTTCGAATGCGGAACGTGCCACGAATAAGACATCACTTGAAGTGTGGCGAATGTTCTACGCACTATCACGGTGACGACGTCCCGACTAGGGAGCGGGACGCGTAATCAAGGAGGAGAGATTATGAGGAAGAATAACGAGACCGTCGACGTTTCCCGTCGCTCGTTCCTGAAGGGTGCCGGTGCTGGCGCGGCCCTTCTAGCTGCCGGCGCACTGGCCGGATGCGCTTCAGACACTGACGGTAAGGCCGTCCTAGCCGAGGCGGGTACCACCCCTGAATGGCTGCCAGAATCCTGGGACTACGAAACCGACATCTTGGTAATCGGCTACGGTGGTGCTGGCATGTGGACGGCTGTGACCGCAGCTGACGAGGGCCGGTCCGAGGTCCTGATCCTGGAAAAGGCTCCTGTACGCGGTGGCGGTAACTCTTCTATCAATCTGGGCGAGTTCACTATTCCTGTGGATGCAGAGGGGTGCGCCACCTACATCAAGTCGTTCAGCCGCGGACTTACTCCTGACGTTATGGCAGACGCCTGGGCAGCCGAAGCCGTGCGCAACGGCGAGTATGCCACCCGCTGGGAGCTTCCCTGGCAGCAGAACGAGGGCACCCTTGCCAGCAAGTACACCGAGAGCTGCGAGTATCCGAATCTGCCGGGCTCTGACTCCATGCAGATCGGCGCCATCGAGGGTTATGGCATGAACTTCTGGGATATCATGGACCAGCATCGTCAGGACCTAGGCATCGAAGTGCTGTTCAACGCTTGCAACGAAGAGCTCATCCAGAACCCAGAGACCAAGGAGATTCTGGGATGCTACGCAGACGTGGATGGCAAGCGCATGGCCATCAAAGCCCGCAAAGCCACGATGATGACCATCGGTGGGTTCGAGTTCAATGAGGACATGAAGAACGAATACCTGCGTGTATACCCGGCCAAGGGCTTCTACGGTTGGCCCTACAACACAGGCGACGGTATTCCCATGGTGCAGCACGTAGGTGCCCAGCTCTGGCACATGAACTGCATGATCGGCGGTGCAAACCCGAACTTCAATGATCCGGAGCACCCCTACGCAATCCAGCTGAGCCCCAAGAACGATGCCTACGTACATGTGGACCGCATTGGACGTCGTTGGCACAACGAGAAGACGGGTGCGAGCCCGCACGTTGGTTGGCACCAGTTCACCAAGTTTGACGACGAGATTTGTGACTATGCAGTTGCTCCGTACTGGGTGGTTATCGACCAGACCGGCTTCGACGCTGGACGGCTGGGCCCCGACCCCACCGCAAAGCTTGCCCGCGGCATGTATGCCCCCAGTCTGCCAAAAGAAGTTGGTCGATACGATGGCTGGAGCGAAGACAACAAGGCCGAGCTGGAGCGTGGCTGGCTGAAGACCGGCAACACCTTTGAAGAACTGGCTGCCGAAATGCAAAAGGTCGACCCTGGCTTCATGGACGCCGAGAAGCTGAAGGAAAGCGTCGAGCACTACAACGAACTCTGCGCTGCTGGCGAAGATCCCGACTTCAACCGCCCCGGTGATAAGATGCTGCCTCTCGAGAATCCGCCCTACTACGCATGGCCGGTGTACCCCGGCGGTTGCTCCACTCTGGGTGGCCCGAAGAAGAACGAGCATGCTCAGGTGCTGGACACCAAGGATCAGGTAATTCCTCGTCTGTACGCTGCTGGCTGCTTCGGCAATTTCGCCGCTCACACCTATGGTATCTCGGGCGGTAACAACGCCGAGAACATGGTATGGGGTCGTATCGGTGCCCGCCATGCCTGCGCCCTTGAGCCGTGGGATAAGGACGAGACCACCGAAGCCTAAGGCTGCTATCGCCTAGTTAACCCTTCGCTCGAAAGAGCGGCTACTCTCCAATAGCCCGACCCGGCACCCCTCCGCCGAGTCGGGCTATTTTGTGGGATATAGGCCAAAGTATGCCTTGGCGAAGGACCTTATGCACGCGCATAGCCTGCAGGAGGCGGCAGGGTGGATAGCGGCCTTTCGTAGGCGGCGCACTAAGTACGAGGCGTTTTTTTTGAAGGGGGAGGGCGACGACGGAAAGCGCTACAAGCGCGAAAGGCTCGGAAGGGCTGGAAAGGCCCTCGTTGCACTCTGCGACGCGGGCACGCTGCTCACGTGCTTGGACGAGGGGCTGACCCGGGAAGGCCCCGCGCCCTCCATGCCCAACAAGATCGAGAACCCCAACGGACGGATCGGGCGCGTGCCGTCTCGCCATCGCGGGATGAACGTCGACCACGGAATCGAAGCCGTGCTTTGGTTTTGCTGTATGGCATCAGAGGCGCCTTTACCCTTCGCGCGGATGCTCAGGGGGTTTCCTAGCGATAAGTGCAGCAGACGATGGGGGGAGGAGGCGGCAAAACAGCAGGGCGGCGAAACCGGAGAACCCGCCCGTTGGGGTGAAGGTGTCGCGTGGTCTGAGCTCCGCCAATCGACGCCATACCCCTACCGGATCGACCAGACCCCATTGCGCGCTTTTTGGCCTATATGCCGGCTTGCATATCGCTGCGGGCCTGGAGCGCAAAAGAAAAGGCCAGGGCTGAGAACCCTGGCCTTGGCATGCAGGTGGCGGGATGTACGAGACTCGAACTCGCGACCTCCGACGTGACAGGCCGGCGCTCTAAGCCGGAGAAAGCGAGGTCCCTTGCGTCCTCGCTTTTTTGCGTCGGGTGCGCCCTGCCGGTTGGTTCCTGCGGCGGTTTTCTTCGTTCGTTGGTTGATTTGCAAAGTCAGCCGAACGCTCTTCTCCGATCAGGGGATTCCATGGTCATCCGAACGGGATGGAAGCACGGCGCAGGGCTTTCGCCGCGGCCCCCCGCTGTTCGGATGGCTCCGGAGGCATAGCTTCGCCCTGGCCGTCGGGCGCACCTCCAAGGTCAGCCGAACAGCCTCTTCCGGGCGCTGCCTTTTCCCGTTCTCGCTCTAGCCCAGGGGCGCTGCTCCTCTCGCTTTCCGCTCGCGGTTGACCGCATCGAGGGTCATCTCCGCCTTTCCGTAGGGGAGCTCGACCATCCCGAGGGCGCAGCAGAGCGCTTCGTACGCCTCCGCATCGGCCGCCCTCAGCATCGCCAACGGCGACATGCCCAGAAGCGAGGGGCGCGGCTCGGAGTTCAGATGGGACATGACCGTCGCGCAATCGGCCCTCTCGAGCCCATCGAAGGCGATGCCGCGCGCCGTCTCGTCCGCGCTCTTCCTCTCGAGCAGCATGACCAGCTGCAGCCGGCACGGTCTGAGCAGCAGCGTGAGCAGGCAGCGCTCGTCGGCGGCGCGCCCTATGGCGGTGTCCATCTCGCAGGCCCTCGCGCACGCCTCCTCGCCCAGGGCGCAGAAGGCCGCATAGGAGCGCTCGGGACCATGGGGGGTGGGCTTGGGGGCGGTGCGCCCCTTCCTCGGCTTGTAGCCGACCTTGCGGCGCAGGTCGAGGTTGGACATCCCGAAGTAGCCGCGCCCGATCCAGCGGTAGAGGGTGGAAGGCGCCAGCCCCAAGTGCGGGTGCGCCATGCAGATCTGCTCCGGCGACATCCCGCGGCAGACGTCGTCGCGTATCGTGAAGGCGATCCGTTCGAAGTCCTCTTCGCGGGCGTTGATGCCGCGTCTGGCATCCGAGAGCGTGGAGTCGGCCAGCGCTTGGGCGAAGATGGCGGAGTACTCGCAACGGTGCTTTCTGCCGCATGGGCGCGGGAAGGCGGGGCAGCCGTTGCACACCCACGGCCAGCGCAGCAGATGCTCGCATCTTCTCTGCTGCTCGGGGATGGAGCCCGCGCGCATGCCCCTGCAGTCCTTGTGCGCCCAGGTCCTGTTGCGACGCACCTCGTCTGCGACGGTGGAAGGGGAGCGCCCTATGGACGCCGCTATCTCCCGGCATCCCTTCCTCGCGCGAAGCCCTGCCTCGATCGCGCGCCTGTCGGCTTTGGTGAGCCTGTCGTATCGTTTCGCGGCCATGCTCTTCATCGGCCTCCTCTCGTCGATGGGGCCGCCGCGCGGTCGCCGCGGCCTCCATGCTCAACCGTACGCGTTCGGCTGAGTATGGGAAAAGATGTCGAAAAGAGGCAGGTGTTCGGCTGACAATGAAAATTAACGTTCTTCGTTCGTTAGCGGGGCCATGAGGATGCCTGGGATATTTCGAAAATTGGGTATTGCGCTGACGAGGTTTGGCGGGTACACTTATACGGCTGTTGAAGACGGGGTGTTAGCTCAGTTGGTTAGAGCGCCGGCCTGTCACGTCGGAGGTCGCGAGTTCGAGTCTCGTACATCCCGCCATCTTCTTCACGGCAACACCACGGGGTGTTAGCTCAGTTGGTTAGAGCGCCGGCCTGTCACGTCGGAGGTCGCGAGTTCGAGTCTCGTACATCCCGCCATTAAAACACGAGGTCAGGAGTCATTTTGGCTCCTGATTTTTTATTATCCTGATGGCAGAATCACGAAAATGGGTCTGATTTTAGGTCTGCTGTCGTAGGTTTTATCAAAAATAGGCCTGGCTCCACGGGGCTTAATCGGTCAAATCGGCTTATTCGTTTTGATTTTCGAGTCAAATCCGTTAGATCTCCGACGAGTCTTGCCGGAGGTTGTCTACTGTGGCGAGATGCATCGCTATAGAAAACGGCACGTCATTAATAATGAGATAATAGGCAAGTTAAGGAGGTTCGTATCATGCCCGAAGAAAAGAAAGATGCCGCACAGAACTTTGAACTAGTTCTATCTTCGGCAGCGCAGTTGCCAGGAGTTAGGATAGATAGGGAGAAGTATCTTGCCGGAGCTTTGAGTAAGAAGTTTTCTCCAGAGGTTATTGCCACTGCTATCGAATCATCCCCAGCTGCCGCTGGCATAAAGCCTGAGGAGCTTAGCCCTATAGCTGATGCTTCTATCCGATATGAGTCTACAAAAGTAACAGCCATTTCAACAGCTGCTGGAATACCTGGTGGTTTCGCGATGGCGGGCACTGTTCCGGCTGATCTTGCGCAATACTTCGCACACGTGTTGCGTATAACCCAAAAACTAGCCTATCTCTATGGATGGGACCATATCTTCGAAGGTACAGAAGAAGAGATTGACGACGAGACGAAGAATCTCCTCATCCTATTCATTGGTGTAATGTTTGGAGCCAACGGGGCAACCGATGCTGTTACTAAGATTTCTAGTCAAGTTGCAGCTGCTGCAGCTAAGAAGCTTCCGCAAAAAGCATTGACCAAAGGTGCCATATATCCAATCGTTAAAAAGGTTGCAGGATACATTGGCGTCAAGATGACCAAGGATATCTTTGCAAAGGGCGTCTCGAAGGTTATCCCTATCATTGGTGGTGTTATTTCGGGTGGTGTTACTTTGGCGACATATGCCCCAATGTGTCTAAAGCTTAAAGATTATCTTGCAGGGTTAGAAGTCGCCAATCCAAACACATACGTTGCAGAAGTGATAGCAGTTGAAGATGCTGAAGAATATGAGGCATAGAGGGGAACACAGTATTAATAATGAAGACTAATCGCTTAACATTCTTCGTTTGCTCGGCACTTGTTGTTGTATGCGCTATTGCGTATCTACTCAGTGCAGAGGGATTGAGCATTGAGGTTTTTCAAAATCTATTAATGGGCATTACAACTGGTGCCATCATTTCGGTTGTAATCTCGCTTATCGGATACTTTCGTGACCGAGATGCTCTTGTATTTAAGGCTACGAATACATCCGTGAATGCATATATCGATTTGAGCGTTCTAAGAGAACTTACTGGTTATGCATTGGGAAGTATTGGGCATACTGAAAAAATGAGAGATATACCATTTAATATCATCTCATCCATTGCCCGAAAGACTTTTGATGATTGCAATGATGTTTCAAGCGAGTTGTATGCTCCCTTCTATAAGAGCGGAGAGCTTGCAAGGAGATATCGTGATTTCGCTTCTTTTCGCTCAGTGTTTCAAAATATGGCTTTGATTGCTCAGAGCATAGAATCGATATCTCTGCAAATCGATAATGAGGTCATGCGCACTACCATAGCATCTGCCAATCTTTGCCAACCTACTCAACCATTGCCGCAATTGCAGGAGTGGAACAAGCTTCTTTTGGTTCGCGTATCAAAGTTTCATGAGCATGTTACTGATAGGACAATGCAATACGAAGCTATTGCGCAATACTTTGTTAATCGGGCGCATGGTAAAAATGCATGGAAGAATGCGCGACAAAAGATCGATGCCGAAGTTGCCGAAATAATGTCGAACTATGCGATAAGTGATACGAGCATATCCTAAAGTTTGCTTATGAGGAGCCACTTCATATCTCCAGCTGGCTTAGACGGTGCAAGCTGGAGGTGGGTCTGTCTCCAGGTCTGCCGTTTTGAAGCCAATCGAAAAATAGGTCTGAAAATAGGTCCGACTCCACAATGCTTAAACCGCTTAAGCGTCCTAAACGTCTTATTCGATACGGGTTGATCGGGCGCTGTGAGCTAACTCGAGACCTTTGGAGCCTGTTTCAAGCGAATCATAAAAAATCAAGTTGTCTCTTTTACATTCAGGAAACACCAGTTCAGAGACCACATTTGTCATGTATAGCCAAATCAACGATAATGCTTTTCAGAGTAAATGGTTAGCGAGCCAAATGGTGGGGCTAAAACCCGATAGTTTCAGAAGTCCGGCCTGTCACGTCGGAGGTCGCGAGTTCGAGTCTCGTACATCCCGCCACTTAAACGCAAAAGCCAGGAGCGGACGCTTCTGGCTTTTTTGATGCGCCTATCTGTCGTACCGGATGATGCGATATGGGGGGCGGGTCGATTGCTGACGGGTTTCCTGGCGCTACTTGTGAGTATTTCTATCGGAACTGTTATATATTAGTATGATAGATAGGTAAACACATCATGATTAGGCTTAAATCCACCTCGTAAATGGTGTTTTCTGTTTGACTCGGTGAGCATCGCCCAGGCAATGCTTTAATTGCTCCAGTTGAAAGTCGTATTGTGCTTGAATTCGGATAAAGCACTAGCGGATATACCCTTGAAGCCCCTCTACCACCATGCTACTATTCTTCCAAACAACCGTCATACAATACTATGACGGTTGAAGATTTGCCGGAAAGGGGAGCGGCCAATCGAGTTTGCCGACTCTCCGAGAGCAAAAGGAGGGGTAGCACGTGGAGACATCATTGACGCGCAGAAGCTTCGTCGCGTGGGGCGCGGCTGCAGCAGGAGCTGCAACGTTGGTGGGTTTCACAGGGTGCTCGTCAGGTGAGCCCGAGAAGTCGGATGCGGGCTCCGACGGGGACTCCGCGCAGTCGGAGGTTGTGGCGGCCGCGGAAACGCCATTGGTTGAGGCTGGTGAGTGGCTGTCCAACACCTGCATGTACAACTGCTCGTGCGGCGTATCTCGTTGCATCTTGAAGGTGTACGTAGAGGACGGCGTTCCTCTGAAGATACGCACCGACGAGGAGGACGAAGATAGCTACGCCCTTCCGCAGCGTCGTGCATGCGTTCGAGGTCGAGCCCAGATCAGCAATCACCTGTCGCCGGCCCGCATCAAATATCCGCTCAAGCGCAAAAATTGGAGTCCCGACAACCCGCACGGCGAGTTGCGCGGTAAGGACGAGTGGGAGCGCATCAGCTGGGATGAGGCGCTTGATTACGTTGCGGCTGAAATCAAGAGGGTCGTTGACCAGTACGGTCCCAAGGGCATCTTTTGCGGAGGTGCAACGCCGTCGACCACCCTGCGTACCTACGATCAGACGGTGTGCCTGCTCGATGCCTTGGGCGGTACCGTTCACGCCGAAGCGGGCACCATCTCCTATGGCGCTTTCCCTGTGGTCGACACGCACATGATTGGCGGGTTCGGCATGGCAAACGCCCCACATCCACTGCAACTGCGAACCAGCGAGCTACATGTGCTGTTTGGGTGTAATTGGACGTCGAATCTAAGTGGCAACACCGGCTGGTGGCTGAACCAATGTCGGGAGAACGGGGCAAAGGTCATCATTATCGACCCGTGGCTTAGCCAGACGGCCCAGGTTGTGGCCGATGAGTGGATCCCCGTGCTTCCGGGTACCGATACGGCACTCATGCTGGCCATTTGCTATCAGTGGATTCAGGATGGCACGTATGACCAGGACTTCCTGGACACCTACACCATAGGATTCGACGCAGACCATATGCCGGAGGGGGCGAACCCTCAGGATAATTTCAAGGATTACGTGCTGGGCACGTATGACAACGAGCCGAAGACTCCCGAGTGGGCCGAGCCGAAGTGCGGTGTGCCTGCCCAGAGGATCATCGACTTGGCTACAGAGGTGGCCGCGACGGATAAGGTCAACTTCTTCGCATCCATGACCTCGGCGAAGATTCCGGCGGGGGAGCAGCTGTGCCAGGCGTTCTATACCATGGCGCTCATGCACGGTGGTCTAGGTACTCCGGGTCATTATATGGGCTGGTCGGGTATACGTTCCTATATGGGTGGCACCGTCGGCGCCGGTAGTTTTTCCAGCATCGACCTCAACCCCGTCAATCCCTTGGCTCCAGCTGGCAGTCCTGTCTACATGTTCTATCCGATCCCTGTGTTCTCGAAGCTCGACGGGGCCGATTGGGAGAACATGGAGCCATCCGAGACCTGGCAGAGCATTTTGGACGGGGAGTACGGTCGGGATTGCTGGCCCGAAGGCAAGCACAAGATCGACTTTCATGCTATGTATTTGGGAGGTGGCCGCAACTATCTCAACCAGCAGCCGAACGCCAATGCTGGTATCAAGGCCATCCGCAAGATGGATTTTGTCTGGGCTGATAACCCGTATTTCGACCCCACTCGTCAATATTGCGACATCTTGCTTCCCGTTGCGGGATTCTGGGAGAAGGGCAACGTCGCGTACTCCGAGGATCAGACGGTCACTATTTGGGCCGACCGGATTATGGAGCCCTTGTACGAGTCGAAGACAGAGGGATGGATTGCCGAAGAGCTGGCGAAACGACTTGACCTCGACCCGAAGGTGGTCAACCCGCTGACCGACGCGGAGCGCTCCTATGTGACCATCAAGAATGCAACCATTATGGACGGTGAGACATTCCAAACGTCTCCGCTTATCACGATTTCGCAAGAGGAGGCTAAGTCGTTCGGAATCGACGGGGCGGAAACCCAGGACGAGGGCCGCATCTCCTTCACCGAGTTCAAGGAAAAGGGCTATATCAAGTATCCCCAGAAAGACGACGCGTTTGTCCCCGAGCCCTACATGGCCTTCATTAACGACCCCGAGGGAAGCCCGCTTGCCACGGCATCCGGTAAGTTCGAGATTTACTGCCAAACCCTCGCTTACATGGTGAATTCGGTTGGCTATTCCCAGATAGCTCCCATCGCTAAGTGGCAAATCGGCGATCCGGAGCAGGGGCACGGTACGCAAACGGAGGAGTACCCGCTCCTTCTATGGACGCCCCACACCTTGCGGCGCGCCCATAGCGTGAACGACAACGTTACGTCTTTGCGCGAGGCGTATCCGCAGGAGTGCTTCATGTCCGTGGTCGACGCCGAGGCTCGGGGCATCAAGAACGGCGATGTCGTGCTGATGAGCAGCCCTCATGGCCAGGTGCTGCGTCCTGCCAAGGTTATGCCTACGCTGGTTCCGGGCGCCGTTGCTCTGCAGGACGGCGCGTGGATCAACATTGACGAGGAGACCGGGATCGATTTGGGCGGCTGTCCGAATATCTTGCAGGCTCCGAAAGCTTCCGGGGGCGGGTCTCAGAGCTGGAACGGCACGCTTGTTCAGGTGGAGAAGTATACGGGCAAACTCAAGCTCGGCCCCGATAAAAACACGCCCATCGTTGTGCCTGTGGGCGTCGAGGAATAAGGGAGGCGACTCATCATGCAGTTTGCGTTTTACTTCAACTCGGATGCCTGCACTGGCTGCAAAGCTTGTCAGGTGGCGTGCAAGGAGACCTATCACCTGGGTCCGGACAACCTTTACCGCCGCGTGTACAACTACCAGGGAGGATCTTGGGATCGCAACGAGTCGGGAACCTACGTCCCCGATGGCGTGTTCGGGTACTTTGTCTCGATTGCATGCAACCATTGCGCTCATCCCGCATGTGTTGAGAACTGTCCTACCGGGGCTATGCAGAAGGACGAGGAATCGGGCGTTGTTTGGACCGATCATGAGGTATGCATAGGATGCAAAACCTGTCAGACCGCCTGTCCGTACGGTGCCCCCACGTATAGCGAGGACGACGGCTTCATGCTGAAGTGCGATATGTGCCGCGACGAGCGCTCATTGGGTCGCAAGCCAGTATGCGTTGCGGCGTGCCCCATGCGGGCGCTTGACTTTGGCACTTGGGAAGAGCTAACGGCTCGCTATGGCGAGGGCGACGTGGAAATAGAGCCGCTGCCTCGCAATACCACCGAACCGCGCCTGGTGCTCAATCCCCACCGCAAGGCCCAGAAGGCAGGGTCCGGTACGGGGTTCGTGTCCAATCTGGACGAGGAGCTGTAACGTCTCGCCTCGGGTTGCCGTAAAGCTGATCGGCGGGGGAGAGCTGGAAGGCGGCCTCCCCCGCCTTGAGGAGATTGCTATGGTTTCGTCGGAGAAATTATGGGACGAGGAGACGCTGGAGTGCGCCCGGGCGTGCTTCATCTCGGCCTCGCAATTGCTGTACTGCGAACCCTCGCTCGAGTCGGTGGCGCAACAGATTGAGTCCGGCCAGTTTGATGAGGCTCCCTTCGCCATGGACGAAGAGGTTGCTCGACAGGGCTTGGCTCTCATGAGCAGTTGGTGTGGTAGGGTTTCGGAACGGGTTGGGCGGAAAGGCGATATGCTCGCGAGCAGCGAATCTTTTATCGAGGAGGTGGCTGCTCTGCAAAGAGAATGGCTGCGTTTGTTCGTGGGCGTGGGCGTGCCCGAGGCTTCGTGCTTCGAGTCGTTCTACGTGGATCCCAACAGCGCCGTATTCGGACGAAATGTTTTGGAGGTTCGGAAGTCGTATCGTCGCTACGGTTTGCAGCTGGCCAGGCTTCACTCGGAACCTGATGACCATCTGGGGCTTATGCTGGGGTTCATTGGCCATATGATCGGGCTGGAGCTTGATGCGCGGCGGTCGGGGGACGCGGGGCTCTCTCGAAACATTGCCTCGGACCAGGACGCGTTCCTCTCCACCCATATGCTTCCCTGGTTGGCGGTATGGCGCTACAACGTGGGAAAGTTCGCCGCCTCGGATTATTACAGGGGACTGGGGGAGTTTGTTTTCGGGCTTTGTTCTCGGTATGCGCTGCGCTTTGGGGTACACTTCGATGCTGAGAGGTCGGCGTTCAGGCGCGCTCGGCCGTAGTGCTTGGGTCCGGTCGCTTCGGGGGCTTTTGGTGCTTGATACGTTTGTCACGGTCTACCTGTTTCTCGGTGGCTGCGCGGCGGCTGTCGTGCTGGTGACGTGTGCGTGGTCTTTGGCGGTGCGGGCCGCCTGCGGCCGAAGACAGTCCGCACCGCCGGTGTTTGGGAGGCTTCGCGTTCGTTGCCTTCTTGCGGGTTTCGTTCTGTTGGTGCTTGCGGTGTTGTGCTTGCTACTCGACCTGGGTCGCCCCCAGCTTTTCTGGCTGTTGTTTGCGCGCCCCACGTCGTCGCTCATATCCATCGGGTCGTTTCTTCTCATGGCGACGCTGCTCGTTTCGGGTTTTTTGCTGGGCGCTTCGGTGCCCGGTGCGCCTCGGTCGAGCCGAAGGGTGCTCTGCTCGGCGGAGGTTGTATGTTGCGCCCTCTCTGCGGGAGTGATGCTGTATACGGGTCTTTACATGGCATGCTTGGAAGCGGTTCCCCTGTGGAACAACCCGGCTTTGCCTGTTCTGTTCGCGTTGTCGTCGCTTTCTTCGGGCTTGTCGGTGGTACTCATCGCGGCATCTTTTGCAGATGATCGGTTCTTGCTGGCCGCTGACTGCAGGCGCTTGCGGCTGGCGCATGCCGCCTCCTTGGCGGGGGAGATGGTGGCGGTTGGTGCTTACCTTGCCTTGGCGTGGGGAGACGGGTTCGCTCGGCCGGGGCTTGAGGCGCTGCTGTCTCCGAATGATTTGGGCTCGTGGTTTGTGGTGGGGTTTCTGGGGCTGGGTGTGGCTCTGCCCTTGGGTGCGGAAGTTTTCGCTGCTATGGCTCGACGGCCGATGGAGGCGATTCCCCTCGATGCTCTCTGCATCATCGGGGGATTGGTGCTTCGTTTTTGCGTGGTAATTGCAGCGTGATCGGCGCGGTTCGGATACAATCCGTGGGATGCTTTCGGCGGGTGATTTGTCAGGCTGCCGACACGATGAAGCGAGGAAATCCATGGCCCTGTTTGAGATAGACGAATCGTCGGGCTTGCCCGTGTGGGTGCAGCTGCGCAATCGATTCGTCTATCTCATCAAGACGGGACGCTATCGACCGGGCGAGCAGCTGCCAAGCGTTCGGGCTCTGGCGGCCGAGGCTGCAATCAACTACAACACAGTGAGCAAAGTCTACGCCAATCTCGAGCGAGACGGTTACGTGGAATCCGTCCGCGGCAGGGGTGTTTTTGTTCGCGGTATCGGCGAAGCAGCGGAAAACGATGTGGAGTCCATATTGGACGTCGAGATCAAAGAATGCGTGGGACGCTGTTTGGCTCTAGGCATGACCTTGGATGAGGTAATGCTGCGCATGATAGATGTCGTTCGGCAAATGCAGAAGGAAAAGCAATCTGGCGATCCGCGATAATCGCGGGATGAATGTTGGAGGTTACGTCCATGGCAAAAAGGCTTGACAGGAAACCGGACGACAGGCCTTCGTGTAAAAGCACAGCGCCTTCGCTCGAGGAGTATGACTCTCGAGCCGACCGGAGGACCACTCAAAACGGTCCGTTGCTGTTCTCGTCGTTCTTGTTCGCGGTTGTCTTCGCTGCCGCCCTTGGCGCGGGCTATGCGATTGTCGGTGCGTTCGGAGTGTGGTGGCTTGCGGCCTCCTTTGCGTTGGCGTGCTTTGCGGTGATGTCGGTGCGTATCGCCATGCAGTGGGAGAAGGTGGTCATTTTCCGCTTCGGCAAGTTCAACCGTACGAAAGGCCCCGGGCTCTACGTTACCATCCCCTTTATCGAGCAGATCGCGCTCAAAGCAGACCAGCGCATTATGGTAACCGGCTTCGGTGCGGAGGAGACGCTTACAAGCGATCTGGTTCCCATCAATGTGGATGCTGTTCTCTTCTGGATGGTGTGGGATGCGGAAAAGGCCTGCATGGAGGTGGAGAACTATTACAACTCGGTGTCTCTCGCTGCGCAGACAGCCCTGCGCGATGCGATTGGTCGAGCGAGCGTGTCCGAGGTCGCCATCCGCCGCAACCAGCTCGATCGGGAACTTCAAGAAGTCATCGAAGAGCGTACTTCGAGCTGGGGCATCACGGTCATGTCCGTGGAGATTCGCGACATCGTGATACCCCAGGGGTTGCAGGAGGTCATGTCTGCCGAGGCCCAAGCCGAGCGCGAGAAGAACGCCCGCATGGTGCTTGCGGAAGTGGAGAAGGACATCTCTGCAATGTTGGTGGACGCGGCGGAGAACTACGAGGACAACGACGTGGCTCTACGGCTGCGCACTATGCATCTGCTTTACGAGAGCGTGAAGGGCTCTGGGGGCACCGTGGTAATTCCAAGCGCATATAGCGAGGGCTTTTCCGACGTGTCCTTCGATCGCGCGGCCGAGGGTTTGCGCAAGCCGAAAGCCTAGATGCCGTTTTCGTGCTTGCGGCCGCGCCACCACTTCGAGAGGGCGTGCAGGATGCACTCGACCAGCGGGATGGTGAGGAAGAGCACCCAGGCGGGATGGGCCATCCCTTCGACGAAGGCCAGGTAGCAGAAGGCGGCGACCACGGCCCATGGGTAGAGCCCGGCCAGGAATGCCCCGAGGCGCTTCGAATCGATAAGGCCGCCTACCAGGTAATAGAGCGGGATGGCGAAGAAAAGGAACAACCCCATGAGCCACTGCCCCAGGAAGATGCCCGCCAGCAGATAGGCCAGCAGCACGAAGGCGGGGAAGGGGAAGCGGTCCCATGCCTGGCGGAAGGGGGATCGCGTCCAGCCGGGGTGGGGCATGCCGTCCATGGCGGCGTTGGCCTCGTCCAGGCTGCGGTAATCGGTGCCGTTCACATGGACGCCGTCCCAGCCTACGTGGACGGAGTTGCCCTCCCGGTCGAGCACGTTCACGCCGTCGCGCCAGTTGATGTGCGCATGGTCGTCTCCGTCGTCAATGTGGATGCCGTGATGGTCGACGTAGTGTCGTCCCCGTCGCCTTCTGTCGTTGCGCGTGCCGTGCGGAGGGAAGGGGCTTTCGTCGTCCTCGGGATGTGCCTTGCCGTCGTCGTGCGCCTGCGGGCCCTCGGCAGCTGCGGAAGAGCCGCGATCTTCGGTGCGTTCGTCGCCGCTTTCTCTACGGGCGTTGTCGGCCGCAGCGGCGCTGTTTCGCTGTTCGACCTCGCTCCCGTTCTCATGCGCACTTGCGTTTCGGCTGCTTTCGGTCGCATGGGCGCCTGCGTCCTGGCTATCTGCGCTCGCGTCTTCGGCGTCGGTCACGTCGCCGTAGAGCAGCTCGTCCAGGGACACGCCGTAAAGGCCCGCCAAAGCGATGAGGTTGTCGGTGTCGGGCGAGGATTCGGACCGCTCCCATTTCGAGACCGCCTGCCGCGACACCTCCAGCTTTTCGGCCAGGGCCTCCTGGGTAAGTCCTGCGTTGCGGCGGCGGTCGGCCAGCCGTTTCGCCATATCTACGTTCATGCGCTGCCTTTCGTTTTTCGTCAGTTCATTGTAGCGAGCGGAGGGTGCGCCTTGGGGGCACGCATCGTCTTCGAAGACAGGAAAAGCTTAGGGCAACGCGGCCGCGGGTACGACCGCTTTCGGTTTGAATTTTGGGGAAACTTTTGGTTGCGCGTGGCGTGTGCAAAGCCGTCTTTTGGCTGAACAAGGGAGTTTTGCGGGTGCGGATAGGGAAGGGCGGGTGTGCGCTAGCCTTTCAGGAGCTTGTCCTGGAGCTCTTCCCGGGTGTGGACATCGAGTTTCTGATAGATTGACCGAATCTGACTTCGGACGGTATTTTTGGAAATATGCAGCTTCGTAGCCGCTTCACCGGCGGATTTGCCGGTGGCGATGAGTGCAAGTACCTCGCTTTCCCTGGGGGTGAGTCCGCGCTGTGCCATAAGCGCGTCTCTTTGCGATGCAATAACGTGCTCGATGTGGTCCGTATAGGCAGGCGCCGTGTTGTAGTGGCGCCAATCGCCGGCTGCCATGGGGAGCGCGGAGATGACAAGGCAGAGCAGCATGATAGCTATGAGCACTGCGGAGTCAAGTCGTACAAGCTGCAGGAGGTAGAACGTCGCGTAGAACGCTGCGAAGTAGACGATGAGCCATCGGCAAACGCACCGACCGCCGGCTGCGGGGAGTCGAGGCCCCGTCCAGCATCCTACAGCCATAGCGAGCATCATGGTGGCCGAGTAGCTGAGACTTCTGATGAAAGCGACGGTGTCCGGGTTGCTTCCCGCGACGAGAAGGGGCACCGTGCAGGCGCATTGGACGGCCAGCGTGAGGCAGGCGGCGATTCTGAATAGATCGATGCCCGAGAAGCGTGCGGCGCATCCGAGGACCAGGAAGGCGATAGCCAGCGGGCCGAGGACCCAGGCAGAAGAGTTGTCGCCGGGAAGGCAAAAGAGCACGCTGTGGGCAATGCAGGAAAAACCTACCGTGATAAGCAATAAGGCCGACGAGTGCTTGGAAAGTTGCGGCCTTGAGCTGCCCGGGGCTTCGTGCTGGCAGCTGCGGGAGGGTTTTGCCAGTAGAAGGGCGATGGCGACGGGAAGCAGCGCTGTTACGGCGCTGCGTAAGGGGGCGGTCAAGGCGAGCATGGCCGAGTAGGCGATGTACTGCGCGACGAAGGACGATCCGAGTCGCACTACGATACGCTCCATGGAGCAGTCGGCGTTGTCGTCGCCCCACAGTCGAATCGCTAAAGCGGTGAACAGGTCGGATGAGACGATTCCGAGGGCGCCAAGCACATTGCTCTGTGGTAGATAGAGGCAGACGCCATACAAAAGGGATACCCATCCGCCAAGGGCGAGTAGGCTCAGCTTCCGATGCGCTATTAGGGGGTTGGTGGCCGAGAGCAATGAGAGCAGCGCCAGCCCAGCTATGATTGCGAAGACGTGTAGTAGCGGGAACATCGTCAAGCCGGCATCGAAGGCATCGCTAACTTGTACCTGGAACGAAAGGCGCGCGCGAACGAGCCCTATGGCGGTGGCCGACACCAGAAACCCTTGCAGGGATTTGTACATCGTCGAGGAGTCGTATCCGTTCACCTTGTCCCCCTTTGCGTTTCGGTTCGCGGCCTATGGGCGCTCTAGCGTATTGGCGGGGCCGAAGGCGTGTGGGTGGCATGCTTGCGACGAGGATAGTACCGCATTCCGGTAAGTGATGCGAGGAGGAAATCGGCCCCCATCGGGCAAAACTGTAGACTAACCACCCTGGATTAATCCTTATTTCACCCATGTTGCTTCAACTTTTCGTCCTAGCGATGACGATGCGAGGCCGCGGAAGGTCGGCTTAGCATAGGGTCGCATTCGACGGCCCGAAAGAAAGGAGATGCATCATGGAGAAGTTGTCGCGTAGGTCGTTTTTGCTGGGGTCGGCCCTTGTGGGCGCTGGCCTGGGCGCTAATGTGCTAGCGGGGTGTTCGTCTAGCCCGGCTGCTGGGTCTTCGCAGCCCGCTTCGGACAATTCTGCTGCTGATGCGCCCGCTGCGAAGGGCGCCGTGTCCGAGCGTACGTGGGACCGCGAGACCGACGTGCTCGTGTGCGGGTTCGGAGCTGCTGGGGCTGCCTGCGCTATTGAGGCTGCGACCAACGGCGCCGAAGTGCTTCTGGTTGAGAAGGGGTCTTTGCCGGGAGGGTCGATGTGCCGTTCGGGCGGTGGCATGGCGGGTGCAGGCACGACTATGCAGAAGGATGCCGGCATCGAAGATAGCGCAGACGCGTTTTACGATTGGATCATGCTGGCGACAGACGGACTCTGCCCGTCTGACATCGCGCGAGTCTACGCTGACAATTCCGCGGCCAACCTCGATTGGCTCGACGAGCTTTGTGTTAAGGAGACCGGCGAGCATCTGTTCCTCTCCGAGCTAACCGACGACACGGCCCGCATAGGCATCAATCGCCGAGGGGTGCCTTTCGCCAGCTTCGGCTTGACGGAAGACGAGGTGGTTCCTCGCTCCCATTGGGCGGTTATGAAGGAAGGAAGTACCGCGTCGAATGCCGGCCCCGAGCTGTTCTACCCGCTGCTGCTCACGGTTGAGGGCTCCGACAAGATTGCGGTCGAGTACGAGACGGCCCTGTCCTCGCTTATCACCGATGAGGAAGGCGCGGTGCTGGGAGCAGTCATCAAGAAGGGCAACGCGGAGGAGACTGTCCGCGCCCGCAACGGCGTTATGCTGGCAACGGGCGGGTTCCCCAACTCGGAGGAGATGCGGAAAAACTTCTGCTTCGACACCATGGGCCGCATCTCCTACATGAACCCGCTGTGCACCGGCGACGGCGTCAAGGCGGCCATGGCCGTGGGTGCTGACCTTGCGAATACCTGCCAGAGCTACATCATGCCCGACGAGACTTCCTATACGGCGACGTTCAACGAAGAATGGCAAGATATCTTCCCGATGTGGTTGCAGGCTCCCGACGATCCCAACAAGCTGGTAGCCGAGGCCCCCATCATCGCCGAGACCCACGGCGGCGTGGTTATCGACACCGACTCCCATGTGCTAAACGTGTGGGGCCAGCCCATCCCCAATCTGTACGCCGCTGGCTGCGATGTGGGCTCGAACATCTTCGGCAAGTCCGGCAACTACCCGGGGTGCGGCTCCTATGTGGGCTTTGCAATCTGCTTCGGCCGCATCGCCGGCGAGAACCTGGCGGGTGCCGTGCAGCCCGAGGGTGGCAAGTAGCAAGAAAGGGCCCGCGTCTTTCTGACGGCGCGGCGAATGAGCGGGACGGATGGATTGAGATGAAGAGTCAAAGACGAGCTCTCACGATTGTGCTGATAACGATGATCTTGGCGACGGTGACCTTCGCCGGCTGTGCCCCCGACTCTCGCTCCGGAGCCTCGGTTTCGGATGCCGATGCGAAGTCGGCGGCGCCCGGCGAATCCGACGAGGACGCCGCCGCCGACCAGGACGAGGCCGCGCCGTCCGTCGCCGTGGAGTGGACGGCGCAAAGTGACTGCAGCATCTGCCATGGGACCGAGCACTCCTCGTTCGAGGACGGGCAGACCGGGGCCTTCGCCCATGCGCAGATGGCCGACGACTGCATGGCCTGCCACGAAGACGAGGCTGCGCTTTCCGAGGTTCACGAGGGCATCACCATGGACGCCAAGCCTGCGAAGAAGCTGAAGAAAACCGAGGTGGGGGAAGAGGTGTGTCTGAGCTGCCATGGTGACGAGGACTTTGCCGGCGCAACCGCTTCAAGCGAAGTGCTGGTCGACTCGAACGGCACCGTGGTAAACCCCCACGAGCTTCCCGAAAACGAGGAGCATGGGCAGATAGTTTGCGCCGACTGCCACAAGGTGCACAGCAGCACGCCCCGGGAGAACGCGGCCCAGGCGGTATGCGTCGGTTGCCACCATTCCGGCGTCTACGAGTGTTACACGTGCCACGAGTAGCGAGAGGCTTCTCGTAGGCCTTCTGCGGCGGGGGTCGTTCGGCAATCGACGGCTCCCGTTCGCTTCACCCTGTTTCTCTTAGTTGAAAAGCCCGCCGCTCATTGTGCGACGGGCTTTCTCGTTGTTGTTCCGGCTTAGTGGTGCCCTACACGGGTCCAGGCCGAAAGCGGTATTCTCAGATGGCGGAGGCGTCTTGCGCGCTTCCGCCATGCAGGCGGTCCCTACCCGCGGATTTCCAGCAGTTTTGCCTTCAGCTGCTCTTCCATCTGGCGGATCTCCGCTTCGGCCTCGGCGCGCTTGGCGCGTCCCTCCTCTTGGATCTTCATGACCTCGTCGAGGGTCTGGATGAGGTTGTCGTTGGTGGCGCGCAGGGTCTCGATGTCGATGATGGTGCGCTCGCTCTCGCGGGCAACCTCCACGGTGGATTGCTTCAGCTTCTCGGCGTTCTTGCGCAGCAGCTCGTTGGTCATGTCGCTTACGGCGGACTGGGCGCGCAGGGCCTCCTCGCTGTTGGACATGCCCAGGGCCAGCACCATCTGGCTGCGCCACAGGGGGATGGTGTTCATGACCGTGGTCTGGATCTTCTCGATCATGAGCATCTCGTTGTTCTGGATAAGACGAATCTGCGGCGCCATCTGCATGGACACCGTACGGGTGAGGTCGAGGTCGGTGAGCTTCTTCTCGAAGCGGTGGCAGGCGGCCTCCATGCGCTGCGCTGCCTCGATGTCCTCGGCGCGGCCGGTTTGGCGCGCGGTCTCGTAGAGCTGCTTGAGCTCGCCTTCGCGCACCTCGGCCAGGCGCTTGCGGCCGGCCAGCAGGTACATGGTGAGTTCCTTGAAGTAGGTCATGTTCAGGTCGTAGAGCTTGTCCAGCGTGGCGCCGTCCTTCAGCAACGTCATCTGATAGCCCTCAAGCGCGCTCACGATCTTGTCGATGTTGGCGTCGGCCTTGTCGTAGCGGGCCTTCAGCGCGCCCATCTTGGCGGCCTGCTTCTTGAACAGGCCGAAGAAGCCCTTCTCCTCCTCGGCGTCGAAGCCCTTGAGCTCGGTGACCACGTCCACGATCAGCTTGCCTGCTTCGCCCAAATCCTGGGTGCGCACCTTGCCGAGGGCCGTTTCGGAGAAGCTTGCCATCTTCGACTGGGCGCCGGCGCCGTACTGCAGCACCATCTGGGAGTTGGTGATGTCGATTTGCTTCGAGAAGGCCTCCACTTGGGCGCGCTCATCCGCGGTTAGGTTGTCTTCCAGCGACGGGGCCTTGGGTTCGGGAACCTCCACGATGGTCACCTTTGCCACCTCCTCGGCTTCGGGGCTGAGCACGGGGGTGAGGGTGAGCTGGGGCGTGGCGGCTGCGCCGAATGCGGCGTCGGCGGAAAGCTCGGCGGGCTTGTTCTGGTCGGTCATTGCGGCTTCCTTTCGGTCGAGGGGCTAAACGGGCTTTCCGTGAGCCCTTCCTGGGCCAGGATGGTGTTCAGCACCGATATGTCGGAGGATACGTCGAAGGACAGGTCCTCGAAGGTGGCGTCAAGCAGCTTCTCGAAGGCACCTTGCAGCACGTCCAGGGTCTGCTCGATCTCGCGGCGCGATGTGGCGATGTTCTCGCCCTGCACCGGCTGCTCTTCCAGATTGTCGTAGGCTTGCAGAAGCTTCACGGTGGTGGGCAGGTAGTAGTCCATGAGCCGGCCCAGGTCGTCCACCACGTCCGGCGATTCTGCCGCGCGGTCCAAGATCTTGGCCACCACCTGCTCGATCGAGGCGATCTTGGCGCTTACGGCGACGTCGGCGATGTCGCTGTCGAGCTGCCGCAGCTGGGCTAGGTAGGCACGGCCCTCCTTCACGAAGGCGCGGGCCTTTGACGGAAGGGGCGCGCCTTCGTCAGAGGCCGTCTGGCCCTTGGCCGGCACGTCAGTCACGCTGGTGATGACGGCCCGTCCGTGGGGTTGCATGGTTTCGCGACGGGAGGCCTGCAGCTGTCGGTAGTGGTGGTAGGCGGCGTCCGTGACCATGAGCGTGGTGCCCTCGTCGTCGATGTGCCCCTGGGGCAGCAGACCGCGCCGCAACACCTGGCGTGCCTGGGCCAGGGTCTTTCGGCTGCTTTGGTGCAGCTGGGATGCCAGCTCGTCGATGGAGCAGGCCTCGCGGGTGCCGAAGATGCGGCGGAGCGACTGCAGCTTGCCTGCAAGGCGCAGCTGGCGGATGCCTGCGATTAGCAGAGCAGCCGAGCCGGCGAGGAAGCCGCCTGCGAGGATGGCGCCTACCACGGCACCGCCCCCCGCGGTCATGTCGGCGGTGGCCACCACGCCGGCGAGAATCCCCGAGAACATGAGGGTGCAGGCGCCTCCCACGGCGGTCATGAAGACGCCGGATGCCTGCAAGCCGCCGGATTTCTTGAAGCGGGCGTTGATCAGCGCGTCGCGCCGCTTCAGCTCGGCCTTCGCGCCGGCCTTGGCTGAGAGCTGCTGAATCGCGTCCAGCGGGGAGCCGGTTGGCGGGGCCGGGTAGGACTTGCCGGCGTTTGGATGCGTTGGGGCCTTCGGGCGTGCGCCCGTGGGGTTCGAGGGGGCTTTGGCTTTGGCGTTCTTGGCGGACTTGACGTCGCTTGACATCGAAGCGCTGATGGCCTGGCTGACCGCATCACTTACCTTGGCCACCGACGCGCCGATGGTGCGGCACAGGTCGGCGAACTCGTCCGAGCTCACCGATTGGTCGGGACGGGCGGCCTGCGGGCCGGCGCTGTAGCCGCCTGCCCGCTGCGACCGCGAACCCTGGCCGTAGGGATGGGAAGCTGCCTGGCTGTAGGGACCCGATGCCGGCGTGCCCTGGCGGGCGCTTGGCTGGGCCGCGCCTGCGGGAGGCTTGCCGGGCCATGCCGATCCGCTGGGCGGGGGAGGTTCCCATACCCCGGTAGCTGCCTGGTCGTCCTTGTGGTTTCCTGCGGTGGCCAACGGGCTTCCTTCTACGATGACGCGCCTTCGGAGGCGGGCGCGCGGTGGATGCAATAGGCGCAATTCTACCACGGAGTTGTTCCGCGAGGGGGTTGTAGGCGCAGACCGCTGCGGAACAGAAGAAAGATTAAATTTGCGTGGTCGGCCGGTCCTCTAAAGGTCCGGCTCGACGCACTGCTTCACCACGTCGTAGGCGGTGACGAGCCGCTCGAATGAGAAGGCGGCGTTGGCGGGGCTGGTGGAGGGCAGCTGCACCGCGGCGATTCCCAGCACGGGCTCGTCGTAGATGCGGTAGAGGCGCGCGGCGGTCGCCCCGGTGCAGAACACGTGGGAGATGGGGGCCGCTGCGAAGAGAGGCCGCAGGTCGTTGGGGGTTTCCTGGGCGATGGAGGCGTCGCTTGCGCCGTCGATGTCGCAGGAGGCAAGCACGTCCCACAGCGCGATGCGGTGGCGCAGCAGCAGGCGCGCCCGCTCCTCGTTGGTTCGTGGGACGGGCTCGTCGAACAGCGCGGCCATCACCGGCCAGAACCGGTTGCGGGGGTGCCCGTAGTAAAAGCCCGCCTCGCGCGACTTCGGGGAGGGGATGGTGCCGAGCAGCAGCACGCGCGAGTGGGCGTCGAAGACGGGTTCTATGGTATGGGTCACGTGCATGGTGCCTCCGCGAAGGTTTTGCCTGCGGGCCGACGGACGGCCCGGTTGCTGGCTACGGTAGCACAGGCTGGAGAGTCCGGCTGGCAGAATCTTGACGCTGGCCGCCTGCCGCAGTCGCCTGTTGCGGTGGTGCGTTGCTGCTGCACGGGCGTGCCGTTCCCCGACGTTGATAACACGAATCATGAATACGTAACATTCGAAAGGCGGCTGCTCCCCTTGATGTGTTACGATTTTCTGGTAAGTGTTACTACTGAGAAGAACCGTTGCGCAGGATGGAGGGCTAGAAGCATGGCCGAGGAAGCGAAATGGACCAAGGCGGCACCGGGGCTGGAGGGAGCCGGGGTTGGGGGGTCGGCGTCGCCGCAGGCGAGCTGCGGGGGCACCGCCGACGCGGCCGCTCTTGACGGCCTGCTGTCGCGCCGGCGCTTTTTGCAGCTGGCGGGATTGGGCGCGGTCGGCTGCGCTTCGGCGGCGCTGCTGGGCGGGTGCTCCGGCACTTCCGGCTCGGGCGCGAACCCGGGAGGGGACGATGCCAGCCAGGTGGTCGTGACCATGACCACCTCCTCCGAGCCGGCCGCTGGGTTCGACCCGCTGTTCAGCTGGGGTTGCGGCGAGCACGTGCACGAGCCGCTCATCCAGTCCACCCTGTTCACCACCGACGCCGACCTGAACTTCGTGAACGACCTGGCCACCTCCTACGAGTGCTCGGAGGACGGCCTTACCTGGACCTTCGGCATTCGCGACGACGTGACCTTCACCGACGGCGAGCCGCTCACCGCCCGCGACGTGGCCTTCACCATCAACGGCATCAATGCCAACCCGGCCTCCGAGGCCGACTTGTCCATGGTGGAGGAGGCCGTGGCCGTGAGCGACACCGTGGTGGAGCTGCACCTGAGCAAGCCTTTCAACGCCATGCTGTACACGCTGGCAGTGGTGGGCATCGTGCCGGAGCATGCCTACGACCCGGCCACTTACGGCGCCAACCCCATCGGGTCGGGCCGCTACATGCTCGAGCAGTGGGATCGCGGGCAGCAGGTCATTCTGCGTGCGAACCCTAACTACTACGGCGAGCGGCCGCTCATGGAGCGCGTGGTAGTGGTGTTCATGGAAGAGGACGCCTCGTTGGCGGCGGCCCAATCGGGCCAGGCGGACATAGCCTACACGGCGGCAACCCTGGTGGATGCGGCCGATCCGGCGGGCTATTCTGTGCTCAACTGCGCTTCCGTGGACTCCCGGGGCATATCGCTGCCGGCCGTCCCTTCGGGCGCTGTGAAGGAAGACGGCGGCCGGACCTTTGCCGCCGGAAACGACGTGACCTGCGACGAGGCCTTTCGCCGCGCCATCAACCTGGGCGTGGACCGCGCCTCGCTCATCGAAAGCGTGCTGAACGGCTACGGCACCGAGGCCTACAGCGTCTCCGATGCCATGCCCTGGTTCAACCCGGCCATGAAGGTGGAGTGCGACCCTGCGGCGGCGACGGCGCTGCTGGATGAGGCCGGCTGGGCCATGGGCGCCGACGGCGTGCGGGAGAAGGGCGGCGTGCGCGCGTCGTTTAGCTGCTACTACAGCGCCAGCGACTCGGTCCGCCAGGCGCTGGCCAACGAGTTCGCCAACCAGATGGCGCCGCTGGGCATCCAGGTGACGCCCGTGGGATCGGGCTGGACCACCGACGCCGACGGCATCTACGCCCACCAGTACACCGATCCGGTGCTGTGGGGCTGGGGTTCGAACAGTCCGGTGGAGGTGTACTCGCTGCATTACGGAAGCTCGTCGGGCAACTACGCTTGCTACGACAACGCCGCCGTCGACGCCCACCTGGACGCCGCCCTGGCTTCCACTACGGTAGAATCCTCCTACCCTGAATGGCAGGCGGCCCAATGGGACGGGCAGAACGGTTTTGCGCCTCAGGGGGCTGCCACATGGGTGTGGCTGTGCAACGTCGACCATCTGTACTTCAAGCGCGACGGGCTGGTGGTGGCCCGCCAGAAGCCCCATCCCCATGGGCACGGGTGGTCGCTGGTGAACAACGTGGACCGCTGGTACTGGGAATAGCCGGCGGTAGGCAGGGAAGGAACAGGTCGCAGGTCGTGGCTTTCGCCGCTCGGCAGATAGGACGCTTCGCCGTGCTCATGGTTGCCGTGAGCATGGTGGTGTTTTCCCTGGTGAGTCTTTCGCCGGTGGACCCGGTGGCGGCCAACGTGGGCCAGGCGGCGCTGTCGGGCATGTCCGACGAGAAGCTGGCCACCCTGCAGGCGTACTGGGGCAAGGACGTGCCGCTTGTTGAGCGCTATGCGTCCTGGGTGTCGGGGCTTTTGCGGGGAGACATGGGCGATTCCCTGCGCTTCAACGCCCCCGTGGCCCAGGTGGTGGCTCAGCGCGCCGCGAACTCGCTGGTGCTCATGGGCATCGCGTGGCTTGCAAGCGGCGTGCTCGGGCTGGCCCTGGGCATTGCGGCCGGTGTGCGCCGCGGCGGCGCCGCCGACCGGTTAGTGAAGGCCTCCTGCTTCGTCTTGGCCGCAAGCCCCACCTTCTGGGTGGCGCTGCTCATGCTCATCGTGTTCGGCGTGGTGCTGGGGTGGTTTCCCATCGGGTTTTCGGCCCCCATCGGCAAGGCGGCTGCCGACGTTACCTGGCTTGACGCATTCCACCACCTGGCGCTGCCTGCTATCACGCTGTCGGTGGTGGGGGTGGCCAACGTGGCGCTGCACACCCGGGAGAAGACCATCGACGTCATGGGCTCGCCCTACGTGCGCTTCGCCCGGGCGCGCGGCGAGTCCACCGGATCTGTCGTGATCCATCACGGTCTGCGCAACCTGGTGCTTCCAGCGCTGACCATCCAATGCTCCCAGATAGCCGAGATCTTCGGCGGCTCGGTGCTGGTGGAGCAGGTGTTCAGCTATCCGGGCCTGGGGCAGGCCGCCGTAAGCGCCGGCATCGGGGGAGATACGGCTCTTCTTGCCGGTATCGCCTTGGTGTCGGCGGCGCTGGTGTTCGGCGGGAATCTGGTGGCGAACATCCTCTACGGCGTGGTAGACCCCCGTATGCGCAAGGAGTATTCCCGTGGCTGAGCTGGCATCCGGCATACTGCACATCCCGAAGGCGCGGCGCCTGCCCAGCCGCCGGGCTGCGCTCGTGCTGGCCGTGGCGTCGGTGGCGCTGCTTGTCGGCGTGGTGGTGGCCGGGCGCGTGCTGGAGCCCGCGGCCATGGCGACCGACTTCACCCAGAAGAACCTGCCGCCGTCGCTGGCGCACCCCTTCGGGACCGACTGGATGGGCCGCGACATGCTGGCGCGCACCCTGGCGGGGCTGTCGCTGAGCGTGCTGGTGGGTTTGGGGGCGGCCGGGGCGTCGTCGCTGATCGCGCTCGTGCTGGGAAGCGCCGCCGCTCTGGGGGGACGACGCGCCGATGCGGCGGTGAGCTGGCTTATCGACCTCATGATGGGAATACCCCATATCGTCTTGCTCATCCTGATCTCCTTCGCCCTGGGCAAAGGGTTCTGGGGCGTGACCGTAGGTGTTGCCCTTACCCACTGGCCGTCGCTTACCCGCGTGGTTCGGGCCGAGATCTTGCAGTGCCGCCAGTCCGGCTTCGTGGCCGCCGCACGCAAGCTGGGGGCGACGCCGGTCCAGGTCGCCCTGCGCCATATGGTGCCCTTCGTGCTGCCGCAGTTCCTGGTGGGGCTTATCCTCATGTTCCCCCATGCCATACTCCACGAGGCCGCCCTCACGTTTCTGGGCTTCGGCCTTCCGCCCGAGCAGCCGGCCATCGGCATCATCCTGTCGGAATCCATGACCTACCTGTCGGCGGGCCTGTGGTGGCTGGCGGTGTTCCCGGGGCTTGCTCTCATTGCGGCGGTCATGCTGTTCGACGCGGTGGGGTCGTCGGTTCGCCGCCTGGTCGACCCGACGAGCGCCCAGGAATAGGGGAGGGCCATGGAAGGGCATAGCAACGTTCATCGGGACGGCGAGTTCCACCATCACCACTCCCACGGCGCGTCCACCCACCACGCCGGCGACCATCACTTGCTGCAGGTGGAGGGGCTCACCGTGGCTTTCCGCATGTACGACGATGCCGCATCGGAGGGCGAGGGTCGCCGTGCGGAGGGCGAAGGGGCCGGGGGGCCGTCCGACGGCTCTTCGAAGCCCGGCCGCATCGCCCGGTGGCTTAGGGACGCCCGCCTCTTCCTTGCAGCGCCCCAGCGCGAGGTGCCCGTGGTGCACGACCTGCACGTCTCGGTGCACGCAGGCGAGATCGTGGCCGTGGTGGGCGCGTCCGGTTCGGGCAAGACGCTGCTGGCCGACGCCGTCATGGGGCTCTTCGAGCCCAACGCCCTGGTGTCCGGCACGGTCTACTTCGACGGAAAGCCGCAGGATGCGAGTTCGCTTGCGGCTCTGCGCGGCCACGGCATCTCGCTGGTGCCCCAGTCGGTTGCCAGCTTGGACCCGCTCATGCGCGTGGGCCGGCAGGTGCGCGGCTTTGCGCGCGGCGGCGACGATGCGGCGCGCTCTGCCCGGCAGCGGCAGCTCTTCGCCCGCTATGGCCTGGGGCCCGAGGTGGAGCGGCTCTATCCTTTCGAGCTGTCCGGCGGCATGGCGCGGCGGGTGCTTCTGTGCTGCGCGCTCATGGACAACCCGAAGCTCATCGTCGCCGACGAGCCCACGCCCGGGCTCGACCTTGCGCTGGCCCAGGCCGCCCTGGCCGATTTCCGCGAGTTCGCGGACGGGGGAGGGGGCGTGCTGCTCATCACCCACGACGTGGAGCAGGCCTTGTCCGTGGCCGACCGCGTGGCGGTGTTTCTGGACGGAACAGTGGTGGAGGAGACCGCGGTGGAGAGCTTCCGCTCGCCCGATCTGCTGCGCCATCCCTTCTCGCGCCAGCTGTGGCACGCGCTGCCCGAGCACGATTTCGCAGCAGCGCCCGCGCGGTCGCCGGAGGCTGGCGCAACGGCGGAAGGCGGTCAGGCCTGATGCTGCAAGCCTGCGATATCACGTTCTCCTACGGCGGAAAGGCGCCCTTGTACCAGGGGTTCTCTGTGGAAGTGACCCCCGGCGAGCGCCTGTGCCTGAAGGCGCCTTCGGGTTTCGGCAAGACCACGCTGTGCCGACTGCTTGCGGGCTACGAGCAGCCCGATGCGGGCAGCGTGCTGGCGGACGGCGAGCCCCTGCCGCGCACAGGGCGCTGCCCCGTGCAGTTGATCGGCCAGCATCCGGAGCTTGCGGTGGACCCGCGCCGGCGCATGGAGGCCACGCTGCGCGAAGCGGGGCCGCTTGACCGGGGGCTTATGGAGCGGCTGGGCATTCGCGACCGGTGGCTTGCGCGCTACCCCCACGAGCTTTCGGGCGGCGAGCTGCAGCGGTTCTGCATCGCCCGCACCCTTATGGCGAGCCCCCGCTACCTGGTGGCCGACGAGATATCCACCATGCTGGACGCCATCACGCAGGCCCAGGTGTGGTCGGTGATCTTGGAGGAGGTCCGCTCTCGCAACCTGGGGCTGGTGCTCACCACCCATTCCGAATCGCTGGCGCATCGCCTGGCCACCCGCGAGCTCGACCTGACAGCCGCCGTGTGCCCTTAGGCCGCCTTGCGCCGCGTTGCCCCGTGCGCCCTTAGAGTCCGCGCCGCCCGCGTCCGCCTTTCTCGGGTGCGTGCGCCTTCGGGCCGTTCGTCGGCTTTCCCACCTCCGCGTTACGCTTCGGAATCACCGGGCGCCTGCGCGCTGTCCGCATCCATTCGCTCTTTAGAATCATCAGCGATACCGTAAGCTATCTTGCCGGGATGTCATGGCCGATCGGCTGCGGGATTCCGGTGGCGGAAAGGAGCTTCGCCATGTGCACAGGGGTCAGGTTCACCGATACGACGGGACACATGTTCTGGGGCCGCAACTTCGATTGGAACGTAAGCTACGGCGAGGTGCCCGTGGTCATGCCCAAGGGCTTCATGCTTCCCCGCGCCTTCGGGCAGGCCGAGCCGGCCAAGCACGCCGCCGTGGGCAACTCGGCCCAGTTCAACGGCTACCCGCTGTTCTTCAACTGCGGAAACGACGCCGGCCTGTGCGTGGGAGGCTTGAACTTCGCCGGCTACGCGCAGTTCGAGGAAGGCCCGGTGGAGGGGAAGGAGAACCTGGCCGCCTACGAGTTCCCGGCCTGGGTGGGCGCTAACTTCTCCACGGTGGACGAGGTGGAGCGCGCCTTGGAGAACGTGGCCATCGTGGCCAAGCCCATCGACGAAAGCCTGCCCGTTGCCATGCTGCACTGGATGATCGCCGACGCGCAGCGCAGCATTGTGGTGGAGTACCAATCCGACGGCATGCACGTCTACCACGACGACGTGGACGTGCTGACCAACCAGCCGCCCTTCCCGTGGCACCGGGAGAACCTGCGCAACTACCTGAACTGCGAGAACCGCTGGGCCGGCACCGTTGCGTGGGATAGCTGCGAGATGACCCCCTTCGGTTCGGGCTCGTGCATGCGCGGCATCCCGGGCGACACCTACGCCACCTCCCGCTTCGTCCGCGCCGCCTACGTGAACAACTTCTACCCGAAGAAGGAGTCCGAAACCGACAACGTGGCCCGCATGTTGCGCACCTTGGGTGCCGTGGCCATGGTGGAGGGCAGCTCGTGCATGGAGGACGGCAGCTACGAGGTGACGCTGTTCTCCGACTGCTTCAGCGCCAACACCTCCACCTACTACTTCAACACCTACGCCGACCCCTGCGTGCGCGCCGTGCACCTGCGCGATTACGTCGGCGCCTCGCCCGAAGCCCTCATCGTGCCGCCGCTGGAGCGCCTGTAGCCGAACGGTGTCGCCCCGGGGTTTGCGCGGCAGACGCGGGTCCTGGGCAGTTTTGCCGAAGCCGGCGTCTGGCACCTGGCGCTTCTCTGAAAAGACTGGCATAATCGAAAGACTGCCATAAGCGGCTTTTGTCGGCCTCGCCGGTTCGGTGGGGCCGATTGCGCGGTCGGACGTTTTTTGTTGGGAAGAGGAAGCCATGGCGCTCGTAGAGTTCAGGGACGTTTCGAAGATCTACCACATGGGCGAGGTGGACGTATGCGCCGCCCGGGGCATGACCTTCGACATCGAGGAGGGGGAGTTCGTCGTCATCGTGGGGCCGTCGGGAGCGGGCAAGACCACGCTTCTGAACATGCTGGGGGGCATGGACGGCGTCACGTCGGGCACCATCAGCCTAGGCGGGCGGCAGATCAGCGACTTCTCCGAACGCGAGCTTACGATGTACCGCCGCTACGACATCGGCTTCGTATTCCAGTTCTACAACCTGGTTGCCAACCTCACGGCCTTGGAGAACGTGGAGCTGGCCAGCCAGATCTGCAAGAACCCGCTGAACGCGGCGGACATGCTGCGCCGCGTGGGGCTGGCCCAGCGTATGGACAACTTCCCCGGGCAGCTTTCCGGCGGCGAGCAGCAGCGGGTGGCCATTGCCCGCGCCCTGGCCAAGAACCCCCAGCTTTTGCTGTGCGACGAGCCTACGGGCGCTTTGGACTACCAGACGGGCAAGGCGGTGCTGAAGCTTTTGCAGGACATGAGCCGCGACATGGGCAAGACCGTGGTGGTGGTCACCCACAACTCGGCGTTCTGCTCCATCGCCGACAGGGTCATCCGCGTGCGCGAGGGCTCCATCTCCAGCGTGAGGCGCAACAAGCGGCCTGCTTCGGCCGACACCATCGACTGGTAGGGGTGGCGCGCCATGGCATCGGTTTTCTCGAAGAACGTCCTGCGTTCCATCAGAGGATCGCTCGGCCGGTTCGTGGCCATCGCCGCGATCGTGGCTCTGGGCTGCGGTTTCTATGCGGGGCTGCGCATGACCTCTCCAGATATGAAGCAGGCAGCCGACGAGTTCTTCGACGGCAGCGCCCTTATGGACATCCGCGTGGTGTCCCCGCTGGGTCTTACGGAAGACGACGTGGAGGCCATCCGAAGCCTTGACGGCGTGTCGGGGGCGATGGGGGCCTACGAGACCGATGCGGTGGCCCTGGTGGACGAGCGCCAGTACGTCGTCCGCATCCACTCGATTCCGCCGGCATGCGCCGACTCGTCGTCGCCCGACGGCCGCTCGGTTGCTTCCGACGATGCCGACTACCTGAACCGCCCGGTGCTTCTGGAGGGCCGCTGGCCCGAGAACGCGGGCGAATGCGTGATGGCGGGCACGGTGCCCCACAGCGAGTCCATGGCCATCGGGGACACGGTGCAGCTGCAGGAGGGCGTGCAGGACCTGGACGAGGTGCTCGACGAAACCTCCTACACCATCGTGGGCTTCGTGAACTCGCCTTACTACGCCACCTCGGCAAGCCTGGGCTCCACGTCGCTTTCCACCGGCGCCGTCCAGGAGTACATGTACGTGCCCGAGGGCGACTTCAACGACGATCTGCCCTTCACCGAGGTGTTCGTCACCGTGGCCGCTGCCGCCGGCGAGGAATCCCTCACCGCCCCTTACGACGGCGCCGTGCAGAAGGTGGTCGACGAGATAGAGGCCATCGCCCCCGAATGCGAGCAGCGGCGCCTGGACGAGGTGAGGGCCCAGGCCCAGGAGGAGCTCGACGAAGCGAAGGAGACGCTCGAGCGCGAACGGGCCGACGCCGAGGCCCAGCTGGCCGACGCCGCGGCGCAGCTCGACGATGCCCGCGCCCAGTTGGCCGACGGGCGCGCCCAGCTGGCTGACGGCCAGGCGCGCTTCGACGAGGGCCAGCAGCAGCTCGAAGAGGGAAGCGGCCAGCTCGACGACGCCCGCACCCAGTACGAGGAAGGGCGCACCCAGTACGAGGAAGGCACCGCGCAGCTGCAGGCGGCCCAGGAGGAGTACAACGCCGGCGTGGCCCAGTACAACGCCGCCGAGGAAAGCTATACCCAGGGCATCAACGCCTACCAGGACGCCGCATGGGAGCTGGAGCAGAACCGCTCGCAGATAGACCAGTTGCGCGAGGCCATCCCCGGTTTGCAGGCGGCGGCGGATGCCGGCGACGAGGCCGCGTCGGCCCAGCTGGCGGAAGCGCGAGCCGCGGTGGAGGCCTTCGATTCGTCGGAAGCCCAGATAAACGCCACGAAGGCCCAGCTTGATGCAGCTCGCGCCGAGCTCGACCAGCGGCGGTCCCAGCTGCAGGAGGCGCGCACCCAGATAGAGGCCAGCGAGCAAGCTCTGCGCGAGAGCCACGAGCAGCTTTCCGACGCCTTGGACACCATCGATCAGTCCCAGGGCAAGTTGGACGAATCCCAGGGCCAGCTGGACGAGTCGCGCTCTCAGCTGTCCGGCTCTGCCGACGAGCTGGCCTCGGCCCAGGCGGCTATAGACGAAGGGCAGGCGGAGTACGACGCACGGAAAGCCGAGGCCGACGAGAAGCTGGCCGACGCCCAGGCCGAGATAGACGACGCCCAGGAGCGGATCGACGAGCTGGAGCTTCCCGAGTGGATTGTGCTCGACCGTTCGTCGAACTACGGGGTTGCCGCCTTCGACGCCGACGCCGACCGCATCGATTCCATCGCCTCGGTGTTCCCGCTCATCTTCTTCCTGGTGGCTGCCCTGGTGGCGCTTACCACCATGACCCGCATGGTGGAGGACGACCGCATGCTCATAGGCACGTTCAAGGCCCTGGGCTACTCCAAGAGGCGCATCGCGTGGAAGTACGTGGCCTACGGCCTGCTGGCCAGCGTTATCGGTTGCGTCGTCGGCGTGCTGGTGCTCTCCCAGCTTCTGCCCCTCGTCATCATGACCGCCTACGGCATCGTCTACTTCGTGCCCCAGCCGCCCTTCCCGCTGCCTATCGACCCGCTGATCGCCGGGCTGTCCGCAGCCTTCGGCATAGGGGTGACGCTTGTAGCCACGGCGGCTGCGGCGTGGGTGGTCCTGGCCGAGCGCCCTGCGGCCCTCATGCTGCCCCCGGCGCCGAAGGCGGGCAGGCGGATTCTGCTCGAGCGGGTGTCGCCTGTGTGGAAGCGGCTGAGCTTCAGCTGGAAGGTGACCCTGCGCAACATGTTCCGATACAAGAAGCGCTTGTTCATGACCATTGTTGGCATTGCGGGCTGCACGGCGCTGCTGCTGACGGGGCTGGGCATATCCGACGCCATCAACGACATCATCAACAAACAGTTCGGCGAGCTGACGAAGTACAATCTCACCGTCACGCTGGACGAGGATGCGTCCCAGGAGGACGTGGATGCGGTCGATGCGCTGCTGGCGGATGATTCGGCGGTGGAGGATGCGGCCGCCGTCCTGGACGAGCCGATGCTCGCAAGCGGCCCCGACGCGACAGACGTGCGCCTGAACCTGGTGGTGCTCGAAGACCCCGACGGCTTCGCGGGTTTCTTCACCTTGCGTAACCGCTTAAGCCAGGAGGCGCTGACGCTGGGGCAGGACGGCTGCCTGGTGTCCGAGAAGCTGGCCCAGGTGTGCGGCGTGGTAGCGGGGGACAGCCTTACGCTGACCGAGCAGGATTCGGCGGGCAACCCCACGTCCGCCACCTACCGGGTGCCCGTGACGGGCATCGTCGAGAACTACATCGGCTACGACGTGTTCATGGGCCCGGATCTGTACGAGGAGACCTTCGGCAAGCCGGCCGAGTACTCCACCCGCTTCGTCATTGCCTCCGACAATGCGAGCGCGCGCGAGGAGCTGCTCGACCAGCTGCAAGAGGCCGAGGCGGTGAAGACCGCGGCCTTCAACGACGAGACCATAGAGACTTACCGTTCCATGGTCGCCAGCGTGAACCTGATCGTGGTAGTGCTGGTGGTGTCGGCGGCGCTGCTGGCGTTCATCGTGCTGTACAACCTCACGAACATCAACATCTCCGAGCGCTCGCGCGAGATCGCCACGCTGAAGGTGCTCGGGTTTCTGCCCCGCGAGACCAACGCCTACATCTTCCGCGAGATATTCCTGCTGGCAGCCATCGGCGCTCTTGCGGGCTTGGTGCTGGGCGTGGGGTTGGAATCGTTCGTGGTGCTTACGGCCGAGGTGGACGGCGTGATGTTCGGGCGCCAGATCCATCTGCTCAGCTTCGTGCTGGCCTTCGTGCTGACCATGGTGTTCACCTGGGTGTCCATGCTTGCTATGAAGCCCAAGATCGCCCGTATAGACATGGTGGAGAGCTTGAAGTCCAACGAGTAGGACGTTCGCTGCGGCCCGCTTGCGCTACAATGGCGCGAAACAATCTTTCGAAGAAAGGCTGAACCGATGAAGGTAACCGAGAAGAAGCTGGCCGACGGCCATATCCGTTTGGAGGCCGTGGCGGCGTCGGCCGAGGTGTCCCATGCCCTGGATTTGGCCGCCCAGACGTTCGCCCAGCAGATGGGCGTGCGTCCCCAGGCCGGCAAGACCGCTGCCCAGGCCATCACCGAGCAGCTGGGTGTGAAGGACGTGGACGGCATGGTGGGCGCTCAGGCCATGGAGCTTCTGGCCCCCTTCGCCCTGGACAAGCGCAACCTGGTTCCGGCGTTTCCCCCGAAGACCGAAAGCAGCGAGCCGCTTCGCCGTGGCAAGCCGTTCAGCTTCAGCCTGACCGTTACCCCCAAGCCCGTCTACGAGCTGGAAGACTATAGCCCGCTGTCGCTGGCGCTGCCCGTGGTGGAAGTACCCCAGGAAGCCGTCGACCAGCAGCTGGCCCAGATGGCCGACAGCTATGCCAGCTACGTGGCCAGCGACGAGACGCATCCTCTGGGGCGCAACGACGCGGCCAAGATCAGCCTGGCGGCTACCCGCGGCGGCGAGGAGATGAAGGGCCTGTCCACCGAGGGACGCACCTACGTCATGGGCTTGGGCATGATGCCCCCGGCTTTCGACGACGAGCTTGTGGGCATGAACGTGGGGGACGAGAAGTCCTTCACGCTGACGCTGCCCGGCATGGATGAGGGCCAGGATAAGATCGAGTGCACCGTGAAGGTGCTCGAGTTGCAGCGCAAGGAGATCCCGGCGCTCGACGACCAGTTCGTGGCCAACTTCTTCCCTATGATGAAGGGCATCGACGCCCTGCGCGGCGCCATCGAGGACAGCATGCGCATGCAGCTTGAGCAGCAGCGTCACCAGATGGCCCTGCAGCAGGCCTCGCAGCAGGCGTCCATGCGCTTCAAGGGCCGCATCGCCGACGAGGTGTACGAGGCCATGCGCTCCACCCTCATGCAGCAGGCCCATATGCAGGCTTCCCAGCAGGGTATGAGCTTCGAGCAGTTCATGGAAAGCCAAGGCGGCGAGCAGCAGTTCGGCATGATGCTGATGCTGCAGGCGCGCCAGATGCTGGCCAGCGGCTATGCCTTGGATGCGGTGTTCCGCCACGAGAAGCTCTCCATCACCGACGACGACCTGATGGCCGCTGCGGCTCAGCTCAACCCCCAGGACCCGGCAGGGGCCAAGCGCCAGATGGAGGAGGCCGGCCAAGGCTTCGCCCTGCGCGAGATCGCCGAGCGCCAGAAAGCCAACGAGTACCTGGTCGCCCACGCCACGATAAAGGACATCAACCCGTCGGCCTCGGTTGCCGAGGTTGAGCAGGCTCAGGCCGAAGGCGGCTCCCTCGAAGACGCGAGCGCCGAGAGCGCGCCTGTGTCCGGCGAAGGCGAGAAGGCCGAGTAGATGGGGTCTGCTGAGCCGGTCGGTATGGTGTCGGTGGGGGTGGTGGCCCGCAACGAGGAGGCGAGCCTGCCCGGGCTTCTGGCCGACCTCGAGGCGCAGGCCTTCCCCCATGAGCGCATGGAGCTGTTGCTCGTGGATAGCGCTTCGACCGACGGAACCCGCCGTCTTATGGACGACTATGCCCGCGAAAACCCCGGCGCCTTCGCGCGCGTTGCGGTGCTTGACAACCCCAGGGTGTTTCAGGCTGCGGGCTGGAACCGAGCCTTGGCGGCCTACTCTGGCGATGTGTTCATTCGCATCGACGCCCATGCCTCGGTGCCGCCCGACTTCGTGGCGGCCAATGTGGGCGTGCTCGAAGGCGGCGAGGACGTATGCGGCGGCCCCAGGCCCACTGTATTGAGCAATCCCTCTGATTGGCAGAAGACCCTGCATTTGGCTGAGGAGTGCGCATTCGGCTCCAGCCCCGCCGCCTATCGCAACGGCGAGGCCGGTCGCGAGGTGCCTTCGCTGTTCCATGGCGCGTATCGCCGCTGCGTGACCGAGGCCGTGGGGCCCATGAACGAAGAGCTGTTGCGCACCGAGGATAACGACTGGAACTATCGGGTGCGCCAGGCGGGCTACCGTTTGTGGTTCGATCCGTCTATCAGGTCGGAGCAGTTTGCCCGGCCCACGCTGGCGAAGATGCTCAAGCAGAAGTACGGAAACGGCTTCTGGGTGGGCCGCACGGTGTTCGTGCAGCCGAAGTGCCTGCAGCTGCACCATTTCGTGCCGCTGGCCTTCGTCCTGGGAGTCGTCCTCATGGCGGCGGTGGGGTTGACGCTGTCGTGGGTTCCCTTCGCGGTGTGCGCGGCGCTGTATCTGCTGCTGTGCATCGCGCTTGCGGCGAAGGCCTGCGCCTCCTCGCCCGAGGAGCGCAACTGGACGGCCGCGGCTTTGCCGTTCGTGTTCATGGGGATTCATCTCTCCTACGGGGTAGGTACGGTGGCAGGCTTGGTGTCGGGGCTGTTCAGGAAGCTATTCCCGAAGCGGCGCGTACAGGGTGCCTTGTAGGTGCAACGTGATTTCGGGCGGGAGGTTGTAAGTATGGTCGCCGAAGAGGGCGCAAAGATAGAGGTGGCAGGCGAGGGCGTAAGCGACCTTCGCAAGCTGCAGCTGGTGGAGCTCTCCATCATGAAGGCGTTCGCCGCGTTCTGCGAGCAGGAGGGCCTTCGCTACTACATGATCGGGGGCACGCTTCTGGGGGCCGTGCGCCACAAGGGCTTCATTCCCTGGGACGACGATGTGGACCTGTGCATGCCCCGGCCCGACTACGAGCGCTTCCTGGAACTTGCCCCCGGGGCGCTGGCGGGCGCGGGCTTCACGGTGGAAAGCCTGTACTCCGATGACGCCTACCGCCATGGCATGGCCAAGGTGACCAGCCCCAAGATGCGCATCGTAAACCGAGCCGCCAACGCCGATCGGGTGGAGGACGCCTGGATCGACGTCATTCCCATGGACGGCTTCCCGTCGTCGGCGCCCGCCATCGCGGCCCACAAGGCGCGGCTCATGTTCTGGAAGGTCATGGACGCCACGGCTGACTTCGACTACGTGGTGGACACGAACCGCGACCGCGGGCTTGCCGGCAATGTAGCGCTGAAGTGCCTGCAGGGGTTCTGCCGGGTGGTGCGCCCCTACGGCAGCGACTACCACAAGGTGCTGCTGAAGACCGAGCAGGCGCTCAAGCGCTATCCCTATCAGGCGGGCGGGCGCACCATCAACCTGCACGCGGCTCGGGGCTTCACCGAGATCTTCGACGTGGACTGGTTCGGCGATGGCGTGCCGCTTCCCTTCGAGGACGCCGAGTTCACGGCGCCGGGCAACTGGGAGGCCGTGCTCACGACCATCTACGGTCCCGACTACATGACCCCGCCCCCCGAAAGCGAGCGCAACGTCCACAACTCCGAAGTGCTCGCGGAGGAGTAAGTCGCCCCCGCGCCTGTGCCGCCTCCGCCGCCTCGTACCCGCGCCCCTCGAACCGTGCATTCCGGGAGGGTTGGGGCGTCTTTCCGTATGAACCTGGCTGATATGTGCGCTTTTTCTTCGCCTCGCGGTGTGTGGGCGGGGGCGCGCCTCGCGCCTTCGCCGTGGGAGGGTGCCTGGTGGGCGCGCGTACCGGGCTTGCAGCATGGGAGCGCCTGGCTGATATGCGCGCCTTGCGCCTTCGCCGTGGGGGTGCCTGGCGGGTTGCGTGGATTGCGGCTGTGCCGTGCGGGGCGGTTTTGCCTGCAGCCGCTATGGAATTCGACCTGGCGGCGCAGAATTGCGTTAACATGCATTGTTATCGAAAAACCAGGACGGCGGCGTGCCCGTGCGTCCTGCGCATTCGGGGCGGACGACGGAAGGGCAGTTAGCATGGCCATTGCAGAGGAAGTAGCGGCGCTGCGCGACAGCACGCTGGCGGCGGTTGCGAGCGCGGCGGACACAGCTGCGCTCGAGCAGGTGCGCGTGGCGGTTCTGGGCAAGTCCGGAACACTCACAGCGTACCTGCGTCAGATGGGACAGGTGCCGAAGGAGGAGCGGGCGGCCGTGGGCAAGGCCGTCAACGATGCGCGCGTGGCGGTGGAGGAGGCCCTGGCGAAGGCCAAGGAGTCGCTTGCAGCCGCCGAGCTGGAGGCGGCCATCGACGCTGCGGCCGTGGACGTGACGCTGCCCGGGCGCGCCCAGCAGATGGGCACGCGCCACCTGATCAGCCGTATCACCGACGAGATCGCTGAGGTGTTCCTAGGGTTGGGCTACACCGTGGCCAGCGGCCCCGAGGTGGAGACCGACTACTACAACTTCACGGCCCTGAACGCCCCGGCCGACCACCCCAGCCGATCCATGCAGGATACCTTCTACGTGCGCGACCTGTCCGGCGACGAGTCGGCGGTGCGCGGCGAGTCCGACGTGCTGCTGCGCACCCAGACCTCCGGCGTGCAGGTGCATGCCATGGAGGACCAGGAACTGCCCATCTACATCATAGCGCCCGGCAAGGTGTACCGCCGCGACGTGGCCGACCCAAGCCACTTGCCCCAGTTCCACCAGATCGAGGGCCTGGTGGTGGACGAGGGCATCACCTTCGGAGATTTGAAGGGCACCCTCGACTACTTCTGCAAGGCCATCTTCGGACCCGATCGCAAGACCCGCTTCCGCGCCCACTACTTCCCGTTCACCGAGCCCTCGGCCGAGGTGGACGTGAGCTGTGCGGTGTGCCACGGCGAAGGCTGCCGCATGTGCAAGGGCACCGGATGGCTGGAGCTTCTGGGCTGCGGCATGGTGGACCCCAACGTGCTTTCCATGTCGGGCATCGATCCCGAGAAGTACTCCGGGTTCGCCTTCGGCATGGGGGTCGAGCGGGCCGCCTGCCTGAAGTACAACGTGCCCGACCTGCGCATGCTCCTGGAAGGCGACATGCGCTTCCTCCGTCAGTTCTAGTTCCGCGGCCCGCGTAAGAGCAAGAGAGAGACAGATATCATGAGAGTATCGTTGAAGTGGCTTTCCGAATACGTGGCGGTGCCGAAGGACACGAAGGCGTTCTGCGACAAGCTTGACCTGACGGGTACCGGCGTCGAGGGCGTGGAGACCGTGGGCGAGGGGCTTGGCGGCGTGGTGGTGGGCTTCGTAGAAACCTGCGAGCCGCATCCCGACAGCGACCACATGCACGTGGTGACCGTGGACGTGGGCGCCGGCGACCCGGTTCAGATCGTATGCGGCGCCCCCAACATCGCCGCCGGCATCAAGGTGCCCGTGGCCTGCGTGGGCGCGGTGCTGCCCGGCGACTTCGCCATCAAGAAGAGCAAGCTGCGCGGCGTTACCAGCTGCGGCATGTGCTGTTCGAAGCGCGAGCTGGGCTTCGGCGCCGACCACAGCGGCATCTGGGTGCTTCCCCAAGATGCGCCGGTGGGCATGGCGATCGCCGAGTACCTGGGCCTAGGCGACACCGTGCTCGACCTGGAGATAACCCCGAACCGCCCCGATTGCCTGTCCATGGTGGGCATGGCGCGCGAGGTGGGCGCCATGTACCAGGAGGACGCAAAGAACCCGCTTGGGGCCATGGCCGCCAAGCTTGCGGACGTGACGGCTGGTGCGCCTGTGGCCGATACGGTCTCTATCGACATCATGGACGCCGACCGCTGCCCGCGCTACACCGCCCGCATCATCGACAACGTGAAGGTGGGGCCCAGCCCCGAATGGCTGGTCGAGCGCGTGACGGCCGCCGGGTGCCGCTCCATCAACAACGTGGTGGACGTCACGAACTACATCATGTTCCTGTTCGGCCAGCCCCTGCACGCCTTCGATGCGGACCGTCTGGCCGAGCCCGACGGGTCGGTGCGCATCGTGGTTCGTCCGGCTGCCGACGGCGAGCGCTTCACCACGCTGGACGGCCAGGAGCGCGTGCTTAGCGCCGACACCACCGTTATCGCCACCCCCGAACGCGCCGTGGCCCTGGCCGGCGTCATGGGCGGTCTTGAGACCGAGGTGGAGGACGACACCACCTGCGTGCTGCTGGAGGCTGCCGCCTTCAACCGCTCGCACACCTCGCGCACCAGTCGCAACCTGGGATTGATCAGCGAATCGTCCATGCGTTACGAGCGCGGCGTGGACGACAACCCGGTGGAGGAGATCTCGCAGGCCGCCGCGGCGCTTCTGGCCGAGGTGTCCGGCGGCACCGTGCGCCCGGGCGTGGTGGACGTCTGGGAAAGCCGCACCATGCCGGCCGAGCTGACGTTCCGCATTTCGCGCTTCAACGCCATGATGGGGGCGAGCATTCCCGCCGAGTTCATCGTAGACATCCTGGGCCGTCTGGGCTGCAAGGTGTCGGCTACTAGCGACCCCGCGGTGCTTTCGGTGGTAGCCCCGACGTTCCGTCCCGACCTGGAGCGCGAGATCGACCTTTACGAAGAGGTGCTGCGTTTGTGGGGCATGGACCGCATCGAGCCAACGCTGCCCGGCGGCCGCGGGCGCGTGGGCACCCGTTCTGCGCGCGAGCACGTGGTGGACGTGGTCAACCACACCCTGCGCGCCAGCGGCATGAACGAGACTATGACCTACTCCTTCGCCGAGCCGGGCGACATGGACCGTCTGCGCATGACCGGCGAGGAGGCCGGCAGCGCGGTGGAGCTTCTGAACCCGCTGAACTCCGAGCAGTCGGTGATGCGTCGCAGCATCATCCCCGGCCTGCTGCGCTCCGTGGCCTACAACCAGAGCCGCGGCGTGGCGAATGTGCAGCTCTACGAGGTAGGCACCGTGTTCTTCGCCCGCGAGGGCAAGAAGAGCCCCAAGGAGCGTACCTACGTGGCCGGCGTGCTGGCCGGCGCTATGGGGCAGGAGGGCTGGAACGCCCGCCCCGAAGCCTTCGACTTCTTCGACGCCAAGGGCGTTGTGGAAAGCCTTGCCCGCGAGCTGGCGCTGCCGAAGCTGCGCTTCAAGGCGCTTGGCGCCGACGAGGCGCCGTGGCTGCAGCCGGGCCGCGCCGCCCAGGTGCTCTCCGGCGGCACGGTGCTGGGCTGGGTGGGCGAGCTGCATCCCCTGGCCGTGGCCGCCTTTGAGGCCCAGGCCTCCGTGGCCGCCTTCGAGCTTACGCTGGACGCCCTGCAGAAGAGCGCCCGTCCTGCTCGCGACTACGTGGAGGTGCCCACCTTCCCGGCCGTGAACGTGGACGTGGCCTTCGTGGTGGACGAGGGCGTCAGCCACGAGAAGCTGATGCAGTGCATGAGCAGCGCCGGCGGCAAGCTTTTGGAGGATGCGCGTTTGTTCGACGTCTACCGCGACGATGCGCGCGTGGGGGTCGGCAAGAAGTCCATGGCCTATGCGCTCACCTACCGTGCCGTCGACCGCACTCTGTCCGGCGACGAGGTGGAGCGGGCTCACGAGCGCCTGGTCAAGAAGGTGAGCGCCGCCACGGGTGCCGAGGTGCGCGGCTAGACGACGGCGCCGTCTGCGGGCGGCGGCTGGCGAGATTCGTTCGGGGCGGTGCCGGTGCGCGCCGCCCTTCTTCAGGAAGGAAGCGAAGTCCATGTACGACGGCGAAGGGCGTCCGGGCCGCAACGACGAGTGCTGGTGCGGTAGCGGCAAGAAGTACAAGAAGTGCCACCTGGCCGAGGACGACCGGCTGCAGGCGCTCTACGAGGCCGGCTTCGAGGTGCCGGCCCGCGGGCTGTTGAAGACGGCGGAGGATGTGGAGGGCATCAAGCGCTCGGCCGCCATCAACGTGGGCGTGCTCGACATGGTGGGGCAGCGCATCGGCCCCGGCGTGACCACCGAGGAGATCGACCGGTGGATCTACGACTACACCATCGAGCACGGGGCCGTTCCCGCCGATTTGGACTACGAGGGCTACCCCAAGAGCGTATGCACCTCCATCAACGAGGTGGTCTGCCACGGCATCCCCTCGCCTGACGACGTGCTGAAGGAGGGCGACATCGTCAACGTGGACTGCTCCACCATCTTGGACGGATACTTCTCCGACAGCTCGCGCATGTTCTGCATCGGCGAGGTGTCGCCCGAGCGCCGGCGCCTGGTGGAGGAGACGAAGCGCGCCATGGAGGCCGGTCTTGCGGCCGTGAAGCCCTGGGGGCTTCTGGGGGATGTGGGCGCGGCGGTGAACGAGTACGCGAAAGCCCAGGGCTACACCGTGGTGCGCGAGTTCGGCGGCCATGGCATCGGGCTGGAGTTTCACGAGGATCCGTTCGTAAGCCATGTGTCCGAACCGGGTACGGGCATGGTTCTGGCGCCGGGCATGGTGTTCACCATCGAGCCCATGGTCAACGCCGGCGGCTGCGAGATCGATATGTCCGACTCCAACGGCTGGACCGTCCGCACCGCCGACGGCTCCGACACCGCCCAATGGGAGATTCAGGTCCTGGTAACCGAAGACGGCGCCGAAGTGCTGTCCTGGTAGGAGCGCCGCCGCCGGCGTTGGCCGACGAGACCGCCGCCGCAGGGGCTACCTTACGCCGTCGTGTGCAGGCGCGACTTCCTCGCCGTATTCGTAGACGGCGTCGCTTGGCAGGTCGATTTCGTCGTTCCAGAACACGCAGGTCCGGCTTTGGTCGAGCTGGACCTGGCCGAAAAGCCCCGGGACGGTTTCAAGCGGGGCGTAGGCGGGGATATCCCGCACATCTTCCGCAACGTCGTAGAGGACGACTCTGCCGTCGTCGAAGGATACCCTCAGTTTCAGGGGCAAGACCGGATCGATATGCTTGATGCGTCGGATGGCCATGCGGTTACTCCAGCGGAGGAAGCTTCTCGATGGTCTGGGTGTCCCACATCCTCTGAAGCTGGTCGGCGTGCAGCCCAAGCCATTCCGTGACCAAAGCCTGGGCCTTCTGGGGAAGGTCGCCCTCCGTCATCTCGAGCGTCCTCAGGTTGAACTCACCTACGTACTCTCCGTAAAGGGCGTGAATATGGCTGGGCTCGTGTTCCTTCGGCTTGAAGAACATCTTAATGACTATCCCGTAAAAGTGGCTGATCTCGGGCACGACGCCTCCCTCGGTTGCGTTTTGCCCAGTATAGCATCCAGATGCCACTGTGGTTTCGGAAGGCGCAGCACCTGCGGCCACCTGGTGCTGCTTCGAGCGGGCTTTTCTTTCGCGGAAGACTGTTCTTGCCGCAGGTGTAAGCGATGTGCGATATACTGTCGTGCTAAAGTTGCGGTTTGCGAGACGGGCAAGGGGTGACTAGCCTTCGGAACCAGGGGCTTGCCGCACAAGGAAGCATGGGAGGAGTTATGGGTATGAGAAAGATTGTGCAGGGGGGGGGGCTCTCTCTAACGCCTCTCTTCTAGGGTCTTGCGGCTCGGGTGAAACAGAACGCGCCAATATTTCGGCGCTTGGACAACGAGCCAATTTCTTGAGACGATTCGTTATAGCGTGTGTCGCAGCTGCGTGCGCCAGTGTGGTGTGCCTTGCATTCGCCGGTTGTAGCGCCGGGTCTGCTGCCTTGGACGGGGCGCAGGAAGAGGCGCCTGAGGAGCCGATTGCGGTTGCTGATGATTTTGGCTTGGATGCAAGCGTCACCGTAAACGGTTTGACCGTCGACTATCCGTCGGAGTGGAAAATCCAGCCTGACACGAATATGGGCGATAAGGGCGTCGAGGCAGTCGACATCCTAGCTGGTACATACGGTATCGTCGGCATCATGGCGTCTCCTGCCCCATCCGAATCGGGGAATTTCGAGAGCGAAACGGAGGCGGCCGCCCAAGAGATTGTCGAAAAATACCGAAGTGACGAAAACTATCAGTTTGTATCTGCCTTGGAGGAAGCCAATATAGGGGCCGCTCGCAACTGGGGTGCGCGCATTCTCTATCAGGAAAAAAGCCGGGGCTTTTTTAAACTAGTGTTTAGCGATGGCTGGGTTTGGACCATCGTGGCTTTTGGTGAGGTAGGCAAGAACAGCTACGAATACCAGCAGCTCGAGGCCATCACGAATAGCTTCAGGATCGAGAAAGGCTCCCCTGTTGGCGCTTCCGTGGAGTACGGGGAAGGAGAAGTCGTCGACTATAAGCTAGTCGATTTCGGCAATGGCGGCGCCTTGAAGATAAAGGAGCCGACCATGCCCGAAGGGGAGCGTATTACCGGTTGGGAGGTGGAGGGCGACAGCAAGGCTGCTGTCGAGCGCCGAGACGGCTATATCGTGCTAACTGGTGCGACGAAAGACGTGAAGCTTACCCCGGAAATCCAGCATGCGATGCGTGTCACGTTTGAGGACGGGGCGGGGAACGTCCTCGCCGAGGTGCCCGCATTCAGCGCCTCGGAAATTAAGGCTCCTGACGATCCGGAATGGGAGGGCTACGAGTTTGCCGGCTGGGACACCGACCTTTCGACCATTGTTGAAGATGCAACGGTGAAGGCGATGTGGAAGAAACTTTGCAAAGTGACGTTCACCGATGGCAACGGCAGCGAAATTCAGAGTTCGTACGTCAAAGAGGGCGAGGCTGCAGAGGCGCCGAAGAGCCCCAAAATGGATGGCATGGATTTCGTCGGTTGGGACGTGGATTTCTCCAGTGTAACCGAAGATCTCACGGTGAACGCCACATGGAAGGCCAAGCCTACGACTAGCCAAAGCAACGCGGTTCGGACAGCTAAAGACTACATCAAGTACATGCCGTTTTCCTATACCGGCCTGATCGGGCAGCTGGAGTACGAAGGCTACTCCACGGAAGACGCAACCTACGGGGCCGACAACTGCGGCGCCGATTGGTACGAGCAGGCGGCTAAGAGCGCCCAGGACTACCTTGATTTCATGGGGTTCTCCCGTAGCGGCCTCATAGACCAGCTCCAATACGAAGGCTACACCTACGACCAAGCCGTCTACGGCGTGGACTCGGTTGGGCTGTAAAGGTTGCTTCTGGAATGGGACAGAACGAGTGTGGGGAGGAACGAGGGATGTCGTTGATGGAATGTCCGGGATGCGGGAAAGAGATTTCGGATAAAACGGGTGCGTGTATACACTGCGGGGCGGTTATTGAAAGGCTACCGGAATCCAAGAGGTGCCCTGAGTGCGGGGCGATTGCGGAAGAGGGGGCTGCATTATGTGGGAAGTGCGGCTACCCTTTCGAGAAAACGACAGACGCGGAATCTGAGAAAAAGGCCGCTGTGGGTCCTCATCGAGAGTCATCTGGAGCGCTTGTTAAGGCTCTGATTGCCGTTATCGCTCTCGTAGCGCTTCTCGTTGCTAGTTATCTGGTCTACGAGAACATACAAGCACAAAACAAAGAGAAGCAGATGGCGGAGGCCAGGGCCTCCTACGCATCGAAGTATGAGGCTGTCGCTTACAGCATGCTAGAGGGCGCCGTTACCGCGGAAGAATGCGGCAACCTTATCAAAAGCGTTTGGTACAACACCATTTTCGAGGAAGAGGACGAGGAGACGGACAAATTCACGCAGATAAAAGGAAAGTTCAACGAGGATTTCAATACATCCATCGCTGCTTTGTTCGCCGATGACGATTTTTCGAAGAAGGTGGCTGCCGTGGAATCGAACAAGGCTGCCGTCGATTCCATGATGAAGGATCTTCGGAATCCTCCCGATGAATGGAAGGAAGCCTACGACGAGCTCAAAGAGTACTACGATGCATACGCTGATTTAATCAAAATGGCTGTTAGCCCTAGTGGGTCTTTACAAACATATTCCGAGGACTTTAGCGAAACGGACTCCGAAGCCGCCAAGTGCTTTGACAAGGTGAAGCAGTTCTTTGGGTAACCGCTGTCGCGAAATGCCGCTAGAAGGAGAAGCGTCCTGTTGCGATCAGGGCGCTTCTCCGGATTCGCTCTACAAGAAAAAACCGAATCGCCTTCTACGTCATCGATAACGTGCAACTTTCTGCGGCTGGAGCGCGTTCGTTGCCCTTCTTCAACCTCAACGGAGTCGTGGCGGGTTGCATCCGGCGTTGCCGCCCGCGGTTGTAGGTGGTACACTTGTTCGCCTGTCCGGCGGGACCTTCGGGGCTCTCGCCGCAATGCGAACGGAGGGCCGTGCCAATGTCCAGCCACTTGAAGAACATCGAGGGCATGCAGATGGAAGGGAAGCTTCCCGAGGTGCGCCTGGCCAACACGCCTTTCCGCGTGATGGCGCCCTACGAGCCCTCGGGCGACCAGCCCCAGGCCATAGAGAAGCTGGCCCGCGGTATCGAGGAGGGCCTGCGCTACCAGACGCTTCTGGGTGTCACCGGGTCCGGCAAGACCTTCACCATGGCCAAGACCATCGAGGCGGTGCAGAAGCCTACGCTGGTCATGGCGCCGAACAAGACCCTGGCCGCCCAGCTTGCCGCCGAGCTCAAGGAGTTCTTCCCGGATAACTCGGTGGTCTACTTCGTCAGCTACTACGACTACTACCAGCCGGAAGCCTACGTGCCCTCGTCGGACACCTTCATCGAGAAGGACGCCTCCATCAACGAGGAGGTGGAGAAGCTGCGCCATGCGGCCACGAGCGCGCTTCTGTCCCGGCGCGACTGCATCGTGGTAGCGTCGGTCAGCTGTATCTACGGCATCGGCAGCCCTATGGACTACGCCGGCATGGCGGTGTTTCTGGACAAGCAGAAGGAAATGGACCGCGACCAGGTCATTCACGAGCTCATCGACATCCAGTACGACCGCAACGACTACGAGCTCAAGCGCGGCACCTTCCGCGTGCGCGGCGACGCGCTGGACATCTTCCCGCCCTACGCCGACAACCCGGTGCGCGTGGAGTTCTGGGGTGACGAGATCGAGCGCATCGCAGAGGTGAGCTTCGTCACCGGCGAGGAGCTGGCCGACTTCGAGGCACTGCCCATCTGGCCCGCCTCCCACTACGTCACCGCCCGCCCGAAGATGGACCGGGCCCTTACCACCATCCGCGACGAGCTGCGAGACCGCCTGCAGCAGTTCAACGAGGAAGGCAAGCTCCTGGAGGCCCAGCGCTTGGAAATGCGCGTGCAGTACGATTTGGAGATGCTTGAGACCATGGGCTTCTGCAGCGGCATCGAGAACTACTCGCGGCATCTGGACGGCCGGCAGCCAGGCGAGCCGCCCTACACGCTCATCGACTACTTCCCGGACGATTTCCTGTGCATCATCGACGAATCCCACGTCACGGTGCCCCAGATCCGCGGCATGCACGAAGGCGACCGCTCCCGCAAGGTCACGCTGGCCGAGCACGGGTTTCGCCTGCCCAGCTGCCTGGACAACCGTCCCCTTCGCTTCGACGAGTTCGAGGAGCGCATCCCGCAGTTCGTCTACGTGTCGGCCACCCCGGGCGACTACGAGGAGAAGGTGAGCCAGCAGCAGGTGGAGCAGGTGATTCGCCCTACGGGCCTGCTGGATCCCCAGATCATATTGCGCAGCAGCGCCAGCCAGATAGACGACATCATCGACGAGGCCAAGGAACGCGCCGCCCGCGAGGAGCGCGTGCTCATCACCACCCTTACGAAGAAGATGGCCGAGGACTTGACCGACCACTTGCTCGACCAGGGGGTGCGCGCCCGTTACATGCACTCCGACATAGGAACGCTGGAGCGCGTGGACATCCTGCGCGATTTGCGCCTGGGCAAGTTCGACGTGCTGGTGGGCATCAACTTGCTGCGCGAGGGCCTGGACCTGCCCGAGGTGTCGCTGGTGGCCATCCTGGACGCCGACAAAGAGGGCTTCCTGCGCAACCACCGTAGCCTTATCCAGACCATCGGCCGCGCGGCGCGCAACGTGTCGGGCCAGGTGATCATGTACGCCGACAAGACCACCGACTCCATGGACCGCGCCATCAAGGAGACCGCGCGGCGCCGGCGCATCCAGGAGGCATACAACGCCGAGCGCGGCATAGAGCCCAAGACCATCCGCAAGGCTATCAACGACATTATGAGCTACGTGACCGACGAGATGGGGTCGACCACCGCCGAGCAGGTGAACCGCGAGTTGGCCGAGCTGTCGCGCGAAGAGGTGCTGCGCATCATCGGTTCCATGGAAGACGACATGGCCGAGGCCGCGCGCACCATGGACTTCGAGGAAGCCGCCCGCCTGCGCGACCAGGTGGTGAAGCTGCGCGCCAGCTTCGAGGGGGCGCCGGAACAGGACGTGCTGGCCAGCCTGAAGAAGACGGCCCGCAAGAAGACGAAGATGCCCGGGCGCGTGTAGGGCGCCCGCCTGCCGCCTGCCGGCGGACGGTTTCCCCGTTCGCGCCCGTAGAAGGGCTTGCAGGCGACGGGGCGGCACGGCTTATCGTCGCGGCCTGGGCGAGGGTCCCTCCGGGCAGGCCGCTTTCCAGTGCGGGCGGCGGTCGGCTTTCCGTTTGCGCGCCGCGCTGGCTTGCGGCTTTCGCCCGTAGCGGCCAGAGCGGCGCGCCAAGGGTTGGAAGGATTGTCGAAAGTCTGAAAGAAAACTGAAAAAAGGCTCATTGATGTGGTCATTTATGCTGTTTATATGCAACGGCGGAGGCTTTGTCGACAAACGGTGCCGCAATGGGCAAAATGTATACGAAAAGGCTAGGCTTTCTAGGGATTGCTGCGCTTTCGGGTCTTGGCGGTCCGTCTAGCCGAGTCTATGGTACAAGAGAAGGGATTGCTTCTATGAAGAATCTTCGCCGTTTGAAGGTCGCCGGCCTGACGGCCATGGCGGTCGCCCTTGGCGGGTGCCTGTACGCCTGCGGGGGCAACAATGGTGGCGATGGTGGCGATGGTATCGAGAACACCTCGCAGGGCACTGCGGCTACGGTTTCCGTGGAGGTCAACGGGGTTTCCAAGAGTGGCGTGGTGGGCGAGAAGGCCGTGACCGACTACGTGGCCGACTTCCGCACCGATACCGGTTTGGAGTCCGACGAGGCGTGGGCCGAGTGGATGGTCACCAACGGCTACACCCCCGAGACGGTGCGCGACGACGTGGTGAACTACTACGTGCGCGAGCTGCTGCTCGACTACGCTGCCGAGGCCTACAACGTCTCCGTGACCGACGAAGAGGTGGCCGAGCAGCTGGACCTGGCCAAGTCGCAGTTCGAGTCCGACGAGGCATGGGCTGCCGCCCTCGAGGCCTCAAACCTGACCGAAGAGACCTACATGGAAGAGGTTATTCGCCCCAACCTGCTGCAGCAGAAGCTGTCTGCCGAGCTGGAGACCCAGGAGAGCGCCGGCGCCGAGCCCGTTGACGAGGACGCCCAGGTTCTCGAGCTTGCCAACGCCAACGCCGACTACATCGACGGCGCGAAGCGCTCCAGCCATATCCTGTTCCTGACCAAGGACGAGAACGGCAACGATCTGTCTGCCGAGCAGAAGGCTGAGCTGCGCGAAGAGGCCGAGGACCTGCTCGCCCAGCTGCAGGCCGGCGAGATCGAGTTCGCCGACGCTGCCGCCCAGTACTCCGACGACAGCTCCTCCACCAGCGGTGGCGATGTGGGCTACGACAAGCTGGGCGGCGGCTTTGTGACCGCTTACCAGGACGCCCTTGACGAGCTGTCCGTGGGCGAGATGAGCGGCGTGGTGGAGACCGACTACGGCTACCACATCATCCTGTGCACCGACGAGCTTTCCGTGCCTGCCGGCGGCTACACCTCTGTCGATCAGATTCCCGCCGACCTGCTGTCCTCGCTGCAGGGTCAGGTGAGCAGCAGTGCTTCGACCTTCGACTTCTACACCTGGTTCGCGAACCTGCAGGAGGCCGCCGTCATCGAGATCTCTCCGATGCCCGAGGGACTGCCCTATGACATCGACCTGTCCGCCTACAACGTGTCCTCCGCTGACGACGTGACCCTGACGGCGCCCGAGACCCCCGACGACACCACCACCCAGGGCGAGCCAGCTCAAACCGAGGGCCCTGAGCCCGCGGCCGACGGCGAGCCGAAGGCTGATGGCTCCGAGCCTGCGGATAGCGCCGGCCCAAATGCGGCTGACGAAGATGCCGCTGCCAACGGTGCCGGTGCCCAGGGCAACGCTGGCACCAACAACCAGTAAGCCCGATTGGCTTCGGCTTTCGAGCCCGGCTGCGAATCGAACCCGAGCGTCCCGCTGCTGTGTCGGCGGGACGCTTTTCTATTCGCGCGTGCGAAGGCTTTGGTACAATAGCGAGCCGCGCATGCCGCCGGCGCCGATCCCGGCCTCGGCGGAGGGCGCGGCGCCAACCAGCGTATCCCAGAGAGGTTTTCCATGGCTGACTACATAGAGGGCAAGCGCCCGGTTATCGAGGCGTTCCGCGTGGGAGTGCCTCTGAAGCGCGTGCTCATCGGCGATTTCGTGAAGCGCGACCCCATGATCGAGGATATCATGCGCAAGGCCCGTCGCTTCGACGTGCCTGTGAAGATGGTTCCGCGCAAGACTTTGGACGACCTGTCGGCTCGGGGCAGCCATCAGGGAGTGGCGGCCGAAGCGGCTCCGTTTCCCTATGTGGGCATCGGTGAGATTATAGACGCGGCCCAGGGGAAAGCTGAATCCTGCGACGGGGCTGCTCTGGTGGTGCTGTGCGATCACATCACCGATGCCGGCAACTTCGGAGCCATCGCCCGCAGCGCCGAGGCAGTAGGGGCGGTGGGCCTGGTGGTGCCCAACAAGCGCTCCGCCCGCGTGGAGGCCTCCACCTACAAGAGCTCCGCCGGCGCCATTGCCCATATGCCCGTGGCCCAGGTGTCGAACATGGTGCAGTCGATCGGCCGCCTGAAGGAGGCCGGCTTCTGGGTAGTGGCCGCCACCGAGCATGCCGAGCCCGTGGCCTGGGACGTGAACATGAAGGGCAAGATCGCGCTCGTGCTGGGCAACGAGCAGGAAGGCGTCTCGCGGTTGGTGCTCGAGCACTGCGACCTGTTCGCGCGGCTGCCCATGAAAGGCGACATCGAGTCGCTCAACGTGGCCCAGTCCGCCACGGCCCTCATGTACTTCTGGCTTCAGCAGAACTCCTAGGAATGGCGCCATGGCTCGCGAACGCAAGAGGCTGCTCGTCGTCGACGGCTACAACGTGCTGCGCAGCGGCAGCCGCTATCGCCTGAGCAGCAGCGAGGACTACACCGACGACGCGTTCAACAGCGCTCGCGACCGCCTCATCGACGACGTGGTGAGCCTGGCCGGGCGCGATAGCAGTGCTATCATCGTGTTCGACGGCGCCGGCAACCAGTTTTCAACCGGCCAGCCCACGGTGGTGGGCGGCGTGCGCATCGTGTTCAGCCCGGCGGGGCAGTCGGCGGACAAGGTGATCGAGAAGCTGGCGCGCGATGCGCGGGAGCGCGGCGTGGAAACCATGGTGGTGACCAGCGATGCCTCCATCCAGAACACCGTGTTCGGCTACGGCGTGGACCGCATGAGCGCCGACGGGTTCTCCCGCGAGGTGGACTCCTACTACGAGCAGGCGAAGTTGGACGATTCGCCGAAGGTGGCGATCAAGAACACCCTGGCCGAGCGCATCAGCCCCGAGGCTCTGGCGAAGTTGAGGGCGCTGCGAGATTCCTGATTCTCCGTTTGCGGTTGGGGGGCACATGGCGCAGGGGTCCGTGCTCGGACAGTCCTGGGCTCGCGCCCGAACGCTTCGCGTTCCGCGCTCGTGCGGAACTGCGCGCGGACCCCTGCGCCATGTGCCCGTGCAGCTCACATGAAGCTTGCGCTCGGCAGTCCTGGGTTCGGGCACCGAACGCTTCGCGTTCTGCCCTCGTGCGGAACTGCGCGCGGACCCCCGAGCCGTGGGCCCATGCAGCTCATATGGAGTCCGTGCTCGGCAGTCCTGAGCTCGGGCACCGAACGCTTCGCGTTCCGCCCTCGTGCGGAACTGCGCGCGGACCCCTGCGCCGTGAGCCCGTGCAGTTTGTGCGGGCTAGAGGCTTTCCAGGTCGGCTAGCGTTTTGCGCTGGGATACCAGCTCTTCCAGGGGGACCAGGTGCCCCAGCTCGTCTTGCGCGAGTCCCTGCTTGGCCAGGGCGACTACGGTATCTGCCAGCTCGGCGGCGGTGCGGCCGTAGATGATGCCGTCGTAGCCGTTCTGCATGAGGCTTTCCTGGGCGGCCACGTAGTCTTCGTCGGTCACCGTGCCCAGAAGCTCATCGAGGGCTTCCAGGTTCTCGTCGCTGTAGAAGACGCCCTTCACCAGCGCGGCGTAGGCGATGGCGAAGGGGATGGGCATGCTGTCGGCGGGGCGGATCTCCACGTAGTTCTTCAGGCGCACGTCGGTGAAGAACATAGAGACCGCGTGCTCCACTTCCGCCGGCGTCATGGTGCGGTTGGCGTAGATCTGGCCGAAGGTGCGGTCCTCGAAGCACCATTGGTTGGTGGTGCACGATACCAGGATGGCGGGCGTGTCCAGGATGTAGCTGGCATAGTCCTCCAAGGTGAACGCTGGGTCCAGCGCGCCGGGGACGAGCCCGCAGCGGTCGGGGTCGGTGTGCTGCCACATGGAGGTGCGCATCATCTGGTGGGTGCGCGGCTGTCCCTCGAACATGGGCGCGTTGTCCGCCATCAGCGCGAACAGGGGGCACAGGCTGAAGGCCAGCCGCAGCTTGCGCAGGCAGTCCGGCACGCTCACGAAGTCGATGGACACCTGGGTGCTGGCGCTTCCTCGCATCATGCACACCCCTTCGCTGTCGCGCTCTCCCAGATACATGTTCATGAACTGGTAGCGGCGCTTGGGGATGAGCTCCAGGCTGCGGGCCTTGGCGGTGGGGTGGTAGCCCACGTTGCAGAGGCGCTCGCCCCACGGACCCAGGATGGCGTCGACGTGCTGCTCGAACGAGAGGAAGGCGGCGCGCGCGGTGTCCAGGTCGGAGAAGGGACCGGCGGAAAGCTCCAGCTGGGCTGCGGGCTCTATGGTGACCGCTTCGCCAGGCCGCGCCACGCCCAGCAGGTCACCCTGGGGGTCGCAGGTGGTGCGCGGGTACTCCTTCACAAGGAGCCCCAGCAGCTCCTCCACGCCGTGCTCGCCGCTGTAGCTCACAGGCCGGCCGTCGTCGTGGACGATGATGTGCTCGAGCTCGATGCCGATGCGCTCGTCGGCGCCGCTGGGCTTGATGCCGCTTTCGTAGAACGACACGATGGCCGCTATGTTGCTCGCGCGGGCCGGCTGGTCGGGGCGCTGCGGGTTCTCGCGGGTTGCCCGGCGCTCCTTCGCGGCTATGCGCGAGAGGGTATCGGCGTAGGGTTGGGGAAAGGCCGTCATGGTCATCTCCTCGGCGAGGGTTGCGGTGCGTATCTGTTCCTAACCATCTTATCCTAGTCGACAAGAGGGACGCGCTACCGTAGCTGAGTCGTTTCGTCGGGAAATCGACATGGGCGCCTTCCGCGGCGCCGGCTTGGCGCCCCGTCGGCCGCCGAGAGTTGTCTGCTCCTGAGAAATTCGCATGGAATCGCGCTTCTATGCAGTTTCATGAGTAAAATACCAAGGATACGCTCAATACAAGCAGCGGGTGCGCCATGCGCTGAATCCCTTTCGGGTGCCGTGCGCAAGGGTGGCGCGCAGTCGGCTGCGGGAAAGTTGGAAGGTCGGAAGGTCATGGGCAAAACGGTTGCGGTCGTCGGTGCGGCGGGGTTCGCGGGCATAGAGCTCGTCCGCGTGATTCTGGGGCACCCCTCCTTCACGCTGGTGGCCGCCACGTCCAACGAGCTTGCGGGCGTGCCCGTGGCGCAGGAGTACCCCGGGTTCGCCGGCAGCACGGACCTTGCGTTCTGCTCCCACGACGATGCCGCCGTGGCCTCGGCCGACGTGGTGTTTCTGGCGGTTCCCCATACGGCGGCGCTTGCCATGGCCCCGACCCATGTGGCCCGGGGGGCGGCGGTGGTCGACCTGTCCGCCGACTTCCGCCTGAAGGACCCGGCAGTCTACGAGCAATGGTACAAGGTGCCCCACACGGCGCCCGAGCTGCTCGGACGGGCGGCGTTCGGCTTGCCGGAGCTATTCGGCGACGACCTGGCCTGCGCGCGCGAGCGCTACGAAGCAGGAGAGGGGGCCCTTGTGGCCTGCGCCGGCTGCTATCCCACCGCAACGTCGCTGGCCGCGGCGCCGGCGGTGCGGGCCGGCCTTGTGGCGGACGGCATGCCGGTGGTGGTGGACGCCATCTCGGGTGTTACCGGGGCGGGGAAGAAGTGCTCATCCCGCACCCACTTCTGCTTCGCCGACGAGAACGTAGAGGCCTACGGCGTGGGCTCCCATCGTCACACCCCCGAGATCGAGCAGATTCTGGGGCTGCCGGGCCGGGTTGTCTTCACGCCGCACCTGGCTCCTGCCAACCGCGGGCTGCTCTCCACGGTCACCATGGTGCTTGCCCCCGAAGCGCCTCGCAGCACGTCCGAGGTCCTGGACCTGTACCGGAGCGCTTACGAGGGCTCTCCGTTCGTGACGGTGCTGCCTGAGGGCCGGCTGCCCAAAACCTCGTCGGTGGTGGGCACCAACTGCGCTCATGTAAGCGCGGTGGTCGACGAGCGCACGGGCGTTTTGGTGGCGATAGGCGCCATAGACAACCTGGGCAAGGGGGCGGCTGACCAGGCAGTGCAATGCGCCAACATCCTGTGCGGCCTGCCGCAGGACGCCGGGCTGTGCCGCATAGCGGTGCCCGTGCTGTAAGGTATGCGACGCGCGCGATGAAGGCGATCGGATCGAAAGAGGGCTGTGCAATGGGCACGCAAGCTGAGGTGGAGCAGGGCGCGCCGACCGGCACGCAGCGGCGGGTCGCGTCTGCTGCCGAAGTCAACATGGACGAGCTGGCGCAGCGCTGCGGCGTGCCGCCCTTGGTGCGCTTCTCGTTCGTGGAGGGCGGCGGCGTTACCAGCGCGAAGGGCTTTTCGGCCGCAGGCGTGCATGCGGGCTTTCGCGACGATCCGCATAGGCTCGACATGGCCCTGGTGGCATCCGGGGATCCCTGCTCCTGCGCTGCGACGTTCACGCGCAACGTGTTCTGCTCGGCGCCGGTGCAGGTAAGCCGCGCCCATCTGGGAGGGTGCGGTTACGGAACGGCCCGGGCCGTGGTGGTCAACTCCGGAAACGCCAACGCCGCCACGGGCGAGCAGGGACTGCGTGCCGCCCAGGAGACGGCGCGGCTGGCGGGCGAGGCCGTGGGCTGCCCGGCTTCCGAGGTGATGGTTGCCTCGACGGGGGTCATCGGCGTGCACCTGCCGCTTGGGCCCTTCGAGTCCGGCCTACCCCGGGCGGTCTTACAGCTGTCGCCGGAAGGTGGGGCGCGTGCCGCGCGGGCCATCATGACCACCGACACGGTACCCAAGACCGCAGCCGTGCGCTTTCCCGGCGACGCCGTGGGGTATCCCGGCGCCACCTTCACGGTGGGGGGCATGGCCAAGGGGTCGGGCATGATCATGCCGAACATGGCCACCATGATCGCCGTGGTCACCACCGACGCGCCGGTGCGCGACGACATGCTGCACCGCTGCCTGGTGTGCGCCGTTCAGGGCAGCTTCAACAAGGTCACCGTGGACTCGGACACCTCCACCAACGACAGCTGCTTTCTGCTGGCAAGCGGCAAGGCGGCCGATGGCCAGCCCTGCTTCTCCGAAGGCTCGCCCGCCCTCGCGGCCTTCCAGTGCGCGCTCGACGGCGTGTGCCAGAGCCTGGCGCGTCAGATGGCCGCCGACGGTGAAGGGGCCACACGCTTGGTCACCGTCACCGTGAGCGGCGCAGCCAGCGTCCAGGATGCCGATGCCGCCGCCCGCACCGTGGCGAACTCCCCGCTTGTCAAGACGGCCATCTTCGGCCATGATGCCAACTGGGGCCGCATCGCCGCCGCCCTCGGACGCTCCGGCGCTGCATTCGCCCAGGAGGACGTGGCCATATCCATCATGGGAATTCCCGTCTGCCAGTGCGGCCTGACGGTGCCCTTCGACGAGGACGAGGCCCTGCGACGTTTCCAGGCGCCCGAGGTGGTCATCGAAGCCGACCTGGGCGCCGGAGAATGCAGCACCACGGTGTGGACCTGCGATTTCACCCACGACTACGTTTCGATCAACGGAGATTACCGCTCATGAAGTACGCAAAGGAGACACGGCCCAACGGAGTGGACGCACGCGCGGCGGAGCTGCTCGTAGAGGCGCTTCCCTGGATCAAGCACATCACCGGCAAGACGGTGGTCATCAAGTACGGCGGCGCCGCCATGGTGGACGAGACGCTGCGCGCCGACGTCATGGAGGACATCGTGCTCTTAAAGCTCATCGGCGCGAACCCGGTCATCGTCCACGGCGGCGGCAAGGCCATCAACCGCGCCATGGAGAGTGCGAACCTGCCGGTGGAGTTCCGCGACGGCCAGCGCGTGACCACCCCCGAGGCCATGGAGATCGTGCGCACGGTACTTACGGGCGAGGTCAACCAGGAGCTGGTGGCGGCCCTGAACGTGCACGGCAACTTCGCCGTGGGCATATCCGGGGCCGACGGAGGCGTGATCGTGGCCAAGCAGAAGTCGCCCGAGCTGGGTCGGGTGGGGGACGTGTCCCGCATCAACCGCGCGTTGCTGGACGACCTGGTGGCCAGCGGCTACATTCCCGTGGTGGCGACGGTTGCCCTGGGCGAGGACGGCGGCTTCTACAACGTGAACGCCGACATGGTGGCGGGGCATCTGGCTGGCGCCGTGGGGGCGCACAAGGTGATGTTCCTCACCGACGTGGACGGGCTGTACGAGAACTTCCAGGACAAGGATACGCTCATCTCGAACCTCACGCTGTTCGAGGCCCAGTACATGGTGGAGAACGAGACAGTGTCCACCGGCATGATCCCCAAGCTGCAGGCCTGCATCCAGGCGCTGCAGGACGGGGTGTTCCGCGCGCACATCATCAACGGCACCACGCCCCACGCGCTGCTTTTGGAGCTTCTGACCAGCACCGGCGTGGGCACCACCATGCACACTACCGATGAAGCCTGCACCTACGATGCGCACCCGCTGGGCAAGTTCGCGTCGAAGCTGCTGGTGAACTGCGAGAACTAGGGAAGAGGCGCTGCCATGTCCTTGGAAACGGAAACGCACCTGGAATCCGAGTACGTCATGGGCACCTTCGCCCGCAAGCCGGTGGAGTTCGTCGAAGGTGCGGGCATGTACCTGCGAGACGATGCGGGCAGGGACTACCTCGACTTCCTCTCGGGCATAGCCGTGTGCTCGCTGGGGCACTGCCACCCGGCGCTGGTGGCTGCTCTGCAGGAGCAGGCGGCCAAGCTTATGCACGTGAGCAACTACTTCTACATCGAACGCCGCGGCGAGCTGGCTCGGCGCCTGTCCGACCTGCTGAGCCGGGGGGAGGGCGACGGCGCGCAGCCGTGGAGGACCTTCTTCGCGAATTCCGGCGCCGAGGCCAACGAGTGCGCTATCAAGCTGGCACGGCTGTACGCCCGCAAGCGGGCTGCCGCCGACGCCGTGGCTGCCGGCGCCGACGAGCAGGGGGTTGCCGAGGCGGAAGCGGCGGCGCCCCGGCTTATCGTGACCTTGCAGAGAAGCTTTCACGGTCGCACCCTGGCCACGTTGGCCGCCACGGCCCAGCCGGCCAAGCAGGAGGCGTTCCAGCCGCTGCCCGAAGGGTTCGCGGCCACGCCCATCAACGATTGCGAGGCCCTGCGCTGCCTTTTCGACGAGCGGGGGCCCGAAATCTGCGCGGTGCTGGTGGAGCCGGTGCAGGGGGAGTCGGGGGTTCACCCGTGCACGCCGGAGTTTATGGCGCAGATCAGGGAGCTGACCAGCCGCTGCGGAGCCCTTTTCATGTGCGACGAGGTGCAGACGGGCATCTTCCGCTGCGGCGAGGCCTTCGCGTTCCAGCGCTTGGGTGTCCTCCCGGACGTGGTGACCATGGCCAAGGGGATCGGCGGCGGCATGCCCATGGGCGCCTGCGCGGCGAGGGACTCGGTGGCTGCGGCCTTCGCGCCGGGCGACCACGGCACCACCTTCGGCGGAAGCTGCCTGGCCGTGGCGGCCGCCCATTGCGTCTTGGACGTCGTCGAGGAGGAATCCCTCGCGCAGCGCGTCGTCGAGACGGGCGACTACCTGCGCCGACGCCTGGCGGAGCTTCCCGCCGTGGCCGAGGTGCGGGGCCTGGGGCTTTTGGTGGGCGCCGACCTGACGGCCGGCCTGAGCGCCCCGGCGGTCGTGGCCGCCGCCCTGGAGAGCGGGCTTGTGCTCAACGCCACGGGCCCGTCCACCCTGCGCTTCGTCCCGCCGCTTATCTGCACCCGCGAGGACGTGGACGCCATGATGGGCATCCTCGTGCGCTGCATCGACGCGGCCTAGGGCCGGAAGCCCTCCGCCTGGGCGTGCGCGGCCGCATTGGCCGGCCGGCAGCGTTTCGGCTGCCGTTTGGCTCCCGAAAATGTTTCAACTTTGTGTTTCTGGGCGGCACTGGCGAATGTTGCGCTAGACTACGCTGCATATTTTCGCGCTGTGCGCTTACGGGAATGCATCACGGCACCCGAGTTTGCAGCTTTGCGGAATACGGAACAGGTTACGAGCGACGAAAGGTGCACCCGGCCCCATGAAGAAGCGGCAACAGCGTCACGACGCCATTCGCGAGATCATTCGCGAGCGCGCGGTCAAGACGCAGCGCGACCTTGCCCTTGAGCTTCAGCAGGCCGGCTACGAGTGCACCCAGGCCACCATCTCCCGCGACATCATGGACATGGGCTTGCTGAAGTCCCCGGACGGCTGCTATCTGCTGCCGGAGGAGGAGCGGCTGCAGCGCATGGTGTCCGAACTGGTGGAAGAGGTCCATGTAACCGGCAACATGGTGGTGGTGAAGACGTTCCCCGGCGGTGCCGCCGGCGTGTCCGCTGCCATCGACAACGCGCACCTGGCCGGTGCGCTGGGTACCGTGGCGGGCGACAACACCATCTTCGTGGCCGCCACCGACGGCGAGGCTGCCGAAAGCGTCGGTCGGGCCGTCGACCGCCTGCGACGACGATAGTCGCCGTCTTCCACCTGCGCGCGGGGCGCTCTCCCCGCAACCCTTCCGCACCAACAGCATTCGAGCTGAGCCGAACCGCGCGGCGAAGCCGACGACGAGCGCGCCGCCCGTCCGACCTCCTTGCGGGAAGCCCTCGCGAACCGCATGCGGGGCCGACCCGGGCAAGGGCGCGAGTGCGGCCCTGTCGGAAGGGATGTTACCTGGGAAGACGGCAAACATGCGGGAAAGACCACCGCTCAGCGCCTGCAAGGGCCGCTGCGCGTAACGAGAGACGAGCGAAAAGGGAAGGAACAACCCATCATGGCAGAGCAGAAAGACAAGGTAATCCTGGCATATTCCGGCGGTTTGGACACGTCCTGCTGCATCAAGTGGCTGCAGGAGGAGAAGGGCCTGGACGTGGTGGCCGTAGTGGGGGACGTGGGACAGGAGCACGACGGGCTTGAGCCCATCCGCAAGAAGGCGCTCGCCAGCGGCGCCATCGACTGCCAGGTGGTGGACATGCGCGACACCTTCGCCAAGGAGTACCTGACCCGGGCCTTGGCCGCCAACGCCATGTACGAGAACAAGTACCCGTTGGTGTCGGCCTTGTCGCGCCCCCTCATCTCGAAGCACCTGGTGGACGCCGCCCATAAGTACGGCGCGCGCTACATCGCCCACGGCTGCACCGGCAAAGGCAACGACCAGGTGCGCTTCGAAGCGTCCATCACCATGCTGGACCCCACGCTGGAGATTCTTGCCCCGGTGCGCGAGTGGGACCTGAAGACCCGCCCCGAGGAGATGGACTGGGCGCGCGCCCACGGCATCCCCGTCCCCGCCACCAAGGCCTCGCCGTACTCCATCGACGACAACCTGTGGGGCCGCGCCATCGAGTGCGGCGTGCTGGAGAACCCCTGGACCGAGCCGCCGGCGGACATCTACACCATGACCGCGGCCCCCGAGCAGGCGCCCGATGCGCCGGAGTACGTGGAGGTCTCCTTCGCGCGCGGCGTACCCTACATGCTCGACGGCAAGCAGATGAGCTACATGGGCATCATCTACGCCCTGAACGAGATCGCCGGGCGCAACGGCTACGGCCGCATCGACATGATCGAGAACCGCCTGGTGGGCGTGAAGAGCCGCGAGTGTTACGAGGCCCCGGGCGCCCTGGCGCTCATCACCGCCCACAAGGCCCTGGAGGATTTGGTGCTCGAGCGCGAGGTGCTGCACTTCAAGCTTGACATGGAACAGGCTTGGGCCCGCTGCGTGTACAACGGCCAGTGGTTCAGCCCGCTCAAGGAGGCGCTGGACGCCTTCATGGCCTCCACGCAGCGCTGCCTCTCCGGCACCGTGCGCCTGAAGTTCTACAAGGGCAGCTGCACCGTGGTGGGTCGCAAGAGCGCCTACTCGCTCTACGATTACGCCCTGGCCACCTACGATGCCGACGACCAGTTCGACCACAAGGCCGCAGCCGGCTTCATCAAGCTGCAGACCCTGTCCACCAAGACCTGGGCCGCCAACCGCCGCCAGGAGGGCGCGCCGGCCGACGTGTTCGACGCCCAGAAGCAGGAGGGCCCGCTGAAGAAGGAGAAGTGGAGCTAATGGCGCTGTGGTCGGGAAGGTTCACCCAGGACGTCAGCGAGTTCACCCAGCGCTTCGGCGCGTCGCTGCCCGTCGATAAGCAGCTCTACGCCCAGGACATCGCGGGATCGAAGGCCCATGCGGCCATGCTCGCCCAGGTAGGCGTCATCTCCCAGGAGGACGCCCGGATCATCCGCCAGGGGCTCGACGACGTGCAGGGCGCCATCGAGGCGGGCGAGTTCGCCTTCGACATCAACGACGAGGACATCCACATGTCCGTGGAGAAGCGCCTGACCGAGCAGGTGGGACAGCCCGGCGCCCGCCTGCATACGGGCCGCTCGCGCAACGACCAGGTGGTCACCGACACGCGCCTGTTCGCCAAGGAGCGCGCGCGTGCCCTCATGGAGGCGAACCTGCAGCTGCGCGAGGCGCTTGTTGCCCAGGCCGAGGCCAACCGCGACGTCATCATGCCCGGCTACACCCACATGCAGCATGCCCAGCCGGTGCTGTTCGGGCATCATCTGCTTGCCTACGTGGCCATGCTGGAGCGCGACTTCGGCCGGCTGCAGGCCGCCTACGACGCAGCGGACGCCTCGCCCTTGGGGGCGGCGGCCCTGGCGGGCACCACCTACCCGCTCGACCGCTTCATGACGGCCCGCGAACTGGGCTTCTCCCGGGTCATCGGCAACTCGCTCGACGCGGTGTCCGACCGCGACTTCCTGCTGGATCTGCTCTACGCCTGCAGCGTGTCGTGCATGCACCTGTCGCGCCTGTGCGAGGAGCTGGTGCTGTGGTCCACCTCCGAGTTCGCCTTTATCGAGCTCTCCGACGCCTTCTCCACGGGAAGCTCCATCATGCCCCAGAAGAAGAACCCGGACTTCGCCGAGCTTATCCGCGGCAAGTGCGGGCGCGTGGTGGGCGACTTGGTGGCGCTGCTCGTCACCATGAAGTCGCTGCCGTTGGCCTACAACAAGGACCTGCAGGAGGACAAGGAGGGGGCGATCGACGCGGCCAAGACGCTGGAGGACGGCTACCAGTGCGCCGCCGGCATGATAGCCACCATGACCGTGAAGGCCGACAACATGCTGGCCCAGGCCCAGAAGGGCTACCTCGCCGCCACCGACGTTGCCGACTACCTGGCCAAACGCGGAATGCCCTTCCGCCAGGCCCATGCGGCGGTGGGGCATCTGGTGCACCTGTGCGAAGAACGGGGCTGCGACTTGTGCGACCTGTCGCTTGCCGACTTCAAAGCCGAGAGCGACCTGTTCGAGGCCGATATCGTGGGTGCTCTGGACCTGAGGGCCATCGTGGAGGCGCGCACCACCTACGGCGGCACATGTCCTTCCGAGGTGGCCCGGCAGCTGGCGGAGGCGAAGGGGAAGATCGCGTCGGATAGCGAGACGGTGCGCCCGGGTACGCGGGCCTAGCTTTCAGGTAACGGCAAGGTATCGGCGCTTCTTGTGTGGGCGCCCTGCTCGCGCGGGGCGCTGTGGTACCATGGGCACTCGATTATCCTGGAGGTGACCTGTGGCTTCCCGTTCCATAAAGAACCGCCCTTCCATAAAGAAGAAGCACCCCTTCGTGGCGGTGCTCTACGTGCTGACCATCCTCTTTGCCGTTACCGTGGCAGGGGCCGTGGGCGTCTACGCGCTGGCGGCGTCCTGGATCGAGGGTCTGGACGAGATCGACGTGACCCGGGTGGAGGACATGAACACCGCCCGCCCCTCGGAGATGTACGCCGCGGACGGCACCACGCTCCTTGCTCGCTTCCAGCTTGAGAGCCGCGAACCGGTTGGCCTGTCCCAGATTTCCGACTACGTGAAGGAGGGGACGGTCGCCACCGAGGACGAGCGCTTCTACGAGCACAACGGCTACGACCTCAAGGGCATCATGCGCGCCGCCTACGTCACCCTGACCGGCGCCGGGCGCGAGGGCGCCTCCACCATCACCCAGCAGTTCGTGCGCAACACGCTTCTGGCCGACGAGATGAACGACATCTCCCTGAAGCGCAAGATGCGCGAGATCTACCTGGCCGTGAAGATGGAGGAGACCTACTCCAAGGACTCCATCCTGCTCATGTACCTCAACACCATCAACTACGGCAACGGCACCTACGGCATCCAGGCCGCCAGCCAGCTGTACTTTTCGAAGAACGCCTCGGACCTGACCCTGGCCGAGGCCGCGGCGCTGGTGGGCATTCCCCAGTCGCCCACCTACAACAACCCCTTCTACAGCATGGACAACTGCATCGAGCGGCGCAACCTGGTGCTCAACCGCATGTGCTCCAACGGCTACATCAGCGTTGAGGAGCGCAACGCCGCCCAGGCCGAGGAACTGGTGCTGAACCCGTCGCTGCCCTCCACCACGGGCATCATGAAGTACCCCTATTTCACCAGCTACGTGCGCGACCTGGTGTCGAACAACTACCAGCAGATAGACCTGTTCACTGGCGGCCTGCGCATCATCACCACCTTGGACGTGGACACCCAGGAGGCGGCCGAGAACGCCATCCGCACCAAGGAGGAGTCCATCAGCCCTGCCATCGCAGGCGCTCTCGTGGCCATCGACCCGGCCAACGGCTACGTGCGCGCCCTGGTGGGCGGCAAGGACTTTGAATCATCCCAGACCAACCTTGCCACCGGCGCCGGCGGCGGGGGAGGCCGCCCCTGCGGCTCGTCATTCAAGACCTTTACGCTGGTGGCTGCGCTGGAGGAGGGGATCAGCCCCGAGACCATCGTGGACTGCACCTCGCCGGCCGACATCCCCGAGACGGAGTACAAGGACGATAAGGCGCTGAAGAACATCGACAACATCAACTACGGCTACCGCAGCATCAAGCGGGCCTTCGCCGTGTCGTCCAACACCGGCTTCGTCCGCCTGCAGGAGGCTATCGGTCGGGCGAAGGTGCTGGCCACGGCCGAGAAGATGGGCATCACCTCCGATTTGGGCGCCTACGCGTCGCTGACCTTGGGCGAGCAGAACGTCACTATGCTGGAGATGGCCGACGCCTACGCCACCCTGGCAAACGGCGGCATCCACTACGATGCGCAGCCGGTCTACCAGATCTACGACTACCAGGGCAATCTGGTGGTGGACAATTCCAATCCCGAAGGCACGCGGGTGCTCACCCAGGAGGTGGCCCATGCGGCGGTGGAGGTCATGAAGACCGTGGTGAGCACCGCCGAGGGCACCGGCCGCAACGCGTCGCTTCCCAACGGGCAGCCGGTGGCGGGCAAGACCGGTACCTCCACAGACTACTACGACATCACCTTCTGCGGCATCACGCCCCAGATGTCGGTGGCCATCTGGTTCGGCGACCCGTTCAACCAGGAGGCCCTGCCGGCGCACCTGGGCGCCGACGATGTGTTCCGCACGTTCATGTCGGCGGTTCTGGAGGGCCAGGCCGCCCAGGAGTTCCCCACGGCGAAAGACCCCGAGTACAAGAAGGACTACAACAACGCCACCTACCACGTGGGCACTGTGACGCCGCAAACCCAGCAGCCGACGACGACCGTGCCCGTCACCAACGACCCAGCCGCCGACCCCGATGACGACCCGGACGATCCGGACAAGAACGGCGAGGGCAACGAGGGCGGCGAGAACTCCAATCCGTCAACAAACGCCCCCGGCAACTCCGGCAACGGCGATAATAACGGCGAGAATCCGAACCAGCCCGGCAACTCCGGCGACCCGGGGGATACGCCTCCTCCCTCGGGCGGTGACGACCCCGGAACCTCCCCGGATCCCGGGCCGACGACGCCCGAGCCCGAACCGCCTGCCTCCAACGGCGGCGACGGGTCATCCGAGGACTGATGAGAATCGAGTGGTGAGAGAGCTATGAGGAACACGATGAAGGCGAAAGCGGCGGCTTGCGTGCTGGTGTGCGCGCTGGGCGGTGCGGCTCTGACCGGCTGCCTGGGAGCGCCAAGCGCCACGATGACCGAGGAGCAGGCGAGCAACCGCCAGTTCATGGCCCAGGTCAACCAAACCATGGTGGACTTCCAAGACCGCATAGACGGCTTCAACGACGCCGTGTCGGCGGGTGATTTGGTGGGCATGCGCACCCAGGCCGACAACGCGTTTCGCGTGCTGGACGCTTTGGAGAAGCTGGAAGCGCCTGAGGCCCTGGCCGACGTGAAGCAGGGCTACGTGGACGGCTGCGCCGCTATGAAGGAGGCTCTGAGCGATTACGTTGCCCTGTACGGCGACATCGAGGGCGCAACCGAGGCGGATCCTTTCGACTGGGGCACCTACGATAGCCGCATCGCCGAGGTGAAGCAGGCCTACGACGACGGTCTTGCGAAGCTGCAGGCGGCGGACGAAGCGGCTGCAGCGAAGGAGTAGGCCCGGCGCCCGACGCCTTCCGCAGGGGAGGAAGCGGGGAGCAAAGGGGCGCGACCGGGTGGTCCGGTCGCGCCCCTTCCTGTTTGTCGGCTGCGCACGTCGTCGCGCAGCATGGGCGGAGGTTCGGCGGGCAGGATTGCGGCACGCGGCGATCGCGTTGCGTCGCGAGCGCCTGTGCTTCGCTGCGGCTATTCGGGGCCGAGGGATACCGTGATGACCACCATGTTGCCTTCGACGGCCTGGCTGATGACCGTTCCGGCGGGCACGGTGTCGGAGTGCTCCTCGTAGTAGCCGGCCTCGTAGTCGCGCAGCAGCTCGATGGCCTCGTCGAAGGTGCGTCCCACCACGTTGGGCGCGTTGTAGGGGTCGGTGCCGGGGTCGGAAGCGCCTGGGTTCTCCTCGGAGCCGTTGCTGCCGGGCTGCTCTTCGTTGCCTTCCTCATCTTCCTTCTTCTTGGCCTCTTCTTCCTCCTGCTTCTTCTTTTCCTCCTCCTCTTCCTTTTTCTTCTTCTCTTCCTCTTCCTTCTTCTTTTTCTCCTCTTCCTCCTTGGCCCGCTTTTCGGCCAGGTCGGAGCCGGTGCCGCCATGGACCTGCTTCATGCGGTCGTTGAAGGGGTTGTTGTACTCGGGCGCGGCGGTCTCGGGGAAGGACACGAGCGGTTCGTCGGCGCAGGCCTGGCTCATGAAGTCCTTCCAGAGCTGGTTGCAGGTGATGGAGGGGTCGGTGCTGATGCGGCCTGCCGGGTTGCCGATCCAGGTGGCGCAGGACAGATAGGGGGTGTATCCCACCAGCCAGTGGTCGGCGAAGTCCTCGGAGGTGCCGGTTTTGCCGGCGACTACTTGGCCGTTCGAAGGTCCGCAGCCGTAGGCGGTGCCGGCGGCGTCCTCGAAGACCGTTCGCAGCACCTTGGTGGTGGCGCCTGCCACCTCGTCGGAGATGACGCGCTTCTCCTCCTGGGGCGCTTCGTAGACGATATCCCCGTCGCGGTTCACGATCTTGGTGATGACGATGGTGGGCCGATACACGCCGCCGGAAGCCAGGGTGGCGTAGGCGCGGGCCATATCCAGCGGCGTCACGTCGGCGGTGCCCAGCGTGGTTGAGGGAACCGCCATCAGCGGCGAATGCACGCCCAGGGCTTCGGCCATGTCGGGGCAGCGGTCAAATCCGATGGCCTCGGACAGGCGTATGAAGCCGGTGTTCGACGAGACGGCCGTGGCCTGCTGGATGGTCTTCACGCCGTAGTTGTAGTTGTCGAAGTTCTCGATGCGGGTGGTGACGCCGTCGAGGGTGAGCGTCATGGGGGAGGAGCAGTCGATGCGCGTCTGGGGATTCACGCCGTCCTCGATGGCGGCGGCCAGGGTGAATGCCTTGAAGGTAGAGCCCGCCTGGCGTCCCGATCCGCCGCTGCCGGTGGCCAGGTTGTACTTGGCGTTGCTGTAGTCGCTGCCGCCCACCAGGGCTTTCACATGCCCGGTGTTCACGTCCACGGCCACAAGCGATGACTCCAGGTCGCCGGCCATGCGCTCGCGCTGGGCGGCGCAGGCGGCCTCGGCCTGCTGCTGCATGGTAACGTCCAAGGTGGTGTATATGGTAAGGCCGCCCTTGAACAGGTCGGCGTAGGACACCTCGTAGGGGCTGTTTTCGTCGAAGAGCAGCTCGCGGGCGTAGCTGGTGAAGTAGGGGTAGGCGAAGATGCCCTCGTCGGGGGCGGGCGGCGCCGGATTCAGGTCGAGGTCCGTGGCTTTCGCCGCCTCGCACTCCTCCTGGCCGATGTCGCCGGCGGCCTCCATGCGGTCGAGCACGAGGTTGCGTCGGGCCAGGCAGTCCTCCGGGTAGAGCTTGGGGTTCAGGAAGGTGGGGGATTGGGGGATGCCTACCAGCGTGGCCGCCTGGGTAAGCGTCAGGTCAGCCGCGGATACCTGAAAGTAGTTCTGCGCCGCCGCCTCGATGCCGTAGCAGCCGTCGCCGTAGTTGATGGTGTTCAGGTACATGAGCAGGATCTCGTTTTTGGAGTACAGGGTCTCCATCTGCAGGGCCAGGTTCGCCTCGCGGATCTTGCGTTCGATGGATATCTCGGTGGCCTCGCTGGACAGCAGCGTGTTGCGCACCAGCTGCTGGGTGATGGTGGAGGCGCCTTCCAGGCTGCCGCCGCGCATGTTGTTGTAGATGGCGCGCGCGATGCCTTGGAAGTCCACGCCGTGGTGCTCGTAGAAGCGGATGTCCTCGGTGTCAACGGTGCCCTGGATCACGTAGGGGCTGACCTGGTCGTAGGTGACCGGATCGCGCTTCTCCAGCTGGAACTGGGCTAAAAGCGTGGTTCCGTCGGCGGCGTACATGGTGGACTCGCGGGAGTTGTTGGTGAGGGCGGCTTCCTGGATGGAAGGGAGGTCGACGGCCCATCCGTCCATGACGCGGATCACCCCGGCCACGGCCCAGTAGCCCATGAACACGGTGAGAGCTGTTGCCACCAGTACGGCCCAGGCGAGCCCGTGGGTGCGCATTTCGCGCTGTTTTCTGCGTGTTTTCATAGTTCGACTATACTACCATAGCGCCGTTTGGGGCGCCTGCGGTCGCGTGCGCGTCCGTAAATCCGCCATCACGGACAAGCAGGGTCACCGCTTCGCCCGCTTGCCTTTCCTATCAGGGGGAACTTCCTATGTCATCCTGCGATTTCGCCTTGCCCGAGCTTCTGGCCCCGGCTGGCAACGAGACCTGCCTCCACGCGGCCGTGCAGGCGGGGGCCGACGCCGTGTACCTGGGGCTCGACAGCCTGAACGCTCGTCGGGGGGCCGATAATTTCACGTTGGAGACCTTGGGCGACGCCTGCGACTACGCCCATCTGCGCGCAGCGCGCGTGTATGTGACCATGAACACGGTGGTGCTGCAGTCGGAGTTCGCGCGGGCCATGGAGACGGCCCGCCAGGCCTACCGGGCCGGTGCCGACGCCTTCATCGTGCAGGACCTGGGGCTGGCCTCGGAGCTTTCCCGCACCCTCCCTCAGGCGCGCTTGCACGTGTCCACTCAGATGAACATTCATAACGTGGCTGGCGTGCAGGCGTGCGCCGAGCTGGGGGCGGCCCGCATCACGCTTGCCCGCGAGCTGTCGCTCGAGGAGGTGGCGGTGCTGGCCGATGCGGCGGCGCAGCTGGGCATGGAGGTGGAGACCTTCGCCCATGGCGCCCTGTGCGTGTGCTATTCCGGCCAGTGTCTCATGTCGTCGCTCATCGGCGGGCGCTCGGCCAACCGGGGCATGTGCGCCCAGGCCTGCCGGCTTCCCTACGAGCTGCGCAACGTGGCCCTGGCCCGCAGGCTCCCGCAGCCGGGCGAGCACCTGCTCTCGCCCCAGGACCTGTGCGCTATCGACCTTCTGCCCCAGCTTGCGCGAGCGGGGGTGGCGTCGTTCAAGGTGGAAGGGCGTATGAAGTCGCCGGAGTACGTGTTCGCCGTGGTGTCGGCCTACCGCCGGCAGCTGCAGCGCATGGCGGTCGACCCCGAAGGCAGCCCGAAGGCCGCAGACGGCGACCGGCAATCGCTTTCCGAGGCGTTCTCCCGCGGGTTCACCACGGCCTACCTGGAGCGCAAGCGCGGCAACGACATCATGAGCTACGGGCGCCCCAACAACCGCGGCGTGCTGGCGGGGCGGGTGGCCTGGGTGCGCGACGGGCGGGCCGGCATCGATACGGTGCTTCAGCTTGCCGAGGGCGACGTGCTGGAGTTCTGGACGAACAAGGGGCATTTCGCCCATACCGTGAGCTCGCTTGCGACCGACGGACGCGGCTGCGCGGTGCTGGCGCCCGCGAAGCCGGTGGGCAAGGGCGACCGGGTGTTCCGCGTGCGCAGTGCTGCGGCGGCCTTCGTTGACAACCCGCTGCTGCCCAAGGTGGCGGTGGACGGCTCCGCGTCGCTCGTCGTCGGCCAGCCGCTTTCCATGAGCTTCCGCCTGGCGAGCGGCGAGGGGTCCGTTGCGGCGCTCGACGAGGGCCGCGGTGCCGACTCCGCGCAGTCTCATCCGTTCCCTCCCGCCGTCGATCCCGCAGCCGTCGGGTCGTTCGAAGGCCAGGAGGTGGAGGCGGCGCGCACCCGCGCCGTCACCGCCGAGGACGTGGGGTCGCATGTGGACCGGCTGGGCCAGACCGAGTTCGCCCTCTCCGCCCTGGACGTCACCGTGGCAGGCGATCCCGGCATCGGCTTTTCTGCCATCCACAAGGCGCGCTCTGCCGCCCTGGACGACCTGCGCCGAAACCTGCTGGCGCCTACCCGCGCGCGCGTGCTCGAGCGCAGCCCCGAGCGGCCCTTCCAGCCTGCGGTGCGCGGGCGCGGCATGAAGATCGCCGTCTGGGCTACCAACCCCGCTTGTGCCCGTGCGGCCAAGCGGGCCGGGGCCGACCTCATCTACGTGCCGGCGCTCAACTACAAGCGCGGCGAGGCGGTAGTGGCCGGCCAGCGCAGCGCCACGGCCGAGCAGGCGGGCTACCCCAAGCGGGCGGTCATCGCCCTGCCCGTGGCCGAGCACGATCTGGTGGACGGCACACGCGAGGCGGCTCGCGGGTTCGACGCCTGGTCGGCGGTACACCCCGGCAAGCCCGTGTACGTGGAGAGCCTGGGGCAGCTGTCTCGGGCCGTCGACATGGGCGCGGTGCCCCACGTGGGCTCGCACCTGCCGCTGACCAACCCCTACGCGCTCGACGAGGCGGCGGCTTTGGGGGCGCAGCTCGCATGGCTCTCGCCCGAGCTCACCTTGGGCCAGATTGCCGACTTGGCGCAGGACGCCCCGTGCGAGCTGGGGCTGACCATCATCGGCGCCCAGGAGCTCATGGTTACCGAGCACTGCCTGCTCATGAGCGAGGGCCCCTGCGACGAGCGCTGCGACGTCTGCCCGCGGCGCAAGAGTCCCCACTACCTGCGCGACCGCAAGGACTACGAGTTCCCCGTGATCACGGACTGCATGGGCCGCAGCCACCTGTTCAACGGAGTGCAGCTCGACGTGGCCCATGCCATGCCCGACCTTATGGCGGCGGGGCTCTCCTGGGTCATGGTGGACACCACGCTCATGACCTCCGCCCAAACATCCGAGGCGGTGGCCCGGGCCGTGCGCGCCCGCAGCGTGGCCCATGCCAGCGGCAACGCCATAGGCAAGGCGGCGGGCACTACGGCCGGCCACCTTTACCGCGGGGTTTCCTGATTCGCCGCGCCCTTGTGCTAGAATGCCGAACACCCATCGAACCGAACGAGGAAGAGTCCCTGCTATGCTTTCACCGGAAGAACAACTGCACATCATCGCGTCGGGCGCAGCCCAGATTGTGCCCGAGTCGGCGCTGCTGGAGAAGCTCAAGCGCGGCGTGCCGCTGAACATCAAGCTGGGCGTCGACCCCACGGCCCCCGACATCCACCTGGGACACGCGGTGCCCCTGCGCAAGCTGCGCCAGTTCCAGGACCTGGGCCATCAGGTAACGCTTATCATCGGCGACGGCACGGCGCTCATCGGTGACCCGTCGGGCCGCAACTCCACGCGCCCGCAGCTTTCCCGCGAGCAGATCCAGGTCAATGCGCAGACCTACGTGGACCAGGCGTTCAAGGTGCTCGACCCCGAGAAGACGGTGCTGCGCTACAACTCCGAATGGATTTTGGATCTGGACATGGAGGGCCTGCTGAAGCTGCTGGCCCACTTCACCGTGGCGCGCATCCTGGAGCGCGACGACTTCCATAACCGCTACACGTCGGGCCAGTCCATCAGCTTGCACGAGTTTCTGTACCCGGTCATGCAGGCCTACGACTCGGTGGTCATCAAGGCCGACGTGGAGCTGGGCGGAACCGACCAGCTGTTCAATCTGCTGGCTGGGCGCGAGCTCATGGAGAAGATGGGCATGGAGCCCCAGGTGTGCCTGACCCTGCCGCTTCTGGAGGGCACCGACGGCGTGAAGAAGATGTCCAAGAGCTACGGCAACTACGTGGGGCTCACCGATGCGCCCGACGATATGTTCGGCAAGATCATGTCCATCCCCGACGAGCTGATGGTGAAGTACTACCGGCTTGCCTCCACCACCCCGGTCGACCAGATCGACCAGGTGGAGGCCGGGCTTGCGTCGGGCTCGCTGCATCCCAACAAGGTCAAGCGCGCCCTGGCGGCCAACATCGTGGCCTCCTACTACGACGAGGTTGCGGCCGTGGCGGCCGAGGAGGCCTTCGACCGGGTGTTCCGCAACCACGAGGCGCCCGAGGACGTTGCGGAGGCGGCGGTCGACCTTACGCCCAACCAGGAGGGAACGGTCTACGTGGCGAAGGTGCTGGTGGACGCGGGCCTGGTTGCGAGCGCCGGCGAGGCGAGGCGCCTCATCGACGGCGGCGGCGTGAAGCTGGACGGCCAGCCGCTGGCGGCCAAGGAGTACAACGTGGCTCCCGAGCGCCTGCGCGGGGCCCTCGTGCAGGTGGGCAAGCGCAAGTTCGCCCGCATAGCGGGGTAGGGTGCGGCGCCCCTCGATGTGGTACCATGCAGGCCCGGAGCGCATCGGCTCCGGGCCTGTTTGCTTGGAGGGACCTATGGCCAACATCGCGCTTACCTATAAATGCAACCTTCGCTGCCCCTACTGCTTCGCCGGGGAGTTCGTGGGCGAGGCGGACGAGTCCATCTCGCTCGAGAGTTTCGACGCGGCCGTGGAGTTTCTCACCCGCCGCGGTCCGGCCACCATCGGCATCATCGGGGGCGAGCCCACGCTGCATCCCGACTTCGGCACCATGCTGCAGCGCCTTGCGGACAACCCCCGCGTGGCCGGCGCCACCGTCTACACCAACGGCATACTGCTCGACCGCAGCTTCGGGCTTGTCGAGCACCCGAAGCTCTCCCTTCTGGTGAACTGGAACTCCCCGGACATCATCGGACAGAAGGCCTTCGCCAAAACCATGGAGAACGTCGACGATCTGGTATTTCGCCGCGGAATGGAAAAGCGCATCAACCTGGGGCTGAACCTGTACGACACCACCATGGACTACGGCTACATGCTCGATCTGCTGACGCGCTACGGCTTCGACAAGCTGCGCATCTCCATCACCGTGCCCGACTTCTCGAAGGAGGAGCCCGGGGACGTGATGGCCTACTTCCAGGAGAAGAAGCCCTTCCTCATGGAGCTGTTCCGCGCCCTGGACGGCATCGGGGTGCTGCCCTACTACGACTGCAACCGCCCTCCGTCGTGCATCTGGAGCCCCGAGGAGCTGGCATGGCTTCAGGACTACGCTGCGCGCCACGGCAAGCCCGACAGCTCCATCGCCCATACGAAGTCGTTCTGCCGCCCGGTGATCGACATCCTGCCGAATCTGCAGGCCATCCGCTGCTTCGGGATGTCCGAGTTCGCCAAAGCCGACATCCGCGAGTTCGCCGACGCCGAGGCGCTGACGGCGCATTTCATGAGGATCGTGGACAGGCCGTCGTTTCGGGTGTTCGCGAAGCCGGAATGCGAGAACTGCTACCTGCGCCGCCAATGGCTGTGCACCCAGGGCTGCATCGCGTTCAAGGCGGGTAAGCTGGAGCAGGCGTGAAAAAAGCCTCATCCCTGGCCGAAAGGATGAACCCACCTGGTCAGGTGGGTGCTCGCAGCGCGCTTCCCGGCTTTCGCATCAACGGACGCGAATCCCCGTTCCACGGGCAATCTAGAGCTCCCTTTTGAAATGCATCGGTCCATCGCAAAGACCGGCATCAAGGATGAAGCTTGGTTCGTAGTATAGCGAATCAAACGCGCCTGCGCGACTGCGGCGCCAAATCGTTTCCGTAGGTTGCGCGAACGGCAGGGTCACAAAGGGTTACATCAAATAGCATCTGGCCAGAGTGCCAGGGGTTGCATCAAATAGCACCTGGCCAGAGGCTAAAGCGCCTCGCCGAACAGGGCGCCTCCTCTTTCGATGACGAAGGACCGCATCAAGCGACCCCTGGCAGAGGTGCCCCGCTTTTTTTGGCTGTTTTTTCCGTTTTTGCATCGGCGATGGCTGAAAAAGACGGTTTTGCATAGCCTGGTGGCTGGTTTCTCCGGTTTTGCATGCTAACGCAGCCTTGCCCTTATGCAAAGCCGGCGATTTCAGCCAAAAAGGTGGCGCAGCGATTGCGCTTGCGTGCGTCACCACCCTGCCACCCTCAGGACGTCTCGTTGAACAGGGCCCGGGCTTCTTCTTTCGAATGGATGCCCATCTTGGCGTAGCCGTGGCGGATGTGGGTCTTCACGGTATTCTCGGAAAGGAACAGCTCCGCCTCTATCTGCGCGCGCGTCTTGCCCTGGGTCACCAGCAGCATGATCTCCTGCTCGCGGCGGGTCAGATCGAAGCGGCGGCCCAGCTCGTCGGCACGCCGCTCGATGCGCTCGGCCTCGGTGGGGGTGTGCACGCTGCCCTCGATGGTCACGCCCGCCGCACCCCAGTCGTCGTTGACGGACTTCTCGCTCTTCCAGATGAGGATGCATATCAGAAGCAGCACGATGCCGCCCAGGCACATGGCCACGCGCACGGTCATGTCGGAAGCCAGGCCGCTGCCCATCAGCCAGCGCTGGGTCAGCACTCCCGCCAGTAGCGGCAGCTCGGTGAAGAAGCGGGTGAGGGCGAACAGGCGCAGGCTGGGTACCGAGAAGCGGTGCACGATGCGCGTCATGATGAGCAGCATGAGAAACGTGAAGAAGATGAACGCCAGCTTCGCTAGGAACGACACGGCGTAGGCGAACCACCCTTCGGCGAAGGGGATCAGCAACAGCGAGGCCAGCGCGATGGGCACCGTGATGACGGCCAGCATGCGGGCGTCTTGGCGTTTGCGGGACACGGCCACCAGGCCCAAGGTAAGTACGCCGAAAAGGCCCGTGGCGGTGATGCGGTGGATGGATCCCATGTAGGCGACCGTGGGCATGAACGAGCCGGACACGCCGCTGATGAGGCCGCCCAGGGCCATGATGGCGAACAACTTCCAGGGCAGCGGGTAGCGCTGGCGCGCATCGGCGGGGTGCTCGGGCGGCAGCTGGCGGACGCTTGCCAGGGCGCATCCCAGCGACAGCAGCGGAAAGGCCGACGTGGCCACGATGGCGAAGGGCTCGCGCATGGTGTAGACCAGGGCCGATGCCGCCAGCGCCGCCACGCAGGACAGGGCTCCGTAGGTGATGGCCTGGGTCTTTCCCATGCAGCTGTAGATCTGCCCTCACAGGCAGAAGAGAAACGCCCCTCCCACGGCGGTGAGGGCGGAAACGGCCAGGTTCAGCGGCTGCGAGCTTGTGGCGGGCAGGATCCACAGCCCCTCGGCCAAGCTTCCGGCGGTGCACAGCCCCACTGCCAGCCAGAGCAGCCGCGGATGGTCGGAGAGCACCCCAAGTCGGCGCGCGGCCAGGGCCAACACCACGAAGGTGGTCAGGTCCCCCAGGCGCATGCCCAGGTCGAAGTTGTTGCGCATGGCAAGGTTGGCGTCGGGGCCGGGGAAGATGAGGGATATGTGGGTGCAGGACAGCCAGGCGATGAACAGTCCCATGCCCAGAAACCTCAGCGGTATGGAGGCGGCGGGCTCAAGGGGTGCGCCAAGCAGCGCCCCGGAACGCCCGCGCCCGCCCTGCTGGGCCGATTCCTTCTCACCCGCCATCGACTCCCCCCTCGCCTCCGCTTGGCTTCCTGCGCATGCCGCTTTCGGTCGAAAGTATAGCATGCCATCACCTGACGTGCGAAAACGCCGATGGCTCTGGCGGAGCGGAGAGAGGGTGAGAAGGGGGTGAGAATCCATTTCGCCTTGGGCGTCGTCGCTTTCACCCGCGACAGCGCTTCCCAGCCGGTGCCATCATGGGGGCGCGGCAGGACCGGTCGCCGGAAGGGCGATGCTCCGGACCTGCCTTTAGGGAGGATATACGAACGGAAAGGATCTGGACCTATGGGAGAGCTTACCCAGAGTCGTCGGGATTTCCTGAAGGCCAGCGGCATCGCCATGTTGGGCGCCGCTGCGGCCGCGGGGGCCTTCGGCGTGCAGGCGGCCCATGGCGAGGAACTGGTCGCCCCGGGTACGGGGGAGGGCCAGCCCACGCGCGGCGTCACCAACTTCAGCGAGACCGACGGCATGTACGCCGACGTGTTCCCGCAGAAGGTGCGCTACATCCCCGTCATCGACGCCCCCACCGACATGCGTCGCCAGGGCAGGGTGGCCTTCGAGATGCGCGACATCGCCGCTGACGAGATCAAGCGCACGGAAGACACCGACGTGCTGGTGGCGGGTGCAGGCATCACGGGCACCTGCGCTGCGCTCTCGGCCTCCGACGACGGCACCACCCGGGTGCTGTGCCTGGAGAAGATGACCAAGGGCCGCGGCATGTTCGAGGGCATGGGCGTCACCGGCGGCAAGGCCATGGCCGACGCCGGCTACGAGTGCAACGTGCCCGAGGCCATGGACCGCATGCGCCTGGCGGGTCTGTACCGCATGCCGGTGGACCCCATCATGCTGTGGGGGCGTCGTTCCGGCGAGGCGGCCGACTGGCTGCAGGAGAGGTTCGACGAGGGCGACGGCCAGATCACCGAGGGCTTCAAGATCAACAAGGAGAACGCGCACCACTTCGAGGTGCCCCAGACCGAGGTCACCTTCTCGAGCCCCCAGTGGTCCGAGCAGACCATCAAGAACGCCGGCGGCGCGGGCATCTACATCGTGGCCGACCTGGCCAACACGCTGTCCAAGCGCCCCAACGCCGAAGTGCGCTACAGCAACCCCGTGGTGAAGCTGGTGCGCGACAACGGCGGGCGCGTGACCGGCGCCATCTGCAAGGATTCCGACGGCTATTACCAGGTGAACGCCAAGAAGGGCGTCATCCTGGCCACGGGCGGATTCGATGCGAACCCGGCCATGCTCAAGGCCTGGTGCCGCCCCGAGGACATCGCCAACGCCGCCTCCTGGTGCCCCAACTACGGCACCACCGGCGACGGACAGCTCATGGGACTTGCCGTGGGCGGCCAGATGGACCCGCTGCCGGCGGCGGTCATGAACTTCGACTTCGGCAGCCCTGACTCGTTCTACTCGTCGAACCTGGGCATCACCAGCCTGGTGTCCGGCGGCCTCATGATCAACGAGAAAGGCATCCGCTTCGCCTCCGAGGCGCTTCCCTTCGAAGCGCGCAGCAACGCCATCACCGCCCAGTGCCATTACGGCGAGAGCTGCTGGCGCGTGGCCAGTTCGGCCCAGGTGGTCAACGAGTCCGTCCTGGAGGCCCTGAAGGCCTTCGAGGAAAAGGAGTGGGCGTTCCAGGCGCCGACGCTCGAGGAGCTGGCGAAGAAGATGGACGTGCCCGCCGACACGCTGGCGGCCCAGGTCGAGCGCTTCAACGGCTTCGTGGACACCGGCATCGACGAGGACTTCAACCGCCCCATGGAAGGCGTGAAGAAGATCGAGGGCGACGTCTACTACGCCATCAAGCACCAGTCGTCCATCCTGTCCACCGTGTCGGGTTTGGTGGTCGACTACAACTGCAACGTGCTGGACTACGACGACCAGCCCATCCCGGGCCTGTACGCCGCCGGCAACGCGTCGGGCGGGTTCTTCAGCAACAACTATCCGCGCCATATCTTCGGACCGTCCATCGGGCGCTGCGTCACCTTCGGTTACGTGTCCGGCCAGAGCGCCGCAAAGGAGGCTTAAGTCAATGAAGAAGATCGCGAACGAGAAGAGGCTCGTCGCCCTGGTGGCGGCTGCGTCCCTGGCGGCCTGCTTGGCAGCTGGCTGCGCGCAGAGCTCCGGTGCCGGGTCGGGAGAGCAGAACCCGCAGCAGCCTGCGACCGGGTCCGGCCAGGAAGCCGAGACCTCCCAGGGCGGCTTCGACATGGCCTCCTATCCCCAGCATGCCGCAGCCTGCGAGGGCGCCGACAGCCTTGCGGGCTTCCATATGGCGCTCGGCCAGGACTGTGAGAGCTGCCATACCGGCGATTTCGCCGAGCAGCTGGCCGTAGCCGGCGTTGAGGGCGAGCCGGAGATGAGCAGCCTCTACTACACTGACACGGCCACGTGCCTGGGGTCCGGCTGCCACGTGAGCTGGGAGAACCTTGCCGAAAAGACGGCCGATCTAGGCGAGTACAACCCGCATGACTCCATCCACGGCACCATCGAGGACTGCAACGAGTGCCACAAGGGTCACAGCGAGCAAGTGGACATCTGCGGCCAGTGCCACCCCAACGGCGGCCAGACGATGAAGCGCTGAGCCGCTCAGGCAAACGCCAAAGCAGCAGCAACGAAGAAGCGAGCCGGGACCCAACCCCCGGCTCGCTTTGTTTGCAAGCGCCCAGCCAGCTCGCTTGGGTCCTGTCCGCTTCCGAGCGCAGCATCGCTTGAAAGCGCCAAAGGGGAGTGCGTAAGGTGCGTTCGCCACTTGAAGGCACCTGCATCAAATGGCACCTTCGGCGCCCGCTTCTCCGGTGGCAAAAGGTTAAGCGGCAAAGGGTTGCATCAAATGGCACCTTCGGCGCCCGCTTCTCCGGCGCCGGCTTCTTAGCGATGCGCGATGGCTTTTTGGCTGGAATTTCCGCTTTTGCATCGGCGATGGCTGAAAAATCCGGTTTTGCATGGCCTGGTGGCTGATTTCTCCGGCTTTGCATGCGAAAGCAGCCTCGGCCTCATGCAAAGCCGGCGATTTCAGCCAAAAAGTTGCACGAAGGCGGCGTGGAGGGCGAGCCAGCGGGCGTCAGGGCGGGTGCGCCAACGGATGTCAAGGGGTGCGCCAGCGGGCGGCGTGGAGGTGAGCCAACGGGCGTCAGGGCGGGTGCGCCAACGGGCGTCAGGGCGGGTGCGCCAACGGGCGTCGTGGCGGGTGCGCCAGCGAGCGCCAGGGAGGTGTGCCAGCGGGCGTCAGAGGACGCATCAACGGGCGTCAGGGGGTGCACCAATGCCTTTCGCAGGTTTCGCCCCGCTTCGGCATTTGCTATTCCAAACATGCGTTCGATGAGTTAGAATGTTTTCCTATGAATACGTTGTTCGCCGACATGGAAAACTCCCGCCGGGCCTCTGTGGCTCCTTTGGCCGTGCGCATGCGGCCCCGCACGCTTGACGAGGTGGTGGGGCAGACCCAGGCCGTAGGGCCGGGCAGCTGGCTGCGCAACGCCATCGAGACCGACCAGCTGAGCTCGGTCATCCTGTTCGGGCCGGCGGGTACGGGCAAGACCTCCATCGCCCACGTGATCGCCGAATCCACCAAGGCCGCCTTCGTGGAGGTATCGGCCATCGGCGGAACTGTGTCCGACCTGCGCCGCGAGATTGATGCTGCCGAGAAGCGCCTCATGATGAGCAGCACGCGCACCATCCTGTTCGTCGACGAGATCCACCGCTTCAACCGCAGCCAGCAGGACGCGCTGCTGCACGCGGTGGAGGACCGGGTGGTGGTGTTGGTGGGCGCTACCACGGAAAACCCCTTCTTTGAAGTGAACTCGGCCCTGATCAGCCGCAGCCGCGTGGTGGAGCTGCAGCACCTGACCGACGGCGAGGTGGCGCGCCTGCTGGACAGCGCAGTCGCCGACGAGCGGGGGCTTGCAGGCGCCTACGTGCTGGATGCCAAGGCGCGGGCCGCCATCGTGCTTCTGGCCGGTGGCGACGGGCGCGGGGCGCTCACCACGCTGGAGCTGGCGGCGGGCATGGTGGAGCCGGGCACCAGGGAAAACCCTGCGCCCGTAACGGAAGCGGACGTGACCGCGGCCACCCCCCACCGCAGCCTGCCCTACGACAAGAACAAGGATATGCACTACGACGTCATATCCGCTTTCATAAAGTCCATGCGCGGGTCCGACCCCGACGCCGCTCTCTATTGGCTGGCCCGTATGATCGATGGCGGGGAGGACCCGAAGTTCATCGCCCGTCGCATGATGATCCACGCCTCCGAAGACGTGGGCAATGCCGATCCGCAGGCGCTGCTCGTCGCCCATGCGGCCTTCAAGTCCGCCGAGGTCATAGGGTATCCGGAATGCCGCATCATACTGGCTCAGGCCGCTACTTACATTGCGCTTGCTCCCAAAAGCAACGCGGCGGAAGCCGGCATCGACGCTGCGCTGCGTGAGGTGCGAAACGGTCCGGCCCGCCAGGTGCCCAGCTACCTGCGCGACCGGCACCGTCCCGGTTCGGAGAACTACGGGTCGTGTCTGTATCCCCACGACTTCCCGGGGGCTTGGGTCGACCAGCGCTATCTGCCCGAGGGGTTGGAACGGGGCTGCTTCTACCGCCCCAGCGAGCGCGGCTGGGAGGCCTACCGGGTGGAGGCGACCCAGCGCGACCGGCGCGCGGGCTGTCGGGTGCAGGCTCCCCAGCCCGCATCCGCGCCGACTGCCGATGATGGAGCGGCGCCTGCGCGTAATGCCGACGGTAGTGCAGCGTCTGCGCCGACCGCCGATGGGGATGCGGTGTCCGTGCCAGCTGCCGACGCGTCGCATCCGGGCGCGCCGTCGGATGTCGCCTGCGCCCAAGCGAGCGAGGAGGCGGGCGGGCGGTCCGCAGGTTTCCATGTTTGACGCCCTGGTCGTAGCTTATCTGTTTCTGGGCGGCACGGGGGCTGCCCTGGGCGGTCTGCTGGGGCTGCTCACTCTTGGGCAGGTGCTGGGCCTGGGCGAATCGGGCCGCGGCCAGCACTTAAACGGACTCTCGTCGGGCCAGCACCGGCGCTTCTTCGGCTTCGGCAACGTGCTGGCCGCCGCCGTCTGCCTGCTGGGCGCGGTCTGCCTGCTCTTCGATATGGAACGCCCTGACAAGGTGCTGGTGCTTCTGACCAGCCCCAACACCTCGCTGGTGGCCATGGGGGCCTATTCGCTGGGGGCTGTGCTGCTCCTGAGCGCGCTGGCGGGCGTGCTGCACCTGCACCGCCGCACGCTGCCTCCGGCGGCGGGCGCCCTGCTCTGCGCGGCGCAGCTGGTGGCCGCCTGCGTGACCATGACCTACACGGCGCTGCTGCTCATGGGCTTTCGGACGGTCGCCTTCTTCCAGACGTGGGCCCTCGTGGGCCTGTTCTTCTGCTCGTCCGCATCGTGCGGCTTGGCGCTGGCCACGCTGACGGGCATGGTTTTGCGGGTGTTTCCGTTGGAGCGGGGCCACGAGCGCACCGCGGCGGCCGAGGCGGCCCTGTCCTTGCTGGAGGGCCTGTTCCTGGTGTTGTTCATGATCCATGCCCACTATGCGGCCCCACAGGCGTTTGCGCAGCTTGCAACAGGGCCGCTCGCATGGGCGTTCTGGACGGTGGTGGTGGGATGCGGGGTGGCGTCTCCGGTGGCGGCCTGGGCGCTGCCCCGGTTCGTGAGGGGCTACCGGCTCCATGGCGGGCTGTCGCCGGCTTTGGTGCTTCTGGCCGGTTTCGCCCTTCGGTTCTGCGTGATTGCGGTAGTATAGGCAGCCGGCGGGCCTTCGGGTCCGGTGCAGGCGGGGCGGGGTTTCAGGGAGAGGCCGGGCGTGTTCGAGTTCGAAAAAGACGAGCAGAGCGGGGTGCCGTTGTGGGTGCAGCTGCGCAACCGCATCGTCTTCCTCATCAACTCGGGCGCCTATGCGTCGGGCGACCAGCTGCCCACCATCCACGAGCTGGCAAGCCAGCTCTCCATCAACTACAACACGGTGTCGAAGGTCTACACCAGCCTGGCCAACGACGGCTACATCACAGCCAAGCGGGGCGTGGGCGCTTTCGTGAACGGCTACGACGGCGAAGAGGCCGAAGCACAGTCCGACGCCGTGGGCCAGGCCCTTTCCGAATGCGTGGCCGCCCTGACCGACCTGGGGCTGTCCCATTCGGATATAGAGGCGGCCATGAGGGCCCACTTGCGAAAGCTCGAGCTTTCGGAAGGCGGCCGCCGTCGGGGCGGGGCCTAGGGCCGCAGGGATTCGGGCGCCGTCGGTTCGTCTCGGCGCAGAAGGAAGGGGAGGGGAGACGATGTTCGGTTCTCGGAAGGCGTCGCAGGAGCAGGGGCGTCCCTCGCGGGTGGTGTCGGCCCAGCAGTCCAGCGACGACCCCATGCAGCGGGCCTCGCGCAACGGCGTCTACTTCCTGCAGGCGGGAGCCGTAGCCGTTGTGTTCCTGGCGGTGTGTGCCTTGTGGTGGGCGGTGGCCCAGCGCATCGACTTCTTCACCGTGATTGCAGCGGTGCTGGCGTCGGTGCTGCTGGCCTCGTCGATGCACGTAGCCCAGCAGTGGGAACGCATGGTGGTCATGCGCCTGGGCAAGTTCAAAGGCGTGAAGGGCCCGGGCCTGTTCTTCACCATGCCGTTTGTCGAGTACTCCACCATGCGCGTGGACACCCGCGTGCGCTCCACCTCGTTCGGGGCCGAGGAGACGCTCTCGTGCGATCTGGTGCCTCTCGACGTGGACGCGGTGGTGTTCTGGATGGTCCACGACGCGGAGAAGGCGTGCTCTACCGTGGACGACTACGCCCTGCAGCTGCTCTATTCCGCCCAGACCATCCTGCGCGACGCCATCGGGCGAGCCAGCGCCGCCGAAGTGGCCAGCCGCCGCGACCAGCTGGACCGCGAGCTCAAGCGCTTGCTGGAAGAGAAGGTGGCCTCTTGGGGGCTTACGGTGCTTTCCGTGGAGGTACGTGACATCCTGCTGCCCGAAGCGCTGCAAGACGTCATGTCGGCCGAGGCCCAGGCCGAGCAGCAGAAGAAGGCCCGGCTCATCCTCATGGAGGCGGAGACGTCCATTTCCGAAATCATCGGCGATTTTGCCCGCACTTACGACGATGAAACAGCCCTCGACCTGCGCAAGATGTATCTACTCTACGAAGGCATCAAGGAGGGAAAGGGCGCCATGGTGGTGCCCAGCTCCTGGAACGAGGGATTCGCCGACAAGGTGGTAGAGGGGGCTGCCAAGCGCTAGCCGTGCGGCACGGTGGGGTAGGGCGGCAACGCATGGTTGTGCTGGGGGCAGGCGCGGCAGGACGGCAGGTGCGTCGGCCGGGCTGGGGGCTCAGCTGCGCGGACGAGGTGTTGGCTGAGCGGGTGCCCCGTCTGCTGAGGGGATTATCCTCAACATAGATAAGACAGAAGCCTCCGTCCTCCTTGACTTTTCCTATGAAAAGAGTTTTCATATGAAAATAGAGGGAAAGTCGACTACCCAACTGAAGAGTGTGTTTTACCTGCAATGACGCAAGCGCGTCTTCTGTTTGGCGCGCCGTGCCGCCAGAAGGGCATGGGCGGGTTGCGAACGCCGCAGCGGTTTTCCGAGCCGTCTGCCCGGCAACATCGCGAATCGGCCTTGGCGGGCGAAAGCGGCGCAAGCGAAACGGCAGACGTGCGCCTTGAGAGGGGGAACTATGCACGCACGTACGGAGCATCGCGGCCTCAGCCGCCGCAGCTTCCTGAAATCCAGCGCCGTTGTGGCCGGCGCGGCCTGGGCCGGATGCGCCCTGGGATGCTCGAAGCCCGAGCCCGAAGCGCCTGAGACCGATTCGGTGGTGGCCGACGCCGAGCAACCTGCTGGAAACGACGGCAGCCAGCAGCAGCTCACGAAAGCCTCCGGCACCGACAAGACCTTCAACGTTTGCTGCCGTCCCAATTGCTTCAATACCTGCATGATGACCGCGACGGTGCGCGAGGGCAAGCTGGTGAAGACCGCGCCGGCCGACTTCCCGGACAAGTCGTTCAACCGCATCTGCCTGCGTGGCCTGGTCAGCAACGAGAACATCTACAACCCCGAGCGCGTGCTCTACCCCATGCGTCAGACCGGCGAGCGCGGCAGCGACAACTGGGAGAAGGTCAGCTGGGACGAGGCCATCGCCGACATCGCCGAGAAGATGAGCGGCTACATCGACGAGTTCGGCGGTTCCTCCATCTTCAAGGCTTCCGGTTCCAGCGTCTACCATGCTTCCAGCGGCACGCCGGGCAAGTGGCTGGCGGCCATCAACGGATCCCAGATGAACGGCCCGCTCGATGCCGGTAACAGGTACGGACTCATGCGCGTCTACGGCTACGGCGGGGCCCCTTGGCCGGGCAACGACCCCCGCGACTACGTGAACGCCAAGAACCTGTTCCTGTGGTCGAACAACCTCACCGACGCGCAGGTTCACGATTGGCATTTCGTTGCTGACGCCATCGAGGCGGGCACGAACGTCATCTGCATCGACCCCATCTTCACGCAGATGGCTGCCAAATCCCACAAATGGGTGCCCATCCGTCCCGGCGCCGACATGCCGCTGATCATGGGCATGATGAACGTCATGGTGGAGGAGGGGCTGGTTGACCTCGATTTCTTGCGCGAGCACACCTCGGCTCCCTTCCTGGTGAAGGAAGATGGCACCCTGGTGCGCATGAGCGACCTTGGCGTGGAGCCCACCGAAGGCCCCGTAAACCCCATGACCGGCCAGCCTACGGTGATCAATCCCTACACCGTCTACGACGAGGGAGTTGGCGAGGCGGTGGAACTGGGCGCCACCGCGTTGCCGGCTTTGGAGGGTTCCTTCGAAGTGGCCGGCGGTACCGTGCGCACGGTCTACAGCGTGCTGTTGGACGAGATTGCGAAGTTCACGCCGGCGGAGGCTACGAAGCTCTGCGACGTGGACGAGGATACCATCCGCGAGCTGGCGCGCCTGGCCTGCGACGGTCCGGTGACCCACCGCATCGGCTGGGGCTCCCAGGCCTACGACAACGGCATCGCCCCCAGCTCGTCCTGCGCCATCCTGGCGGCGTTGGCCGGCCAGCTGGGCAAGCCCGGCGCGAACTGCGCTTCGGCCCAGTGGATGATGTGGGGTGGCGGCAACGCGGCGCTGAACACGGTCGCCCTGCCGGAGGGGGCCGTGGCGTCTCCTACCATCGCCTACTGGAACATGCCCGCCGTATTCGAGACGGGCGAGTACCTGGGGACGCCCCTTACGCCCAAGGCGCTGCTCATCCATTCGGGCAACCCCATGTGCACCTGGTGCGACACCAACACGCTGCGCGACAAGGTCTTCGCCAACTTCGAGCTCATCGTCACCCTCGACTACATGATGACCGATACCGCCCGCTATTCCGACTATGTGTTGCCCTGCGCCCACTGGTTCGAGTACGAGGACGTGATTACCAATGGAAACACGTTCTACGTCATCCACTCCGAGAAGGCGATCGAACCCTGCGGCGAGGCGCTGCCCGACATGGAGATCATGCGCAAGCTGGCCAGCGCCATGGGCCTGGGGGACGATTTCTACCCCGCCGACCAGCAGGACTTCGTCAAGCAATACCTGGACACCGACGCCGCCCGGGCCCAAGGGGTCACCTACGAGGCGCTGTGCAAGGACAACGCTGTCCACGGGTGGGGCGGCCAGCCCTTCATGCAGTGGCAGGACCTGCAGTTCACCACCGGCTCGGGCCGCGCGGAGCTGTACCTGGAAAACCCCACTCCCTACGGCGTGAACTTCCGGGCGTCCCAGGCCGCCGACCTGAGCCGCGAGCACGTGCCCACCTGGTTCGAGCCCCGCGAGGCCTGGCCCACCAACCCCCTGGCGGAGAAGTACCCGTTCGTACTCATGTCCGAGCGTCCGCGCTTCCGCGTGCACGGCCAGTGGGCCTACAACCGCATCCTGCGCGAGCTCGATCCCGAGCCCACGGTGAAGATCAATCCCGCCGACGCCAAGGCCCAGGGTCTTTCCGACGGCGATATCGTGGAGTGCTACAACGACCATGGGCACGCGGTGGCCAAGCTGGTGTGCAACGAGGCCATTCGCCCCGGCACCATGGTGTACCCGAAGAGCTGGCAGTCCGACCAGCATATCGCCGGCGGGTGGTCTGAGCCGCTCTCCTGCGAGACCGACCCGGTGCTGTGCAACCAAAGCTTCATGGACTGCCTGGTGGCCGTCCGCAAGTGGGAAGGGGAGAAGTAACCATGACGCATTACGGAATGGCTATCGACGTCAAGCGCTGCATTGCCTGCAGCGCCTGCGTGACCGGCTGCAAGGTGGAGAACAACCTGCCCCAGAACATGTGGTGGAACAAGGTGGTCAACGTCGGCGGAGAAACCCCCGACAGCCCTAGCGGCACCTATGCCGCCCGCGACCTGAAGATGGAGTCCTACACCCTGTCCTGCCAGCACTGCGAGAATCCCGCCTGCGTGGAGGTGTGCCCAACCCAGGCTTCCTATAAGGACGCCGAGACCGGCATCGTGCTGGTGGACAACTCCAAGTGCATCGGTTGCGGCATCTGCCAGCAGGCCTGCCCCTACGGCGTGCGCGTGCTGCAGGAGGGCGAGCCGGTCTACTATGCCGACTTCGGCTTCGGCGCCGCCAACGCCCCGGTGCACGAGAAGGGCACCATGGAGAAGTGCACCTTCTGCTACCACCGCGTGGTGGAGGGCGACGTGCCCTTCTGCGTGGAGGTGTGCCCCGGCCGCGCCCGCACCTTCGGCGATTTGGACGACCCCGCTTCCGACATCTCGAAGCTTATCGCCGGTCGCACGGTGGAGCAGCTGGAAACCGACGCCGGCACCAACCCCAGCGTGTTTTTGCTGAAGTAAGACGCATGCACCATCGCGCGACCGCCTAGCTCCGAGCCGCGCAATACCGATGCGCATTTCCCGCGTACGCCCCGCCCTGCCATCGACAGTCGCCCCCATGCTGTCGATAAGGGCGGGGCTTTCCTGTGCCCTGCGCCGCCGCACGAGGCCGGGCCCGCGGTGCCAAACCGTGGCCAACTTGCTATGAAAGCGCGGTGTAAACCCGCGCCGCTGCGGCTAAAATGAAACCGCTCAATGCTATAGTTGCCCGAAAAGAAGTATGGGTACCACCGGAGGTCGTAGCTATGTTGGAAATCCTGCTCCCCATCGTGTACATCGTCGTGGGCGTGGCTTTGGTCTGGTTCGTCATCGAGCTGGTGATGACGGTGCGCAAGACCCGCTCCACGGTGGACTCCCTGCAAAAGCAGCTGGAGCCTACGCTTGACAGCGTGCAGAAGATCACCGCATCGCTGGAGCCGGCCGTGGCCAAGGTGGACCCGCTGGTGGAGCGCGTGTCCCTTACGGTGGACGCCGCCAACCTGGAGCTTATGCGGGTCGACCAGATTCTGGAAGACGTGTCCGACATCACCGATTCGGTGTCCAGCACCGTGAACTCCGTCGACACCATCGCCAGCGCCCCCATGGAGCTGGTCACCTCCGTGGCCTCCAAGGTGCGTACGGCGTTTCGTCCCAAGCGTGCCTCCGACGAGTCCGCCAAGCTGGGCGCGGCCAGGGCGGCCCAGGCTCAGCAGTCCGTCGAGAAGCCCAAGAAGACCTTGGGCGAGGTGGCCTCCACCGCCAAGAACGTCTCCACGGTGGCCCAGGGCGTTGCCAGCACCGTGGTGAGCGCCACCCAGGGCGCCATGTCCGAGCAGACCAAGAAGTTCGAGGACCGCAAGGCCGCTTCCGAGGCCAAGGCCGAGGCGCGCCAGGCGGTCATGCGCGAGGCCAGCGCCACTGCCGACGACATGATGAACGCGGTGACGGCCTCGGTCGCCGTCGACACCGCCAAGATGGACGCAGCCGACGTCCCTGCCGCGTCTCCCGCAGCTCCTGCCGCCCTTGACGGCGACGGTTCCGCCGAGGCCTAGGCCTTCGTCCGGGGCGGGCTGCTCGCAGTGGCTTCCAACGACAACCAGATGAAACCTGTGGCGTCTTCGCCTAGTGGCGAGGGCGCTGCGCCGTGCGGAGGAGACGTTGCGCCGGCCGCCGCGCGCCGTCGTTGGCGCAGCTGGAGCGAGGCTCTGGCCGCCGTGTGGACCATCATCGGCGTGATCGTGCTCACGGGCGTGCTCGTCTACCTGCTCAACGTGCTGTCCGTGCCGGTGGGCATGCTCATCTGGACCGTGGTCATCGTGTTCTGCTTGCGCGGCCAGGTGGCGGCCTTGGAGTGCCGGGGCGTCCCCCGCGCCGTGGGTACCACCATAGCTTACATGGGCATGGCTCTGCTGCTGGGCTTGGTGGGGCTGCTTATGTTCTCGCCGCTGTTCGGCGTGGGCGACCAGTTCGCCAATCTCATCCACAGCATACCTGGCTATATCGACCAGCTGTCGAGCTGGTGGAACGACCTGTACGCCCGCTACGCAGACCTGCTGTCCAACGAGGACATCCAGCGGTGGATGAACAGCGCCTTCGCAAGCCTTTCTGGGTGGGCGTCGGGTTTCGCCTCGTCGTCAGCCGACGGGGTGGTGGCCTTCGGCACCGGCGTGGCCAACACCCTTATGACCATAGGCTTCGCCCTGGTCATTGCGTTTTGGATTCTCATGGAGCTGCCGGCGCTGGGCCGCGAGTGCACCCGTCTGGCTGGCCCCAGGCACAAGGAGACCGCCACCATGCTGCATCTGACCTTCACCCGGGTCATGGGCGGCTACATCAAGGGGACCCTCATCCAGTGCGGCGTGATTGGGCTGGCTTGCGTCATCCTGTTCGCCGTGGTCAAGATACCCAACTGGGCGGCCTTGGGGGTTATCGCCGGCATCCTCAACATCGTTCCGGTGGTGGGCCCGTGGCTGGGAGGCGCCCTGGCTGCCGTGGCTGGCATCTTCGTGAACTTCTGGGCCGGGGTCATAGCGCTCGTGGGCACCATAGTGATCCAGCAGGTGGTCTACACCTTCATATCGCCCAAGATCATGGCGAACTCCGTGGACATCCACCCCTCGCTCATGCTCTTCGCGCTCATGGCCGGCAGCGCCGTGGGAGGGGCCATGAGCGGCATCATGGGCTCGGTTGTGGGCATGCTGGCCTCCATCCCCCTTGTGGCGGTGTTCAAAAGCATCTTCGTGTATTATTTCGAGAAGCGCACTGGGCGGCAGCTCGTGGCTGTCGACGGGGTGTTTTTCAAGGGAACGCCGGCGCGCGAGGGAACCGTGGACCCCATGGGGGACGCGGTCTCGGGATGCGAGCCGCAGGACAGTTCGCAGGGGCAGGGCCACGGCAGTCGGGCGCGCTCGGGCAAACCGGGCATCTTCGACCGCATCGCGTCTTTTCTGAGGAAGCAATAGCCACAGGCTAGGAAGCAGGAGATTCATGGAGTACATGACTACAGCGGAAATCCGCGAGAAGTATCTGCGCTTTTTCGAGGAGAAGGGCTGCAAGCGCATGCCGTCGTCGTCGCTGATTCCCGACGACCCGTCGCTTCTGCTCACGAGCGCCGGCATGGTGCAGTTCAAGCCCTACTTCCTGCAGCAAAAGCACCTGGAGGCGCCCTACATCGGCACCACTACCGTGCAGAAGTGCGTGCGCACCAACGACATCGACATCATCGGCACCACGGGGCGGCACCTGAGCTTCTTCGAGATGCTGGGCAACTTCAGCTTCGGCGAGTACTTCAAAAGCGAGATGTGCGCCTGGGCCCTGGAGTTCTCCACCCAGGTGCTGGGGCTTCCGCTTGAGCGCCTGTACTTCACGGTGTTCGAGGACGACGACGAGACCATCGAGATCTGGAAGAACCTGGGCGTGCCCGAAAGCCATATCTCGAAGCTGGGCGAGGACGACAACTTCTGGCGCGCCGGCCCCACCGGCCCCTGCGGCCCGTGCTCGGAAATCTACTTCGACCAGGGTCCCGAATTCGGCTGCGGCAGCCCCGACTGCGCGCCGGGCTGCGACTGCGACCGTTTCCTGGAGTACTGGAACTGCGTGTTCACCCAGTACGACGGCCAGGAGGACGGCACCTTGAAGCCGCTTCCCAAGAAGAACATCGACACTGGCATGGGTCTTGAGCGCATGGCCGCCATCATGCAGGGCGTGCAGTCCAACTACGAGACCGACGTGCTGCGCAGCCTGGTGGCGGTGGGAGAGAAGCTGACCGGGTGCGTGTACGGCGACGACCCGGCAGCCGACCTGTCCCTGCGCATCATGGCCGACCACAGCCGTGCCGTCACCTTCATGCTGGCCGACGGCATTCTGCCTTCCAACGAAGGCCGCGGCTACGTGCTGCGCCGTCTGCTGCGTCGTGCGGTCATGAAGGGGCATCTGCTGGGCTTGGACAAGCCCTTCCTGAACGACTACGTCGACCAGATCGTGAAGCTCATGGGGGACGTGTACCCTGAAATCGTGGAGAACCGCGAGCTGGCGCGGCGCGTCATCCTCTCCGAGGAGGAGCGCTTCGGCGCCACGCTGCGCCAGGGCCGCGCCTTCCTGGACGAGGCCCTGAGTCGCCTGGAGGGCACCGAGCTTTCCGGCGTGGAGGCGTTCACGCTGCACGACACCTTCGGCTTCCCGGTGGAGGTGACCCGCGAGCTGGCCGCCGAGCGCGGCGTCAGCGTCAACATGGCCGAGTTCGACCAGCAGATGGAAGCTCAGCGGGCCCGGGCGCGCGCGGCGAACACCAAGGACGCCGAAGCGGCCTGGTCCACCTACGGCGGCGTCATGAGCGAGATCCTGGAGGCGAGCGGCCCCACCATCTTCGACGGCTACGATCTGTCCGAAGAGGACGCCCGCGTGGTGGCCGTGGTGGTGGACGGCGCTTCGGTGGACGCGCTCGAAGCGGGGCAGTCCGGGCGCGTGGTGCTGGACCGCACTCCCTTCTACGCCGAGAAGGGAGGTCAGATGGGAGATACCGGCGTGCTCGAGAAGGCCGACGCCGCGGCCACGGTGACCGACACCAAGGAGCCCGAGAAGGGCCTTATCGCCCATGCGGTCACCGTGGAGAACGGACGCATCGCCGTGGGGGATACGGTGCATGCCGCCATCGACGTGGCGCGCCGCGAGCGCATCCGCCGCAACCACACGGCCACTCATATCCTGCACTGGGCGCTTCGCCAGGTGCTGGGCGACCACGTGAAGCAGGCCGGCAGCTTCGTGGCCCCCAACCGCCTGCGCTTCGATTTCACCCATTACGAGGCCGTCACGCCCGGGCAGCTGGCCGAGGTGGAGCGTCTGGCAAACCAGAAGGTTATGGAGAACCATCCGGTCACCGCTACGGAAAAGCCCCTGGCCCAGGCCCGCGAGGAAGGTGTGATCGCGCTGTTCGGCGAGAAGTACGGCGACGTGGTGCGCGTGCTGGACACCGGCGGCTTCTCCCGCGAGCTGTGCGGCGGCACCCACGTGTCGGCCACCAGCGAGATCGGGCTTGTCAAGATCGTGGGCGAGTCCAGCGTAGGCGCGAACCTGCGCCGCATCGAGGCGGTCACCAGCTTCGACGCCCTGGAGTACCTCAACCGGGTGGAGGCGCAGCTCAAGGACGTGGCGTCCCAGCTGCGCGTGCAGCCCTTCGACGCCGCCGAGCGCACCGCCGCCAACCTCAAGCAGCTCAAGGAGCTGCAGGCGGCCAACAAGCGCATCCGCGAGGGCGCCGCGGCCGACGACACGGCCCGGCTGCTCGACCAGGTGGTGCAGGCCAAGGGCGGCTACCCGCTGCTGATCGCTCGCTTGGAGAACGTGGAGGGCGGCAAGCTGCGCAACATGTGGGACGTGGTGCGCTCGCGCCTGTCGGCCCCGGGAGCGGTCGTGTTCGCCGTGAACAACGACGGCAAGCCGCTGATCATGGCCGCCGGCACCGACGAGGCCGTTGTCGCCGGGTTCGACGCGTCGGCCATCATCAAGGCCGTATCGCCCTTCATCCAGGGCGGTGGCGGCGGCAAGCCGGTTATGGCCCAGGCCGGCGGCAAGAACGCGGCCGGGCTTGACGAGGCCGTGGAAGCCGTCCGCCAGATGCTGCTGTAGGCGTCCCTTCGCGAGCGGCGTGCGGGTTCTGGCGATCGATATAGGGGAGAAGCGCATCGGCGTGGCCGTGTCCGACCCGACGGGGAAGGTGGCCACGCCGGTGTGCGTGCTGCCCGCCGCCGAGGTGGAGGCGGCAGCTCCGTCGTGGCGGCGGGTGCTGGAGGACTGGGAGCCCGAATGCCTGCTGGCGGGCCTTCCCCTGTCCCTTTCCGGCGACGAGAGCGCCCAGACCGCCCGCGTCCGCGCCCGAGCCCGGGCCATCGCCTCCCGTGCCGGACTGCCGCTTTCCTTCGCCGACGAGCGCTTAAGCTCTTCGGAAGCCAAACGTATTTTGCATGAACAGGGGTTATCGGAAGAGGCGATGCGGGGGAGAGTTGATATGATAGCGGCATCTCTCTTTCTTCAGGCGTGGCTGGACGCCCGTCTGGAACGGTAGGTGGAAAGGGCTGCTATGGCGTTTCGGAGAAACCAGGTCACGTACTCGTCGCATCCAAACCGTGCCACCCGGGCGGCTCATCGCCAGGGCGACAGGCAGTTCCGCACCTACGACACCAGCTACATCCGCCCCAAGCAGTCCATCATCCCCGGCATTATCGCCGGCGTGCTTGCCTTGTGCCTGGTGGGCGGCGCGGCCTACTGGGTCACGAACATGTTCGGATTCCTGAAACCGGCCGTGCTGCTGGAGCAGGGGCAGAGCGCCACGGTGGAGATCCCCGACGGTTCCGACGCCGGGTCGATCGCCTCCATCCTGTATCAGGCGGGGCTTATCGAGGACGAGCGTGCTTTCTCGAACCGCGTGAACCAGCTGGGCGTGGCAAGCCAGCTCAAGCCCGGTACCTACGAGCTTGCCGGCGGCAGCTCGCTGGACACCATCATCAAGCAGCTGGAAGCGGGTCCGGGCATGCTCAACGCTCTCACCATCCCCGAGGGCTCCACCCGCTGGGGCATAGCCCAGGCGGTGGACGAGGCCACCGGCGGTCGCATCAGCGCCGACGACTTCCTGGCCGCCACGGCCGACGCCAGCGTCTACGCCGAGGACTATTACTTCCTGTCCAGCGCCGGCACCAACAGCCTGGAGGGCTACCTGTTCCCCAAGACCTACGACATTACCGCCGACGCTACGGCCGAGTCGGTGACGCGCCTTATGCTCGACCAGTTCAAGGCCGAGATTGCGGGCATGCAGTACTCCGATCTGGTAGCCAGCTACAGCTGGTACGACATCGTGAAGCTGGCCAGCATCATCGAGAAGGAGGCCCCCGACGACGAAGCGGTGCGCGCCGACGTGTCCGCGGTGTTCGTCAACCGCTTGAACAGCGAGGAGCTGGGCTACAAGCTGCAAAGCGACGCTACTACCGCCTACGAGGTGGGCCACGATCCTACCCCCGAAGACTTGCAGGCCGAAGGGGAGTACAACACCTACCTGAACGCCGGCCTGCCGCCCACCCCCATCTGCAATCCGGGCCTGGGCTGCCTGGAGGCCGCCTGTAACCCCAACCCCGAATCCATCGGCGTGCTCTACTACTTCTACTTCGAGCCCGACGAGAACGGGGAGATGCGCTACACCTTCAGCGAGACCTACGAGGACCACCAGCAGGCCTACGGTGGTTCCGGCGAGTAGCCGGGTCGCCAAGGCGCTGGCCGCACCATCATGGGCTTTCTGCAACCGGAGCGCTATTTCTCGCGCCTCAGCCGCGTGGACGTCGACGGCGATCTGCTGTCGCGCGGCTTTACCCACGTGCTGCTGGACGTGGACAACACCATCCTCACCCGTGATACCTCGGAAGTGCCCCGCGATGTGGGGCTGTGGCTGGGGCGGGCGCGCGATGCGGGCGTGTCGTTCTGCTTGCTGTCGAACAACTGGCACGCAAGCGTGCGCGAGCTGGCAGCCTCGCTCGGGCTTCCTATTGTCGACCATGCCGTAAAGCCGCTGCCGCCGGCGTTTCTGGCGGCCCGCGCCAAGGTGGGCGGGCGCCGCGCCGACACCGTGGTTATAGGCGACCAGTTGGTCACCGACGTGCTGGGCGCCCATTTCCTGGGCATGACCGCCTACATGCTGGCGCCGTTGGTGGAAACCGATTTGCCCCATACGCTCATCCTGCGCAACTTCGAGCGCCTGGTGATGGGCGATAGGCGGCCCGAAGGTGCCCTTGCTCCGGAGATGATCGCGGAGGCGTCGGAGGGCGTTGTCTCGACGGGGGATGGCCGCTCTCTTCGAGGAGAAGGGGGCAGTACGCGATGAGTACGACCGATTGCCCTCAGAACTTGTTCGTCCTCGGACACCCGGTTGGTCATTCGAAATCCCCGGCGCTGCACAACGCGCTTTACCGCGCCATGGGGCTTTCCTGGGAGTACGGCCTGGCCGACCTGCCGACGAAGGCTGATGCCCAGGAGTTTCTGGCTGCCCGGCGCTTCCTAGGGGTGAACGTCACCATGCCCTACAAGCCCGTGGCCTTGGCCGAGGCCGACGCGAAGGCGTCGTCGGCAAAGCTTGCCTTGGGAGCGAACGTGCTGGCGGTGAAGGACGGGCGCCTTGTGGCCTACAATACCGACGGCCACGGTTGCGTCATGGCCCTCGAGCGGACGGGCTTTCGTTTCGAGGGGGCTTCCGTGGTCGTGTGCGGCACCGGCCCTACCTCGCTTTCCATCCTGCATGCCTGCGCCGTCGCCGGCGCCCAGGACGTGGTGCTGCTCTCCCGCAGCAAAGAGCGCGCCCAAAGCGAGCTGCAGGGCTACGCAGACCGACTCGAGCATCTGGCCCGGGCAGCATCGGCGCTGCCCACGGCCGCCTTGGGACGCGAGCGCTACGCACACCTGCTGAAGGACGTGCGATTCCGGTTCGGAGCCTACGATACGTCGCGCCAGGCCCTGGAGGGAGCCGACCTCATCGTGAATGCCACGCCGCTGGGCATGGGCGAGGACGACCCGGCTCCGTTCGACACCGCGTTTCTGCATGGGGATCAGACGGTTCTGCAAGCGGTTTACGGCCACGGCACGAGCGCGCTCGAACGGGCCGCGCGCCAGGTGGGCGCCGCCTTCTTCGACGGCCGGGGGATGCTCGTGGGGCAGGCGGTGGCCACCGCGCGCATCCTGTTCGATTTGAACGAGGTGCCCTGCGACCTTTCGGACGCGCAGATCTTCGACATCATGGCCCAGGGCGCGGGCTTCGATTTGTAACCCCGCTCGCGCATCCCCATTGCCATCACCCCCGTTGCCGCCAGCTTCCCGATCGCCATCACCCCCCTTGCCGCCACCCCCCTGCTGCCAGCCTCCCCATTGCCGCCACCCCCCTGCTGCCAGCCTCCCCATTGCCGCCACCCCCTATAGCCCAGCTTCCTTTTCGTCGCTTCCTGCCGGCGCAGCAGTGCATGAGGGCGGGGTTCTGCGGGAAATGCTGCGGAACCCCGCCCTCATGCACTGCTCCTTCCGGACGGAGCTGCTCCTGTGCCGGCCAGCCTTGCGCCCTCTTGTGTGCGGACTGTGCTTTTCTTCGTGCGGTTCAATCAATTCTTGCCGCGAATATGCCCAACTCATATACTTTTCATTTGCGTCTGGCCAGCAATGGATACACCCGGACGCGTGGTTAACCGGCGTCGAGGAGCTTCAGCCTCTCAGCAGCTTCCCGGCAATCGGAGACCACGGAAAAGCAGAGAGGTCCTTCGGTGCGCGGAGAGGCGCGTGAGGGAAGGGCCGCAAGGGAGTGCTCCGTCAGGGGTTCTCCGCAGGAAGGAAAGGTAAGAATGGGAGTTAAGCAGTACAAGCCGACTAGCCCCGGCCGCCGCTTCCAGACGGTTTCGGATTTCGCCGAAATCACGACGGACAAGCCGGAGAAGAGCCTGCTCGCGCCTCTGCCGAAGAAGGCCGGGCGCAATTGCTACGGGCGCATCACCACGCGCCACCAGGGCGGCGGCAACAAGCGCCGCTACCGCATCATCGACTTCAAGCGCAACAAGGACGGCGTGCCGGCCAAGGTGGCCACGATCGAGTACGATCCGAACCGCTCCGCCCGCATCGCCCTGCTGCACTACGCCGACGGCGAGAAGCGCTACATCCTTCATCCGAAGGGTCTGCGCGTGGGCGACACCATCATGAGCGGCCCTGACGCCGACATCAAGCCCGGCAACGCCCTGCCGCTGGCCAACATCCCCGTCGGTACCCTGGTGCATGCCATCGAGCTGCAGCCGGGCAAGGGTGCCGCGATTGCCCGCTCGGCCGGCACCAGCGTTCAGCTGATGGGCAAGGAGGGCAAGTACGCCATTCTGCGCATGCCCTCTTCCGAGATGCGCCGCGTGCTTCTGACCTGCCGCGCCACGGTGGGCGAGGTGGGCAACGCCGAGCACTCCAACATCACCATTGGCAAGGCCGGTCGCAACCGCTGGAAGGGCATCCGCCCCTCGGTCCGCGGTACCGTCATGAACCCTGTTGACCACCCCCACGGCGGTGGCGAGGGCAAGAACAAGACCTCCGGCCGTCACCCCGTGACCCCCTGGGGCGTTCCTACCAAGGGCCATCGTACCCGCAACCCCAAGAAGGCTTCGAGCCGCTTGATCATCCGTCGTCGCAAGAAGTAGCGCGAGTACGTTAAGGAGTAATAGTGAGTAGAAGTTTGAAGAAGGGCCCCTACGTCGAGCCGCGCCTTCTTGAGCGAATCGAGAAGCAGAACGCCGAGGGCATCAAGGAAGTCGTGAAGACCTGGTCTCGCGCCTCCACCATCTTCCCCGAGATGGTGGGCCACACCATCGCCGTTCACGACGGCCGCAAGCATGTGCCGGTTTACATCACCGAGTCCATGGTCGGGCACAAGCTGGGCGAGTTCGCCCCCACCCGTACCTTTAAGGGCCATTCCGCCGACAAGGGCAAGAGAAAGTAGAAGGGGTGAATCATGGAAGCTAAAGCTATTGCACGCTACGTCCGCGTTTCGCCCCGTAAGGCGCGCGTGGTCGTCGACCTCATCCGCGGCAAGTCCGTGCCTGCCGCCCGCGAGATCCTGGCGTTCACGAATCGCGGCTGCGCCGAGATCGTGGAGAAGACGCTCAACTCCGCCGTGGCCAACGCAGAGAACCTGCACCACGTGCGTCCCGAGCAGCTGGTCGTGAAGACCACCTATGTGGACGAGGGCCCCACGCTCAAGCGTATCCGCCCCCGCGCCAAGGGCAGCGCTTCTCCCATTCGCAAGCGCACCAGCCACATCACCGTTATCGTCGCAACCCGAGAGGAGGCATAAGGTCGCATGGGTCAGAAAGTAAGCCCCACCGGGTTCCGCCTGGGCATCACCGAGGATTGGCGCAGCCGTTGGTACGCCGACAAGGACTACGCCAGCAATCTGGAGAATGACCTGGCCATCAGGAAGTTCCTGGACAAGCAGCTCGCCCGTGCCGCCGTCTCCAAGGTAGAGATCGAGCGCGCCGGCGACAAGGTGAAGATCGTCATCACCACCGCTCGCCCCGGCGTCGTCATCGGCAAGAAGGGCGCCGAGATCGACGCTCTGCGCAAGAAGCTTGAGAAGGTCACCAGCGGTCCCGTGACTATCGAGGTCATCGAGGTCAAGCGTCCCGAGCTGGACGCCGCGCTGATCGCCCAGTCCGTGGCCGAGCAGCTGGAGGGCCGCGTGGCTTTCCGTCGCGCCATGCGCAAGGCCGTGCAGTCCGCCATGAAGTCCGGTGCCAAGGGTATCCGTATCCAGTGCTCCGGCCGTCTGGGCGGCGCCGAGATGAGCCGCCGCGAGTGGTATCGCGAAGGCCGCGTGCCGCTGCATACGCTGCGCGCCAAGATTGACTATGGATTCGCCACCGCCGCCACCACCATGGGTTCCATCGGCGTGCAGGTGTGGGTCTACCACGGCGAGGTGCTGCCGGGCCAGAAGGCTCCCCAGCCCGCGCTGGAAGGAAGCTCCCGCCCCAGCCGTCCCCGTCGCGGCGACCGCAACGAGAGGGGGCGTAAGTAATGCTGGTACCTAAGCGTGTCAAGCACCGTAAGGTGCAGCGCGGTTCCATGAAGGGACGCGCCAAGGGCGGCACCCGCCTGAACCACGGCTCCTGGGGCATCCAGGCGCTGGAGGCTCATTGGATCACGAATCGCCAGATCGAGGCTGCTCGTATCGCGATGACCCGTTACATGAAGCGTGGCGGCAAGGTGTGGATCACCATATTCCCCGACAAGCCCATCACGCAGAAGCCCGCCGAGACCCGCATGGGCTCGGGCAAAGGCAACCCCGAGGCCTGGGTGGCCGTCGTCAAGCCCGGCCGCATCATGTTCGAGATCGACGGCGTTGATGACGAAACCGCCAAGGAAGCCTTGCGCCTGGCAGTCAACAAGCTGCCCATCAAGTGCAAGATCGTTTCCCGCGAGACTGAAGGGCAGGAGTAAATGAAAGCAGCAGAGATCCGCGAGCTGTCTGCCGAGGATTTGCAGGCGAAACTCAAGGAGGCGCGAGCCGAGCTGTTCAACCTGCGCTTCCAGATGGCCACGAGCCAGCTCGACAACACCTCCCGCGTGAAGCAGGTAAAAAAGGACATCGCGCGCATCCTCACCGAGATGCGCGCCCGCGAGCTTTCCGCTTAAGGCCGGACGGAAAGGTAAGGTTTGAAAGCCAATGAGTGAAGAACGTAATCTACGCAAGGTACGCCAGGGCGTGGTCGTCAGCGACTGCAACGACAAGACCTGCGTCGTGCTGGTGAAGGAGCGCAAGCCCCATCCCGTGTACAAGAAGATGATGACCACCACCAAGAAGTTCCACGCCCACGACGAGAACAACGAGGCTGGCATCGGCGACACCGTGCAGATCATGGAGACGCGCCCGCTGTCCAAGCTGAAGCGCTGGCGTTTGGTGAAGATCGTCGAGAAGGCCAAGTAGTCCGCTCCAGATAGCCTGTGACGACTACCGACACGAAAGTTAGGTTTCAGCAATGATTCAGATGCAATCCATGCTCGCCGTTGCGGACAACTCCGGCGCTCGCAAGGTGCAGTGCATCAAGGTCCTGGGCGGCTCGAAGCGCCGCTATGCGGGACTGGGAGATGTCATCATCTGCAGCGTGAAGGAAGCGAACCCCAACGGCAACGTGAAGAAGGGCGATGTGGTTCGCTGCGTCATCGTTCGCGTGAAGAAGGAGGTCCGTCGCGCCGACGGTTCCTACATTCGCTTCGATCAGAACGCCTGCGTCCTCATCGACAACCAGGGCGCTCCCCGCGGCACCCGCATCTTCGGGCCCGTGGCCCGCGAGCTGCGCGACAAGAAGTACATGAAGATCGTGTCTCTGGCACCCGAGACGCTGTAGGGGAGGTGTGCTGAATGAATAGCATGAAGATCAAGAAGGGCGACACCGTCGTCGTGCTCACCGGCAAGGACAAGGGCAAGCAGGGCGAGGTGAAGAAGTCCATCCCCAAGGCCCAGCGCGTGGTGGTGGAGAAGGTGAACATGGTCAAGAAGGCCATGCGCCCCACTCAGGCCAACCCGCAGGGCGGCATCTCCTCCATCGAGGCCCCGCTGCACGTGTCCAACGTGATGCTGGTGTGCCCCGAGTGCAAGCAGCCCACCCGCGTGAGCAAGCGCGTGAACGAGGCGGGCAAGAAGGTCCGAGTCTGCAAGAAGTGCGGCAAGGATATCGACTAAGCAAGCTTTCCGAGGCACCTCGCCTTGCCGCTCCAAGGCCTTGTTGCGTACCTCGGTACGCTCCTCGGGCTTTCACGGCAATTCGGGGCACCTCGAAAACCTTGCTCGGCGCTAATGTCGAGCAAGGATTGAGAAGCAACCATGGCCCCGGCGCAAGCCGGGGACGCGGGGTCGGAAATCCTGCGTTTAATCCATCGAAAGGAAGAATATCATGGCACCTCGCCTGAAGGAAAAGTACGCAACCGAGATTGTGCCCAAGCTCGAGGCCGACCTGGGCATCCGGAACATCAACGAGGTTCCCAAGCTGGAGAAGATCGTGGTGAACATGGGCGTGGGCGCTGCCGCCTCCGACCACAAGCTGCTCGACGCCGCCGTGGCCGATATGCGCATCATCACCGGCCAGCAGCCCTGCGTCACCCGTGCCAAGAAGTCCATCGCCGGCTTCCATGTGCGTGAGGGTCAGCCCATTGGCTGCAAGGTTACGCTGCGCGGCGACCGCATGTACGAGTTCATGGACCGTCTGCTGGCCACCGCCCTGCCTCGCGTCCGCGACTTCCGCGGCATCTCGCCGAAGAGCTTCGACGGCCGCGGTAACTACTCGCTGGGCATCACCGAGCAGCTGATCTTCCCCGAGATTGACTACGACAAGATCGACCGCACGCGCGGCATGGACATCACCTTCGTCACCACCGCCAAGGACGATGACGACGCGTTCGCGCTGCTGTCTGCGTTCGGCTTCCCGTTCAAGGATCGCGACCACGACTAGTTTCCGGTCGTGAAAGGCGTACACGGATCGGCAGCCGCCCGTCCGCGAAACCACTGGAATCCGATGCCGATGCAAGCCATGCGCGGCTCGGATGCGAGAAAGAAGGAACTACATGGCTAAGAAATCGATGGTCGCCAAGGCCAAGCGCGAGCCGAAGTTCTCGACGCGCCAGCACAACCGCTGCATGCGTTGCGGACGCCCTCGCGGCTACTACCGCAAGTTCGGTCTGTGCCGCGTGTGCTTGCGCGAACTGGCAAACAAAGGCGAGCTGCCCGGCGTCACCAAGTCGTCCTGGTAGGAAGCCTGCCACAAGGCCCCGTTACCGATTCGACTTGCAAACCGGGTGTGCCTCGAACCCAGGCGCGGTCGCTACGGGCGACAGCGAACCGGATTCGCACGGCTCATCACGAACCAAAGGAGAAACTCACTATGACCATGACCGATCCCATCGCAGACATGCTTACGCGTGTGCGTAACGCGAACTCTGCTGGAAAGGCGAGCGTGTCGATGCCGACGAGCAAGAAGCTCGTCGAGATCGCTCGCATCATGGAGCAGGAGGGCTACATCCAGGGCTTCGACGTCGTCGAGGTCGAGGGTGCCCCCCGCGCTCAGCTGGAAATCGTACTGAAGTACGGCGAGAAGAAGGCCAAGACCATCCGCGGCATCAAGCGCATCTCCAAGCCCGGCCTGCGCATCTACGCCGGCAAGGACGAGCTGCCTCGCGTGCTCGGCGGACTTGGCACCGCAATCATCTCTACAAGCAACGGCGTGATGACCGATCGCGATGCCCGCAAGAAGGGCATTGGCGGCGAGGTCATCGCCTACATCTGGTAGGAAAGGGAGGTTTGACATGTCTCGTATCGGCAAACAGCCCATCGCCATTCCTGCCGGCGTCGATGTGACCATCGACGGCAACACCGTAACGGTGAAGGGTCCCAAGGGCGAGCTGACCCGCAGCTTCCCCGAGATTATGACCATCAAGCGCGAAGGCGACGACGTCGTCGTCGAGCGCCCCGACGACTCCCGTGAGGCGAAGAGTTACCACGGGCTGGTGCGCACCCTGATCAGCAACATGGTCGAGGGCGTCCACACCGGCTTCTCCAAGAAGCTGCAGCTGGTGGGCGTTGGCTACCGTGCCGCCCTCAAGGGCACCGACCTGGAGCTGTCGCTGGGCTATTCCCATCCGGTGATTATCCCGGCTCCCGAGAACATCACGTTCTCGGTGCCCAGCCAGACCGAGATCGTCGTGTTCGGCCCCAGCAAAGAGCAGGTCGGCCAGGTTGCCGCGAACATCCGCAAGTGGCGCAAGCCGGAGCCCTACAAGGGCAAGGGCATCCGCTACGAGGGCGAGATGGTTCGTCGCAAGCTGGGCAAGGCCGCCAAGGGCGACTAGTTCGGGCCGCAACGTAAGCGATTGAAGGGATAATCATGAACAAGCTTCAGAAAAAGCAAGCTGCGTTGGCCCGTCGCCATCGTCGCGTGCGCGGCAAGATCTCCGGTACCGCCGCCCGTCCGCGCCTGTGCGTCACCCGCAGCAACTCCAACCTGTACGTCCAGTTCGTGGACGACGTCGAGGGCAAGACGCTGTTGGGCGTGTCCACCCTGGGCCCCGACTTCAAGGCCACCGGCAAGTCCGGTGCTACCGTCGAGGGCGCGGCCGCCCTGGGCGAGATCGCCGGCAAGAAGGCCAAGGATGCCGGCATCACTACTATCGTGTTCGACCGTGGCGGGAACCTGTACCACGGGCGCGTGAAGGCTCTGGCCGACGCCGCCCGCGAAGCAGGCCTGGTATTCTAGAAGGGGTATGTGTCTTATGGCTCGTAACAACAAGCAAGAGGCAGCCGCGGCCCCCGAGCTCGAGGAGCGCGTTGTCTACATCAACCGCGTGTCCAAGGTCGTCAAGGGCGGCACCCGTTTCGCCCTGACCGCCCTGGTCGTGGTGGGCGACCGCAACGGTCGCGTGGGCGTGGGCATGGGCAAGTCCCAGGAAGTGCCGATCGCCATCAAGAAGGGCACCGAGGACGCCAAGAAGAACATGTTCTCCGTGCCGCTGACCGAGGAGAAGACGCTCCCGCACGAGATCGTCGGCGAGTTCGGCGCCGCCCGCGTGCTGATCAAGCCCGCGGCTCCCGGTACCGGCGTTATCGCCGGCGGCGCTGCTCGTGCCGTCATGGAGCTGGCCGGCGTCTCCGACGTGCTGACCAAGTCCCTGGGCTCCGACAACGTCATGAACGTGGTCAAGGCGACCGCCGAGGGCCTCAAGAGCATGCAGAGCCCCCAGGATGTTGCCGAGCGCCGCGGTATGACGATCGGCGAGATCTACGGCTGGAAGGAGCAGAAGTAATGGCTGACGAGAAGAAGCTGCGCGTGACCCAGGTGAAGAGCCAGATCGGCTACAGCTACAAGCAGGGTCGCACGCTTCGCGCTCTGGGCCTGGGCAAGATCGGCCGCACGGCGGAGCTCCCCGACAACCCTTCCGTCCGCGGAATGGTGTTCAAGGTGAAGCACCTCGTGAATGTGGAAGAGATCTAAGTCTCTCGCCCCTGCAGGTTTTTGGTTATAATGAGCGATTGCGTGCGCAACAGCACGCAATCGTTTCATTGCGTAATGGAAGTTTGCTGACGGCGAGCTGTCAGCGCCCGGCGAAAGGGATGCCGGGAAGCGATTCAAAGGAGCGTTGAACAATGGAATTGTGCGATCTTCGTCCGGCTGAGGGAAGCCGCAAGACCCGTAAGCGCGTGGGCCGCGGCCCGGGTTCGGGCAAGGGCAAGACCTCCGGCCGCGGCATGAACGGCCAGAAGTCCCGCGCTGGCGGCGGCAAGTCCAACGGCTTCGAGGGCGGCCAGACCCCCTTGGCCCGTCGTCTGCCGAAGCTGCCCGGGTTCACTAACTTCAACCGCGTGGAGTACCTGCCTGTCAACGTGAAGCGCCTGGACGCGAAGTTCGAGGCCGGAGACGTGGTGGACGGCGAGTCCCTGAAGGCCAAGGGCATTATCAAGCATGCCGACGCCCTGGTGAAGGTGCTGGGCGACGGTGAGATCACCAAGCCCCTGACGGTCAAGGTTGACAAAGTGTCCGCTTCCGCCAAGGCCAAGATCGAGGCGGCTGGAGGAAAGGTCGAAGAGCCTTGCTAAGCTCCATCATCGACGCGTTCAAGGTTCCCGAGCTGCGCAAGAAAATCTTGTTCACGCTCGGCATCCTTGCGCTGTACCGCTTCGGCGCCTACGTGCCGGTGCCCGGTATCCCGTTCAACCAGTTCGCCACGTCGTTCCAGGACCAGGGCGTGTCCATGGCCATGCTGGACTTGTTCACCGGCGGCGCGCTTTCGAACTTCTCGGTGTTCTCGCTGGGCATCATGCCCTACATCACCGCGTCCATCATCATGCAGCTGATGCAGGGCGTCATCCCCGCCGTAGGACGCTGGGCCAAGGAAGGCGAGCCTGGGCGGCGCAAGATCACCCAGGTGACCCGCTACCTGACGCTGGGCCTGGGCCTGATCAACGCCATCGGCTATCTGTTGCTGTTCAAGTCGCCGCAGTACGGCGTGCAGTTCACCGATGCGGTGCCTGGCTGGATCACCGACATCCTGGTGGTGTTCACGCTGGTGGTGGGTACGGCGCTCATCATGTGGATGGGCGAGCTCATCACTCAGCGCGGTGTGGGCAACGGCATGTCGCTCATCATCTTCCTGAGCATCGTGTCGCGCGTGCCCTCCGCTATCTTCTCGTCGGTGAACCTGACGGCCGATACCGGCATGGGCATCGCGGTCACGCTGCTCATCCTGGTGGTGGTGCTCGCCTGCATTCCGGCCATCATCTTCATCGAGCGCGCCCAGCGCCGTATCCCGGTGAACTACGCCAAGCGCGTGCAGGGTCGCAAGATGATGGGCGGGCAGTCCACCTACATCCCCTTGAAGGTGAACGCCGCCGGCGTTATCCCCATCATCTTCGCAAGCTGCCTCATCTACTTTCCGGCGCAGCTGGCGGCCCTGTTCAACGTGGATTGGCTGAACGCGTTCGCCAACGCCATCTCCACCGGCTGGGTGAACTGGATCCTCACCATCGTGCTCATCGTGTTCTTCGCGTACTTCTACACGTCAATGGTGTTCAACCCCGAGGAGACGTCGGACAACCTGCGCAAGCAGGGCGGCTTCATCCCCGGCGTGCGTCCTGGGTCCGCCACGGTTACCTACATCAAGAACGTGCTGCACCGGGTGACGCTGCCCGGCGGCATCTTCATCGCGCTGATCGCCGTGGTGCCCTCTATGCTGTTCTACTTTACGGGCAATCAGCTGATCCAGGCTTTTGGCGGCACGTCGATTCTCATCATGATCGGCGTTGCGCTCGACACCATGTCGAAGGTGGAAAGCCAGCTGAAGATGCACAACTACGAAGGTTTCTTCAAGTAGTTTCTGCGCGGCAAAGCCTGTTGCGCGGTTCGCAGGCGGTCGTCGGCCCTTCGGGTGCCGGCGGCCGTTTTGCTTTTGCCCTCATGGTAGGTTGATTTGCAAAGTCAGCCGAACGCTCTTCTCCGATCAGGGGATTCCATGGTCATCCGAACGGGATGGAAGCACGGTGCAGGGCTTTCGCCGCGGCCTCCCGCTGTTCGGATGGCCCCG
>CAJTDS010000004.1 GCA_910575165.1 Eggerthellaceae bacterium
GGTTGATTTGCAAAGTCAGCCGAACGCTCTTCTCCGATCAGGGGATTCCATGGTCATCCGAACGGGATGGAAGCACGGTGCAGGGCTTTCGCCGCGGCCTCCCGCTGTTCGGATGGCCCCGGAGGCATAGCTTCGCCCTGGCCGTCGGGCGCACCTCCAAGGTCAGCCGAACAGCCTCTTCCGGGCGCTGCCTTTTCCCGTTCTCGCTCTAGCCTAGGGGCGCTGCTCCTCTCGCTTTCCGCTCGCGGTTGACCGCATCGAGGGTCATCTCCACCTTTCCGTAGGGGAGCTCGACCATCCCGAGGGCGCAGCAGAGCGCTTCGTACGCCTCCGCATCGGCCGCCCTCAGCATCGCCAACGGCGACATGCCCAGAAGCGAGGGGCGCGGCTCGGAGTTCAGATGGGACATGACCGTCGCGCAATCGGCCCTCTCGAGCCCATCGAAGGCGATGCCGCGCCCTTTCGGGAGCAGCTTTCTCAGCTCCACGTGGTTGCGCTCGCAGCGCCCCTTCTGCTGCGATGCCCGCACGTCGCAGTAGAACACGCGCGTGCGCGCGCCTTCCGAGAGCGACCTTTCCATCCCCTCGGCGTCGGCGAACTCGGGGCCGTTGTCGGTGAGGAGGGGGTCGAACAGGCGCGAGAACACGGATGCGCCCAAGGCCCGCTCCAGAGAATCGAGGGCGCGCGCCGTCTCGTCCGCGCTCTTCCTCTCGAGCAGCATGACCAGCTGCAGCCGGCACGGTCTGAGCAGCAGCGTGAGCAGGCAGCGCTCGTCGGCGGCGCGCCCTATGACGGTGTCCATCTCGCAGGCCCTCGCGCACGCCTCCTCGCCCAGGGCGCAGAAGGCCGCATAGGAGCGCTCGGGACCATGGGAGGTGGGCTTGGGGGCGGTGCGCTCCTTCCTCGGCTTGTAGCCGACCTTGCGGCGCAGGTCGAGGTTGGACATCCCGAAGTAGCCGCGCCCGATCCAGCGGTAGAGGGTGGAGGGCGCCAGTCCCAAGTGCGGGTGCGCCATGCAGATCTGCTCCGGCGACATCCCGCGGCAGACGTCGTCGCGTATCGTGAAGGCGATCCGTTCGAAGTCCCCTTCGCGGGCGTTGATGCCGCGTCTGGCATCCGAGAGCGTGGAGTCGGCCAGCGCTTGGGCGAAGATGGCGGAGTACTCGCAACGGTGCTTTCTGCCGCATGGGCGCGGGAAGGCGGAGCAGCCGTTGCACACCCACGGCCAGCGCAGCAGATGCTCGCATCTTCTCTGCTGCTCGGGGATGGAGCCCGCGCGCATGCCCCTGCAGTCCTTGTGCGCCCAGGTCCTGTTGCGACGCACCTCGTCTGTGACGGTGGAAGGGGAGCGCCCTATGGACGCCGCTATCTCCCGGCATCCCTTCCTCGCGCGAAGCCCTGCCTCGATCGCGCGCCTGTCGGCTTTGGTGAGCCTGTCGTATCGTTTCGCGGCCATGCTCTTCATCGGCCTCCTCTCATCGATGGGGCCGCCGCACGATCGCCGCGGCCTCCATACTCAACCGTACGCGTTCGGCTGAGTATGAGAAAAGATGTCGAAAAGAGGCAGGTGTTCGGCTGACAATGAAAATTAACGTGCCCTCATGGTATCTAAAGGGTGCTGTCTTTCTCTTGAAGCGCGCATGCGGCCAAGGGTGCTTTGCTACAATAACCAAATCGCCAAGGTTTTGGGCAATCTCGAAAGGATAGGGATTATGAACATCGTTTTGCTCGGGGCACCCGGCGCCGGCAAGGGTACCCAGGCGGCCAAGCTGGTCGAGGAATTCGGCACGCCGCATATCTCCACGGGCGACATGCTTCGCGCTGCGGTAAAGGCGGGCACGCCGCTGGGCCAGAAGGCGAAGTCCTTCATGGACGCTGGCGACCTGGTGCCCGACGACGTGATCATCGGGCTGGTGGAGGAGCGCCTGCAGGAGCCTGATACCGAGGCCGGATTCATCCTGGACGGTTTCCCCCGCACCTCCGCCCAGGCCGTGGCCCTGGACGCCGAGCTGGCCAAGCTGGGCCGTCCCTTGGATGCCGCCCTGCTCATCGACGTCGATCCCGAGGTCATCGTGGGTCGTTTGACCTCGCGTCGCATGTGCCGCGAGTGCGGTTACATCGGCAGTGTGGCCGACGGCGCCACCTGCCCGAAGTGCGGCGGCGAGATGTACCAGCGCGACGACGACAACGAGGCCACGGTGCGCAACCGCCTAGACGTGTACGAGAAGTCCACGGCTCCGCTCATCGACTACTATCGCGGCTGCGATTCGCTGGTCTCCATCGACGGCGATCGCGACCAGGCCGTGGTCTACGCCGATGTGAAGGCGGCCTTGGGCCTGTAAGGCGGCCGCATTACCTTCAGGCTTTCAGCGGGGGCGCACCTACGGGGGCGCCCCCGCTGGCGTTTGCGCACCCTGAGTGGCTGGGTGGGGTTTCGCCTGGGGGCGGTTGCCTATTGTTGCAATTTCGCGACCGTCGGGCGCCGCGGCGGGCGGCTGCGGTGCTACGTGGTAAAGTTTCTCCAGCGCAACGGCGCTGAACGGTCTTGAGATTTGGAGGAATGCATGGAACTGGTCATCACCGAAACCTACGAGGACATGAGCCGTGCCGCCGCCGACGTGATCGCGGCCCAGGTGACGGAGAACCCCCGAAGCGTTCTCGGCCTTGCCACGGGGTCTACCCCCATCGGGCTGTATGCCCAGCTGGTCAAGGACTACGACGACGGCCTGGTGAGCTTCGCCGACGTCACCACGTTCAACCTGGACGAGTACCGTGGTCTTGACCCCGAGCACGACCAGAGCTATCGCTACTTCATGCAGAAGAATCTCTTCGACCTGGTAAACGTCGACCCCGACCGCACCCATGTGCCCAACGGCGCCGAGCCCGACGCCCAGAAGGCCTGCACCGAGTACGAGCAGGCCATCGCCTTGGCCGGTGGGGTAGACCTGCAGCTGCTGGGCTTGGGCCACAACGGCCACATCGGGTTCAACGAGCCCTGCGACCATTTTCCCGTGGACACCCATGTGGTGGACCTCACCGAGAGCACCATCCAAGCCAACAGCCGTCTGTTCGATTCCGCCGACGACGTGCCGCGCCAGGCTTACACCATGGGCATCGGCACCATCATGAAGGCTCGCAAGGTGCTCATGGTGGTCAGCGGTGCCGACAAGGCCGACATCGTGGACGCAGTGGTGAACGGCCCGGTGACGCCCGAGGCCCCCGCCTCGGTGCTGCAGCTGCATCCCAACGTGACGATCATCGTTGATTCGGAAGCTGGTGCCAAATGCAAGCAGTCAGGAAAGTAAACGTGAACCTGTCCTCGGGCGATGCCGAGGACGACAAGAGCCAGGACGTCTACGGGCGGGCCGAGCACTTCGAGCGCGAGCGCGCCGTCGAGGCCGATGTGGACCGCGACGAGCGAACTTTGGACGCTGCGTCCGCAGCGGAGGTGGCTGCCCGTTCCGGTGAGGTGCGCGTAAGCCATGCCAGCGCCGAGGAGCTCGACGCCGTTTTCGGCTCGCCGGACGGGGACAGCACGGTGTCGGGGGTTCGCCCGGGCGCTGTGGTGGAGGCCATCAAGGGCGGCGAGGTGTACGGTTCGAAAGGTTTCGCCCCCAGGGATGTTTACCTGAAGGACGGCCTGGTGGCCGAGCGCTTCTCCGGTGCTCAGGGCGCTGTGCTGGATGCGAGCGGCTGCTACGTGATCCCGGGCCTTGTGGACATCCACTTCCATGGGGCGAACATGGGGGACGTGAGCGACGGCAGCATGGAGGGCTTGCATGCCATGGGCTCTTACGAGGCGTCCCGCGGCGTCACTGCCATGTGCCCCGCCACCATGACCCTGCCCGAATCGGTGCTGACCGAGGCGCTGGTCACGGCGGCCGCCTACGAGCCGGCCTGGAACGAGTCGGACCTGGTGGGCGTCAACATGGAAGGGCCCTTCATCGCGCCTACGAAGGTGGGTGCCCAGAACCCCGAGTACGTGCAGGTGCCCAGCATAGAGGCGTTTCGGCGCATGCAGGAGGCTAGCGGCGGGCTTATCAAGCTGATCGACATCGCGCCCGAGGTGGACGGTGCCGACGAGTTCATCGAGGCGCTCCACGACGACGTGCGCATCTCGCTAGCCCATATGTCCGCAACCTACGACGATGCGGCCCACGCCTTCGACCTGGGTGCGAAGCATCTCACGCACCTATTCAATGCCATGGACCCCATGCACCATCGCAAGCCCGGCCCCATCCCCGCCGCCGCCGAGCGCGACGATGTGACGGCCGAGATCATCGCCGACGGCGTGCATATCCACCCGGCCATGGTGCGCCTGGCCTTCAAGCTGTTCGGCGACGAGCGCATGGTGCTCATCTCCGACACGCTTCGGGCGGCGGGCCTGGCCGACGGCGTCTACGACCTGGGCGGCCAGGACGTGACCGTGAAGGGCCCGGTGGCCACCATCGAGGCGGGCAACCTGGCCGGGTCGGTGAGCGACCTTATGCGCTGCCTATACGTGGCGGTGAAGGACATGGACATCCCGCTGCACAGCGCCGTGAAGGCGGCGACGGAAAACCCCGCCCGCTGCATCGGCATGGACGACCGCTACGGGAGCCTGGAGCCGGGGCATGCGGCTGACGCGGTGCTTCTGGACAAGGAAACGCTCGAGATTCGCGCCGTGGTGCTTCGCGGCAGGCTGCTGTAGCCGTAACGTCTCAACCTCGAAAGACAACACGAGGAGGGGCCCGGTAAACCGGGCCCCTCTCTTTGCCTCTTTATGCGTATCCTTTGGGAAGCCGCGGCGCCTCCCGCCGGAGGCCGTGCCCGCAGGCGGGTCTTGCCTCGCGGCCCCTTGTCCTACAGCGCCGGCAGGCTGGCGGCGGCTACGGACTGGCCTACGCGGCGCATCTTCTCGTCGGGCAGCGTGACCGTGATCTGGGACGCCAGTTCGGGATGCTCCTCGCGCAGCACGCGGTTGCATTCGCTGATCAGCAGGTCTCCGCCGTCGCCGGAGGCCACGCGGCCCAGCACCAGAAGGGTCCGAATCTTGTAGAACATGCTGTAGAGCACCAGGGTATGGGCCAGGTAGCAGCCGATGGAGCGGTAGATGTTCAGCGCGTCCTCGTTGCCGTCGTTGGCCAGGGCCTGCACCACCTTCAGCTTCTCGGCGGGGGAGAGCTCGGGGTCGAGCTCGATGTTGGCACGGGGCGCCAGCTTGATCACGGCGTCCTGGCTGAAGTACTTGCAGCCCACGCCGAAGTCGGTGGACCACTCGTCCTGCATAGCGTCGGGGGAGAGGTCTACGGGGGCGAAGGCCAGCTCGTTGATCCAGCCCAGCACGTTGCCCTCGTCGTTGACGTAGCCCACAGCCTCGCTCGTGCCCATGGCCACGCCCAGGATGTCGCCTTCGCCGGTGGACATGAAGCCTGCCAGCGCCGTCACGTCGCCGTCGTTGGCCACTACCAGCGGCACGTTGCCGACCTCGGCGCCGGCGCGGTCGTAGATGCTCTTCACCTCGTCGCGACGCTCGCGGGGCACCTTGATGAACAGCGACGCCACCATGGGGCTGTTGCCTACGAAGGTGCCGGCGGAGCTCACGCCGATGGCGTCGACGCGCGGCATCTTGGAGGCGGCGGTCTTGAAGGCGGTCACGATCTCGTTGAAGTGGTATTCGGGATCCTCGGTGATCTTCGGGAACCACACCACCTCTTCGGAGTACACCGGCTCGCCGTCGATGACCGCCGACACCTTGCGGTCGGAACCGCCGGCGTCGAACCCGATGCGGCAGCCCTTTAGGTGCCCGCCGATAGCCTTGGCGGACTCGTTGGCGGCGGGGAAGGTCTCGTCGGTGCAGGCGATGACCTCAAGCGGCTTCTCGTAGACGTCGCCCACGAACTGGTAGTCGAACCAGCGCTCGCCGTCGGGCGAGTAGGCGGCGGCCAGCTTCTCGGCGATGTCGTCGGCACCCTTCAGGTACACGCGGAAACCGCCCTTGCTCCACAGCGTGAACTTCACCAGGCGCTCCACGTAGCGGAAGTTCGCCTCGGCGAATTCGGGGCCGCGGATGAAGCTCTCGCGCACGCTGATGAGTCCGTCCTCGCGCTCCACGGCGATGGCGATGGGGTGGTCGGCCTCCACCAGGTAGGCCTTGGCCCAAATGCCGAAGGGGATGAAGTCGGGGTCGAGCACCGGGGTGTTGCGCACGCTGTAGGGGATGCCGAGGTATTCCATCGTCTGCATTCCTTTCATGGTAGGTGTGGTCGATGCGGGTAACGCGGTCGCGCGGAATGATGCAGGGCCCTAGCCCAGGATCTCGCCGAGCACCTGGTCGCTCATGATGAGGGCTCGCGGTACGTGGAAGGGGCCCTTGAAGGTGGATCCCTTCGTGGGCGGCATGGTGGGCTGGCCGTCGCGGCGCAGGTAGCCGTACCATTCGCCGTAGACCGGGTCGGCGAAGTGCTCCTTGCAGTAGTCGAGCGTTTTCAGGAACCAGTCGCGGTAGTAGGCGTCGCCCGTGTCGCGGTAGGCCTTCAGGCTGGCGATCATGATCTCGTTGTGGGGCCACCACAGCTTCATGTCGTGCTCGTAGGCTTCGGGGGGAAGCCCCTGGGCGTCGATGAAGTACAGAAGACCGCCGAACTCCTGGTCCCAGCCAGCCTCGATGGCCTGGCGAAAGATATGCTCGGCAATCATGTGCAGCTCTTTGTCGCCGCGGTAGTTGGCCTCGTCCATCATGAACCAGCTGCACTCGATATCGTGTCCGGGGTTCACCATGCGTCCGGAGGTGTACCATAGCTCAGGCTCGCCCTCGTCGTTGACGTTTTCCAGGGTGCAGCCCAGCTCGGGGCGGTAGTGCTCGTTCACGATGCGGTCGGTGCACTCGTGGGCGTGCAGGTCGTACTCGGCCGTGTGCTCCGGGTCCACGCGGCGCATGATGCCGATGATGTTCAGGAAGATCATCGGGTCGCCCAGGGCGCGGCCCGAGCGGGTTTCGGCGATGGTCTTCGGCCCCAGCCCCGTGGGGTCCTCGATCAGGCCGTTGTTCAGGTCGTGGATCATCTTGTAGGCGCGGCGTGCGCGTTCCAGGTACACCTTCTCGCCGGTCAGCCCGTAGTACTCGGCGTTGGCGATGGCGTAGAAGCCCTCCGAGAAGCAGTAGCGGCGCTGGCGCAGCGGGCGCCCCTCGGCGGTTACGGTAAAGTACATGCGATCGTCGGCCTGCCGGTTGATGCAGTGCTCCTCCATGAAGTCCAGGCAGCTCTTCGCGGCGGCCATCCACTCGGGACGCTGCCCGTACACGTGGCACAGGTACGAGAAGGTCCAGCCGCAGCGGCCCTGCATCCATACGCTCTTGTCGGTGGAGTAAACGTTGCCCTCGCGGTCCAGGCACGTGTACACGCCTCCGAACTCCTCGTCCATGCCGTGTTCAAGCCAGAACTTCCAGCAGGTGTCCAATTGCCCGCGAATCCACTCGCGCGCGTCCTGCAATGCCAGATCCTCTTGCGTCATAGGACCTCCCTTCAATCCGCAGTGATTTTGACAGACCTGAAAGGATTGGGCTAGGGCGAAGTTTGAAAGTAATGTATCGGTTACTTGACGGATTGACCTTCGTAACGACATGCTTACAGAAGGAGAAAAGCAAAAATTCTGGTTCATTCACCGATTTGTTTCGGCGATAATGGGCAATGCTGTTATGCGCATCTGCGGCAAGCGGGCTTTTCGCACCGGTGAAGGGCCGGCGTCCCGGCGGCGCATCGATGTTGGGGCTTGAGGCCTCAATCAATTTGAATGGAGGGAATCCTATGGCACAGCATTTCAATGGTCCCGCTCTGTCGCGCCGTTCGTTCTTCGCCACCGGGGCTGCCTTGGCAGCCGTGGCTGGCCTGGGGCTGTCCGGCTGCGGCGGCGATGGCGGCTCCAGCAGCCAGGGCGGCAGCGGCAGCACCGAGATCCGCTGCTCGGCCAGCTACCAGACCGAGAACTTCCTGCCCCTGAACAACTCCACCGGCCTGGGCGTGGGCACCAACTGGAACGTGGTCGAGGGTCTGTACATGCTCGACATGGCCAGCATGACCCCCTACGCGGCCTTGGCCGACGGCGAGCCTACTCAGGAGAACGACACCACCTTCGTGGTGAAGATGCGCTCGGGCGCCAAGTTCTCCGATGGCACCGACGTCACCGCCACCGACGTGCAGACTAGCTACGAGCGCACCGTGGGAGCCGACGGCTCGCTGTACGCCCCCATGCTGTCGTTCATCAGCAAGGTCGAGGCCACCGACGCCTCCACAGTCACCATCACCACCACCATGCCGGTGTCCGTGGACATGCTTAAAAGCCGCCTGCCCCTTATCCTGGTGGTTCCCCAGAACGCTTCCGACGAAGAGCTCACCAAGAAGCCCATCGGCTCCGGTCCGTGGATGTACGATCAGGTCAACGGCCAGGACGGCGGTCAAATCACCTTCCTGCCCAACCCCAACTACAACGGGCAGCACCCGGCGCTGGCTACCAAGCTCACCTACGACATCATCATCGACGACACGGCCCGTACCTCGTCGCTTACCGACAAGACCACGGCCATCATGGAGAACGTGCCCTCGAACCTCATCGCCCAGGCGTCCTCCAACGGAGCTGTCATTGAGCAGGCCATGGGATTCGCCGTGGGCTTCATGATGTTCAACACCAAGAAGAAGCCCTTCGACGACGTTCGTGTGCGCCAGGCCTTCCTCTACGCCATCGATTACGACAAGATGATCATGAACGCGCTGCCCGACGTGGCCACGCGCCCCGATTCGTTCCTGCCGGCCACCCATAAGGACTACACGGGCGCCGCCTCGGTGGACTACAAGTACGACAAGGACAAGGCGGCCCAGCTGCTCAAGGATGCCGGCGTGTCCAACCTGTCCATCCAGCTCGACACCACCGATGCCGGCTGGATCGTGGCCATGGCCCCGCAGATCCAGTCGAACCTGAAGGACCTGGGCATCGAAGCCTCCATCAACACCATGGCCTCCGGCGCCCTGTACTCCGACCGCACTAAGCCCGCTGCCGACGGCATCCCGCCCTTCGACGTGGTGCTGGCCCCTGGCGACCCGGGCTGCTTCGGCACCGACCCCGACCTGCTGATGAACTGGTGGTACGGCGACAACACCTGGACCCAGGAGCGCACCATGTGGAAGGGCTCCGAGGGCTACAAGAAGCTGCACCAGCTCATGGACCAGGCCTTCCAGGCTTCCGGCGAGGAGCAGAAGCAGCTGTGGAAGCAGTGCTTCGACGTGCTGTCCGAGGAAGTGCCGCTGTACCCGGTGGTGCACCGCCAGGTGGTTACCGCCTTCTACAACGACATGGTGAAGGACTTCGAGGCTATCGGTACCACGGGCCTTCGCTTCCTGGACGTGGCGCCCCTGTAAGGGTGTCCCATTCTTGAATGTAAGCGCCGTCTGGGAGACGGCGGGCTGCTCCGGTGGCTCGCCGTCTCCTTTTTTGCCTATCTATCTGCAAAAAGATAACCCTTTGGTGCTGCTTCCTGTGGAATTGCCATAGCGTTTTCTTTCCGCTGCCTAAGCCTAGCCGCGGGGGTGGTCGATGGGCTATAATTGCCGGTTAGTGACGGCCGCCGCTGCGCCTGCGGCCGTGTTTTCAGCGGCTGGGTGAGGCAGCCGGAACCCTTTGGAAAGGAGGATGCCCGGTGAACAACCTTCTCCGTTTGGTCGGCAAGCGCTTGATCGCGCTGCCCATCATGGTGTTCGGCGTGGCTTTGCTCGTGTTCTTCATCATGTCGTTCTCTCCGATCGATCCGGCCTATTCGGCCCTTGGTGAAAGCGCCAGCCCCGAAGCCATCAACGCCTACCGCCAGCAGCACGGACTCGACCAGCCGTGGATCGTTCAGTTCGGACAGTTCCTCCTGGGGCTGCTCCAGGGTGACTTGGGCACCTACGGCCCGGCCCAGAACCCGGTCATGGACCGCGTGGCCGCAGCTCTTCCCATCACGCTGCAGCTCACCTTCATCGGCTTGATCATTGCCGTGGTGATTGCGGTTATCCTGGGTATTATCTCGGCGGTGTACCGCGACAAGTGGCCCGACCAGGTCATCCGCGTGTTTTCCATCCTGTGCATCGCCACGCCCTCGTTCTGGCTGGCGGTTCTGCTCATCTTGCTGTTCACCTCTACGCTGCAGATGTTCCCGGCCTCCGGCGACCTGCCCAACTTCTTCGCGAATCCCGGTGGCTACCTGGCCCGCATCATCATGCCGGCCTTCGCCCTGGGCGTGCCCGTGGCCGGCAGCCTCACTCGCGTCATCCGTACCGCCATGGTGGAGGAGCTTGACAAGGACTACGTGCGCACCGCCATCGGCGCCGGCATCCCGTACCACACGGTGGTGGCCCGCAACGTGCTGCGCAACGCGCTCATCACGCCGGTCACGGTGCTGGGCCTGCGCATCGGCTACCTGATCGGCGGCGCGGTGGTCATCGAGGTCATCTTCAACCTGCCGGGCATGGGCATGACCATCCTGCAGGGCGTGCAGTCGAACTATCCCACGCTGGTGCAGGGCGTGACCGTGACCGTGGCCGTGGCGTTCATCATCATCAACATCGTGGTGGACATGCTCTACATCCTCATCAATCCGCGCATTAGGACGGTGTAGCTATGGTGAAACTTCGCGAAGGAACTACCGCGAAACTAGAGGCCAACGCCGGGCGTGTGCGCTTCCGTGCGTGGAAGTCCATGTCCCGCGGCGCCCGCGTTTCGCTGGTCGTTCTGCTTCTGCTGGTGCTTGCTGCCATCTTCGCCCCGCTGGTGGCTCCCCACGATCCGCTGGAGATTTTCATGGCCCGTCAGGCGCCTAGCTTCGAGTTCCCCTTCGGAACCGACGACAAGGGCCGCGACGTGCTCTCGCGCATGATCTACGGCGCGCGTTACTCGCTGACCATCGGCCTTTTGGCCACGGCGCTGGCTCTGGTGTGCGGCTCGATCTTCGGCTCCATCGCCGCGGTGTCGCGCAAGGGCGTGTCCGAGGTCATCATGCGCTGCATGGACGTCATCATGTCCTTCCCGGGCATCGCCCTGGCCTGCGTGTTCGTGACCGTGTTCGGCAACAATCTGCCGTCGTTGATCTTCGCCATCGGCTTTCTCTACATTCCGCAGATCGCCCGCGTGGTGAGGGCGAACGTGGTGAGCGAGTACGGCCAGGATTACGTGCGGGCCGTGGTGGTGAGCGGCGCGCGCGCACCGTGGATCCTCATCAAGCACGTGGTTCGCAACTGCATCGCTCCGGTCATGGTGTTCACCATCGTGCTGGTGGCCGACGCCATCGTGTTCGAAGCGTCTCTGTCGTTCATCAATGCTGGCATCCCCGAGCCTACTCCCACCTGGGGCAACATTTTGGCTGACGCCCGCGCCGGCGTGCTTGCCGGCCAGTGGTGGCAGGCGACGTTCCCCGGCCTTGCCATCATGATCACGGTGCTGTGCCTGAACATCCTGTCCGAAGGCATGACCGACGCCATGGCCGCCGCGCCCAAGGCGCCGGTGAAGGCGAGCGACTCGGACCTGAATACCGACCGCGAGGCCGACCGCCTGGTGGCCGACCCCACGCTGGCCTACGCGGCCCAGGCCGAGATGCTGGAGAAGCGCCTGGCGCAGCTGGCCGCCATCGAGCAGCAGCGCACCGACCGCTTCCAAGCCCATACCGAGGAAGAGCCCATCCTGGAAGTGCGCGATCTGTGCATCAAGTTCCCGCGCCACGGCGACGTGAACGTGGTCGACCATGTGAGCTTCGTGGTGCGGCCCCATCAGACCATGGGCCTGGTGGGCGAGTCCGGCTGCGGCAAGTCCATCACCAGCCTGGCCATCATGGGGCTTCTGGACAAGCGCGCCCAGATCTCCGGCGAGATTCTGTACAAGGGGCAGAACCTGCTCGAGCTGAACGAGAAGCAGATGAACGCCCTGCGAGGCCGCGAGATCGCCATGATCTACCAGGACGCGCTCTCCTCGCTCAACCCCAGCATGCTCATCCGCTCGCAGATGAAGCAGCTGACCAAGCGCGGCGGCACCCGCGACGCCGAGGACCTGCTGCGTCTGGTAGGCCTGGACCCGAAGCGCACGCTGGATTCGTACCCCCACGAGCTTTCGGGCGGCCAGCGCCAGCGCGTGCTCATCGCCATGGCGCTCACTCGCGACCCGAAGGTCATCATCGCCGACGAGCCCACCACCGCGCTTGACGTGACGGTGCAGAAGCAGGTTATCGACTTGCTGAACAACCTGCAGAAGGAGCTGGGATTCGCCATGGTGTTCGTCAGCCACGACCTGGCCCTGGTGGCCGAGGTGGCCAACTCCATCACGGTCATGTACGCCGGCCAGGTGGTGGAGCAGGGCGGCGTGAACGACATCCTGTGCCACCCCATCCACGAGTACACCCGCGGCCTTCTGGGCTCGGTGCTGTCCATCGAGGCCGGTGGAGACCGCCTGCACCAGGTGCCCGGTTCGGTGCCTTCGCCGAAGGACTTCCCCGCAGGCGACCGCTTCCGTCCCCGTTCCAGCCATCCCGACGCCGCGTCCGATGTGCGTCCCGTACTCAAGCACGTGCCCAATTCCAACCATTACTACGGCGAGCTTCCCGATGAGGAGCTGGAGCGTCTGGGCATCGAGCCCGCTTTGGCGAAGTTGGGAATCGGAGCCTACGTGCCAGGAGGTCAGCTGCTATGAGCGATACCGTAAGCAACGAGACGACGGTCGCCGTGGAAGAGCGCGATCCGTCCCTGGGTCCGGGCGACGTTTCCACCGGGCCCGCCGGCGAGATCAACGGCACCGTGCCGATCATCTTTCTGGACAACGTGTCGGTGGTGTTCAACACCCGCACCGGCTCGCTGTTCCACCCCAACAAGGTGCAGGCGGTGAAAGACCTCACCCTGCGGTTGATGCCGGGGGAGACCCTGGGCATCGTGGGCGAGTCCGGCTGCGGCAAGTCCACCACGGCCAACATCATGTGCGGCCTGCAGCAGCCTACCAGCGGCACCGTGTACTTCAAGGGCGAGGACGTGACCAAGCGCTCCGCCGCCCAGCGCCGGCTGATCGGCCGCGTGATCTCGGTGGTGTTCCAGGACCCGGCCACCGCCCTGAACGCGCGCATGTCGGTGCACGACCAGCTGATCGACCCGCTGAACGTGCACAGCGTGGGCACGAAGGACGAGCGCGAGAAGCGCGTGAACTCCCTCATCGAGATGGTGGGCCTGCCCGGATCGGTCATGGAAGCATTGCCCGGCCAGCTCTCCGGCGGCCAGCGCCAGCGCGTGGCCATCGCCCGCGCCCTGGCGCTCTCGCCCGACGCCATCATCGCCGACGAGCCCACCAGCGCCCTGGACGTGTCGGTGCGCGCCCAGATTCTGAACCTGCTCACCGACCTGAAGAAGGAACTGGGGCTTTCCATGGTGTTCATCAGCCACGACATCCAGACGGTGCGCTACATATCCGACCGCATCGTGGTCATGAACCGTGGCCAGGCCGTGGAGCGCGGCTCGGCCGAGCAGGTGTTCAACAACCCCAAGGATGACTACACCCGTCTGCTTCTGGGGGCGGCGCCCTCGCTGCTTCACCCCGATCTTGGGAAGTAGGCTGTAGCGTTATGCATCTTCGGGCCCCGCACCTCGCGGGGCTCGCTTACGTCTTGACGAAAGGAAGTGCCCTGTGGCAGAGCCGAATCTGAACTCCCCGTTCAAGGGGGTCATCCCGCCGGTGGTCATCCCGCTGACGGAGAAGAAGCAGCTGGACCTCGACGCGTTCCAGCGCTCCGTGAACCGCATGATCGACGCCGGCGTGGACGGCCTATTCTTCCTGGGCTCCAGCGGGGAAGTGGCCTTCCTCACCGACGCCCAGCGCTACCACGTGCTGCAGGAGGCCGTGGCCGTGGTGAACGGGCGCGTGCCCGTGATGGCCGGCATCATCGACATGGAGACCATGCGCGTGGTCGACCAGGCCAAGCGCGCCGCCAGCTACGGCGTGGATGCCCTGGTGGCCACCGCTCCTTTCTACGCCCTGGGCGGCCCGAAGGAGACCGAGCGCCATTTCCGCGCCATCCGCGAGTACACCGACCTGCCCCTGTTCGCCTACGACCTGCCCGTGTGCGTGCACACCAAGCTGGACCCCACCATGCTGGTGCGCCTGGGCGCCGACGGCGTGCTGCAGGGCGTGAAGGACTCCTCGGGCGACGACGTGGCCTTCCGCTGGCTTCTGCTGGAGAACGAGGAGGCGGGGCACCCGCTGCAGCTGCTGACAGGCCACGAGGTGTGCGTGGACGGGGCCTACCTGGCCGGCGCCGACGGTTCGGTGCCCGGCCTTGCCAACGTGGACCCTTACAGCTATGTGGAGATGTGGCGCGCCGCCTGCGACAAGGACTGGGCGCGCGTGAAGGAGCTGCAGGACCATCTGGCGCGGCTCATGTTCGTTACCCGGCGCGTCAAGGCCACGGTAGGCTTCGGTGCCGGCGTGGGCGCGTTCAAGACGGCTCTGTGGCAGATGGGCGTGTTCAACACCAACGAGATGCGCGAGCCCGTGCAGCCCTTGGACGGCGAGGACGTCGACCTGATCGTGGAGATCCTGCGCACCGAAGGCATGATGGAGTAGCGCACGGCAAGCCCTTCGCTGCTTGCGGACCGCTTGAGGGTGGGGCGACAGCGCATGAGGGGCATGTTCTGCGGAAAATCGTGCGGAACCCCTCTCTCGTGCACTGTCTCCTGCACGTCGGCGGCGGGGGAGTGCGGGGGTGCGAGCGAGAGCCGCTTGCCTTCGGGCGGGCGGCGTTTGCCAGCTTGGGCTCCCCTGGCGGCTGCTGCGTGCGGGCCCGCTGCTAGAATGACCCGTGCAATCCACTTCAAAAGGAGAGTGACTATGGCGAGAGCTTTCAAATCGATGGACGGCAACAACGCTGCGGCCTACGTGTCCTACGCGTTCACCGAGGTTGCCGGCATCTACCCCATCACCCCCTCGAGCCCTATGGCCGACCTGGTTGACCAGTGGTCCGCCGCAGGTCAGAAGAACATCTTCGGCACGCGGGTGAAGGTGTGCGAGATGCAGTCCGAGGGCGGCGCTGCGGGCACGGTGCACGGCTCGCTGGCTGCCGGTGCGCTCACCACGTCCTATACGGCCTCCCAGGGCCTGCTGCTCATGATCCCGAACATGTACAAGATCGCCGCCGAGCAGCTGCCCTGCGTGCTGCATGTGTCGGCCCGCACCGTGGCCACCCATGCGCTCAACATCTTCGGCGACCACTCCGACGTCATGGCCTGCCGCCAGACCGGCTTCGCCATGCTGGCCGAGGGCAACGTGCAGGAGATCATGGACCTCTCCGCCGTGGCGCATCTGTCCGCCATCAAGGGCAAGGTGCCCTTCATCAATTTCTTCGACGGCTTCCGTACCTCCCACGAGGTGCAGAAGGTGGCCGTGTGGGACTACGACGACCTGGCCGAGATGTGCGACATGGACGCCGTGGCCGCCTTCCGCGCCCATGCGCTCAACCCGGAGCACCCGGCCATGCGCGGCAGCCATGAGAACGGCGACATCTTCTTCCAGCACCGCGAGGCCTGCAACGGCGTGTACGATGCGCTGCCGGCCGTGGTTGAGGAGTACATGGACAAGGTGAACGCCAGGCTGGGCACCGACTACAAGCTGTTCAACTACTACGGCGCGCCCGATGCCGACCGCGTGATCGTGGCCATGGGCAGCTTCTGCGACGTGTGCGAGGAAGTGGTGGATTACCTGTGCGCCCAGGGCCAGAAGGTGGGTCTGGTGAAGGTGCGCCTGTACCGTCCCTTCGTGACCGAGAAGTTTGCTGCGGCGCTGCCTGCCACCGTGCGCAGGATCGCCGTGCTCGACCGCACCAAGGAGCCCGGCAGCATCGGCGAGCCGCTGTTCCTGGACGTGGTGAACGCGCTGGCCATAGAGGGTCGCGCCGACATCCAGGTGACCGGCGGCCGCTACGGATTGGGCAGCAAGGACACCCCGCCCAGCTCCGCCTTCGCCGTGTACGACATGCTGGCCGGTGACGCGCTGCCGCGCCAGTTCACCATCGGTATCGTGGACGACGTGACCAACCTGTCGCTTCCCGAGGACAAGAACTGCCCCAACACCGCAGCACCTGGCACCATCGAGTGCAAGTTCTGGGGCCTGGGCGGCGACGGCACCGTGGGCGCCAACAAAAACTCGATCAAGATCATCGGCGACCATACCGAGAAGTACGTGCAGGCCTACTTCCAGTACGACTCGAAGAAGACCGGCGGCGTGACGGTGTCGCACCTGCGCTTCGGCGACAGCCCCATCCGCAGCGCCTACTACGTGAACAAGGCCGACTTCGTCGCCTGCCATAACCCCAGCTACATCGAGAAGAACTTCCCCGTGGTGTTCGATGTGAAGCCCGGCGGCACGCTGCTGGTGAACGCCCAGTGGACCGACGAGGAGCTGGGTCGGCACCTGTCTGCGGCGGCCAAGCGCTACATTGCCGCCAACGATGTGAAGGTGTACCTGATCAACGCCATCGACCTGGCCATCGAGCTGGGCATGGGCAACCGCACCAACACCATTCTGCAGTCCGCCTTCTTCGCCCTGGCCGGCGTGCTGCCTTCTCAGGACGCCATCCGCTACATGAAGGACGCGGCCACGAAGTCCTACCTGAAGAAGGGCCAGGACGTGGTGGACATGAACCACCGTGCCATCGACGCCGGCGCCACGGCCTTCCACCAGGTTGCCGTGCCCGCCGACTGGGCCGACGCCGAGGACGAGGCCACCCTTGCCCCCCTGGCCGGCCGCCCCGAGCTGGTGAAGATGGTGCGTGACATCATGGAGCCCGTGAGCCGCATGGAGGGCGACAGCCTGCCAGTGTCGGCGTTCATGGACTACGCCGACGGCCAGTTCCCCCAGGGCGCTGCCGCCTACGAGAAGCGCGGCGTGGCCGTGACGGTGCCCGAGTGGGAGCCCTCCACCTGCATCCAGTGCAACCAGTGCTCCTACGTGTGCCCCCACGCCACCATCCGTCCCTTCGCCCTGTCCGAGGTCGAGGCCCAGGCGGCCCCGGCCCAGACCAAGCTGGTGCCCGCCAAGGGCAAGGCGGCCCAGGCGGCCGGCTACCAGTTCACCATGGCCGTGTCGCCCCTGGATTGCATGGGATGCGCGGTGTGCGCCGGCGTGTGCCCCACCAACTCTCTGACCATGAAGCCCACCCGCGACGAGATGGGCCAGCAGGAGGTGTTCGACTTCTGCGTGGCCGAGGTGGCCCCCAAGCCCGAGCTCATCGACGCCACGGTGAAGGGCAGCCAGTTCAGCCAGCCGTTGCTGGAGTTCTCCGGCTCCTGCGCCGGCTGCGCCGAGACCTCCTACGCGCGCCTGGTCACCCAGCTGTTCGGCGACCGCATGTTCATCGCCAACGCCACGGGATGCTCGTCGATCTGGGGCGGTCCGGCGGCGGTGTCGCCCTACACGGTGAACAAGGACGGCCATGGCCCGGCGTGGAGCAACTCGCTATTCGAGGACAACGCCGAGCACGGCCTGGGCATGCTGCTGGGCTACGAGGCGGTGCGCAACAAGGTGCTGACCGACACCGAGGCGCTGCTGGCTTGCGAGGGCGTGTCCGAGACGCTGGCGGCCGCGGCCCAGGCGTGGATGGGCAGCCTTTCCGACGCCGACGCTTCGAAGGCCGCTGCTGCCGAGTACGTGGCGCAGCTTGAGGCCGTAGCGAACGGCGCGGGCGAGGCGGCCAAGCTTGCCGGCGGCATCCTTGAGAACAAGCAGTTCCTCACCAAGAAGAGCGTGTGGATCTTCGGCGGCGACGGCTGGGCCTACGACATCGGCTACGGCGGACTGGATCATGTGCTTGCCTCCGGCGAGGACGTGAACGTGTTCGTGTTCGACACCGAGGTGTACTCCAACACCGGCGGCCAGGCCTCCAAGTCGTCCAACATCGGCCAGGTGGCGCAGTTCGCGGCCGCGGGTAAGTCCATCAAGAAGAAGAGCCTGGCCGAGATCGCCATGGCCTACGGCTACGTGTACGTGGCGCAGGTGGCCATGGGCGCGAAGCTGCCCCAGACCATCAAGGCCATCCAGGAGGCCGAGGCTTACTCGGGCCCGTCGCTGATCATCGGGTACTCGCCCTGCGAGATGCACTCCATCAAGGGCGGCATGAAGAACTGCCAGGAGGAGATGAAGAAGGCCGTGGAGTGCGGCTACTGGAACCTGTTCCGCTTCAACCCGGCGGCTCCCGCGGGCAAGCGCTTCGTGCTGGATTCGAAGGCGCCCGCCGGCGGCTACCGCGACTTCCTCATGAACGAGGCGCGCTACAGCCGCCTGACCCGCGAGTTCCCCGAGCGGGCCGAGGAGCTGTTCGCCGAAAGCGAGCAGGACGCCATGGCGCGCTACGAGCACCTGCAGAAGCTGGTGTCGCTCTACGACGAGGCCTAAGGGCCGCAGGGGCGGGAGAGCCGCAAGCGCTGCGAAGCGCATAGCGTGATGCCAAGGGGGCCGAGACCTGAGGGTTTCGGCCCCCTTTCCGTTGCATGGATTCCTGCCGCCAGGCGTGGGGCGCCCTGGAGGAGGCTACCGGGCGTTAGCGCGACCTATGGCGGGATGGGCCAGCACGCAGTAGACGGTGCTGCTGGCGAAGACGATGGTGTCGCCGGGGAGGATGGGCACGGCCGCGGCCTCGTCGGCTGGCGCGGAGCTGCCGCCCGGCGCCTCGTCGCGCGGCGGCTCTACCACCGCCTGAGATCCCGTAGCGCGGCGAACGACGGTGCCGTTGCGCGACCCCAGACCCACCACGGTCCAGCCGTCCGCGGCGCTGTAGCGGATGCGGGCGTGCATGGAGGAGACGTCGGCCTCTACGTTGTTGATCACCGTGGCATTGCCCTCGGGATCGCTCGCGCGCATGGAGCTTACCAGGGCCCCGTCGCCGTCGGGATGCAGCCAGACGGTGTCGCCGCACAGCATGCCGTCCTTCAAGCGAACAAGCCCCAGGGTGAAGGCGCCGTCCGAGCGCTCCGGAGGGACGATATCGATCAGGGGGGGGGTCGTTCGAGGAGGGGTGAGGGGGCTCGGCGCGTTGATGGCCGTGCTGAAATGCTCCATCTCCCGCACCGCCGCCGCTCCGTCCGCGCTGATGGCGGCCCATACCATAAGCGCCATGATCTGCTCCGCCTTGTCGCTGTCGGCGATGTCGCCATCGCAGGCTATGCGGGCGACGGCGTTTGCGAACAGCGTCTCATCGCGCCCGTAGGCGGCCACGGCCTGGGCCATGGGGGAGACGTAACGCTCGGCCACCAGGCGCACGATGTCGGCGTTCGTAAGGGGGCTGCGTCCGCGCGAGCGCTTGCCCTTCATGCGCGATACCAGCCGCGGCACGGAGAGCTCCAGGCCGGCGAAGAGGTCGGGGTTGAGGTACGGCGGTTCGGCGTGCACGATGTAGCGCAGAAGCCACGTCTTCTCGGAAGCGCGCTGCACGGCGCTGCGCCCGTCGAAGGAAGGACGCGACGACAGCAGGATCTGGGCCGTGTCCAGGTTCGTCATGCCGCACTCGCTTTTAAGCATCGAGGCCAGTATCTCGTAAGGCGTTTTATGTTGGACGGTCATGGATGCTCGGCCTTTCCCGGACCGACGACGGTGTCTGCTGCATTCAGCGTTCGTAGATGCTCGATCAAAACAATGTCGCTCAGTATCCCCCACTTTGTCCCTGTTAAAGGTGCGCACCTTTTCGAACGGGGGTATCGTTCTCTCTCCTCTTGATTTGGAGGTGGGGGCGTCGAGCGGGCGCCGTTTTCTATGGGTCGCTTTATAAGGAGGGCGTAGTGGATTTGTCTGGCCTGGTTCTTCTTCTGGTGCTTTTAAAAGTAATTCTGGTGGCGTGGCTGGTCGCTATCGCAATGCTGGCCGATGAATATAAGAAAAAGTGCGGGCCGGACGAAAAGACCCCCGTCTTCACTCTATAGTTTGTTGGCATTTTCGCCTCGCCCATTGTTGTCGGGCTGATCGTTTGCGCCCATCCGGACCGCTCCGGGAATAGTCTCGCAGCGCCGGGTGCGCCGCGAATCGAAGACCAGCTTCCCAGGATTTAGGGGCGATCATGGCGAATTTCAAGGTTGCATACCGCGTTGACATGAAGACGAAGGGGGAGGACGGGCTTGCCTGGGAACCCGGCTGCCCCGTTGCGTTTCGGGCAATCCAGGTTTCCCGCAACGTGAACACCGCCGACGCGTTCCTGCAGGCGGAGGTCCGCAACGTCTCGGGGGAGGAGATCGGCAGCTTCAAGGCTCGCTTCAACGTCTCCTACGAGCCCGTCGCGATACCGAGGCCGAAGCTCCTCGGCTTGTCCGACGATGCGCGAGATGGGCGGCAGGCCCCCGCAAGCGCTTGCGTGCGGTCGCCGAGGCGCTCGGGGATACGGAGGACGGTTCTTGGAGGCGGCTCAATCCCGAGAATCGAGCCAAAGGGCAGATGTCGCTTGAGATACTCGCTTCGTCGTGGCGAAGCCGATTGGTCTATCCGATAGCAGCTGCTTTGCCGCGCTCGGCTCGCCCCCGCTGCGAAAGGGGGTATGATTCTCACCAGGCGATTAAGAAAGACGAAAGATTTGGTAATCAAGAGTAAAGAAACTGCGCATTACGCTTAATCAGCCCGGCCCTTACCATGAAGTGGTCGCGGATTATGCCGCGGCCTTGCGAGAGGTTGAGTAGAGGAGGAGTAATGACGGATTATCATGATGGGGCGACTATGGCCGCCTCGATGCCGCGCCGTCGGTTCGTCCAGATCGGAGCCGCCACAACAGCGCTGCTCGCCGCTGGGGGAGTCCTGTCGAGCTGCAGCAAGAATGTCCCCGAGGAGCAGAAGGAGGTCGACGCCTCTGCCGCCGAGCGCGCCAACGAGTCCGCAGACAGCCCCTCGAAGGCCACCTTCGAGCGCGACTTGGCCGACGGGACCTGGGTGAGCGCCGCCTGCTGGCACAACTGCGGCGGCAAGTGCGTGAACCGAGTCCTGGTCAAGGACGGCATGGTCGTTCGGCAGAAGACAGACGACACCCACGAGGACAGCCCTGACTTCCCCCAGCAGCGCGCGTGCCTGCGCGGTTACTCGCAGCAGCGCCAGGTGTTCGGCGCCGACCGCATCAAGTACCCCATGAAGCGCAAGAGCTGGTCCCCCGAAAACCCCAACGGCGACTTGCGCGGCCGCGACGAATGGGAGCGCATCAGCTGGGATCAGGCGCTCGACTACGTGGCCGACGAGTTGCGCAAGGCCTACGAGTCCTACGGTCCCGAGTCCATCCTGAGCTTCGGCAGCAGCGGCGGGGTGCAGAACGTGCTCGCCACGTTGGGAGGGTTCCGCACGAAATGGGACACCGCTTCCTTGGGAACGTGCAGGTTCGATTGGACCCGTGCGGGAATGCTGGCGTCGAACTTCCAGACTGCCAACGACCGCTTCGACCTCAGGAAGGCCGAGATTGTCGTCATGGTCGGCGCCAACCCCGCCTGGTCCTGCGGCGGCATCTTCCCCTACCTTCACCTGCAGGCCAAGAAGGCCGGCGCGCAGTACATCTACGTCGGGCCCTACTACAACGCCACAGCGCAGATGCTTGATGCGAAGTGGATCCCGGTTATGGCGGGCACCGACACGGCGCTGCTGCTCGGCGTTGCCCAGACCCTCATCGCCAAGGACAGCCCCGAGCACCCCATGATCGATTGGGATTTCCTGAACAAGTACGCTGTCGGGTTCGACGCCGATCATATGCCCGAAGGGGCAAAGCTCGACGAGAACTTCCATGACTACCTGATGGGGGTCTATGACGGTGTGGTGAAGGACGCCGCCTGGGCATCGAAGATCACCGGTGCCTCCGTCGAGGACATCGAGTACCTCGCCGAGGCCATCCGTCCCGGCAAGCGTGTGTCCCTCATTCATGGTAACGCGCCCGCCCGTTGCAACGGAGCGGAGAACTTCCCGCAGCTGTTCACCACGCTCGGCTACATGACCGGCCACATGGGCAAGCCTGGCGAGTGCACGGGTTGCTGTTACAAGTCCCAGGTTAACGGCGGTCCGAGTCTTGTCAAGGGCGGATCGAAGGGCTATCCTTCCGTCAAGAACCCCGTGACCGACACCATATGCGCCCCCGTTATCTGGCACTCGATCAAGAACGGTGAGTTCCTCTCTGCGGGTACCGACACCAAGTGGGAGAACCGGGGCATGATCCCCGTCGACATCCACGTCATCCACACCGAGGCCGCCTCAGGTATCCAGGGTACTCCAAACCTGCGCGACGGCATCGATGTGTATCGCACCGTCGACTTCGCTTTCACCCAGGCGTTCACCTTCAACACCGCGGCGAAGCTCTCCGACATCGTGCTGCCCATCACCACCCCGTGGGAGCGCGAGGGGGGCAACGCGATCAGCATCGACCGCGAGTACGTGATCTTCTACACGAAGGTCATCGACCCTATGTACGAGGCCCAGTCGGATATCTGGGTTGCCGAACAGCTAGCAGAGCGCATGGGCCTCGACCCGAAGGAGCTGTTCCCGTTCGACGAGAACCAGGCGTTCTTCAACCTGCTGGCGTCGAGCACGGTCTGGGATCCCAAGGCCAACGACTATGCACCGTTGTGCACCATCACGGAGCAGGATATTGCCAACTGGGGCGTCGAGGGTGAGCCACAGCAGGGCATTATCGCCATCGACGATTTGGTGGAGCAGGGCGTATACCAGTACAAGCGCACGGAGGGCGACGGACTCGACTACGTTGCGTACAAAGACTTCCTGGAAGATCCGGAGGCCAACCCGCTTACCTCCGATAGCGGCAAGTTCGAGATTTACTGCCAGTGGAAGGCTGACACGCTCAATGCCATGGGCCACTCCGACATGGAGTTCAAACCCTATCCCAGCTACGTCCCCTCGCCGGTGGGCTACGAGACCACGTTCGCCAACCTTGAGAAGGGGGAGAAGGGCGAGTACCCGTTCGTGCTGTACAACCCCCACTACTTCCGCCGCACCCACAGCTGTCTGGACCAGGTAGACTGGCTGCGCGAGGCGTGGAACAACCCTGTATTCCTCAACGCCTCCGACGCCAAGGCGCTGGGCATCAAAGACGGCGACCCGGTCCTGGTGAGAAACCAGTACGCCCAGACGGTGCGCTACGCCAACCTGAACGAGACCATGATCCCTGGCCTGGTGGGGCTTCCCCACGGCGCATGGCTTGACTGGGACGACGATATGCAGATCGACCACGGCGGCAACGACAATCTCATGATGGGTCCTCTTACCAGTAACATGGGCGTGAGTGGCTACAACAATTTCAATTGCGCAATCGAGAAGTGGACCGGCGACGAGCAGCCTCTTGACTGTGAGCGCGAAATCGCTGCTCCCCGGGGCATAGAGTAGAGGAGGGCCAGGAATGGGACGCAAAGGTTTTTACTACGATCAGACAGTCTGCATCGGCTGCCGCACCTGCCAAGTGGCGTGCAAGAATAAGAACCAGCTCGAAGTGGGCACTTTGTTCCGCCAGGTCCATACCTTTGAGACCGGTTCGTTCCCCAATGCAAGGGTCTACCATTACGCCGCCACGTGTAACCACTGCGAGAATCCGGCGCGCGTCGCCGTCTGCCCCAATGCCGCTATGTTCATTGACGAGACTGACGGTACGGTCCAGCATGACGACACCAAGTGCATCGGGTGCGAGTACTGCGTCAAGGCCTGCCCCTACGGCGTGCCGCAGTACATTGAGTCGAAGTCCAAGACGCACAAGTGCGACGCATGCTACCAGCTCCGCGCCATCGGCGAGCAGCCGGCCTGCGTTGCGGGCTGCCCCATGAGAGCCCTGGAGTTCGGCGAAATCGACGAGCTGCGCGCGAAGCATCCCGACGCCGTCAATCAGATAGCCGCGTTGCCCGACGCTTCGGAGACCAACCCGTCCGTAGCCATTTCGGCTAAGGAGTACGCTCTTACCCAAGAGGGGAAGAAAGTGCTGGTCTAGTTTGTTTGCAGCACGGTGCTGGAGAATGCGATGGCGACCCCGTTTGCGGGGCCGCCATCGCGGTATGTAGAGAGGAGATGCGATGATAGAGGACAAGGAGGCGTTTCTGCGCTGCAGGCCCTTCGCCTACGCCCTGATGGCGAGGCTATTCAAGAACGAGCCAGAGGAGGGGGTTGTTGCGCTGCTCTCTGAAAAGGCTACTATTGAGGCCATCCTGGTAGCCGCAGGGGGAGACTGCCGGGCGGCTGATGCCCTCACAGAGATGGCGGCTTCGGCCGAGGAGGCGGGCATCGAGCGTTTGAGGAGCGAATTCACCAGGCTCTTCCTCGGTCCCGCGCGCCTGCCCGTGCCTCCGTGGGAGTCGGTCTTCTCGACGGGCGAACCGCTGCTGTTCCAGCAGGCCACCGCCGAAGTGAGGCAGGCTTATCGCGCTCATGGCTTCGAGGTGGGAGGCTACCCGAAGGAGGCTGACGATCATCTGGCGGTGGAGCTTGAGTTCCTGGCGAGGCTCGGCGAGGCTATCATCTGTGCTTGGGAGTCGGGGGATGCGGAGGCTGCGCGACGCATGGCCTGCGGGTACGGGGAGTTTCTTCGGACACACCCGTGCAGTTGGTTCGGACCTTTCGCCGAGCAGCTCGAAGCCTACGCGGAAAAGGGGACGGTGGGGCGTTTTTACCCCCAGGCGGCTGCGTTGGCGGCGCTGCTATGCCGCTATGACCAGGAGGTAAGCGCAGAGCTCGTCAGCGGAGCGGCCTGACGGCCATACGCTGTAGATCGGGGGAAGGGGGGGGCGGAATGAGGGTCTTATCGCTGAAGTCGAAGTTCGCGGTCCTGCTCGTCGCGCTCATCTCGTTGTCGCTTGCAGTGAACATGCTGTGGACCGCGGTTAATACTCGGGAGCAGGTGGAGGCTCAGCTGAGGGAGAAGGGGGCCGTTCTCGCGCAGCAGATGAACTGCGTCTGGGAGTTCATGGTCTCGAACCAGGATCGCCTCGAGCAGATCTCCTTCACAGAGAACGGCGTGTACCAGGGGCTTCACTGTGCCATCGTGGGGCGGTCCATCGGCGCTCTGTTCACGTCGCAGACCGACTACGTCACGCGCTACGTCAACTTCAACCCCAGGAACAGCGCCGACGAGCCGGACGAGTTCGAAGCCGCAGCCCTGCGCGCCTTCATCGACGAGGGGACGCACGAGTATTACCAGGTGGTCGAGGCGGATGGCCGCGAGGTGTTCCGTTATATGGCTCCCATGAAGATAGATCAGAACTGTCTGAAGTGCCATGGCGAACCTGCCGGCGAGCTTGACGTGACCGGGCATCTGAAGGAAGGATGGAGCCTGAACGACGTGGGTGGAGCCATTAGCATCACCATGCCCATGGACGTGTACGTGCGGACCGAGCAGCAGACAGTGAGGCAAAACGTCGAGTTTTTCGCCGGGATGCTCCTCGTCTGCCTGCTCATTGTGTTCGTGGCGCTGAGCGCCCTCGTCACCCGGCCGCTCCAGAGGATACGGGACGGAGTCTCCTCTATCAGGCAGGGGAACCTCGAGGCCCGCGTAGGGGTCCCCACGTCCTCCGTCGAGATGCACGACCTTTCCTCGGACTTCAACTCCATGGCTCGCGATCTAGCGCAGAGCTACGCCACCTTGGAGGAGCAGGTTGACGACAGGACGGCTGCCCTCGCCAAGGCCAACGAGGAACTCAGGCGCCAGCAGACAAGGCTTGAGGAGGCGAACCTGGTCCTGTCCGACGAGAACAGGATGAAGTCGGAGTTTCTTGCCATGATGAGCCATGAGTTGCGGACGCCGCTCACCAATATCATTGCCTTCACGGAGTTGCTGCGTCGGGACTGCGGGCATTTGAGCAACGAGGAGGAACAGTCGGTCTCGAAAATCGAGTCGAACAGTCAGGTCCTGCTCATGATGATTAACGATATTCTGGAGATGAGCAGGGTCGACGCAGGCCGTGCGCGGCTGCAGCGAGAGCTCATAGACGTAGGGGATGTGGTTCTGGCGGTCGAGGAGGTCATCGGGCCCCTCGCCCAAAGGCGCGGCGTGGCGTTCGCGACCGACGTGTCGGCTGACACGCCCCTCGTGTATGCGGATTTCGAAAAGCTCAGACATATCCTGACCAACCTTTGCAACAATGCGGTGAAATTCACCGATGCCGGCGGGGCGGTGACGCTGCTGGTCGACTGCGTTGAGGAATCCGCGGGCCAGAAGCAGCTTCGGATGCGCGTCAGAGACAACGGCATCGGTATCGCCCTGGGCGACCAGGGGAAGATCTTCGACCGCTTCGTGCAGGCAGACTCCTCGTCGTCCCGCAGGCACGGTGGCACGGGGCTGGGCCTGACGCTTGCAAAGGAGTACGTGGAGATGCACGGCGGCGCGATAGCCATGAGGAGCGAGCTGGGGAAGGGGTCGGAGTTCGAGGTGACGCTGCCCGTGATTCCGCCCAACGACGAAGCCGACAACGCGAGCCGGAGGATGTGATCCCATGGACCAGGACAAACCGTTGAAGGTTATGCTCATCGACGACGATGACGACCTGCATCTGTTCATAGCCCGGCTCGTCTCGGACGCCGGGTACGCGTTCTGCGGAGCGCGCAGCGGGCAGGAGGGGCTTGCCATCCTCGATGAGGAGGACCCCGACCTGCTCCTGCTCGACGTGATGCTGCCCGGCATGAACGGCTTCGACGTGTGCCGGGCTGTTCGCGAGCAGGGCAGGAGGCTGCCCATAATCTTCCTCACGGCGAAGGGCGACATAGTCGACAAGTCCATCGGGTTCAAGTCAGGTGGGGACGACTACGTGGTAAAGCCCTTCATTGCCGAGGAGCTGATGTTGAGGATAGAGGCCCATTTCCGACGCCAGCGGGACGAGTTCCTGGCTGCCGGCGCAAGGGATCGGGGGCGGACTGTCAGGGTGGGAGACCTGGAGGTGCGTCTGGGACAGTACGAGGTGCTGCTGCGGGGCAGGCCCGTCGAGCTGACCGCGAAGGAGTTCGAGATCGTCGAGTTGCTGGCCGCCAATCAAGGTCAGGTGCTCACGAGGGCGCAGATATACGAGCACCTATGGGGAGAGGAGTCCGCTGTCGAGGAAAGCAGCATCACGGTGTTCATCCGCAAGATTCGCGAGAAGATAGAGGATAACCCCTCCAAGCCCCGCTACCTTATCACCGTTTGGAGGGTGGGCTACAAGTTCATCGATCGTCTCTGACGGCCCGTCCGCACCGTTCGCCACTGCGGCGTATCACAGCTTCTGCATATTCTTCCGGGACCTGTGGGACGGCGCCCCACCGCGCCCCACCTGCCGTTGAAAAACCGAACGAGCGTATCAAACTAAGGAAAGCGACTCCATATCTTGGGGCCGCTTTTCCCTTTTATCCACAACATAGGGTGCCGAACCCTGCCCGCTTCGGTCATCATTTATCGAACATTCGTTTTACCAGCGCGAACGATGGCACCGAAATCCCCGAGAAGGTGGGGCTGTGGGGGAGGAAAGTGGGACAAAGTGTGGCGAAATGGGGGAAAGTAGTGTAGAATCCCAAACGTCGGAATCCAGAGGGATTGCAGTGGGAAGGCAGGAGATGGAAAGCGAAAGCCCGTGGCATATCGATCTCATGGGATCGTACCGCCACAAGGTGGACGCCAAAGGCCGTCTCGCCCTCCCGGCGCAGTTCCGCAAGGCTCTTCCGACGGATCTCGTGGTAACCGTTGACAACAGGGACCAGGCGTTGCGCGTGTACGACCCGAAGGACTTCAACCGGTGGGTCGAGCAGTTCCTCGTCGACTGCTTCGGGAAGTTCGACTCGTCGAACACCCAGCACGAGGCGGTCAAGCGGACGCTCAAGGCGCGCAGCATGCCCGTCACCGTCGACACTGCCGGGCGCATAAGCCTCTCGAAGGCCCAGCGCGAGAAGGTGGGCATCGACTCCGACGTGGTCATCGTTGGCAACACCGGCTACTTCGAGATCTGGGACGCATCCTCCTTCGACCATGCGACCGAGGAAATCGACCTCGCGGCGTTCATGCGCTAGGGTGCGCCCGGAACCGTGACAAGCGAATACCGGCACATACCCGTCCTGCTCCCCGAGTGCCTCGAATACCTGCAGCTTAAAACACACCCCATATTCGTGGACGCAACGCTCGGCGGAGCAGGGCATTCTTCCAAAGCAGCTGAAGAGCTGGGAGCGTCGGGCCTGCTTATCGGCATCGATCAGGACGAGGTGGCCCTTGCGGCCGCCGAAGCCAAACTCGGGACGATACCGAAGTCGCAGCGCCCGCGCATCCAGCTGGTCCGAGGGAACTTCGGTGACCTGGACCAAGCGCTGCTTACCGCGGACATCCCCGGCATCGATGCGATCCTGTTCGATCTGGGGGTATCGTCCGTGCAGATAGACACACCCGAGCGCGGCTTCTCCTTCAAGGAGGACGGCCCGTTGGACATGCGGATGGATCCGGGGAACCAAACCCTAACCGCAGCAGAGATCGTCAACACCTACAACGCAGCAGATCTCTCCCGGATAATCCGCGCCTATTCCGACGAGAAGTGGGCCAGCCGCATCGCGGAGTTCATCGTGAGGGCGCGCCAGCAGGAGCCGATTGCCCGCAGCGAGCAGCTGGTGGAGGTGATCAAGGCGGCTATCCCCGCATCGGCCAGACGGGCCGGGGGGCATCCCGCCAAACGCACTTTCCAGGCGCTTCGCATCGAGGTGAACGGCGAGCTGGACGTGCTGCGCCGTGGGCTCGAAGCGGCCATTCGCTGGCTGAACCCCGGCGGGCGCATCGCGGTGATCAGCTACCACTCTTTGGAAGACCGCATCGTCAAGGATGCCTTCGCCGCTATGGCGAACCGCTGCACCTGCCCGCCAGATCTGCCGGTGTGCGCATGCGGAAGAAAGCCGGTACTTGAGCTTGTTACCAGAAAGCCCGTCCTGCCGACGGCAGACGAGGTAGCCCGAAACCCCCGGGCCCGCAGCGCCAAGCTGCGCGTGGCCCAGAAGTGTTTGGACTGCCCGTCCAACTAGAAGACGAACCTGCAAGGCGCGCCCGGAACCACCCAAGGCGCGCCTGTTTAGCCCAAGGGGGCGGAAAGGAGCGAGAGCATGGCCGGCCGAAACGCCTACGTGTACGGCACCGCCGCCCGCAACCTTGCCGCCGAGCCCGCCCGCCGAACCCGCTACACCCCGCAGCCCGAGCGCAGCACGCAGCGCCGCGCGCAGCCCCGCCAGGAAGTGCGGGTGGTGCGCGGTGCCCAGACCGCTTCCTCGGTGCGACCTCAGCCCGCCTCTTCCGCAGCCGGCTTCGTAATGGCAGCCGTAGTGGTGCTGCTGATAGTGGCGGTCGCGGCCTGTTTGCGGCTTGCGCTCTCGTCGGCGGCTATCGCCACTTCCTTGGACTCGCAGCAGATCTCCAACAGCATCCAGGACGTCCGTACCGCCTCCACCTCGCTGGAGATCGAACAGTCCACCCTGGCCAACCCCGCGCGCATCAGCGCCGAGGCTAAGCGCCTGGGCATGGCGGCACCTTCCAGCGTGGGGGTTATCGAGCTCTCGCCCGACGTGGTGGTGCTGGACGGTAGCGGCGCGCTGTCCCTTTCCGGCAGCGTCAACAGTCTCATCTCCCTTGAAGGGTAGCCTTCCGTGGCGCCCCGCAGATCTTCCACATCCTACCGCGGGACCGCTTCCCCGTTGCGGCCCGCGTCTGCGCGCCCGCGGACGGGCCGCTACGACAACCTGAACCTTTCCCAGCGAACCGTAGGCTCGTCCCGCCGAAGCTCCCATGCGTCCACCTCGCGCGGCCGCACCTCGGGCGGGGGCGGCTTCCGGGGGCAGGGCAGGGCAAACGCCGCCGCGGCAGCCAATCCCGGCGCCCGCATGATGCTGGTGCTGGTGCTGCTTGGCCTGGTGCTTGCCGGTATTGCCGCTCAGTTGGTGCTGCTGCAGGTGTTCGATCCCTTCCAGTACCGGGCCATGGCCGTGGAGAACCACACCAGCGTGGAGGTGCTGGAGCCCAGGCGCGGCACCATCTACGACCGCAACGGCACCGTGCTGGCCATCAGCGTGGACGCGGTGGACATCTACGTGAACCCTTCCGAAAGCGAGGACCCGGGTGCGGAGTCCCAGGCCATCGCGTCGGTTCTGGGGGGAGACCCCGCCGAGTACCTGGACAAGCTCACCCGCAAGGGCACCTACCAGATTCTGGTGAAGAAGGTCGACCCCGAAGTGGGCGACGCTGCGAAGGCGCTGGGCATCGACTGCGTGCACGTGAAGCAGACCACCCGCCGCGAGTACCCCCAGGGCGAGATCGCCGGGCAGGTGGTGGGCGCCTGCAGCCTTGAGACCGACGAGGAGCGCAACCGCGAGTACTACGTGGGCCTCTCGGGCATCGAAGCCTACTACGACAGCCTCCTGTCCGGTACGCCGGGCACTTCGTCGGTGGAGGTGGGCTTGGGCGGCCTGCCCAAGCCTGGCGGCGAGAGCGTGGTGGAGCCGGCGGTGGATGGCCAGGACATCGTGCTGTCCATCGACCTCGAGCTTCAGAAGTACGTGCAGGAGCGCCTGGTCAAGGGTGTGGACGACGTGGAGGGAACCGGCGGCAGCGCCATCGTCATGGATTCGGAGACCGGCGAGATCTACGCCGCCGCGTCGCTGCCCTTCTTCAACCCGGCCGACCGAACGAAGGTGGAGGAGCGCGCCACGGAGCTGCGCTGCATCACCGACACCTTCGAGCCCGGCTCTATCTTCAAGACCGTGTCGATGCTGTCCATCCTGGAGAACACCTCCATGACGCCGGACACCGAGATCTTCTGCCCGTCCTACATTCAGGCCGACATCTACACCATCTCCGACGCCCACGAGCGCGGCGACGCCACCTTCACCCTGCGCGAGATTCTGGACAAATCGTCCAACGTGGGCATCTCGCTGGCCACGGAGCAGATGGGCTTTAGGGCCCTGTACGACTCCATCGTGCGCTACAACCTGAACTCGCGTACCGGCGTGGACTTTCCGGGCGAGGGCGAGGCGGGCACCAACGTGCTGGGCTGGCTGGGCGACTACGAGAACTGGGACATTGTGAAGTGCTACAACGCCAGCTTCGGCCAGGGCCTTTCGGTGACACCGCTGCAGATGACCCGCTTCTACGGGGCGCTCATCAACGACGGCGTGGAGTGCACCCCGCACTTCCTGATGTCCTACGCGCGCACCGGCGAGACCGTGGAGTATCCCACCACGCGCATCAGCGACGATGGCGAGGCCATAGACACCTTGGTGGACATGCTGGGCACCGTGGTCTCCGACGGCACCGGAACCTCGGCGGCCATCGAGGGCTACACCGTGGCGGGCAAGACGGCCACCGGCGAGATCTACGACGAGGAGAACGGCGGCTACCGCGAAGGGGTGTACAACCTCGCCTTCACCGGGTTTTTGCCGAACTCGTCAAGCCGGTTGGTATGTTTTGTGGGAGCGAACGAGGTTCCCGGCGACAGAACGGTGGCTCCCGTGTTTAGGGATATAATGGCCAAGGCCATAGACCGGTTCAGGATATCCCCGGAAGAGAGCTAGCATGGAAAAGACCTTGAGCGGCATCCTTGAGGGTGTGCAGGCTACAGTGATAGGCAACGGCGACGAGCCGGTATCGGGCATCGCCTACCGCAGCGACGAAGTGCATCCGGGCGATGCCTTCTTCTGCATCGTGGGCACCGTCTCCGACGGGCATTCCTATGCGCAGGACGCCATCGACCACGGGGCGAAGTCCTTGGTGGTGGAACGGAAAGTGTACCTGGCCGACGCAACGGAGGTGACCGAGGCGGTGGTAAGCGACACCCGCAAGGCCATGGCCCAGGCCTCCGTCAACTTCTACGACGACCCCTCCGCCGACTTCTCGCTGGTGGGCATCACCGGCACCAACGGCAAGACCACCACCACCTACCTGGTGCAGTCCATCGTGGAGCATGCCGGCAAGCGCTGCGGCGTCATCGGCACCGTGGGCGTGCGTATCGGCGGCGTGCGCGAGAAGGCCGAGCGCACTACCCCCGAGTCCCCCGACCTGCAACGCCTCTTCGCCCGCATGCGCGACGCGTCCGAGGACGTGGTGGCCATGGAGGTGAGCTCGCATGCGCTGGACCTGGACCGCACCTGGGGCTCGCATTTCGCCGTGACGGCGTTCACGAACCTGACCCAGGACCACCTGGACTATCATCATACCTTCGAGGCCTACTTCGAGGCGAAGGCTCGCCTGTTCTCGTCGGACTACCCGGCCAAGCGCGTCATCTGCATCGACGACGTCTGGGGAGGCAGGCTGCTTGAGCGTTGCTCGGCCGCGGGAGACGCCATTGTCACCACGGGCTTCAACGAAGCCGCCCAGATCCACCCCGTGTCGGTGGACTACCACGACACCCACACCTCCATCGTGCTGGACGTGCGCGGCCAGCAGGTGGCCTTCGACTACCCGCTGGTGGGCCGCTTCAACGTCGAGAACGTCATGACCGCCTTCGGCGTGGGGCTTTCCCTGGGCATTCCGGCCGCCGCCATCGCCCAGGCCCTGCGGGAGGCCCCCCAGGTGCCCGGCCGTCTGCAGCGGGTGCCTTCGCCCGCGGGATGCGACGTGTCGGTGTTCGTGGATTACGCTCATACGCCCGACGCGCTGGCGAAGGCCCTCTCGTCGGTGAAGGAGTTCGCCCGCGAGCGCACGGTGGTGGTGTTCGGCTGCGGAGGCGATCGCGACGCCACGAAGCGCCCGCTCATGGGCCAGGCGGCTCTGGCTGCGGACCTCGTGTACGTGACCTCGGACAACCCTCGAAGCGAGGACCCGCGGGCCATCATCGACGACATCACGGCCGGCATGGCCGCCGGCGCCGGGCGCTTCGAGGTGCAGCCCGACCGCGGCCGGGCCATCCGCGAGGCTTTGGCGGCGGCGCGCCCGGGAGACGCGGTGCTCATTGCCGGCAAGGGCCACGAGGATTACCAGATCATCGGTTCCGAGACCGTCCATTTCGACGACTGCGAGTGCGCTGCGGCGGCGCTTGCCGAGCTGTTCGGTCCCGACGCGGCGAAGGACCGCCCGTAGAGGAGACGTCCCATGCGCATGAACCTTAAGCAGATCGCCCAATGCACCGGCGCCCAAGCGGTGGTGGAGCCCATCGACCCACGGGCCATAGCCTGTGGCGTCACCTGGGATTCGCGGGACGTGGCCGCGGGCGACGTGTACGTTGCGCTGCCCGGCGAGCGGGCCGACGGCCATGACTTCGTGGCCTCGGCGCTTCGCCAGGGAGCCTTGGGCGCCCTGGTCATGCAGCCCCTCGACGACGGCGTGCTGTCCCTAGCCCGCGAGTTGGGGGCCGCGGTGCTGGAGGTGCCCGACACGGCCCATGCCGTCGAGGACATGGCCGCGCAGTGGCGCCAGCACCTAACGGGCAAGGTGGTGGCCATCACCGGCTCCACCGGCAAGACCACCACGAAGAACCTGGTGCGCGACGTGGCAGCCTCCTGCTTCACGGTGTGCGCCACCCAGGGCAACCAGAACAACGAGCTGGGCGTTCCCAAGACCGTCCTGCGCGCCGAGGCCGACACCCAGACGGTGGTGGTGGAAATGGGCATGCGGGGCTCGGGCCAGATTACGGCTCTGTGCGACTACGTGCGCCCGGACTGGGGCGTGGTGGTCAACGTGGGCGAGGCGCACATAGAGCTTCTGGGCAGCCGCGAGAACATCGCGCGGGCCAAGGCCGAGCTTCTGTGCGCGCTGCCCGAAGGGTCGGGCAAGGCCTTCGTGAACGCCGACGACGATTTCGCCGACCTTATGGCCACCGTGTCGAACCTGCATGCCCGGTCGGTGGAAGAGGTGTTCTTCGACGGAAGCCCTTCGGCCACCGACCGCCATCTGTCCTGCTTGGACGCCCATCCGGCCGACCGCGACCACAGGGTTTGGGCGACCGATGTCGCCCTTGACGACCAGGGGCGCCCCTCCTTCCTGCTGCATTGCCGCGGCTTTCTGGAAGGGGAGCCGTGGGTGGAGGAGACCTGCCCGTGCGCCCTGGCGCTGCGCGGCGCCCACAACGTGTCCAACGCCTGCGCCGCCGCGGCGGTGGGGCGCGCCCTGGGCATCCCGCTGGAGGTGTGCGTAGAGGCGCTGTCCCGCTCGCTTCCGGAGGCGGGCCGCCAGGAGGTGCTCGAGGGCCGCGGCGGGTTCACCGTGATCAACGACGCCTACAACGCCAACCCCGAATCTATGCGCGCCTCGCTTTCCACGTTCGCTTCCATGGACGTGGCCGGGCGGCGCATGGCGGTGCTGGGGGACATGGGCGAGCTGGGCGACTTCGCCGAGGCCTGCCACAGGGGAGTGGGGCGCTTCGCCGCTTCCCAGGGCATCGATTGCCTGGTGTGCGTGGGGCCGCTGTCGGCCTTCATCGCCGAAGGCGCGCTGGCGGCGGGCTTCCCCGAACAGGACCTGGTCCGCTGCGACACCGTGGCCGATGTGCTGGCCTACTTGGAGCCGCTGCTGGAGCCCGGGGACGCCGTGCTGGTGAAGGCCTCCCATTCCATGGGGCTCAACCGCGTGGCCGAAGGGCTGGTGGCCTAGATGTTCGCGCTGTTCTCACAATACCCCACGTTCATGGTGTTTCTGGCCTTCGCTATCGCGGTGGCGCTGGTTATTTTGCTCATGCCGGCATGGATCCGCGTGCTCACCCGTAAGCATATCGGCCAGCAGGTGCGCGCCGACGGTCCCGAGAGCCATCTGGTGAAGCAGGGCACGCCCACCATGGGCGGCGTGGTCATGCTGGTGGCGGTTTGCGTCAGCGTGGTGGTGACCGGGGGCGCCTCGGCCGAGGTGCTGGTGCTTCTGGTGGCCACGCTGCTAACCGGGCTTCTAGGCCTTATCGACGATGCGTCGAAGGTGGTCAAGGAGAGATCTTTGGGGCTTACCCCTAAGGCGAAGCTGGTGGGCCAGTTCCTGATCGCCACCGCCTTTACCCTGGTGGCGGTGAACCTGCTGGGCGTGGCGCCCACCTTGGACATCCCGTTTGTCTGCAACCTTGATCTGGGGGTGCTTACCACCACGGTGTTCGGCATCAGCATCCCGTGGCTTTACCTGGCCTTCGTGGACGTGCTGCTGGTGGGCATGTGCAACGCGGTGAACCTGACCGACGGCCTTGACGGCCTGGCCGCTGGCACCGTGATGATCGTCATGCTGGTGATGGCGGCCATCGGCTTTCGCACCGGCAGCCTGGGGCCGGCTCTGTTCGCCGCGTCGCTTGCCGGGGCGTGCGTGGGCTTTCTGTGGTACAACTCGTTTCCCGCCGATATCTTCATGGGCGACACCGGATCCTTGGCGCTGGGCATGGCCCTTGGGTGCTTGGCGGTGCTGACCAAGACCGAGTTTCTGGTGCTCATCATAGGGGGCCTGTTCGTGGCCGAGGCCCTTTCGGTCATGATTCAGGTGTTCTACTACAAGAAGACGAAGAAGCGCATCTTCCTGATGGCGCCTTTGCACCACCACTTCGAGAAGAAGGGCTGGTCGGAGACGAAAGTGGTCGTGCGGTTCTGGATCGTGTCCGGCTTCCTGGCCGCCACGGGCTTCTTCGTGTACTTCGTCCAATCGCTGTTGGGAGCTGTGTAGGCCATGGATGCGAACCGCGAGGAGTATCTGGACGATAGGAAGCGCGCGCCGCGGAGCTTGGGGCGCGTGCTTGTTCTGGGGCTGGGACGCAGCGGCAAAGCGGCGGTGTCGTACCTGACGGGGCCTGCGGCCGCTCGGGTTGAGGCCCTGGCCGTGGCGGCGGGGGAGCGCACGGCCCAAGCCGAGGCGTTCGTGATGGAGTACCCCGCAAGCGCGCTCATGGCCGCCTTCGGCGACGACGCCCCCCAGCTGCTTGCCCAGCGTGCGGGCGCCGACCGCTTCGACCTGTGCATCGCCAGCCCCGGCATCGCGCCCGGCACTGCCCTGTACCGAAACGCTGCTGCCGTAAGCCGCGAAGTGGTGTCGGAAGTGGAGTTCGCCTGGCGCGAGAGCGCCGCCTCCAGCCGCTGGGCCGCTATCACCGGCACCAACGGCAAGACCACCGTGACCTCGCTTACGGCCCATCTGCTGCAACAGGCGGGCATGCGCGCCAAGGCCGTGGGCAATATCGGCGACACGTGCCTTGAGGCCGTGGCCGCAGGAGACGTGGACGTGTACGTGGCGGAGACGTCGTCCTACCAGCTGGACGGCACCCGCTGCTTCGCGCCGAACGCCGCGGTGCTGCTCAACATCACCCCCGACCACCTGAAATGGCACGGTAGCTTCGAGGCTTACGAGCAGGCGAAGCTGAAGGTGCTCGCGAACCTGGCCGACGTGCCCGGGGCCGTGGCGGTGCTGGACGCCGTCGACGACGTGGTGCGCGCCACGGTGCGCAGCCTGCGCGCCGCCTCCGACACCGAGCAGGGCTTCTCCTACGTGCCCGTGGGCGCGGCCCAGGGCGTAAGCGGCGACATGCGCGCCGCGTGCGGAAGCGACAACGCCGCGTTCCTGGATTCCGACGGCGTGCTCACCGTGGCCCTGAGCGGCTGCGAGCATCGGCTGGTTCCCGCATCCGATCTGCAGATTCGCGGCGAGCATAACGTGTCGAACGCCCTTGCCGCAGCCGCTGTCGCCCTGGCGCTGGGGCTTGGCGAGGACGAGGTGGCCCAGGGGCTGCGCAGCTTCAAGGCGCTGGAGCATCGCATAGAGCCCTGCGGAACCGTGCGCGGCGTCGCCTGCTACAACGATTCGAAGGCCACCAACGTGGACGCCACCCTGAAGGCCTTCGCCGCCTTCGACCCGGCGCGTCCCATCGTGCTCTTGGGAGGCCGCGACAAGGGGACCGAGCTGGCGCCGCTGGTGCAAGCCGCCCGCGACCACGCCAAGGCGGTGGTGCTCTTCGGCGAGTCCCACGACCGGTTCGCCGACGCCTTCGCTTCGCTGGAGGCCGCTCCCCACGGCGAGCAGCCCGTTTCGGTGCTGCATGCCGGCAAGCTCGCCGAGGCCCTGGACGTTGCCTTGGGCGTTGCCGAGGGCGGCGACATCGTGCTGCTGTCGCCCGCATGCGCCTCCTTCGACGAGTTTTCCTGCTTCGAAGAGCGCGGGGACACCTTCAAGGCGCTGGTGGCCGAGCGCGCAGCCGCCGCGGGCGCTTAGGGAAGCCCCATGGCACGGAAGACGGCGCAGGCGGGGCGGCCATCGCGGCCGGTGGGATTCTACGTGGCGGTGCTGCTGGTGGCCACGGTGTTCCTCACGCTTTTCGGCATCGTCATGATCTACTCCGCCTCCACTGTGGAAGCGCTCGTGAACGAATCGGGGTCTCCCTGGGCCAAGATGCGCAACCAGGCGATCTTCGCCCTCATAGGGTTCGGCCTGCTGTTCGGTTTCTGGAAGGCGGTGCCGGCGTCGTTTTGGAACGACGACTCGCCGGGCCCGAGGATGCTGCTCTACGGCGGCTGGGCGGTGCTGCTGGCGCTGAACGTCCTGGTGCGCATCATCGGCAACGACGCGCTGGGCGCCTACCGCTGGATCAACATCGGCCCGTTCAGCCTGCAGCCTTCCGAGTTCATGAAGATAGCCATCGTGGTCATGGCGGCCCGCTGCATGGCCCGCTACCAGAACGGCGCCATATCCGGAGGCACTTGCGCTTTGGGGCTTGCGCTGTTCGCGGGGGCGCCGCTGGCCGTCATCGTGGGTGCGCAGTCGGACCTGGGCACCACCATCATCTGCGTGGTCACGGTGGTGGCCCTCACCATCATAGGCGGTGCGCCGTGGTGGGCCGTGGGGCTGCTCGTCGCCGTCATGCTGGCCGCCGTGGTGGCCATGATCTTCATCACGCCCTACCGCATGCAGCGCATCATGCTGTTCATGGACCCATGGAACGACGGGGAGGGCGGCCAAGGGTCGGGTCGGCAGCTCATCCATGCCCGCTACGCGCTGGCCCTGGGCGGCCTGTTCGGCGTGGGGCTGGGCAACTCCGTGGAGAAGTACCTGTACCTTCCCGAGCCCGAGACCGATTTCATCTTCGCCATCGTGGGCGAGGAACTGGGGCTGGTGGGGGCGCTTGCCGTGGTGGCGGCGTTCGTGGCAATCCTGTGGGCGGGGGTTCACATCGCCTTTGCCGCAACGGATAATTTCTCGATGCTGCTTGCGCTCGGCTGCACCATCATGTTGGTGTTCCAGGCGTGTTTGAATATCTGCTGCGTCATCGGTATCGCGCCCGTCACGGGAAAGCCGCTGCCCTTCCTATCGGCGGGCGGCTCGTCTCTCATCTCGTCGCTTTTGCTGGTGGGGCTTATCCTGTCGGTGGCCCGCCAGGCCGAGCTGCCGACGGAGGCCGAGCGGCGCAGAAGCGAGCTTCGCGTGGTGCGGTCGCAGGGCGGCCGGGGGAGGAGGTAACGTGCGGGTGCTGCTTTCAGGCGGGGGAACCGCCGGACACATCAACCCGGCGCTCGCCTTGGCCGAGACGCTTCGGGACCGCGGGGTGGAGGTTTCTTTCGCCGGCACGCCGGAGGGCCTGGAGAGCCGACTGGTGCCCCAGGCGGGCATTCCGTTTACCGCCTACGAGGCCAAGGGCTTCAACCGCAACCATCCGCTCACCCTGCCCAAGGCGCTGCTGACCCTGAACGCGTCCACCAAGCAGGCCAAGCGCGATTTCGCCGAATCCCGGCCCGACGCGGTGGTGGCTTTCGGCGGCTACGTGTGCATCCCCGTGGGACGCGCCGCCGAGTCGCTGGGCATCCCGGTGGTGGTGCACGAGCAGAACTCGGTCATGGGCATGGCCAACAAGTACCTGGCCCGTCGTGCCCAGCGTGTGTGCCTGACCTACGAGCATGCGGCCAAGGACGTGCCCGATGCCGGGCGCGTGCTGGTGACGGGAAACCCCGTGCGCCAGAGCGTGTTCGCCGCCGCCAAGGATAAGGGCCGCGCCGCCTTCGGCATTCCGCAAGACGCGCTCATGCTGCTGGTGACCGGCGGAAGCCTGGGGGCGCGCCACATCAACCAGGCCATGGCGGCCCTCAAAGACGAGCTTCTGGCCCGCCCGAACCTGTACGTGGTGCATCTGACCGGGCCCAAGGAGCTTGAGGCCACTGCCGAGGCGCTGGGGCTCGACGAAGCGCAGCGCGCCCGTTGGCAGCTGCTTGGCTATACCGACCAGATGGGCCTTGCCATGGCCGCCGCCGACGCGGTGGTGTCGCGGGCGGGGGCCACGTCGCTGGCAGAGATATCCGCTCGCCACATTCCGGCGCTGCTGGTGCCGTTTCCCTACGCCACGGAAGACCACCAGAGCCGCAACGCCGAAGCGTGGGTGGAGGCGGGATGCGCGCTGTGCGTGGCCGACGACCAGGTGGAGGGGCCGCAGTTTCGCGAGAAGGTGCTGAGGCTGGTGGACGACGCCGCGCTGCGGGCGTCCATGGCGGAGGCATCCGAGAAGATGGGGACGAAGGACGCTGCGGCCGCCTTGGCCGACGCGGTGATGGAGGCTGCCCGAGGATAGCGGGCAGGCTTCGGGCGCGGGCTGCGGCTGCTGCATGCCGCCGGTTCCGCGTCCGTTCGACTTACGAAGAAAGGGTGCGCAGGCCGTGATGATAGATCAGCAGGTTAGCCGGGTGCATTTCATCGGCATCGGGGGCGTGGGCATGTCCGGTATCGCCAAGGTAGCCCATGACCAGGGACTTACCGTGAGCGGGTCGGACCTGCGCGAAAGCCGCTACACCCAGCAGCTGGTGGAGGCGGGCATCCCCGTGTTCATCGGCCACGATGCCGACCATGTGCCCGAGGGCGACCCGGTGGTGGTGGTGTCAACCGCCATCCTGCCGAACAACCCCGAGCTTGTGGCCGCCCAGGAGCGCGGCCTTGCCATCTGGCACCGCGCCCAGATGCTCGCCCGGCTGGGGGTGGGCCTGTCCACGCTGGCCGTTGCCGGCACCCACGGCAAGACCACCACGTCCTCCATGCTGGCCACGGCCCTCGACCAGCTGGGGGAGTCCCCGACGTTTCTGATCGGCGGCATCGTGCGGGCCTACGGCACCAACGCCCATTCCGGGGAGGGGCGTCACTACGTGGTGGAAGCCGACGAGTCCGACAAGTCCTTCCGCTACCTTTCCCCGGCGGCGGTGCTGGTCACCAACATAGAGGCCGACCATCTGGACCATTACCGCGACCTGGACGAGATCTACGAGAAGTTCTCCAGCTTCATGGCCTCGGTGCCCTCCGACGGCGGCATCGTGGTGGCCTGCGCCGACGACGCCAACCTGGTGCGGCTGGCCCGGGCGGCGGGTCGCACGCTGTTCACTTACGGATTCGCCGAGGATGCCGACGCCCGCATCCTGTCCTTCGAGCAGCAGGGCATATCCAGCGTCTACACCTTGGAGCTGCCCGACGGCCAGGTGGTGACGGGTGCCGTGCGCCAGAATCCCGGCGCGCACAACGCGGCCAACGCCGCCGGCGTGGTGACGCTTCTGTGGGCGCTCGGGTTCGATCCGGCAGAGGCGGCAGCGGCCACCTCGTCATTCGCGGGGGTGCGCCGGCGCTTCGATTTGGTGGGGGAAGTGGCGGGCGTTACCGTCGTGGATGACTACGCGCACCATCCCACTGAGATCAAAGCCACCATCCAAGCCGCGTCCGAGCTGGGCTACAACCGCATCCACGTGCTGTTCCAGCCCCACCGCTACTCCCGCGCGCCGCTGTTCACCGAGGTGCTCCACGACGAGTTCGGCGAGGCCTTCGACGCCGCGGACACGCTCACGTTCATGGACGTGTACCCCGCAGGCGAGATGCCGGTGCCCGGGGTGAGCGGCAAGACGTTCCTGAACGTGGTGATCGAGCACGAGGGGCACCCCGACCTGTCCTACGTGCCGCGACGCATAGAGGTGGTGCCCTACCTGATGACGCTCGTGCAGCCGGGGGACCTGGTGATTACCATGGGCGCGGGGGACGTGACCTCCATCGGCCCGGAGCTGGTGAATGCCTTGGCCCGGAAGAGCGCGGGGGACACGGCTTCGCTGGGAGCGGGGTGCTAGGGTGTCCGCTCGCCATACCAGCGCCCTGGAGGCGCTCTGCGTAGATGAGGGCTTCGACGCCGACGTGCGCCTGGACGAGCCCATGGCGCGCCATACGGCCTACCGCCTGGGAGGGCCCGCCCGCTACTTCGCGTGCGCCCATTCCCTGGGCTCGCTCAAGCGCCTGATCGGCGCCGCCGTAAGCTGCGGCGTGCCGTGGATGGTGGTGGGCCGCGGGTCGAACCTGCTGGTGGCCGACGAGGGGTTCCCGGGCCTGGTGTGCACGCTGGGGCGCGACTTCCGCGCCGTGCGCTACAGCGACGAGCAGCGGGCGATCCTTGCCGGCGGCGCCGCGCTTCTGCAGGCCGTGGTGCAGGAGGCCTTCCGGCGCTGCTTGGCCGGCATGGAGTTCGCGGTGGACATCCCCGGCACGGTGGGGGGCTCCCTGGCCATGAACGCCGGCACTGCGAACGGCTGCATGGCCGACGTGGTGGCGGCCGCCACGGTGCTCGATGCCGACGGCCGGCTGCGGCGCCTGCCCGCCGAAGACATGGCCTGGGGCTACCGGCAGGGCCCCTTCGCCGCCGACCAGGTAGTGGTCGAATGCGAACTTTCCGTAAAGCAGGGCGAACCCTTCGCCATTCGCGGTAAGATGGAGGCGGCCCATGCCCGCCGCACGAAGACCCAGCCGCTTGGCTGTCCTTCCTGCGGCAGCGTGTTCCGCAACCCCGAAGGGGAGTCCGCCGGATCGCTGGTGGAGCGCGCGGGGCTGAAGGGCTATACGGTGGGGGGAGCCCAGGTTTCCCCGGAGCACGGCAACTTCATCGTGAACACCGGTACCGCTACGGCCAGCGATGTGAAGTGCGTTATGGACCACGTTCAAGCGAAGGTGTACGAAGCCTATGGCATCCAGCTCATCCCGGAAGTCCGGACCGTCGGGTTCGCGTCCTAGAGCAGGCGCCTACTCCTCGCGCCCCCGGGCTTCGGCCTCCGCGGGCTCCGGCCGCCCGTCGTCGGGCCGCGCAGGCAGGCAGCCGTCGGGGCGAGCGGGCTCTTCGCGGTCTTCGCAGTCCCGCGGTTACTCGTCGGTGCGCGTGGGCGACCTGTACGACAACCGTCGGCGCGATCGGGGCAACCAGCGCTACCGTCGCTACATGATCGGCGTGGTGACCGTGGCCGTGCTTATCTGCGGGGGAGTGCTCGGCCTGCTGGGCGCCTACCATTCGCAACTGTTCGAGATCAAGCACGTCACCGTTTCGGGCGTGGAGCATCTCACTTCCGAGGACATGCAGGCGCTGGCCGCGGTGGAGGAGGGCGAGACGCTGCTGCGCGTGGACACTGCCGCCATCCGCAACTCCCTTCTGCGCGACGCATGGGTGGACGACGTGGTGGTTCGCCGCGAATTCCCCGATACGCTGGCCATCGACGTTACCGAGCGCGCCGTGGCGGCGGTGGTCGAGGTGCCCACCCAGGATGCCACCGACACCAAGGCCTGGGCCATCGCTTCCGACGGCATGTGGCTCATGCCCATCCCCAAGGCCGGCACCGAGGCGGCGTCGAAGACCAGCGCGAAGGTGTACGAGGACGCGGCCAACGTGCTGCACATCACCGACGTGCCCTACGGCACCCAGGCCGAGATAGGCACCTACTGCTCGGATGCCAATGTGAGCAACGCCTTGGCCGTGGTGGACGGCCTGACCACCCAGCTGGCCGACCGCGTGGTGTCGGTGCAGGCCACCGACCCGGAATCCACCACCCTTTCCATCGAGGACGGCCCCGACATCGTGGTGGGGACCGCCGAGAACATCCGCGAGAAGGAGCGCGTGGCCATCGAGATCATGGCCCAGCATCCCGAAGGAGTGGCCTACATCAACGTGCGCACCGTGGACCGCCCCACCTGGAGGGCCCTGTAGGGCTGCCGACGACCGAGGTGCCCGCCGCGGGATGCCCGGCCTGCTCTCCGGCCGCTTCCGCGATGCCGGCACGCCCCTTGAGCGCATCTGATGAACGGGGAAACGTTTACGCATGCGGCCGAGCCATGTTGTGCCATAATGTGCCCTTGTGCGTTAAGCGCCGCTTTGCCGTGCCCTGACTCGGCTTGACGGCAAGCAGAACCGTGGCGCCTTGCGCGCTTAGTGAATCACGATGGAGGAAAGCCAGTGGAAACCAAGGTAGAGACCCTCGAGGACGGCCGCCTGAAGGTAGTGGCGACGGTGGACGCCGCCGACGTGGACGCCCGCATCAAGAAGACCTACAAGGACTTCGCCAACAAGTACAACTTCCCCGGATTTCGCAAGGGCCATGCCCCGCGTCCGGTCATCGACAACGCGCTGGGCAAGGAGGCCGTGGTCGCCTCCGTCACCGACGATGTGATCAACGACACCTATCCGCTGGTCATCGACCAGCTGCGCCTGTACCCGCTAGGGCATCCCCAGTTCGACCAGGCCGACCTGGTGAAGGGCGGCCAGCCCTACAGCTTCTCGTTCACCGTGGCCGTCAAGCCCGAGATCGAGCTTGACGACTACAGCCCCGTGGCCATCGACCTGCCGCCCGCCGGCGCCACCGACACGGAGGTCGACGAGCAGATCGAGCTGCTGCGCCAGCACTACCAGACCCTCGAGGACGCCCCGGCCAATACCAAGGTGAAGGCCGACAGCTACGTGGAGCTGGCCCTCGAGGCCACCGACGCGGCCGGCGAGCCCGTGGCCAGCCTCACCTCCGAGAGCCGTCCCTACGTGCTGGGATCGGGCCTTCTGCCCGAGAGCTTCGACGAGAACCTGGTGGGCCTGAAGAAGGGCCAGGAGGCCGAGTTTTCCATCGACGTGCCCGAGGATGCACCGGTGCTGCTCTCCGGCGTGCAGGGCAAGACCGATAAGCTTAACTTCAAGGTGACCGTCAACGCGGTGAAGAAGGAAGTGCTGCCCGAGCTCAACGACCAGTGGGCCAAGGACACCCTGGGCTTCGACACGCTGGAGGCCGTGCGCGAGCAGGTGCGCAACTCCATCGACGCCCAGAAGGCGGCCATGCTTCCCCGCATGAAGGAAGGCCGCATCCTGGAGGCGCTGGCCGCCCGCGCTACCGCCGAGGCCCCCGAGGGCATGGTGGAGGAGGCCGAGTCCAACCTGCTGCAGGACTTCTTCCGCCAGCTGCAGGCCCAGGGCATGTCCTTCGACATGTACCTGAACCAGGCCGGCATCACCCCCGATCAGTTCAAGGCCGACGTGAAGCAACAGGCCGCCGACGTGGCCAAGCAGGACCTGGCTCTTGACGCCTGGGCCAAGCACGAGGGCATCGAGGCTACCGATGAGGACGTGGTGGCCGAGTTCGCCGCCTCCGGCGTGGAAGACCCTGCCAAGACGGTGGAGGAGTGGCGCGCCGCCGGCAACCTGCACTTCGTCCGCCAGGGCATTCTGCGCACCAAGGCCGTGACCCGTCTGATGGACGAGGCCGTGGTGACCGAGGTCGAGCCCGGCTCCGAAGACGAGGCCTCCAAGGCCAAGAAGGCATCCAAGCCCAAGGCCAAGAAGGCGAAGAAGGACGCCGCCGAGGACAAGGTGGCCGCCGACATCGCCGAGGGTGACGCTGCCGCTGCCGCCGACGTGGCTGCCGAGGCCGCTGCCGAGCAGAGCGCCGAATAGCCCGACACCGCAGGGCTTCGGCCCTTGATGGAGCAATTTTCATCGGCCCGTCATCCGGGACGCTTCGGCGAAACGGCATGTACGGGCCGATGCGTTTGCAAGGGCCCGGTGCGGGCTGCTTTGCCGGGGGGGGGTGCGCTATGCCTTTTCGGTGCGCTCCCTTGCGCGATTCGGGCCGCTTCATCACTATGGACGCAAACACGACACGGGACGCAGCCCCCGAAGGCGGGCGCGCCCCCGAGGAGAAACGAGGAACCATGGCATTCGAAACCCGCGATGCGCTCATCCCCTACGTCATCGAGCAGTCGCCCCGCGGCGAGCGCAGCTACGACATCTACTCGCGCCTGCTCAACGACCGCGTGATTTTCCTGGGCGAGCAGATCGACGACCATGTGGCGAACTCGGTGGTGGCCCAGCTGCTGCACCTGGAGAGCGCCGATCCGGACAAGGACATTTCGCTCTACATCAACTCCCCGGGCGGCTCGGTGACCGCCGGTTTGGCCATTCTGGACACCATGAACTTCATCAAGTGCGACGTGTCCACCATCTGTCTGGGCGAGTGCGCTTCCATGGCCGCGGTGCTGCTGTCCAACGGCGCCAAGGGCAAGCGCCTGTGCCTGCCCAACTCCATGGTGCTCATCCATCAGCCCTCCGGCGGCGCCCAGGGCCAGCAGACCGAGATCGCCATCGTGGCCGACTTCATGCTGAAGACCCGCGACCGCCTGAACCGCATCCTGGCCGAGAACACCGGCCAGACCATCGAGCGCATCCAGAACGACACCGAGCGCGACAACTACATGACCGCCGAGGAGGCGCTCGCTTACGGCCTGGTGGACCGCATCACCACTTCGCGCGCGGCCCATAATGCCGACGACGCCAAGAAGGACGAGTAGGGAAGAGAACCGGACATCCATGAGAGACCGAACGAACGGCACCGGCGCCGACGAGCCGCAGGATGCGGTGTGCACCTTCTGCGGCAAGTCCACCGACGAGGTGGTCGCCTTGGTGCAAGGCCCTAACGGCATCTACATCTGCAACGAGTGCATCGGCATCTGCGCCGACGCCATGGTGCGCGACCTGTCCGAGAACGCGCCGGGCTTCGACGCCGATGAGGCCCAGCGCCTGATGAGCGAGAGCGGCTACCCGCTGCAGGGCGGCGAGCAGTGGATGGGCACGGCGCTGCAGGCGCGCTACGCCATGGACCAGGTGGAACTTATGGCCAAGCTGCACGACCAGGCCCTGGGCTCCCACGACGGCCACGATGCCCCCGGCTACTTCCCCCGCGAGTACCGCGCCATGGGGCTTACGCCGGAAATGCTCGAGCAGATCCAGGCCCAGCTGCGCGACCACATGGAGCAGGCGGCCCTGCCCGACGACGACGCGTCCGAGGCGCGCGCCGCATCCGGACGGCATGCGGCCAAATCTTCGGAGCGCCCCGAGGACATCCTGGCCGACCTTCCCACGCCCCATCAGCTCTATGCCGAGCTTTCCGAGCATGTGGTGGGCCAGGAGGCGGCCAAGCGCGCGCTGTCCGTGGCGGTGTACAACCACTATAAGCGCATCAGCATGGGGGCCGATGCCCAGGAGGGCGACGTGGAACTGGCCAAGAGCAACATCATGCTTTTAGGGCCCACCGGCTCGGGCAAGACGCTTCTGGCCCAGACCCTGGCCCGCACCCTGCGCGTTCCCTTCGCCATCGCCGACGCCACCACGCTCACCGAGGCTGGATATGTGGGCGAGGACGTGGAGTCCATCCTGCTGAAGCTGTTGACCGCCGCCGATTTCGACGTGCCGCGGGCCCAGATCGGCATCATCTACGTGGACGAGATCGATAAGATCGCCCGCAAGGCCGAGAACGTCTCCATCACCCGCGACGTGTCCGGCGAGGGCGTGCAGCAGGCGCTGCTGAAGATCGTGGAGGGCACCGACGCCACGGTGCCTCCCCAGGGCGGCCGCAAGCACCCCCAGCAGGAGCTCATCCATATCGACACCACGAACATCCTGTTCATCCTGGGTGGCGCCTTCGTGGGGCTGACCGACATCATCGCCCAGCGCGTGGGCAAGTCGGGCGTGGGCTTCAACGCCGACATGCCCGAGTCGAAGAAACACGAGGAGGCGGAGCTGCTTTCGCGCGTGCTGCCCGAGGACCTGAACAAGTACGGCATGATCCCCGAGTTCGTCGGGCGCATCCCGGTCATCACGTCCCTTGCGGAGCTTTCCGAGGACGACCTGGTGCGCATCCTCACCGAGCCGAAGAACGCGCTGGTGAAGCAGTACGTTCGTATGTTCGAGTTCGAGGACTCGCAGCTTTCCTTCGAACCCGACGCGCTGCGGGCCATCGCCCGGGAGGCCCTGGAGCACGGCACCGGTGCCCGCGGCCTGCGCTCCATCTGCGAGCGGGTGCTGCAGGACACCATGTACGACCTGCCCGAGACGGACGGGCCGTCGAAGGTGGTCGTGAGGGAAACGGACATCACCGGGCAGACCAAGCCCGCCATCGAACCGAGAGAGGCGTAGGGAACCTATGGCTGAGCAGGGAAGCTCCATCGACTACGATTTTCAGGCCCACGAGCGGCCGTTGTTCGAGGCGTGGAAGGAGGCGGGCTACTTCCAGCGTACGCCCGGCACGCCCGAGCAGAAGGACCATCCCTACACCATCGTCATCCCGCCGCCGAACATCACCGGCGTGCTGCACATGGGCCATGCCCTGAACGACACCATCCAGGACGCCTGCATCCGCCGCGCGCGCATGCAGGGCCGCCCCACCCGGTGGGTGCTGGGAACCGACCATGCGGGCATCGCCACCCAGACCAAGGTGGACAAGAAGCTGGCCGACCAGGGCATCAGCCGTCTGGACATCGGGCGCGAGGCCTTCGTCGAGGCCTGCTACGAGTGGTACCGCGAGTACGGCGCCACCATCGTGAACCAGATTTCGGGCATGGGATGCTCGTGCGATTACGCCAACGAGCACTTCACGCTGGAGCCGGCCTACGTGCGCGCCGTCCGCCAGCTGTTCACCGACTGGTACCACAACGATCTCGTCTACCGGGGCAAGCGCATCGTGAACTGGTGCCCGCACTGCACCACGGCCATCGCCGACGACGAGGCGGAGTACGTTGACGAGGCGGGGCATCTGTGGCATCTGCGCTATCCGCTGACCGAGCCCGTCGACGGCTTGGAGTACCTGGTGGTAGCCACCACGCGCCCCGAAACCATGCTGGGCGACACCGGCGTGGCCGTGAACCCCAAGGACGAGCGCTTCGCGCACCTGGTGGGCAAGACCGTGCGCCTGCCCCTGGTGGACCGCGAGATTCCCATTTTCGCCGACTGGCACGTGGATACCGAGTTCGGCACCGGCTGCGTGAAGGTGACCCCCTCCCATGACCCCAACGACTGGGCCATGGGCGAGGCCGCGGGCCTTCCCCGCATCAACATCTTCGACGAGACCGCCCACGTGGTGGAGGGCTTCGGGCGCTTCAGCGGCATGGATCGCGACGAGGCCCGCGAGGCCGTGGTGGTCGCCTTTGACGAGCTGGGACTTCTGGAGAAGGTGGAGGAGCACGCCCATTCGGTCATGACCTGCTACCGCTGCCACACCAAGCTGGAGCCGTGGGAGTCGGAGCAGTGGTTCGTGCGCGTGGACGGCCTGAAGGCCGACGCGGCGCGCGTGGTGGAGGATGGGTCGATACAGTTCCATCCGGCCCGCTGGAAGCAGGTGTACCTGGACTGGCTGGGCAACCTGAAGGACTGGTGCATCTCTCGCCAGCTATGGTGGGGGCACCGCATCCCCATGTACTATTGCGATTCCTGCGGCTGGGAGGATGCCAGCGTGGAGGACGTGGAGGTGTGCCCAGCGTGCGGGGGCTCCGTGCGTCAGGACAACGATGTGCTGGACACGTGGTTCTCCAGCCAGATGTGGCCCTATGCCACCATGGGATGGGCCGAGGAGGGCAACGACGCCCCCGAGATTCGCGCCTGCTATCCCACCCAGGTGCTCTCCACGGCCCGCGACATCATGGGCCTGTGGGTGGCCCGCATGGTCATGAGCTCCATGTACTGCACGGGCCAGATTCCCTTCGAGCACGTGATTATCCATCCCACGGTCATGGGCGCCGACGGCAAGCCCATGTCGAAGAGCCGCGGCAATGGCGTGGACCCGCTGGTGCTCATGGAAAACTACGGCGCCGACGGCATGCGTTTCGGGCTGCTTTTGCAGGTAACGGGCGCCCAAGACCTGCGCTTCGACGAGAACAAGCTGGTAAGCAGCAGAAACTTCGCCAACAAGATTCGCAACGCGGCTCGCTTCGTGAGTATGAACCTGGAAGGCTACACCCCTGGCGAGCCCATGGCCGCCACCCCGGCCGACCGTTGGATCTTCAGCCGAGTGGCGGGTCTGGTGAAAGCGGTTGACGAGGCCTTCGACGCCTTTGAGTTCGGCGAGGTCACCCGGCTTCTGTACGGCTTCTTCTGGAACGAGTTCTGCGACTGGTACATCGAGTTCTCCAAGGCGCGCCTCTCGGGCAGCCCCGAGGACAGGCTGGCCTGCCAGCGCAACCTCATGTTCGTGCTGGACCAGTCGCTGCGGCTGCTGCACCCCATCATGCCCTTCGTCACCGAGGAGATCTACCAGGAGCTGCCCTTCGAGCGCGACTCCCAGCTGCTCATCGGGGCGGCGTGGCCCAAGGCCGAGGCGCTGGCGAAGTACGCCGACGCCCAGGCGGAGCGGGCCATCCAGATGGTATGCGACGTGGTCTCGGCCATCCGCAGCACCCGCAGCCGCTACGGCATCTCGCCGAAGGAGCCCCTGGCCGTGGTGGTGAAGGCCGGCGCGGACGACGCCGAGCTGCTGCAGGCTCAGCGCGCGCTTATCGAGGGCATGGCCAACACCGCCTCGCTGTCCATCGCGCCCGACGCCGACAAGCCGGCTCAGGCAAGCGTTGCCCTGGTGCCGGGCCTTGAGGTGTACGTGCAGCTGACGGGCCTGGTGGATTTCGACGCGGAGCGGGCGCGCCTTCGGAAGGAGCAGGCCAAGCTTGCCAAGGACGCCGAGAAGTTCCGCAAGAAGCTGTCGAACCCGGGCTTTCTGGCCAAGGCGGCGCAGGAGATCGTGGAGAAGGACACCGCGAAGCTGGCTGAATTGGAAGAGGCCCTGGCCAAAGTGGAAGCGCAGCTGGCCGAGCTGGGGTAGGGGGAGCGTCCCCGCAATCTTAAGGTATGAGGGGCCCGTCCACGACGACGGGCCCTTTTGCGTGCTTTTCGGTGATTTGCCGGTGCGGCGGCCTTCTTTGCTATAATGCCGTACCATATGTGCTAGTCACAGTGCATCCGCTTGTCCCGTGCGAGGGGTGGCGGGGGAAACCGACCGTTTCGAGAGGTTGATATGAGCGAGCTTCTGCCCCAGCTTTGGACGCCCGAACTGCAGATGGCGTTCACCGTCGTGATCGTGCTTGTGGTGGTGCTGTACGTGCTCTCCGTCATCTGGGTGGCGCGCGACGCCTACCTGCGCGGCGGCGCGTGGTACGTGTGGATCATCATCGCGCTCGTGCCCTTCATCGGCGTCATCGCCTACTGCCTGCTGCGTCCGCCCCTGCTGCAGATCGACCGCGACGAGCAGGAGCTTGAGATCGCCATCAAGCAGCGCGAACTCATGAAGTACGGCGAGTGCGCCAACTGCGGCTATCCCGTGGAGTCGGACTACGTGCTGTGCCCGAACTGCCATCAGCGCCTGAAGAACCTCTGCAACGTGTGCAACCATGCGCTCGACCCTACCTGGACGGTGTGCCCCTACTGCGCAACGCCCGTGGGTGCCCGCGGTTCGGCCCGCGGCGCGGTGTCCCGCAGCGCCCGAACTGCCCAGCCGCAGCAAGCGGCTTCCCGTCAGCGCTAGGCACGTCTCGCAGCCTAACCCTTACCCTTTGGGAACCAAGCCGCCTTGCATTGCGCTCGGCGGCTTTTCATTTCAACCGGCGCAGGTGCTTTGTGCGCACCCGGCGCCAAGAAAGGAACCATCATGATCGTGAATCTTCCGGACGGCTCGCGCAAAGAGGTGGCCGAAGGCGCCACCGTGGCCGATGTGGCCGCCGCTATCGGGGCCGGCCTCGCGAAGGCGGCGCTGGCGGGCGTTGTGAACGATCGTCCCGTCGACCTGAACACCCCTGTGTCCGAAGGGGATTCCGTCGCTGTCGTAACTGCGAAAAGCCCTGATGGCCTCGATCTTATGAGGCACTCCACGGCGCATTTGCTGGCTGCTGCGCTCACCGAGCTGTACCCAGGCGTGAAATTCGGCGTGGGGCCGGCTATCGAGAACGGCTTCTACTACGACGTCGAGCTTCCCGAGGGAGCATCGATATCGCCCGAGGATTTCGCCGCCATCGAGGATCGTATGGCCGCCATCGCCAAGAGCGGTGCGAAGATCGAGCGCAGCGAGGTGACCCGCGACGAGGCCCGCGCCATCTTCGCCGAACAGCCGTTGAAGCTTGAACTCATCGACGAGCTGCCCGAGGGAGAGGTCGTCTCCGTGTACCGCCTGGGCGACTTCGTCGACCTGTGCCGTGGGCCCCACGTGCCCGATGCGGGCAAGATCGGTGCCTTCAAGCTGACCAAGGTGGCCGGCGCCTACTGGAAGGGCGACGCCGAGCGCGACATGCTCACCCGCATCTACGGCACCGCCTTCTTCTCGAAGAAGGAGCTGGAGGAGCATCTGCACAACCTGGCCGAGGCCGAGAAGCGCGACCACCGCAAGCTGGGACGCGAGCTGGGCATCTACATGATGGACCCCATGGCCGGCGTGGGCCTTCCCATGTACCTGCCCAAGGGCGCCCGCGTCATCCGCACGCTGCAGGAGTGGCTGCGCCGCGACCTGTACGACCGCGGCTACGAAGAGGTCATCACCCCGCATATTTACAATGCCGACGTGTGGAAGACCTCGGGCCACTACGGCTTCTACCATGACAACATGTACTTCTTCCAGATCAACGAGGGAACCGACGACGAGCCCCGCATGAGCGAGTACGGCGTGAAGCCCATGAACTGCCCGGGCCACGTGATGCTGTACAAAAACGAGCTGCATTCCTATCGCGACCTGCCGCTTCGCTACTTCGAGTTCGGCACGGTGTACCGTCATGAGATGTCCGGCGTGGTGCACGGGCTTCTGCGCGCCCGCGGTTTCACCCAGGACGACGCCCACGTGTTCTGCACCAAGGACCAGGTGGTGGACGAGGTAGTGGCCATCCTGGATCTGGTGGACCATATCATGACCACCTTCGGCTTCCAGTACGAGGCCGAGATCTCCACTCGCCCCGAGAAGTCCATCGGCACCGACGATATGTGGGAGCATGCCACGAACGCCCTCATGGAGGCATGCGCGCGCCACAACCTGCCCTACGAGATCAACGAGGGAGACGGCGCCTTCTACGGGCCCAAGATCGACATCAAGGTGAAGGACGCCATCGGGCGCACCTGGCAGTGCTCCACGGTGCAGATCGACTTCAACATGCCCATGCGCTTCGGGCTGACCTACCGCACCGAGGACAACACGGAGGAAACCCCCTGGATGCTGCATCGGGCCATCTTCGGCTCCATCGAGCGCTTCCTAGGCATCCTCATCGAGCACTACGCCGGCTCGCTGCCGCTGTGGCTGGCGCCGGTGCAAGTGGCGGTGCTGCCTATAGCCGACCGCCATATCGGCGCGGCAGCCGATCTGGTGAAGCTCATCAAGGACGCCGGCGGGCGCGTGGAGCTGTACGACCAGAACGAGCCCATGCGCGTGAAGATCGCCAAGGCGCAGTCGCAGAAGATCCCCTACATGGTGGTGCTGGGCGACAAGGAAGTGGAAAGCGGCACCGTGAGCGTGCGCGAGCGCTCCGAGGGCGATCTGGGAAGCTGGCCCGTGGAGCAGCTGCTGGAAGTGATTCGGGCAGCTGCGCTGTAGCCTGCGGGGCTGCGGCATTCCGGGTTGCTCGGACTTGCATTGGCGGTTCGGACGGTCGGCCGCTTGGAAACTGCACGAGATGCCGGCTGTGCGATGCATATCCGGCAACTCGTGCCATCTGCTCTGACCTGGTGTTATATAGTGTAATGCCAGGTCAGAGCCTTGCTTTTCCCGTGCACGAGATGCCGGCTGTGCGATGTTTCCCGGCCCGGAACGCGAGACGGGAGCAGGAAGAGGGCGGGATTTCGGAAGGGGCTGCAGGCGTCGTTTTAGGCCTTTGGGTATCGCAGTGGGTAGGCCGGCTGCGGCCGGTGTCTAGCTTTCCAGGTACTGCAGCAGGGCGGGCCAGTTGCTGGCGGCGGTCTGGTAGCCTTCCTCGTAGAGGGCCAGCAGTTTCTCCGGGTCCTTCTCCATGGAACCTACCTGCACTGGCTTGGGCGGACGGATGCGGAACAGGCGTCCCTCGTCATGCCAGCGGTCGATGGCTCGGTAGGTGCGGTTGTAGTCGATATGGCGGTTTGCCAGGCGCTCCACGTAGTAGGGGTAGTCGCGGTAGCGGGACGAGATGAGCGGCAAGAGCTTGTTGGCCGGCTTCACGTAGGTGGCGTCCTGGGTGAGCACCACGATGTTCTTGCGGCCTGTGCCGTTCATGATCCAGGAATGGACGATGGGTACGCTGTCGCAGGCCCCGCCGTCCAGCAGAAGCTTGCCGTCCACCTCCACGATCTGGCTGATGAGGGGCATGGAGGAAGAGGCGATCAGGTAGGGCATGTCCTTCTTGGCGTCTGCTATGAGATGGTAGTCCGCCTCGCCGGTTTCCAGGTTCGCGGAAACGGCTACCAGGTTCATGGGGGAGCAGTTGAAGCTGTCGTAGTCGAAGGGCAGCAGTCGGTCGGGGATGTCGTAGAAGGCGAACTCGCGCCCGAAGGCGTTGCCGGTGCGCACGTAGCTCTTAAGCGACATGTAGCGCCAGTCGTCGCAGAACACTACGTTCTGCAGGCAGGTTCGCCCGCGGGCGCCGGCCACGTAGTAGTAGCCGGTAAGGGCTCCAGCCGACGTGCCGATGACGTTTTCGCAGAGCAGCCCCTGGTCCATGAGGAAATCCAGCACGCCTGCGGTGAACTGACCGCGCATGGCGCCCCCCTCGAGCACCAGGTTGACCGGCGATGCGGCACGCCCTTGCCACGCGGGCGGCTCGCAAGCCGATTCGCCACCGGCCGGGGAGGCTAAAAATGTTACCTGATTCATGCCAAATCCTTTCCAGGTTCCTGCTACCATAGTCTAAGTCATTTCGTCAGCCTTGAACCGGCACGTTCTCCTTTCGGTTCGCTTCCAATATTGCTACGGAAGGGGACGCGCTCTTCTGAGCGGGTGCGGAAAGGGATAGACTGGCACGAACATGCCGCAGAGCCGCGGAACCGCGGCCTCCGAAGGCGCCCCGAGGGAGCCTTCGGAGTTACAACGAGGAGGAATTACCATGGCAGAGATCGTTTCATCGAGCGACTTCCAATCCAAGGTCCTGGACGCTACCGAACCGGTGCTCGTGGACTTCTTCGCTACGTGGTGCGGTCCGTGCAAGATGATCGCGCCCACCGTGGACGAGGTGGCTGCCGAAGTGGCCGGTCGTGCGCACGTGGTGAAGGTGGACATCGACGCGAGCCCCGATATCGCCAGCCGTTACGGCGTCATGTCCGTGCCGACGCTTGTCGTGTTTCAGGGCGGTCAGCCGGTACGTCAGGCCGTGGGCGTGCAGCCGAAGCAGAACCTGTTGGCGATGCTTGGCTAGGCCGGCCGTTGCAAGCTGTTGTCAACCAGCGTAGCGGGCGCGCCGAACGGGGCCTTAGGGCTTGCGGTTCGGCGCGCTTGCGCGTTCGTTGGGCGTGAAGAAGAGAGGTAGCGGGTCGATGGAAGAGAAGAACTATATTCCCAAGTCCGAATCGGCCAAGGCTGCGGCGGGAAGCGCTGTGGATGTGGCCGTCATAGGCGCCGGCCCGGCGGGGCTCACCGCTGCGCTCTACGCGGCGCGGGCGGGGCTGAGCTGCATGCTGTTTGAGCGCATGGTGGCCGGAGGGCAGCTGGGCCAGACCGAGCACGTGGAGAACTATCCGGGGTTTCCCGAGGGGGTCAACGGCTTCGAGCTGGCTTTCGCCATGAGGCAGCAGGCCGAGCGCTTCGGCGCACGGTTCGTGGGCGAAGAGGTGGTTTCGGTTGATTTCTCCAAGCCGGCGAAGGTGCTCTCCACTGCCTTCGGCAGCTACCAGGCCCGCACCGTCATCGTGGCCACCGGCGCCCGCGCCCGCAAGCTGGACGTGCCCCTGGAGGATGCGCTGGCCGGGCGGGGCGTGTCCTATTGCGCCACCTGCGACGGCAACTTCTTCCGCGGCAAGACCGTGGCCGTGGTGGGCGGGGGCAACACTGCCGTGGCCGACGCCATCTACCTGTCGCGTATCTGCGAGAAGGTGCTGCTGGTGCACCGGCGCGACACGCTGCGGGCCACCAAGGTGTACCACGAACGCCTGCAGGAGCTGCCCAACGTGGAATTCTACTGGAACAGCCAGGTGAAAGGGCTTGTGGCCGAGGATGGCAAGCTGGCAGGGCTTCGCATCGAGCAGACGAGCGAGGACGGTGCGCCCCGTATGCTCACCGTGTCGGCTGCGGGGCTGTTCGTGGCCGTGGGTACCCAGCCCAACAGCGAGTTCCTGCGCGACGCGCTGGAGCTGAACGAGAAGGGCTACGTGGTGGCGGGGGAGACGGGTACGACGTCGGTGCCCGGCGTGTTCGCGGCGGGGGACGTGCGCGCCAAGTCGCTGCGCCAGGTGGTGACGGCTGCGGGAGACGGCGCGGTGTGCGCGGAACAGGCCTCTGCCTATTTGGCCGCCTCGGAGGCTTAGGGAGGTTGCAAGCCGCAGATGTGGCAGCGCATGGCGGCGGGGTTCTGCAGGAAATTGCGCAGAACCCCGCCGCCATGCGCTGCTAAAGCATGCGACAGGCGGTCGGCGGGCCGACAGGCGGTCGGCAGCAGGTTGGACGGCGATAGGGGCCTTCGGAGGCCGCCCGGGCGTATGCGCTTGTGTAATCGCCTGCCATAGGCTCACAGCGGTTGCGTCCTTTGCTACAATGCCCATTTACGAGTCAATGACGTTTTGAAGGATTGCGCCCGCTATGCAAGATACCGATATGCGAGAGAAGCTCGTCAAGCTTGTTGCCGCCTACGAGGAGCTCCAGGCCAAGATGGGCGACCCGGCCGTGCTGGCCAACCAGAAGGAGTACAACCGCCTGGCCAAAGAGTACGCGAACCAGGGGCCCCTGGTGGCGAAGGCTCGCCAGTACGTGCAGGCTGTGGACGATCTGGCCGAGGCCAAGGAGATGCTTTCCGACGCGGACATGAAGGAGTTCGCCCAGGAGGAGATCGCCCGCATAGAGGGCCAGCTGCCCCAGCTGGAGGACGACATCAAGTTCATGCTGATCCCGGCCGACCCTGCCGACGAGAAGGACATCATCGTGGAGATCCGCGCTGCCGCTGGCGGCGACGAGGCGGCCATCTTCGCCGGCGATCTGTACCGCATGTACGAGCGCTTCGCCAGCGAGCAGGGCTGGAAGACCGAGACCATGGACGTGTCCCCCTCCGAGGCGGGCGGCTACAAGGAAATACAGTTCAAGGTCAAGGGCGACAAGGTGTACTCGGTCATGAAGTTCGAAAGCGGCGTTCATCGCGTGCAGCGCGTGCCCAAGACCGAGAGCCAGGGGCGCATCCACACCTCAACGGCCACCGTGGCGGTGCTTCCCGAAGCTGACGAGGTTGAGGTGGAGATTAACGAGAACGACCTGCGCATCGACGTGTACCGCGCCGGAGGCCCGGGCGGCCAGTGCGTGAACACCACCGACTCCGCCGTGCGCATCACGCATCTGCCCAGCGGCCTTGTGGTGCAGTCCCAGGACCAGAAGTCCCAGCTGCAGAACAAGATCGCCGCCATGGCCGTGCTGCGCGCGCGCCTGTACGAGAAGATGCTCGCCGAGCAGCAGGCGGCCGAGGGCGCTCAGCGCCTGGCCCAGATTGGCTCGGGAGACCGCGCCGAGAAGATCCGCACCTACAACGGCCCGCAGGACCGCGTGACCGACCATCGCATCGGCTACAACGGCACCTACAACGGGGTGCTGCTGGGCAACGGCGGATCGGGGCTTGCCGAGCTCATCACGGCGCTTCAGGCGGCGGACCGCGCCCAGAAGCTCGAAGAAGCGGTCTAGGGGATGGGCTTGCCCAGCACCCAGGAGGCCCCCGATGCCCGCTGGACGGTGAAGGCGGCTCTGGACTGGACCGTATCCTATCTTGAGCGCCACGGCGACGAGCACCCGCGCCAGTCGGCGGAGTGGCTGCTGTCCCACGGCTGCGGGCTGTCTCGCATTCAGCTCTACATGAATTTCGAGCGGGAGCTTTCCGCGGACGAACGCGCGTGGCTGCGCCAGGCCGTCGCTCGCCGAGGCGCCGGCGAGCCTTTGCAGTACATCACCGGCGAGGTGGCCTTCCGCCATATCACCGTGAAGGTGCGCCCCGGCGTGCTGATTCCCCGGCCCGAGACCGAAGTGCTCGTGAGCGAGGTGCTCGCCGAGCTTCCCGCCCCCAAGCGACGGGTGGCCCTGGACTCCACCATCGAGGCCTGGGAGGGGGACGTGCTCATCGAGGCCGCCCGCGCCGAAGCGGCTCAGCAGGGCGCCGCTTTGCAGCCCTTCGCGCCTGCGGGTTCCGCCGCATCCGACGGCATGCTCCCCGAAGAGCAGGACGAGCCCCAGGTGCCGCCGGCTGTGTTCGAGTCGTTCGGGACCCGCGTTGCCGACGAGCCGGAACCGGACGAAGATCAGCCTGCCTCGGTGCCCGATGCCTCGTCGGCTGCGCAAGCGTCGGCTGCCGATGGCGTGCTGCTGGTGGCTGACATCGGCACCGGCAGCGGGTGCATCGCCTGTTCGCTGGCCCAAGAGCATGGCGATGTGCGCGTGATCGCCACCGATGTGAGCGACGAAGCCCTGGGGTTGGCCCGCGAGAACGTGCGCAGCCTGGGGCTGGATGCGGTGGTGAAGGTCATTCGCAGCGATCTTGCTTCGGCCATTCCCGAGCGCTACCGGGGGCGATTGGACGCCGTGGTGTCGAACCCACCCTACATCCCCACGGCTGTGATGGCCTCGCTCTCGCCCGAGGTGGCCGCGTTCGAGCCGTCCTTGGCCCTGGACGGGGGAGTCGATGGTCTGGACGTGTTCCGTCGGCTGACGCCCCAGGCCCTGGCCTTCCTGAAGTCGGGAGGCATTTTCGCCTGCGAGCTTCACGAGACCTGCCTGGACGATGCGGCCGCCATTGCGCGCGCAGGCGGATTCTCCGACGTGCGCGCAGTGAAGGACTTAGCAGGCCGCCCCCGCGTGCTGGTCGCGAGGAAGTCGCTTGAGTAGAGGGGGAGCCATGGACTGCTCGCTGGAACTTATGCTGGACGGAGCCTGCGCGGTGATGCGCGAGCGGCTGGAAGGCCGCGCCCCGAAGGTGGGCCTTATCCTGGGGTCGGGCCTCAACCCTTTCGCCGAACAGGTACAAGACGCCGTCTTCATCTCCTACGGCGAGGTGCCGGGCATGCGCCGCTCCACCGCCAACGGGCATGTGGGGCGCTTCGTCTGCGGCACGGTGGAAGGCGTGGAGGTGCTGGTCATGCAGGGGCGCATCCACGGCTACGAGGGCGCTTCCGCCCAGGAGGTGGCCTTCCCCGTGTGGCTTATGGACCGGCTGGGCGTGGGTACGCTCATCACCACCAACGCTGCCGGCGCTTTGAACGAGACGTACCAGGTGGGCGACTTCTGCCTGATGGCCGACCAGCTGAACTTCACCGGGCGAAACCCGGTGGCCGCGCAAGAGCCGGCTTTGCTGGCGCCGCGGTTCTTCAGCATGCTGGATGCCTTCGATCCGGGATGCCGCCGACTTGCCCTCGCCGTGGCGGAGCGCGAGGGCATTGCGGTGCGCGAGGGGGTGTACCTGGGTCTTTTAGGCCCTAGCTTCGAGACCCCCGCCGAGGTTCGCCTTTTCGCGTCATGGGGGGCCGACACCGTGGCCATGAGCGTGTGCGAGGAGGTTATCGCCGCGCGCCACGTGGGCATGCGGGTCGCGGGGCTGTCCCTGGTGACGAACATGGCCTGCGGCATTGGCGGGGCTAGCCCCAGCGATGAGGAGATCGTGGACGTGGCCGCTACGCGCCTGGACGATTTCTCCAAGCTCATGCGGGGCGTGATCGCAGGGCTGTAGCCGGCGGCGCTACAGGATGTCGGCATCCAGGAGGTCGGCCCAGGAGTCGGCGTCAAGGCTGGCCAGCGAGGCGGCTCCTACGGCCACTACCTGGTCGGTCAGCTGGGACTTCGCCTGCTGCAGCTTGGCGATGCGCTCCTCTACGGTGCCTTTGGCGATCACGTTGACCACGCTTACCTCCCGGTTTTGCCCGATGCGGTGCGCCCGGTCGGTCGCCTGGTTCTGGGCGGCTGCGTTCCACCAGGGGTCGGCATGGATCACCACCGATGCGCCGGTGAGGTTAAGGCCCGTGCCGCCGGCTTTGAGCGACACCAGGAACAGCGGCGTGTCGTCTTTGTTGAAGCGGTCGACCAGCTGGAGCCGGCGCTTTGCCGGAGTCTTGCCCGTAATGGCGAAGTAGCGCAGCCCGTCGGCCTCGAAGCGGTGCGCAAGGATGTCGAGGAAGCTGGTGAACTGCGAGAACACCAGCACCTTCTGACCGCCGTCCACCGCCGAGGCCGTCAATTCCACGATGGCGTCCACCTTCGCCGATCCACCCTTGTAGCTTTCGTAGACAAGGCTCGGGTCGCAGCAGAGCTGGCGCAGCCTGGTGAGCTCGGCCAGCACTTTCACCCGCGAGGGCTGCTGCCGGGTGCCGTCGGCGCGCAAGGGCGCGGTGCCCCGACGGTGCGAGCGGGAGGCGCTTTCGTTCTTCTGCACGGTGAGCATCTCGCGCAGCTGCTGCTCGTGGGCGTCGTAGAGCCGGCGTTGCTCGGCCTCAAGGGGCACGTAGACGGCCGTCTCCCATTTGTCGGGCAGCTCGGTCAGCACGTCTTTCTTGCAGCGTCGGCAGATGAAGGGGGCGACGATCGCCCGCAGGCGCTCGGCCGCATGCTCGTCGCCGCCCACGATGGGTTCTTCGAAGCGCGTGCGGAAGCCGGCGTAGGGCCCCAGCAGCCCGGGCATGAGGAAGTCGAAGAGGCTCCACAGGTCGCTCAGGCGGTTCTCCAACGGCGTGCCGGTGAGCGCCACGCGGCATCGGGCGCTCAGGCGCTTGCAGCTGCGGGCGACGAGCGTGGCCGGGTTCTTGATGTGCTGGGCCTCGTCCAAGGCGCACAGGCCGAACTCGGTTCGCCGGTAGTCGTCGGCGTCCGCCCGCAGGGAGTCGTAGGAGGTGACCAGCACATCGGGCGCTTTGGGCCCCTGCAGGCTGCGCAGCGCGGCCAAGCGTTCCGGCTTCGAGCCGTGGGCAACCGTGACCGCCAGGTGCGGCGCGAAGCGCTCGAACTCCGCCAGCCAGTTGTACAGCAATGAGGCCGGGCACACGATGAGCGCGGGGCCGCAGCCGGGATGTTCCTGCGCGCGGTAGGCGATGAGGCTTATCAGCTGGACGGACTTGCCGAGCCCCATCTCGTCGGCCAGCACGGCGCCGAAGCCCGCCTCCATGCGCGCCGCCAGCCACGCGAAGCCCTCTCGCTGGTAGGGGCGCAGCGCAGACGCGGTGCACGGCGGCGGGGCGAAGCTCTCTTCGGTCGTCTTGCGCAGACGTTCCACGTAAGCGGCAAACGATCGGTCTCGGTCCAGGTCGGCTTCATCGTCCAGGTAGAAGGCCCGATAGCTCGGCAGCTCCACTACGCCCGCCGAGAGCGCCTTCTGGCTGATGCCCATATCGTCGCTCAGCCGCTCCAGCTGCGAGAGGTCCAGCGCCGCCACATCCACGAACGCGCCGCTTTTCAGCCGGTGGAACCGACGGCGCTTGCGGTAGCTGCCCAGAAGCGCCGCCAGTTCCGCTGCGGACAGGTCGTCGGAGCGCACGGAAAGCTGGATCAGATTGCCCACGAGGGACACCCCCAGGCTGTAGCGCGGGGTGCCGTCCTTGATCAGCCGGTCGAACGCGGGCGTGGTGAACACCTCGCCCAGCTGTCGCATGAGGGGCAGCCCCTCGAACAGAAGCTCTCCCAGCGACCGCTCGTCGGCCAGGGGCAGGCAGGCGTTGGCGGGCTCGAAGAACCTCCGCAGCAACCCCAGGGCGCGCCCTTCTGCTTCCTCGTCGCGCGCCGGTGCCACGGTCTCGGCGGAGGAGTCGCTCTCTTCGCGGTAGCCGCACAGCAGGAAGCGCCGTTCGCCGTAGACGGCGAAGGCGTCACAGGTGACCAGGTCGTTCTCGCGGTCGAAGTAGAACTGCAGACGGCAGGGCACCGGGCGCAGCGCATCCAGGGACCGGGGAGCGCGTACAACGGCGGCCTCTTCGAGGGCGGGCAGCACCGCGGCGCAGAAGGCCGGCGCATCCTGCGGGGCCAGTGACAGCGTCGTCTCGCCTGCGGGCAGCACCGTCAGCAGCGGCGCGATGGCCGCCAGCTTGCCCGAGCAGCGCCAGATTGCGTGCGGACCGATGGCGTAGAGGCTCTCGCCCGAACAGAGGAACAGGCAGGAAGCGGGCAAATCCAGCGCGAACCCGCCATCCCGCTCGTAGAACTCCAGCTGCAGGTCGGGGTCGCCGTCGCAGATACGGTACTCCCCGCGCGCCGGCAGGCCGACCCCTTCGCTTTCCAGGGCAAGGGACCCGTTTCCCAAAGCGTCCAGCAGCTCGACCACGGCGTCGGTTGAAAGCTCCAGGCTGCGCCCGGCCGAGCCGCTGACGCCCCGCTGCGCCCCGTAGGCGCCGAAGGCGGCGCCGGCGCGGGCGGACAGCTGGCGGGCCAGGAAACGGTGGATGCGCTGGGCGCGGGGAGTGAGGCTTTCGGGAATATGGACGAAGGCGAGGCTCTTCCCGTAGCTGAAATACGACCCTTGCTGCATGAGGCCCACGAACTCGCCGATGCTCTTCATGACGTAGGTGCCCCCGGGCCCTTCCAGGCGAAACGATGCAGACCAGCTGCCGAACCGGCAGCGAAGCTCGACGAGCAGGTCGACCTTGCCGCTGGTCTTTGCGCGCTGACGCGCCCCGAAAAGCTCCACGACGTCCTTAAGGCCTCGGGTCGTTTCTGCTTGGCAGCGCAGGGCCGGGGGCTTGTAGCCGGCGAAGGAGACGGGCTCGTCGTTGTAGGCCAGGGCCAGGGCGACGCAATGCTTGCACATGCCGGCGTACTCGCGCCAGGCGGGGCAGGTGCACGCGTGGTCGACCACCACGCCCTCCCGCTCGTCGAGGGTGACAGAGGCGCGGTAGGTGTCGCTCCAGCCGCTGGAGCTGGCGACGAAGGCGGACAGCACCGCGTCGGGGCCGTCGTAGGAGACCTTGCGCGAGGCGATGTTGCCGCCGCTTTCCGCGATGAGGCTGCCGCGCTCGAAGGATCGCGGAGAGCAGAGGCGGCGTATCTCCTGGGGCGGGACGGGCATGCTTCCCTCCTGTTCGGCGTTCTTGGGCTGCCTTGGCCGGCCACGCGGGACGGCGTGCGGCCCCTCGTTCGGGCGAAACAATCAGTATAGCCTATGGAGAAGGGGAATCGCTCCGGCGATGGGCGTTCGTCCGGGCCGCTTCTAGGGATAGAATGGGGGAGGAAAACCGAGCTCGCCGCAGGGCCGTCTTGCTTGAAAGCCGAGGAAACATGGAACCTATGGACCCGTTTTGGTTCGTCACGCTGGTCACGCTTTTGGCGGGGGCCGGCGGTACCGGCATCGGCGGTGCGGTGGGGGCGCTGGTCAGAAGCGATTCCAACAAGGCGGTCAGCTTGCTGCTGGCGTTTGCGGGGGGCGTGATGACGGCCATCGTCTGCCTGGATCTGCTGGTGGAGGCGGCCGAAGCGTCCGGCGAGGCGGTGGGAGGGGTGTGGCTGGCTGTCCTCTCGGTCGCCGTCGGCGTGGCAGTGGTCTACGGCCTGAACTACGTCATCGACAAGCGCACCGCCTCCGAGGTGCCCCATACGGCCGAGGCGGGGCACCCCAAGACCCATGACGATATCGACGAGCTGGTTCACGCCGATCACCTGGCCCAGCACCGGCGCAACAACGACTCCCGTGCGAGCCTTGTGGTGGCCGGCATCGTCATGGCCTGCGCCATAGCGCTGCACAACGTGCCCGAGGGCATGGTCATCGGCGCCAGCTTCACCGTATCGGACAACCTGGTGCTGGGGGCGGGCATGGTCATGGCGGTGCTCATCGGCCTGCACAACATTCCCGAGGGCATGGCGGTTTCCGTGCCGCTCATCAGCGGCGGCATGGGTCGCGCCCGCGCGGTGCTGCTGACGGCGGCCTGCGGCGCTCCCACAGTGCTGGGCGCGTGGCTGGGGATCTGGCTGGGGGAGGTGGGCCCTTTGGGGCTTACGCTCAGCCTCGGCTTCGCTTCGGGGGCCATGCTCTACGTGGTCTATGGCGAGATCATCCCCGAGTCCATCCTCATCTATCGTTCCAAGGCGCCTGCCTTCGCGGTGATCGTGGGCATTCTGCTGGGCCTGGTCATGATGACGCTGCCCTCGGCGGTGTAGGCCGCTTGCCTTCGCAGCGGCTCTTGTCTTGTTGCGAAAAGTAGGGGGGGCGAAGCAGTCCGCTTCGCCCCCCCCTACTACTTCAGTACACCTTCGCCCTTGCTCGGATCTAGCCGATGGGTTTGCGGGGTACGTTCATGGCGCGCATGGCGTTCAGGATGGCGATGACGGCCACGCCTACGTCGGCGAAGACGGCCATCCACATGTTGGCTAGGCCAAGAGACGCCAGCGCCAGCACGGCGAACTTGACTCCCAGGGCGAAGACGATGTTCTGCCATACGATTGACAGCGTCTTCTTCGCAATGTTCACGGCCCGGGCGATGGAGACGGGGTCGTCGTCCATGAGCACCACGTCGGCCGCCTCGATGGCTGCGTCGGATCCGAGCGCCCCCATGGCCACGCCCACGTCGGCGCGCATGAGCACGGGCGCGTCGTTGATGCCGTCTCCCACGAAGGCAAGCGTGTCGCGTCCGCGTCCCTGGTCGTGCACCTCGGCCAGCAGCTTCTCCACCTGCTCCACCTTCTGCTGGGGCAGCAGCTGGGAGCGCACGTCGTCCAGCCCCAGCCGCTCGGCGATGGCCCGGGCCACGTCGGCGCGGTCGCCGGTGAGCATGACGGTGCGCCGGATGCCCTCTTTGTGCAAGTCGGCTATGGCCTGGGCCGACTGCGGCTTGATTCGGTCGGCGATGACGATGCTGCCGGCGAAGGAGCCGTCCACGGCCACGTAGAGCACGGTCCCCACCGCGTCGTCGGCGACGAAGTCGACCGCGTGCTCGGCCATGAGCTTGTCGTTGCCGACGAGCACCGCCGCGCCGTCCACCACCGCCGACACTCCGTGGCCGCCGAACTCCTGGGCGTCGCGCACCCGGCTGCCGTCCGTCTCCCGCCTGGCGGCGCGGCGCACGGACAAGGCGATGGGGTGGTCGGAGAACGACTCTGCCAGGGCTGCCGTTTCGAGCAGCTCTTCGGCGGTGCGGCCCGCTGCGGGCTTCACGGACACCACCTCGAAGGTGCCACTGGTGAGGGTGCCGGTTTTGTCGAAGGCCACCACCTTGGCGTGGGCCAGGGCCTCCAGGTAGTTGCTCCCCTTCACCAGCACGCCTGCCCGAGAGGCGCCGCCGATGCCGCCGAAGAACGACAGGGGCACCGATATCACCAGCGCGCACGGGCACGACACCACCAAAAATACCAGCCCGCGCTCCACCCAGGTCTCCCAGGGCTGGCCGAGAAGCAGCGGCGGCAGCACGGCCAGCGCCGCCGCCACGCCCACTACGGCGGGGGTGTAGTAGCGGGCGAAGCGCGTGATGAAGCTTTCGGTGCGCGCCTTCTTGTCCGAGGCGTTCTCCACCAGCTCCAGAATGCGGCTCACGGTGGACTGGGCGAAGGGCTTGGTGACAGCGACGGTGAGCACGCCGGTCATGTTTACGCAGCCCGAGATCACCTCGTCGCCGTCGCGCACGGTACGCGGCACGGACTCGCCCGTGAGCGAGGAGGTGTCCATCTGGCTCGTGCCGCTTGTCACTATGCCGTCCAGCGGCACGCGCTCGCCCGGCTTCACCACGATGACGTCGCCGGGGGACAGCTCGTAGGGGTCCACCTGTACCAGGCGCCCGTCGCGCTCCACGTTGGCGTAATCGGGGGCGATGTCCATCAGCTCGGCGATCGATTCACGGCTCTTGCCCACGGCGTAGCTCTGGAACAGCTCTCCCACCTGGAAGAACAGCATGACCGCCGCGCCTTCGGCCATATGGGGCTCGCTGCTGGGGAACAGCACCAGGGCGAATGCGCCGATGGTGGCTACGGTCATGAGGAAGTCCTCGTCGAAAACCTGGCCGTGTCCGATGTTTCGGAAGGCTTTGAGCACCACGTCGTAGCCGGCCACCAGGTAGGGGACGAGGAACAGGGCGAACTCCACCCAAAGCGCGCCCGTTTCGCTTCCCGTCCATGCTTCCAGCGGGGCGAAGGTCTCCACGGCCCAGGCGCAGGCGAACAGGGCCAAGGCCACGATGATGCGGTTGCGCATCCGTTTCTGCTTCTTGTTCATGGCGGTACTACCTCAGAATCTCGCAGTCCGGCTCGATCTTGCTGCAGACGGCCGCAGCCGCGTCCAGGATGGCGTCGAAGCGCGCATCGTCGGCGTCCAGCGTCAGCTTCTGGGTCATGAAGCTCACCCGTGCGCTGTTCACGCCGTCCAGCTGGTTGATGGCGTTCTCCATCTTCGCGGCGCAGTTGGCGCAGTCCAGGTCGCGCAGTTTGAAGGTCTTGATCATGGTTCGTCCTTTCGTCGGGGGTGCGGCCGCGGCGACGGCGCGGCGTGCGTTGCTTACTCGCAGATGTGGGTCATGCCCTGGGCCAGCATGGTGTAGACGTGGTCGTCGGAGAGGGAGTAGATGACGTTCTTGCCGTCGCGCTGGAACTTCACTAGGCGCGCCTGCTTCAGCGTGCGCAGCTGGTGGGAGATGGCGCTTTGGGTGGCGCCCACCAGGCTGGCGATTTCGGACACCGTAAGGTCGGCCCCCATGAGCGCGTACAGAATCTTGATGCGCGTGGTGTCCCCGAAGGTCTTGAACAGGTCGGCCAGATCGTAGAGCAGCTCCTCGTCGGGCATCGCCTCGGCCTCGGCGATTGACGGGGTCGGGCAGGTCGTTGCGTTCTCCGCGTTTTCCTGGTCCATAGCGCTCCTCTCATTGATTAACATATGTTCATCTGTTCATATGTTAGATGCAAGCACGGCCCTTGTCAAGAGGGAAGGGGTGTCACGGGACATCCGCGCATGCCATTTCGCAGGGAAAGGCGTATTTGCGCAATTCTGGGGCAACCGGCGGCTGCGGGGGAGGGGCGAAGGCGAGGGCGGAGGTTCCGTCGGCTTTCCCTGTAACCGAAGACGTTTGTGGCAAAAACCGCTGTAACCGAAGACGATTATGTACGATTTTCTGTAACGGAAGACGGTTATGGCAGGTTTCGATTGCCATAACCGTCTTCCGTTACAACGGGGCGTGACGGGCGTCGGCCAGCGTAGTCGACAGCGGGGCGGGGCTGATTGCCATAACCGTCGTTCGTTACAGCGGAGCGGGCGCTAGTTGCCGAGGCCGGCAACGGGGCGGGCGCTAGTTGCCGAAGCCGGCAGCGGAACGGGCGCTGGCAGCTGCAGTCGGCAACGGGCGGCCGCCGGCAGCCGCGGCCGACGACTGAACGGGTGACGGCAGTCGAAGCTGGCAGCGGAGCGGGCGATGGTTGCCTGGGCGCAGGTGGTTGTCGGGGAGCGTGAGGAACATGACCTGAGCGGCCGCCCAGGCGCGGGTGGCCGGCGAGGGGCGCGGGCGCCGCCGAAGAGCATGGGGCGCATGGCCGGCGATGGAGACCATGCGCCCCGGGATCTCAGGGCGCGCTTGTGGAATACCTGCGCCCGATGGCCGAATCCCTGTGGTTGGCGGTTATACTTCTGTATCCCTGACACTGCGAGCGCTCAGCGCTCCCTTTCGAAAGGCGGCTCCGTTTCGGCCGCCCTGGAAACAGACGCGAGGACCCTATGAATCGCAGACAGACCTCTTCCACAGACTACCTCAACCGGGCACGGCAGGAGGCGGCGCGCCAGAAGTGCTCCGCCGGCCCGGCCCATCAGAGCCGCCATATCGGTCACGGCGCTTACCAACGCGGCGCCTACCCAGTCCCCGACAACTATCCCGGTGGTGCTTCGGGACGGGTGCCCGTTCAGAAAAAGCGCCTGCGCACCTGGCAGAAAGCGCTTATCGGCGTGGTTTGTGTACTGTTCGCGCTGGTGGCGGGAATTGGCATTGCGGGTACTATGTACGTGACCTCCATCGACAAGGCCCTCACCTTCGACGATTTGAAGGAGCTTGAGGAGCTCAAGGGCGAGCTTACTCCCGTGGAGAGCTCGTCGGACCCCTTCTACGTGCTGCTGCTGGGCTCCGACGCCCGCGGCGACGAGGCCAGCCGCTCCGACGTGAACATCCTGGTGCGGGTCGACCCGGACGCCGCCCAGGTGACCATGGTGTCTATTCCCCGCGACACGAAGGTGGAGATCGACGGCTACGGCACCCAGAAGATCAACGCCGCCTACGCCTTCGGCGGGGCGTCGCTGGCTGTGCGCACCATGTCCGAGTTCGCCGGCGTGCCCATCGCCCACTACGCCGAGATTCACTTCGACGAGCTGGTGCAGCTCATCGACAAGCTGGGTGGGGTGACCGTGGACGTGCCCGAGTACATCGACGACCCCAACGCAGGCAACGTGGTGATCCCGGAAGGCGAGCAGACCCTGAACGGCACCGAGGCGCTGGTGTTCGCCCGCAGCCGCAGCTACGCCGACGGCGACTTCACCCGCACCTCCAACCAGCGCTTGCTGGTGACGGCTATTCTCGAGAAGGTGATGGCCACGCCCGCGCTTGAGCTGCCCGGCACCATTCAGTCCCTGGCCGAGTGCGTGACCACCGACTACTCCGTAGGCGATTTGGTGTCGCTGGCGCTACAGATGCAGTCCAAGGGCGACCTGAAGGTGTACTCGGGCATGGTTCCCTCCACCACCGACTACATCGATGGCGTCTCCTACGTCATCACCACCGAGCCGGCCTGGTCGGAGATGATGGCCGCTATCAACGCCGGCGAGGACCCGGCGGACATGACGACCACCGACGTTGCTACCGCCGACGAAGGGGAGGCTGCCGAAGGCGATAGCGGGGAATAGCTTTGCCGTGCATCCGGCCCAAGGTTCCGTTTAGACGCGCTGGGGCTTTATGTGGACTTAAATTTTTCATTTCCGCAGGATAATAGGCAACGCGCGATATGTCGTGTACAATGACCGACTATGTGTACTGCAATCTAGGGACCGTTTAGGTGTGGAGGACTATACGATGGCGAAGAACATTGGCGAGCATCTGGCCGTAATCAAGGTGGTCGGCGTAGGCGGTGGCGGCACGAACGCCGTGAACCGCATGGTCGAGGCCGGTGTGCGCGGCGTGGAATTCATCGCGGTGAACACCGATCGCCAGGCGCTCATGATGTCGGATGCCGATAAGACCATCCACATCGGCGAGGAGCTTACCCGCGGCCTCGGCGCAGGCGCGAACCCGCAGGTGGGGTGCCAGGCAGCCGAGGAGAGCCGCAACGAGATCCGCGAGGCTCTGGCCGAGGCCGACATGGTCTTCGTCACGGCCGGCGAGGGCGGCGGCACTGGCACCGGCGCGGCACCCGTGGTGGCCGAGATCGCCCGCGAGGAGATTGGCGCCCTTACCGTGGGCATTGTGACCAAGCCCTTCTCCTTCGAAGGCCGCACCCGCCGCAACCAGGCCGAGCAGGGCATCGACCTTCTGGCTCAGAAGGTGGACACCCTCATCGTCATCCCCAACGACCGCCTGCTGGAGATCGTGGACAAGAAGACCAGCATGGTGGACGCTTTCCGCATCGCCGACGATACGCTGCGCCAGGGCATCCAGGGCGTGACCGACCTCATCACCATCCCCGGCCTTATCAACCTGGACTTCGCCGACATCAGCACGGTCATGCGCGACGCCGGCACCGCCATGATGGGCATCGGCATGTCCTCCGGCGAGAACCGCGCCCTCGACGCTGCGCACCAGGCCACCAGCTCCAATCTGCTGGAGTCCTCCATCGCCGGCGCCAGCCGTGTGCTGTTCTCCATCGCCGGCGGCCCGGACCTCACCCTTACCGAGGTGGACGAGGCGGCCCGCGTGGTGGAGGCGTGCGCCGACGAGAACGCCAACATTATTTACGGCCAGATCATCGACGAGGCCATGGGCGACTGCGTGCGCATCACCGTCATCGCCACCGGCTTCAAGGTGAGTCCGGCCCAGCCCTCCATGGACTTCGGCCGCAAGGACCTGTTCTCGTCTACGGCCACCGAGACGGTGTCCTCCACCGTGTCCTCGTCGGTCAGCTACTCGGGCCATGCGTCCGCCAGCACCGCGGACCGCTTCGCCGACGGCACCTACATCCCCGACTTCCTGAAGCGCCAGCGCTAGAAGGTAACCGCTGTAGCCGGCGTCATGAAGCTGCCATTGCCAACATTGCAGGCCCGCTCTTGTGCGGGCCTGTCGTTTCTCACCGACGAGGCGCTCTTCGGCGCGTGCGGCGTGCGCATGGGCTTCACTCGGCGCGGCGGCGGCGCGAGCCTGCCTCCGTACGATTCGCTGAACTTGGGCTCCCACGTGGGCGACGACCTTGAGGCCGTTCGCGAGAACCGCCGACGGCTGCTGGATGCAGTCGGCCTGGGCGGTACGCGGCTGCTCATGGCCAACCAGGTGCACGGTAGCAGTGTGCTCTCCGTCGACGACGGATCCGACGAAAAGCTGGACCGGGTGGCTGCGCAGGCTGACGCCGGGGCCGACGGGCTTGCCGTGAGCGTGCCCGGCGTCACGGCGCTTCTGTGCTTCGCCGATTGCGTCCCGGTGGTGGTTGTATCCGCATCGGGCGCCTTCGCCGTGGCCCATGCCGGCTGGCGCGGCGCCTTCGCGGACATCCCGCGCAAGGCGGTAGAGGCGCTGCGGGCTTTGGACGCGGATCGGGGAGGCGACGGTTCTCCGTTTCGTTACAACGCCTACATCGGCCCTCACATCATGGCAGAATGCTACCAGTGCGATTCGGATCTGGTGTCGCAGTTCGTTGAGCGCTTCGGGCCCGAGTGCGCCTGGGACGGCGACCATCTGAGCCTGGATGCCGCCGTGCGCGCGAGCTTGCTGGGTGCGGGCGTTGCGGCCGAGCGCATCGTATCTGCGGGCGTGTGCACCGCCTGTTCCACCGAAGACTACTACTCCTACCGCGCAAGCGGCGGAGTGTGCGGGCGCCACGGCGCCTTCGCCGGACGGAAGGAATGAACCATGGGGTTTTCCCAGCATTACGAGCCCGCCCTCCGCGAGCTTGCCGCTGTCTGCGGCGAGTGCGGGCGCGACCCTGAAGCCGTCTCCCTTATGGCGGTTTCCAAGACCGTCGGGCCCGACCAGGTGGCCGAGGCCGTTGCGGCGGGATGCCGTCTGTTCGGCGAGAACCGCCCCGAGCAGCTGTCGCTGAAGGCCGAGCTGTTCCCCCAGGTGTCGTGGCACTTCATCGGCAACGTCCAGTCGCGCAAGATCGGCCAGATCGTGCGCTTCGCCGATCTCATCCATTCCGTGTACCAGCCTCACCATCTGGCCAAGATCGACAAGGCGGCCGAAGAGGCCGGCAAGGTGCAGGACATCCTGCTGGAGGTGAACGTCTCGGGCGAGAAGTCCAAAAGCGGCCTGGCGCCGAGCGACGTAGCAGCAGCGGCGCAGGAGTGCTTCGGCTTCGAGCATCTTCGCCTTTGCGGCCTGATGACCATGGCACCCCAGGGCGACCTTGCCGAAGCAAGGGAGTGCTTCGCCGGATTAGCGCAGCTCAAAAGGGAGATAGAGCTTTCGCTGCCGTCGCAGGATGCTGCGGCTTTTACCGAGCTGTCCATGGGCATGAGCGAGGACTGGCCGCAGGCGGTGGCCGAAGGCGCCACCATCGTGCGAATTGGGCGTGCTTTGTTCTCTGATGATTTTTCCCGATGATGCCCGCGTTTTTCGGTATTATGGCCTACGAGCATCCAATCGCAGCGGCGGCGTGACCGTCGGACACAACGAAAGCAGGGAAGCTTATGGAATTGCCACGAATCAAGCATAGCGACGGCGGTGTGCTCGGCGGTCTCAAGTCCCGGCTGGGGTTTGCTGACTCCCAGGCCGACTATGCCGACGACGACGGCTTTGACGAAGGCTACGACGAGTTCGAGGAGTACGGTCCGGGCTATCGCGCCGACGACGACTTCGCCCCCACCCATGCCCGAGACTCGTTCGCGCCGGCCACGGTCCGCGAACCCCGTTCCGCCGGACGCCATAGCGCCACCGGCTCCGTCAGCTCGAACCTGGTGTCCCTCGACGACGTGCGCGCCTCCACGCGCATCCCCGAGAGCCTCAACCGCGATCCGCTGCCCGAGCGGCGCGCCAGCTCCGCCTCCATGCGCTCCGCCCGCACCATGGTGGAGCCGGCCATTGCAGCCCATGCGGGAACGCCGAACGCCCGGGCCCAAGCGGCCGCCGCGGCCAGCAGCCAGGAGCGCTCCGAAAGCCTGAACAGCCTGTTCGGCTCCGGCGACGGTTCCGCCCAGTCTTCTGCCGCCGCCTCGCGCGGCTTCGATCCCTACGACGCCCTTTCGGGCCGCGGCGCCACCCAGCACACGCCTACGCGCTCCGTGGCGGTGGTTCGCCCCACTGCCTACGCCGACGCCGAGGCCGTGGCGAAGTCGCTCAAGGCGGGGGACGCGGTGGTGCTGGTGCTCAAGCAGACGCCTTCCGACCTGGTCATGCGGTTGCTCGACTTCTCGTTCGGCGCCTCGTGCGCGCTGGGGGCCTCCGTCGACTGCATCGCCGAGAAGGTGTTCGCCATCACGGCCGGCGCGCCCCTTACGCAAGGGGAGCTTTCGAACCTTCGCGGCCAGGGCATCCTGTAGCCGGCCGCCCGACTAGCAAAGGAGGTCCGGTACGTGAGCGGGCTCATTCTCGCGCTGGGGGAGGCGTACTCCCTCATCATCATCGTGTACGTGCTTCTATCCTGGTTGCCCACCGACCGGGGCATCCTCAAAGACGTCAACGACGTGCTCGCCCGGGTGTGCGACCCGTACCTGAACCTGTTCAAGCGCATCGTGCCTCCCATCGGCGGCATGGTGGACATCTCGCCCATCTTCGCGCTTCTGATACTTCAGTTCGGCTGCGGGCTTCTGGCTCGTCTGCTGTCGGGTTTCTAGCGGTTTTTGGCATGTCGGTGAACATGGCGCATCACCTGCGGTTGTGGTCGCCGCGCGTTCGCTTCGAATGGTACACTGTTTCTATGCTAGGCAGACTCGGCCTCTGAGTCGCGAAAACGTCTGAAAGGATCGGCACCCATGGCAATCACCGCCAACGACATCCACAACCAAAGCTTCTCCATCGACCGCAAGGGCTACGACGTTGACGAGGTAGACGTCTTCCTCGAGCATGTCGCCGACGAGATCGACGATATGAACCAGACCATCGACGTGCTCCGCGACCAGCTGCAGCGCGCCGAATCGCAGCGCGGCATGGCCCCGGCGGCCCCCTCGCTCATGCCTTCCGACATGTCCTCCGACCTTGCCCGCAAGGACGCGCGCATCATCGAGCTGGAGTCTCAGCTGGAGGCCAAGAAGGCCGACGACAACGCCATCGCCCAGGCGCTCATCATCGCCCAGCGCTCCGCCGACGAGATCCTGGCCAACGCCAACGCCCGTGCCAACGACATTGTGGCCGACGCCGAGGACGAGGCCAAGCGCATCGTCGACAAGGCCGAGGGCGAGCGCACCAAGGTGCTCGATGCCATCAAGAAGCTTGAGGACGACCGCGAGAGCGCCCGCGAGTCCTACAAGGACCTGCTGACGGACTTCATCGGCGACGCCACCCGCAAACTGGCCGAGATCGGCGAAGTGGTGCCGCAGCCCAAGTCGTTCGGCACGCACTCCACGGCCGGCCGCACGTCCTCCAAGCCGGCAGCGCAGGCCCCCATCAACGCCACGGCCACCCCGGCCTATTCCACCCCGCAGGCAACCGACGCCGTGGTGGTGGCTGCCACCCCGGTGCCCGCCACCGTCGAGAAGGATCTCTCGGGCTTCGGTGACGCCGAGGCGGTGTTCGAGTTCGACGAGCTCGACTAAGGTGCGATCATCAGCGGTTTGTCAGTAACGCGTTTTCGAAGGGAAGGTTATGTCAGGTCATTCAAAGTGGGCAACCACCAAGCATCGTAAGGCGGCGCAGGACGCGAAGCGCTCGGCCTTGTTCTCCAAGCTTTCGCGCAACATCACCGTGGCGGCCAAGGAGGGCGGCGATCCCAACCCCGACAACAACGCTTCCCTGGCGGCGGCCATCGAGAAGGCCAAGGGCTACTCGCTGCCCAAGGATAAGATCAAGACCGCCATCGACAAGGCGTTCGGGTCGGGCAAGGACGCGGCCAACTACGAGACCGTCGTCTACGAGGGCTATGCCCCGTGCGGCATCGCCGTGTACTGCGAGGCCCTGACCGACAACCGCAACCGCACCGCTGCCGACGTGCGCGCCGCGTTCAACCACCATGGCGGCAACCTGGGCACTTCTGGTTCTGTGGCGTTCCAGTTCGAGCGCAAGGGCCAGGTCATCATCTCGAAAGAGATCGAAACGGGCGACAAGAAGAACCCGGTGGGCCCCAACGGCGCTGCGGCCGACGAGGACGAGTTCATGATGGTGGTGGCCGAGGCCGGTGGCGACGACTACGAGGACGGCGGCGACGAGTGGATCGTCTACACCGACCCGTCGGCGCTGATGGCCACCGTCAAGGCCATCGAGGAGCAGGGCGTGCAGGTCAAGGGCGCCGAGATGACCATGATCCCCACCACCCCCACGGCGGTTTCCGTGGCCGACGCAAAGAAGGTCATGCGGTTGGTTGACAAGTTGGAAGAGCTCGAGGACCTTCAGTCCGTATACCATACTATGGATATCACCGACGAGATCGCCGAGGCGCTCGAAGAGGACTAGGCCGTCGGCGGCATCTGCAGGTTGAAACGGGGAGGCCCGGCCGAGTAGCCGGGCCTCCCTTCGCGTTTGCGATGTACCGAATGCGCCGGCGTGCGGGCGCACGGTGTTTGGCAGGCTAGTCTTCCCAGGTCTCGCCCTCCGATTCCATGAGCTCCTGAAGGTCGTGGAAGTGCCGGGCCATATGGGCGATACCTACCAGGTCGGTGCATTCGCGAGCCAGCACCTCGGCGAGCAGCGACTTGTAGCTTTCTCGCAGCTCGCGGGGGTCACGGGGGACGAAGTGCTCCTCGGCCAGGGACACCTGGGCCTCGGCCAGCCGGTAGTTCGCTTCCAGCAGGTCAAACAGCTCCTCGTCGTAAGGGGTGTTTTCGGGAAGGTCCAGCTGCTCGCGCAGCTCCTGGTAGCGGGGGTGCTCCGGATTCGACACGACATCGCAGAGCGCCTCGTAGTCCTGCGCCGACTCCGCCTCGCCAAACACGTCGGCGCCGTCCCCGTCCAGGCATGCGCAGGGTAGCGGCAGATCGAACTCGCAGACGGGCATGGTGTCGACAAGGCGCAACTCGACGGTCCATCCGCCCTCGAGGCCGACGAGGAGCTGGGCTGTGGACCCGACGGCGGGCAGCACATCGGCGAGCACGGCCCTCTCCGCATTTTCCCACGGCTTTTCGTCGTCGTCCGGCGACGGGGCGCAGCCGTCCGCGTGGTCGAGGGATACCGGGTCGAGGTAGCGGCCGCTTTTCGCCAGGCAGCGGTAGGGGTCGTCGGGGAAGAGTCCCAGCGAGTCCATGATGGCGCAGAGGGCCGCGTCGAGCGTGGACTTGGCCGGCAGGCTCACCGTGCGAAAGTGGGGGACTCGCGTTCCCAGGATATCCGCATCCACGATGAGCACATCGCCTTCTTCGGGCAGCGGATCGCCGGTCTTCTTCAGATGCTTCTGCGATGCTGCCAGGTCGGCGAGGGCGCGCAGGGCTGCCGGGTCGAGGGGGAGGGGAGTCTTGTGGCTGTCGCTCATGGCGCTCCTTCGCTCGGGTACGGATTCGGGCTTGCCGCGAGTATACCCTAGCGCATGCCGGTAAAGGCTGTCGGCGGCCTCTGTCGCGCTGCTGAAATAGAACATCCGGCGAATCTTTTGTGGCCAAGGGGGGAAGGAGGCCGGGCCGTCTTTCGCGTGCGGTGGAATCTGTGGTAGTATGCATACGAACATTTGTTGTGTTTTACGGTTGAGGAAGGGGAGCGGCCCGTGGGCTCCGTCGCGAGAACCGTCCTGGGCATCGACCCGGGGTTGGCGAACACCGGCTGGGGAATCGTGCGTCAGGAAGGCGCGCGCCTGGAGTGCGTCGCCTACGGGTGCATCTCGTCTCGCTCCGACGACCCGCTCGCCCAAAGGCTTCTCAAGGTGACCTCGCAGATGCGTGCCGTCATCGCTCGGTTCCAGCCGGAATGCGTCGGCATCGAGACGGTGTGGTTCGGGCAGAACGTCACGGCCGCCTTCGCCACCGGCCAGGCCCGCGGTGCGGCCTTGGTGGCCTGCGCCGAAGGGGGCCTTCAGGTGGGGGAGTTCAGTCCCAGCCAGATCAAGCTGTCCGTGGTGGGGACCGGGTCGGCCTCGAAGGACCAAGTTGCCTATATGGTGCGCCACGTGCTCGGCTTGCGGGAAGTCCCTCGCCCCGATCACGCTGCCGACGCCCTTGCGGCCGCCATTTGCTATACCGCCCACGACGGCGTATCCCGGGCCGAGGAGCGTTTCGGTCAGGCGGCGCAGGCGCGGGGCGGCTGCGCTTCGACAGAAAGGACCTGCGCATGATCGCGTTTTTGGAGGGTGCCGTTGCGGGCCGCAGCGCCCAGGCGGCCTATCTCAACGTCGGCGGTGTGGGCTATCAGGTGTTCATGGCCGCAAGCTCCCTGGCCAAGCTGCCGGAAACGGGGCAGAGGGCGTCGGTGCTCACGTACCTGCAGGTGAGCGAGAACGGCGTTTCGCTGTACGGGTTCCTTTCCCAAGAGGAGAAGGATCTGTTCGAGCGGCTGATCGGGGTGAGCGGCGTGGGGCCGAAGGTGGCTCTTTCCGCCCTGTCCACCTTCTCGCCCTCGCAGTTGGCCCAGGCCGTCGCCTCGCAGGACACCGCCCTTATCGCCAAGATTCCCGGCGTGGGAAAGAAAACCGCCTCCCGCATCGTCGTGGACCTCAAGGGCTCTCTCGACGAGCTGGGCCGAAGCCTCTTTGCGGCCCAGGATGCCGAAGTAGCGCCAGCAGGTGCCAGCCGGGCAGCGGAGGACTTGCTGGCACTGGGCTTCACGGCCGACGAGGCCGAGCTTGCCTTGCGCGGTGCGCCGGAAGGGGCATCCGAGCAGCAGCTGCTGCAGTACGCGTTGAAGCGCCTGGGCTAGGCGGCGGGCTATGGTTGCATACGATTCCGAAATAGAGGGCATGGTGTTCTTCTCCGGCGCCGGCCGTGCTGCCGAGCCTTTCGGGGAGGAGCGCTCTGTGGCACCGCAGCTCATCGAGGAGGATCTGGCGCTCGACCGCAGCTTGCGGCCCAAGCGCCTTTCCGAGTATCTCGGCCAGACGAAGGTGAAGGAGTCGCTGTCGATTCTCATCCAAGCGGCTCAGGAGCGCGGCGATGTGGCCGACCACATACTGTTCTCGGGGCCTCCAGGTTTGGGGAAGACCACCCTCGCCCAGGTGGTTGCCAACGAGATGAGCGCCAGCATCCGCGCCACCAGCGGTCCTGCCATCGAGCGCACCGGCGACCTGGCGGCGATTCTCACCAACCTGGAAGAGGGCGACGTGCTGTTCATCGACGAGATCCACCGTCTGAACCGCATGGTGGAGGAGGTGCTGTACCCGGCGTTGGAGGATTTCGCCTTGGATATCGTGGTGGGCAAAGGTCCGGCAGCGCGATCCATCCGCCTGGACATACCGCGCTTCACCTTGGTGGGGGCCACCACGCGCACGGGTCTTCTCACCGGACCCTTGCGCGACCGGTTCGGTGTTGTGTTCAGGCTGCAGTACTACACCCCCGAAGAGCTCTCCCAAATCGTGGAGCGGTCGGCCGCCATACTGGACGTGCCCATTGCCCCCGACGGCGCCTTGGAAATCGCCCGTCGCAGCCGGGGTACGCCGCGCTTGGCGAACCGCCTGCTCAAGCGCGTGCGGGATTGGGCCCAGGTACGCGGTGACGGGGTTATCGACGAAGACGTGGCCGCCCAGGCCCTGAGCTTCTTCGAGGTTGACTCGTTGGGTTTGGACGCTATGGACAACCGCATACTGGAAATGCTCTGCGTGCAGTTCGGCGGCCGCCCCGTTGGGCTTACCACCATAGCCTCGGCGCTGTCGGAAGCGCCCGACACCCTGGAGGACGTCTACGAGCCCTACCTCATGCAGCAGGGGCTTCTCGTTCGCACTCCCAAGGGCCGTCAGGCCACCGATCGCGCTTACGACCATCTGGGCCTGCCGCTGCCTTGCCGCGGCTGAGGCTGACCGCAACCGGAAAGGACCGCCCGTGTTCGAGCGCGACTACCTTATGAACATCCTGCTCCAGTACGCCGAAATCCTGCGGCGCAGCTGGTTCAAGGCCCGCAGGGAATCCGACCCTCGCGGCGCCGCCGTCATGCTGGAGGCGGCGGTGGGCCAGGCTACCGACATCGACGGGGCCACGCTGCTGTCCCTTTCCCCGGAATCCATGGCGGGGGTGCTGCAGGTGTCCGGGGTGGACGACCGGGTGGCCGGCTACATCGCTCGCAGCTTGGCGCTGGCCTCATCGTATCTGAACGAGGCGGGCGACCGGCAGCTTGCCGCGCTCCGCTTCCAGCAGGCGAGGGCCCTGGCTGATGCCTACGGTGTGGAGCTGCCCGATTCCGCGGACGAACTGGCGGCCCTGGCCGACAGGACCGAGGGCGGGTGCTTCTCCGAAGCCGACGAGCCGGCGCTGGTGGATATAGAGGGCTCGTCCCTTTCCGATGCGGCACCCATGGTGGAGACCTTTTCGGTTTCCCGGGATTAGACGCAGGCAGACTTTCCGTGCGCATCGCCAACGTCATAGTGGACGTAGCCACCCAGGCTCTCGACGTCGCCTACTCCTACATTGTCCCCGGGTTCGGCGAGGATGCGGCCGTTCCGCCGCAGGAGGCCCGGCTGACCTTGTTCGGCGACAATAGTGCCTGCGAGGCCGACGGGGCTTCGGGTCTTGCGCCCGCTGCCGACTGGTCTGCGGGTTTCTCCGCGCCTGCAGGGCTATGCGACCCGATGGGAGCCGCGATGGGCTTCGAAGAGCGGGCGGTGCAGGTAGGGTGCGCCGTGCTGGTGCCGCTTGGCGGGCGGTGCGCCGTGGGGTTCGTGGTCTCGGTGGAGGACCGGCCTCGGGATGCCTTCGACGAGCAGATGCTCAAGCGCATGAAGCCCATCATTCGCGTGCTTACCGACCCGTACTTCGACGAGGAGGGGGCCGCATGCGCCCAGTGGATGGCCGACCGCTACATCGCGCCGCTTTCGTCGTGCATTCGGCTGTTTACGCCTCCCGGGGCCGTGCCCCGTGCGGTCCGCACGGGCGAGGGGCGCTGGGTGGTGGAGCAGCCGGCCGTGGGGCAGGTGGACGACCGTTGGGTTGCGGCGGGGCCTGCTATAGAGGGTTTCCAGCCTAAGCCCAACGCCGTGAAGCAGCAGGCCATCATAGAGGCCGTGCGCGCCGGCGATCTGCGCGTGGCCGAGCTCGCCGCCGAGCTGGGCTCGGTGTCGGGCGCCTTGAAGTCGCTGGAGAAGCAGGGGGTGGTGCGCATCGAGCGCCGCCGGCGACAGCGCTTCGTCCTGCCGGGAGAAAAGCTGCCAGCCTGCGCTTCGCCGGCGCAGGTCGGGGGTGCGGGTCGTGGGAGCGCCGAGCCGCGCACGCCCGCCGTTTTTTCGCTCACCGCCGAGCAGCAGCACGCCTTGAGCGTCATCGAGGGGGCCTGCGAGCGGGGTGACGGCGAAGTGGTTCTGGTCGACGGCGTCACGGGGTCCGGCAAGACCGAGGTGTACCTGCGCTCCATCGCCTCGGCACTCGCCCGGGGGCGCAGCGCCGTCGTCCTGGTGCCCGAGATCTCGCTCACGCCCCAGACGGTCGGTCGGTTCCGCGGCCGCTTCGGCGACCAGGTGGCCGTCATGCACTCGCGCATGAGCCAAGGCGAGCGCTACGACCAGTGGGACTTCATCCGCTCGGGGGCTGCCCGCGTGGTGGTGGGCGCCCGCAGCGCCCTGTTCACCCCCCTGGCCAACGTGGGGCTCATCGTTATCGACGAAGAGCACGAAGGCTCGTACAAGCAGGACAGCGCCCCGCGCTACCATTCCCGCGACGTGGCCGTATGGATGGCTCGCCGCAGCGGGGCCACCGTGGTGCTGGGCAGCGCCACCCCCTCGATAGAGTCTCTATGTGCCTGCGAGGCGGATCCGGCCTGGCAGCGGGTGTGCCTTCATGAGCGCGCGAACCGCAAGCCCATGCCCGAGGTGACCGTTGTCGACATGGCGGCTGAGTTCTCCCGGGGCGAGCGGTCCATGTTCTCGCGCCCCCTTGCGGTCCAGCTGCAGCGGGAGCTCTCCGCCGGGCGCAAGGCGGTGCTTCTGCTGAACCAGAGGGGGTTCGCGAAGTTTCTGCTGTGCCGCGATTGCGGGTTCGTTCCGGAATGTCCCTCCTGCGCGAGCTCGCTTACCTACCACGAGCACGGCAACGCGCTAGTTTGCCACCACTGCGGCTACAACGTGGCATCCCCCGGATGCTGTCCCGCGTGCGGAAGCCCCTACTTGAAGAAGTTCGGAGCTGGAACCCAGCGGGTCGAGGCCGAGCTGCGAGCGTTGCTGGACGGCATGGAGGGCGTGGGGCCGTCCGTGCCTGTCATCAGGATGGATGCCGATACCACGGCAAGGAAGGGCGCACACGAGGCGTTGCTGGCCCGTTTCGCCGAACCCGGGGCCTCGGTGCTTCTGGGAACTCAGATGATAGCGAAGGGGCTCGACTTCAGCGATGTTACCCTGGTGGGCGTCATCAATGCCGACACGCAGCTCCACCTGCCCGACTACCGCGCTGCCGAGCGCACGTTCCAGCTGATCGAGCAGGTGGCCGGCCGGGCCGGGCGGGCCGAACTGCCGGGACGGGTGCTGGTGCAGACCTACGAGGCGAACAGCGTACCCGTGGTGGCGGCGGCTCGCTACGACCGCGAGCTGTTCCTGGCAGACGAGCACGTCAAGCGCCGGATGCTGGGTTACCCGCCGTTCGTGCGCATGGCGAACATACTCGTGTGGGGGAAAACGGAAGGGGAGGTGCAGGACGCCGCCATGCAGCTGCAGCGCGAGGTGGAGCGGGCAGTGTTCGACTACGCGGGGCCCGATGGCGGATGGACGGTTTTGGCGGCGACGCCGTGCGCGCTTTCCAGGCTCCGCAACGCCTACCGTTGGCACATCGTGGTGAAGTGTCCGGCCGGCCAGGACCTTTCCGCGGCGCTTCTGGGCCTGTTCCGCCATCGCAAGCCCTCCCGCACTGTCAACGTGGCTGTGGATGTGGACCCGGTGAGCCTGCTGTAAGCTCCGGGCGAATGCTGCGCCGACGTTTGCCGCTGCGTCGGTGCCCGTGCGGTGCCGCGGCGCTTCGGGACCGTACGGGCGCAAGCTGCACAGCTTGCTTCCGACGATGCGTCGCTGGGCCTCCGGGCTGCAAGAACACATCGGTGAGCTGCAGTTTTTGTGCCTCCTCAGCTGTGCGGCGGTTCCTTGCGCCTCCCATACGTATAATGAACGGTCGGTATGCAACGCCATCGAGGGCCTAAGGAGGCTTGGGTTTGATGCAGAACAGGCACATCGCGTTTTCCCCGCCCGACGTGGGCGAGGCGGAGATAGAGGCCGTTGCCGACGCCCTGCGCAGCGGCTGGATCACCACCGGGCCCCGCACCAAGGAGCTCGAGGGGCGCCTGAAAGAGTACACGGGGGCTGCCGGCTTTGTGTGCCTCAATTCCGCCACGGCTGCCCTGGAGTGCTGCCTTCGCGCCCTGGGCGTGGGTCCGGGCGACGAGGTCATCGTGCCTGCCTACACCTATACGGCCAGTTGCTCGGTGATATGCCACGTAGGGGCCACCCCGGTGCTATGCGACACGGAAGAAGGCTCCTTCCAGATGGACTACGAGGCCATGGGGGCCTTGATCGGGCCGCGCACAAAGGTGATCATCCCCGTGGACCTGGCGGGCCGCATGTGCGATTACGGCCGCATCTTCGCTCAGGTGGAGGCCGCCAAGGGCTGCTGGCAGCCAACCGCGGGCACGATCCAGGAATGCTTCGACCGCGTCATCGTGCTGGCCGACGCGGCCCACGCCCTGGGGGCCACCTACCATGGCCGCCCCTGCGGTTCGGTCGCCGACTTCACGGCGTTCTCGTTCCATGCGGTGAAGAACTTCACCACCGCAGAGGGCGGCGGCCTGTCCTGGCGCGACCACGGATTCGACAACGAGGAGTTCTACCGCCAGCTCATGCTGCTGTCGCTGCACGGCCAGACCAAAGACGCCCTGGCGAAGAACAAGCCCGGGGCCTGGGAGTACGATATCGCCTTCCCCGGTTGGAAGTGCAACATGACCGACCTTCAGGCCGCCATCGGCCTGGTGCAGCTGGACCGCTACCCCCAGCTGCTGCGCCGGCGGCGCCAGATACTCGAGCGCTATCAGGAGGGCACGGCGGGCAAGCCCGTGGAATGGCTCGTCCACTACGACAGCGAGGGCGACTCGTCGGGGCATCTGGCCATCGTGCGGCTTATCGGCAAGGGACAGGAGTTCCGCAACCGCCTGATCGAGGCTATGGCCGAGCGCGGTGTGGCCACCAACGTGCACTACAAGCCGCTGCCCCTGCTTACCGCCTACAAGGACATGGGCTTTTCCATCGACGACTACCCCCATGCCCTCGTCCAGTTCGAAAACGAGGTCACGCTGCCGCTGCACACGTTGCTTTCCGACGACGACGTCGAGTACGTGCTGCAGGTGTTCTCCGAGAGCTACGAGCGGGTGGAAGAGGAGTTTGACGGGGCCGAGGCGCAGGAGCGGCCCTGATGTACGCTCGTTTCTTCAAGAGGGTGCTCGACATAGTCGTATCCCTGGTGGCGTTGCCGTTCGTGCTGGTCATCATAGCGGTGCTGGCCCCCGTCATCTACTTAGAGGACAAGGGCCCTATCTTCTACAATGCTCCGCGGGTGGGCAAGGACGGCAAGCAGTTCACCATGTTCAAGCTGCGGTCCATGAAGGTGAACGCGCCCGACCTGACCATGGCGGATGGATCAACCTACAACGGCAGCGACGATCCGCGTATGACCCGTATCGGTGCGTTCATGCGCCGGACCAGCCTGGACGAGTTTCCCCAGTTCCTCAACGTGCTCGGCGGCTCCATGAGCATCATAGGCCCGCGCCCCGACCTAGAGCGGGAGACGCTTCTGTACGAAGGGAACGAGCGCGAGAAACTGCTGGTGAAGCCAGGCATCACCGGATACGCCGCCGCTTACGGGCGCAACTCGCTGCCGTGGCACGACCGGTTGGCTATGGATGTGTTCTATGTTCACAACCTCAGTTTCGCTTTCGATGTTAAAATATTTTTCCATACCATCAAAACCGTCTTCGCCCAGGAGGGCGTCTACATCCAAGAGGAGAAGGGCGAAGACGGCGCAAGCTAGGGAAGCCCTGCGCCCGCGCGCTCTTCCCTGAACCCTCGAACGTACCCTATTCGCAGCAACGGAGGTTCTATGGTACGCGGAAACAAGCGATTCGTGCGTCTTATTTTGACGGCAACCCTCGTTCTGGGGCTTCTGCCGCTTCCGGCATACGGGCAGACGGTGGCGCAAGGCGGAGAAGCGCCCGCAGGCGAGACGGCCGCACCCGCTTCGGTTGATTTCGTCTATCTGGACGAGGAGGCTCCCGTTGCGGGTCAGTCGCAGCTGGTGGTGGTCGCCTTCGGCGAGCAGAGCGCGAACTTCCATTCGGCTGTGCTTGACGTCGCATGCCCCGATGGTTCCCAGCTTGCTGTAGCGTCCGATTCGCAGGCCGAGGGCGCTGCTCTGTTCACCCTGGATGACCTGCAGGAGGGCGGCTACCGCCTCCTTGGCGTGACGACGCTTGCCTCTGACGGCTCGGAATTGGAGGAGACGTCCCTGGCCTCGGACGAGAGCGGATCGTGCTCGTTTACGGTGGGGGCCCCTTCGGCTGGCGCCCTGTCCCTCGAGGCCGCCACTGCCCAGGACGCGGTGACCTACGTGCTCGACGACGCAGGCGACGTGGCCACAGTGTCGAGCACGCTCGACTACGGAACCGACGACATCTCCCGGGCAGTGGAGGAGGCCGTGTGGGCCGCATCGTCGGCCGACCCGGCGCGCTCGTCGGGAATCGCCGCGTTCTCAGCCGGCGATGCCGCTTCGAGCCGTGCTGCGACCGACAGCCGCGACATCATCATCGCCATCGACCCGGGCCATGGCGGAGGCGACCCCGGCGCCGTGTCGAGCGGGCTGCGCGAAGCCGACCTTACCTGGGAGATCGCCCAGGCTTGCGTTGCCCGCTTGAACGAGCTGGGCATCAAAACCTACGTTACGCGGGCGAAGAACGAGTGCCCGTCGCTGACCGACCGCGTGCTGCGCTCCGTGAAGGCCGGTGCAAGCGCATTCGTGAGCATCCATCTGAACTCCGCCACGTCCTCGGCGGCCCAGGGCGCCGAGGTGTGGTATCCCAATGACAGCTCGTACCGCTACGATCTGCACGAGCAGGGGTTGGAGCTGTCGAAGGCCATTCTGAAGAAGCTGACCGCCCTGGGGCTGTACGATCGCGGTGCCAAGGTGAAGGATGCCACGGCCGTAGGGGACGACCCGGCCGAAACCTATCCCGACGGCAGTATCTCCGACTACTACACGGTGATCAACGAGGCTCGTCGCAACAACATCGTGGGCATCATCGTGGAGCACTGCTTCATCACCAACAATGCCGAGGCGCTGAAATTGCGCGACCCTGCGTTCGTGAAGAGCCTGGGCGTAGCCGACGCCGAGGGCATTGCTCAGTCCATCAGCAACGGCGTCATCTCGCCGGCTCTGCCCAAGCCTGGCGAGAACGACGGGAGCAACCCGGTAAACCAATGGGAGCAGCGCGGGTCGTCTTGGTACCGCTTCGGGCCGGACGGCAAGCTGGTCGTAGGATGGGCCGATATCGACGGTGTGCGCTACCACTTCGACGAGGCCGGGGTGATGGCGACCGATTGGCAGCTGATCGACGGCAGCTGGTACTACTTCAAGGGCAGCGGCGCCATGGCCACCGGTTGGATGTGGGTTAAGGGGAAGTGCTACTATCTGGATCCCTCGACGGGAAAGATGGCTACGGGAAGCTGCGAGGTGGGCGGCGTTCGCTATGCGCTGGATGCGGCGGGCGCCTGGATCGATGCGAGCGACGGCTGGGCTTATAGCAGCGGCGGCTGGTACTGGCTCGATGACGGCGAGCTGGCGAAGGGCTGGAAGAAGGTGGGCGGTACCTGGTACTACCTTGACGCCGAGACGGGGCTTATGGCTGAAGGCTGGAAGAAGGTGGGCTCCGCCTGGTACTACCTCAACCCCGGCGGGGACATGGCCGAGGGCTGGAAGAAGGTGAACGGCGCCTGGTACTACCTCAACCCCGGCAGCGGCGCTATGGCCGAGGGCTGGAAGAAGGTGAACGGCACCTGGTACTACCTCAACCCCGGCAGCGGGAGCATGGCCGAGGGCTGGAAGAAGCTCGGCTCTGCCTGGTACTACCTCAACCCCGGCGGCGGGGACATGGCCGAGGGCTGGAAGAAGGTGAACGGCGCCTGGTACTACCTCAACCCCGGCAGCGGCGCTATGGCCGAGGGCTGGAAGAAGGTGAACGGCACCTGGTACTACCTCAACCCCGGCAGCGGGAGCATGGCCGAGGGCTGGAAGAAGCTCGGCTCTGCCTGGTACTACCTCAACCCCGGCAGCGGAAGCATGGCCGAGGGCTGGTTGCGCGTGAGCGACAAGTGGTACCTGATGGGCTACTCGGGCGACGGCGCCATGAAGACCGGCTGGCAGAAAGTGGGCGATACCTGGTACCTGATGGGCGGACCGGACGATGGCGCCATGAAGACCGGCTGGCAGAAGATGAACGGCAAGTGGTACTACCTGGGCGAGAGCCATGACGGCGCCATGGCGACCGGTTGGCGCAAGATCGGCGGAACGTGGTACCTGTTCGGCGGCTCCGGAGACGGCGCTATGCGAACGGGGTGGCAGTACGTGGGCGGATTGTGGTACTACCTGAGCGCTTCCGGCGCCATGGTGACCGGCTCCCAAACCATCAACGGCGTGGTGCGCAATTTCGGCGAGAACGGTGCTTGCCTCAACCCTCCTGCCGAACCCGCCCTTGAGCCGCTTCCCGGTGAAACACAAGATCCCGTGCCTTCCGAGAAGCTGCTCACTATCATGGGGGCGCCCGAGTCGACGGTGGCGCAGATGACCCAGGCCTACATGCGCACCAATGCCGTTTACCCCGCTGCGGCGCTTGGCAAGGGAGGGGCGCCCACCATCAAGGACTTCTGTCAGATCATCTACGATGAGGCCGTGGCCGAAGGCGTTCGTCCCGAAGTGGTGTACTGCCAGGTCATGCACGAGACCGGCAACCTCAAGTTCGGCGGCGACGTGAAGATCGGGCAGTTCAACTTCGCCGGGATCGGCGCCACCGGAGGGGGGGCGTCGGGCAATTCCTTCAAGGATGTGCGGACGGGCATTCGCGCCCAGGTGCAGCACCTGAAGTGCTATGCCTCCAGCGAGCCGCTCAACCAGGCATGCGTCGATCCCCGTTGGTGGGATGCCCTGCGCAGCACCGCCGTATACGTGCAGCATCTGGGTATCCAGGAGAACCCCAACACCGTTCGCAACGAGGACGGCACCATCAAGACCGGCCGCGGTTGGGCGACTGCCAAGAACTACGGCTACACGTTGGCCAACAGCATCAAGCTGTACTTCGGCGTGGAGTAGCCTTCTCCTTTTCGAGCGGGCGGAACTGCTGCGGTGTCCGCGCATCCATTGCGAAACGAAACGAGGCCCTGCGTTGATGCAGGGCCTCGTTGCATTGACGCGTAGCGGCGGTAAAGGGCCGCAGCCTTTCTTCTCTAGCCCAGGAAGTCCTCGAGAATCTCCTCCTCGGCCTCTTCCTCGGTAAGCCCCAGGGTCATAAGCTTCACGATCTGGTCTCCGGCGATCTTGCCGATGGCCGCCTCGTGGACGAGCACCGCGTCCTCGCTGGCCGCCTCGATGCCGGGGATGGCCGTCACCTTTGCCTTGCCCATGATGATGGCGTCGCACTGCACGTGCCCGCGGCACTCCGCCTCGCCGATGACCAGGGGGTTGAAGATCTGCACGGAGTTGTCCTGGGCCACGCTGCGCGAGATGACCTGCACGCTGGAGCCCTTGCCTACAAGCTCGATCTTCATGTTGGAGGTTGCCGTCTGGTCGTCGTGGGTCAGCAGCTTCTCGGTCAGCACCAGCTTGGCGTCCTCGTGCAGCACCGCATTGGTGTCGCGGACCGTGGAGGAGACGCCGCGCAGCTGGATGAGTTCCATCTCGCAGCTGGAGCCTTCCTCCATTTCCACGTTGGTCACCGGGTTCAGGATGCGCTCGCCGGTGCCTTCTCCTTCGCCGTAGTGCTTCTCCACGTAGCGCACGCGGGAGTTCTTGCCGCAGAAGAAGCTGTGGATGCCGTCGTGCTCGGAGGCGGCGTGGGAATCGTTGTGGATGCCGCAGCCGGCTACGATGGTGATGTCGCAATCCTCGCCGATGTAGAAGGAGTTGTACACCACGTCCTTGAGCCCGGCCTGGGTGACGATGACCGGGATGAACACCGTCTCGCCCTTGGTGCCGGGCTTGATGGTGATGTCGATGCCGGGATTGTCGGTCTTCGTGGAGATCTCGATGTTGGCCGAGGAATGCCGCTCCACCAGCTGCCCGTCGCGGCGGATGTTGAAGGCGCCGTTGGGCATGCCGTGGATGTTGGCTATCTCGGCAAGAAGGTTCTCGTCGATGGGTGAAAGGTCTACTGCCATGGTGTTCTCCGTTCGTGGATACGGGACAGGTTCTCGCTGCGTCACGGCGCTAGCGCGAACCCGGCGGGGTTGGTTGCGCTAGCAGGTGGTGGGAATCTCGGTCAGGTGCAGCTCGGTGGGGGTGGACAGCTGGCAGCCGGGAATGCCCTTGGCTACGAAGCCCAGCGTCGGCAGCATCTCCGCCGGCGTGCCTGTGGCCTGCACCTTGCCGTCGCGCAGCAGCACGATCTCGTCGGCCAGCTGGATAATGCGCTCCTGATGGCTGATGATGACGATGGACCGGCCGTCGCGGGCTTCGTGGATGTCTCGGAAGGTCTCGGTCAGGCGGTCGAAGCTCCACAAATCGATGCCGGCCTCGGGCTCGTCGTAGATGGCCAACGCAGGGTCGCGGGCCAGGATGGTGGCGATCTCGATGCGCTTCACCTCGCCGCCCGAGAGCGACTTGTCAACCTCGCGGGTAAGGTAGCTGGCCGAGCACAGGCCTACCTTGGCCAGGTACTCGTTGCAGGCCAGCATGGGCAGCTTCTTGCCTGCGGCGATGTCGAGCAGCTTCTTCACCTTCATGCCCTTGAAGCGGGCCGGCTGCTGGAAGCCGTATCCGATGCCGGCCTGGGCGCGCTCGGTGATGGACTGGTCGGTGATGTCGTGCCCGTTGAAGATGATCTGGCCCGATGTGGGCTTCTCCACGCCCATGATCAGCTTCGCCAAGGTGGACTTGCCGCCGCCGTTGGGGCCGGTGATCACGGTGAACCGGTCGTCGGGGATGGTCAGGCTCAGCTCGTCGATGATGCGCTTGGTGCCGCCTTCGGGCGTGGGCACTTCGAAGGTGAGGTTCCTCAGTTCAAGCATTGCGGCGTTCTCCCTCTGTTGCTGTGTGCGGTCGAGGCCGCCCGGTTTTCGGGCGGCCAAACCCTATCGAATAGCTAGGTATTGTACCTCAGTCGGTAGCATTTGTCATCGCTGGTTTTGATTGTCGTCATCGCGCCCGTCGTCGACCAGGGCTACTACCGAAAGCAGCGGGTCAGCGGCGCTTGCGGCTGCCGACTGGGCGATGATGTCCTTGTTGCCGAACACGCAGACGGCCCGCTTTCCCAGCGCGCTTCGCAAGGGCTCGCCTAGGGAGCGCAGGTCCTCCGGAGTGGTGCCGACGACGCCGTTGCGGATGCGCATGCGGCTTTCCGGATCGCGTCCCGCCAGCCATTCGCCGTCCTGGCGTCGGATGAGGGCGCGGGCCTTCTGGGGCTGGTCGATGCCGGCCGCCGTGGCCACCACGTAGCCCTCCAGCTCGTCGGCTCCGAAATCGACCGATTCCAGGTACTCCACGCTTCCGGAGAAGCGCTGCAGCGTTTCGTCAAGGTGCGGGTCGCGGTAGGAGTAGAAGCACGCGTTGGCGTTGGCCTTGGCCTGGAACCCCGTTCCGTAGGCGCCGCCCTTCACGCGTACCTCGTTCCACAGGTAGTCGTAGGAAAGCGCCCGAGCGGCCACCATCCACCGTCCCAGGTCCTCGTCGTCGGGGGTGCGGGGCAGCTCGCCGCCCGTGGCCACGTAGCAGACGTCGGTGGGCACCGTGAAGGCCTCGTTGCGCTGCTGCGGCTGGGGGGACGTCAGGCGCGGGGAAGCGGGCACTTCATCCCTTGCGGGTGCGGCTAGCCGCGCCTCCTCGCCCCAGAACCTGTCGAAAGCGCCGTCGTCGCCGGTGAAGCTGACCAGGGTGCGTTCGGCACCCATCAGCCGCGCTGCCAGCTCCTCCAGCTGGGCGACCAGCGCTTCCTTGCGCTCGTCGAAGCAGTCGAGCAGCTCTTTCAGGAACAGATAGAATCCTATGCCCTCCAAGGCGTTGGCCAAGGTTGCGGCGGGGCGGTAGTAGCTGCTCAGGCGCGCCATGGCGAAGCTGTGGCCCGCGGAGGCGAAGGACTGCTCCATGGAGATGCGCCGCTGGATAAGCCTGTCGTGGATGCGGTCGGTGTCCGAGAAGTCGGTTTCCAGCATGATCTCTCGCACCAGCCCCGAAAGGTGCTCGACGTTCTCGTGCAGGGCGGAGGACCCTATGCGCAGGCAGGCGGTAGGGCCGTCCGGCGGCGTGAGGCCGTTGTCGAAGGTGCGCCGGGCCGGGTCGAAGACGGTGGCCGACACGCTGAAGTTGCCCAGCAGCCCGTTGGTAAGCGTGTCGATTTCTGCTGCGCTGTGCTTGGCCGTGGGCAGCTTGCCCAGCGTCATGGCCAGGATGCTCACGTAGGGGAGCTCGTCGAAGGAAACGCCGCTCAAGTCGAAGAACCGGTAGACGTAGGCGATGCCGTGGGTCGGCACGTGGTGGCGCAGGCACGGCAGCACGGTGCCCTCCACCATGCCGTAGGCGGGCTCCTTGGGCGCATCGGCGATCTCGCTCAGGGGCAGGCGGGGCAAGGTGGCGAGGGCTTCGGGGGAGTCGGGCTGCTCCTGTTCGTCGCGCAAGCGCGTCTCGTCGGCGGCGATGCGTTCGAGGTCGGCGTCGGAAAGCTCCTGCATGACGGCTTTCAGGCGCGCCCGCTCTCCGGCGTCCGCGTCATCGCCCGCGGGCACCACCTCGGCCAGGGCGTTGTGCGCCGACTCCAGAAACACCTCGCGAGCGAGGTCGGCGAAGTAGGAGGTGTCCAGGGCCTCGCGCAGGAAGGCGAAGTCGTCCTCGTACTTTAGGTAGGTGGTGGCAAGCCGGTCGTCGTAGAGCCATCCCGACAGGCTGCTCATGGCGTACACCACGCCGTCAGCCATGCCGAAATCGTGCTCGCGCATGACGAACTCGGCTCGGGACAGCGATGCCTCCAGAAGCGTTCGGTCGAGCCCTCCTGAGGCCAATCTCTCGAGCTCCCTTTCCACCACGGCGCGGAAGCGCTCGGCCGCACCGGGGCGCAGCCCTCGCAGCTCGAGGACGGCGAAGGGCTGCAGCAGGGAATCGGCCACGTACCCGCTCGCGTCGTCGGCCAGGTCCGCATCCAGGATCGCCCGCTTGAGCGGCGCCTCGTTGCTGCCCATGATCGCATCCAGCAGGATGTCCACGGCGGCCAGACGCGTTTTGTCGCGGGCGCCGCCCACCACGTACCCCAAGGCGCAGCAGGCGTTGCTGCGGGCGGTGGCCATGGTGCACCGGGCGTGGGGGACGACCACGGCGGCCTGCTCGGCCAACGCGTTCGGTGTCAAGGGGGGCAGCCCTTCGGAGCGGCGCGCATCGTCCGCGGCGCGCTGCTCGTCGGACACGGGGGAAAGGTAGCTCTCGTCGAGGAAGGCCAGCATGGCGCCCAGATCGAGGTTGCCGTACAGGGTGATGTAGCTGTTGTCCAATCGGTAGTGGCGCCGGTGTTCGTCCAGGAACTGCTCGTAGGTGAGCTCCGGAATGCTGGCAGGCGTGCCGCCGGATTCGAAGCGATAGGCGGTATCGGGGAAGAGCGAGGCCTGCAGCAGATCGAACAGCACCGAGCTGGGCTCCGAGAGCGCCCCTTTCATTTCGTTGTAGACCACGCCGTTGTACGCAAGCTCCACGTTGCCGGCGCGCTCGTTTGCCGCCAGCTCCTGCCGGGCCGCCTCGCCAAGGCCCGCATCGGCCGCGGCGTTGCGGGCAAGCTCGTAGTGCCAGCCCTCCTGCATGAAGATCTCGGGCTTCACGTAGATGTTGGGGTGCAGTACCGCGTCCATGTACACGTCGGCCAAGTTCATGAGGTCGCGCATGTTCGTGCTGGCCACGGGGTACATGGTCTTGTCGGGGAAGGTCATGGCGTTCAGAAACGTCTGCATGCTGCTCTTCAGCAGGTTCACGAAGGGCTCCTTCACCGGGAACTTCCGGGAACCGCACAGCACGGAGTGCTCCAGTATGTGGAACACTCCGGTGTCGTTTGCGGGAGGGGTCTTGAAGGCGATGGAGAACGACTTGTTGTTGTCGTCGTTTTGCAGGTAGAGAAGTCGCGCGCCGCTCTTGCCGTGGCGCATGGTGTAGGCCCGCCCGTCTATCTCGGGCAGGTCCTCGGCCGTCTCCACGGTGAACCCGTGCAGGTGTTCGCCGACGCTTGATTCCATAGGTGCTCCTTCCGTGCTCGCTCGTTTCGGCCATTGTCCCACAACGGGCCAAGGGGCCCTGTCGGGCGGAAGCATCCGCAACGTTGCCGAATACCTCGTTCATTGAATCTCCACTTCCCATTGGAAAGCGAAAGCGTTATAGTTTCCGCCAAGCTGAGTCCCTATTTGAAAGGATCTTCGTGCACAACCCGGCTAGCATCCCGACCTCCTTCATGGCTTGTGCCGCGTTCGCGGTGCCCATGGTCGGCGCCTGGTGGTGGAATCGAAGAAACTGATTCTGGGTCTCTCGGCTTTCATCCTGCGCATACTGAAACGCCCCTTGGAGATCCAGGGGGCGTTTTTCTATGCGCAGACATGTTGGGCTGCGCGGGCAGCAAAGGGTCGGCGGCCGGAAGAGGTCGCACGCAAGAAAGGAAGCATCATGGCACAAGCAACGGTATCCGGTGTTTCGGAGCAGTACACCCAATCTGACGGCGTTCCGTACCGTCTGTACCTGCGACAGGACCAGATTCCCACCCAATGGTACAACCTGCGCGCCGATATGCCCGAGCCTCCCGAGCCCATGCGCCTTCCCGACGGCAAGGTGGCAGAGGCCGCCGACATAGCCCCGGTGTTCTGCGATGCGCTGGTGGCCCAGGAGCTGGACGATACCACCGCCTACTTCGACATCCCCGAGGGCGTGCAGGAGATGTACAAGGTGTACCGTCCCTCGCCCCTGTGCCGAGCCTACAACCTGGAGCGCGCCCTGGGCACGCCGGCGCGCATCTACTACAAGTTCGAGGGCAACAACACCTCCGGCTCCCATAAGCTCAACTCCGCCATCGCCCAGGCCTACTACGCCAAGGAGCAGGACCTGGACAAGATCACCACCGAGACGGGCGCCGGCCAGTGGGGAACGGCTCTTTCCGAGGCGGCCGACCATTTCGGCGTCGACCTGGACGTGTTCATGGTGAAATGCTCCTACGAGCAGAAGCCCTTCCGCCGATCGATCATGGAGACCTTCAACGCCACGGTGACCCCCTCGCCCTCCGACACCACCGAAATCGGCAGAAAGATGCTGGCGGATAACCCGAGCTCCACCGGGTCGCTGGGCACCGCCATCTCCGAGGCGGTGGAGCGCGCGCTGCACGTGCCCGAGAACAAGGGGCGCTACCAGCTGGGAAGCGTGCTCAACCAGGTGCTGCTGCACCAGTCCGTCATCGGCCTGGAGAGCTACACGGCCCTGGAGGAGCTGGGCGAGTACCCCGACATCGTCATCGGTTGCGCCGGCGGCGGCTCGAACCTGGGCGGGCTGATCTCGCCGTTCATGCGCGACAAGCTCAACGGCACCCATCCTGACACCCGCTTCGTCGCCGTGGAGCCCGCCAGCTGCCCCAGCCTCACGCGCGGCAGGTACGCCTACGACTTCGCCGACACCGGCCAAACCTGCCCGCTGGTGAAGATGTACACCCTGGGCAACGGCTTCCAGCCCAGCCCCGACCATGCCGGCGGCCTGCGCTACCACGGTATGAGCCCCATCGTGAGCAAGCTCAAGCACGACGGCTACATGGAGGCCGTGGCCGTGAAGCAGACCGACGTGTTCGCCGCTGCCGAGGAGTTCGCCCGCCTGGAGACCATCCTGCCGGCCCCGGAGAGCGCGCACGCCATCTACCAGGCCATCCAGGAGGCGAAGGCATGCGCCGAGAGCGGCGAGGAGAAGGTGATCCTGTTCGGGCTGACGGGCACGGGCTACTTCGATATGTACGCCTACGAAGCCTTCAACAAGGGCGAGATGACCGACCATGTGCCCACCGACGAGGAGCTGGAGGCGGGATTCGCCACCATCCCCTCCATCCCGGGCATCCAGTAGGCGCGCCGTCCCCCGGCAATCTGGTATAGTGTTTCCGCCTTCCCTCGACGGGTCTCGCCCGCGCGGGGAGGCGGTTTGCACGACGGCGCTCCATCAGGCGCAACGAGGACGAGGAAGACCCATGGCAACTGATACCTTCGAGGCCAGCAAGCGACGCAGCGACCAGCTGCGCGAGGATTTGGCCGTTCATCCGAAAAAGTACACGATGCTCACCGGCGACCGCCCTACGGGCCGGCTGCATCTGGGCCACTACTTCGGCACCATCCGCGAGCGCGTGCGGCTGCAGGATATGGGCATCACCACGCGCATCGTCATCGCCGACTACCAGGTGATCACCGACCGCGACAGCACCGAGCATATCCAGGACAACGTGTACAACATGGTGATCGACTACCTGGCCTGCGGTATCGACCCCGAAAAGACCGTCATCTTCACCCATTCGGCGGTGCCGGCCCTAAACCAGCTCATGCTGCCCTTCTTGTCGCTGGTATCCGAGGCGGAGCTTTTGCGCAACCCCACGGTGAAGTCCGAGCAGGAGGCGTCGGGCCACAGCCTTACGGGGCTTCTGCTCACCTATCCGGTGCACCAGGCCTGCGACATTTTGTTCTGCAAGGGCAACATCGTGCCGGTGGGCAAGGACCAGCTGCCCCACATCGAGCAGACCCGCCAGATCGCCCGGCGCTTCAACGAACGCTACGGGCGCGTGTTCCCGGAGCCCGAGGGCCTGCTCACCGACGCGGTGGAGATTCCCGGCCTAGACGGGCGGAAGATGTCGAAGAGCTACGGCAACGCCATCTCGCTTTCGGCCACGGATGCGGAGACGGCCAAGCTCATCAAGAAGTCCCAGACCGATTCCGAGCGCTTCATCACCTTCGACCGCGAAGGGCGACCCGGCGTGTCGGCGCTGCTGACCACGGCGGCCCTGTGCACCGGGCGCGACGAGACGTCCATCGCCGAGGAGATCGGCAACGACGGCGCCGGCGCGCTCAAGCGCTACGTCACCGAGAGCGTGAACGGCTTTCTCGCCCCCATTCGCGAGCGGCGCCGCGAGCTCGAGGGGGACATGGGCTACATCGCCGATGTGCTGCACGACGGCAACGCCCGAGCGAACGCCATCGCCGAGGAAACCCTCGGCCAGGTGCGCGAGGCCATGGGTATGGTGTACTAGCGTCTCGCGGATTGTCCGCTGCGTGAAAAAGGAGCCGGCGCTTTGCCGGCTCCTTTGCGTTTCGGCTGCCGCTTCGCTTCGGGGCGGCCCTAAAGTGCCTCGTCGCCCGCTTCTCCCGTGCGAATACGGATGACCTCTTCCACGGGCACGATGAAGATCTTGCCGTCGCCCACCTGGCCGGTGCGGGCGGCCTTCTGGATGACGGCTACCAGGCTGTCCACCGCCTCGTCGTCAACTACGATTTCGAACTTCACCTTCGGTACCATGTTCAGCAGCACCTCGGTGCCGCGGTAGTACTCCTTCCAGCCGTGCTGGTTGCCGCAGCCCATGACCTGGCTGACGGTCATGCCCTTCACGCCGGCTTCGAACAGGGCGTCCTTCAGGGGTTCCAGCTTCTCGGGCCGCACGATCGCCGTAATGCGCTTCATCTAGCTCACCTCTCCTTTCCTAGTCCAGACCCACGTAGGCGGGGTAGGCCGACTCGCTGTGCTCCGCCACGTCGAGGCCTTGCGCCTCCGCTTCGCCGCTCACGCGCAGGCTGCCCTTGAAGCATGCTTTAACGATCAGCCCCAAAACGATGTCGCAGACGCCGACGAAGGCGATGGTGACGAGGATGCCCAGGACCTGGCTTCCCAGCAGCGAGAAGTCGCCCGTGTAGAGCAAGCCGCCGTATTCGGTCCAGCTTAGCTCGGGCAGGCAGAAGATACCGGTGAGCACGCCGCCCACGATACCGCCGACACAGTGGCAGCCGAAGGCGTCAAGGGCGTCGTCGTAGCCCAGGCGCACCTTCAGCTTCGAGATGGCCAGGTAGCAGATGGGGGCCACGATGATGCCGATGACCAGCGCCGCCCAGGGCTCCACGAAGCCTGCGGCCGGCGTGATGCCCACAAGACCTGCCACCAGGCCAGTGCAGGCGCCCACCAAGGTGGGCTTGCCTACGGCCAACCGCTCCGTCACCATCCACGATGCCACGCCGGCGCCGCTGGCGCACACGGTGTTGACCAGGGCCAGCGCCGCGATGCCGTCAGCCGCAAACGCGCTTCCCGCGTTGAATCCGAACCATCCGAACCACAGAAGCGCCGCGCCCAGGGCGATGAAGGGCACGTTGTGGGGCCGGTAGCTCATGGCGCCGAAGCCCTTGCGCTTGCCTACGAGAACCGCCAGCACAAGGGCGGTGAGTCCTGATGAGATGTGAACCACGTCGCCGCCGGCGAAGTCGAGCGCCCCGATGACGTCGCCGATGAGCGAGCCGTCCCCGCCCCACACCATATGCGCTAGCGGCGGGTAGACGACTACCGTCCATACGGTCAAGAACGCCACCACGGCTCCGAAGCGCATGCGCCCGGCCACGCCGCCGGTGATGATGGCCGTGGTGATCATGCAGAACGCCATCTGGAACACGATGTCCACCATGGACGGGTACGAGGCGTCTGCCACGGCAAGCTGCGCCTCAGCCAGCATGGCCTGGGTGCTCCCCAACAGCAGCAACTGGTCGAAGCCTCCGAAGATGGGGTTTTCGCCGTTGCCGCCATAGGCCAGCGACCAACCGAAGAGGGTCCAGGTCAGCGTCACTATGCCGATAACGACGAAAACCATCACCATGGTGTTGCCGACGTTCTTGCGCCGCGACAGGCCTCCGTAGAAGAAGGCCAGCCCCGGTGTCATCAGCAGCACGAGCATGGTGCAGACGAGCATGAACGCGCTAGAGCCGCTATCCATTTGTTTCCTCCTGTTCTGTGCGGTAACCAACGCCTGCGATGATGGAACTCCCAGGTTTCAGGCGTGTGAAATGGGCATTCAGTTAATGGAGGGGAAACGTCGATTTAACAGATGAGACTTCGGCGCACGAAAAAGGCCCCGCACAGGCGGGGCCTTCCTAAGTTCAATGGCTCCTCGAGTAGGACTCGAACCTACAACCCTCCGGTTAACAGCCGGATGCTCTGCCAATTGAGCTATCGAGGAATGTCGATGCGCAAGCGCAAGACGATATTATAGCGGAACGCGTTAGGGGTGCAAGGGGGGAATTTGTGAAGATGCGTCGATGCGGCGAGGGGTGCGGCGGTGCGAAGGCGGCGGGCGGCGGGCGGAGGGTTTTGCGACTGCGCGGCACATCTTGCTGCGGGACGGGACGAAAGCCTTTATACTTAGCGGTTGCCGTCTTCGCGCCCGGCTTTGCGGTCGCGCAGCGGGACGGCCTTGTTGACTACGCAATCCATGGAGGGCATGACGCCATGATCCTGCAGCTCGAGCAGATTTCCAAATCCTTCGGCGGACGCACGCTGTTCTCCGGCGTCTCGCTGCGCCTGGAGGAATACGACCGATTGGCCTTGGTGGGCCCCAACGGCGCCGGGAAGACCACGCTTCTGAACATCGTCTCCGGTCAGGAGGACGCCGACGAGGGCCGGGTGGTGCTCGCCAAGGGCGCGCGCGTGGGCTATCTGGAGCAGGAGGCTATCGAGATGGAGGACCGCTCCATCTTCGAGGAAGTCATGGCGTCGCAGGTGGAGATCCTGGAGGCGGAGCAGCGGCTGCATCGGCTGGAGGCGTCGCTGGGGGAGAACCCCACCGAGCAGCAGCTGGCGGCGGCCGGGCGCGCCCGGGACGCCTACGAGGTGCTGGGAGGCTACACCATAGAGGCGAAGGTGCGAAGCGTGCTGTTCGGCCTGGGCTTCAAGGAGGGCGACCTTGGGCGGTCGACCTCGGAGTTCTCCGGCGGCTGGCAGATGCGCATAGCCCTTGCCAAGCTGCTCATCCGCAACCCCGAGGTACTGCTTTTGGACGAGCCCACGAACCACCTGGACTTGGAGAGCGTCCGCTGGCTGGAGGGGTTTCTGCGCACCTACGAGGGAGCGGTCATCGTGGTGAGCCACGACCGCGCCTTCATGGACAACATGGTGGACCGCGTGGCCGAGGTGGCCGACGGCACCGTGAACCTGTACAAGGGCAACTACACGGCCTATCTGAAGGCGCGTGAGGAGCGTCTGGAGCGGCTGCGGGCCGAGCGCGCCAAGCAGGACGAGGAGATCGCGCACCTGCAGGCCTTCGTGGACAAGTTCCGCTACAAGGCCACGAAGGCCAAGCAGGCTCAGGAGCGTGCCCGGCGCATCGAGAAGATCATGGAGGACCGCATCGTGCTTCCCGAGGAGAAGAAGACGGTGCACTTCAACTTCAAGCAGCCGCCGCGCACCGGTGACATAGTGGTGAAGGCGCGCGGACTGCGCAAGGCCTTTGGAGACAAGGTGGTCTACGACGGCCAGGACTTCACCATGTACCGCGGCGACAAGATAGCGCTGGTGGGGCCCAACGGCGCCGGCAAGTCCACGCTGCTGAAGATGGTTGCCGGGGTGGAGGCGCCCGATGCCGGCACCGTCGAGTACGGCGTGCACGTGACCAAGACCTACTACGCCCAGCACCAGCTGGAGGAGCTGCATGCGGGCAACACCGTGTTTGAGGAGCTGGACCATGCGGCGCCGGGTTGGACCATGTCCCAGGTGCGCACGCTGCTGGGCGCCTTCCTGTTCACGGGGGATGCGGTTGACAAGCGCGTATCGGTGCTATCCGGCGGCGAGAAGAGCCGGCTTGCCCTGGCCAAGATGCTGGTGGCTCCCAGTCCCCTGCTGCTTTTGGACGAGCCGACGAACCACCTGGACATCGCCAGCGCCGACATCCTGGAGCAGGCGCTGCGGACCTTCGAGGGCACCATCCTGCTCATCACCCACGACCGCCATCTCATCCGCGGCGTGGCGAACCGCATCGTGGAGGTGACGCCGGGCAAGCTTTCCGTCTACGACGGCGACTACGACTACTACCTGTACAAGTCGGGCCAGCTGGAAGGTGCCGCCCCTGCGGGCGAATCGCTGGTGGACGAGGTGGTGGGCGCTTCGGGCGCGCCGGGGAAAGCTGCCGAGGCCGCGGGCGGCAAGGGGCGCGTGGTGGCGGTGAACAAGCACGGGCGCCGCGAGGAGGGCGTGCGCGCCGCGAGCGCCAGTGCTGAGGCTGCTGGGGCCGCAGGCGGCGGGGGGGCTAAGACAGAGCTTACGGCGGCCAAGGGCAGCGCCCCGAAGTCGAAGGAGCAGAAGCGGCGCGAGGCCGAGGCCCGCAACCGCGCCTACGCGGCCCTGAAGAACCACCGCAAGCGCATCGCGCAGCTGGACGAGCAGATGGAGCGCGACAACAAGCGCATGGAAGAGCTGCTGGCGCTCATGGCCGACCCGGACTTCTACATCAACGAGGATGCGTCCTCCGACGCCATCGCCGAGCATGCGAAGCTCAAGAAGCGCTTGTCCGATGCCGAGGAGGAATGGTTCATGCTCACCGAGGAGCTGGAGGCGGAGATGGCCCGCCAGGCCCAGCAGGCCTAGGGGTTCGCGGAGCATGTGGCGTGGGAGAAGGGCTGTTGCGGCTGTGGTTTCGGAGAGGTGTTTCCTATGGTGAGCATCGTACTGGTGGAGCCGGAGATCCCGCAGAACACGGGCAACATCGCCCGCACCTGTGCCTGCTTGGGGGCGCCGCTGCATCTGATAGAGCCCATGGGGTTTCGGCCTACCGAGCGCAACCTGCGCCGGGCCGGGTGCGACTACTGGGACAAGGTGGACATCACCTGCTGGCCCTGCGCGCAGGCGTTCTTCGATGCGTGGGAGGCCGGGGAGCTGGGCCAAGGCGCGCTGCACCTGTTCACGGGCCAGGCGCGGGCTCCCTACCACGAGGCGTCCTACGGAGAGTGCGACTTTCTGGTGTTTGGTCGCGAGAGCCGCGGGCTCGATCCGACGCTGATCGACGCCTACGCGGACCGCTGTCGTCGCATTCCCATGGCAGACGGTGCCCGCAGCCTGAACCTCTCCAATGCCGTGGCCATTGCCGCCTACGAAGCATACCGTCAGCAGGGATGGCCGGGGCTCTCCTAGCGCGATGGCTCGGGGCACCTTGGCGGTGCCGTATGCAGTGCACCGCGGCGAGGTTCCGCAGGAAATAGCGCAGAACCCCGCCGGTATGCGCTGTATCCATCGGGATGCGGCGGTGCGGGAGTGCGGTGCGCGGGAGTGCGGGATGTGTGGTGTGCGGGATGTACGGTGGCCGGGAGATATGGGGCGTTTTGCCGTCGCGGCGGTGCGCGCGTTCGAAAAGCGCTATCATCGGCCTCATCCGCTCAGCAAACCCAAGGAGGTCGCCCATGGCGCGCGTGTACAACTTCTCTGCCGGCCCCGCGATGCTGCCCGAGGAGGTGCTGCGCCAGGCGGCCGACGAGATGCTCGACTATAAGGGCACCGGCATGTCCGTCATGGAGATGAGCCATCGCAGCGCCGCCTACAAGGCCATCATCGAGACGGCCGAGGCCGACCTGCGCGAGCTGCTGGATATCCCCGGCAACTACCAGGTGCTCTTCCTGCAGGGCGGCGCCACCCAGCAGTTCGCCGCCATTCCCATGAACCTCATGCGCAGCAAGGTGGCCGACTACATCGTGTCGGGCAGCTGGTCGAAGAAGGCCTTCAAGGAGGCGAAGCTCTACGGGGACGCGCGCTGCGTCGCTAGCTCCGAGGATGGCAACTTCTCCTACGTGCCCGACGTGGAAGGGCTCGCCTTCAGCCCCGATGCCGACTACGTCTACATCTGCCAGAACGAGACTATCTACGGCACCCGCTACACGAAGCTGCCCGAAACCGGCGATGTGCCGCTGGTGACCGACGTGAGCTCTATGTTCCTGTCCGAGCCCATGGACGTGAGCCGTTTCGGCCTCATCTACGGCGGCGTGCAGAAGAACGTGGGGCCGGCCGGCGTGACCATCGTCATCGTGCGCGACGACCTGATCCGCGAGGACGTGCTGCCCTTCACGCCCACCATCATGCGTTATTCCACCCAGGCCGAGGCGGGAAGCCTGTACAACACGCCGCCGGCCTACGGCATCTACATCTGCGGGCTGGTGTTTCAGTGGCTTAAGCGCCGGGGCGGCCTTGAGGCCATGCAGCGCACAAACGAGCGCAAGGCGAACCTGCTCTACGAGTTTTTGGACCAGTCGCAGCTGTTCAGCGGCACCGCCCGCCGCGAGGATCGCTCGCTTATGAACGTTCCCTTCGTCACCGGCAGCGCCGATCTTGACGCGCTGTTCGTGTCCGAGGCCAAGGACAGCGGCCTTGAGAGCTTGAAGGGCCATCGCAGCGTGGGGGGCATGCGCGCGAGCATCTACAACGCCATGCCCTACGAGGGAGTGGAGGCCCTGGTGCGCTTCATGGAGCGCTTCGAGGCCAACCACCGCTAGCGTCGGGCGGGCACGTCTGCCTCGGCGGTTTCCCCGACGGTCCCGATGGCCGGGGCTACAGGTCCGGCTGTCCGTCGGACCAGAGCACCTGGTCTTTCAGCTCGTCGAAGCGCGCCTACCAAGAGTCTATTGAGGAATCTCTTGCCGAGCAGCGCGGCAGGTCGTGTGGAAGCTTCGATGATGAAGAGCTGCAGGGCGGCGTCGCGTAAGAGCGACGTAAGAGCGCGATTAAAAAAGGGTTGTCGGCGTCGAGTTGGCGCCGACAACCCTTTTACGTCCCGCGAGGACTTCGCTTCTCTGCTCGGTCGGCCCTACCACCAGTCCTTGCGCACGGCTCGCTTGCGCTCGGCTTTCGGGGGGCGGAAATCCAGGGTCATCTGGCCGTCGGAGATGGTGTTGTTGGCCTTCTTCTTCTCCACGCGCTCGATGGTCCACGACACGGCGTCGCGACCGAACAGTTCCAGCATCTTCAGGCGCGCGTCGCGCTGGTTGATCTTCGATCCGGCCTTCCCCTCGCTCTCGAAGGTGAAGGTGCCGCTGCCGCGCACGTCGGCGGCGGCGGGGGATTGGTAGTAGGCGACGTAGGTGGTCATAGGCGCTATTTCTTCTTCGCGGACTTCAGGAACGAGAAGTCCAGGCCGCTTTTGATGTCGTCGAAGGCCTCTTTGAACTCGGCTGCCGCAGCAATGCCTTCGCGGTAGATGTCGTTGGCGTCGCGGGTGGCTTCAGCAACGCCTTCGCGGGTGATTCCCAGGTCGAACTCGTCGCCCTTCTTGGACTTCTTGGGCTTCTCGTCCACCTCGTCTTCCTCGGCGTAGTAGTACTCCACCTCGCGCCCGTCTTCTTCCAGCACGAAGCCGATCTCGTTGTCCTCGTCGTCGACGATGTAGCGGACGATGTCCTCGTCGTTGACCTCGATGTCCACCAGCTCGTAGGCCTCGTCGGCGTCCTCGTCCTCCTCGGCGTAGAAGTACTCCACCTCCTTGCCGTCCTCCAGCAGCACGAACCCGATGTCGTCGCCGGCCTCGTCCTTGATATAGCGAACCACGTCGTTCTCGTCGTAGTCTAGTTCCACCAGCTCGAATCCGTAGTCGCCATCGGCTGGCTCCAGCTCGTCCACTTCCTCGGCCTCGTCAGCTAGCTCGTCGGCGTCGAAGTCATCCATGTCGCCACCGCTGGGCAGGTCGTCGGCGCTGTCGTCGTCGCCGTAGGGATCCACCACGTGGTAGCCGTTCTCGCCCAGGTACATGCCGGTCTCGTCGCGAATTGCCTCCTCCATGACGGCCTCGCCGTCGCTCTGGGCGCCCCGGGATTTCGCCCCGCGGTTTTCCATGAAGCCCTCGTAGGCCTCTTCCAAATCGGAGGCCATGGAGTTCGGGTCCATGTAGTCGTCGTCGAGCTGCGACTCCACATCCTCGATCTCAGTTTCCTCGTCGATCTGTTCGGCTTCGGTCTCGCAGCCGGATTCCAGTTCCTCAAGCTCGTCGTCAAAGGCCATGGCATCCTCCTAACCTCGGGTAATCTGGTTTGCATTCTAGCGCAGCGTTCGCGGGGATGCGGCCGCGCAGCGCATTGACGCACAAACGTTCCCGAACGGTTCTCGGGCGCGCGCCGTTTTTTGGGCGATTCGGGACGACGGCCAGCGCCTGGCCGCATGCGGCTTCGGCCGCTGGCTCACGCCTAGCGGCTGCGCTCCTTCAGCGCCCGCTCTATCTCGCGCTTGGAGTCCTTGGCGGCTTGGGCGGCGCGCTTGTCGTAGAGCTTCTTGCCCCGGGCCACGGCCAGGCGCACCTTCACGCGGCCGTTCTCGTCGAAATACATCTCCAAGGGCACGAGCGCCATGCCCTTTTCCTTCACCGCCTCGTGCATAAGGCGGATCTGACGCTTGTGCAGCAGCAGCTTGCGCTTGCGGTCGGGATCCACGTTGGCGATGTTGCCGTGGGAGTAAGGCGCGATGTGCACGTTGTGCAGCCACGCCTCGCCGCCGCGGATGAGCGCGAAGCAGTCGGTCATCTGGCAGTGGTTCTCGCGCAGGGAGCGCACCTCGGTGCCCTTGAGCTCGATGCCGGCCTCGTAGGTGTCCAGGATCTCGTACTCGTGGGTAGCCTTGCGGTTCTTGGCGATGGTCTCGCGGTCGCGCTTCATCCTAGACGCCGGCCTTTCGCTCGTCTGCGCCTTCGCCGCCTTCCGTCGCCGGGCAGTCCTCCCTCATGCCGGGGACGAAGCAGGCGTCGCCGTTTAGGTCGCGGGCGAAGCGGGCCAGCAGGTGCGCTGCCGCTTCCAGGTCGTCCAGGTTTATGACCTCGGTGGGGGTATGCATGTAGCGCAGGGCCACGCTCACCAGCCCGCAGGGGATGCCGGCGCGCGACACCTGGATGGAGCGGGCGTCGGTGCCGGTGACGGACGGCTCGGCTTCCAGCTGGTAGGGGATGCCCTCCGCCTCGGCCGCCGCCACCAGGCGCGCGAACACCTCGGGGTTGACGTTGGGACCGCGGGCGATAACCGGGCCGCCGCCGCACTTCAGGTCGCCGTGCTTGGTCTTGTCGATGCCGGGGTAGTCGGTGGCATGGGTGACGTCGAAGGCCACGGCCACGTCGGGGGCCACAGCGTAGGTTGAGGTGATGGCTCCGCGCGTTCCGATCTCCTCCTGTACCGTGGCGGCTGCCACCACGTCACCCGCGCAGCCATCGTCGGCGAGCAGCTCCAGCACCCGCGTGATGACCCATACGCCGCACTTGTCATCGAAGGCGCGCGACACCGCCAGCTTCTTGCCTAGGCGCTCGAAGCCGGCGGCGAAGGTGATGGTGTCGCCGATGGCCACCAGCTGATTCACCTTCTTGCCGGGAAGGCCCAGGTCTACGACGAGCTGGTCTAAGGGCGTGACGTTCTTGCGCTCGTCGGCGGAGATGAGGTGGATGGGCTTGCGGGCCACGATGCCGCGCAGGGGCTCATCGGCGTTGCTCGCGTGCACGTCCACCCGCAGGCTGGGCAGGATGGCTGCGTCCACGCCGCCTACCGCCGACACGTACAAAAAGCCGTCATCGGAGATGTAGCGCACCATGAGGCCGATCTCGTCCATATGGGCGGCCAGCATGAGCGTCGGTGCCGCGCCGTTGGCGGTGTCGTTGCCGTGCAGGCGCCCGTGGACCGAGCCCATGGTGTCGGTGGTCACCTCGTCGGCGAACAGCCCCATGCGCTCGCGGACCACGCAGGCCACGGACTGCTCGCAGCCGGTGGCCGACGGCGCTTCGATGAGGTTCTTCAGGTACTTGACTTGCTGCTTCTTCATGGAATGCCTCCCATGGCTGGTTTTCGTATGCGTCCGTGCCCGTCGCAGGGCGCGTCAGTCCATTGTACTAAACCTGGCGCCGATTGCGGGAGGGGCCGCGCCGAAACCGTGCTTCTTCCGAAACGTGCGGGGAGGGGGCGCCGTGCCGGAGGTTGCGCCTCAGGGCGCGCGGCTGCGAAGGCGGCGCGCGGTGCCTTCGCGGTTGTTGCGCCGGACCGGGACGGGCATGCCGTGGTGCAGTGGCTGGCACCGGGCTTGCCGTCTTCCCGACAAGGCGACTGTGCCGAGGCGTCCGGGCGCCGCAAGGCTTGGCCGAGCGTGGTCAAGCCTTTCTACCGCCTTGACATCGTCTGGGGGAGCGCTAGAATGACCAACCTGTACTTTGATAAGGTGGAGCATGCCCTTTTGCCTCGACCGACCTTCGGGGGCGACTGGTTTCGACATGGTATGTCCGAACCGGGGAGCAGGTCGTGGTCTCCTCGCCACGTTAAACAGGGGTACCGTCAATTTAATTGGCAAGAACAACTCCTACAGCGCTTCTGCGCTGCCCATGGCTGCTTAATCGCGCCATGCCGTCAACTCCGGGTATTTCCCCGTCCCGGACGCGACGTCATCTCAGGGGAATGCGCTTCGGCACGTAGCCGGTATGGCCGAAGCTAAGACCGAACCGACTCGAGGGAGCGGCGTTTGCCGATGAACCTCCGCTTCCTCTAAACGCGATCAGCGGATAAGCTTGTAGAGCCTCGGGGAGGGTATAGTATGGACCGGAGTTCGATTCTCCGCGCCTCCACCAATACGAACGTTCGGCCGCTTTCCTGTTTCGCCAGGTGAGCGGCCGATTTTTTATGCATAGCGGCGGAATTGCGCAAAGAGCCGCTCCCCTCCGCCGCTGAAGCGTTTCCCCTTCTCCGGCAAAGCAAATCTATTGAAGAATGGATTATTTGGTCACGGGAAAGCGAGAAGACTACCCGCTGTGAACTGGTGTTTTATCTGTTCTACCAGGTCAGAAGCTCAGCCAAAAAGTCCGTTTTTCAATAGGTTTTCTTGCCCCCGCAACACGGTGGCACGTGGAATCGTTCCCCACGCCGCTGTGGCCTACACGCAGATGGGGGCGCCCGCAACATGGTGGCACGTGGAATCGTCCCCTGCGCCATGTGCGTAGTGTCGCCTCTTGCGCCCTGCCAGCACTGCAGCGCACGGAGCCGTCGCACAGTGGCACGCGCGTTGCCTGCCGTGCCGCCCGCGCTCCTTGCGGGCGCTAGCTGCAGCTGGTCGCGGGCGTGCTCGCAAAGCCCACAGCTTCGTGGAATCTTGGTGCAATCGCGCCACGGGTGGCACAAGGTCCGATTCGCTCCGTATGCTGTGCCCAAGCTGTTGCTGAAATGATACAATGCGCTTTGCAAGTTGGATACGAGAGCGAGCAAACACAGCATGAACGAAGACACCCCTCGCGGTCTCGACGAGCGCGCTGCACAAGCGGCCGCCGAAGACCAGCTGAAAGATACCGCGGCCGACACTGCCGCTGTTCCGGCGGCCGACGTCGCCGCATCTGACCAGGCTGCCCAGGCGACGGATCTTCCGAAGGGCTCCAAGGGCAAGGCTTCGGGCTCCTCGAAGGCGTCCAAATCCGCCAAGTCTACCAAGGCGGCGAAATCGTCGCGTACGCGGAAATCACCGGAGGCTGCCGAGCGGACGACCGAGCGCGTCCTCGTTGACAGCGACGCGCCCGAGCAGTCTCCCGCCACCCCGCGTCAGAAGGCGGCGAGGGCCGCGAAAGCCTCCGGCACCGCCGAGGCTGCGCCTGCCGCTACGTCGCGTCGGAAAACCACGAAGGCCGCGAAAGGCGCCAGCGCCGACGATGCCGCGCCGGTTACAGCCTCGGCGCGCCAGAGGGCGGTCGAGGTGGCCGCGGCCGCCGAGTCGCGGCGGAAAGAGGCTGAAGCCGCCAGCGCTGCCGAGACTGCGCCTGTTTCCGCGCCTCTCCCTCGCGCGGCGCACGAGGCCGCTGCCGACGACACGGTCGAGATGGGGGTCGTGCCCGTCATATCGCCGGATGCGACCCAGGCCATGCCCCGAAGCCAAGCCTCGGCTGCTCCGGCGCCCGGCGTCACGAAGGCGTTCAAGATGCCCCCGGAGCGCGGTGCCGAAGGCCGCCGTTCGCAGCGTGGCCAGCAGCCCCGCTACCAGCAGTCGCCCGCTAGGCCCGCCGCCGTTGCCCCCATGCAGGTGACCGGCGAGTCCCCGGTGCGCCCGGTGGAGTGGGGCGCTCACGGCTCCGGCCACTCGAAGGGCAGGAAGAAGCGCAGCGCCCCCAAGATCTTGCTGCTCACGTTGGTGTCCATCCTCTGCGTGGCGGGGCTTGCCTATTCGGGGGTTGCCTTGTACTTCAGCGACCGATTCCTTCCCAACACCAACATCGGCAAGGTGGACGTGTCGCTTATGAGCGCCGCCGACGCGCAGAAGGCGTTGTCGAACTCGGTGTCGAACTACACGCTCAACATCTCGGGCATGGGCTTCGACCGCACGCTGAACGCCACGGACATGGGGCTTTCCGTGGACACGTGGGACATCGTCGACACGGCTCTGTCGCACCAGGACAGCTGGCGTTGGATCCAGGAATGGGAGAAGCGCCACGACGAGACCGACATTTTGGTGGCCACCACCAACGAGGCGGGGCTTGCCGAAGCGGTCCGCAGCCTGGTGATCTCCTTCAACGACACGGTCAAAGGTCCCGTTGACGCCAACCTGGCTTACGATAGCGCCAAGGGAGCCTTCCTTGTGACGAAGGAGTCGGTAGGTCAGGCCCTGAACCCCGACGCCGTCATCGCCGCCGCTGACGAGGCCATCGCGCTTTTGAAGCCCAGCGTGACCCTTACCGAGGACGACCTGTTGCAGCCCACCGTCTTCTCCGACGACGAGCGCTTGAACACGGCGGCCCAGGAGGCCAACGCCATCGTAGGCAGCAAGCTGACGTTCACCCTATCCGATACCGAGGTGGCTAAGCTGGGGTCCGATGAGCTGACCCAGTGGATCACCTTGGGCGACGACTTGAAACCCACCCTGCGCGACGAAGAGGTGGATGCCTGGGCCCAGGATATGGCGGACGAGCTGAACACCATCGGCAAGCGCCGTACCTACACCCGCCCCGACGGCAAGCAGTTCACCGTGGAGGGGGGCACCTACGGCTGGGAGATCGAGACCGAGACGCTGGCCAACCAGGTGAAGGACATCCTTAAAGGCGGCGAGGCCGTGGAGCAGACCCTGGCCATTCCCACCGATTCCACGGGCTACGACTACACCACGCCAGGCGGCCAGGACTGGGGCAAGCGCTACCTGGACATCGACCTGGGCGAGCAGCATGTCCGCTTCTACGACGACGATGGCAAGCTGGTGTGGGAGTCCGACTGCATCTCCGGCACCCCCGACGGCGAGCACGACACCTCCACCGGCGTGTTCTGGCTGAACAAGCCCGAAAGCCCCTCGAAGCTCATCGGCTACGACTCCAACGGCGAGAAGGAGTACGAGACCGAAGTCACCTACTGGATGCCCTTCGACGGCATCAGCATCGGTCTGCACGACGCCGACTGGCAGACCGACGGCTTCGGCGGCGAGATGTACAAGGAGGGCTACGGAAGCCACGGGTGCGTCAACCTGCCCAAGGACAAGGCCCGCGAGCTTTACGGGCTCATCAAGTACAGCGATGTTGTGGTGAGCCACTACTAGGATGCGTCAACCGCTTCGCCGAAGCCCCGACGGACGGACGCGGTGCGGGTACGCGGTCTTCTTCGAATGCGAGGCCGGCCTCACACCACCGTGAGGTCGGCCTCCTGTATGCCGACCAGCCCCGCAAGGTCCTGGGGCGCCATGGTTATCTGGCAGCCGATGCGCCCTCCCGAGAAGGTAACCTGGTCGTAGAGCGAGGCCGTCTCGTCGATGAAGGTGGGGAAGGGCTTCTTCATTCCCAGCGGCGAGCATCCCCCGTGCACGTAGCCTGTGAGCCCTAGCAGCTCGCGGGAGCGGACCATGGCCACAGCTTTCTCCCCGCAGGCCCGGGCGGCCTTCTTCAGGTCCAGCTCGCAGGCCACGGGAATCATGAACACGTAGTGCTCGCCGGATTTTCCCTGGGTGACGAGGGTTTTGAACACGCTGTCCTGGTCAAGCCCCAGAAGCGAGGCTACCTCCACGCCCGAAAGCGCCCCGTCGGTTTCGAAGAAGCGCGTGCGATAGGGTAGGCTCGCTGCGTCGAGCAGCCGCATGGCGTTGGTCTTGCTGTCGTGTTCCTTGCTCATGGCGAAGATGGTATGGCAGTCCCCGGGACTTTGCAAGGGCGCAGGCGGCGCTGGGGTATACTGGTTACCATGGAACGCATCGCAGACAACTCCTCCACGGCGCCCATCGGCCTGTTCGACTCGGGCTTCGGCGGGCTTACGGTTGCCAGGGACATCGCCCGGGCCCTGCCGAACGAGTCGCTTGTCTACTTGGGCGACTCGGCTCGGTGCCCCTACGGCCCCCGGTCGCTTTCCGAGGTCGACAGCTTCGTGCAGCAGATCGGCGGATGGCTTGTGGACCAGGGGGTGAAGTTGGTGGTTATTGCGTGCAACACCGCCACCGCTGCCGGATTGGTGCACGCCCAGCAGACGCTGCCGGTACCGGTGATCGGCGTGGTGCAGCCGGGTGCCCGGGCGGCCGTGCAGGCCACGAGAAACCGGCGCGTGGGCGTTATCGCCACAAAGGCCACCATCGAATCGAACATCTACACCGAGGCCATCCGCAACTTGGACGCCGGGATCACCGTGTTCTCTACGGCCACCCCCCGGTTCGTGGAGATTGCCGAGCTGGGTGTGCGTATGGCCGAGGGGCCTATAGAAGACTACACATCCATGGCGTCGAAAGTGTACGTTCGCCCCGCCTTCGAGGAGATAGCCCGCGAGTATTTGGAGCCGCTGCGCCGCTGCGAGGTGGACACGCTGGTTCTTGGCTGTACCCACTATCCGCTGCTGAAGGCGCTTATCGGAAGCGTGATGGGCCGCGGGGTCACCTTGGTGTCCTCGGCCCGCGAAACAGCTTCCGACGTCGCCGAGATCCTGCGCCGCCGCGGCCAGCTTGCCCCCGACTCGTCCGTGCCCGCCTACCGCTTCTTCACCACCGGAAACGACGCCGAGGAGTTCGCCGCCTTCGGGAGTCGGGCCTTCGGGTGTCCTATAGAGGGCGCATCCACTGTGAGCTTCTCCTAGCGGCAGGTTCGCCGCCCGTCCTTGTCAGTCGCATCGAAGCGAAAGGGGCATCTTCGTGAAGACCGTCATCATCGCCAGCAACAACGCCCACAAGGCCATCGAGATCGCCGAGGCGCTAGACTTTCCCGGTTGGGAGTTCCGAACCCTGCGCCAGGCCGGCATCAGCTCCGATCCGGCTGAGGACGCGGACACGTTTCTGGGCAACGCGCTCATCAAGGCGCGCTCGGCGTTCGCCGTGGCGCGCGAGGCCGGCTTGCGGGCTGCGGTGCTTGCCGACGACTCGGGACTGGAGGTGGATGCTCTCGGCGGGCAGCCGGGGGTGTACTCGGCCCGCTACGCCGGCGCCGACGGCGACGATGCGGCGAACAACGCCAAGCTGCTCGCCGAGCTTCGGGACGTGCCCGACGAGCGCCGAAGCGCCCGGTTCGTGTGCACCTTGGCGTTCGTCGACGAGGACGGCTCCGAAATCACGGCCCGGGGCACGGTGGAGGGGAGGATCGGGCACGAGCTGCGGGGCGAGGGCGGCTTCGGCTACGACCCGCTGTTCTTCCCCGACGCCTACGAAGGGAAGCTGTCGTTCGGGCAGGTTCCGGCGCAGGACAAACATGCGGTGTCCCATAGGGGCAACGCGCTGCGCCAGCTCAGAGAGCTGCTGGGGGCGTAAGTGGAGCCTTCCGTGGTCTCGCCGGGCGCCCGGCTTGTCATCGAGGCGCTGGAGGACGCCGGGTTCGAGGCGTGGCTTGTGGGCGGCGCGGTGCGCGACGGGCTGCTGGGGCGTCCGGCTTCCGACGCCGACGTGGCCTCCTCGGCCCTCTGGCCCCAGGCGGCGCAGGCGCTGCGGCGCAGAGGGGTCGCCGTGCACGAGACGGGTACGGCCCACGGCACCGTCACGGCCGTCGCCCAGAGGGAGCCGGTGGAGGTGACCACCTTCCGCAGCGACGGGGCCTATAGCGATGGGCGCCGTCCGGACGAGGTGCGTTTCGTGGGAAGCATCGAGGAGGACCTTGCCCGGAGGGATTTCACCGTCAACGCCATGGCCTATCATCCCCAACGCGGCCTGCGCGACCCCTTCGGCGGCCAGCGTGACGTCCTCTTGGGCGTGATCCGCGCCGTCGGCGATCCGGCTGCGCGCTTCTCCGAGGACGGGCTGCGGGTGCTGCGCGCCTGCCGCTTCTGCGCCCAGCTCGGTTTCACCGTAGAGGACGGGACGCTGGCAGCCATGCGGTCGTGCAAGTCCATGGTGTTGAACGTGGCGACCGAGCGCGTGACCGATGAGCTCAACCGGCTGCTGACTGCGCCTTCTGCGGGCAAGGCGCTGCTGGAGACCTGGGACGTGCTGGCCGTGGTACTGCCCGAGCTGGTGGCCATGGAAGGCCTTGACCAGCGCAACCCCCACCACTGCTACGACGTCTTGGCCCATACGGCGCGCGTGGTCGACGGCGTGGCGCCCAACGCGCTCGACCGCTGGCTGGCGCTTCTGCACGACGTGGCCAAGCCGGCTGCGTTCTTCGTCGACGAGAAGGGCGTGGGCCATTTCTACGGCCACGGGCGCTTGGGGCAGGCCATGGCCGGGGAGGTGCTGGGGCGGTTCTGCTTCTCCAGGGCTTTCGTCGACGACGTATGCCGGCTTGTCGCGATCCACGACGACGCGACGCCCACCACGGAGAAGGGCGCCGCCAGACTGGTGCGGTCCCTGGGGGGGCGCTTCGATTTGGCGCGGGCGCTTCTAGGGCTGCGGCGGGCCGACGGGCTGGCCCAGGCTGCGGGCGGCGCGCAGCGGGCCGAGGCGGCAACGCGTGCCCTGGAGCTTCTGGACGCCGTGCGGGCGACGGGCGAGCCGGTGGGCGTGGGCCAGCTTGCGATCGACGGAAACGACGTTATGGCCTGCGGACTCGCGCAGGGCCCGCAGGTGGGGGTCGTGCTGCGCGAGCTGCTCGACCAGGTGATGGAGGGAAGCGTGCCGAACCGGCGCGACGATCTGCTTGCCCTTGTTCGGGCACAGGGAAAGGAGATGGGACGATGAACCCGCTGTTCCAAGAGGCAACCTTCGACGACGTGCCGGCGTTCGGCATCGGGCACTACACCAACGACGATGCGCTTTCGGGATGCACCGTGATCGTGGCGCCCGAGGGAGCGGCCGGGTCGGTGGACGTGCGCGGAGGAGGGCCCGCCACCCGCGAGACGGACCTGCTCGAGCCCGAGAAGATGATCCAGAAGGTCCACGCCGTGGTGCTTTCGGGCGGCTCGGCCTTCGGGCTGGAGTCGGCTTGCGGCGTGGCCGAGGAGCTTTCCGGGCGCGGCATCGGCTTTCCCATAGCCGGGGCCTGCGTGCCCATCGTCCCTGCGGCGTGCCTGTTCGACCTGCCCATGGGAAAGCCCTGGTGGCCGGATAAGTCGGCCGGCGCCCAAGCTGCCCGCGATGCGCTGGCGTTTGCCGGGGCGGCGCGCAAGGACGCCCCCGCCCAGGGATGCGTGGGGGCAGGTACCGGCGCCACGGTGGGCAAGATGGGCGACCCGCGCCGGGCCATGAAGGGCGGCTTCGGCTGGGCCGGGGCGAAGCTGGGGGCGCTGGCCGTTGTGGCGTGCGTCGCCGTGAACGCTGCAGGCAACGTGACCGACGGCCGCGGCGGCTGGATTGCCGGCACGCTCGGCGACGACGGCTCGGTGGTCGACCCGCTGCAGGCCTTCGCCGCCTGGCAGGCGCAGCAGACCGCAGCCGCAAGCGCCGGTGCCTGCGCGAACACCACCATCGGCTGCGTGCTCACCAACGCCGCGCTCACCAAGACCCAGTGCAAGAAGGTGGCCCAGGTGGCTCACGACGGGTTCGCCCGGGCCATCTTCCCGGTGCATACCCAGGGCGACGGAGACGCCATCTTCGCATTGGCCTCGGGGCCTGTGGAGGCCGATGCGGACGTGGTGTCCATCATGGCGGCCACGGCCATGGAGCAGGCCGTCCGCAACGGGGTGCTCTATGCGCATGGCGCCGCGGGGTTGAAGTCCGCAAGCGACCTTGGTTAGCGTGCGGATATAGGAGCGCCTCGGTCAACCAAACGGAAACGTCCGCTCATCAACAAGGTGCAACTTTTTCCACTGGCCGCCTGCGATTTACGAAGACGGTAGAATCGCTTTGTCGGTTTCGGGTCGCGAAGCCGGATGCAAGGAAGGCGGCATGCACTGCGGGGGCGCGATGAACAGGCTTAAGCTGCATAGGCTTCACGAACTGGACGAGATCGGCTTCTTCAAGCCGAAGTCCTGGGGGTTCTGGCGCGCCGTCATCGTGTGCTTCTGCGCAGGCTGTATCGTGGGGCATTGGCTTGAGATTCCCTATTGCCTGTTCATGGACCGGTGCTTCGGCATCGTGTCGGACGGTTACGCCGTGTGGACCGACCCGTGGTACCATCCCTATTGGGTGTACGGCTTCGGCGCGGTGGTCATGACGCTGGTGCTCGAGCCCTTCAAGGAATCCGTGGTGCGCCGGCGCAAGACCGTGTGGGGCGCCCTGCTGGAGACGTTTGCCTATTCGACTCTGCTGGCCATGGTTATGGAGCTCGTTATCGGTTGGCTGGTGAACCAGCCGGATGCGACGGGCGTGTACCCGTATTGGGACAACTCTCAGATGCCGTTGAATATCTTCGGTCAGGCATGGCTTGTCAACGACCTGGTCATAGGGCTTGTGGCGGTGTTCTACATCTGGATCATCTATCCGCTTGTGTGCGGGATGTTCGACGCAGTGGGCGCTCACTGGGGCTCCCGCGCCGCGAACGTGCTGTTCGCCGTCATCGTGGCGGTCTTCGCGCTGCTTTGCACGGCGTCCTACCTCCAGCTGGCGCTATAATGGCATCTATTGTTTGAAACGCATTCTCCCAAGGAGCTGAACAGCCTATGGAAAAGCAATCGTCCGAGAAACGATTCGCCCTGCTCATCGATGCCGACAACGTGTCGGCGAAGTACATCAAGCCCATTTTGGACGAGCTGTCCAAGTACGGGACCATTACCATCAAGCGGATCTTCGGCGACTGGACGAACACGCTGCATGGGAAATGGAAGGACACGCTGCTGGAGAACTCCATTACCCCCATCCAGCAGTTCAGCTACACCCAGGGCAAGAACGCCACCGACTCGGCCATGATCATCGACGCCATGGACATCCTGTACACCGACTCGGTTGACGGGTTCTGCATTGTGTCCTCCGACAGCGATTTCACGCGCCTGGCCAGCCGCCTTCGCGAGAGCGGCCTTACGGTTATCGGCATGGGCGAGAAGAAGACCCCGGTGCCCTTCCGCAAGGCCTGCGACATCTTCACCACGCTGGAGCTGCTGCTGCCGAGCAACCGCAAGGGCCGCATGAAGGCCGACGGCGCCGTGGGGGAGCAGGCCGGCGGCGAAGGTCCCACCATCGACGACGTGGAGCAGGCGGTGGTGGACATCATCACCGAGAACCTGAACAACGGCAAGTCGACGGGCCTTGGCGAGGTTGGAAGCCGCATGCTGAAGCGCTACCCCGACTTCGATGTGCGCAGCTACGGCACTAACCTGCTCTCGAAGCTGATAGACGTGTTCAAGACCGTGCGCATCACCAAGGACGGCAGCTCGGTGACCGTGGTTCTTACCGAGTTGGGGGAGCAGCGGGCGCGGGGCCATGTGGAGCCGAAGGCCGACGAGGCGCAGGTCGGCAAGGTCGCGCCCGCTTCGCAGCCGAAGGGGGAGGTCAAGGGCGGCTCGCTCAAGCCGGCGCAGAGCAAGCGCGCGCGCACCCCGCTCGACGCGGTCGCCGACCGCAAGCCCGAGCTTCCCCAGACCGCGCTTGCGAAGGGGGCGCTGCCCGAGGGCGGCCAGGAGCCTTCCCAGGCTGCGGGGAGCGAGGGCGCGGCGGGCGCTTTCGAGGCGCCCGCAACTGCGCACCGCCAGCCCCGTCGTCGCCATGGCAAAGCGGCCCCCATTGCGGTGGAGCAGCCCGCAGCTCCGGCCGAGCCCGCCCCCGCCGCCGAGCCGTCCGCTTCCGGCACGGCGCAGCCCGAGGTCGAGAAGGATGATCGGGACCGTCGCCCCGGACGCTCCGTTCGCAAGGCGCGCGGCCAGGCGAAGGACGCGGCCTCGGAGCCTGCGGCGGCTGCCGAGCAGGATGCCGTCGGCAAGTCCGAGCAGCCCAAGCGGCGCGGCCGCAAGCCGAAAGCGGCCGTCGAGCCCGAGGCCGCGCCGGCCGAGAAGGCGCAGCCGGCTCAGGAGTCGCAGGCCGAACAGTCCCCAAGCGAGCAGCCCAAGCGCCGAGGCCGCAAGCCCAAGCCCGCTCCCACCGTCACGCCTGCGGAGTTCGTGCTTGAGGCCGTCCGCTCCGCCGGGGATGCGGGCATCATCCTGGAGCGCTTGGGCCAGCAGGTGCGCCGCGAGTTCAAGGACTTCAAGGTGAGGGATCTGGGGTTCACCCAGTTCCGCCAGTTCGTGGCGTCCATCGAGGGCATAGCGGTGGAGCGCGAGGACAAGAGCTTCGTGGCCAAGCCGCTTTCCGACAGGGGCTAGCTTATGAACGTGGTCGTGTACTGTGGCTCGACCTTCGGAACGAACCCGAGGTTTCGGGAAGAGGCGCGAGCTTTGGGCCGTTGGATCGGCGAGTCGGGCAACCGGCTGGTCTACGGCGGCAGCTCCGTGGGGCTTATGGGCGTCGTCTCCCGCGCCGCCCTGGATGCTGGGGCCGAGGTGGACGGCGTGGAGCCGCAGTTCTTCATCGACGCCGGCGTCGAGCAGCACGATCTGACGAACCTGTTCGTGGTGCAGACCATGGCCGAGCGCAAGACGAAGATGATAGAGCTGGGGGACGTGTTCGTGGCGCTGCCAGGCGGCGTAGGCACCTTGGAGGAGATTTCCGAGATCGCCTCGAGGGTTCGCCTGGGGCTTGGCCAGGACGCATGCTACCTGCTGAACGTGGACGGCTTCTACGAGCCGCTCAAAGCCCAGCTCGCCCTCATGGAGCAGGAGGGGTTCCTTTCGCCCGAAGATGCGGGACGTTACCGCTTCGTCTCTTCCGTTGGGGAGCTTGTGGGGATGATAACCTCTTCGTAGTGCTACAGTGGTTCGTCAAGGAACAGGGTAATCCGTTGGCGCAAAGGGGAAAGGATCGCCTATGGACGGTTTGAAGAGTGTTGCCAAGGCGTGGAGCTCGCTGAGCTTGATCAAGCGAATCATCATAGGCTTGGTGATCGGTGCGTTGCTGGGCGTGTTCGCCCCGCCGGGGCTCAGCGTCGTGGAGCTTCTGGGCACCGTGTTCGTGAACGCCTTGAAGGCTGTGGCGCCTATCCTGGTGTTCTTCCTGGTCATCAGCTCGCTTGCGAACGCGAAGTCCGCCGGCGCCATGAAGACCGTCGTGCTGCTGTACCTGGTGGGCACCTTCATCGCCGCCGTGGTGGCCGTGATCGCCTCCCTGCTGTTCCCGGTTGATCTGACGCTGGTCACCACCGTTGAGGACACCGCCGCTCCCTCCGGCGTGGGCGAGGTGCTGGGAACGCTTATCACTAACGCCGTGGCTAACCCGGTCAAGGCGCTGGCCGAGGCGAACTACCTGGGCATTCTGGCCTGGGCCGTGCTGCTGGGCGTGGCCGTGCGCGTGGCCGGCCAGCCGGTGAAGGACGTGTTCACCAGCATCTCCGACGCCATCTCCACGGTGGTGCGCTGGATTATCGCCTTGGCGCCGTTCGGCATCTTGGGCCTGGTGTACACCTCCGTCTCCGAGAACGGCCTGGAGATCTTCACCGAGTACGGGCAGCTGCTGCTGGTGCTGGTGGGCTGCATGCTGTTCGTGGCGCTGGTGGCCTATCCCGCCATCGTGTTCTGGGGGACTCGCCAGAACCCCTATCCGCTGGTGCTGCGCTGTCTGAAGGACTCGGGCATCACCGCCTTCTTTACCCGCAGTTCCGCCGCCAACATCCCGGTGAACATGGAACTGTGCCGCAAGCTGGGGTTGAACAAGGACAACTACTCCGTCTCCATCCCCCTGGGCGCGACCATCAACATGGGCGGCGCTGCGGTCACCATCACGGTCATGGCCATGATGACGGCCCATACGCTGGGCATCCAGATCGACCCGGTCACCGCCGTGCTGCTTTCGGTGCTCGCCGCTATTTCCGCTTGCGGCGCCTCCGGCGTGGCGGGCGGCTCGCTTCTGCTGATCCCCCTGGCCTGCAGCCTCTTCGGCATCGGCGCCGACGTGGCCATGCAGGTGGTGGGCATCGGTTTCATTATCGGCGTGATCCAGGACTCCTGCGAGACCGCCCTGAATTCGTCCTCCGACGTGATGTTCACGGCCACTGCCGAGGCGCGTGCTTGGCGCAAGCAGGGCAAGAAGGTGGACTTCAGCGGTCCGGACGAGTTCAGCGACGACGAGCTGGAGTAGCATTTGCGCCCAAACCGGTTTTGCGGGCCGCTCCGTTTGCGGGGCGGCCCTTTCTTTTGGCGTGGAAACGGGGAGCCGCTGGTTGAGCCTGCAGACCGCCTTCTTCCCCTTGCCGGTGTGCTCCCTTTCTTTTGCTGCGAAAACGGGGCGCCCTGTTGGTGGACGGCTGCGGCTGTGGTAGTATAGGCGGGCGTTTTTGCGCAGCGCCGAACGTGCGGGCGTGGCGGAATTGGCAGACGCGCCAGATTTAGGTTCTGGTGGGCAACCCCCGTGAAGGTTCAAGTCCTTTCGCCCGCACCACTTCTTGTTGCAGCAAGCGGCTCTTTTCGGTGGTTGTCGGCAAATCCACGAAATTCCCGCTTCACAGACCAGCAAGGTTCGGGTACACTAATCGTCGCTGTTTTTTAACAGCCTATGTCGGAGTGGTGGAACGGCAGACACGCAAGCTTGAGGTGCTTGTGCCCGTTACGGGTGTGCGGGTTCAAATCCCGCCTCCGACACCAGCATCGCAACGTCGGCTTCTTGCCGGCGTTTTCTTTTATAGGACCGTCCAAGGAGCGATCTCGTGTCAGCTATGCTCGTGAAGCCCGATTCGTCGAACCGTCTGGGCGAGGTGAGGCGCGTTCTGTGGGTGGTGCTCTTCCTGAACCTTGCCGTGGCGGTTGCCAAGTTCGCGTGGGGCACCTTGAGCGGCTCGGCCTCCATGCAGGCCGACGGCATCCATTCGGCCTTCGATTCCGTGGGCAACGTCGTCGCGCTTTTCGGCATCGCCGTCGCCTCCCGCCCGGCCGACGCGGGCCATCCCTACGGCCACTCCAAGTTCGAGGCCTATGCGAGCGTCGCCATCGGATGCCTGCTGCTGGCCGCCGCGCTTTCCGTGGGTAGCTCGGCCGTTTCTCGGCTGGTTTCAGGAGGGGGCGCGGTGGAGGTGACGCCGGTCTCCTTCGCCGTCATGGTGGGGACCCTTGGGGTGAACCTTGCCGTGACGGCTTACGAGCGGGCGGCGGGCAAGCGACTGCACAGCGAGGTGCTGCGGGCCGATGCTGCCCACACGTTCTCCGACGCCCTGGTGTCCGTGGGCGTTATCGCGGGACTTGCGTTTGTCTGGCTGGGATTTCCCGTAGCGGACTCGGTCATGGCCCTGGTGGTGACCGTGGCTATTCTGGCTACGGCGTTTTCGGTGCTTCGTCAGGCGCTTTCCACTCTCTCGGATCATGCGCGCATTCCCCGGGACGAGCTGGAGGCCGTCGTGCTCTCCTGCCCGGGCGTGCGCCATACCCACAAGATCCGCACCCGGGGAACCGAAGGGGAGGTGTATGCCGACCTGCACCTGCTGGTGGACCCGGCAATGACCGTGCAGGACGCCCATAATCTGGGCGATCGGGTGGAAGCAGCGCTCAAGGAGTCGTTTCCCCAGATAGAGGAAGTGCTCGTGCATATCGAGCCGGACGACGGCCACAAGGACTGAGCCGGCCCCGGGTTTTCATCCGGGGAGCGCAGGACGAAAGCGCGCATGCCGGGCGTATTCACGCGAAAATACGTACGAACATGCCCTGTATGCGCGCTTCGAGGTTGGCGCGCATACAGGTCCTTAGCGAGCGAGGCCTGCGGGCGCGGCGGTTAGCGGGCCAGGTACTCCAGCACCTTGTCGGTGCTCACCACGCGCGAGTCGTAGCATCGGCTGAAGTACTCCAGACCTGCCTCCTGGGTGCCGATGAGAAACGTCGCGCAGGCGTCGGCCGCCACGATGGACTTGTAGGTGCGGAAGTACGCTCCGGCAAGGGTCTGCAGCACGCAGATGTTCGTGTCCGCGCCCACGGCGATGATGGTGTCCACTCCCAGCTCGCGCAGCAGCAGGTCCAGATCGGTCTGGAAGAAGCCGTCGTAGCGGCGCTTGGGCACCACGAAGTCCTTGTCGCACAGCCCAAGGCGCGCCAGGGGCTGCGCTGCGTCGGTGCCCTTGATGCCGTGCTCTCCCCACAGCTCGATCTCGCGGTCGACGCCGGGCAGGTGCGCATCGCAGCTGAAGACGACCGGCACGCCTGCCTTGCGGGCCGCAGCAGCGATGCATGCGGCGTTCTGGGCCATGTCGCCAAGCCCGGGAATCACGTCGCCGTTTCCGCCAAGCACGTCGATGACCAGGACGGCGGTCTTCGCCAGGTCGATATCGTCGGATTGCTGCCAGGGGGTCTGCTGGGCTACGGGAAGGTATGTCATGGATCGCCTTTCTGTCGGGGTGGATCGCGCGGGTTCTCTACGCTTCGGCTGCTGCATCTGCCGCCAGCGCCTTCGCTTCGAGGTCGAGGAGGAAGCGCTTGATGTGGACGCCGCTCGCGTAGCCCACTAGGCTGCCGTCGGCCCCCACCACGCGGTGGCAGGGAATCAGGATGGGCAGCGGGTTTCTGTTGTTGGCGCCCCCTACGGCGCGGAACGCCTTCGGGTTGCCCACGGCCTCGGCCAGCTGCGCGTAGGTCCACGTGGTGCCGTAGGGGATGCCTTGCAGGGCGCGCCAGACGCTTTGCTGGAACGGCGTGCCTGCGGGGTTGAGCGGCAGGTCGAAGGTGCGGCGCTTGCCTGCCAGGTACTGCTGGATCTGGGTGGCCGCCTCGTTGGTGAGGGCGGTGGGGGACAGCTGCCCCGGTGCCTCCCGTTCGCCGAAGAGCACGTGGGTGATCGCTTCTCCATCTGCGGCGATGGTGAGTCTGCCCAAGGGCGTGCGGTAGACGAAATGGGCGAGCTTCTTCGGCATGGGGCTCCTTCGCGGAATCAATGCAACCGTGGCCGTTGCGTTCGTTCGCCATTATACCGTCCGCGCCGGCCTTCCGAAGAACTACAATGCCAGCAGAAAGGAAAGCGCGGTCATCGGCGCTTGCCGCAGTCGGTGCGGCGGTGCGGGCCGCGCAAGGCAACGAGCGAGGAGCAGCCAGTGTTCGAACCGATCGTCATCGCCCCCTCCATCCTCTCCGCCGACTTCATGGACCTCGGCCGGGACGTAGCCGTGCTGGAGGAGGGAGGTGCCGGGCTCATCCACGTCGATGTGATGGACGGCCATTTCGTGCCGAACCTCAGCATGGGCGTGCCGGTGGTGAAAGCCCTGAAGAGGCGTACCCGGGTGCCCTTGGACGTGCATCTCATGATAGACAACCCCGCGCGCGAGCTGCCCTGGTTCATCGACGCCGGGGCCGATATGCTCACCGTCCATGCCGAGGTGCTCTACGGCGACGAGCTGGCCTCGTGCGTGGAATCTATCCATGAGGCGGGCGTGCGGGCCTGCGTTGCCCTGAAGCCGAGGACGGCGGTGGAGGTGCTCGCGCCCGTTATCGGGATGCTTGACATGGTGCTGGTCATGTCGGTGGAGCCGGGCTTCTCGGGCCAGAGCTACATCGCCGGCAGCGAGCAGCGCGTGGCCGCCGTGGCCGCCATGGCCCGCCAGGCGGGGGCGGCGCCGCTTATCCAGGTGGACGGCGGCATCGGGCTGCAAACCGCACCTTTGGTGGCAGCTGCCGGTGCCGACGTGCTGGTATGCGGAAACGCCGTGTGCGCCCAGGACGACCCTGCGGCCGCCATGGCCCGAATCGCCGCCGCGGCCGACCGGGCACGCGAGGCCGCGCTTCACGGTTGCCCGGAGGGGGGAGCGCGATGAGCGGTTGCGCGCCTGGGAAGGACTATGTCTACCTCGACTACGCGGCCACGGCCCCCCTCGTCCCCGAAGTGCTGGAAGCGTGCGACGGCTTTCTGGCTGCGGGTGCGGAGGGGCTTTTCGCCAACGCCAACGCCAACTCGCTTCATTCCCCCGGTCGCGAGGCCTACCGCATTATGGAGCAGGCTCGGCGCACGCTGGCGGAGAGCCTGGGCGCCGACCGTCCGTCGGAGGTGGTGTTCACCAGCGGCGCCACCGAGGCCGACAACGCTGCGCTGCTGGGGCTTTCGGTAGCTCAGGTCCAGCGCCGCCGCCAGGCCGGGCGGGGCAGCTTCACGCCCCATGTTGTCGTGTCCGCCATCGAGCACGACGCGGTGCTGGTCGCGGCTCGGTCCCTGGAGTCCCAGGGCTTCCGCGTCACCAGGCTTCGTCCGGACCGCCAGGGATTTGTCGAGGTGCGCTCGCTTGAGCAGGCGCTGGACGACGATACGGTGCTCGTGTCGGTGCAGGCGGCCAATTCCGAGGTGGGAAGCGTCCAGCCGGTGCGCCAGCTTGCCGATGCGGCCCATGCCGCCGGCGCCCTGTTCCACACCGACGCGGTGCAGGCCTTCGGGAAGATGCCCGTCTCGGTGGGCGAATGGGGGGTGGACGCGGCAAGCTTCTCGGGCCACAAGCTGGGGGCTTTCAAGGGGGTGGGCGCCCTGTACCTGCGCGCCCGCACCCCGTTTGCGCCCACGATGCTGGGCGGCGGGCAGGAGTCGGGGCTTCGCAGCGGCACCCAGAACGTCATGGGGATGGTCGCCTTCGCCGCTGCGGCTCGGGCCGCCGTGCAGCTGCAGGAGGCCGAGGGCGCCCGGCTGCGGGCCCTGCGCGACCGCCTGTACGCCCGCCTGGCGCGCTATCCGCAGGTGCAGCCTACCGTGGAGGTGCCGCCCTTAAGCGAAGACTTCCTGCCCAATATCGTGAACGTGCTGGTGGACGGGCTGGAAAGCCAGACGCTCATCCTGCGCTTCGATGCGCTGGGCTTCGGGGTGTCGGGCGGGTCGGCCTGTTCGTCGCAGTCCCTCGACCCCAGCCACGTGCTGCTGTCCCTGGGCGTTGACTCCGATACGGCCCAGGGGGCGCTGCGCATCTCCATGGGCCGCTACACCACCGAGGCGGACGTGGACGGCTTCGTCGAGGCGTTCGGAAAGGTCCTGACATGGAACTCGTAACCACCCATACGCACACTGGCTTCACCAACCACGGCCACGGCAGCGTAGCAGAGCTGGTGCAGGCGGCTGCCGATGCGGGGGTGTCCACCATCGCGGTGACCGAGCACTACCCGCTCACCCGTGCCGTCGACCCCGCCAACTACGTGTCCATGGCGTCCGAACGCGTGGGGGAGTACTGCGCCGACATCGAGCAGGCGGCGAAGGACCACCTGTCGGTCGAGGTCATCTGCGGCTGCGAGCTCGATTGGCTGGGCGAGCAGGAGGACCGCAGCCTCTCGGCCCGGGACATGGAGCCCTTCTCGTTGGTGCTGGGGTCGGTCCACTTCATAGACGGATGGCCCTTCGACGACCCGGCCCAGCGCGGCTTCTGGGACGAGGCCGGGGCGGACTACATATGGAACCGCTATGCCGACATCTGGTGCCGGGCCGTGACCGAAAGCCCCTTCTTCCATGTGATGGCCCACCCCGACCTTGCAAAGAAGTTCGCCATCTACCCGTCCTTCGACCTGGGGCGCCTCTACGAGCGCATGGCCGAGGCCTGTGCGAGCGCCGGGCGAATGATCGAGGTGAACACCTCGGGCGCCACCTACGCTTGCCGCGAGATGTTCCCGGCGCCGAAGCTTTTGGAGGCGTTTCGCCGCGCGGGAGTGCCCTGCACCGTGGGCACCGACGCCCACGAGCCGGCCCATGTGGCCCGGGGCATCCGCGACGCTTACAGGCTCATGTTCGATGCGGGTTACAGAACGGTCACGGTACCGACAAGGGACGGCGACCGCCGAGAGCTGGCGCTGGGGTAGAGTAGGCGCCAGAAGGCGTTTGCCGCCGCACGCGCGTTTACGGAAGGGATGATGGCGATGAGCATGGGCACCAGTGCAGGCATCGAAGAGTCGGAGGGCATGGTCAGGTTGGTCCCGGGGGCCTTGCAGCGCCCCGCGTCCCCGTTGACCGTCGGCGCGCTCAACCGCCAGCTTCTGGCCGATTTCCCCGCCGCCGACGCCGAGCCCTGGGATCGCACGGGCATGACGGTGGGCGACCCTGCCCAGCTGGTCCGCAAGGTGGCCTTCGCGCTCGATCCCACGGTGGAGGCCATAGTCGCCGCGGCCGACGGCGGCGCCAACGTGCTCATCACCCATCATCCGCTTTACCTGAGCGCCCCTGATTCCTTCGCTCCCGCAACCTCTGTCGCGGCAAGTCCCGGGGCCGGCGTATGGTGCGCTGTAGAGCGAGGCGTGGCCGTGCTGTCGTTCCATACCGCCCTCGACGTGTCCCCTCGCGCCCAGCGCGTGCTCCCCGGCCTTCTGGGCCTTGCGTTCCAGCGCGTGCTGCAGCCGCTTCCCGACACGGTGGAGAAGGGCTACGGGCAGCTGTGCGATTTCGGGGACGGCCCGATGCTGACCTTGGGCCAGCTCTCCGCCCGCTGCACCTCGGTGTTCGGCCGCGCGCCGCGGGTGTGGGGCGACATGGGTCGCGGGCTTGAGCGGGTGGTAACCTGCACCGGGTCGCTGGCGGACACCGGACGTGCGGCGTTGCGCGCCCAGGCGGACTGCGTTGTCTGCGGCGAGGCGAAGTACCACGAGGCGCTCGACCTGTCCCAGGCCGGTCTCGACATCATCGAGCTGGGCCACGATGCCAGCGAGCTGCCCCTGGTGCCGGTCCTGATGGCCGCCGTTTCGGCTTTGGGCGTTCCGGAAGATGCGATGTTCGTTGTGAATCAGAGCCATAACTGGTCGTATCCGGAGGCCGTAAGGGTATAATGCCCTTAGCGGAATAGGCTTTCACTGGGCGTTTTGCGCTTCGGGGCTGGTTCCGTGACCGCTCCGACCCCGAAGGGGGGCATATGCGCTTAGACGAAGACACCATCGCCGACCTGTTCCGTATCCAGTCGCTTGTCCTGGAAGCGAAGGGCGCCGCCAAAGAGCTCGAGGAGCTGCCCGAACGAGCCGTCATCCTTGCCGCCCGCACAAAGAAGCGAGCCATCGAGGAGAAGAACACCGAGGTGGGCAAGCTCTACGAGGCGGCCGAATCGAAAGCCGCGGCCTTCGCCGAGGAGGACGCCGCGCTTGCGGAGAAGCAGCGTAAAGCCCAGGCGGACATCGACGAGGCGCGGGGGAGCTACCGCAACGTGGAGGCCCGCTCCAAGGAGATGAACGGCTACGCGAAGCGCCGCGCCGTGCTGGAGCAGAACCTGTCGGACGTGCTGGACGAGCTGGCCCGCATAGAGACGGTGCAGAAGCAGGTGTCCATGGCCTTGGCGGCCCTCAACAGCAAGGAGGCCGAGGCGACGGAGGCCTTCGTGGAGAAGGGGACCGCCCTCAAGCGCCGAATCGCGCAGCTGGATGCCGAGCGCGCCGAAATTGAGCAGCAGATCCCCGCAGACGTTATGAAGGCGTTCCGGCAGCTGAGCGACAGGACCGGCGGGGTTGCCATCGCTCGCTTGGCCGGCGGGGCATGCAGCGCCTGCCGGGCTCCGGTCGACGCGGCGCGCGTAACGCACATGAGGGCATCGGGCAACGTGGGCAACTGCCCGCAGTGCGGCCGTCTGCTGGTGCTGGACTAGCCGCGGGCGCATCTCGTCCGCTCTGCGGCGGGCGCGCGATACGCGACCAAATGGATCGAACGCACAAAAAGCCCCGCAAAGCGGGGCTTTCCCATGCACCGTATCGGAAGCTTGCTGTTAGGCGCGCTCCACCTTGCCGGCCTTCATGCACTTGGTGCACACGTTGGCCTTGCGGACGTGACCGGACTTGTCCTTGATGGTCACGCGCTGGATGTTGGGACGGAACCAGCGGTTGGTCACCTTGTGGGAGTGGCTGATGGAACGACCGGCCACCGGGTGCTTGCCGCAAACTTCACAAACCTTCGACATTGTCATCACTCCATGTACGTCTGCTATTCGGTATGAAACCGTTTATGACAAAAAGCTTTCTAACTATAGCACAGCAATCAAGATTAGTACAAGAATTTTCTGTGTAGTATGACGGAGGCCACAGATATGTTGACAGGTCAACAGGTTGCCGTTGCGCTATACTCCTGTGATGGTTGCAAACCGCGAGGTGCGCCACGTGCGCCGTCGCGTTTCGGAAAGGAAAGCCATGAGCAACACGATCCCCGGAAACCTGCATGTTGCCAACGACGTCCTTGCGGACATGGTGGGCAATGCCGCGCTCGAATGCTACGGCGTGGTCGGCATGGCGGCGCCTACGGCGGCCGACGGCATCGCGAAGCTGCTGCCCGCGTCGCGCCTGCGCCGAGGCGTGGTCGTGACGGCTGCCGACGGAGGGGTGCACGTGGAGCTCTATGTGATCATAGAGTACGGCACCAACATCAATACCGTCTCCCAGAACCTGAAGGACCAGGTGTCCTTCGTGCTGAAGGAGTACGCCAACGTGCCTCTGGACGGCGTCGAGGTGCACGTGCAGGGCGTGCGCGTGCGCAAGTAACGTCTTCGCCGCCTGGTGGCCCTACCCCTACCGAGAGATAACGATTTGCAGAGCATGCAAGGAGCATCAATGAGCCAGTCCGCCGAATACTCATCCAACGACCTGCTGAACGCCATAGCCGCGGCAAGCCGCACGCTGGGGGAGCGCAAAGACGAGATCAACCGCCTGAACGTGTTCCCCGTTCCCGACGGGGACACCGGGACGAACATGTCGTTGACGCTGGAGTCGGTGGTGGGCAACCTGGCGAAGCTTCCCATCGGAGCCACGCCGGCCGATACCCGCAAGGCCATCACCAACGGTGCGCTCATGGGCGCCCGGGGCAACTCCGGCGTGATCACCTCCCAGATCCTGCGCGGCCTGTGCGAGGGCAGCGTCGGCTACGACGGGCTTTCCACCGAGGCCCTGGCCGCCGCCTTCGCGAAGTCGCAGGAGGTGGCGTTCCAGGCGGTCCGCAAGCCCGTGGAGGGCACCATCCTCACAGTGCTGCGCGACAGCGCCCAGGCGGCCAAGGCGGCTGCGAAGAAGAAGCTTTCCCTGGAAGAGGCGCTCCAGGAGATCGTGGGCGCGGCCTACGCCTCCGTGCAGCGCACCCCCGAGCTCCTGCCGGTGCTGAAGGAGAACGGCGTGGTTGACGCCGGCGGCTTCGGCCTGGCCATCCTGTTCGACGCCTTCTCCGCGGCGCTGCTGGGCCGCGACGGGCAGCTGGCCGACGAGATGCTCATGGTGCGCGCCGGCGTGGCCCCCAAGGTGGAGATCGAGCAGATCAACGACTGGGAGGGCTCGGCCTACCGCTACTGCAACGAGTTTCTGGTCGACTCGGATACGCTGGACAAGGAGGAGGCCCTGCAGTTCCTGTCCACCATGGGCGACTGCGAGCTGTGCGTGGGCGAGGCGCCGAAGTTCAAGGTGCACGTGCACTCCAACACCCCCGACCAGGTGCTGAAGTACTTCCTGGAGCGCGGCCAGATCTCCGAGGTGTTCATCCACAACATGCAGCTGCAGAGCCAGGAGCGCACCGAGGCCATCGCCAAGGACCAGGAGCCCAAGGAGATCGGCTTCGTCGCCGTGGCGGCGGGCGAGGGCAACGCCAACATCCTGCGCAGCCTGGGCGTTGACGAGGTCGTCTCCGGCGGCCAGACCATGAACCCCTCCACGAAGGACCTGCTTGACGCCGTGGGGAAGGTCAATGCCCGCGCCGTGATCATCCTTCCTAACAACAAGAACATCATCATGGCCGCCAACAGCGCAGCCGAGATGGCGGATATCCCCTGCGCCGTGGTGCCCACCACCAGCGTGCCCGAGGCCTTCGCGGCCCTGTTCAACTTCGATGCGGCCGCGGGGCTCAACGAGAACGTCGAGGCCATGACCGAGGCCTACGAGGAGGTCCGCACCGGTGAGGTCACCTTCGCCATCAAGGATTCCAAGGACGCCCACGGCGGCCCCATCAAGGCCGGCGACGTCATCGGCATCGCCGACGGCTCCATCGAGGCTGTGGGCAGCTCGGTCGAGGACGTGGTCATGGGCGTGCTCGACGCGCTGGAGGCCGAAGACGCCGACATCCTCACCATTCTGGCCGGCATCGACTTCTCCGACGACGAGCTCGCCGCCCTGGTGGAGGCGATCGAGGAGCGTTTCGAGGACCTGGAGGTAGAGGCCAAGCGCGGCGACCAGCCGCTCTATCCCATCGTGCTCTCGGTTGAATAGCCTGCGGATGGATGCGGGGCGCCCCGACCGGATTTCGGCGACGCTGTGTCTTGATGCGCCCGTTGCCGACGTGAGGGCGGTGAGCGCCTCGCGCGCGAAGGACCTGGCCGGTCTGGGCATCCGCACGGTGCGCGACCTGCTGACCCATTTCCCCCGGCGCTACATAGACCTTTCCCAGCGCTGCCAGGTGGCCTATGCGGCCATCGGGCAGCCATGCACCATCGAAGGTGTCATTCACAGCATCAAGCTGAAGCGGCCGCGGCCGAACCTGAAGCTGGTGGAGATCGCGCTCAAGGACGCCACGGGACTGCTGCAGATCACCTGCTTTCGTCAGCCATGGCTGATGGACCAGCTGAAGCCGGGCATGCGCGTGGCTGCGGCGGGCAAGGTGGAGTTCAGCTACGGCTTCAAGCGGATGACGAACCCGTACCTTGAGGCGGTCGAGGACGGCAAGGTGGCCGAGGCCATGATCATCTCCGTGCACCCGGCGACGGAGAGGCTTGGCGCCAAGCTGATCCGCACGCTGGTGGGAAACGCGCTGGAGCTGTGCGAGGGAGCGCTCGACCCGCTGCCCTTGGAGCTGCGGGCGAAGTACCGCCTGATGAGCCGTTACAGCGCCCTTCGGTCCATCCACTTCCCCCAGGGCGGCGACGATGTGGCCCAGGCCCGCCGCCGGCTGGTCTACGAGGAGGTGCTCCTGCTGGAGCTCATGCTCATGATGCAGTCGGCCAGGCGCAGTCAGGGCCGCAAGCCGGTGGCCCATCGCATAGGTGGACCCGTTGCGAAGGCCTATGCCGAGGCGATCCCCTTCCAGCTCACTGACGAGCAGGTGCAGGCCAAAGACGACATCATGTCCCAGCTTGGCGCGGACAGGACGGCCAACCACATGCTGCTGGGCGACGTGGGCACCGGCAAGACGGTGGTTGCGGGCTTCGCGCTGGCCGCGGCGGCGGACAGCGGCGGGCAGGCGGCGTTTCTGGCCCCTACGGAGGTGCTGGCGCGCCAGCACGGGGCAAGTCTCGGCCCCCTGTTGGATGCGGCGGGCGTGAGCTGGGCGGTGCTCACCGGCTCGACCCCCGACGAGCGGCGGTGCGACATCCTGGAGCGCGCCGGCGACGGGCGGCTCTCGGTGCTGTTCGGCACCCACGCCATCCTGGAGGACGACGTGGCGTTCTCCAACCTGACCGTGGCCGTGGTGGACGAGCAGCAGCGTTTCGGGGTCGACCAGCGGGCTGCCCTGCTGTCCAAGGGCGAGGCGGTGGACGCGCTGTACCTGACCGCTACCCCCATCCCCCGCACCTTGGCCCTGGCGCTTTACGGCGACCTGACCCTTTCCTACATCAAGCACCGGCCCCACGACAGCGCCCGGCGCACCACCACGGTGCTGCCGAAGGAGCGTCAGGGGGTGGCCTTCGACGCGGCCAAGGAGGCATTGGCCCGCGGCGAGCAGGTGTTCGTGGTGTGCCCTCTCGTGGGCAAGGGCACCGAGGAGCGCGACGCGAAGAGCGCCAAGGGCAAGCGGCAGCGCTCCCAGGAGGACGAGCCGGGCTACACCTACGCCATCGTGAGCATAGAGTCCGATGCCGACCTCGCCGGCGACGACGTTGCCGCCGCCACGAAGGAGGCGCAGTTTTTGCAGCGCAGCGTGTTCGGCGACTGGAAGGTGGAGCTGCTCCACGGGCGCATGCGCCCTGCCGAGAAGCACGCCGCCATGGAGCGCTTCCGCACGGGCGAGTCCCAGGTGCTGGTGGCCACCACGGTGATCGAGGTGGGCGTGGACGTGCCTTCCGCCACGGTGATGATCGTGGAGGACGCCGACCGGTTCGGGCTCTCCCAGCTGCACCAGCTGAGGGGCCGCGTCGGGCGCGGCGAGCTGCCGGCGCAGGTGTTTCTGCTGTCGGCCTCCCAAAGCGACGCGGCCCTGTCGCGCTTGGCGGCCATGGAGAAGACCGACGACGGGTTCGAGCTTGCCAGCTACGATTTGTCCCTGCGCCGCGAAGGGGATATACTCGGCAACCGCCAGCATGGAGCCTCTCAGCTGAAGCTGGTGAACGTGGTGCGGGACGGCAAGATCATCGAGGCGGCCCACGCCGATGCCGAGGCGCTGCTGCAAGCCGATCCCGACCTGAGCATGCCCTGGCACCGGGCGCTCGCCCGGGAGGTGCGGCTTGCCTTCGACGCGGACCACGATATCGTCGGCGGCTGAGCTTCGCCGCCGGAAACGGAGGAAACGTGCGCATAATCGCAGGGGAGCTTCGGGGGCGGTCCATCACCGCGCCTCAGGGAATGGGAACGCGCCCCACCACCGACCGCGTGCGCGAAGCGATCATGTCCATGGTCTACAGCGCCCGGGACGGCTTCGAGGGCGCGGCGGTGCTGGACGCCTTCGCCGGTTCGGGGGCTTTGGGGCTGGAGGCGATTTCGCGTGGGGCGGACAGGGCCGTGTTCTGCGACAGCGACGCTGGCGCCCTGCGAACGGTCCAGGCCAACGTCAAGGCGTGCGGGCTAGGGGCCGAGCGGGCCCGGACCGTGAGCGGCGATGCGCTGGCGTCGGTGCCGCGCTTGGCGCGCTTCGGCCCGTTCGACCTCGTGTTCCTCGATCCGCCCTACGCATGCGATCCAGCGGATATTATGGGGATGGTGCAGCGGTTGGACCGGGAAGGCTGCCTGCTTCCCGATGCGCTGGTAGTGTATGAGCATGGCATTTCCGACGGCCGCAGCGCGCTTGCCGCGGCCGAAGCTGCGGGCTTTCGGGCGCGCAAGAGCAAGAAGTTCGGCGAGACCGCCGTCGATCTGCTCGTCCGCGAGTAAGGAGCGCTATGAAGCGAGCGTTGACGCCGGGGACCTTCGACCCCATCACGTCGGGGCATCTCGACATCATAACCAGGGCTGCGGCCCTGATGGACGAGGTGGTGGTGGCCGTCGCGTCCTCCGAGAAGAAGAAGCCCCTCTTCGACCTGGAAAAGCGCGTGGAGCTTGCCCGGCAGGCGACGTCCCATCTGCCCAACGTGCGCGTGGTGCCCTTCGACGGGCTGCTGGTTGACTTCGCGCGCCAGATCGACGCCGCCGTGGTGGTGAAGGGGCTGCGGGCCATCACCGACTTCGAGTACGAGTTCCAGATGACCGCCCTGAACTACCAGCTGGATCGGGAGCTCGAGACGCTCTTCATCATGTCCCCGCCGCAGCATATGTACCTGTCGAGCTCCATCGTCCGCGAGATCGCGAGCATGCATGGCGACGTGAGCCGGTTCGTGCCCCCCTGCGTGGACGAGGCGCTGAAGGCGGTGTTCGACGCCCGGTAGGCCGACCGCGGCTTCGGCCGGGCGCCAAGGCGGGGCGTTTGTCGAGGAAGGATGGGGCCGATGCAAGTGTTGAGCAGGGAAGACCAGGAAGCTCGCGAGCACGGGATGCTGCAGGAGGACGCATCGTTCTCCGATTGCAGCGAGGGCCGCGACCGTTCGAGCCACGTCGATTTCCTACGCACCGATTACCAGCGCGACCGCGACAAGATCCTGCACTCGAAGTCGTTTCGGCGGCTTTCCCACAAGACCCAGGTGTTCCTGGCTTCCGAGGGCGACCACTACCGGACGCGCCTGACCCATACGCTGGAGGTGTCTCAGATCGCGCGCACCATCACGCGCGCCTTGGGCCTGAACGAGGATCTGACCGAGGCCATAGCCCTTGGGCACGACTTGGGACACACCCCCTTCGGGCATACGGGGGAGGACGCGCTCGCCGCCTGCCTTGCACGCCGCCGAGGCCTGGATCCGAGCAGCCCCGAAGGCCGCAGCCTCTACCGGCACAACCAGCAGAGCTTGCGGGTGGTGGAGCGCATCGAGAACGGGGGAGCCGGGCTCAACCTCACCTTCGAAGTGCGCGACGGCATAGTGAACCACACGGGAGATGGGCGCGCGGAAACCCTCGAGGGGCGCGTGGTGGCCATCGCCGACCGCATCGCCTACGTGAACCACGACATCGACGATGCCATCCGTGCCGGGGTTCTGGGGGAGTCCGACTTGCCGGCCAGCACCCATGCCGTGCTCGGCGGCGACCATTCCTCCCGCATCGAGACCTTGGTCTGCGACATGGTGCGCGAGTCGGCCCGCCAGGGCGACATCCGCATGAGCGGCGAGGTGTGGGGTGCCATGATGGAGCTGCGGACGTTCCTGTTCCGCAACGTCTACACGTCGGATGCGGTGAAATCCGAGGTCAACAAGGCGACGCATCTGATTTCCGAGCTGTTCGAGCACTTTGTCGAGCGTCCCGACGAGATTCCCGCGGAAAACCTCTCCATCGCCCAGGGCGACGTGCTGCTGGCGGCCACCGACTACATAGCGGGGATGACCGACCGCTTCGCCTCGGCCACCTACCAGCGCCTGTTCGTCCCGAAGGCGCTCCGCGTGTAGATGGAGTTCCCACGGTTGCCTGAGCGCTTCGCTTAGCTATAATGCTTGCTCTATGAGAAGCCTCCGAAACAGCCAAGGAACAGCCTCCGCTTCGGTGCGCTCTGCGCTCCAGGCGGCGGCTCCCATCATGCTCGGGTACGTGGCCATCGGCATCCCCTGCGGCATCCTGTCGGATTCCATCGGGCTGAGCTGGCTGCAGGCGTTTCTGCTCTCGGTCCTGTTCTATTCGGGCGCCGGGCAGTTCATGTTCGCGAACATGTGGCTCGCCGGTTCCCCCATCGCCTCGATCGTGGCCAGCATCTCGCTGGTGAACACCCGGCAGATGCTGTACTCGGCGGCCTTCGCGCCGGCGTGCCGCGGGGTGGGAAAGGGCCTGTCGTTTCTGTTCGCTGCCACGGTGACCGATGAGAGCTACGGCGTGAACGTCCAGCGCTTCTCCGAGGGCGGCTGGTCGGTGGCCAAGGCCACGCTGGTGAACGTGTTCTCGATGTCGTCATGGGCGGTCTCCAACGCGGTGGGCGCCCTTGTGGGAAGCGCCATCGGCATACCGCTTGCCATCGCGTCGTTCGCCATGACGTCGATCTTCGTCTGCCTTCTGGTAACCCAGCGCGCCATGGTCGAGAACATCGTGGCGGCGGGGGTGGCCGTGCTCGGCGTGTTTCTCTGCAAGTGCGCGGGCCTGACGGGGCCCGCCATCCTTGTCGGGGCGGTGGCCGGAGTGGTTGCGGCCATGGTTGCGTCGTGGGCGAGGAGGTAGCGCTGTGGTAGAGCCGGTCAGCTGGACGAGCTTCCTCATCGTGTTCGCGTGCTGCGCGGCCACCATGCTGCTGTGCCGCGTGGTGCCGCTGTTCGCCCTCAAGGGGCGCAACCTGCCCGAGGGGGTGGAACGGGCGCTTGGCTTCATCCCGCCCGCCGCCTTCGCCGCGCTCGTGGCCAACGACCTGCTGACGCCGGGGATGTTCGATGCCGGCCTGTGGCCCGGGGCGGCGCCGCTCGTCGCCGCCGTGGCGGTGGCGCTCGTAGGCTTCAAGAGCAAGTCGCTTCTGTGGAGCGCACTGACGGGCGTGGTGGTGTACGGGTTGCTCATGCTTATTTAGTGGAGGAGGCGGATGCTTCGTCGGTTGCCCGCCACTTTTTCCTTGCATGGGCATCGTCCTTCGCGTACACTTGCGAATTGCGCCTAACGACGCCTAGTCCATACAGGACGCAGAGAAATTTGCTTTTTTAGATAGAGGAAGACGCAGGAACATGGATATCATTCGCGCCATCGAGCAGCAGCAGATCAAGCAGGACCTCCCCCAGTTCGAGGTTGGCGACAACGTGAAGGTTCACTACCGCATCACCGAGGGCAACCGCGAGCGTATCCAGGTTTTCCAGGGCGACGTGATTCGTCGCCAGGGCGCCTCGGTGCGCGAGACGTTCACCGTGCGCAAGATCAGCTTCTCGGTGGGCGTGGAGCGTACCTTCCCCGTGCATTCCCCCAAGATTGAGAAGATCGAGGTCGTGCGCAAGGGCGATGTGCGCCGCGCCAAGCTGTACTACCTGCGCAACAAGGTGGGCAAGGCCGCCAAGATCAAGGAGAAGTCCTTCCGCTAAGGCTTGCGGCAGCTTCTGTTCTCACAGGGCCCCTCTCTCGAGGGGCCCTTTTCGTTGGAGGAGGTTTCCCATGGATGCGTCGGGTCTGTCCGTCAAGGAGGTGCAGGCGCTTGTGGCGCAGGCTGCCGACGACGAGCTGCCGAAGCTGGCCCGCCAGCTGCGCGACGATGAGCGGGCCGGGGTTCGCCGTGCGCTCGCGACGGCCCTTCGCCAGGCGGCCAAGCGCCAGCAGGAGGCGGAGCGCCTGGAGGGGATGTACGCTTTTGAGGAGGGCCTTGCCTCTGCGTGCGGAGCGTCTGTGCTGGTGGGGCTAGATGAAGTGGGAAGGGGTCCTTTGGCCGGCCCCTTGGCCGTGGGCGCGGTGGTGCTGCCGCGGCATCCGCGCATAGCTCGCCTCAATGACTCTAAGCAGGTGGCTCCGGCGGTGCGCGAGGAGCTGGCGCAGCAGATAAAGGAAGAGGCTGCCGCCTGGGCGGTGGCCTACGTGGAGCCGGCGGAGATAGATGCTGTGGGTATGACTGCAAGCCTGCGCAAGGCCTTCCGCGCGGCTTTGGCGGCGGTGGAGGAGCAGGCGGCCGGCATAGGACTGGTGCTGGTGGACGGCAACCCCCTGGGAATCGATTCCCGGGAGCGCAACGTCGTGAAAGGCGACGGCAAGTGCGCCAGCATCGCCGCAGCCTCCATCGTGGCGAAAGTGGAGCGCGACCGGCTCATGGAGCGCTACGACGAGCTGTACCCCGAGTACGGATTCGCGTCGAACAAGGGCTACGGCAGCGCGGCTCATGAGCAGGCTATACGCGATTTCGGTCTGTCCCCGGTGCATCGGGCGTCCTTCTGCTCGAGGATTCTGCAGCCCACCTTGTTCGGGTAGCCGTCTTCGGCCGGGTGCCGTTTCGGAAGGTGGCCTCCGATGCCGCACGGCTTTCGTGGGAGCGCTTGCTTGATTCCGCAAGATTTCGGATAGAACCGGCGAACGCGCGCGCAAGACCCATCGTCGGATGGTGCGACGGCCTCGCATGACCCGGTTCCCTTGCGCTGCGGTGCTCTGGAGCGTTTCGCGTGCCGCCAGCGGGCCTTCCGTGTCATCGTTTCGCCTCAACGGGGCAGCTAGACTGACGTCATCTCGACCAACGGAAAGGGGTGGCGCTATGAGGGAGGCGTTGCAAGAGAGGGAATCGGCGGATTCGACCGAACGCTGCGACTGCGTTTCGGGGCTCGTCGTCGATGGGTGCGGATTCGCGGACGGCGGGTCGCGAATCGAGGGCGCCTTCGGTTCGGAAGGCGAGCCTATGTGGGGAGAGGACGGGGGGTGGGCGCCGCACGAGCCGGCTCCGAGGGCCGCTGCGAAGCGCAAGCGCAAGCGCAAGTCGGAAGCGCTCGACGTGGGGCGGGAAGGGGAGTTCGTGGCCGCGTGCTTTCTGACGCGTCGCGGCTACGACATCATCCATCGCAACTGGAAGTGCAAGGCCGGCGAGGCGGACATCATAGCCCGCGACAACGAGACGCTTGTGTTCGTGGAGGTGAAGAGCCGCCGCGACTGCGACAAGGGCATGCCTGCGGAGGCGGTGACCCGCGAGAAGCGGGAGCGTTACGAGCGCATAGCCGCAAGCTATCTGGCCGTAACCGACGTGCTCGACGTGCGAGTGCGGTTCGACATCGTGAGCATTCTGATCATACCGCCTGACCGCGCCCTGGTGCGTCACAATATTGACGCCTTCGGCCGGGACGTGTTCTGATGGACGCCATGGCGCAGATCGACCGGGAGAGCGGGTGCGTGCACTTCGTCGAGGCAGGAGCCGAGGCGGCCTCGCTTGCCTGCCAGGCCGGCGCGAGCGCCACCCGTCTCGGTCGGTGCCAGGTGCATGCGGCAACGTTGCGCGGGGTGGAGGCCGTGCCCGTGGACGTGGAGGTTTCCATCACCACGGGCATCCCCGGGTTCTCCATTGTGGGCATGGCGGACGCCTCAGTCCAGGAATCCCGCGAGCGGGTGAAGTCCGCCTTGAAGGCATGCGGGTTCTCGATGCCCGGCTCGCGCATCGTCGTGAACCTGGCGCCCAGTTCGCTGCGCAAGACCGGTGCGGGTTTCGACCTGCCCATCGCGGCGGGCATCCTGGTGGCCAGCGGTCAGGTGCGCCCCGAGGTCCTGCGGGGGAAGCTCTTCGTGGGGGAGCTGTCGCTGGAGGGGTTCGTGCGACCGGTGGCCGGCTTGCTCGCCTATGCGCTGTGCGCGCGCAAGCGGGAGCTTGGGCTGGCGAGCGCCCCCTCAGGCGAGGTAAGGGCTATCGAGGGGGTCGAATGGGCGGCGGTGGACACCTTGGGCGATTTCAGGGCGGGACGCTTCCGCCGACTTGAAGCGGCGCGGTCGCCAGCGGCGTCGTCGTCGGTTGATTTCCGCGATATCGAAGGGCACGATGCGGCGAAGCGGGCGCTGCAGATAGCGGCGGCGGGCAACCACGGCATCCTTATGATGGGCCCTCCCGGATCGGGGAAGACCATGCTCGCCTCGCGGCTCCCCACGATCTTGCCGCCCCTGACCCAGGCGGAGGCGCTCGAGAGCGCCGTCGTGCACTCGGTGGCCGGCGAGGACGTCGATCCGATTCTGGCCGGGGTACGCCCCTTCCGCAAGCCCCACCATTCCGCATCGCTGCCGGGCCTGGTGGGGGGAGGGTCGCCCCCGCGGCCGGGGGAGATATCGCTTGCCCATAACGGGGTGCTGTTCCTGGACGAGCTTCCAGAGTTCCAGCCCTCGGTGCTGCAGGGCATTCGCCAGCCGCTGGAGTCGGGGCGCATGGTGGTGACGCGGGCCGACGGCAGCATCGAGTTCCCCGCCCGGTTTATGCTGGTTGCTGCAGCGAACCCGTGCCCGTGCGGCTTCTTCGGCGACGAGGAACGGCCGTGTCGCTGCACGGTGCCCCAGATCCGCAAGTACCAAGGGCGCATAGGCGGCCCGGTCCTCGACCGCATCGACCTGCATGTGGACGTCAGGCGCATTCCCGCCGCAAGCGTGCTGGCGACGGGCAGCGGGACCGACTCGGCGACGCTTCGCGAAGGGGTGCTGCGCGCCCGGGAGTTTGCAGCGTGGCGCGCGTCGGCCGGGGCGGTCCGCACACCGCAGGAGGTGGTGGCTTCGTGCCGCCTCGGTCAGGAGGAGGAGCGCTTCCTGACCGAGGCCGCCTCCCGGCTCTCTATGAGCGGCAGGGCGCTTATCCGCACGGCGGCGCTGGCGAGGACCATTGCGGATATGGAGGAGCGCGAGGCGGTGGATCGGGCGCACTTGAGCGAGGCTTTGGGGTTTCGGGTGAGAGGGGAAGTGCTATGAGCGTCGAGCAGGATTTCGTGATGGGACCGCGAACGGTGGTGGAGCGCGACTGCCCGTGGTTTCCCGAGTCGCTGAAGCAGGTGCCGAAGCCGCCCCGCGTGCTCTACGTGCTGGGCGATCCTTCGGCGCTGCGGGAGGGGCTTGCCGTAGTGGGAGCTCGCAAGGCGACGCCCTACGGCACCGGATGCGCCCGCAGGTTCGCCGCCATCGCTGCTCGCAAGGGGGTGCCGATCCTTTCGGGGGGAGCGCGGGGCTGCGATGCGGCCGCCCATGAGGCTGCGCTGGCGGAGGGCGGCGTGACGGTAGCGTTTCTGGGAGGCGGCTGCGATAGGCTCTACCCGCCCGAGCACAAGGATCTGTTCCAGCGCATCGTGGACGGGGGAGGGGCGCTCGTGTCCGAGTATCCGTGGGCCATGCCGCCGTTGCCCTACATGTTTCGGGAGCGCAATCGGCTTATCGCGGGGCTTGCGAAGGCGACGCTCATAGTGGAGGCTGGGTTGCCTTCCGGGACGTTTTCCACGGCCGACGAGGCGCTTTCGGCCAACCGCGACGTCTGGGCGGTACCCGGAGCCATCACCGCACGGACCAGCAGCGGGGCCAACCGGCTCATACGGCAGGGCGCGGTGCCCATCGTGGACGACGATTCCTTCGAGGACGAGCTGATGGCGACCTTCGGATGCCTCAAGACCCCGCCGCAGCGGGCGCCAGGCGGCGGTACTCCGTCCGGCTTCCTGTCCGAGGAGGGCCGCCGACTTGTCGCGCTTGTCCAGGGCCAGCCTATGGGCTTGGATGCGCTGCTGGACCGCGGAGCACGGCTATGCCCCGAAGGCGATGCGCGGGCGTGGGTGTTCTCGCAGCTTGCCCAAGCCGAGCTCGCAGGCGTCATCAGGCGCTTTCCCGACGGAACCTACGGCCCGGACGGGCAGGCCGCCTAGCGGCAAGGCGGCAACGGCGACAAGGGGACGTCCGTTTGCGGCGCGTGGCAGGGGCGCGACGGGGGCGTCCCCCTGGCATGTTTTGGCGTGGTGCCTGCGGCTCGGCCGTTCGGGCGCGTCATGGCGAGCGGGCCGCCCTATTGTGATGCTTGCGTTGAAAGGGCGCCGCTGATTAGCACTCTCGGCTATCGGCTGCTAAAATGGCCGTTCGAGCGTAGTGCGAACCGATACCTGCAACGCGATTGAGAGGAGGGCGTGCCAATGCTTTCGGACCGGCGGCAGAGAGTTCTTGCGGCTCTTATCGAGGAGTACGTCGCCCGCGCTCTTCCCGTGGGCTCTCGCACGCTGACCGAGCGCTACCAGCTGGGCGTGAGTCCCGCGACGGTCCGCAACGAGCTGTCGGTGCTCGAAGACGGCGGCTACATCGTGCAGCCCCATACCTCCGCCGGGCGCGTGCCGACCGATGCGGGGTACCGGGCGTTCGTGGACGGCTTGCTGGCCGAGCAGGCCGACGGCTCCCAGGACGAGCGCTGCCGCCTTGTCGCCGAGGAGCTGCGCCGAAGCGCCGGAGAGCTTGACGAGCTGATCGACCAGACCTCGTCGGCCCTCATGCGCCTGACCGACTGCTTGTCGGTGGTGCTGGCGCCCTCGGTGCAGCGCATGCGCATCAAGCAGCTGTCGCTGGTGTCGCTTTCGCCCCGTCAGGCCATCATCGTGGTGGTGACGGAAGAGGGCCGCGTGGCGAACCGCCATATCGAGTTCGCCGAGGACGTGGATCCGGAAAGCCTCGCCGAGGTGCAGCGCTTGCTCGGCGATGTGTTCGGCGGCCGCTCGTCCGAGGAGATAGAGCACGGGCTGTCCCGCAGCATGGCCGAGGCTTTCCGCGACCCGCTCGTGCGCGCGGTCATGGACGAGGTCATGCTGTGCTTGCAGGAGAGCCGTATAAGCCGAGCGCATCACAGCGGCCTTTCGGCCCTGATGGTGCAGCCGGAGTTCAGCCACACCGATGCGCTTCTGCCGGTGATGCAAGTGCTCGAGGACGAGACGGTGCTGCTGCACATCCTGGACGACGCCGTATCCTGCGCTGCGGGGGTGCCGAGCGTTCGCATCGGCCGCGAGAACGGCAATGCGGGGCTTTCCGGCGTCTCCGTGGTGGCGAGCCGTTACGGAAAGGGGCCCTCGGCGGGAGTGGTTGCCGTCATCGGGCCTACGCGGATGGATTACTCCCGAACCATAAGCGCGGTGCGCATGGCCGCCGACGCGCTCGACGAGGCGTAGGGCGCAGGTTCGGACGGGGCACGCTCTTCGGGATGGGCCCGAAACTGTTGGGAAGAAGGGAACAGGCTGGTCATGGCGAGAGATCTGTACGAGGTGCTGGGGGTCGAGCGCACCGCGACCGAGGACGAGATCAAGAAGGCGTTCCGGCGTCGTGCGCGGGAGCTGCATCCCGACGTGAACAAGGCCGAGGACGCCGAGGACAAGTTCAAAGAGCTCAACGAGGCCTACGACGTTCTCTCCGACCCCAAGAAGCGCAGCGCCTACGATCGCTTCGGTACCGTGCCGGGTGCTTCCTCCGGCCCCGGCGGCTACGGCGGGGGCTACGTGGACTTCGACGACCTGTTCGGCGGCGGTTTCGGCATGGGCGATTTGTTCAGCTCGTTCTTCGGGGGCTCGGCGAGCGCAGCCCGCGCCCAGCAGCGCCGCGAGGGGCGCGACATGGCGGTGGGCCTGCGGCTGACCCTGGAGGAAGTGGCCGCCGGCGTGAACAAGGAGATCGTCTACGACCGGCTGGCCCCGTGCCCCGATTGCGGCGGCAGCGGCGTGGCCGAGGGCGGCAGCGAGGTGACCTGCCCGGACTGCAACGGAACGGGTCGCGTGGTCACGGTGCAGCGAACTTTCCTGGGTGACATGCAGACGGCGGTTCCCTGCCAGAAGTGCGGCGGCACCGGGCGCACCATCGACAACCCTTGCCCCGAGTGCGAGGGCCAAGGGCGCGTCCCCGACCGTCAGCGGGTGACGGTGGAGGTGCCTGCGGGCATCCGCGACGGCCAGCAGCTGCGGCTTTCGGGCTTCGGCGAGGCCGGGCTGCGCGGCAGCAGGGCGGGCGACCTCATAGTCACGTGCCGCATCCAGCCCAACGAGTACTTCGAGCGCGACGGCGACAACCTGCACGCGCGGGCGAACGTGTCCATGACCCAAGCCGCCTTGGGCGCGGAGATCGAGCTCGACGGCATCATGGAGGACGAGAAGGTGGTCGTGCGCATTCCCGAAGGGTGCCAGAACGAGCAGGTGGTCCGCGTCAAGGGGTTCGGCATGCCGCGCTTCAGGAGCGACGCCCGCGGGGACATGTACGTGCACGTCAACGTCGTCATCCCCAAGAAGCTTTCGAAGAGGCAGCGCGAGCTTCTGGAGCATTTCGCCGAGGAGATGGGCGAAGAGGTCGACCAGCCGCGCGGCGCCTGGCAGAAGCTCAAGGACATTTTCGAGTAGCCATGGCCCTTCCGCAGTTCTTCCTGGAAAACCAAGTGCTCGACGCGGAGGAATCTCCGGTGTTCCCGCTGCGCCTGAGCGACGATGACCTGCACCATGCCCGCGTCCTGCGCCTGGAGCGGGGACAGCATGTGGCCGTGGTCGACGCCGCAAGCGACTACTTCGAATGCGAGGTGGCCTCCTTCGACGCCGGGGGGCTGTTCGTATCCATCTCGCAGCGCGGGGATGTTGGCGAGGACGGCCCGAGCGTGATGCTGGTGCAGGGGCTTGCCAAAGGCGACAAAATGGACACGGTGGTGCGCCACGGCACCGAGGTGGGCGTGGACGTGTTCGTGCCCCTTGCCTGCGAGCGGTCCGTGGTGAAGCTGGATGCGAGGAAGGCTGCGGCCCGAGCCGAGCGCTGGCGCTCCATCGCCCGTTCGGCTGCCATGCAGTCGGGAAGGCGCCATGTGCCGGAGGTGTCCGAGCCCGTGAGCCTCGACAGGGCATGCGAGCTGCTGCGCAACGCCACGGCCGTCATCGTGTGCTACGAGGAGGCGGACGGCTCCCAGAGCATCACGCGGGCGCTTTCCTCGGCGCTGACCAAGCTGCGCATGCCGGCGGAGGACGCGCGGGTGGCCGTGGTGGTGGGTCCGGAAGGAGGGCTCACAAGCCGCGAGGTGCAGTGTCTGCTGGACTGCAATCCCAGGGCGTACTCCTGCACGCTGGGGCCTTCCATCCTGCGCACCGAAACCGCCGGCGTCGTCGCCCCGGCCCTGGTGCTGCACGATCTGCGCAATCTCTCCGGGGGCCTTTCGTGAGGTATGCGGTAGTCAATTTGGGCTGCAAGGTGAACCGGGTGGAGTCCGACTCCTTCGAACGGGCGCTTTCGGCCGCAGGCGCCGTCCCCGGGTCGTTGGAGGCGGCGGACCTGGTGGTGGTGAACACCTGCGCAGTGACGGCCGAGGCGGAGAAGAAGACCCGCAAAACCGTGCGCCGGGCGGTGCGCGCCTCAAAGGGCGCGGTGCTGGTGACCGGCTGCTCCGCGGTGCTTCACGAGGACGTGTACCGGGCTATGGGGCAGCGCGTGTCCGTGGTGGCGAAGGGACAGGTTGAAGCCGAGGTCTCCCGCATCGCGCGCGAGCTGGCCGAAGCCAGCCGCGACGTGGGCGACGTCGTCTCCGACGGCGCCTTCGCCGAGAAGCCGGATCCGTCCCGGGCGGGCGACTTCGCGCAGCGGGCGCGGGTGGGGGTGAAGGTGCAGGACGGCTGCGACAACGCCTGCTCCTACTGCGTCATCCATGTGGCCCGCGGGCCGGCCTGCAGCGTGCCGGCGGATACGGTAGAAGCCGATTGCCGCCGCCTGATGGAAGCGGGGGTGCGCGAGATCGTGCTCACGGGCATCAACCTGGGCACCTACCGGCAGCAGTCGGAATCCGGCGCGCTTGGCCTGCACGATTTGCTGGAGAGGCTCCTGGCCCTGGCCGACGCGCTGCCTGTGCCCGAGGACGGCGCCCCGACGTGCAGGTTTCGGCTCTCAAGCATAGAGCCGGGCGACCTGTCGGATGCACTGGTGGCGCTCGTGGCCCGCCAGGACGGCCGCATCTGCCGCCATCTGCACCTTCCGCTGCAGGCCGGCTCGTCGAAGGTGCTGGCGGAGATGAACCGTTCCTACACCGCCGAGGAGTACCTGCAGGTGGTGCGCTCCGCTCGCGAGGCCGTTCCGCAGCTATCGCTTACCACCGACATCATCGTTGGTTTTCCGGGCGAGACCGAGACCGACTTCCAGCAGACGATGGACCTTGCCCGTGCTTGCCGCTTCTCGCGCATCCACGTGTTCCCCTACTCGCGGCGGGAAGGGACCCCGGCGGCGGAGCGGGCCGACCAGGTGGACGAGGCCGTGAAGGCCGATCGCGCCCGCCGCCTGCGCGCCCTGGCCGCCAAGCTGTCGGCTGCCGACCGTGCCGAGCGCGCGGGCGCGCGGGAATGGGCCCTTGTTGAGGTGCCCGGCGAGGCCATGACCGAGAGCTATCACGGAGTTTCTGCGCCCGAAGGGTCCCAGGTTGGCCAACTGGTGCGGGTAACCTTATAATCGGCGGCAACGCAAGACGATCGAGACGTCAGAGAGCAGGTTCGGCAATATCATGAAAAACGTGTTGGTTACCGGCGGCGCCGGCTTCATCGGGTCGAATTTCGTCCACGTAGCCTTGGAGCGCACCGATTGGAACATCGTCAACCTCGACGCGCTCACCTATGCCGGCAACCTGGAGAACCTGTCTGACGTCGCAGACAACCCCCGCTACCGATTCGTGAAGGGTGACATCTGCGACCGAGCCCTGGTGGAATCCCTCTTCGCCGATTACGACATCGACGGCGTGGTGCACTTCGCCGCCGAGTCCCATGTGGATCGCTCCATCGAGGACCCCGACGTGTTCCTGAACACCAACGTCCACGGCACCCAGGTGCTGCTGGACACGGCCCTTCACGCCTGGCGCGACGAGCCCGACAACAAGCACTGCCGAAGCTTCCAGCCCGGCGCCAAGTTCGTGCACGTGTCCACCGACGAGGTCTACGGTACCCTCACGCCGGACGCCCCGCGCTTCACCGAGCAGAATCCCCTGGCGCCCAACAGCCCGTACTCCGCCAGCAAGGCCTCGAGCGATCTGTACGTGCGCGCCTACCGCGAGACCTTTGGGCTTCCGGTGAACATCACCCGCTGTTCGAACAACTACGGGCCCTACCAGTTCCCCGAAAAGCTGATCCCGCTCATGATCAACAACGCCCTGGCCGACAAGGACCTGCCCGTCTACGGCGACGGCATGCAGATTCGCGACTGGCTCTACGTCGAGGACCACTGCACCGGCATCCTGGCCGTGGCCGAGCGCGGCTTCGAGGGGCAGGTGTACAACATCGGCGGCAACAACGAGAAGGCCAACATCCAGATCGTGCGCATCATCCTGGAAGCGCTTGGCAAGCCCGAGAGCCTGATCAAGCACGTGACCGACCGCCCCGGCCACGACCGTCGCTACGCTATCGACAACTCCAAGATCACAAGCGAGCTGGGCTGGGCCCCCGAGCACGCCTTCGAGGAGGGCATCCAGAAGACCATCCAGTGGTACCTGGACCATTCGGAGTGGGTCGAGAGCGTCACCTCCGGCGCCTACCGCGACTACTACGAGAAGATGTATCAGGGGTAAGGGCTGATCGGGCTCGGTCGAGCCGCTTTCCGTTCCGACCATCGCCTAGGGGCCGTCGTCGCGGTCCGTGAATTGTTCGCGGGTTGCGAAAAGGGTGTTGCAATCCGCGTTCGCGCGCCGTATAGTGCGAGCTGTCTTTAAAAGCGGTACAGAGAGACCGACAAGGCACCCAACGCCGCGTCGCGGCACAAGCGAACTCCAAAGGGCCCTTGTCTTGCGCAGGGCCCTTTTCTTTGGCAGGCGCAAGGCGGAAACCTGCGGAAAATCGCGTTGGCATAGCCTCATCGGCGCATCTGTGCCATCCCAACGAAAAGGGGTGAGTGCATGGCCGAACCGGGAACTGTCAAGAACGTCTGCATGGACGCCGACGAGATCGAGCGGTCGCTGACGCGCATCGCACATCAGATCTTGGAGGCGAACCGGGGTGCGGACAACATCGCGCTCGTGGGCATCGTCACGCGGGGCGACATCCTGGCCAAGCGACTGGCCGAGAAGATCCAGCAGATCGAGGGGACGAAGGTGCCGCTCGGGCGCCTGGACATCAGCTTCTACCGCGACGACTTCGCCACGCACCTGGCTCCCGAGGTGCACTCAACCGACATCCTCTTCGACATCGACGGCAAGACCGTGGTTCTAGTGGACGACGTCCTGTACACCGGCCGTACCATTCGCGCGGCGCTGGACGCCCTCATGGACATCGGCCGCCCGAAGTCGGTGCAGCTGGCGGTGCTGGTGGACCGCGGGCATCGCGAGCTTCCCATCCGCGCCGACTACGTGGGCAAGAACGTGCCCTCGTCCGCCGACGAGAACGTGCGCCTGTTCCTGGAGGAAGTGGACGGCGTGTCCGAAGTGGAAATCCTGGAAATGGCGCCCGGCGCGCGAGCCGGCTCCGCGCCCCTTGGAGGTGAGTAGGCCCCATGGCTTTCAATCACAAGCATCTGATCGACATCACGGAGTACTCCGCCGACGACATCATGACCATCCTGGAGACGGCCACGCGCTTCAAGGAGGTCAACGAGCGGCGCATCAAGCAGGTGCCCACGCTGAAGGGCGTCACCATCGTGAACATGTTCAACGAGCCCTCCACCCGCACCCGCTCCTCCTTCGAGATCGCCGAGAAGCGTCTTTCGGCCAACAGCCTGAACTTCGGCGGCAGCTCCACCTCCACCGTGAAGGGCGAGAGCCTGGTGGATACCGTGGAGACTCTGTGCTCCTACAAGGTCGACATGATCATCGTGCGCGACAAGCACGCCGGCGTGCCGCGCAAGATCGCCGACGTGTCCGGCGTGCACGTGATCGACGCCGGCGACGGCAAGCACCAGCATCCCACCCAGGCGCTGCTGGATCTGTACTCCATCTGGGAGCGCAAGGGCAAGCTGGACGGGCTCAAGGTGGGCGTCGTGGGCGATATTGGGCACTCCCGCGTGTGCGGCAGCCTCATCCCCGCGCTCAAGATCATGGGCTGCGAGGTGACGGTCATCGCGCCTCCCACCCTCATGCCCGCCCGACCCGACGTTCTGGGCGCCGACCACGTGACCAGCAACCTTGACGAAGCGCTGCCCGAGCTGGACGTGGTGTACATGCTGCGCATCCAGCGCGAGCGCCTGGAGGGGGCGCCCTACCCGAGCCTTCGCGAGTACAACCTGCTCTACGGCCTTACGCAGAAGCGCGAGCGCCTCATGAAGCCCGACGCGCTCATCTGCCACCCGGGTCCCATCAACCGCGGCGTCGAGCTGGACAGCTACATGGCCGACCATGCTCAGCGCTCGATCATCCTTGACCAGGTCTACGCGGGCATCCTCACCCGCATGGCCGCCCTGTACCTGCTGCTTGGAGGGAGCGAAGATGGCTTTGCTGCTTAAGAACGCCCACTGCATCGACCCGCAGGCCGGCCTTGACGAGGTCTGCGAGATCCTCATCCGCGACGGCAAGATCGTGGAGGTGGGCCACAACCTGACCATGGAGAAGGGCGTGGAGCGCGACCTGGGGGGCAAGATCGTGCTTCCCGGATTGGTGGACATGCACGTGCATTTGCGCGAGCCCGGTTTCGAGCAGAAGGAGGACATCGCCTCCGGAACCCGGGCGGCGGCCAAAGGCGGCTTCACGGCCGTGTGCGCCATGCCCAACACCCTGCCCGTCATCGACAACGCCGTGGGCGTGGAGTACGTGAAGGCGCGTGCCGCCGCCGTGGGCAAGTGCCGCGTGCACGTGGCCGGCGCCTGCACCCAGGGGCTTAAGGGCGAGACCCTGGCCGAGATGGGGGACATGTTCAACCATGGCGCCGTGGCGTTCACCGACGACGGGCGTGGCGTGCAGGGCGCGGGCATGATGCGCCGCGTCATGGACTACGCCAGCCAGTTCGGCGTCACCGTGATGGCCCACTGCCAGGACGACGACCTGGTGGGGGAGGGCCAGGTGAACGAGGGCGTGGCCTCCACGCGCCTGGGCATGCTGGGTTGGCCGGCCGAGGGCGAGGAGCTCGAGATCGCCCGCGACATAGCCCTGTGCCGCCTGACCGGCTGCCCGCTGCACATCCAGCACGTGACCACCGCCCGCGGCCTGGACATGGTGCGCGCCGCTAAGGCCGAGGGGCTGTCGGTCACCTGCGAGGTGACCCCGCACCACCTGTTCCTGACCGAGGAAGCCATCGGCGACGACTACAACACCTCTCTGAAGGTGAACCCGCCGCTGCGCACCGCCGCCGACGCCGAGGCCCTGGTGGCCGGCGTGATGGACGGCACCGTGGACGCCATCGTCACCGACCATGCGCCCCATACCGATTGGGAGAAGGACCGCGAGTTCGAGCTGGCGCCCTTCGGCATGATCGGCCTGGAGACATCTCTTTCCCTCGTGTACACGAATCTCGTGGCCACGGGCAAGATCGGCTGGGACCGCGTCGTGGAGCTCATGAGCGTGCGTCCGAACCAGATCCTCAACGTGGACACCGTGAGCATCGCGCCCGGCAGCACGGCCGACCTGACGGTGTTCGACCCCTCCGTGGAATGGGAGGTCACCCGCGAGGCGCTGACCTCGAAGTCCGGCAACTCGGGCTTCCTGGGCGCTCGGCTGACCGGCCGCGCCACCGACGTCTACGTGGGCGGCTATGCCACCTTGGAAGACGGCGTCATCTGCGAATAGCGTCCGCCGCCGTACCGAAGCTTCCGACTGCGCCTCCGGCTCTTTGGCTGCCGGGGGCGCTTCCTTTCCCCGAACTTAGCTGCCGGCTAATGTTTCGGCCGGGCTTTTCGCCTAGGATTTCACCGATATAGGGGCGTCGAGCGATGCCCTGCGGGAGAAAGGGAACCAATGGAGAATCAGAGTCAGAGCAACCTGCACACTTCGGCCATGGCCGTGACAGCCCTTGTGCTGGGGATTATCGCCATCGTGAGCTCGTGGATGCCCATCATCAACAACTTCTCGTTTCTGCTGGCTATCCTGGGAACCATCTTTGCCATAGCGGGCCTGGTGGGAACCGTGCGCGGGAAGCGCAAGGGAAAGGGTCTGGCCGTAGCCGGGCTGGTGCTGGGCGTTGTCTCCTTCGCGGTAGTTCTCGTCACGCAGAGCGCCTATTCGGCCGCTATCGACGAGGTGTCGCAGTCGTACAGGACCTCCATTGCCTCTTCTAGCTCGTCGGCGGGGACCGACGGTTCGGCGCAGGGCGCTTCCGATGCGGCCCGGGGCGCTGGGGAAGACTACCAGAACCTGGCCGTGGGCACGGTCGTCGAGGACAGCAACGGCCTTTCGGTCAGTGTCGACTCGTTCCAGACGGGGGTCGAGATGAAGTACTCCGACAGCCCGCTCACGGTTATTGCGGTCACCTACGTCAACAACGGTTCGAAGGACGCGTCGTTCAATCCTTACGATTGGAAGTGCCAGGACGCCAACGGAGTGCAGGGCGACCGAGCCTTCGTTATGGAAGGCGAGAACGAGCTTAGTTCCGGGAGCTTGGCGCCGGGCGGGACGGTGAGCGGCAATGTCTACTTCGAGGGGGAGGGCGTGCTGGCGCTGTATTATACGAATATGTTCAACGACGGCGCCGATGCGTCCTGGGTGCTCGAATAGCGTTCTGGGAGCATGAGGAAGGAGCGATGGTGACCGAACCGCTGACCGAGGACTTGCTTTCGGAGCTGCTCGTCTCCGACGACCCCGTGGCCTTCGCCGAGCGCAACGCCGTGGGGCATCGCAGTCTGTCGGGCTACCTGCAGCAGCTGCTCGACGAGAAAGGGCTGGCGCGCTCGCAGGTCATCCGCGACGCGGGGCTCAACGAGACCTTCGGCTACCAGATATTCATGGGACAGCGCAACCCCTCGCGCAACAAGGTGCTGCAGATCGCCTTCGCCATGGGGCTTGACCTGCGGCAGGCCAACCGGGCCCTGCGGGCGGCCGGGGTAAGCGAGCTGTACTGCAAGGACCGTCGCGACGCCATCATCATATTCTGCCTGTCACGGGGCTGCTCGCTTCAGGACGTGCAGGAGGAGCTCTACCGCTTCGGCGAGGATACCATCTGCTAGGGCGCGCCAGGGATGCGCGGGCCTTGCGCGGGCGCCGAGCGGTCAGCGTGCTCTGCCGAAGCGCGGGGTCCGTGCGACTCGCGCCTTGCCGCCGAGCAGCGCATGCCGGGCAGGTTCGCACGCTTTTTCGCACCAACCTGCCCGGTATGCGCTGTTCGGTGCCTCCGGTGAGGCCGCAGCGATCGATGCGGGTGCTGCAGCCTGCGCGGCCGAGGGGGCATCTGCTATCATGGAACCATGGAAAACGAGCTGAACCGATACTTGGACAATCTGGGCGGCGGCACCAGCTTTCGCGTGGAGGAGGTGCTCAAGGAGGGCGCCCTGGAAACCACCGAGCTGGTGTGGCTTATCGGACGCGGCGGGGACGAGACCGGCCCCTTCGTCCGCAAGACCATCGCGGACCATCCGGGCCTGGGGCAGGCCTACAGGCGCCTATTCGACGCCCAGCAACGGGGGCAGCGCTTTCTCTACCTGCCGCGGGTGGTTGATTGCCGCGAGGTCGCCGGCTCGCCGACGGTGGTCATGGAGTACGTGCGCGGCGTCACCTTGGCGCAGCTGATGGAAAGCCAGGGGTCGTCGCTGGAGCTTGCCCGCGGCGTGTTCTCCTTCATCTGCGACGGAGCCTCGGAGATGCACGAGCGCTTCTCGCCGCCGCTGATCCACCGCGACCTGAAGCCGGGCAACGTCATGGTCTCCGAAGGGGGCGTCACCCTCATAGACCTGGGCATAGCCCGCAACTTCTCCGAAGGGGCCCAGGCTGATACTTGCTGCTTCGGCACCCGGTCCTACGCGCCGCCCGAGCAGTTCGGCTTCGGCCAGACCGACGTGCGAAGCGACGTGTACGCCCTGGGACTCATCCTGTTCTTCTGCCTGACCGGACGCGACCCGCTGCCGTCCGACCGAGACCGCATCTGGCGCGACCCGGCCGTCCCCGAACCGCTTCGGCAGGTGATAGCCCGCGCGGCCGCCTTCGACCCTGCGCAGCGCTACGGATCGGCCGCCGAGCTGAAAAGCGCGTTTCTCGACGGCCTGCGCGCTCTTGAAGGCGCCGACGGGCAGGCGTCGATCAGCGCGCAGGCCCCTCCGCCGCAAGGCGTTCCGTGGCCCGCTGCGGGCCAGTCGGCCGCTCCGACTCACGCTGCTGCGGGCCGTTCGGTCGCGTCCGACCGCGGTTACGCCCAGCCTTCTGCGACCAGTGCGCGAAGGGCTGCCGCGCCGGTCTCTTCGCTGAAGGAGACCGACGGTTCCGCGTCGGCGGGAAGGTTCTGGGCGGGGCGCTCCCTGGCGGCAGGCGTTCTGGTAGATGTCCTTCTGGCGCTGCTGGCCGTGTTCATCCTCTACATCGTCGTGGACATGTCCGTCAACCCCTCTCCCGGCAGCTCCGCCTACGACGACCCGCTCCCCATGCGGTTCGTGGAGAATGCGACCATCGGGCTGTTCGTCATGATCTTGCCGCTCTACCTTGTTGCCGACAAGCGCTTGCTGTGCAGGTTGAGCCCTCTTTTCAGGCCTCTGACGATGCGGCAGGCGTGCTTGGCGCTGGCCGCCGGCTGGATCGCGACGCTCGCCGTGTTCATGGTTGTGACGATCGCCAGGCGCTCCATCTTGTGATGGATGCTTTCTGCCGGTCGTGCCGCGGACTTTCCCGTCCGGGCTTTTGGTCTCATCGTGCGAAAGGAAGTGCATGCAATGGCGAAGAAGGTAGCGATACTTATGGCGGAGGGCTTCGAGCCCGTGGAGCTGACGGCGCCGGCTGACGTGCTGCGCCGTGCGGGTGCGGAGGTGACCTGCGTGTCCGTTACGCCTACGGCCCTTGTCGAGGGTGCGCACGGGCTGATCCTGGTGCCCGATACGAACCTTGACGCCGTCGACTTGTCGGGTTTCGACATGCTGGTGGTGCCGGGCGGCTCGGTAGGCGTCCAGAACCTGCTGGGCTGCGAGCCCCTTCTGCAAGCGATTCCCGCCTATGCTGCGGGCGAGGGCGGCAAGCTTCTGGGCGCCATCTGCGCGGGCCCCATGGTGCTCGATGCCGCCGGCGTGCTGGAGGGGCGCAAGGTCACCTGCTATCCCGGCTGCGAGGAGGGTTTTCCCGAAGGTGCCTACCAGGAGGTTATCGGCGTGGTGCGCGACGGCAACCTTGTCACGGCCAGCGGGCCCGGGCAGGCCATTGCGTTCGGGGGCGCGCTCGTGGATGCGCTCTTCGGCAAGGAGGCCGCCGACACCGTCATGGCCGGCATGTTGGCGAAATAGGCACGATGCGGCCGCCATGCGCCGAAAGCGCATCGGACGGCCGCGAACATACGGGGCGCGCCCGCGGAAGGCATCTCCGCGGGCGCGTTCTCCTATTTCCACTCGTCGGGCATCGTGATGTCGCTGTGGCACTTCTGGCAGTACATGGTCGAGTCGTCGTGCATGAAGTGGCACGAGTAGCACTCGAGCATGCCCTGGTGGGAATCGTGCGGGTTGCGGGCAGTCCCCTGGTACCCGACGGTGGCCTCCTGGATCTGGGCCCAGTCCATGCCGTTGTCGGGGTTGCCGTCGTCGTGGCAGCGGAAGCAGAACTCCGTCGTCCCGAAGCGGCGGACCTTCATGGGGTCGTCGAAATTCCCCGTCAGCCAAGCCTGGGCTTCCGAAATCTGCTGGTCGAGCTTCGACTCGTGGCAGTCGAGACAGGTGTTGCCGTTGTCGCGATGGGCTGCCACCAGCAAGGAAGCGTCGTCGGAGTTGTACGACTCGACGTAGGGGTCCATCGGGCTGTGGCAGATGGCGTTGCAGAACGACGGGCTCTGATGCCAGGTGAAGAAGCCCGCTCCCGCCGCGACGAGGACGATGGCCGCCACGCCCAGGACGATGGGCCAGCGCTTCCGGCGCCGCTTATCGTGCGGCTTTTTTTCGTCATCCATGTTCGTATCCTCCCGGTTCTCGTTCGGTCAGGTTCCGCGCGCTCGCCGAGGGCCGGCGCGCTAGGCGCTCGCCAGCTCGGCGATGCGCTCGCCGACGTACATGCCCGAAGCGTAGGCTGGCACCTGGTCGCAGCTGTAGTCGAACAGGCCCATGATGCCGGCGGCGAACACGTGGGGCACGACGTTGCCCTTCTCGTCGAGGCACTGGCAGTTGATGTCGGTCTTCAGGGCGCCCATGGTCTTGTAGCGCACGGGACGGTTGTTCATGCAGTAGTACGGCGGCTTGAGCTCCTGCAGCCACAGCTTGCGCTCGAACTTCGGGTCCTCGCCGGTGGCGCAGATCTGCTTGTACTCGTCGAAGGTGGCCTGCAGCTCGCTCAGGGGCACGTTCATGGTCTCGGCGAGCTCCTCGACGGTCTGGCAGGTGTGGATCTCGCCGCCGCCTGTGAGGATGCATTCGCGGTTTTGGCTGTTCATGAGCGTGTCGTCCCAGATGGACCACCAGTTGCCCGCGTTGCAGGCGAGGCATCCGGTGGCGGCGGCGTGCACGGAGGTCTCGTTCATGAAGCGGCGGCCGTTCTGCAGGATGCTCAGCGACGGGCCGTACTGCTGGGCCACGAAGATGGCCTCGGAGTGGGCGTTGAGGTTCTTGTAGATGCTCATGGCCTCCTCGTCCCAGGCGATGCCCACGGTCTTGGCCAGCTTGAAGCCGTCGCCGTTGCCCGACGTGATGACGCAGCCGAGGTTCGTCCAGTTGGGAAGGTACTTCGCCACCATCTCCTGGTCGCTGATGAAGCCGCCGGTGGCCAGCACGATGTACTCGCCCTTGACGTCGGTGATCTCGCCGGTGAGCTCGTCGACGCAGCGAACGCCCACGACCTCGCCCGTCTCGTCGGTGATGAGCGAGGTCACGCGGTTCTCGAAGAAGAACTCGACGCCGATGCCGTCCAGGTTCTCCTTGATGGTGTCGAACAGCGGGCTGTTCTCGCATAGGCCGCCCTTGGGCAGCCACGTGGTCTCGTAGTTCTCGATCATCGGATCCCACTCGTAGTCGAACGCGTCGGCCAGCAGGTCCTGCGCCTTGCCGGTGTACTCGCTGATCTTCTCCGCCAGCTCCGGGAAGTTCTTCTTCTGGTTGAAGGCCTCCATCTGCTCTTTCATGCCCCCTTCCCAGCTGAGCAGGCCGCGCTCGCGGGCGCCTATCTCGGAGCCGAACCAATTCTGCACGCCGGCGGAGTAGCGCGCCACGCCGCCGACCACGTTGTCGCGGTCGATGATGATGGTCGACAGCCCCGCCTTGGCGGTCTCGTAGCCGCACAGTACGCCGGCCGGCCCGGCGCCGACGATGACCACCCGCGCCTCCTTCGCGAACGACACGGGCTGGTACCCTACGAGGAACCCTTCGCCCTCGCCGGCCGCCGCCTTCGCCGAATTCGACTGGCCCGCGGAACATCCCGCGACGCTCGCGAGCGCGGTCCCGGTCGCGATGACGCCGGCCAGCTTGAAGAACTCTCTCCGTGATGCCATGGTTATTCCTCTCCTCCCGTTGCGACCCGCCCCCGATGGGCGGCTTCCGGGGCCGAACATACCGAAACGGCCGGGAGATGAGCCATCGTTTCGCGGTGGTAAGCCTTCGTCGGCGGGTATGAAATCGGGCGTACGCCTTCGCCGAACGGCCCCTTGCGGGCGCGGACGTCCGCCGCTTGTTGCATAATGGGGCAATGGGGAAAACGAACGCGAAAACACCGAGGACCAGGAGCAAGCCGCAGGGCGTACCACCGTCGCTGCTCATGCTCGTATGCATCGGCTTCGCCTGCTACATGGTGGAGGGCATCCTCGATTTCAGCCCGACGCTGATCATGCAGCCGTCGGCGGACGCCCGCGACCTCATCGGGTCGCTCAAGCCGCTTTCGCGGGCCGTGAACATCGCGAGCCTTCTCGCCCTCGCGGCGTTCGCCTACCGTCGGGGACCGCTGCACGAGAAGCGCTGGCTCGTCGCCCTCGCGGGCATCCTGTACTCGGGGGGATTGCTGCTCGTCCTGCTCTCCAGTTACTTCGCCGACATGTTCGCCGCGGGCGTGGTCGCGGGCGTCGTCCTCAAGTCGTTCGGTTCGTGCTTCCTCGTTCTCTGGGGCGAGGTGATAGCCTACGCGGACAACCGCTCGACTGCCATCGCGACGTCGTGCAGCTACGCGCTGTGCTTCGCCGCTGCGGGGTACTTCGCCCTGAACGAGGGCGTTTCCACCTCTGTGCTGGTCGCGCTCATGCCGTTGGCGTCGGCGGCGGTCCTCCTGAGTCTCTCCGGGCAGCCCTCCGCCTTCCGCGAGCGGCCGAGGCGCGCGGAAGGCGATTCGCCGAGGGGGAGGGAGAGCTGGCGCCCCCTGCGGGCCCTTCCCTTGAAGCAGCTGGTCGCCTTGGGGATATTCGGCGCCGCCCAGCTCCTGGTCAACACCATCTCGGAAGGGCGCATCGATTACTCCGTCGAACAGAGCACCGTCATTGCGGGCACTGTGGCGTCCCTGCTGGTCCTCGCGCTCGTCGCGGCGAGCGGCAAGCGCTTCCGCATCCTGCTCCTCTCCCGCATCCTCATCCCCACGCTCATCGTCGCGGCGCTGCTCGTGCTCGTCGCGGAGCCCGGCATCCAGCGCTACGAGAGCTACGCGCTGGGTTCCTGCTACGCGGTCTTCCGCATCTTCGTCTTCTGCCTCTGGTGCTACTTCGGGAAGAACTCGGAGCTGTGCGTGTCGGTCGTGGTCGCGGTGGGGCAGTCGATCTCGGTCGCATGCAACTGGGCCGAGCAGCTGGTCGAACCGTTTTTGCTCAGGGCGGGGGCGGTGGAGAGCGTGGTCCTCGCCGGGGTGATCGCGGTGGTCCTCATTGTCGCCCTCTTCATGCTGGGGGACAACGACCTGGCGCGCAAGCGCGGGGCGTTCGCCTCCTTCCCCGAATCCGACGACGCCCTGGTATCCGAGAGGCTGGAGGCGGCCCGCGAGCATCTGGAGCTGACCCAGCGCGAATGCGACATCTGCCTGATGGTCCTGCGCGGGTGCGGCACCGACGAGATCTGCAGCGAGCTGTACATCTCCCAGGCGACCATGAAGACCCACATGCGCAACATCTACCGCAAGGCCGGGGTCCACAGCCGCTCGGAGCTGCTGGCCGTGCTGGAGGAAAGCTAGCCCGAAGAGGCCGTCCCTCCGGCGCCGCGCACGGGCCGGCGAGACGGCCCGCTGCGGCCGTCTCGCGCCGAAAGCGCATAAGGAGGGGCCGATATCCGAAAAGATTGAGGAATGCCCCTTGCGCATCGGGGGATTCCGTATACTGTTCCGCAACCTTTAAGGCGGTACCGAGAGACCGACAAGGTGCGCACATACCCCAGCCCTGCGGCCCGCCGAGGCCGGCGGGGAAAACGAAGCCAGGCGCCCTCGTCGGAAACGGGGGCGCTTTTTTCGGAGCGGGGGCCGGAGGGCCCCGTGAGGGCTGCGGGCGAGGCGCTGCGGCACCCCTCGGGGTGCAGGGAAGAAAGGATGCTGACGAACGTGAGCGAGATATCCGACAAGCTTCTGCGGGGGACCACGAAGCCGGCGCCTGCGCCTGCGCTTCTGATGCTGGAGGACGGCACGTGCTTTTCCGGCACCAGCTGCGGCGCAACGGGCGAGACCTTCGGCGAGATCTGCTTCAACACGTCGCTCGAAGGCTACCTCGAGGTGCTGACCGACCCCTCCTACGCGGGCCAGATCGTCACCATGACCTATCCCCAGATCGGCAACTACGGCGTGAACCCGGAGGATGCCCAGTCGGCGCGCCCCGCTCTGCGCGGCATTGTGGTGCGCGATCTGTGCGCCACCCCCTCCAACTGGCGGAGCGCCAAGGGGCTGCCGCGGTTCCTGGCCGAAAACGGCATCGTGGCCATCGAGGGGGTGGACACCCGGGCCCTGGTGCGGCATGTGCGCGAAGCCGGCGCCATGAGGGCGGGCCTGTCCACCGTTACGCACGATCCCCAGGCCCTGCTGCAGAAGGTGCGCGAGAGCGAGTCGATCGTGGGCGTGAACCTGGCGGCCACGGTCTCCTGCGACAAGGCGCGCTCGGTGGGGGAGGGCGACCTTCCGCAAAGCCACGCCTTCGCCGTGACGAGCGCATCGGATGGCGCGCGCTACAAGGTGGTGGCCTACGACTGCGGGGTGAAGGACTCCATCCTGCACAATCTCGTGCGCTGCGGCTGCGACGTGACCGCCGTGCCCTGGGACACCCCGGCCGACGATGTGCTGGCCCTGAACCCCGACGGCGTGTTCCTGAGCAACGGACCGGGCGACCCCGAGGCGGTCGCGGGTACCTACAGCCAGGTGGAGAAGCTGCTCGGGCGGGTGCCGGTGTTCGGCATCTGCCTGGGGCATCAGATGATGGGCAAGGCGGCCGGCGCGCAGATCGAGAAGCTCAAGTACGGGCACCGCGGCGGCAACCACCCGGTTGCCAACCTGCGCACCGGCCGCGTTGAGATCACGGCGCAGAACCACGGCTTCGGCATCCTGTTCCCAAGCCTGGGGCCGCTTGTGCCGGAGCTTTCCGGCGGGTTCAAGGGCCACGAGGACGATCTACGTTTCTGGAGCCGCGCCGGCATCGCGCCCGTGGTGGACAACCCGCGCTTCGGACGCGTGCAGCTCACCCATGTGAACCTCAACGACGGCACCGCCGAGGGCATGGCCTTCCTGGACATCCCGGCCTTCTCGGTGCAGTACCACCCCGAAGCCTCGCCCGGGCCTACCGACGCCCATTACCTGTTCACCGCGTTTCGCCGCCTTATGGACGGGCGGGACGACTTCCTGGATATAGACATCGCCCAAGACCGGCTCGCCGGCTGGAAGTTCGGAGAGGTGGCCTAAATGCCCAAGCGCACCGACATCCATACCATCCTCGTCATCGGGTCGGGCCCCATCGTCATCGGCCAGGCCTGCGAGTTCGACTACTCGGGAGCCCAGGCCTGCAAGGTGCTCAAATCCGACGGCTACCGCGTGGTGCTGGTGAACAGCAACCCCGCCACCATCATGACCGACCCGGGCCTTGCCGACCGCACCTACGTGGAGCCTATCACCGCGTCGTTCGTGGAGCAGGTGATCGAGCGGGAGCGCCCCGATGCGCTGCTGCCCACCCTGGGCGGGCAGACGGGTCTGAACACCGCAGTGGAGCTGGCGAAATCCGGCGTGCTGGAGAAGTACGGCGTGGAGATGATCGGCTGCGATTTGGCGGCCATCGAGCGCGGCGAGGACCGCAAGCAGTTCAACGAGTGCATGGCCGAGCTGGGCATCGAGACCGCCCGCAGCGGCTACGCCTACTCGGTGGACGACGCGCGATCGATCGTGGAGGGTCTGGGGTATCCGGTGGTGGTGCGTCCGTCGTTCACCTTGGGAGGCGCCGGCGGCGGCATCGCCCACGACCAGGACGAGCTGGACCTCATCGTATCCCAGGGCCTTGAGCTCTCGCCGGCCGGCGAGGTGCTGGTGGAGGAGTCCATCGAGGGCTGGAAGGAGTTCGAGATGGAGGTGATGCGCGATAGGGCCGGCAACGGCATCATCGTGTGCTCCATCGAGAACGTTGACCCCATGGGCGTGCACACGGGCGACTCCATCACCGTGGCGCCCGCTCAGACGCTCTCCGACGTGGAGTACCAGCGCATGCGCGCCGCCTCGCTTGCCATCCTGGAGAAGATCGGCGTGGAGACCGGCGGCTCCAACGTGCAGTTCGCCGTGAACCCCGCAAACGGGCGCATGATCGTCATCGAGATGAACCCGCGTGTGTCGCGGTCGTCGGCTCTGGCGTCGAAGGCCACGGGCTTTCCCATCGCCAAGGCCGCAGCGAAGCTGGCCGTGGGCTACACCTTGGACGAGATCGTCAACGACATCACCCAGGTAACGCCGGCCTGTTTCGAGCCGTCCATCGACTACTGCGTGGTGAAGGTGCCCCGCTTCGCCTTCGAGAAGTTCCAGGGAACCGACGACACGCTGTCCACCCGCATGAAGGCGGTGGGCGAGGTCATGGCCATCGGGCGCACCTTCGAGGAGGCGCTGGGCAAGGCGCTGCGCAGCCTGGAGAACGGCCGGGCCGGCTTCGGGGCCGAGACGGACGCCGCCCCCGAGCGGCATGTGCCCGACGGGCCGGATTTCGACGACCTGGTGAGCCGGCCCACCGCCGACCGCATCTTCTACCTGGCCGAGGCGCTGCGGCGCGGCTGGAGCGTCGAGCGGCTGCACGAGGCCAGCGGCATCGACCCGTTCTTCCTGTTCCGCATGGCCGACATCGTGGCCGTGGAGGAGAACCTGCGCGGCATGCGATTGGACCAGCTGGACGCCGACGCGTTCCGCCTGCTGAAGTCCATGGGTCTCTCCGACGTGCAGATAGGGCGGCTCACCGGCTCCGACGAGGCCACGGTGCGCACCTGCCGCAAGATGCTGCGCGTGCTGCCGGCCTTCAAGACCGTGGACACCTGCGCCGCCGAGTTCGAAAGCCATACGGCCTACTTTTACAAGACCTACGACGCCGCCGAGACCGAGGCCGCTCCCGCTGCGGGCAGGTCGGCCATGATCTTGGGCGCCGGCCCCAACCGCATCGGGCAGGGCATCGAGTTCGACTACTGCTGCGTCCATGCCAGCTACGCCCTGCACGACGCGGGCTACACCACCATCATGGTCAATTGCAACCCCGAGACCGTCTCCACCGACTACGACACCTCGGACAAGCTGTACTTCGAGCCGCTGACCTTCGAGGACGTCATGGACATCGTGGACGCGGAGTGCCCCGACGGCGTGGTGGTCACCTTGGGCGGGCAGACGCCGCTGAAGCTGGCCTGGCCCCTTGCCCGCGCCGGCGTGCCCATCATGGGCACCAGCCCCGAGGCGATCGATTTGGCCGAGGACCGCGACCGCTTCTCGGCCGTGCTCGACGAGCTGGCCATCGCGTACCCGGCGGCCGGCATGGCCTCCACCTTCCAGGAGGCTTGCGTGGTGGCCGATCAGATAGGGTTCCCGCTTCTGGTGCGTCCCAGCTACGTGCTGGGCGGGCGCGGCATGGGCATCGTCTACGACGGCGCCCAGCTGGAGCGCTACATGGAAAGCGCCGCCAAGATATCCCCCGACCACCCGGTGTACCTGGACCGCTTCCTGGAAGGCGCCGTGGAGGTAGACCTGGACGCGCTCTGCGACGGGGAGGAGGTGTACGTCGGGGGCATCCTGGAGCACATCGAGATGGCGGGCATCCACTCCGGCGACTCCGCCTGCTGCACGCCGCCCTTCGCGCTGTCCGAGTCGGTATGCGAGCAGCTTCGCTCCATCGCGCGCCGGCTTGCGCTGCGCTTGGGGGTGGTGGGGCTGATCAACATCCAGTTCGCCATCAAGGACCAGGTCATCTACATCATCGAGGCGAACCCGCGGGCAAGTCGCACGGTGCCCTTCGCATCGAAGGCCACGGGCGTGCCCCTGGCCAAGTGCGCCGCCCTCGTCATGGCCGGGGCCAAGATCGCCGATTTGGGGCTTCCTGCCGACGACAGGCGCCTGGAGCACTTCAGCGTGAAGGAGGCCGTGATGCCCTTCGGCCGCTTCCCGGGGGCCGACACGGTGCTGGGGCCGGAGATGAAGTCCACCGGCGAGGTCATGGGCATCGCGCGCAACTTCCCGGCGGCCTTCGCCAAGACCCAGCTGGCCATCAGCTACGAGCTGCCCGAGGGCGGCACCGTGTTCGTGTCGGTGTGCGACCGCGACAAGCGCTCCATCGTGTCCATCGCCCGCGACATCGAGCGCTTGGGCTTCAAGATAGTGGCCACGGCGGGCACGGCGCGAACCCTTGCCGCCGCCGGCATCGAGGTGGAGGAGGTGCGCAAGGTGCGCGAGCCGTCCCCCAACATCCGCGACATGGTGGTGGGCGGCCAGGTGGCCATGCTGGTGAACACCCCCTTCGGAAACGCCACGCGCGACGACGGCTACGAGCTGCGCACCGAGGCGGTCAAGCACGGGATCACCCAGGTCACGAACTTGGCGGGTGCCCAGGCCATGGTGGCGGGCATGGAGGCGGCCCGGGCCCGGAAGCTGCCCGTGGTGGCCCTGCAGGACCTGCCCCAGTGGCAGCCGGCGCTGTAAAGGCGCTTCGGGCAGATTCTCCTTGCGCACCAGCGGAAACCTGTGCTATTCTGCTTGGCTGTACGTTTACGCCCAAAACGGGCTGTTTCGGCGTGCCTGAAACTGGATGTTCGCCAGAAAGGAAGAGTCAGTGACAGAGGCTTCCCATATGACAGAGATAGATCAGACCATCGACGCCGACGACGTTATCGAAGAGGACGTGATCGACGTCGAGGATCTTGAGGCAGAGCCCGACGTCGCCCAGGTGGACTCGTCCACCGACGACGACAAGCTCGACACCGCCTTGGACGAGGATTCCGACGAGGACCTGCTCGAGGGCATCCCTGAAGAAGAGCTCAAGGCCACCATGGACGTGCAGCTGCCCAAGCTCAGCGGCAAGACCAAGCGCGGGGCGGCCCGCCGGCGCAACGCCGACGCCAACGTGGTGATGCTCACGGGCGACCCGGTGCGCATGTACCTGAAGGAGATCGGCAAGGTGCCGCTGCTCACCGCGGCCGAGGAGATCGACCTGGCCATGAAGATCGAGGCCGGTGTGGCCGCTACCGAGGAGCTGGAGCGCGCCGAGGAAGAGGGCATCGAGCTCGACCGCCGCGAGAAGCGTCGCCTGGGCCGCATCGAGCAGGTGGGCCTGGACGCCAAGCAGCAGCTCATCGAGGCGAACCTGCGCCTGGTGGTGTCCATCGCCAAGCGCTACGTAGGCCGCGGCATGGTGTTTCTGGACCTTATCCAGGAAGGCAACCTGGGCCTTATCCGTGCGGTCGAGAAGTTCGACTACACCAAGGGCTTCAAGTTCTCCACCTACGCCACCTGGTGGATTCGCCAGGCCATCACCCGCGCCATCGCCGACCAGGCCCGCACCATCCGCATCCCCGTGCACATGGTGGAGACCATCAACAAGCTGGTGCGCATCCAGCGCCAGCTTCTGCAGGAGCTGGGCCGCGAGCCAACGCCGGAGGAGATCGGCAAGGAGATGGGGCTTACCGCCGAGCGCGTGCGCGAGATCCAGAAGATCAGCCAGGAGCCGGTGTCGCTGGACACGCCCATCGGCGAGGAGGAGGATTCCCAGCTGGGCGACTTCATCGAGGACGACGCCGCTGTGGTTCCTCCCGACGCCGCCAGCTTCAGCATGCTGCAGGAGCAGCTGCAGAAGGTGCTCGACGGGCTTGCCGAGCGCGAGCGCAAGGTCATCAGCCTGCGCTTCGGACTCGAGGACGGCCATCCGCGCACGCTTGAGGAGGTGGGCCGGGAATTCGGCGTCACCCGCGAGCGCATCCGCCAGATCGAGAGCAAGACCCTGGCAAAGCTGCGCCACCCCAGCCGCTCGAGCAAGCTGAAAGACTACCTGGAGGACTAGGGTGCCTGCTGAAACCTACGAGTTCTTCGCCAGCTGCCTCTCCGGAATGGAGGGGCAGCTTGCCGATGAGCTGAAAACGCTCGGTGCCAAGGAGGTGCGCCCCTTAAGCGGCGGCGTGTCCTTCGCCGGCCTGTCGCGGACGGCCTTGAAGGCATGCCTGTGGTCTCGCCTGGCCTCCCGGGTAACCGTCGTGCTCGGCCGCGTGGGCGCCGCAGATGCCGACGCGCTCTACGAAGGGGCGCTCGGCCTTCCCTGGGAGCGCCTGCTGGCGGCGGGGGCTACCGTGAAGGTGCGGGCGAGCGGCGTGAACGACCAGCTGAGAAACGATCATTTCACCGCGCTGCGCGTGAAGGACGCCGTCTGCGACCGGTTTCAGGGGCAGGGACTTGCGCGCCCTTCGGTCAGCAGGGACGAGCCCGATGCCCTCATCGACGTGCGCCTGCGGGGGAGCCGGGCCACTATCTCGCTGGACCTGGCGGGACGTTCGCTCTTCGCGCGGGACTACCTTGAGGATGATGCCAGCCAAGACGACGTGAACGCCTGCGCCATGGCGGCGTCGCTTCTGGCCCTGGGGGGCTGGTGCGAAAGCGGCGACGGGGGCCGCGGCTTCGTGGACCCGGCTTGCGCCGACGGCGCCCTGGTGGTGGAGGCAGCCGCAGCTGCCGCCGACATGGCGCCGGGGCTTACCCGGCAGAGGTGGGGCTTCTTCGGCTGGTCGGCGTTTGCGGACGACGAATGGGCGGAGCTGCTGGACGAGGCCGACGAGCGCTTCGAGCGTGGGCTTGCGCGCCTGGTGCGCAGAAGCGACGGCGCGCCCGACCCGGCCCAAGCGCGCATCGTGGGGCTGTGCGCTTCGTCGCCGGCCATTGCGCGCGGCCGAGGGCGCATCGCCAGCGCCGGGCTCAAGGGGGCGGCGAGCATCGTGCTTGGCGATGCGGAGAACGCCGAGGACGCCGTCGACCAGGCCCTGCGCTGCAGCGCAGAAGGCGCGCTGCTGGTGGCCAGCGACTTCTCCCGCCTGGAGCGCGGCGAGTCCCGCGCCCGGGCCCAGGCCGAGATCGCCGCCTTCGCGCGCGCGGCGGCGCTCGCACCCGAAGGATCCGTCTTCGCGGAAGCGGGTTTTGCCGCAGACGTGGCCGAGCGTTTCGGCGAGACGCCTCGGACGCTTGCCGTGGGTCGCGGGCGCATGGAGACGACTGTGTCCGTGCTCTCGGGCGCCCCGAAGGCGGCCTGCACGGTCATGGTGCCCGACAACGCCGGCGGGGCCGAGCATCCGGTGGAGGTGTTCGACGAGGCGTCGAGCCAGTTCGCCGACCGATTGCGCAAGATGGCCAAGCAGCGGCGCAAGTGGGCTGTTCGCGAGGGGGTTTCCTGCTATCGCATCTACGACGCCGACCTGCCCGAGTACGCCGTAGCCGTGGACCTGTACCAGGGCGCCGACCACGCCCAGGGCAACGCCTACCTCCATATCGCCGAGTACGCGCCGCCGAAGTCCGTCGACCCTGCCAAGGCGGCGCGGCGATTCCAGGACGTGCTGTCCCTGGCGCCGGTGGTCATGGGCGTGCGCCCCGACCACGTGTTCGCCAAGACCCGCTTGCGCGACAAGGGCGGCAGCCAGTACGGCGAGGCGGGCAGCCGTCCCTACGTCACCACGGTGGAGGAGGGCGGATTGCTCTTCGAAGTGGACCTGCGCAGCTACCTGGACACCGGGTTGTTCCTGGACCATCGCCCCGTGCGCGAGTACATCCAGACCCACAGCGCCGGCAAGCGCTTCCTGAACCTGTTCGCCTACACGGGTTCGGCCACGGTCCATGCGGCGGCGGGCGGCGCGGCGGAAACGGTGACGGTGGATCTGTCCCAGACCTACCTGGACTGGGCGCGGCGCAACATGGAGCTCAACGGGCTTGCCGGCCCGCAGCATTCCTTCGAGCGCGGCGACGTCATGACCTGGGTCACCGAATGCCGCCGCAGCCCGCGCCGCTTCGACCTGGCGTTCGTGGACGTGCCCACCTTCTCGAACTCCAAGGCCATGGGAAGCCGTACCTGGGACGTGCAGCGCGACCACGTGGAGCTGCTCATCGGGGTGTCGCGCCTGTTGGCCGAAGGAGGCCGGGCTATCTTCTCGTGCAACCTGCGCACCTTCAAGCCCGACGAGGAGACGCTGTCCAAATACGGCGTGCGTCTTGAGGACGTGACGCCCGAGACCATCCCCGAGGACTTCTCCCGCAATCCGCGCATCCACAAGTCCTACCTGGTGACGCGGGAGAGGTAGGCGTCATACCCTGCGGGTTGCGGTCCCGGCGCGTGCGGCCGAAACCCCGTCGGTCCTCGACGTTCGGTGCGAAGATGCGAAGGAGTTGCCGCCTGGCCGCCGGAATGGGGTATAATCGCGTCTCGTCTACGTGCCCATAGCTCAACGGTGGAGCAGAGGACTCATAATCCTTTGGTTGCAGGTTCGAATCCTGCTGGGCGCACCACGAATTCCGCAGGTCATCGGTTGTTCTTGCCGGTGGCCTTTTCTTTTGTCAATGTCTCGGCTCCGCCCAAATCTGCGAATCATCTGCGAATGAGCCGAGTTTCCTGCTTCTAGGCGCTCTTCCTCATGGGCACGATGCGCCCGCCCTCGGACCTCAGCATGTCGCCAAGGATGGCCGCTGCGAGTCGGTCGTTCTCCGACTGGGCGTGCGCGTAGTAGTTGAGCGTTACGGATGCGCTCTCGTGGCCTAAACGCGCCTGGACCGTCTTCACGTCCACGCCCGCCGCGAGAAGCCGCGTCGCCTGCGTGTGCCTCAGCTCGTGGAACTTCAGCCCTTCGAAGCCGTGGGAGTCGCGCCACGCGCGCCACCATCCTTCGAAGTTGGTTTGGCCGACGGGCGCGCCGTTGCTGGCGCAGATCACGGGGGTTGCCCCCGACTGCGCAAGTCCTATCGAGCCGAGAATCGCCGCCTGCGTGGCCTTCCATGCCGCTATGTGGGCCATGGTGCCACGGTCAACGAACACGGTCCGGTTGCCCGCGGGCGTCTTGGCGTCCCTGACGGACAGGGCGCAGCCCTCCACGTCCACAAGCTCCCACGTGAGCCGCAGCACCTCCCCGAGCCTCATTCCGGTTGCAAGCCCTATCCTCACCGCAAGCAGCGCCGACACGTCCCGAACGCCGCGCATGTAGCCGCGCCCCTCCGCAACGCCCCAGGCCGCCTGCCGCCCTTCCTTTGCGGCCAGGGACGCCAGGGCGGCCGCCTCGCAGGCGTCGAGCGTCCGGAGCAGCCCTGAAGCCTCTGCGATGCTCAGGCTGCGCCGCTCCACCTTGTCCGGGGCCGGCGCCTTCAGCTTGTCGCAGGGGTTCCGCGCCACGAGGTCATAGGAGACGGCTTTCTTGAGTATCGCGTTGGCCACGATGAAGTACCTGCGAAGCGTCGTGTTGCCGCAGCCCCGGTCGGCCTGGATGCGCCGAAGGGCCGTCTCAACCGTCCGCGCGTCGAGCTTGCGCAGCGGCACACTCCCCAGGTACCCGGAGAGCACCGCCGCCTTCTGCGCGTAGTCTTCGAGCGTCCCCGGCTTGACCTCAGCTGCCTTGCCTTCCAGCCACGAGGCAGCGAACTCGCCGAAGGTCAGCTTCTCGCCCTCCACGTTCAGGCCGTCCTCAAGCTCGCGCCGTATCCGGTCGCGCGCCTTCCGGGCGTCCGCCTTGGTCCCCCGCACCGTGCGGGACACCTTGCGATACTTTCCCGTGGCCGGGTCGCGCCCGAGGGGCACTTGCACCTCCCAGACGCCCCGGGCCTTCTCTATGATGCTCCCGTCGCCTTTTGCCATATCGTTTCACCTCCGATCGTTAAATCCGCGCCCTTGTTCCAAACGCCCTAGCGGGCGATATTGGCTGACTTGCCCTGCCTGTACCTTCTCTGCCGCTGCCGGTTCTCGCATCTTACGGAACAGTAATCGGAAACTGCGCTTGCGAGATTTGACGCGCTGCCCCTCTTCCTCTTGAAGATGCGTCCGCATCCCTCGCAAGCGCAAACCCTCGCCGGCGCCTCATCGGCCAGGAAGGAGTCCATCTGGTTGCAGATGGCATGGGTTAGGTTCGCATCCCTGAACGGACTGAGCAATGAGAATAGGTTCCGGTGGGGAACATCCTTTCCCAGCCTCGGCACTGATTGCCTTGTCGCGGCCCTTTCGGCAATAACCCAGTTGTATATATCGATAAGGGTCAGGTCATCATCGCTTTTCGCAAGCGCAATTTTTTGGACACTAAGTGAGGTTTCGCGTAGCCGCCTGATCGCGTTGCGCGTCTCTTCCAGCGACACACAGTAGGCGCGACTTTCGCCGAGGCCGTCAGTTTCCGCCATGCTCAAGTACTCGTCGAGCCATGACCGGCCGAGAAACTTTGCCACCTCTCCTGTTTCCATATCCTGAACGCCTATTTCTGCTAGTACGTTCGCAGAGTAGCGTAGAGGGCTAACGAGCATCCCCCAACTTTGAACGAATCCCAAAACCTCGTCATCTTGCGACAGATCGAAGTCGAATAGCTCGTGGCTGAAAAACTCAGGCGGAAGCTTGCTTTTCTTCTGATGCTCAACGCCGACCCCGCTAACGAACTTGACGGCATCATCTCCGCTGGCGCCCTCGGCGGTCACTATTTTTGCAGCCGGAAAGCAGAGCCAGGAAAGGGGAGCGACTACGGGAACCATGCCAACCTCCAATGTCACGAAATTATATTTATTTACTTCGTTACTTCAACAAGGCACACTATAGGAGTCATGGGAAGCAAAGTCAACAGCGGACGAATGGAGGTTTGCCGATGATGGAGCTAACGCACAGGCGGAAGCTCATAGGCGTGTCGCAAGCAGAGCTTGCACGGATGACGGGCGCTCACCCAACGTCTATAAGCCGCATCGAGTCCGGCAAAGAGCCGCCATACCCGCTTCGGGCCAAGCGCATAGCTGACGCCCTAGGCTGGGATGGCGACCCGATGGAGCTCTTCAAGGAGGTGACCGACGATGGAACAGACGCCGCATGACGCCGCGCCCGGGCGGTTCGAGGGCTACCCCGACCTTCTCAAATCGGCGGACGTGGCCGAGATACTGAGGCTAAGCCCCCAGACGGTGCGCCGCCTCATGGCATCCGGAGAGATTCCGGGCGCCTTCAAGGTCGGGGCCTTGTGGTACGTGGCGAAGGCGGCCTTCGCCCGGTTCGCGGACGGGGGCGCCCATGCCGAGGGCTAGGGGTGCCGCGCGCGGCGATGCGCAGGCATATGCACAGGCATATGCACAAGCATATGCGCAGGCATATGCGCAGGCATCGAAAAGCAGCGATGCTGAGGTTGAGGATGAGGTAGTAGTAGGAGAACCCCCCTACAGTCCCCCCATGCACGGCACGGCCCCGACGCGATCGGAGATAGCCCGCAGGATGGCGGAGGTGAAGGCAGCCGCTGACGAGTGCCGCAGGCGTGCCGAGGCGGCGGAGGGCTAGCGCATGCCGCCAAGACCTCCATACGGGATGATAAGGCCCGATACAGAGCGCATCGTGTGGGAGGCCATCAGGGCCGGGGAGAGGCGCGACGCGACGTGGTTCGCGCTCTGGCCGGACGTCGTGGGCATCGTCAGGAGCGGGGACGCCCTGGGCGACGTCGAGGCGGCTTGGCTTGACGGCTACATAGCGTCCAAGGGCCGGCCGGACCTGTGCGGGGCCGACGTCCAGACGGCGCAGATACCAAGGGACTGGGCGGCCTCCATGCTGAGATCAGGGGACCGAGGGGCAGAGCGGGCCATCCGGGGGCTTCAGGACGTGGGCCTTCTTGAGAAGGTTCACGGCGGGATCAAGGGCCACGCCGCCCTTTTCGCCTTGATGCCCCTTCCAGAGGCAGACGCGGCCGACGAACCGCCCTAGCGGCCGCGTCCTTCCCCCGCAGTACATGGGGCGACTGCGGGGGAGAATACCCCCGCACTTGGGGCAAATGCCCCCGCACTTGCCCGAAATGCCCCCGCACTTGGTCTTCTGGACCTGGGGTTTTCGTCCGTAACCAGAACTAAACCAGAGCCGGAACCAGAGAGCGCGGCCGGGAAGAGGGAAACCAACCGACCGAGTCAACCTTGCTTGTTGAAAGGAGCCAGGGAAGATGGGAACGTACCAGAAGGCCCTTGAGGCCGTCGAAGCCGAGATGCAGAGCGCCGTTGACGCGCTATTCAACTCATACCAGAGGGAGGTCGAAAGCAACGCCGACCTTGTTCCGGGCAAGAGAGCCGTTCTGGACAGAACGGCGGCGGCGAAGTACCAAGCCGCGTCCCAGGCCGCCAAGGAGCGGGCGCTGGCGAAGGAGGGGCCGCTGTTCGAGGACTTGCGCCGAGACGTTGAGAAGGCCCTCACGGCCGCGCCCACGCCCGAGCAGCTTGCCTATCTCCAGACGCTCTCTCTGCGCCACTCGCTGACCGACGATGACATCAGGACGGCCGCCGTCGCCGTCGCGGGCAACGCTGCGGCGGAGGCGAACGTGGCGGCGCTCGCCGACAGCCGGGGAATGATCTCGGCGGCGATAACCATCCCGCCGTCGCTCCCCGACTTGCTGCGGCGCATCGACGACTTCGAGGAATCGCGCCGCAGGAGCGTCACGAGGTACCGCTCCATTCAGCAAAACGGCCAGGAAGACGACATACACACAATGACCTTCTCCCCAGGCGCGGGATGGTCGCGGGTTATGGAGGACGCCGAGGGGGCGTTGGAGCGGTACGGAGCCGAATAGGGGCCGCAAGCGGCCGGAATACCTAAGGTTCCGCTAAGGTTCGGTCAAGGTGGGGGGCAAGGTTCAGGCCGGGGAACTACCCAAGGTTCACGCAAGGCTCGCGCGGGGCGGGGTGCCGCCCGGGGAGGTTACTTGATGTTCAGGGAGTGGACGCTGAGGGAAACGCTGTTCGTGAGGGACTACGCCGGGACGGTGCCGCTCTCGGCGCTCAGCCGCCACCTGCGCCGCGACGCGCGGGACGTGGCCCGGGAGTGCGCCCGCCTGGGCGTGCCCTTCGTGTACATGGGGACGCCCCTCTTCTGGTGCGACGAGTGCGCGTCCTGGGCGCGCCGCCTTGACAGGTCGGGGCGCTGCGAGAAGTGCAGCAACCGCGCCTATCTCTGCAACATCGAGGCCGAGACGGCCGAGCTGCTGGCGCGCCTGCCCTACGACCAGCGGGAGACCTACGCCGTCACGGAGGCGGAGCGGGGCGCGAGGGTGCTTGAGCCGCCCCCTCCCCCTCCCAGGGACGAGGGCATGGCCCCACGGGACGCCGTGGCCGCCGCTACGGCCTATCTTGCGGCCCGCAGCGACTGGGAGGGCAGGAAGGCGAAAAGGGACCGCAGGACGGCCCAGAAGCGCAAGGAGCGCATAAGGGCGAAGGTGCGGGCGTTGGGAAACGGCCCCGCATGACGCAGGAAGGCCCGCCGAACGAATCCGGCGGGCCTTCGCCTTGCTCTCGGGCCTGCTCTCCCTACCGACTCCCGCCGGCCCGGCGCGCAAGCTCCGCATCTAGGCTCATGAGGCTTCGGGCGCATCCCCACACGATCTCAGCAGCTGCGACGCCCCCTATATGGCTCTGAACCCCCAGCAGCGAAGGTGCCTCTGCCAGGTCGGCCAGGGCGGCCGCAGTCGCAGCGATGGAACAGCGGGCATCGTACACCAGGCCGTCAAACTCTTCTTCTCTTCTCATGTCTCACGCTACCCTTTCGAGTCGGCGAAAGGGACACCGGGTATCTGCGAACAATCTGCGAATCATCTGCGAATGCGCACAGATGCGAACGAGCGCCGATAACCTTAGGCAATTGCAAAACGCCTGATAGATGGGCGCGGATAACTTCCGATAATCGCGCTTCACTGCCGCCTTGCGGAACTCATAATCCTTTGGTTGCAGGTTCGAATCCTGCTGGGCGCACCAGAAACTCGAAGCCCGGTCGCCCATGCGGCGCCGGGCTTTCCTTCTGCCGGGCGAAGGCCTTGGGGCGCTGCTGCTTCGGCGCAACTGTTACTGTGTATTCTTCTCGTTCAAGGCAGAACCCTTCGGGGTGCTGATATACTTCATCATTTGGATAGCTCCGCTCACGGGGCTGAAAAACGCTTTTGAGGGTAGGGGGTTGTGCCTATCATGGCAACCACGGAACTGGGTCAGCAGAAGGCGAAGAAGCGCCCGTCGTCGAAGACGGCGAACCGTCGCAACGTCTGGCTGCTCGTCGCAACGACCATTCTCGTCGTCATCTCGGTCGCGCTGTTCATGCCGCCTTCCGAGAAGATCAACCAGGGCCTGGACATCCAGGGCGGCCTGTCGGTGGTGCTCACTGCCAAGAGCACCGACGGCGATTCGGTTACCGCCGAGGAGATGGAGAGCTCCCGGGCCATCATCGAGAGCCGCGTGAACTCGCTGGGCGCCTCCGAAGCGGTGGTGCAGCTGCAGGGCAACGACCAGATCCTGGTGCAGATTCCCGGCCTGTCCGATTCCGAGCAGGCCCTTGCCACCATCGGCAAGACCGGCCAGCTGGTGCTGGCGCGTCTGGACAGCTTCACCGACGAAGAGATGGTGAAGCAGATTGAGTCCGGCGAGTTCGAGTCCCAGGGGGTTATCACCGACGAGTTCGGCATGTCGTTCCCCTCCGGCACCACCACCAGCACCATCAAGGTGGAGCCCGGCACCTACACGCCGCTCGTCACCGGCAGCGAGATTACCAACGTGACCATCGGCCGGCCTTCGGAGACAGCGACCGACTACGGCGTGAACGTGACGCTGAACAGCCAGGGCGCCGCAGCGTTCGCCCAGGCCACCGAGGAGCTGGCCGCCGATCATGGCCGCATCGTCATCATTTTGGACGACATGGTGGAGTCGGCCCCTGCGGTGCAGGGCGTCATCCCCGACGGCCATGTGCAGATCACCGGCGACTACACCATGGACGAGGCCAAGGCCTTGCAGACGGTGCTGCAGTCCGGCAGCCTGCCCGTGTCCTTCGAGTACGCGCAAAGCCAGGTGGTGGGCCCGACGCTGGGTCAGGACGCCCTGGCCTCCGGCGTGGTGGTGGCCCTCATCGGCATCGCCGTGGTCATGCTCTACCTGCTTATCTTCTACAAGGGCCTGGGCATCATCACCGCCGCCGCCATGCTGGTGTTCGCGGTGCTGTACCTGGGCATCCTGGCGGCCCTCTCGTCTCTGGGCCTGTTCAGCTTGTCCCTTGCGGGCGTGGCCGGCATCGTGCTCACCATCGGCATGGCCGCCGACTCATCCATCCTGGTGCTCGAGCGATTTCGCGAGGAGATCCGCATGGGCAGAAGCGTGCGCGCCGCCTCGGCCACCGGCGTGCGCCATGCCATCCTGACCTCCATCGACGCCGACCTTGTAACGCTGGTGTCGGCGTTGTGCCTGTTCTTCCTGGCCAGCGCGTCGGTCAAAGGCTTCGGACTTACGCTGTCGCTGGGCATCTTCTGCGATATCGCGATGATGCTCCTGTTCAAGGCGCCTATCATCCGCCTGCTGGCGCCGAAGGTCATCGCGAAGAACCCTGGCTTCTGGGACGTGTCCGACTCCCTGGCTGCTGCATCGGCCTACAAGGAGCTCGCCAAGGTGGAGGGCGTGCCGGTTGCCGAGGCCGAGACCGGCGAGCAGATGAACGCTGCTGAGTCCGAGGCCATCGCTGACGCCGACGCCGGGTCCGCCGGCAGGCGCGCATCCGAGCGCGTGCGGGCCATCAAGGGCCGCTTCATCAAGTACGACATCAACTTCATGGGCGTGCGCAAGGTCCTGCTGCGCATCGCCGTGGCCGTCATGGCCTGCTGCGTCATCGCCATCGGCGTGCGGGGGCTCAACTTCGGCATCGAGTTCGTGGGCGGCACCTCCGTGTCGTTCCACGGCACCGGCGACGTCACCATCGAGCAGATGCGCCAGGCCTGCGACGAGGCCGGCGAGCCCGACGCCGTCATCCAGACCACCGTGGCCGACGGCCAGGAGGGCTTCCTGGTGCGCACCACCACCGTGAGCGCCGAGGATGCCACGGCCGCCGCGAACCAGGTGGCCGCCACCCTGGGCCTTTCCAGCGAGAACTTCGAGGTGACCACCATCGGTCCCGACTGGGGCGCCAGCGTCATCCAAAGCTCGCTCATCGCGTTTCTGGTGTCCATCCTGCTGATCATCGCCTACATCTCGGCGCGCTTCCGCGACTACAAGATGGGCATCATGGCCGTGGTGGCGCTCTTCCACGATCTGTTGCTGGTCATCGGCATCTACGCGCTCGTGGGCCGCGAGGTGAACCCCAACACCATCGCCGCGCTGCTCACCATCCTGGGCTACTCGCTCTACGACACCGTGGTGGTGTTCCACCGCATCAACGACAACATGTCCGGCGAGGATATCCGCTGCACCTTCATGACCATGGCCAACCATTCCATCAACCAGGTGTTCATCCGTACCATCAACACCACGCTGACCTCGTTCATCCCGGTGTTCGCGATGCTTCTGTTCGGCGGCGAGACGCTGAAGGACTTCGCCTTCGCCATGGCCATCGGCCTGATTGCGGGCTCCTATTCCTCCATCGCCATCGCCACCCCGCTCTACGCTATGTGGAAGACCAAGGAGCCGCGCTTCGCCAAGCTGCAGAAGAAGTACGGAGACGCGGTGGGCCTGTTCGAGTTCGACCATGCGGGATCTGCGGCCATCGCCCAGGTCCCCCTGGTGAAGAAGGGGGCCGCTGCTTCCGCGGGCGCTTCCGGCGTGACCGAGTCCCGGGCTGCGGAGGCATCCGAGCAGCGCCGGGCTGCATCGGCGAGCGCGCCCGAGCCCAAGAAGCCCTCGCGCCCCGCAACCACCGCCAAGCCCCCGCGCGGCCAGCGTAACAAGGTTCCCCACAAGAAGTAGCGTTTTTCGGCGCGCCCGGTCGGCCCCATACGACCCGGCGCGCCTTTTCGCATTCGGTAAGGTGCCGCCGCCGGCGGCTTTCGAAAGGAGAAGCATGGCTGACCAGGAGAAGGAACCCGTCGTGTTGGTCGAGGAGGAGATGGAGCTCGAGTGCGGCTGCGGATGCTGCGCCGACGGCGACTGCGACGACTGCGAGTACGTCGAGGGCACCGAGTGGGCCATCCGCGCCGCCGCGTGGGAGCTGGCCGCCCTGGGCCTGCGCTATCCCACCATGGAGCTGGCCGAGATCGCCGCGACGGGGGAGTGGGTGGATGCCGCCGAGGAGGTGGCCATCGTGCTGGACATGGCGCTGCCCGACGAGTTCGGCGAGTCGGCCCTGGAGTTCGTCGAGGAAGTCGAGGCGACCGACATCGAGGGCGACGAAGGAGAGGCTGCGGTCGAGTACGTGTTCGAGATGCCCTCCGAGGAGGATCTGGACGCCTACATGCACAAGCTGCGGGCCGAGGCCACGCGCCTTATGATCGGAGCGCCGAAGCCGGCCGTGAGCCCCTTCGAGGGCGTGCGCCGGGCCGAAGCCGAGGGCGTGCAGCCGCTGCTGTTCGTGAACCCCCATTCCATGGCGGTGGAGCGTTACATGAAGTCCTGCGGCCTGGGACGTCCCAAGGGGACCAACGAGCCGCTCGACCACGTGGCCACCGAGTGCGAGTTCCTGCAGCATCTGGCCCTGCGCGCCGACGAGGACGCGCTTCTGGCCGAAGCCGCCGAGGCCGGCGACGAGGAGCAGGCGGCGGCCGTGAAGGAGATCAGGGAGGCCGAGACCCCCGAGCTGCCCGATTCGGAGAACCTGCCGGGCGGCAGCGCCGAGGCGGCCTACGGGCAGTTCGAGTGCGAGCACGTCTTCCCCTGGATGAGCGATTTCGCCCAGGCGCTGCACGGCGAATCCCGCATGCCCTTCTTCAAGGACGTGGCCTTGTTCCTGGGGGCCCTTGTGGCCTTCGAGCAGCAGCGTGCCGAGCAGGCGGCCGAGGACGGGCAGTAGTCGGCTCCGTAGTTCCGTTCGCCGAGCGAATCGCACCGTTTTATGTGGAAAAGCCGCCGCCTTGGCGGCTTTCCGCATCTCCGGGAGCCATGAGGCGTATACTCCGCGTAAACTCATAGTCGAGATGCGTTGACGAGGAGAGTAGGGCCCAACCCGATTTCCCAGAGAGCCGGTACTTGGTGGAAGCCGGCGATCGGGCGGTCCGAACGCCACCTCCGAGCAGTTCGGTACGAGCGCATCGTGCGCATGCGGGCAATCCTCGCAGGCGGGCGGTGCTCGTAGGCTGAACCGGCGACTCCGTTAAAGGTCGAGGGCCCTTAGGCGGCCCGCCCCCCGAGGTCTCGGTGCAGCTTGCGCGCATCGGGATTTTTTTATGGGCGAAACCGGGCGGCGGTTTCGCGGAAAGGGGGTTGGGTCCATGGCGGAATCTCATAGCTGGGGGCCGCTTCGCAGCGACCAGGTGACCAAGGGGGTAGCCCGGGCGCCCCATCGCAGCCTGCTCAAGGCCGACGGCATCACCGACGAGGAGATGGGCCGTCCCTTCGTCGCGGTGATCAGCTCCCGCAACGACATCATCCCGGGGCATACCAACCTGGACAAGATCTCCGAGGCGGTGAAGGCCGGCATCTACCTGGCCGGCGGCGTCCCCTTCGAAATCTCCACCGTGGGCGTATGCGACGGCATCGCCATGAACCACGACGGCATGCACTACTCGCTGGTGTCCCGCGAGGCCATCGCCGACAGCGTGGAGTGCGCGGTGCAGGGCCACGCCTTCGACGCCATGGTGTGCATTCCCAACTGCGACAAGATCGTGCCCGGCATGGTGCTGGGCGCTTTGCGCGTGAACATTCCCACGGTCTTCGTGTCCGGCGGCCCCATGCTTCCCGGCGTGCAGCCCGGCGGCTGCGGCCCCACCACCGATCTGAACACGCTCTTCGACGGGGCGGGCAAGGTTGCGGCGGGCGCTATGGACGCCGAGGAGCTGAAGTACTACGAGGACACCGCATGCCCCACCTGCGGAAGCTGCTCGGGCATGTTCACCGCCAACTCCATGAACTGCCTGTGCGAGGCCTTGGGCATCGCCCTTCCCGGCAACGGCACCATCCCCGCCGTGTACTCCGAGCGCATCCGTTTGGCAAAGCACGCGGGCATGAAGGTGATGGAGCTTCTGGAAAAGGGCATCCGCATCAAGGATATCCTGAACGCCGCGGCCGTCCACAACGCCATGGAATGCGACATGGCCTTCGGCGGTTCCACGAACACCGTGCTGCATCTGACCGCCATCGCCCAGGCGGCCGGCTGCCCCATCACCATGGACGACTGGGACGCCGCGAGCGCCCGCACGCCGCACCTGGTGAAGCTGCAGCCCTCCGGCCCCCGCCCGCTCATCGACCTGTACCAGGTGGGGGGCGTGCCGGTGGTCATGCACGAGCTGGCGCAGCTGGGCCTTCTGGACGAGAGCGCGCTGACCTGCGAGGGTCCGCTTCCCGAATACCTGGAAAGGTGTACGAAGCCGGCCGACAGCGAGGTGTGCCGCACCCACGACAACCCCTTCAGCCCCCAGGGCGCCCTGCGGGTGCTCCACGGCAACATCGCCCCCGACGGCGCCATCGTGAAGAAGTCGGCGGTCGACCCGTCCATGTACACGCATACCGGCCCCGCCCGCGTGTTCGACAGCGAGGAGGAGGCCTGCGAGGCTATCAACGGCGGCAAGGTGGTTGCCGGCGACGTGGTGGTCATCCGCTACGAGGGCCCCAAGGGAGGCCCTGGCATGCGCGAGATGCTTACGCCCACGAGCGCCATCTGCGGCATGGGGCTCTCCTCCAGCGTGGCGCTGATCACCGACGGGCGCTTCTCGGGCGCCACCAAGGGCCCGGCCGTGGGGCATGTGAGCCCCGAAGCGGCGGCGGGCGGCCCTATCGCGCTCATCCGCGAGGGGGACAGCGTTACCGTGGACATCGACGGCGGGGCGCTCACGCTGCATGTGGACGACGACGAGCTGGCGCGCCGCCGCGAGGCATTCGTCGCGCCAGCGCCCAAGCACGACCACGGGGTGCTGGCCAAGTACGCGAAACTGGTGAGCTCGGCAGACAAGGGGGCCTACGTAGCATGACGAAAGAGCAAGCGCAAACCTCCCAGTCCAGGGCGCTGTCGGCGGGCGCCCCGCGAGGGCTGGGCAGCAAGACGCCCAAGCAGGGCAAGACCATGATCGGCGCCCAGGCCGTGGTGGCCTCCCTTGAGGCCGAAGGCGTTGAGGTGGTGTTCGGCTACCCCGGCGGCCAGGCCATCAAGATCTACGACGCGCTGTACGACTCCGACCAGCTGCGCCACGTGCTGGCCCGCCACGAGCAAGGGGCGGTGCACGAGGCCGACGGCTACGCCCGCGCCACGGGCAAGGTGGGTGTCGCCATCGTGACCAGCGGTCCGGGCGCCACCAACACCGTCACCGGCATCGCCACCGCCTACATGGACAGCGTGCCGTTGGTGGTCATCACCGGCCAGGTGCCCCGCGGCGTCATCGGCACCGACTCGTTCCAGGAGTCCGACATCGTGGGTATTACCATGCCGGTGGTCAAGCACAGCTACCTTCTGCAGTCTACCGACGAGCTGACCAGCACCTTCCGCGAGGCGTTCCATATCGCCAGCACCGGGCGCCCGGGTCCTGTGCTCATCGACGTGCCGAGCGACCTTGCCTCGGCCGAGATGGTGTTCGAGTACCCCGACCAGGTGAACCTGCCCTCCTACAAGCCCACCTACAAGGGCAACGCCAAGCAGATCCGTGCGGCCGTGGACGAGATTCGTCGCGCCAAGCGGCCTGTCATCTACGCCGGCGGCGGCGTCATCAGCTCGGACGCCAGCGAGGAGCTGGTGGAGCTTGCCGAGCGCATGGGCATCCCCGTGGTCACCACGCTCATGGGCAAGGGCGGCTTTCCGGCGGGGCATCCGCTGTACCTGGGGCCGGTGGGCATGCACGGCGCGAAGTACTCGAACCTGGCGCTCACGGAATGCGACCTCATCATCGCCGCCGGCGCTCGCTTCTCCGACCGCGTGACCGGCAAGCTCTCCGAGTTCGCCCCGAACGCCCGGGTCATCCACATAGACATCGACCCGGCCGAGATCGGCAAGATCCGCGAGGTGCAGGTGCCCATCGTGGGCGACCTCAAGGGCGTGCTCTCGGGCCTCAACGCAGCGCTGGAGAAGGCCGGCGCGCAGCCGGGCACCCAGGAGTGGCTGGAGCTGGTGGGTAGCTGGCGGGAGCGCTTCCCGTTCTACCACGCGCGCCTGGGCGAGACCGAGGAAGCGGGCCAGATTGTGCCCGAGCAGGTGCTGCAGCAGCTGTCGGCCAAGCTCGACCCCGATCGTTCCGTGGTGGTGACCGAGGTGGGACAGCATCAGATGTGGGCCGCCCAGTTCGTCGACCGCACCCGCCCGCGCACCTTCCTCTCCAGCGGCGGCCTGGGCACCATGGGATTCGGCTTCCCGGCTGCCATAGGTGCCGCCATCGGGCGTCCCGACGCTCAGGTGGTGTGCATTGCCGGCGACGGGTCGTTCCAGATGAACAGCCAGGAGATGGCCACCGCCGCCATCAACGGCGTGCCGGTGAAGGTGCTCATCCTGGACAACCGCTGCCTGGGCATGGTGCACCAATGGCAGAAGCTGTTCTACCGTGAGCGCTACTCGTCCACGCTCTTGGACGCCAACCCCGACTTCGTGAAGCTGGCCGACGCCTACGGCTGGCAGGCCGAGCGGGTGGAGGACCCCGAGGCGGTGGACGGCGCCCTGGACCGTATGCTGGCCTGCGATGGCCCCTTCCTGTTGGACGTGGCCATCTCCCGCGAGCAGAACGTCTACCCGATGGTGGCCCCCGGTGCAGCCCTCGACGACGTCATGGGAGCCATCGACGTGGCCGTGGGGGCCGTGCGCACCGCCATGCCGGGCAGCTCGGTGCCGGCGCCGGCCCAATCGCCCTGTGCCAAGATAGACGCCCAGTTCGGGGGCCGCTGGGAAAGCGACCCGCAGGACGTGGGAAAGCGCATGAGCGCCCAGGAGGCCCACGATGCCGGCATGGCCGCTTCGCAGGATACGTCGACCGACGGGGAAGGGGAGGCCCGATGAAGCACATTCTTTCCGTCCTGGTGGAGAACAAGCCTGGTGTGCTCTCCCGCGTGACCGGTCTCATCTCGCGGCGCGGCTTCAACATCGAGTCTCTGTCCGTGGGCCCCACCGAGGACGCCACCATGTCGCGGGTGACCGCCATCGTGAAGGCCGACGAGGTAGCCTACGAGCAGATCACCAAGCAGCTGCACAAGCTCATCAGCGTGCACAAGATCTCCGACCTCACCGACGAGGGCGCCATCGAGCGAGAGCTGGTGCTGTTCAAGGTGAACGCCCCGGCCGACCGCCGCAGCGAGATTATCGAGATCGCCACGGTGTTCCGCGCCAAGATCGTGGACGTGGGCAGAAGCTCGCTTACCATCGAGGCCACCGGCGACGAGAGCAAGCTCAAGGGCATGGAGGACCTCTTCCGCGCTTACGGCATCAAGGAGATCGTGCGCACCGGCAAGATAGCCATGTCGCGCAACAGCAAGGAAGCCTAGGGCCAGCGTCTCAGGGCCTGAAGCCATAGATCAGGAATCGCAGCCGAGAGAAAGGACATACCCACAATGGCTGTAACCATCTACTACGAGCAGGACTGCAACCCCGAAATCATCAAAGGCAAGAAGATTGCCGTCATCGGCTACGGCAGCCAGGGCCACGCCCATGCGCTGAATCTTCTCGACTCCGGCTGCGATGTGCGCGTGGGCCTGCGCGAGGGTTCCTCCTCCGCCGAGGCTGCCCGCGAAGCCGGCCTCAAGGTCATGAGCGTGGAGGACGCCGCCGAGGAAGCGGACCTCATCATGATCTTGGTGCCCGACGAGCTGCAGGCCTCCGTCTACGAGAAGTCCATCGCCCCGCACCTGCATGCCGGCGACACCCTGGCCTTCGCCCACGGCTTCAACATCCACTACGGCTACATCACCCCGCCCGAGGACGTGAACGTGATCATGTGCGCCCCCAAGGGCCCGGGCCACATCGTGCGCCGCCAGTACACCGAGGGCTCCGGCGTGCCCGACCTGGCCTGCGTGGCCCAGGACGCCACCGGCGACGCCTGGGACATCGCGCTGTCCTACTGCTGGGGCGTGGGCGGTGCCCGCAGCGGCATCATCAAGGCCACCTTCGCCCAGGAGACCGAAGAGGACCTGTTCGGCGAGCAGGCCGTGCTCTGCGGCGGTTTGGTGGAGCTGGTGAAGGCCGGCTTCGAGACGCTGGTCGACGCCGGCTACCCGCCGGAGCTTGCCTACTTCGAGTGCTACCATGAGATGAAGATGATCGTGGACCTCATGTACGAGAGCGGCATCCACTTCATGAACTACTCCATCTCCAATACTGCCGAGTACGGCGAGTACTACGCCGGCCCCAAGGTCATCAACGCCGAGTCCCGCGAGGCCATGAAGGAGATCCTGCGCCGCATCCAGAACGGCGACTTCGCCCGCGAGTTCGTCGCCGACTGCGAGAACGGCCACTCCTGGCTGCTCGAGCAGCGCGAGGCCATCAACGACCACGAGATCGAGAAGACCGGCGAGCGCATTCGCTCCATGTTCAGCTGGGTAAAATAGACCCAGACCGAAGCGCGTCTCCCGAAGCGGTCGCCGAAAGGCGGCCGCTTTCTCGTTGTTACGGTTTTTGCTGCCCACCTGCAATCGTGCTACGATGGTCTCGGGCAACCCGGTCGTTCGGTTGCCTGAGGGGTGTTTCCAGAAACGGTTCGACGTCTTCTCGGATAGGGGGAGCCATGAGGGGTCTCCGTGTTTCGGCTATTGCTGCATGTTCTTTCCTGCTTGCGCTTGCCTGCTCGTGCTCACCTGGAGTCGGTTCGGATGTTTCGGACGATCCTTCTTTGTCGGAAGGCGTGGTTGAGTGTGCTGACGGCGGCGGCTCTCCGCGTCCGACCAAGGACGATCCTTCTATGAATCGGACTACCCTGAGCGCATTTCTGAATGATCTTGCTCGCGACGTGGGTGAAGGTCAGACGGATGGGAATTACAGCAAGCATCTTGTTGGCGAAGACGGAATCTCGATTCTGTCCTTTGACTTGGCTGAAGCTGCCGTATCGAGTCCTATTCCAAGCTACAAGGTAAATTCAGAAGGAACACTCGAGCCGTTTCATCTTATGAGGGCGCCGTTGTTCGTGGGCGGTGAGATTGCAGCCTTTGTTTTGTACGAAACAACGGGAGTCGACGATTCTGCGACGTATATCGGAATCGGCGAGTTGGGTGCAAAGCAGGTAAACGACTTCTTCCGGAAGTACGGGGATATTGCTTTCGTCTATGACTCCGAGGGCGTTTGGATGGTTTCGGGCGATATGTACGAGCGGGTGGACGCCGACGTTATGAACTGGCTGTATCCTGTGGATACGGGTAAGGGCTCCGTCTGCATAGCTCTTGCGCCTTATGAGTTCTCCGAATGCGTATCGGTTGGCGAGGCCGAGCTGGCCACGGTTGATGGAACGGATTTGTCCTACCGATGCGACATTGTCCCCTCGCCGCACGAGTGCTCCGAGGAAAAGCGCTTCACCGTTCCTTCTCCGCGCAATGAGGTGCCGTGTGCCAAGCCTGTGATTTACCTATATCCAAAAGAGCCTTGCGTGGTTGAGGTGGCTTTAGAGTTGGAGGGGACCGTCGGTATGGCGTATCCAGCCTTCAACGAGGAGCGCTCCGCGTCGGAAGGAAGCTGGAAGGTGCAGGCTGATCCTGATGGGACCCTGAGCGACCTTCGTGTCGGCCGCGAGTACGGCTACCTGTTCTGGGAGGGGGTAGGCGATTGGGAGCCCGATTTCGACCGCGGATTCTGCATTGCCGGGGCGGATACGGCGGAATTCCTCGAGGACGCCCTTCGCCAGCTGGGTCTTACCGACAAGGAGGCGGACGACTTTATTACCTACTGGCTTCCGCAGATGCAGGGCAACCCGTACAACCTGATCGCGTTCCAGGGCGGGGCCTACGACCGGACGGCCCGGCTGACGGTTGATCCTCAGCCCGACACGATCATCCGCGTGTTCATGGCGTGGATGCGTCTGGACGAGCCGGTGGTCGTGGAGCCCCAGGTGCTTTCCGCGCCCGCCCGCAGCGGCTTTACGGTGGTGGAGTGGGGCGGCGGGGAGGTTGAACTGTAGCCTGCGCCGGGCCGGGGACGCCTGCGCCAAGGAGGACGCCGAGGCCGCGAGGTCCCTTTACGGCGACGGGGTGGTGCCCGAGGCCGAGAACAGCTTCGATGAGCTGTGCATGGAGGCCGGCGGCACCTGGTTCAGCGTCCAGAGGCCGGCCCCGGGCGCTTCGAGGTCAAGGCGATGTGCGCCTGCGGGGCGAGGATGGACCCCGTGCTCTGCGCCTGGTCGGTCGAAGGGGGCCGATATGGCGCGCATATTGTCGCGGAGGGCATCGGGGCGCGGCGTTCCGCGTGTGACCCGCGCGGAATCCGTGTCCCCCCGGAGGCGCGATGCACGCAGCGGCAAAACGCTCGGGAAACCGGGGCGGAGCAGAGCGCGTGGTGGAATCCGTGGGCGAGGGACATCTCCCGCCGCACCAGGTCGACACCGGCTGCGCATAGGGGCGGGAAAGGCCTACGCGCAGTTCCGGGGGATGTCCGAAATGGATACGGGAATCTGAGCCCCCATCAACTCCACGCCGACACACGTTAGTAGCATAATTGACTTCAATTCAAATAAAACATATAATAGACATATATAAAATTCTCAAATAGGGGGAGGGCCAAGTGTTCAAGACGGTAGGACGTTCTATATTTGCCGCTCTCTTTTGCTCCCTTGCGGCGTTGGGGCTTGTGGCTTGCGAGGCTGAGCCGCGCTCTTGCGACTCGCTCGATGACACCGACCCTGTTCAGGTCGTCGTCGACAGAGGTCTCGACCTGCTCGCGTATCTTGCGAGGAACGACAGTGTGGGCTGGTATCATTACGATGCGATTTTCGACGACAACGGGGAATCGAGGATTGCATTTGACATTGTGAGTTCTACGGTTTCCAGCCATATCCCCTCCTATTACGTTAATGACTTGGGCATGCTAAATGTTTTGTCGATAGCTCACTCGCCCCTTTTCGTGGGCGATGAGCTTGTCGGGTTTCTTATGGTCGACACTAGTAAAAACGGCGTGTGGGTGTCTTTGATGGGGGTGACGGAGGAGGGGGCATCCCAGGTTGCCGATTTCCTCAAGGAGCAAGGGTCGGTTTCGCTCGTCGTTGATCGTGACGGGATTTGGATGGTGTCGGGCGGCGTCAAGGAGAAGCTGTCCGTGGACTATGCAAAGTGGTTCGTTCCCGTAGGCGTCATGGTCGGATTTGGGGGTTTGGAGACGGTTGCCGGCGAGGGGGAGCGTTTGGGCTGCATAGATGATGCCGACTTGCTTGCGGTCGAATCGACAGACCTGTCGTATCGCTATAGTGCAAACTACATAATTGGCGAAAGAATTGTCGCGCCGTTGGGTGGATAGCCGGCGACTGGCGGCGGGAAGGAGTATCGCCTAATAGGGGCTGCATAGCCCTGTGGTATACTCCCGCTCCATGGATGATGAGCTGAACAGGGAGTGCGACGGCGGGCCCGCCTCGGATGAGGGGCGGGCCTTTCGCGATGGCGATGGTGGCGGCACGGCGCGGTTGACCCATGTGGGGCGGACCTATCCGGAGCTTCGCCGGGCCGAGCGGGGGTTCGCCGAGAGGGGGCAGGCGGCCGACGAAGAGGGCTCGCAGTTGCCGACGGCGGACGAGGGCGGGTGCGGCGAATCCCAGGCCCAGAAGATCGCCCGCATCAAGCACGAGCTGGAAAGCGTGCCGGCCCTCCCCGGGGTGTATTTGTGGAAGGATGCCTCCGGCCAGGTCATCTACGTGGGCAAGGCCAAGCAGCTGCGGGCCCGCATGCGCCAGTACGTGAACTTCCAGGACGAGCGCGCCAAGATACCTCTGCTGGTGGACCAGATCGACTCCTTCGACTACCTGGTGGTGGAAAACGAGCACGAGTCGCTGGTGCTGGAGAAGAACCTCATCAATCAGCACGCCCCTTTCTTCAATGCCGACTTCAAGGACGACAAGTCCTATCCGTTTATCGCGGTGACCAGGGGGGACGTGTTTCCCGCCATCAAGTACACCCGCGAGAAGCATCGCAGCGACACCCGCTACTTCGGCCCCTTCACCGATTCTCGCGCCGCCCGGCGCATGGTGGACATCGCCCGACGCGTGGTGCCCTTGTGCGCCGCCTCCTGCGCCGACTGGCGCCAGCTCAAGCGCCGGCTCGAGAAGGATCCGCTGGTGCTGATGGCGGGGGAGTGCAATCCCTGCTTCGACGCCCACGTGGGCCTGGGGCCGGGGGCTTGCTGCGGGAGGATCACCCCCGAGGCCTACCGGGAAAACGTCCGGCGTATCGAGCGGTTCCTGTCGGGCCAGCACCGGGAGTTCCTCGACGAGCTGGCCGCCGAGATGACCGCCGCCGCCGAGGAGCTTGACTTCGAGCGCGCCGCCCGGGTGAAGGCCCGCATAGACACGGTGAACGCCCTGGCCGACAAGCAGCACGCGGTGTCCGCTCGCAACCTGAGCGCCGACGTGGTGGGATTCTTCCGCGAGGAGACTGTGGCCGGCGTGCACGTGCTCATGATCCGCGAAGGGCGCATCATCAACTCCAACGAGTTCGTCCTGAACCGCGGCACCGACGTGCCCGACCAGGACCTGCTGCGGGCGTTTCTGCTGCGCTACTACGACGCCACCACGTCCATCCCCCACGAGGTGGTGGTGCGGCAGCTGCCCGAGGACGTGGAGGCCATGGAGGCGTGGCTTACGGAGAAGCTGGCCAGCGCGCACGGGGCCAAGGTGCGCTTCTCGGCGCCCGCCAAGGGCGAGAAGGCTCAGCTTCTGGCCATGGCCGAGAACAACGCCAAGCACTCGCTCATGCGCTACAAGGTGCGCACGAACTACGACGACAAGCGCGTCAACGACGCGCTGCTGCAGCTGGAGAGCGCCCTTGCCCTGGACAGGCCGCCCATGCGCATCGAGTGCTTCGACATATCCACCATCCACGGCGCCTACACGGTGGCTTCCATGGTGGTGTTCACCGCAGGCAAGCCCGACAAGAACCAGTACCGGCGGTTCAAGATTCGCGCGAAGCTGGACGAGGCCAACGACTTCCTGTCCATGCAGGAGGTGATGAGCCGGCGCTACTCGCCCGAGCGCATGGCCGACGAGCGCTTCGGCAGCAAACCCGACCTCATTATCCTGGACGGTGGAAAGCCGCAGCTCAATGCGGTTCTGGTCATGTTCGAGCAGATGGGCATCGACGACATAGCCGTGTGCGGCCTGGCCAAGCGCGACGAGGAGCTGTTCGTGCCGTGGCAGGAGAGCGGTCCGGTGGTGCTGCCGGGCGGGTCGGCCTCGCTGTACCTGGTGAAGCAGGTGCGCGACGAGGCCCATCGCTTCGCCATCACCTTCCACCGCCAGCTGCGCGGCAAGGGCATGACCGCCTCGGTGCTCGACGAGGTGACCGGGCTAGGTCCCGTGCGCAAGAAGGCGCTCATGAAGCATTTCGGGTCGTTTCGCAACCTGCGGGCAGCGTCGCTTCAGGACATCGTGGACTCCAAGGCCGTGCCCGCCGAGGTGGCCGAGGAGCTGTACGTGCTGCTGCGCCATTTCGAGACGCAGCCGTCCCCGACTGCGGGGGACGACTCCGATGGGGGTGCCGTGGACGAGGGGAATCCCTGTGGCGAAACGGATGCGGGCGAAGTAGTATGACCGTGGGCGGTGCCAAGCGGGCGCGCCTGTAGCGAAACCTAAGACCGAGGAGGCTGTATGGGCACGACCCAAGTTGCCGACCTGCCGGATATGCCCGAGCTGGTCATCGTCAGCGGCATGAGCGGGGCCGGCCGCACCGAGGCCATGCACGCCTTCGAGGATCTGGGCTACTTCTGCGTGGACAACCTGCCCTCGTCGCTCATTGGCAACCTGGTGCGGATGACGGGCATCCCCGGCCAGCCGGACGCCCACCGGCGCATAGCCGTGGTGTGCGACGCGCGCAACCGGGATTTCTTCCCCCAGCTGCAAGACGAACTGAAGACCTTGTCCGAGCAGGGAATAAGCTTCCGCATCCTGTTTCTGGACGCAGAAGACCGCAAGCTGGTGTCGCGCTACAAGTCCTCGCGCCGCCGTCATCCGCTCTGCACCGACGGCACCACCATCGCCCAGGGCATCGACAGGGAGCGCGACATGCTCTTCGGGCTGCGCGAGAACGCCAGCTTCGTCATCGACACCACCGATATGCTGCCCCAGCAGCTGCACCGCCACATCCGGGAGCTGTTCGCCCCGGGCACCGAGCAGACGGGGCTTTCGGTGACGGTGTTCTCCTTCGGATTCAAGCACGGCGCGCCCGAGGATGCCGATTTGGTGATAGACGTGCGCTTCCTGCCGAACCCCTACTACGACGCCGAGCTGAAGCCCCTGACCGGCCTGGACGCGCCGGTGCGCGAGTTCGTCATGGGGCGCACCGAGACCTCGGAGTTCATGCGCTGCTGGCGGGCGCTGCTGGACTGCGTCATGCCCGGCTACGTGGCCGAGGGCAAGCAGCAGCTGGCCATAGGTGTGGGCTGCACCGGGGGGCAGCACCGAAGCGTGGCCATCGCCGAGGCCACGGGCGACTACCTGAAGTCGAAGGGCTACCGGGTCTCCACCGCCCACCGCGACCTGAAGTACGCCGAAGGGGCCGACCGTACCGCCTCCCGCGGGGCTGCCGGCCGGGGCGTTGGCGCCGACGAAGAAGGGGCGAGGTCATGAGTGGCGCGGAGGCCTTCACCCACGACCCGTCGCTCACGGCGGAGTTCCAGCCGCTGCTCCATGCCGACCCGGTGCTTGATGCAGGCGAGTCGGTGCGGGCGGTGGTCATAGGCGGCGGCACCGGGGCGCCGGTGTCCATCCGCACGCTTCTTTCCATGGGGGCGCAGACCAGCGCCGTGGTGGCCATGGCCGACGACGGTGGATCCACGGGCATTCTGCGCGAGGAGGCCGACGTGACGCCGCCGGGGGATATCCGCAAGTGCATCGCCGCCATGGCCGCCGACCCCGACGACCCGCTGACGCGCGCCTTCAAGTACCGGTTCGCCTTTGCCCGCAACCATACCCTGGGCAACCTCATGATCTCGGCCCTGGAAGACGCCTGCGGTTCGTTTCCCCAAGCCATTCAGATATGCGAGCGGCTGCTGCAGGCGCGGGGGCACGTGTACCCCTCCACGCTTGAGCGCGTGTACCTGGAGGCGGTCACCCGCGACGGGCGCGTCATCGAGGGCCAGGCGGTGGCCTGCCATTCCCGCACCGCCCTGGAGCGCGTGAGCCTGCGCGCCGACGGCCCCATTCGCCCCTACGAGCCGGCCCTGCAGGCCATCCGCGAGGCCGACCTGGTGGTGCTGGGCCCGGGGTCGCTGTTCACCTCCATCATCCCGAACCTGCTGGTGCCCGGTGTGACCGAGGCCATCCGCGAGTCGAAGGCAGCCACGCTGTTCGTGTGCTCGCTGGCGGACATGCAGGGGGAGACCTGGGGCCTTACGGCCAAGGAGCATATCGAGGCGCTGCTGGCCCACGGCATGGAGGGCGCCCTGGATTACGTGCTGGTGCACTCTCCCGAGCCCCTGCGCCCGGAGGACATGGCGTCTGGCCTGTTCAACGCAGTGACCGGCGACGACGACCGCTCGTCCATAGGGCAGATGGGAGACCTTGAGCTTTCCGGGCGCGTGCGTCCCGTGCGCATCACCTACCAGGACATCCGGTTGGTCCAGGAGGCGGGAGGCCCGCTGGTGATCGTGCGCAACCTGGTGGACCCCATGCATCCCACCTGGCACTCGCCGACCGCCCTGCGAAACGCGTTCGCGGGGGTGATCCGCCTATGTCGTTCACGGCAGAGGTAAAGGAGGAGCTGGCCCGCGTCGCCCCCACGTGCTCGCACTGCGAGAAGGCCACGCTGGCCGCCCTGGTGCGCATCGAGGGCACGCTCTACGTGAGCGGCAAAGGACGCTACCGTATGGAGCTGGCCACGGACTCGCCGGCTGTGGCCAGGTTGGCCATCAAGTCGCTGCACGAGATCTACGCGCTCAAGACCAGTCTGACCATGCGCCGCTCCGTGCTCCACAAGACTCCGAACTACCTGATAGGCGTGCCGACCCAGCCGGGCCTGGCCGAGGCGCTGCGCGATATGGGCGTGCTCGCGGCCGAAGGGGGGCTGTGCATGGGGGTGGCCGACGAGCTGGTGGCCAAGGAATGCTGCGCCGCCGCCTACGTGCGCGGCGCCTTCCTGGGCAGCGGCTTCGTGTCGAACCCCCGTGGCGACTTTCACTTCGAGATTTCGGTGGAAAGCGCCGAGCTGGCCGGCGACATCGCCCGCATCCTGCAGCGCAAGGGCATCAAAGCCCGGGTGAAGCAGCGGCGAAGCTCGCACATGGTGTATCTGAAAAGCGGTGCTGCCATCCTGGAGTTCCTGGCATTCGCCGGCGCCCACCAAAGCGCGCTGCACATGGAGGAGGCGCGGGTGGTGAAAAGCCTGCGCAACGACGTGAACCGCCAAACCAACGCCGAGCTTGCCAACCAGGCGAAGGCGGTGAACGCCTCCATGGACCAGATAGCGGCCATCCGCACGGTGCTCGCCTCCTACGGACCCGAGGAGATTCCCCCCGCCCTGCGGGACTACATGCGCCTGCGGCTCGCCTATCCCGACGTAAGCTTGAAGGAGCTCGGATCGCGGGCGAACCCGCCCCTGTCGAAGAGCGCGGTCTACCATCGCGTGCGACGCATCGAGTCCATGGCCCGCGAGGCCCAGGCGCGCCAGACCGCCCGCCAGTAGTTCCGCCCGTCAACGGCGGCGCGTGTCAAGGGGACATGCCGCCTTCGTTGCGTGTGCGCCAAGGCCGCGCTTCGCCGCCGGATGACGGTTAGACCGCGCCGTCGCCCTTGTCCGCAAAGGTCTCGTAGCCCTCATCGCAGACGATGAGGCGCGCGGCTTGCGGCAGCACCGTGGCGGTGAACGGGGTGGTCTGCCCCGTCGGCTCCCCGTCGAACTGTACCTCCATGGGCGGGTCGGCATCCACCCGCACCCGGCGGGCCTTGTGGATCTCGAGCGCGTCGGTGCGGTCGGGGAAGTCCCCCTCGCGGTCCAGGATGCCCGCGATGACGGCCGGGATGAGTTCGAAGGCGTTCTGGGCCTTCAGCACCACCACGTCAAGCTCTCCGTCGCGGGGCTCGTTCTCGTGGGTCACCGTGATATCGAACTGGATCTTCGAGAAGTTCACCAGAAGGATGCCCACCCCCTCGCGCACGATGGGCTCGGCGTCGTCCAGGGAGATGGTGAAGGTGGAGGTTTGGGGCAGGGCGTTGGCGATGGCGGCAGAGAGGTAGGCGATGGGGCCGAACATGCGCTTGGCGGGCTTCGCGCCCTTCATGATGGTGGCGTCGTAACCGGCTCCGGCCATGATGGAGAAGCCGAACCGCCGCTCGCTGGTCTCGATGACCCCCAGGTCGAAGTCGAGCACCCGCATCTGACGCACGACCTTCGCCAGGGCATGGGGCTCGAGGGGCGAGTGCAGGTTCAGCGCCAGGATGTTGGCGGTGCCGGCGGGGAAGGGGAGGATCGGGACGCCCGTTCCCGCCAAAGTGGAGGCTACCGTGGCCACCGTTCCGTCGCCGCCGCTGGCGATGACAGCGTCGAAGCCAGCTGCCCCGTCGAGCATGGCGGCGATGTCGGTGGTGCCGTCGGTGGAGCGCATCACGATCTCGTCGCCGTCCCGGGATACGGAGCGGACGAAATCGTAGATGGCCCCCTCTCCCAGACCGGATGCCAGGTTGTTGATGACGAGCAGTTTCACAGCAGCCCTCTCTCTTGCTAGAATGGCTCCCAGTATAGCAATTCGCCGGGGACGGAAAAGGAAGGTTCATGTGCTCTATATAGCAGACCAGTCGAGCTTCGCGGCTTTCTGCGAACGATCCCGCGGCGCCGAGGTGCTTGCCATCGACACCGAGTTCCTCCGCGAGAAGACCTACTACGCCAAGCTGTGCCTGCTGCAGCTCGCCACCGACGACGAGGTGGCGGTGGTCGACCCCTTTGCGCTGCGCACCCTGGACGACCTGGTGCCGCTGCTGCAAGATCCCGGCTGCACGAAGCTGTTCCATTCGGGGACGCAGGACATCGAGATTCTGTACCGGGAAACCGGCGCGCTGCCCGTGGGCGTCTTCGACACCCAGGTGGCCGCGGCGCTTCTGGGCCATACGCAGCAGATCGGCTACGGCGCCCTGGTGCACGATGTGTGCGGCGTGACCATACGCAAGCTCGACTCGTTCACCGACTGGTCGCGGCGGCCGTTGGCGAAATCCCAGATAGAATACGCCTCCGAAGACGTGATCTACCTGCCGCGGATGTACCGGGCCATGCGCGAGCGCCTGGTTGAGCTGGGGCGGCTGGAGTGGCTCGCCCCGGATTTTCAGGAGCTGGTGGACCCGAAGCGGTTCGAAGCGGGCGAGCGCGAGCGCTACAAGCGCCTCAAGCGCGCCAACCAGCTCTCGCAGCGCCAGTTGGCCGGGGCCCGCGAGTTCGCGGCGTGGCGCGAGGTCACGGCCCAGACGCGCAATCTGCCGCGCAAGTGGGTGGCCACCGACGAGCAGATCGTGGAGGCGTGCAAGCGCGAGGCGCGCACCATCGACGATCTGTTCATGGTGCGGGGGCTTTCCGGCAAGCTGTCCACGGCCGAGGCGCGCACCGTCGCGCGCCTTATGGCCCAGGCTTTCGACTCCGACCCCTCCACCTGGCCCAAGCTCGACCGGTCTGGGCGAAGCGAGCCCAACGTGGATTTCCAGATCGACCTCATGACCGCGCTGGTGCGGCTTCGCGCCAAGCAGAACGGCGTGGCGTTCCAGACCCTTGCCAGCCACGACGACATGGTCCGCGTGGCCCGCGGCTACCGCGACGACGTGGACCTTCTGCGGGGATGGCGGCGCTCCTTGGTGGGCGAGGAGCTTGTCGACCTTGTGGAGGGCCGGCTGTCGCTGTCTCTGAACGGGCAGCGCCTGGAGGTCCATCGACTGTAGGCTCCGCACCGCCGCGCAGCTCCGCCGGCGATTTGGGACGGCGTTTGCTGTTGCGGTTCTTTCATGGCGAACACCTGTGCGAATCTTGAATCCCGACGCCGTGCGTATAATAGCGGCAAGAAACGAAGCGTGCCCGGACGCCCGGGCGGAAAAGGAGTGCATCATGCACGGCTATATGGGTTACATCGCGCTCATCGTCGCCACGCTGGCCATCGGCGGCCTGTCCTCGTGGTACGTGAACCACCAGCTGAAGAAATACGAGAAGGTGCCGAACTCCCGCGGCGTCACCGGGGCCGACGTTGCCCGGGGGATGCTCTCCTACTACGGCATAGGCGGCGTTCCCGTGCAGCCCGGCGGCCACGGCCAGGACTTCTTCGATCCGCGCACCAACTCCATCACGCTGTCACCGGAGGCCTATTCGGGCCGCTCCATCACGGCGCTGGCCACCGCATGCCACGAGGTGGGCCATGCCTGCCAGTACGCCCAGGGCTACGTTCCCATGAAGGTGCGCACGGCCATCGTGCCGGTTGTGAACCTGGCGTCCAACGCCTGGATGTTCCTGTTTCTCATGGGCATCGTCATGAACATCGTGGGCTTGGTGGATGTTGCCATCGTGCTGTACGCTGTCTCCATCGTGTTCGCCATCGTCACGCTTCCCGTGGAGTTCGACGCATCCCGGCGCGCCATGGCCTACATGGGCTCGGTGGGCATGACCCAGCAGGAGCAGAGCGGGTCGTTCAGCGTGCTGCGGGCCTGCGCGCTCACCTACGTGGCCGCCGCCCTGGTATCGGTGCTGCAACTGCTCTACCTGCTGTCCCAGCGTCAGGATTAGCCCCGTGGCTTACGAGTACGGGCAGATGCCGCTGCAGGGCGCATCGGCGGCGGGAGGCGGGGCGCCGGGCCAGGCGCAACCGGATCAGCCTCTGAGCGTGTCGGGGGCGATGGCCCTTGCCAAAGGGGCGCTCCAATCCGTGACCGTGCGCCTGGTAGGCGAGGTGTCCGAGGTGTCGGACAAGCCCGGCTACAAGGCGGTGTACTTCACCGTGAAGGACCAGCACGCCTCACTGCCCTGCATGATGTGGAACAACCGCTACCGTGCGGCCGGCATCAGGCTGGCGGTGGGGCAGCTGGTGGAGCTCACCGGCCGCTTCAGCCTGTACGAGGCCAAGGGCCGCATGAACTTCGACGTGTTCGGCGTTGCCCTTGCCGGCGAAGGCGATTTGCGCATGCAGCTGGCCAATCTTTCCCGCAAGCTGGAATCCGAAGGGCTCATGGCCGCCCAGCGCAAACGGCCCCTTCCGAAGTACCCGCAGGTGATAGGGCTGGTGACGTCTCCGCGGGGCGACGCGGTCCATGACGTTTTGCGAACGCTTCGGCGCCGTTGGCCCGCAGCCCGGGTGGTCTTCGCCGGCGTTCCCGTGGAGGGACCCGGCGCCCCTGCGGCCTTGTGCGAGGGGATGCGCTGCGTGGTGGCGGCCGGCGCGCAGGTGGTGCTGCTGGTGCGCGGGGGAGGCTCCTTCGAGGACATGCTTCCCTTCAGCGACGAGTCCGTGGCGCGCATGGTGGCCGCGTGCCCCGTTCCCGTGGTCACCGGCATCGGGCACGAGCCGGATACCTGCATCGCCGACATGGTGGCCGACGTGCGGGCCTCCACCCCCACCCAGGCGGCGCAGTTCGCAAGCCCGGCCCCCGAGGAGCTGCGGGCTTTGATGGAATCGATGGCGAAGGGGCTCGTCGCGGGCCTTTCCCAGGCGGCCTCCCGCGCGCGGCTGCAGCTTGCCTCCGTGGCGAGCCGCCCTTTGTTCACCGACCCGCAGGCGTTGCTAGCCGGTCAGGCCATGGGGCTTGACCAGGCCTGCGATCGGCTCGGGCGCGTTCTGCCGCGCCTGACCGAGGGGCCTCGGGCAGCCTTGAGCTTCGAGGCATCCCGCCTGGCTGCCGCGGGCCGCGCGCTTGCCGGCCCCCCGGCTCAGTCCCTATCCCATCTGCGGCAGCGGCTGCTGTTGTCGGGCGAGGCCCTTGCGGCCCCCTTCGAGGCCCAGGCCGCCCTGGCCGCATCCAGGCTGCACGACCTGTCCCCGCTGTCCGCCGTGGCGCGTGGTTTTGCCGTGGCCAGCACCGGGGACGGAAGCATCGTCCGGTCGGTGGACCAGGTGTCGGTCGGACAGCAGCTAGAGGTAACCCTTGCCGACGGCGTTTTGGAATGCGCCGTTTCGGGCAAAGAGAAGAAGGAGCTTTCGTGGAACAGGTAGCAACCCCCGTAGAGGAACTCACGTTCAACCAGGCCATGGGCGAGCTCAACGCCATCGTCGGCCGGCTGGAGAGCAATACCATGGACCTGGAGGAGAGCCTTGCGGCCTACGAGCGGGGCGTGGTGCTCCTGCGCTCGCTGCAGGTTCGCCTGAGCGACGCCCAGCAGCGGGTGGATGTGCTTATGGGCGAGCTGGCCGGCGAGATGGACGACCAAGCCAGGGATACGAGCCTGTCCTAAAGCGCCGCTTGCCGAAATATAGGGGTCATGGCGGCGCTGCGGTCACCGCTTGCCGAGCGTAAGGTTCGGCAAGGCCCCGCTTCCCCTAAGATGGCGGGATACGTTTGATTCCGATCAGCGCGGGAGGTATTCCTTGAACGTCCTCGTCATCAACGCCGGCTCATCTTCCCTGAAGTACCAGCTGTTCAACGTCGAGCGCCAGCAGCTCCTTGCCAAGGGCATCTGCGAGCGGGTGGGTTCCGCCGAGTCGTTCCACAAGCATGGCCTGGACGACAACGAAACCGTCATCGACGCGAAGATGGCCGACCACGATGAAGCGATGGCGCTGGTGCTGGAGGCGATGACGAGCGGTCCCGACCGCGCCATCGACTCGCTCGGGCAGATCGACGCTGTGGGGCACCGCATCGTGCAGGGTGGCAAGTACTTCGATCGCTCGGTGCTCATCGACGACGACGTCATCGCCAAGATCGACGAGCTGGCAGAGCTCGCGCCCCTGCACAACAAGGCGGCGCTCATGGGCATCCGCGCCTGTCAGAAGCATATGCCCGGCGTGCCCATGGTGGCCGTCTTCGACACGTCGTTCTTCCAGACGCTGCCCCCGAAGGCCTACATGTACCCGCTGCCCTACGAGCTGTACGAGAAGTACGCGATCCGCAAGTACGGAGCCCACGGCACCTCCCATCGCTACATCGCCGAGCGCGCAGCGGCGTTTCTGGACGAGCCCATAGAGGACCTGAAGCTGATCACGTGCCATCTGGGCAACGGTTGCTCCATGAGCGCCGTCGACCACGGCGTCGCGGTGGACACCTCCATGGGCCTCACCCCCCTGGACGGCCTCATGATGGGGACCCGCTGCGGCGCCATCGACCCGGCCATCGTGACCTTCGTGATGGAGCACGAGGGCTTCACACCCCAGCAGATGAGCGATCTTATGAACAAGCAGTCGGGCCTTCTGGGCATCTCCGGCATCAGCAACGACCTGCGCAGCGTGCGCACCGCCTCCGAGGAGGGCCACGAGCGCGCGCAGCTGGCCTACGACATGTACTCGAACTCCGTGAAGAAGTACATCGGGCAGTACATTGCCGTCATGGGCGGCGTGGACGCCATCGTGCTGACCGCCGGCGTGGGCGAGAACTGCGAGAAGATGCGCCGGATGATCTTCACCGGGCTGCAGCCCCTGGGCATCAAGCTGGACCTGGAGCGCAACAAGCGCGGTCGCGGCACCGAACGGCTCATCTCCTCCGACGATTCCGCCGTTTCCATCATCGTGATCCCCACCGACGAGGAGTCCATGATCGCGAGGGACACCTTCGAGATCGTTCACGAAAGGGTGGACGTGCCGCTAATCTGATGCGGTCGTGATACAATGGACCCTATGAACAGCGAAGCTTCCGCACAGACCCCCGTCGTGATCCACGCTCCCCGAGGCTGCGATATGGCGGCCGTGGTGGGGGAGGCCGATCGCAACCTCGACGCATTGCAGCAGGCCTTTCGGGCCCGCATCACCGTGCGGGGCGACGAGGTTGCCATAGAGGGCGATCCCATAGAGACCCAGGCGATTCGCGCCCTTGTCAGCGACATGATGAAGACGGCTGCCAGCGAAGGCGCCGTCTCCGCCGAGTACGTCGCCCGAGCCATCTCCCTGGCGAAGACCGCCGAGTTCGCGCCGGAGCGCTTGCGCGACGACGTGCTGCTCACCTACCGGGGCCGGGCCATACGTCCCAAGACGGCCGGACAGAAAGCCTACGCCGACGCCATCCGCACCCATACCGTCACCTTCGGCATCGGGCCGGCCGGCACGGGCAAGACCTATCTTGCCATGGCCTTGGCTGTGGCGGCGCTGAAGGCCAAGCAGGTGGGGAAGATCGTTCTTACCAGGCCCATCGTCGAAGCCGGCGAGAACCTGGGGTTTCTCCCCGGCACGCTGGAGGAGAAGGTCGACCCCTACATACGCCCGCTCTACGACGCGCTGTTCGACATGGTGGACCGTCCGAAGGCGCTGCAGCTCATCGAAGACGGCACCGTGGAGATCGTGCCCCTGGCGTTCATGAGGGGCCGTACGCTCAACGACAGCTTCATCGTGCTCGACGAGGCCCAGAACGCCACCGCCGAGCAGATGAAGATGTTCCTGACCCGTTTGGGCTTCGGCTCGAAGATGGTGGTCACCGGCGACGTCACCCAGACCGACCTCCCGTCGGGGACGAGCGGCCTGGCCGGCGTGAGGGGTATTCTCGATGGGATCGACGGAATCTCGTTCTGCGATCTGACCAGCGTCGACGTTGTACGCCATTCGCTTGTGGCCGCAATCGTCGCCGCTTACGAGCGCGCGGCCAAGAGCGCTGCGGGCAGGAAAGGCTAGGTGCCATGGACATCCAGATCAACTACGACTACCGCAAAGAGGACCTGGAGATGCTGCCGTTGCACGAGCTGGCCGGCTACGTGCTCTCCCGCGAGGAGCGGCCCGAGTGCACCGAGGTCTCCATCAGCTTCGTCGACGACGACACTATAGCGCGCTTGAACGCCGACTACCGGGGCAAGGAAGGCCCTACCGACGTGCTGTCCTTCGAATGCGACGGCGTGGAGGACGAGATGTCCCAGGCTATGGGCGAGGGCATGGCCTTCGAGCTGGGGGACGTCATCATCGCCCCCGATGTGGCCCAGCGCCAGACCAAGGAGTTCGGCACGTCGTTTTCCGAGGAAGTATGCCTGCTTCTGGTCCACGGGCTTCTGCACCTGTGCGGCTACGACCACATCGAAGAGGCCGAGGCCGAGGTGATGGAGACGCGAGAGGCCGAGATCCTGGACGCGTGGACCCAGTTCTACCCGGCGGCGCGCAATGGGTAGCGGCCCGCGGAGTCAAGACGCCGACGAGGGCTTCTGCGCCTGCGAGGATGCGCCGAGCGCCAAGCCCTTCGTGCGCAACGAGCGCTCGAAGCGCGACCATCAGGGATTCTCCCTGGCCCAGGCGTTTCTGTGCGCGGCGAAGGGGGTAGGCTGCGCCCTGGCCTCGCAGCGCAACTTCCGCATACACCTGGTCGTAGCGGTGCTGGTGGTGGTCGCCGGCCTCGTCCTGCAGGTGGGGGCTACCTCCATGGCCGTGCTCGCAGTGTGCATTGCGCTTGTCATGGCGGCCGAATGCATGAACACCGCCGTGGAGGCCGTGGTCGACCTGGTGAGCCCCGGCTACCATGAGCTCGCCCGCCGGGCGAAGGACTGCGCGGCCGGCGCGGTTCTCCTGTGCGCGGCCGGTTCCGTCGCGGCAGGGCTGCTGGTGTTCGTGCCGGCCCTGCTTGCTTGTCTGTAGTTTCGCGCCGAAGGGAAGGGGAGTGCCGCGGTGGATACCGTGAAAGGCTTCAAATCGGGATTCGTGACCTTGGTGGGGCGCCCTAATGCGGGCAAGTCCACCCTGGTGAACTCCATCATGGGCCGAAAAGTTGCCATCACCTCCGGCACAGCCCAGACCACCCGCCATCGTCTTCGGGCGGTGCTTACGGAGCCGGGGTTCCAGATGGTCATGGTGGACACGCCGGGGCTGCACAAGCCCCACGATGCCCTGGGAGAGGAGCTAAACACCTCAGCGCTCAAGGCGCTCGAGGACGTGGACGTGGTGGCGCTGCTCATAGACGCCTCGAAGCCCATCGGCCGCGGCGACGAATGGGTGGCGGCCCAGGTGGCTCGAGCCCGCGGCGCCAAGCTGTGCGTGCTGACCAAGACCGACATCGCCTCCCCCGAAACGGTGGCTGCCCAAGCCGAGGCCGCCCGCGGCCTGGGACAGTGGGATGCCATGGTGGGGCTTTCGGCCGTATCGGGCAGAAACGTGGACGCCTTCGTCGAGGAGGTGGTGTTCTTCCTGCCCGAAGGGCCGATGTGGTTTCCGGAGGATATGGAGACCGACCAGCCCGAATCGGTGATCGTGGCCGAGTTCATACGGGAGAAGATCCTGCGCTCGTTCAGGGACGAGGTGCCCCACGCCATCGGCGTTGCCGTGGACAGCATGGAGTACGTGGGCTCCGCCGCCAACGAGCTGTGCCGCATCTACGCCACCATCTACGTGGAGCGCGACTCGCAGAAGGGCATCATCATCGGCCGCAAGGGCCAGGCGCTGAAGAAGGTGGGCACCGAGGCCCGCGCCGACCTGGAAGCGCTCCTCGGCTGCAAGGTGTGGCTCGATCTGAACGTGAAGGTCAAGAAGAACTGGCGCCGAGACGCAACGCAGATACGGAAATTCGGTTATGGCGAGGGGTTATAGGGGCAAAACGCGCTCTTTCGGATACAATGGCGCAAACGTCGCTTAAACGTACCAGTTCAAAAGGAGCTTTGCATGAAGTGCCCCTCCTGCCACAGCGATAACCGAGACGGCGCGAAGTTCTGCAACGAATGCGGAGCGCCGCTCGATGCCCAGCGGGATGCGTCCGCCGAGCGTTCCCCGAACAAGTCGTCCTCGTCGGCCGACGACCTCGATGCGGAAGGGAAGACCCGCGTCGTTCGCCCCGACACCTCTGGCGTGGACGAGTGCCTCATCGACTCCACCTACGTCCCCCGCTCCCCGAACTGGCGTGCCGGCGACACCATGGAGATCCCCCGCGTCCACGGCTCCGAGGACCAGCAGCCCTCCGCCAAGGCCTACCGCGCACCTGACGCGCGGCCGAAGAAGTCCGTTGGCCGCCGTATAGGGGTTGCTTTCCTGTGCGTTGCCGTGGTGGCCGCCCTGGCTGCAGCGGGCACCTACCATCTGGAGCTTTGGGGCGGCAAGGCGGTGCCCGACGTGACCGGGAAGACCCAGACCGACGCCGAGTACGTACTGGGAGCGAAAGGTTTCGCGGTGCGCGTGCTGCAGGTTCCCTCCGACGATACCGAGGGCATCGTGCTGCTGACCGACCCTGGCGTGGGAAGCCGGCTGGAGGATGGCGCGGAGGTCATCATCCACGTCTCGGTGATGCATCGCGTGCCGAACGTCGTCGGGATGTCCCTCGACGAGGCCCGGTCGGCCTTGGCCGAGGAGGGCTACGAGACGGTGGCGGTGCAGACCCAGCCTTCCACCGAGGCTGAGGGAACGGTGCTCGAGATGACGCCCGAGGCGGACTCCCGAGCCCGCACCACCGACGAGGTGTCCCTTGTGGTGGCCGGGCCCTACACGGTGCCCAGCGTCGAGGGGATGAGCTACGACGAGGCCTTCTCCGCCTTGGAGTCGGCCGGCTACGTGCCCGTGGTGGCCTACATCGCTGATAACAGCGTCGAGGACGGCACCGTGCTCGGGACCGATCCGTCTGCGGAGAGCAAGCTCGACCCCGGTTCGACGGTCACCCTCAACGTCTCGCAGTCGCGGGGGGCGGAGCTCGTGGAGGTCGCGCTCGGGCTTTTGAACAGCCTTGCCCAGAGCGGCGAGCCTCTGGAGGTGGGCAACACCTACTACAGCATTTCCTCGGTGAACTTCGTCGAGTACACGGCCGAGAACACCACCGCGTTCTCCCTGGAAGCCACGCCTTCCATGGTTACCGCCGACGGTAAGACGCTCACCGGCGAGCTTGGGACGGTTCTCGGTGCCATGACCTGGACTTCCGACAACCATATAGAGACTATCACCGCCCAGGCGTCCTAAGGGGACCATGGCGTCCCCGACCTACAGGACTCGCGGCATCGTGGTGCGCAAGCGCGCCTTGGGCGAGGCGGATTTGGTGGTGTCCCTTCTCGACGAAAGCGGTGCGAAGGTGGCGGCGGTCGCCAAGGGGGCCCGCAAGCCGGCGAGCACGTTCAGCTCTCGGTTGGAGCTGTTCAGCAGCGTCGACGTGCTGCTAGCCCGGGGTCGTACCCTCGATATCGTGAAGGAGGCGCGCCTGGTGCGGGGCCATGGCGCTTTGCGCTGCGATTACGAGCTGACCCTGGCAGCGTCGGTGGCGGCCGACGCAGTTGACCACCTCGCTCAGGAGTCCTTGGAGCAGCAGCGCATCTTCCCCATGACCGAGGCGCTGCTTACGGTCATGGAGGGTGCGTCTCCCGCGTCGGGTGCCGCCCTCGCCGCCGCTTTCCTGCTGAAAGCGCTTGCGACGTTCGGCTACCGTCCCGCCTTGGACGCTTGCGCTGCGTGCGGCGCTCCCGTGTCGCTTGCTCGGGCGGATGGCCAAAATGCGGGGGGCTATCCCGGCAACCCGTTTCCGTCGGCCCCTTTCTCGGTGGGAGAGGGAGGGGTGCTCTGCCCCGGTTGCGCGTCGCAGCTGCAGGCCCAGCCTGTCTCCGCCCTCACCCTGGCTAACGCCCAGACGATGATAGAGTCGACGTTCTCGGCGTTGGCCGTCCGCCCGCCGACGCCTGCGGAAACCGTCGATCTCCTCCGCCTGGCCAACCTGTGGATGGGCTACCATACGGGCATCCGTTTGAAGTCGCTGGAGCAGCTGGTGCTCGGCTTGCAGCGCTGCCACGGCGGCGTTCTTTGAGCTTGCGCACCGCCGTGCCGGCGCCGCTGTAACGAGAGGAACTGTTCTATGTATACCTACAAGACCCGCGGGGTTTGCTCGCGATCCATCGATGTGGCCCTTGACGGCGATACCGTTGCGGACGTGCGGTTCCAAGGGGGGTGCGACGGCAACCTCAAGGCCGTCTCCAAGCTGGTGCGGGGCATGAGCGTCGACGAAGTGGCACGCCTCCTCGAGGGCAATACCTGCGGAAACAGGCCCACCTCCTGCGCCGATCAGTTGGTGCGGGCCTTGAGGGAGGCGCAGACGCAGGGGAAAGCTTAAGCCGCCTTAAGGGTTGCGTAAAGGTTATCGGAGCGCCGTTCTTTCGCCGAACGAGGTCTACAATGGGCCGATGGCCCGAGGGGGGCCTGCGAATGCGGAAGGAGCCTGTCGGCGTCATGTCATCACAAGGCCATATCGCGATCTGCGACGACGAGCAAGCCATCGCCGACCTGGTCAGCCAGCTGCTGGAAACGCAAGGGTTCGACACCACGGTGTTCTACAACGGCGCCGACCTCGTATCGGCTTGCGACCACGTGTCCTTCGACCTCGTCGTGCTCGATATCATGATGCCGGGCATCGACGGCATAGAGTGCTGCCGGCGCATCCGCCGCAAGAGCCGCGTCCCCATCATCTTCCTCACCGCCAAGGACAGCGAGGCGGACAAGGTGGTCGGCTTCGAGCTGGGGGCCGACGATTACGTGGTGAAGCCCTTCAAGCCGCGCGAGCTCGTGGCCCGTATCAGGGCCCGCATGCGCACCGACGAGACCTCCGACGAGGTTCGCGGCGAATCGCTCGAGCGCGGAGGGCTGGTGCTGCGGGAGCGGGAGCACGTGGCGCTGCTCTTCGACGAGGAGCTGTCGCTTACGCCGAAGGAGTTCGGCATCCTGTCCGTGCTGCTGCGAAACGCGGGGAGCCCCGTTTCGTCCCAGGCGATATTCGAGGACGTGTGGAGCGAGCCGGCGGACGAATCCAGCAACAACACCGTGATGGTCCATATCCGCCATCTGCGCAAGAAGCTCGCCGACATCGACTCGTCCCAAGCCTTCATCGAGACGGTGTGGGGCGTGGGCTACCGCATTCCCTAGGGCGGGCTGCCGTCGTGGACCGGTCGATCATCGCGCGGGAGCGCGCCAATCAGAGCAGGAGCCTCCAGGCAAAGGCGTCGCGCCGCGTGCTGGCAGGGCTGCTGCTCTTCCTCGTCACCTACGGCGGCGCGTGCGCCACCTTGACGTACTGCCTGATCGAGTGGGTCGTTCCCGGTATCTTCGGGTCCGTCTGGGCGCTAGGCGCCCGCTTCGTGCTGGGTATCTGGTCCTTTTTGGCCTTCGTCGGCCTGGTGCTGGGGCTGTATCTGGTGGCGAAGACCGGAATACGATACGTGGTGCGTCGCTTCGACGAGCTGTTCTCTGCCATGGCCGACGTCGCGGGCAAGCGGGAAGGCTCCATCGCCCTGCCGCGAGGGCTTGAGCCGGCGCAGGAGGTGCTCAATGCGCTGAAGGAGGAGGCGGAGCAGAACGAGCGCGCCGCCGCAGCCGCCGAGGAACGCAAAGACGAGCTGGTCGCCTACCTTGCCCACGACATCAAGACACCCCTCACCTCCATCATCGGCTACCTGGCGCTGCTGGACGAGTCCCCCGACCTTCCCGGGGACATTCGACGCCGCTACATCGCCACGGCGCTTTCCAAGTCCTACCGTCTGGAAGAGCTCATGAGCGATTTCTTCGAGATCACCCGCTACAACCTGCAGACCATCCCCATCGAGCGGTCGTCCTTCGACGGGGCGCTGTTCGTGAATCAGATCATCGACGAGCTGTACCCGGTGGTGCAGGCGCGGGGCCTGCAAGTGGTTTACGACGGCCCTGCGAGCTTCGAGGTGTTCGCCGATGCGAGCCATGTGGCGCGCGTGCTGAACAACGTGCTGCGAAATGCCCTGGCCTACGCCGACGCCCGGACCGAGGTCCGCGTCCGCACGTCGCTTACGGTGGGGCAGGGCAACTTCCTGTGGTGGGAGCTCACGGTGACCGACAAGGGCCGCGAGCTGTCGCCCGAGCATATCGAGCGCATCTTCGAGCGCTTCTTCCGCGCCGACGACGCCCGTCCCACGGCCACGGGAGGCGGGGCCGGGCTGGGGCTTGCCATTGCTCGCGAGATCACGCGCGCCCACGGCGGCGACATCTACGTGCAGAGCGCGGCGGGCATCACGTCGTTCACCGTGTGGATTCCCCAGGGGGCCGTCGTCTCGGGGGAGCCGTCGCAGGCGTAGGGTTTCAGGCGGCGCATCGCTGCGCCCGACGGCATGCTGTGGCATTTCGGGTTTTGCGTGCGCCGTGTTGAAATGTCGGCTTTGTTTTTGCTAGGGTAGCCGAGAAAACTGACGCGCAACAAGGAGCATGTTGCCTGGCGTAGCCCAGGCGAGTGCTCGAACGGGGTTCTCGATGACACTTTCGCCTTGCGCCCGCTTCGGCGGTGCTTCGCTTTCCTCACGGGCGGCATTCGCCGCCGTTCTTTCGCTGCTGCTGGCTTCGGTCTTGTGCTTGCCGGCCGCATCTGCCCCTGGGCGGGCATGGGCCGACGAGGCCGGCGCGCCTGCGTGGGACGATGCCCCGGGGGCTTCCAGTCCCGAAGAGCGTCTGTCCTACCTGCGGGAGCTTGCCGAAGGGGGCAACGTCACCATTCACGTTATGGCGTTCATGAGCTCCGACGCTATCCTGGTGGAGAGCGACGGTCGGTTCGGGCTGGTGGATGCGGGCGAGGACGACGACTATCCGGACGGGTCCGACCCCCGCTACCCGCTTCGCGACGGCATCATCATAGGAGAGGGCCACGAAGACGAGCTCATCGCCTACATGAAGTCGCTCGGCGTGACCTCCGGGAACCTGGAGTTCGTGCTGGGTACCCATCCCCATTCCGACCATATCGGCGCGCTGGACGAGGTCATCTACGAGTTTCAGCCCTCGCGGGTGTATTTGATGGAGTACCAGGACTCCTACGTGACGAGGCCCGACGATCTGTGGGACAACCTGTACGTTTACGACCACGTTCTGCAGGCGACGGCCGATACCGGGGCGGTGCTCGTGCGATCCTTCGACGAGGCGGCCCCCGTCATCCCCGCTTCTCGCGAGGATGCGCCCGAACCCGATTCTCCCGGGGATGCCGAAGGAGCCCCCGGTACCGGCGAGGATGCTCCGGTCGCCTTCGGCGAGCCTGCGGACGACTCCGGCGATTCCCTCATCGGAAACCCCGTCTTCATGCTGGGAAGCGCGCTTATCGAGGTCATGAACTATTCCGAGGACTACAAGCATACGCCGAAGCCGGACGCGAACTACTTCTCTCTGGGCGTCAAGGTGAGCGCGGGAGGCAAATCGGGTTTTCTTGCCGGGGATATCAACAATTACGGAGACGGGGACGAAACAATGCTTGCGCCGCTAGTGGGCAAGGTGGACTTCCTCAAGCTGGGCCATCACGGCGGAGCCGGATCGAACACCTCGGACTACCTGCGGACGCTGAGCCCTTCGGTCGTGATGCAGACCTCCGATTTCCCGGGAGCCTCGCAGGCGCTGGTCGACGACTCCCTGAAGCTGGGGTATCGCTACTACGATTCCGCCGTGGTGACCGAAAAGGGCTTGCCCGCCCTTGCCGTTACCTTCGAGGACGGTCGGCTTACGACAAATATCGCGGTCGAAGGCTACCGCGTGCGGAGCCGCTCATCCTCCCCGCATTACTATCTGTTCAGGAACTTCGCTCCCGTGCGCTATTCCGGTATCGTCGAGGACCAAGACCGACGGTTCTTCTTCAAGAACAGCTTCGTGGCCTTGGAGGACGCCTGGTATACGGACGGGTCGGGTACGTACCGGCTGGACTCCGACGGTCTTCCCCTTGAGGGGTTCCAAACCGTCGACGGCAAGCGCTACTGCTTCGACGAGGAAACCGGGGCGCTGCTGAAGGGGCCGCAGTGGATCGAGGACGGCACCTCTCGGTTCCGGGTAACCGCCGACGGTTCCTTCGCGTCGGGCTGGCATCTTGTCGAGGGGCTGTGGTACTGGCTCGACCCGCAGACCTATGCGATGGCCACGGGCTGGCTTGAGGTGGATGGCAAACGCTACGTGCTCGAGGATGACGGCGCCATGGCTGCGGACCGGTGGGTTCTGCACGACGGCCAGCGATACTGGGCTTCGGCTTCCGGCGCCTTGTCCGCAGGGTGGAGGCTCGTCGGCGATCGGTGGTATTGGCTCGACCCGCAGACCTATGCGATGGCCACGGGCTGGTACAAGGTGAACGGCGAGTGGAACTGGTCTGATTCCGAAGGCGTATGGCATCCGAACGAGTGGAAACGTGACGCTGCCGGCTGGTGGTACGCCTGGGCCGACGGAACGTACCCGACAAGCTCCTGGCAGCTTATCGACGGCGAATGGTACCGCCTCGACGGTTCGGGCTATATATGCACCGGATGGTGTCTTGCCGGCGGCCGCTGGTACTATCTGGCTGGCGACGGAGCCATGCGCATCGGCTGGCAGAGAGTGGATGGTGAATGGTACTACCTGGGAGATTCCGTCGATGACGGCGCTATGCGAACCGGCTGGCAGAAGGTGTCGGGGCAGTGGTACTTCCTCGAGGACAGCGGCGCCATGGCCACGGGCTGGAAGCGCATCGGCGGTGCGTGGTACTACCTGACGGGGTCGGGTTCCATGGCCGTCGGCTGGCAGAAAGTGGGCGGCGAGTGGTACTACCTGGGCGACTCGCCCGATGACGGCGCAATGCGCACCGGCTGGCAGAAGGTGGGCGGCACGTGGTACTTCCTGCACGAGTCCGGCGCTATGGCGCATAGCTCCTGGGTGGGAAGCTACTATGTGGACGGGTCGGGGGCCATGGTTACCGACGCATGGGTGGACGGCTACTACGTCGACGCGACGGGCCGTTGGGACCCTTCGAAGTAGCGGACGCCAGGCATCGGCGTGGTCGTTTCGTGAGGGGCGGCGTTGCCGTTTGCGATGGTCTATACTGACTAGTCGTCCGCGATTCGGACGCACATACTCATCAAGAGCCGGGGGAGAGAGTTGGCTCACCGATCCCGGCGCCAACCTGGCTTCGCGCCTGCAAGCCAAGGTGGTCCAGCCGACAGCGATGAAGGAGGAAACGCCTTATGGCAAACGCTGTGCAAAGCTACCTGTTTACCTCGGAATCCGTTACCGAGGGACATCCCGACAAAATCTGCGACCAGATCTCCGACGCCATCCTGGACGCCATCCTGTCAAAGGAGACCGAGCTGGCCACATCCGGCTACATTGCCCCCAACGGACATCCGGCCGATCCGGCCCAGGTTCGCTGTGCCTGCGAGACCATGGCCACCACCGGCATGATCATGGTGACCGGCGAGATCCGCACCCAAGCTTACGTGGACGTGCCCGGCATCGTGCGCGACGTGATCCGCGAGATCGGCTACGACCGCGCGAAGTTCGGCTTCGACTGTGAAACCTGCGGCGTGATCAACGCCATCCACGAGCAGTCGCCCGACATCGCCATGGGCGTCGACGAGAGCTGGGAGGCTCAGCGCGGCGAGGGCGCCGACGACCCCTACGAGCGCATCGGCGCCGGCGACCAGGGCATGATGTTCGGCTACGCCTGCAACGAGACCTCCACCCTTATGCCCATGCCCATCTACCTGGCCCACCGCATGGCCGAGCAGCTGACGGCGGTGCGCAAGTCCGGTGAGATGCCCTACCTGCGTCCCGACGGCAAGACCCAGGTGTCGGTTCGCTACGTGGACGGTAAGCCCGTGTCGGTGGAGAAGGTGATCGTGTCCACCCAGCATGCCGAGGACGTGGAGCACGAGCGCCTGGCCAACGAGGTGATTCAGAACGTGGTGAAGCCGGTGCTGGCCCGCGAGGGAGTGGCCCTGGCCGACGGTGCCCAGATTCATGTGAACCCCACCGGCCGCTTCGTTATCGGAGGCCCTATGGGCGATGCCGGCCTTACGGGCCGCAAGATCATCGTGGACACCTACGGCGGCATGGGCCGACACGGCGGCGGCGCCTTCTCGGGCAAGGACTGCACCAAGGTTGACCGTTCCGCCGCCTACGCCGCGCGCTGGGTGGCCAAAAACGTGGTGGCCGCCGGTCTTGCCGACCGCTGCGAGGTGCAGGTGGCCTACGCCATCGGCATGGCGCGCCCGGTGTCGATCATGGTGGAGACCTTCGGTACGAACCACGTGCCCGAGGCCGATATCGAGGCCGCCGTCGCGAAGGTGTTCGACCTGCGCCCCGGTGCCATCATCGACGCCCTCGATTTGCGCCGGCCCATCTACCGCAAGACCGCGGCCTACGGGCATTTCGGTCGCGAGCTGCCCGAGTTCACCTGGGAGCGCACGGACAAGGCCGACGAGCTGCGGGCTGCGTGCAACCTGGCGTAAACCGCGCGGTTGCATCCGGCTTCGGGGCGATTCGGCAAAATCGGCGTGGTTGCCAAAATGAGGGGTGACAAGCACGCGTTTTAGTGTATTGTATTCCCCGTGCCTTCGGAGCGAAGGCAAGTGTTGCCGCCATGCAGCACGCATTGTTACTTCCCTCCAAAAAGCGGGGAAAGGAAAGAGGAATAAAATGGCGGAAGGTATTGTGAAGTGGTTCAACCCCGAAAAGGGCTACGGGTTCATCTCTCAGGACCAGGGCGAAGATCTGTTCGTCCATTTCTCTGAGATCAAGATGGACGGCTTCAAGACCCTTGACGAGGGTGCTCGTGTGTCCTTCGACGTGACCGAAGGCCAGAACGGCAAGAAGCAGGCGAGCAACGTTCAGAAGATCTAACTCGCGCTCTCAAACTCAAATGCCTGAGGCGGTCTCGGAAACGGGGCCGCCTTTCTTTTGCGCTTTGATGTGGAGGGCGGGGGCGCAGGGGTCCGTGCTCGGACAGTCCTGCTCGCTTACGAGCGCTTCGCGCTCACGCTCGTGCGGAACTGCGCGCGGACCCCTGCGCCCCCGGCATCGACGCGACATACAGGACGCCGTGCTCGGACAGTCCTGCTCGCTTACGAGCGCTTCGCGCTCACGCTCGGATCGAAGCCGCCCCGCCGGCAAGCAATGGGGCTTGGGCCCGCCCGGCGCAGAACGCCATGCTCGGACAGTCCTGCTCGCTTACGAGCGCTTCGCGCTCACGCTCGTGCGGAACTGCGCGCGGACCCCTGCGCCGGGCGGGCCCAAGCGTGCACTCGTTACAGGATGAGCATGGCGTCGCCGAAGGAGAGCAGGCGGTAGCGCTCTTGGATGGCGTGCTCGTAGGCGGCCAGCAGGTTTTCGCGGCTGCTGAAGGCGCTCACCAGCATCATGAGGGTGGAGCGGGGCACGTGGAAGTTCGTGACCAGGCCGTCCACTACGTGGAAGTCGTAGCCGGGCAGGATGTAGAGGCTCGTGGCCTCGCGCTGGCGCGCCCGCAGACCGCCCTGGCCGCCGTCGGCTTTGGGGTCCCAGGCGCTTTCCAGGCTGCGGACGCTGGTGGTGCCGACGGCCACCACGCGCCCGCCGGCCTCCTTGGTGCGCTTTACGGCTTCCACGGTGGCGGGGGGAACGGTGTAGTACTCGGTGTGGATGACGTGCTGCTCGGGATCGTCCTCGTCCACGGTGCGGAACGTGTCCAGGCCCACCTCCAGCTCGACGCAGGCCCAGCCGACGCCGCTGTCCTTCAGGCGCTCGATGAGCTCCGGCGTGAAATGGAGGCCAGCCGTGGGGGCGGCGGCCGAGCTCTCGCGCTGGGAGTACACCGTCTGGTACAGCTCCTCGTCGCCGGCGTAGTCGCGGATGTAGGGGGGCAGCGGCGTCTTTCCCACCGCGTGGAGCGCCTCGTCGAGGGAGGGGAGGGGCGTGGAGAGGCGCACTTTCCGCTCGCCGCGGTTCCCGCCCTCGGCCCAGTCTATCACCTCGGCGCTCATGGCCACGTCCCCCGCTTCGTCGAAGAAGTCGACCACGGCCCCGGTGCCGGGCTTCAGGCGCTTGCCCGGGCGCACGAGCGCCTCCCAGAAGGCAACGCGGTTGGTGCGCGGCTCGGGGCCGCCGCATTCGCGCAGCAGGAACACCTCCGCTGCGCCGCCCGTGCCTCGCTTGGCTCCCAGCAACCGCGCGGGCAGCACGCGGGTCTCGTTGGCCACGAGCAGGTCGCCCGGGCGCAGGTAGTCGGAGATGTCGCAGAACAGCCTGTCCTCAAGCTGGCCGCTTCGCCGGTCCATCTTGAGCAAGCGGCAGCGGTCGCGCACTGCTGCCGGCGTTTGGGCTATGAGCTCGGGGGGCAGTTCGTAGTCGAAATCGTCGGTTCTCAAGGAGGGCGCCTTCCTTCCTGCTTCTTGGATGCTTGGGGTTATTGTCTCACGACAAGGCTGCGTCTCGCGTGGCGGTTCTCGCTTTTGCCCGTAGCGTCAAGGAGGCCGCTCTACGCGGGACGATTGAGAAGATGCAGCCGCACGAGCCCCTCGAGCGTGAGGTGCTCCCGATGCTCGCCGACCGTCTTGCAGAGGGCGGCCATGGCGCGGGCGTTCTCGCCGGCCATGATCGCCTGCGCCGGCTCTCCCAGCTCGCGTCGGCACTGCTCCACCAGCCCGTCGATCATGGCCGCTTGCCCCAGGACGAATCCGGATTGCATGGCCTCGCGGGTGCTCTTGCCGATAGCGCATCTGGGGGCGCGCAGGTCGACCGAGGGCAGCTTGGCCGCCGCCGTGGCCGCCGCATGGGCGGCTACCTGAAGCCCCGGCGCGATGATGCCGCCCACGAAGCGGCCCTTTCCATCCACAACCGTGAAGGTCGTGGTGGTTCCCAGGTCAACCACGATGAACGGCGCCTCGTAGGAGGCCATGGCGCAGGCAAGGTTCGCGACAATGTCGGCCCCCAGTTCGCCGGGGTCGTTGTAGCTCATGGGCACGCCGGTCTTGATGCCCGGTCCCACCACCAGGGCTCGGCGCCCGGTTAGCTGTGCGGCGGCCTGCACCCAGGCGTCGGTGAGGTCGGGCACTACCGAGGCCACCACGGCGTCCTTCCAGCGGGCGGGCGCCGGCTGGAAGGCGTCCGCGCCGTCGGGCCTTCCCGCAGGTTGGCCGGGGCAGGCCGCAAGCGACAGGACGGTGGCCACGGCTTCGTCGCGGGTGCACCCCGGCGCCGTGGAGGCGCTCCAGACGCGCAAGAGGCGTCCGTCTCGGGCCAAGCCCAGCCTGACGCGGGTGTTGCCCACGTCGATCACCAGGAGGGGAGCCGTTGCGTCCTGGCGGTTGTCTGCATTGCCGGCCATGCTGCAGCCTTTCTGTCGGCCCCGGGGCGGGGCTGGATTTCCTCGCTCGTTTCATTATACTGTTCCACCGTCCATCGGTAACCCGACTCCCTGGATTGCGGGGGAGCGGATATACGAAAAGGAGAGAGAATGGACTCTGTCAAAGGGCAGCTGACCCTGCGCGGCATCGTCATCGGATGCATAGGCTGCGCGCTCATCACCGCGTCTTCCGTCTACATCGCCTTGCGAATGGGGGCCCTGCCATGGCCCATCGTGTTCGCGGCAATCATCTCGCTGTTCTTCCTGAAAGCCGTAAGCCGCGGGAAATCCACGCTCAACGAGGCCAACGTCACCCATACGGTCATGAGCGCCGGCGCCATGGTGGCCGGCGGTTTGTGCTTCACCATCCCCGGCATCTGGATGCTGGGCTACGCCGACCAGGTGGACTGGGCCGAGATGCTGCTCATAGCCTTGTCGGGCGTGGCCATAGGACTCGTGTGCACCGTAGCGCTGCGCCGTCACTTCATCGAGGACTCCGGCCTGGAGTTTCCCATCGGCGAAGCGGCCGCCCAAACGCTCAAGGCGGGCGACGCTGGCGGCAAGACCGGCGCGAAGCTCTTCGGTGCCATGGGGTTCGCCGGGGTCTACACGGTGCTGCGCGACCTTCTGGGTGCGATTCCCTCCATGTTCCTCGGCAACGTCTCCATCCCCGGCGTGGTGTTCGGCATCTACAACTCGCCCATGATGCTGGCAGTGGGCTTCCTCGTGGGCACCGGGGCCGTGGCCGTGTGGTTCGCCGGCGGCCTGTTCGCCAACTTCGGCATCATCGTGGGCGGCTCGACTGCGGGGCTGTGGGACGTATCCGGCGGCCAGAGCATCGTCTCCAGCTTGGGGATGGGCCTTATGATGGGAGCCGGCTTCGGGGTCATCTTCAAGAACATCGTCCCGAAGGCGGCCTCGATGCTGCGCCGCCAGGCCGCTTCGTCCGCATCCGCTGAAGCCCCTCGGCGCGCCAGGCTGGGTGCCGGCGTCATGGCCCTGGTCGTTGCGGCCGTCGCCCTGGTGCTGTGCTTCGCTTTGGGGCTCGGTCCCGTTCCCGCCGTCATCGTGGTGGCGCTCGCCTGGGTGGCCACGGCCATGAGCGCCCAGAGCGTCGGCCAAACGGGCATCGACCCCATGGAGATCTTCGGGCTGATCGTGCTTCTGGCCGTGGCTGCGGCCTCCGACCTGCCTCAGGTGCAGCTGTTCTTCGTCGCCGCCGTGGTGTCTGTGGCCTGCGGCCTTGCCGGCGACGTCATGAACGACTTCCATGCGGGTCATGTGCTGGGAACGTCCCCGAAGGCCCAGTGGGTCGGCCAGGCCATCGGGGCCGTGGTGGGCGCGCTTGTGGCGGTGGCGGTCATGGTCGCCCTCGTGGGGGCCTACGGCCCCGATGCCTTCGGCGTGGGCAAGGAGTTCGTCTCCGCCCAGGCAAGCGTGGTGGCCACCATGGTCTCGGGCATCCCGTCGGTGCCGGCCTTCGCCGCGGGGCTTGTCGTCGGCATGGCGCTGTACTTCGTCGGGTTCCCGGCCATGATGCTGGGGCTCGGCGTCTACCTGCCCTTCTACATGTCGCTCACGGCGTTTCTGGGCGCCATGGCCAAGCTCGTCTACGATGCCGTCTGCAAGCGCCGCGACAAGGACCTTTCCGAGCAGGAGCGGCAACGTCGCCAGCTCGATCAGGCCGAGACCGGCCTGGTGGTGTCGAGCGGCCTTCTGGGCGGCGAGTCCATCGTCGGCGTCGTTGCCGCGTTCATCGTCATCGGCATGGGCATTGCCGGCTAGTTATTCCGTGGTCGGGCGCCGACGGCTCGGCGCCCGACCACGACCCGTAGTATACTGACGGCGGAAAACGGACGCCTGCTACGGACGATTGCGAAGACTATGACCAGAAGCTCTGATGCCATCCCCTACAGAAGCCTCGACCCCGCCGTCGAGGCGGCCATACGCGCCGACAGGGAATCGGGACGGCTCCACCCGCTGCGCTTTTGCGACGAGGACCTGGTGCGCCGCGAGGATCTGCCCCACGACCGCGCGACGCTCCTGCGCCCGGGGTTCGCGCGCGACATAGAGAAGATCATCAACGTCCCGGCCTACAACCGCTACGCCGACAAGACCCAGGTGTTCTCCTTCGTGGAAAACGACGACATCAGCCGCCGCGGGCTGCATGTGCAGCTGGTCAGTCGCGTGGCGCGCAACATCGGCCGGCTGCTGGGGCTCAACACCGAGCTCATCGAGGCCATAGCCTTGGGCCACGACGTAGGGCACACGCCCTTCGGGCATGCGGGGGAGCGCTTCCTTTCCGAGTGCTACCACGAACGCACGGGCCGCTTCTTCAACCACAACGTCCACTCCGTGCGGGTGCTCGACGAGCTCTACCGGCGAAACGTCAGCCTGCAGACCCTTAACGGCGTGCTCGCCCATAACGGCGAGTTTGCCTGCCAGCAGCTGGCCTGCGCGCCCATGGACGACTTCGACGCCCTGGACGCCACGGTGGAGTCCTGCATCGCCGACGAGTCCGTCATCGCCCATCTGCGCCCGGCTACCTTGGAGGGGTGCGTGGTGCGCGTGGCCGACATGGTCGCCTACCTGGGCAAGGACCGCGCCGACGCCTTGGCCATGGGCGTGCTGGACGACCTGGAGTGCTTCGAGAGCTCCTACATCGGCCGCGAGAACGCCAAGATACTGAACAACCTCACCGTGGACATCGTGAACAACAGCTACGGGCGCGACTGCATAGCCATGTCGCAGGAGGCCTTCGAGGACCTCAAGCGGGCCAAGCGCCAGAACTACCAGCTCATCTACGAGCGCGAGGGGTTCGCCGACGGGTCGGGCAACGTGGTGGAGGAGATGTTCCAGGAGATGTACGCGCGCCTGTACGACGACGTGGTCGCGGGCGACGAGTCCTCCCCGGTGTTCGCCCACCACGCCCGAAACCTTGCTCACTGCTCCTCGAGCATCGACGCGGACGCCTACATGGCCGGAGAGCCGAACCAGATCGTGGTTGACTACCTGGCCTCCATGACCGACAGTTACTTCATGGCCCTCTATGAGCACCTGTTCCCCCGCAGCGTGAAGACCATCGTCTCGCGCGGCTACTGCGCCGACTTGGGCCGGGGGTAGGCCGTGGCGCAGATTAGCAACGAGGACGTCGAGCGGGTACGCGAGGCCACCGATTTGGTGGCCCTGGTGGGCGAGCGCACCCAGATACGCCAGAAGGGCCGAGACTTCTGGTGCTGCTGCCCCTTCCATCAGGAGAAGACCCCCTCGTGCAAGATCGACGGCGCCACGGGGCGCTGGCACTGCTTCGGCTGCGGCGAGGGGGGCGACGCCTTCTCGTTTCTCATGAAGCTGGACAGCCTGTCCTTCCCCGAGGCCGTGCGCGCTCTGGCCGAGCGCGCCCATATCGAGATCAAGGAGACTTCAGGCGGCCGTCCTGCCGTCAGCCGCGACCGAAAGGGGCGGCTGCAGGAGGTGTGCAAGGCCACGGCCGACTTCTACCATCGCCAGCTGCTGTGCCTGAAGGGCGCCGAGGCCGACGCCGCCCGCTCGTACTTGGGGGGACGGGGACTCGGCGGGGAAGTGGCCAAGCGCTGGCAGCTGGGGTTTGCGCCGGGCCATGGCGTCCTCGTGCGCCATTTGGGATCTCTCGGGTTCACGCCTCAGGAGATGGTGCAGGCCAACGTCGCCCTGCAGCGTGACGGCGGCCCTCTGCGCGACAGGTTCTTCAACCGGGCTATGTTTCCCATCTTCGACGAGCGGGGGTCGGCCATCGCCTTCGGCGGCCGGGTCATCGGCCAGGGGGAGCCCAAGTACCTCAACTCCCAGGAGACCCCGTTGTTCCACAAGTCGAAGGTGCTCTTCGGGCTGGACAAGGCGAAGGCCGCCATGGCCTCGACGGGCGTGGCCATCGTGACCGAGGGCTACACCGACGTCATCGCCCTGCACGAGGCCGGCATCCGCAACGCCGTGGCCACCTTGGGCACGGCGCTCACCTTGAGCCATATCCGCCTGCTCTCGCGTCATGCCTCCAAGCGCATCGTCTACCTGTTCGACGGCGACGAGGCGGGCAAGCGCGCCGCGGATCGGGCGCTCGGGTTCATCGACGAGTCCATGACGCCTGAGGCCGGCCGCTCCCAGGTGGAGCTGTGCGCGGTCACGCTGCCCGACAACCTGGACCCGGCCGACTTCGTGGCGCAGCGCGGGGCCGATGCCCTGCGCGAACTCATAGACCAGGCCGTCCCCCTCATCCAGTACGGCATCGACCGGCGGCTCGCCCGTCACGACCTGTCCACGGCCGAAGGACGCTCGGCCGCCCTGGCCGACGCGTTGTCGGTGCTCGCCCCCATCAAGGGCTCGTTTCTGGCCAAGGACTACGCGGTGCAGCTGGCCGGGCGCACCCGGGCGAGCGAGGCCGACGTGCTCGCGCGCCTGGCAGCGCTCAAGGCTCCGCGCAGGACGGAGACGGCCGACGAGGAGGCGCTCGGATTTGCCGCTGCGGGACCGTCCGCGCCGCCGCCGGCGCCCGCTGCACCTCGTCCCCGGAGGCTTTCTGCGGCGGAGCGCAGCCGGTTGAGCTTCGAGCGGGAGTTCCTGCGGCAGCTGTCGACCAATCCCCAAGTGGCCCTGGACCGATCCGATGCGCTGGCGTCCACCCGCTGGCACGACGGTGCCCACCGCGACGTCGCCTCGGCCATGCTTGAGGTGCTTGCCGAGCAGCCATCCCTGTCGCCTTCGTGCTTCGCGGCCGCCGTCGTCGAGCGCGCCCCCGTGGCCGACCGGGTGCTTGCCGGCGGGGTGGGGGGCAGCGAGGCGACCGACTTCGCCGAGCGGTCCTACCTGGACACGCTGCAGTTCGTTGCCGACGAGCTTTCCATCGGCGACCTTCGCGACGAGCTGCAGGGGATACGGGCGTCGCTTGCGGCCCCCACGGGGGTCACCGACGAGGAGCGGGCGGTCTTCCTGCAGATGGCCTCGGTGCTGCAGTCCCAGCTGGTCGAGCGGCAGAGCGCCCACGGAAGAGCCTGAGGGCGGTTGTGTGCGGACTTCGGGAGCTGCTTGCAATGGCCGGTTCGTACCGCTAAAATAACTGTTTCGTATGCGGTCTGTCGGCTTGTGCCGATCAAAACTACCAAGGAGCGTGTTTCGTTGAATCCCCTCGCTATCATCATGTGCATTTTGCTGGTGCTCTCCGGCATCGGGCTCATCATTTTCGTGCTGCTTCACTCCGGCAAGGGTACCGGTGTGTCCGACATGATCGCCAGCTCGGTCTACTCTAGCCAGACGGGCACCTCCATCGTGGAGAAGAACCTCGACCGCATCACCATCATCCTGGCCATCGTGTTCTTCGTGTCCCTGATCGTGCTCATGATCGTCTATCCTCAGGGCACCATCACCCCGGGCCAGTAGGGAAGGACCGCTTCGCCTGAACGGTTCGGTGAGGTTATGCCAAAGCTGTGTGGTTGCGCGATCGCCGTTGCTTGCCTCGGCGATCGCTCTTATTATAGGTGGACTGCCAAAAGGGCAGGGGCGCTTTGCCTGGTGGCCACGGATTCCCCCATGGCTACTCGGCTTGGCGTTAAGGAACTACCGTCGGATACGTGCCGGCGACATTTGGGAAAGGAACGAACCATGGCAGAGAAGCTGAGCATCAGCAAGGAGCGCACCGCGGAGCTCATCAAGGAGTTCGGCAAGGACGAGCACGATTCCGGCAGCCCCGAGGTTCAGGTGGCCATCCTGTCCGAGCGCATCCGCAACCTCACCGAGCATCTGAAGACCCACAAGAAGGACAACCACACCCGCCGCGGCCTCATGATGCTCATCGGTAAGCGCCGCGGGATGCTGAAGTACATCAAGGAGCGCGATATCGACGGCTACCGCGCCCTCATCAAGAAGCTCGGCATTCGCGACAACATCTAAAGCGAAGTTGGTTTGACTACGAAAGCCCGCGGTAAGCGGGCTTTCGTCTAAAGCGGACGAAGGCGCAAGGGCGCCCTCGCCCGCGGGTGGCGGGCGCTGTGCCCGCCGCTCGAAGAAGCTCCGGCGCATGGGGCGTCGGGGAGAAGAGAAAAGGTTGAAAGCACTATGATCGAGAAAATCGTCGAGGAGTTCGAGCTCTACGGCAAAACCTACCGTCTGGAAACCGGCGAGCTTGCCAAGCAGGCCACCGGCGCCGTGGTGGTAACCCAGGGAGACACCACGGTGCTCGTTACCGCCGTTATCTCCAAGGAGGAGCGCGACTTCGACTTCTTCCCGCTGACGGTGGACTTCATTGAGAAGATGTACGCCGTGGGCCGCATCCCCGGCGGCTACCTGAAGCGCGAGGCCCGTCCCTCCGAGAAGGGCACGCTGACCGCCCGCATGATCGACCGTCCCATCCGCCCCGGCTTCGTGGACGGCTTCAAGCGCGAGGTGCACGTGGTGGCCACTACGCTGGTCGCCGACCAGATCAACCCGCCCGATTGCATCTGCGTCGCCGGCGCTTCCGCGGCCCTTATGCTGGGCGCCGCTCCCTTCGATGGCCCGGCTGCCTGCGTGCGCATCGCCCGCAACAAGGAGACCGGCGAGTTCATCGTCAACCCCACCTTCGAGGAGCAGGACAACTCCGACCTTGAGCTCACCATCGCCGGCACCGCCGACTACATCTCCATGGTCGAGGCCGGCGCCGACGAGATCTCCGAAGAGGACATGTTGGCGGCCATGACCTTCGGCCAGGAGGCCATCGCGGCGTTCTGCGAGGTGCAGCAGCGCTTCCTCGACCGCTGCAACATCCAGCCCAAGGAGTGGCCGGTGCACGTAGCCGACCCCTCCATCGCCGAGCGTGTGACGCCGTTTATTGACGCCATGAGCGAGGCCCTGCACGACGCCGACAAGGCAAGCCGCATGGCCAAGGTTGAGGAGCTGAAGTCCTCTATCGCCGCCGAGCAGTTCAGCGACGAGGAGCGCGCCGCCTGGAAGGGCGACATCGCCGCTGCCCTGAAGTCCCTCGAGAAGAAGGCCATGCGCGCCATGGTGCTGTCCACCGGCGAGCGCGCCGACGGCCGTACCCCCGAGGAGATCCGCCCGCTCTACATCGTTCCCGGCTACCTGCCCCGCGTCCACGGCTCCGGCCTGTTCCAGCGCGGCCAGACCCAGGCGCTTTCCATCTGCACCCTTGGCATGCTCAACGAGTGGCAGCGCCTGGACACCATCGACCCGGCCGAGGGCAAGCGCTACATGCACCAGTACAACTTCCCGCCCTACTCCACGGGCGAGACCGGGCGCATGGGCGCCCCCAAGCGCCGCGAGATCGGGCACGGCGCCCTGGCCGAGCGCGCGCTGCTGCCGGTGATCCCCACCGAGGACGAGTTCCCCTACGCCATCCGCGTGGTCTCCGAGGTGCTCGAGTCCAACGGCTCCTCCTCGATGGCCTCCACCTGCGGTTCCACCTTGGCCCTCATGGACGCCGGCGTGCCCATCAAGGCTCCCGTGTCCGGCATCGCCATGGGGCTCATCAAGGAGGGCGACGACGTGGTCATCCTCTCCGACATTCAGGGCATCGAGGACTTCCTGGGCGACATGGACTTCAAGGTGTGCGGCACATCCAAGGGCATTACGGCCCTGCAGATGGACAACAAGGCCCGCGGCCTGTCCGTGGACATCCTTGCCCGTGCCCTCACCCAGGCCAAGGAAGGCCGAGCCTTCATCCTTGACGCCATGCTGGACACCATAGCCGAGCCGCGCGCCGAGCTGTCCAAGTACGCGCCCCGCATCGAGACCATCCATATCCCCGTGGACAAGATCCGCGACGTCATCGGCTCCGGCGGCAAGGTGGTCCGCGGCATCCAGGAGCAGACCGGCGCCCAGATCGAGATCCTGGAGGACGGCACCATCCACATCGCTGCCGTCGAGGGGCCGGCCGGCGAGGCCGCCAAGGCCATGATCTTGGGTATCGTGAAGGAGCCCGAGGTGGGCGAGGAGTTCGATGGCGAGGTCGTGGGCATCAAGGACTTCGGCGCCTTCGTGAAGCTGACCCCGGGCAAGGACGGCCTGCTGCACATCAGCCGCGTGGCCAACGGGCGCGTGGGCAAGGTGGAGGACGTGCTTAGCCTGGGCGACATCGTGAAGGTGAAGGTGCTCGAGGTCGACCCCAACTCCGGCAAGATCTCCCTTGACCGCCTGGACAAGCCCGACGCCCCGGCTCCGGCCGAAGGCGACCGCGCCCCGCGGGCCCCGCGCGATGGCGGCAAGGGCACCAACCGTTCCGGCCACCAGGGCGACAACCGTCCCGGTCGCTCGAACCGCACGCCGCGGCGCCGCCACGAGTCCTCCAGCGAGGAGTAGCGCCATGGTGCGCGTTGGGGTAAGCGGCTGTTGGGGCCGCATGGGCTCCACCGTGGTCGAGGCCGTCACCGCCGCCGACGACATGGCGGTGGCCTGCGGCATCGACCCGTCCGGCGCCGAGGGTGCCGAGCAGCCCTTCCCGGTGTACGCCTCCGTGGCCGAGGCGCTTGCGCAGTGCGACTTCGACGTGATGGTGGACTTCAGCCAGCCCGACGCCGTGGCGGACAACGTCCGCGCGGCGCTTCGGGCCGGCGTGGACTGCGTGGTGGGCACCACCGGTCTTGGCGCCGAGGCTTTGGAGGGGCTGGCCCGGGAGGCTCGCGAGGGAACCTGCCTGTTCTTCGCCCCCAACTTCACTACGGGCGCTGTGCTCATGATGGAGTTCGCCAAGGCGGCGGCGGCGTACTTCCCCCAGGCCGAGGTCATCGAGTACCACCACTGCAACAAGAAGGACGCACCGTCGGGCACCGCCGTGCGCACGGCCCAGCTCATCTCCGAGGCGCGCAAGGGCAGCCCCAGCGAGGCTCCCGGCAGCGAGACCGAGATCGACGGCTGCCAGGGCGCCCGCGGGGCGCTCGTGGAGGGCATCCCCGTCCATTCGGTGCGCTCCATGGGCTTCGTGGCCAGCCAGGAGGTGGTGTTCGGCAGCTTCGGGCAGACGCTGACCATCCGCCACGATTCCTGGGACCGCCACTCCTACATGCCCGGCGTGCTCTTGGGCATCCGCAGCGTGTCGGGGCTCTCCGGCCTGGTGGTCGGCTTGGAAAACCTGATGTAGGCCTTCGGGGCCTTCGGTAGACGACTAGGAGGTTGCTATGACGACGCCTCGCTTCGGTCGGATGATCCCGGCCATGGTCACCCCCTTCGACGAGAACCTTGAGCTCGATCTGGACCGCGCCCAGGAGCTTGCGGTCCGCCTGGCCGACGGCGGCGCCGACGCGCTGATTGTCAACGGCACCACCGGCGAGAGCCCCACGGTGTTCTACCCCCAGAAGATGGAGCTGTTCGGCGCGGTGGTTTCGGCTCTCGGCGGTCGCATTCCCGTGATCGCCAACGTCGGGGACAACTGCACGGCCGACACGGTGAGCTTCGCCCAGGATGTGGCGAAGCTCGGGGTGGACGGCCTCATGTGCGTCGTTCCCTACTACAACAAGCCTCCCCAGGCGGGCCTGCTGCGGCATTTCTCGGTCATCGCCGAGGCCGTGGAGCTGCCCATCATCCTGTACAACATCCCGGGCCGCTGCGTGATCAACATGCTGCCGGAAACCACGCTTGCGCTGGCGCACGGTCACGAGAACATCGTGGGCATCAAGGAGGCGTCGGGCAAGCTGGACCAGGTGGAGGCCATCGTGAAGGACGCGCCTGCAGGCTTCGACGTGTACTCCGGCGACGACTCGGCCACCCTCGACATCATGGCCCGGGGCGGCGTGGGCGTCATCTCCACCATCGGCAACGTGGCGCCCGGGCGCATGAAGGAGATCGTCGACCTTGCCGCAGCCGGTCGCTGGGACGAGGCGGCCGCGGCCAACGAGCGGCTCATGCCCCTGATGGAGGGCCTGTTCGAAACGTCCAACCCCATCCTGGTCAAAGAGGCCCTGAAGCTGGCGGGGTTCCCGGTGGGCGGCGTTCGCCTGCCCCTGGTGGACGCGACGGCTGCTCAGTCCGAGCGCCTTGCGTCCCTTATGAGAGAAGTTGGCGTGCTCTAGGGCGCGCCGTTTGAAGAAGATTGGCATTATGACTGAACCTAAGAAGACCGAACCTAAGAGCGGCGACGGCTCGAAGCGCGCGGCGCGCGCGAACGTCGACGGCAAGAAGAAGGATGCCGCGCGGGCGGCCAAGCCTCGTACCGAAAAGGCCGCGCAACCCCAGAACGCCGCCGGCGAACAGAGCTCGTCCTCGGACGGCCGTCGCCGGCGTCGGCCTCGGCAGGGGGCTCAGGAGCAGCAGACGCAGTCCTACAAGCACGTGCAGATAGAGCGCAAGCGCCCCTCCCTTTCCAAGGAGGACGGCAAGCGCTCCCAGGCCCCTGCCGCAGGCGAGCGCCAGAAGCGCAAGCCCAAGGCCAAGCGCCCGTCGGGCCCGGTGCTCAAGATCATCCCCCTGGGCGGTCTCGACGCCATCGGCAAGAACATGACCGCCTTCCAGTGCGGAGGCGACATGATCTTGGACGATGCGGGCCTGATGTTTCCCGACGACAACCATCCCGGCGTCGACTTGATCCTGCCCGATTACACCTACGTGCTGGAGAACGCCGACAAGCTGCGGGGCATCATCATCACCCACGGCCACGAAGACCATACCGGATCGCTGCCCTACCTGATGAAGGACCTCGACCGACCGGTGCCCATCTACGCCACCAAAATGACCTTGGGGCTTATCGAGGGCAAGTTCGCCGAGCACCGCATCAAGAACGCCAAGCTGGTGGAGATTAAACCCGGCGACACCATCGACCTGGGCTGCTTCACCGCCGAGTTCTTCGCTGTGAACCACTCCATCCCCGGCGCCGTGGGCGTGTTTCTGCGCTGCCCGGCCGGAAACGTGCTGCACACCGGCGACTTCAAGCTGGACCAGACCCCCATCGACGGCGTGACCACCGACTTCGGAGCCCTGGCGCGGTTCGCCCAGGAGGGCGTGGACCTCATGATGAGCGATTCCACCAACGCCACCAATCCCAACTTCACTCCCAGCGAGGCCGAGGTGGGAAAGGAGCTCTCGAAGATCATCGCCCAGGCTAAGGGGCGCGTCATCATCGCGTCGTTCGCAAGCCACATCCACCGCATGCAGCAGATCTGCGACGCGGCGGTGGCCAACGGGCGCAAGGTGGTGGTGACCGGGCGCTCCATGATTCAGAACACCGACATCGCCCGCAAGCTGGGGTACTTGAGCATTTCCGACGACAACCTCATCGACGCCTACGACCTGAAGGGCATCCCGCCCGAGCGGGTGGTCATCATGTGCACGGGAAGCCAGGGCGAGCCGCTGTCGGCCCTGGCCCGCATCGCCAACGGCGAGCACAAGACCATCGACATCGAGGAGGGCGACACCGTCATCATATCGGCCACGCCTGTTCCCGGAAACGAGAAGGCGGTCACGCGGGTCATCAACTCCCTGGCCAAGATCGGCGCCGACGTCTACGACAAGAGCCGCGCCCGGGTGCACGTGTCGGGCCATGCCGGCGCCGAGGAGCTGAAGCTGGTGCTGTCCATCGTGCAGCCCACCGCCTTCATGCCCGTGCACGGAGAGGCCACCCACCTTCGGGCCCACGCGCGCCTGGCCGAGGCCACGGGCGTGAGTCCCGAGAACATCTTCATCTGCGAGAATGGCGAGAGCTTGGAGCTTGGTGCCGGCAGCGTCTCGCGTGGCGAGGTGGTGCAGAGCGGCATCGTGTATGTGGACGGCCTGTCGGTGGGCGACACCTCCCAGCAGGTGCTCGACGAGCGCACGTCCCTGGGGTCCCAGGGCTTCGCCACTATCGCCGTGGCCGTGAACGGACGCAAGCGGACGTTGGCGGGGGAGGTGCAGGTGGAGACGCACGGCATCTCGGGCGGCGACGACGACTACATCGCCCACGAGGCCGCATCGGCCGTCCGCCGCGCCATGGAGCGCACCTTGGCCAAGGAAGCCGGTCCCAAGGAGCTGCGCAAGGCCGCCAAGGACGCGCTGCTTCAGGTGCTCTGGGAGACCACCAAGACCCGTCCCATGGTGGTGGTCAGCATCATCGAGGTCTAGGCCGCGATCGACAAGGCCCATCTCCGGTTGCGGGGCGTTTTCGCCCCGCAATCTTGGTCTTTGGCGGTGTTTTGACGCCTGGCGAGTTTGCTCGGGTATAATTTCTTTCATATATGCTCATGAATCGCAGCTGAAACGGACCACTCCCAAGGAGCATGAACGTGGCTCAGAAGCAGTCCTCGGCCTCCAAGCCGAAAAGCACCCAGACCGCGGCGCGGGGAAAGACGGCCGCCAAAGGCTCGGCCAAGGGGTCGAAGCCCTCGTCGCGAAGCGGCAAGGCCTCCAAGGCATCCGAGAAGGAAGCGCCGGCGCCCCGCGCTTCCCAGCCCTTCGTCGACGAGCGCGCCCGCCGCGACATCGTGGGCGTCGTGCTCATCATCCTGGGCGTAGCCCTGTTCGTGGCGGCGGTGCTTCCCACTACGGCTCCGGTGACCTCGTTCCTCAGTCTCGCCCTGCACATGGGCCTGGGCCTTGGTGCCTACATCCTGCCGCTTCTGCTGGCGGTCGCCGGTATCGGCCTGCTCGTGCGCGTGGAGCAGCAGCGGATTCCGGCTCGGGTGTGCATCGGGCTTCTCATCGTCTTCGTCTGCGCCCTGGCCCTGCTGGCGCTGTTCTCGCCCCAGCTTCCCGCCGACGAGGCGTTCGGGCTGTTCGCTCCGTCCGAGCTGATGTTTCGCGGGGGGTACGTGGGAGCTGGCGTGGCATGGCTGTTCCAGTCGCTTCTGGGCCAGGTGGTCTCCTGCATCCTGCTGCTGGGCCTCATGGTCGTGGGCTTCGTGGTGATCGGGTTCTCGCTCTCGGGGATCGTCGAGCGCCTGCGGGCCAAGCATCGCGAGGCGTGGCCGGCCGACGATGAGGTGATGCCCGCCCCGCCCCTGGCCTTCCCCCGTCTGTCGCGCCCGATGCGCGCCGCCTATCCCGCTGCGGCCCCTTACGACGGGTACGCTTCTGCAGGCGAGCCAACCCGGGCCGTGGGCAGCGCCGCTCCGACGGCGCCGCTGGGGGATTTTGCGGCGGCGGAGGCGGACTACTACGGTCCGAACGGGTTCGACGAGAGCCTCTACGGGCCGACGGCCGAGGAAGACGCCGCGAACACGGTTGCCCTGGATGCCCCAGCTCGGCCCGGCCGCGCGTCCCGGGCGGATGCGTCGGCCCGGACCCGCCGGTTCACCAGCGACGAGCTGCCCGACTTCGCCCAGGCCCGCCCGCAAGGCGAGCAGCAGGCGATCACCCGCAAGCTGGGACGCCACGGAAAGGAGCCGGACGCGGCGGGGGAGGAGGCACGGCCCCAGCCTCAGCCCAAGAAGCGCAAGGCGGCCGCTGCCGAGCCGAAGAAGACCTCGGACGGCTACGAGCTGCCCCCGGCGTCGCTTCTGGCCTCGTCGAAGGGGCGCGGGCCCCAGGGCGCCAGCGACGAGGAGCTGTCCGAGACGGCGGCGCGGCTGCAGGAGACGCTGGAGGACTTCGGCATCCTGGCCGAGGTGGTCGGCTGGGTGAGCGGTCCCACGGTCACGCTGTTCAAGGTGAGCCTGCCTTCCGGCGTGCGTGTGAGCCGCGTGACGAACCTGACCGACGACATCGCCTTGGCGCTTGCCGCGCCCGGCGTGCGTATCTTCGCCCCCATTCCCGGCACCAACTACGTGGGTATCGAGGTGCCCAACCGCGAGCGGCAGACGGTGTACCTGGCCGACGTGCTGAAGAGCGCCGGCGACAGCTGCATGGAGGTGGCCGTGGGCAAGGACGTGGAGGGACGCGACATCGTCTCCGACCTGTCGAAGATGCCCCACCTGCTCATCGCCGGCACCACCGGTTCGGGCAAGTCGGTCGAGATCAACGGCATGATCATGTCCATCCTCATGCGGGCGACGCCTGCCGAGGTGCGCTTTATCATGGTGGATCCCAAGCGTGTGGAGTTCAGCGGATACAACGGCATCCCGCACCTGTACGTGCCGGTGGTGACCGAGTGCAAGGAGGCCGCCAGCGCCCTTTCCTGGGGCGTGGCCGAGATGGAGCGGCGGCTGAAGCTGTTCGCGAAGGTGGGCGCGCGCAACATCACCTCCTACAACGAGAAGGCCGCAGAGGTGCAGAGGCAGCGCGAGGCGGCCGAAGCGGCGGGCGAGGAGGCGCCGGCAAGCGACGTGGGGGAGAAGATGCCCTACATCGTCATCGTCATCGACGAGCTGGCCGACCTCATGATGAACGTGGGCAAGGAGGTGGAGTTCTCCATCAGCCGCATCGCCCAGCTGGCCCGCGCCGCCGGCATCCATCTGATCATCGCCACCCAGCGCCCCTCAACCAACGTGGTGACGGGCCTCATCAAGGCGAACATCACCTGCCGCATCGGCCTAACCGTTGCCAGCGGCATCGACTCGCGCGTCATCCTGGACTCCACGGGCGCCGAGAACCTCTGCGGCCACGGCGACCTGCTCATCTCGAAGCCGGAGTACGCCAAGCCCGTCCGCGTCCAGGGCCCGTGGGTCTCCGACGACGAGATCGCCGCGGTGGTGGATTTCTGGAAGAGCCAGGGCGAGCCCGAGTACCACTCCGAGATCCTGCAGACCAACCTCATCACGCTGGGCGCATCGCAGCCCGACGGCTCCGGCGGCTCGTGCTCGGCCGACGACCCGCTTCTGTGGGAAGCTGCGGAAATTGTGGTTTCCATGGGGTCAGCGTCCACTTCCAACATCCAGAGGCGCTTGAGCGTTGGCTATTCGCGAGCCGGACGTATAATGGACATGCTCGAAGAGAAAGGCGTTGTCGGCGCCCCTAACGGCAGCAAGCCGCGCGAGGTGCTGGTGGACGCTATGGAGCTGGAGACCTTGAAGGCCTTCGAGGCGACCGACGAGTAGAGGAACAACGAGGAAGGCGATTGCCATGCCCCAGATCTCATTCGGAAACATCCTGCGCGAAGCGCGCGAGCGTCGCGGCTACGACCTGACCGAGACGGCGCGCCGCCTGCGCATTCGCCCCGATATCCTTCTGGCCATCGAGGAGGAGGACTTCACGCGCATGCCTCCTCACGGCTACACCCGCAACATGGTCAACGCCTACGCCCGCTTGGTGGGGCTCAATCCCACCGAGATTACCAAGATGTTCCTGGATGCGAACTACGCCTATCGCGCTGGCAAGGCCCGCAGCGGCTCTCCGCGCTCCACGGGCCGCGTCGATTTGGGCGGCGCGCGCCTGGGCAGCCGTTCCCGCAGCGGCAAGGACGAGGAGGCCGGCGGCCGCCCGGCCCGCGCCAACGCCTTCGGGCGCATGGTCTACGACGACCGGCGCGAGTACGGCCGCGACTACGGCCAGCGCAACATGGACCGCATCCACGCCCAGGACAGCACCCATCAGAGCCATCGGCCGGCGCTGAACACGCAGTACTCCAACTTCTACGCCGGCCCCAGCAACACCAACGCCGTCATGTCCCGGTTGCCCATCTTCATCGCCATTCTGGTGGTGCTGGTGCTGCTGGCCATCGTGTTGTCCTTCACCATGTGCCGTCACGACAGCGGCTCCGACGCCCCCACCAAGCCGGTATCGGGCCTCAACGACACCACGGGTCCCGACCAAGACCCCACCACCACGCCGTCCGCCTACAACTCGCCGGTGACCGAGACGGCCCCCACCAGCGTCACGGTGACCTACGAGGTGGCGGCCAGCGCCGACTATCCCGACGGCATCTACGCCTCCGTGGACGGGGAGCCCGAGATGATCACCGGCCCCGTGGAGAAGGAGGTCGACGTCACCGACACCTGGACCTTCGGCACCTGGGCAACCGATGCGGTCACCATCACCTGCGACGGCGAGAACGTCTCCTTCGACGGAACCGACGAGAGCGGCATGCCCACGGCTACGGTGAAGTTCTCCGACTACCTCGACCAGTGGTACGAAGACCATCCCAACGTGCAGCGCTCGGGCAAGTCCTCCGGCGACTCCGGAACCTCTGGCGGCGACCAGGGCGGCTCCGGGTCTTCCGACGACGGCGGCTCGGCAGGCGACAACGCTTCCAACGACGGCTCCGGCACTCCTGGCGACGACGGATCGGCGGCTGGCGCCGGCTCCGACCAGCAGTAAGCATCGCATCGCATTCGACCTTCCATTCGCGGCAGCGCGGGGCCCGAGCGCTTCGCCGACCGCTCGTCTCGTTGAAAGGAAAGGGTATCCCCATGGCGAAGGAATGTAGCTTCGATATCGTGTCCACCATCGACCTGCAGGAGGTGGACAACGCTTACCAGCAGGCCAAGAAGGAGATTGCCCAGCGCTACGACCTGAAGGACTCCGGGGCATCGATCGCGTTCGACAAGGCGGGCAAGACCCTGACGGTGAGCGCGCCGGCCGACTTCGTGGCGCGCCAGGTCATCGACGTGCTGTCGAGCAAGCTGATCAAGCGCGGCATCGACCTGGGCTCGGTGAAGTGGGGCGACCCCCAGGCCGCGACGGGCCAGAGCGTGCGCGTGGTGGGAAGCCTGGTGGAGGGCATCGACAAGGAGTGCGCCGGCACCATCAACAAGGACATCAAGGCGCAGAAGTTCAAGGCGAAGGTGCAGATCGAGGGAGACAAGCTGCGTGTGAGCTCCCCTTCGCGCGACACGCTGCAGGAGGTCATAGCCTTTGTGAAGGGCAACGACTACGGCCAGCCCCTGCAGTTCACCAACTACCGCTAGGGCCTGTCGTGGGTTCGGTGGATGTGGCGGTGACCGCCCTATGAGCGTGTTGGGGGAAGGGGCGTCCCCTGCGGTTGCTTTCGTGACCTTGGGATGCGCCAAGAACGAGGTGGATACCAGAGAGATGGGGGAGCGGCTGCTCGACGCCGGTTTCGCCGTGGTCGACGACCCTGCTCGGGCCCAGGCGGTGGTGGTGAACACCTGCGCGTTCATCCAGAGCGCCATCGAGGAGAGCCTGGACGCCATCTTCGACGCGGCCGACCTGCCCAACGTTGTCGCAGGGGCCCCGCTCATCGTCGCCGGATGCATGCCTTCGCGTTTCGGCGACGAGCTCGCCACCGAGCTGCCCGAAGCCCGCTCGTTTCTGCCGTGCAGCCGCGAGGACGATATCGCCGAGGTGGTGTCGCGCGCGCTTGGCCTGGGCGGGCTCCCGTCCGGCGCGCCTTGGCGGCAGCCGTTGGGCTGCGGGCTGGAAGGCGAGTCGCCGGCAGGTGCGCCGTTTGCCTACGTGAAGATATCCGACGGATGCGACCGGCGCTGCTCCTTCTGCACCATCCCCGACATCCGCGGGCCCTACCGAAGCTTCTCGGTGGAGACGGTAGCGCGCGATGTGGCGCGCCAGGTGGAGCGCGGCGCCCGCGAGATCGTGCTCATCGCCCAGGACACGGGCTGCTACGGGCATGATCTCGACGAGCCGACGACGCTGGCGGCCCTTCTCGACCGCATGGCCGCCGCGCACCCCGACGTGTGGTTCCGCGTCATGTACACCGAGCCCGACGGCATCACCGACGAGCTGCTGGACGTGGTGGCCGGGCGCGACAACGTCTGCTCCTACTTCGACATCCCGCTGCAGCATGTGAGCGCGACCGTTTTGCGGTCGATGCGACGCCGGGGCGACGCCGAGGCGTTTCGCGCGCTGGTCGGTCGCATACGCTCCTCCGTTCCCGGGGCGACCTTGCGCACCACGCTCATCGCCGGCTTTCCCGGGGAGACCGACGAGCAGTTCCAGGAGCTGTGCGACTTCGTGGCCGAGGGCTTGTTCGATTACGTGGGCGTGTTCGCCTACTCCGCGGAGGAGGGAACCGCCGCAGCGTCGCTGCCGGGCCAGCTGGACGAGGAGGAGAAACGCGAACGCGCCCAGGCGGTGCGGGACGTGGCGGACGCGGTCTGCACGGCGAAGGTGGCCGAGCGCGTCGGGTCGGTTTGCGAGGTGCTGGTGGAAGGGTACGAGGAAGACGGCCAGCTGTACGGACGCGCGCGATGCCAGGCACCCGAAGTGGACGGAGTGGTCTACCTGGAGTCGGGCGAAGTGGGGCAGTTCGCGAGCGTGAGGATCGCCGACACGCTGCTCTACGAGATGGAAAGCGAGTAGAGCGGCCATGGGTGCTTCCGAGGGCAGAATGCAATCCGCCGAAGGGCGTCTGTGGACGCCGGCGAACATCGTTACCATGGTGCGCATCTGCCTGGTCCCCGTGTTCGTCGTCGCGCTCGTCAGCCCATGGCCTGAGTGGTTCGGCTTCGACTGGCTTCCCGACGGCGACAAGTCCATCATCGCCGCCGGCATCTTCATCGTCATCTCCTGCACCGACTGGCTCGACGGCTATCTGGCCCGCAGTCGCGGCGAGGTGACTACGTTCGGGAAGTTCATGGACCCGCTGGCCGACAAGATTCTGGTGACGGCGGCGCTGCTCGCCCTCATCGAGCTGGGGACGCTGCCCAGCTGGGTGGTGCTGGTCATCCTCGCCCGGGAGTTCATCGTCTCGGGGGTGCGCATGGTGGCCGCCAGCGAGGGCGTGGTCATAGCCGCCAGCTACTACGGCAAGTTCAAGACGGTGTTCCAGATGATCGCCGTGGTCATGTTCACCGTGAAGGACTCCCATATGGTCGGCACCGCCGGCGAGGCGTTCGGCGACATGCTGTGGCTCGCGAGCTGGGCCGTGATGCTGGTTGCGTTGGCGCTCACGGTGGTGTCCATGGTCGATTACGTTGCCAAGGCTCGCTTCCTGCTGGGGTTCGGTCGGGAGGAGGCTGCCTCGCAGGATGAGCCGGGCGTTCGGAGGGATGCGGTCGCTGCGGATTCCGCCGGGGAGGCGGAGGATGTCGGCGGGAGCGCCGGAGCTGGGGCCCTTTCGCCTGCGCCCGAGCTGGGAGCCGAGACGCTGGCGCTCGCGTCGGCCGCGGTGGCGGACGCGGTGCGCTGCCGCGTGAGCGTGGGCACCGCCGAAAGCCTGACGGGCGGGTTGATCGCCGGGGCGCTCACGAGCGTGCCCGGAAGCTCGGCCGTGGTTCGCGGGGGCGTCGTCAGCTACGCGGCAGAGGTCAAGGAGTCGCTGTTGGGCGTTCCTCCCGCCACGGTGCGGGACGAGGGCGTGGTGAGCGCCGAGACCGCGTGCGCCATGGCCGAAGGTGCGCGGCGGCAGCTCGGTTGCGACGTGTCCGTGGCGGTGACCGGCATTGCCGGACCGGGGGGCGCCGAGCCGGGAAAGCCTGTGGGCACCGTATGGATGGCCCTTGCGACGGCTTCGGGCACCGAGGCGTTCGAGTTCTGCTTTGCCGGAACCCGCCAGCAGGTGCGCGAGCAGACGGTGAACGCAGCTCTCGAGCGCATCCGATGCGCCGTCGTCGCCGTGTCCGAATAGGAGTTTCCGGTCGTCTCCCTCGAGGTCGTGTCGCCGACGCCTCTGCATGCTGGTACCTCCCGGACGGCTACGACGGGCGAAAGGGGCGGCTACGGTCCGGCGTTGCTTTTCGCAAGGTTCCTGCAAGGTTGACGGTGCGATCGCGTACGAGTCGACCGACGGTGCTGCAAGGCGGACGTCAGATACAAGAAGATTTGTTCGCTATGCCTGCAACAACGGCTTTCGGTTGCGCGGGCATTTTGGCAAGCTGACCAGAGACGTCGGATGTAACGCCCTGTCATGGTCTTGGCAGGGCGTGCCGCTATGATGTTTTGCGGGCAAGGGAAAATATCCCTTGACATGCAAACAGGTGTTCGGTAATCTCAACGGAGATGCTGAAGAGAAGCAGGAAGGCGCACCCTATGGCAGAGACAAAAGACCAACTCGTCAGAATGGCCACGGACACGATCGAGTCCAAGTTCGGCAAAGGCTCCATCATGAAGTACGGGGATGCCGACCACAACCTCGTCATCGACGCCATTCCCACCGGAGCGCTTCCGCTCGATGCCGCCTTGGGCATTGGCGGCGTCCCTCGGGGCCGTATCGTCGAAGTTTACGGCCCCGAGTCCAGCGGCAAGACAACGCTGGCGCTGCAGATCATCGCCGAGGCCCAGGCGCTTGGCGGCATCGTCGCCTTCATCGACGCCGAGCACGCGCTCGACCCTGTGTACGCGGCGCGCTTGGGCGTCGATATCGACGACGTTCTGGTTTCCCAGCCGGACTATGGCGAGCAGGCCCTGGAAATCTGCGATATGCTCGTACGCTCGGGCGCTATCGACGTCGTGGTCATCGACTCGGTGGCCGCCCTGGTTCCCAAGGCCGAGATCGAGGGCGAGATCGGGGACACTACGGTGGGCCTGCAGGCCCGGCTCATGTCCCAGGCGCTGCGCAAGCTGGCCGGCTCCCTTTCCAAGTCGAACACGCTCTGCATCTTCATCAACCAGCTGCGCGAGAAGATCGGCGGGTACGGCAACCCGGAGACCACGACCGGCGGCCGCGCCCTCAAGTTCTTCGCCTCGGTGCGCATCGACGTGCGCAAAGGCGAGGCCATCAAGAAAGACGGCGAGATTATCGGCAACCGCGTGAAGGCCAAAGTGGTCAAGAACAAGGTGGCCGCCCCGTTCAAGCAGGCGGAATTCGATCTGATGTTCGGCGAGGGCATATCCCGCGAGGGGTGCATCGTGGACATGGCGGTAGAGGCGGGCGTCGCCAAGAAGAGCGGCGCTTGGTACACCTACGGCGAGGAGCGGCTCGGCCAGGGCAGGGAGGCGGCAAAGCTCACCTTGCGCGAGAACCCCGAGCTGCGCGACGAGATCGAGGTCAAGGTGCGCGAGGCCTACGGCGTGCCGGTCATATCCCGCACGGCCGAACAGGCCGAACAGGTAAGCCCTGTGGCGAAGCCGAAGCCGAAGAAGTAGCGCCGTGGCGGATAGCGACGTGCTCGCCGGCCTCCGGGCGAGGATTGCCTCCATCGAGTCGGAAGGTTCCGCAAGCCCCGTCTCCGTTCGCGGCGGCCTGCCGAACCCGCCGGGCCCCAGTGCCGGCAGCGCGGCTCGCGATGCCGGCAGCTCGCCCTTCGTCGGTTTGCAAAGAGGCGCCCGGAGCAAGGGTGCGAGAAACGGCAAGGGCAGCGAGGGGTCGTCGTCGGGGGAGCGCGATTTCAGCGAGGAGAGCGCCCTTCGACGCATAGAGCGCCTGGCCAACGTCTCTGAGCAATGCAGCGGCAAACTTCGAAGCCGTCTGCTGCAGGAGGGATGGAAGGCCGAGCAGGTGGAGGGGGCTTTGGAGCGTGCGAGGGCCTGCCTGCTCGTGGACGACGAGCGCTATGCGTCCGTGTTCGTGCGCAGCCGTCTTGCCCAGCGCAAAGGAGAGGCGGGCATCCTCTTCACTTTGAAAGGCCTGGGGTACGAAGAGGACTACGTGCGCGCCCTCGTGCAGGAGCAACGGCAGGATGCAGGCCTTGGAACCGAGGTCGACCGTGCGCTCGAGCTTCTGGCTGCCAAGCCTCCGAAGTCGAAGAACCTGCATGACGGCGCCTATCGCAAACTCGTATCGGCCGGCTTCACGCCTTCCGTCGCGTCAGAGGCGGCTACGCTTTTCTGCGAGGAGCTGCGCTAGCCGCCTCGTCGCCTGTCGGACTGTGCATGTCTTTAGGTTTTTCGCATATATTGCCCATCGCGGCCGAAACGCCGCCGCTGTCCCATTATGATTACAAGGCCTGAGTAAACGCATCTTTCGGGATGCTTCTTATAGACAACAGCATACGGTGTCCCTTATCGTGCGTTTTCTCATGCCCGACGTTGCGTCGGGTATTTTTTACGTTGTGAAACCATGACATGAAGACTACGTTGACCAGCACGTATGATGAAGGGGGGACAACATGCCAGTCGAAATCACAGCGATCATCGCCGTTGTGTGCGTCGCATGCGGCGCCGGTATCGGCTTTGCGATCATGAAGCTGCGCGCCAACGGGGCAGCCCAGCGGGCGCAGGCCGAGGCCCAGTCCTTGGTAGAGGACGCGAAGCGTCAGGCCGAAACGTTCAAGCGCGAGGCGAAGCTCGAGGCCAAGGACGAAGCCATGCGTCTCAAGCAGGAGATGCAGGCGGAGCAGAAGGAGCGCATGAAGGAGGTGCGCAAGGCCGAGGACCGTCTCGACCAGCGCGAGCGCCTGCTCGACAAGCGCGACGAGACCCTGAACCAGCGCGACGACAAGCTCAACGACCGCGAGCACCAGATCTCGTCGCTGCAAGGCCAGCTCGACCGCCGCTCCCGCGACCTTGAGGAAGCCCAGCGCGAAGTGGGCTACAAGCTCGAGAAGGTGGCGGGCATGACCCCCGAGGAGGCCAAGCGAGAGCTGCTCGACTCCTTGAAGGACCAGGTGGCCCACGAGTCCGCTGCCATCATCCGCGATGCGGAGGCCCAAGCCAAGGCCGAGGCCGACAAGAAGGCCCGCTCCATCCTGAGCCTGGCCATCCAGCGGGTGGCCGCCGACCACACGGCCGAGACCACGGTGTCCACCATCCACATCCCCTCGGACGACCTCAAGGGCCGCATCATCGGTCGCGAGGGCCGCAACATCCGCTCCTTCGAGCAGCTGACCGGCACGAACCTCATCATCGACGATACGCCTGAATGCGTCACCATCTCGTGCTTCGACCCGGTTCGCCGCGAGATCGGCCGCGTCACCATGGAGAACCTCGTCGCAGACGGGCGAATCCATCCGGCGCGCATCGAGGAGATGTTCGGCAAGGCGGAGAGCCTGGTGAACCAGCGCGTTCAGGAGGCGGGCGAGCAGGCCGCCTTCGATACCGGCATCCATGACCTGCATCCCGAGATTATCCATACGCTCGGCCGCTTGCGCTACCGCACCTCCTTCGGCCAGAACGTGCTCAACCACTCGCTGGAAGTCGCCTACCTGGCGTCGGTCATGGCTTCCGAGCTGGGGCTCGACCCCATTCCCGCCAAGCGGGCCGGCCTTCTGCACGACTTGGGCAAGGCGGTCGACCACGAGGTCGAGGGTAGCCATGCGGTCATCGGCGCCGACCTCGCCCGCCGCTTCGGCGAGAAGCCCGAGATCGTGCACGCCATCGAGGCGCACCATAACGACGTGGAGCCCGAGAGCGTGCTGGCGGTGCTCGTCCAGGCCGCCGACGCGGTTTCCGCCGCCCGGCCGGGTGCGCGCAAGGAGACCCTCGACGCGTACGTGAAGCGCCTGGAGAAGCTCGAGGAGATAGCGAACTCCTACAACGGCGTCGAGCGCACCTACGCCATCCAGGCAGGGCGCGAGGTGCGCGTCATGGTGGAGCCGGACAAGGTGGACGAGGCGTCCACGACGGTGCTCGCCCATGACATCGCCCAGCGTATCGAGAACGAGCTGCAGTATCCCGGCCAGGTGAAGGTCGTGGTCATCCGCGAGAGCCGCGCTATCGGCATCGCGAAGTAGAGCCGTCGGTGGGTCGCTTGGCAGACAACGGCGCGTTAGGCGAAGCCGTGAGCCTGAGGGTCGAGACCGACCTGGGCCACGGCTTCGTCCGCTTGTTGACGGCGGAGGCCGAGCGCCGTCAGGCGGCCCACGACATCCGTTCGTGCGAGGACGTCGTCATAGAGCTCCTGCGCAACGCACGGGATGCGCAGGCCCGTCGAATCTTCTTGGCAACGTCGCGGGAACTCGACGAACGACGCATCGTGGTGATCGACGACGGCGCGGGAGTGCCGCAGGAGCTGTTCTCCCGCATCTTCGAGCCCAGGGTCACCTCCAAGCTCGACACGGTCCATATGGACAAGTGGGGGGTTCACGGGCGCGGCATGGCGCTGTACTCCATTGCGGTAAACGCGAAGAGCGCCGCCGTCGCCGATTCCGCCGAGGGGGGCGGAACCTCCATCGTCGTCGACGTCGACGGGCGCGCGCTCAAGGAGCGGAAGGACCAGTCGACGTTTCCGGTGTTTCGCCTGGACGCTTCGACGGGCAGCGTCGCGGTGACCGGTCCGCGCAACATCGTGAGGACCGCATGCGAGTTCGCCATGGATTCCCGCGGACGTTACCAGGTGTTCTTCGGGTCTCCCACCGAAATCGCCGCCGCCTTGTACGCGGCAGCGAGCCCCGAGGGGCGGTCGGCGGGCAGCTTGGGGGCGAACCCCCGCACCGCGCCTTTATGCGAGCGCCTGCGCCTGGCGTCCGGCCCCGAGGAGTTCGCGTCGGTTGCCGCGGGCTTGGGCCTTCGCATGTCCGCGCGCAGCGCCCGCAGGATCATTGACGGCCTCATCGAGCCGCCGCTTCCCCTGGCCGAGCTCATCGCCCGGCAGCTCAGGACGGATGGAGATGGCTCGGGCGCGCCTGCGTCGGTGGCCGAGGTCGCGTCCGACGGGAAAGGAGCGCCTAGCGGCTCCCGTCGGTCTGCGGCGCGCAGCACCGCCCCCCGCATCTCCGACGCCGATCTGGAGGCGTTCGGCGACCGCGTGGCGGATGCGTTCGAAGGTCTGGCCGATTCCTACTACCTCTCGGCCGACGTGCGCCCGTCGGTCAAGGTGTCTAGGGGCGAGCTGGTGGTGCGCATACCGCTCGCGTGACCGTCGTCACAAAGAGTCCGTATTTTCACCTCTTGCGTTACGCTGCCGTTCTGGTAAAATTTCTAGTCGCTGCTTACTGCAGTCCCTGTATACGCGCGATTAGCTCAGGGGGAGAGCATCACCTTGACACGGTGGGGGCCGCAAGTTCAAATCTTGCATCGCGCACCATGAAAGCCGCAGGCCGCAAGACTTGTTCTTGCGGCCTGTTTTTCGCTGCAGCGCGTTTCTTCGCCCGGATTCGCGCATCGCGCGGACGCGCTCCGGCCATCTTGTTGCCTGCGGTGCGGCGAGGGATGGTTGGCTGCTATGTTTTCGAAAAAAGTTCTTGCGCCGGCCTAGACGTTCCGCTAATATATATCGTCGCAACGCGGACATGGCTCAGCTGGTAGAGCACCACCTTGCCAAGGTGGGGGTCGCGGGTTCGAACCCCGTTGTCCGCTCCATCGTCACAGAAGGCCGGTCATACCTAGCGCATTGGCCGGCCTTATCTATGGCGATCGATGCCTTAGGGCGACGTGGCCAAGTGGTAAGGCAGAGGCCTGCAAAGCCTTCACCCCCGGTTCGAATCCGGGCGTCGCCTCCATCCTTCAGTTGCGCGAGGGTGGGTTGTCAACGCGGACATGGCTCAGCTGGTAGAGCACCACCTTGCCAAGGTGGGGGTCGCGGGTTCGAACCCCGTTGTCCGCTCCATAAAAACGACTCTATGTTAGACCACCGTTGACACGCCCCAGTAATCCATGAAGGGGCGAAGCAGGTCGACGTAGCCGCGCCTCGTGGTCCGGTACGTTCCGGCCGACGCGTGGCGGAACAGCAGCTCGCGTCTGTCGGCGCCGCCCTTCTTGAAC
>CAJTDS010000005.1 GCA_910575165.1 Eggerthellaceae bacterium
GTGCCCCGTGCGGGAACGGCCCCTCGCGGGGCCGTTCTCCTTAAATCACATCAATCTATGCAATTATTCATAGGTCATCTGCGCTTTTGTCTGATATTGACCCACACAAACTACCGAAGAGCCCCAAAAGTCGAAAAATGGCCTTCGGGTGAAGCCAAAAGCCAAGCAGCGGCTGTGTCGCGGCAGATAAAGGGTGCTTGGGGTCGCCGTTATTTATACTCATTGCCGAAAAAGTATAAATAACGGTGGCGGAAATCGCCGTTATTTATATTCGAGAGAGATTGCGACAGAACGGATTCCGTCGGGGATGCCCCTGCCTGTTTGGGTTTGGGGCATCGCGCTGACGCGTGCTGGCTACCTCACTACGGCCAGGTTCACGCTGGCTAGCAGGTTGGGGATGGAGCGGACGGCGGAGCGGTTCCATTCCTTGGCGCGGTCGGGCAGCTCCTCCCAGGGCACCAGGTAGGGGCTCTGTCGGCGGGCGACGTCCTTGGCCGGCCCGTAGTGCCAGCCGGCCTTCTGCCGCTCGCGCAGCCACCGGCGGTGCTCTAGGATGGCCAGGCACTCCACCTCGCTGGCGGTGAAGGCGGTCACGCACCGCTCGGGGTAGCAGGTGCCGGCGGGCAGCACCTCGTAGTTGAGGGTTTCCAGCTTGTCGTGGATGCTGGTGATGTAGGCGATGGACGAATCGCGCAGGTCGACGGGCAGGCTGGCGAAGCTCGCGAAGTCCTGGTCGGCCTGGGACGCTATGCGGTCGGCGGTGTAGCGGGCGAACGATGTCTGCGCCAGCTCGGTGATGACGTCGGTCTTGCCGGCGTAGTCGCGGATCGCTAGCAGGTCGGGGGAGTCCACCAGCAGGGGGCGCGCCGTGGCCGGGCCGTAGAGGGCGCACACCAGGATGTTCCAGATCAGCTGCTCCTTGCCGATGAGCCAGCTGGGCAGCGTGGGGCCGTAGCCGTCCTGCTCGAAGCTGGGGTTGGCGTCGCGGGCTTCCTGGATTCTGGCGATGAGCTGGGGAACCTCGAAGTCGGCGTAGGGTGAGAGGTCCGTGGACACTTCGCGGTGGTAGGCGTCCAGGGCCTCGTTGCAGGAGTCGACGAAGTAGGCCACGGCCGCCTCCCCGAAGCCCAGCTCCAGGAAGCGCTCGCGCAGCAGGTCAATGATGACGCCCATGACCGCGCAGTCGTCCCACCAGCTGCCGCTCACCAGCTCGATGCGGTTCTGCAGGCACCAGGCGGGCAGGATGACGAACAGCGCGTCCAAGGCCCCTGCGGCGTTCAAGGACTCGTAGGCGGCGGCTTCGGCTTCCATGGCATGCAGCACGTCGCGCAAAGCGGCGATGGCTTGGGGCGGCTCGGAACCGGCGTCGGCGATGGAGGCGATGGCGCGCTTGAAGTCGGGCAGCGGCCCCTTGCCGGAGCGGTCGCGCTCGTGGGATCCGCGCCGGTTGTTCACAGCGAAGGGCGGGCAGAAGCGCTCGAAGGTGGCCACGGCCTGTTCGGGCGTAAGCGTGTTCAGCTTCAGGGGGTGGGCCGTCCAGACGGAAACGGAGGCAAGGCAGGCCTGGGCGTTCGCGGGGTTCGTGCAGGCAGCCACGATGCGGTTCTCGTAGGCGGCGCGCCAGTAGTTCGCGTTGAAGAGCAGGCGGTCCACGGCGGACTGGGTGCCGTGGCGCAGGTTCACGCGGTCGGGGGACTCCACCTCGGCGGGAAGCGCGTCGGCCGGCTCGTCGCTGAAGGTGCGGGCGAGGTAGGCGGAAAGGGCTACCTTGACGATTTCGATGGGCTTCAGAGTGTCGCCGCGCCTGGCCCGCTCGCGCTCGATCGCGCCGCGCACGAAGGCGGCCGGTCCGTCGGTTAGCGTTCTGCCCTTAGCCATCCGTTGGCCAATCCCTTTCTGCTAGAAGAGCGTCACGGCCCGCCACCTGGGGCGGGTTTGCAGGCGCAATGCGGCAGCGCCTGGCTCGCAGGCACTAATGATAACGGTTACCGTAGGCGGTATTGGGCAATGGTGAGGGCATCAAGCGCGCGTTATTCGGCTTCGAGCAGCTCGTGCGCCTGGGCCAGAAGCTCGTCGAGCGAGTAGTCGACTGGATCATCGTATCCCAGGTCAAAGCGATAGCAGAGGAGTCGATCCGGCTGGTTTGCCGGCTTGATGGCGGCGACGACGATTGACCCCTCGAACTCTTCGACAATAGCGTCTTCGATTTGGTAGGGGATGGAGCATTGGTAGGTGTCGTTTTGCACGTACGGGAAAAGCTCAAGTGGAGAAAGAAAATCTAAGGAGCCATTGCTCAGGGCGACGACGAGGCCGTCACTCTCAGAAAGCCGAAGGGACCCTACTGACACGATACTGCTGGGAAAGACTTCGGTATGGAGCTCGTTTCCGTTTTCGACTTCGAGGAGGCGGAGGGTGTTACCTGCGCTGCAAACGGCGGTAGCATGTCCATTCGTCAAGATTATGCACTGTATGGTCGGAAGCCCAAAGTAGCTGTAGTTATTGAAAGGCTCGCCTGATATCGAGGGACTAAAAACACCTTGGACGGTCCAGAGAGAATCATCGAAAGTTGATTCAGAAATGTCGTAGGCGCCAAAGGAGTAGGGGCAGTTTTGGGGAAAGCTTTCGTAATCGACGTCGTATGTGGCGCCCAAAAGATAGGCGTCGGAAATGGCAAGGGATGTGAGTGCAACATTCCCGAAGTCATAAAAGGTGTAGCCTCGGTTTTTGTCAAGAATTGCGACGAACTTCCCGGCGCCAAAGCAAGAGATTGATTCGTCGTTGGAGAGAGCGAAGGGATGAAAGATGTTCAGCGCATGCTTGCCATCTTCGTCCACCTCATGAGGGTCGACATCTACGAAGAACCCTGGGCAGTTTGTTGAGATGGGGTAGACAATAGTGCCGTCGTGGGAGTCGAGTACTGCGACAACCAGGTCTCCTTGTCCAAGAGGGTTGCTCTCGTCGGTAATGGTGGCTGCAGCGCAGTATGCGCCGTCGTCGGAGACTGCCAACGCATCGATTGGGAGAGGGCCGAAGTCCCAAACGACCTGGTTTTTCCTGACATCAACGCAGACGAAGTCGCAGTCTTTCGCAGCGCTGGCTATGAGCAGATTGTCGGGACCAGCTGCTTTCATGGTCCATGTCCAAGCGTCGATGGTAACAGGGTCGAAGGCGAACTGCCGTAGATTTATTGAACCGAGTTCGTGCCCAGTGAACGCATCGAACACGCTAACGATGCCGCTGGCATCGAGGGCGGCCACCCAACCCCCGCTGGGATTCGACTCGATGGATACTATTTCTTCGTTCAGGTCAGCTGCAAATGTGGGGTGCCATAGTTTTGGCGGATACGTATCTAACTCTAGGACTGCTTCGAGAGCCGTTACTGCATCTTCGACGATGGGCCGATTCGGGTGCTCGGCAGATTCGGGGAGTGCGGCTAGCACCGTTTCCAGCGCTTGCAGTCTTTCGCCTCTGCTGAACTGCTCTTGAGAAAGTGCCGCTAGGCTTTTCGATTCGGCGATAAGAGCGTCTTGGGAGGCGCGGTAGGAGTGGAAGCTCAGAGCGGAGACGAAGCCCATGATGGCGATGGCGGAGAGCGCGAATGTGATGATTCGGCGTTGGCGGCGGGCTTTCTCTCTGCGCCGTAAGTCGTCCAATCCGCAGCCTGCGATTCCTGCCACTACTTTAAGGAGCTCGAGATTTTCGCTTGTCCGATCATTGCTGCGGAGATCCGCGGCTAGGGGGTGGAAAGGCATTTCCCGAATTGCCCCATGGACGTCAGGTTCAAAATGCGATTTGAGCATGCTAGGAATGCTAGATTCCGATGACCCAGACGCAAGGACGCAGATAACTCGCTCACGGCCGTGATAGCGGATGAAGGTATCGATTTCTTGGCGGACCCACGTGCTTTGTTCTGTTTCGGGGGAACAGATAACGATGAGGGAATGTGATCGGGCGAGGGCGTCATCGATGCTTTTTGGCAGGGAGGGAGAGGCTGCTAGTTCGTCTTCGTCCCGGAAACACTTGCCCAATGGCGATCCTGGATGAGGCCACGTTGCGTTTGGGGGCAGCGCGAGGTCGCGGGGTAGCTTGAAAGACTCGATGAAACGCTGAACCTTCCGGGCGATTTCTGTATCCCCCGGAAGATGGCGGTAGCTAATGAAAGCGGCGTACCGCAAGGTTGCCTCAGCCGGACTAAGCGAGCTCTCGTTGTAAGCATTCATGGTGATGATTATACCCGCTAGATGGCCGGAGTAGATTGCGAGGTCGCCATATCTCATTGGGCAATGATGTGGCACCTTGGTAGCTAGAATGTTGTTTTACATGACGTTTGCGAAAGAGCTCAGTGCTTGGAATGCTGTGCGGACCGTGTGACGCTGGTTGAGATAAGGACGAAACGCTGATATGGACAAGGCTTCCGCTCTGCTACTGCTAGGTCTTCAAGATGGGGATTTGACCCGAGCAAGCCTGAAGGCTGCTTACAGAGCGGCGGTTCAGATCAACCATCCCGATCGGCATCAAGGTAATGAGAAGCTTCGAAAGCACGCTGAAGAGCAGTGTCGCAGGATTAACGAGGCCCGAGATGTCCTTGAGAGATATCTGGATCGGGAGGAACGATGCGGTCGAGTGGATGCGCGGGCTGCTGGAGCAGGTGCAGGAAGCGATGGTCGGTCTAGGGCGAACGACAAGGCAGCGGGTCCGCAAAGGACTGCGACTGAGTCGGCAAAGGAGAAGCCTTCTAGCGCGTCGAGCGATTCTTCGAAGCGGGCATCGGGCGCTTCGAAGGAGTCGCGCGCTGCTTCCGGCAGCACGGCACGCCAGGCTCCGAATCAGAGTTCTGGCGCTGGCGCCTCTGCGGGGGCGACGCCAAAAGAGAGTCGAGGCGCACAAAGCCGTGCCGTTGAAGCGCAGAGGGAATCGCGCATCGCGTGGAACGTGCGCGCCGTCATTGCGGTGATGGCGTTCTTGGTGGCCTCTGCTCCGGTTCCGAGCGGAGCGTGGGAAGACGAAGTTGCCAGCATGAAAGGTCACGGTGCAGAGACTGCTCAGTGCGTGTATGTTGCTAGGCAGGATGATCTTGCTGTGATTGCAGTGCGCAAAGGGACGAAAGAAGATTTTTTTGTTGTGCGTGCTGGGGATTTGGCCGGCGCGACCCCTGGGGATGCGGGCTATGTAGGAGTGACGGGGTTTGGCAACCTTCGCTTCGCGGACCCTCCCAAGCCATGTACCTTTCTGCTACGCCGAACATACGCAACGTTTCTTCAGTACATTCTCGAAGATGGCGGCTGGGCAAGGGATGTCTTGCCCGAGGGGTATTTAGGAGAGGCATATACGAACGAGAACTATTGTTTCTCGATGCTTTTCCCGGGAGAGCCCGTGGAAAGTAGCTACACCACGGAAAACGAGTCATACGGGACGATAAACACGACGCGATTCTTCGCCCGCGAGGGTAATCAAATGGCAATGGTCGATATTCAATACGGCGAAGAGTTCCTGGAGACAGTGCGGGAGAAAAGGCAAGGACTAATACTAGATTCCTTCCTTGAGGAAAGAGTGGAAGCGTGTATTGCGTCCTATGCGGAGCTGCTGGACATATCGGGCGACCGTCAAATTGAGACGGGTCGTATCGACGGGGTGCGGGCCGCTTGGGCGATCACTCCCTCCTATGTAGTAGAGACGAGTTCTGACGGGGAGATAACCTGGCGGGGCGCGAAAGCTTATCTCTATGCCATGTGTATTGCCACCGACAGTCGTGTGTATCTGCTGAGCGGGGTGTCTCCAACTGAGGAGCTGGCGGAAATATCGCTCAGCTTGTTCGAGATGGAATAGGGGTAGGGCCTGTGTTTGGTGAAGCTGCAGAAGGGGGAGGTAATGGCTGAGCAACAACCCGTCAATCCGTCTCAGTCGCCCATGCTTGACATATGGAAAACAATGGGCGGGGCATCTGTATGCGGTATTGTGCTGTACCTTACGACGAATCGTTTGGGGGCGTTTCTTCCTCGCGGCATGGCCGTCTTTGCACTCGTTATTCTGTTGGGCTATGTTGCCGTAAGCATCGTTTACGCAGCCTGGGTCTACCCTTCATTTTTCGGACCGAAGCCTAAATTGAAGTCGATAGGGACCGTTTCGTTTTGGAACTGTGCGTTTGGGGGCATTGTATTCGGGCCATTGTGGAACCATAACTTAACGAAGAAATCGATGGGGATATCCCACGGCCTGTTTGTTGTGCTTGAATGCATAGTTTTAATCGTTGTCGGTGTGACCGTACTGGCTGCACTGTATTCCTAGAACTGCAAGTTGCATTTTCGCAAATGTAAAAAGCTGTGGGAAGGATTGAAGAGATGGGTTTGCCGAAGCAGCCGGGATGGTATTGCGACCCAAATGGGTCGGTCGGGGTTTTGCGGTACTGGGACGGTGATACGTGGACGAAAATGACGCGCATGGAAGCTGCTGCAGAGGGCAGCTCGACGAGCAAGGCGGCTGTCGCGGACGAGCCGCCGCAACACTCGGTGGGCAAAATGAGGATTGCCAAGATGCTGCTTGTACTGTCAAGCGGCTTTGTAAACTTAGCTAGATTTATCGGAGCTCTCTTCATTGTCGCGGCACTTGCTAGTGTCTTCACGCCGGTTGGCCAGATGAAGATAGGCGGAATGCCGGTTATCACCATCGCTTCCTATCTAGCGCTTGCGGCCGTTATCAGCGCGCTGGCTGCTGCAATCGCCGCCACGCCCATGCGCAATTTTTGTCTTAATGCCGTTATGGGGTTTGTTGTTGATCTTACGTGGGCCGTTGAGCTGCAGACGTTGAAATCTATGAACGCTCCTGCCAGCGAATATGAGAGAACTGCCGGGGAAGTGCGCTTCACAAAGGCGGTGGCTAGTGCTTTGCTCAACAGTGCAGCCGTGGGCTCTGTGCTGAGCGGGGTTGTGGCGTTGTTCGTCCACAATTGGATGCTCGATATTGTGGGAGAGCCGTGGACTGCGTTGCTGACTTTATCGACCATCCCCGTCTTCGGTCTTCTCTTTGGGATGACCGTGGTGCCTTTGGCGACAGGAAAATACCGCCGTGAAAATCCTGCGCTTTATCAAGTGACCGCAGATATGATACGGCGAGGGAGGGCTGGTGAGAGATGATTCGATCCGAAAAGCTACTTGCGTTGACGTTCGTGACGATAACATTCGGCGCGATGCTCCTTCTCCCTTCGTGCGGTACGGGTAATCACGTTCCGGATAAAATCAACGTTGTGGGCATGACCGTACTTGATGCGGGCGATGTCTTGTCGAAGGAGGGTTGGAAAGTCGAGTATCGTGATCAGACCCCGAACAGCGACTATATTCCTGGAGGTATTGAGAACGGCGACATAACTTTTGGGAAAAAGCAGGTAACACGGGTCGAGTTCGCAGACACGAAGAAGGTCGAAGGCGGTTATGCGACACGACCGAAATGCGTCATTTTCTTCGAGAGTGGCTCTCAGCGCCGGCTGGAGGGAATGTACGACGACATGGTCTTTGATTGGGAAGATTGGCTCGAAGATCTATGGGAGGGTCTTCGGCAGGGGGAAGACCCCGATGTTGTAGCCAAATACGCTTGGGAAAGATACAAGGAGATTCGCGGGTACGACAAAGATGACATTCCATATACTCGCGAGGATGAGCACGAAAAGATGATAGAGCGGTATGAAGAGCTGCTTAATGCATGCGGCTATACGGTTGAGTGACGGCCAGGAAAACGGAGCGAATATGGGCAAAAGAGCGTTCGGCGTCCTTCTTTCGATTGCCCTAGTTGCATCAGCGATTGTTTTGCCGGCATGCTCATCGAGCTCGGCAAGGACCTCTGGGCCGGTCGGGGATTCGGTGCCGACGTCCTCGGCGGAATCGTTGTCTGCTGTAAAGGTTGACCCTTCCGAGAAAGCAAAGCCGGAATACGAGGATCCTCGCTGGCCGACCAACAACCCAACGCTGCTCGAGGTGCCCGATTCAGAAAGGTGGTACAACGCCTGGGATCAAGCGTGGACAAACTGTACGGTCGTTGGTCCCGTAAAGAAGGTGTACCAGGCGAAGGACTCTTACGGCATGCCGATATTCGTCGATATTGGCGAAGCGTATCCCGGTGCAAACCGCGTGACTTTGGTCATCTGGGCTGAATCGCTGGGGGACTTAGAAGAGATGCTCAACGACGTTGCTGGCGGCGGGGCGTGGCTTTCCGTCACTGGATATCTAAGCGTCTACAATGACACGCTGCAATTCAATATCGACGATGGTCCCATCTCTTTCCAGTGGTGGGCGAAGTCGTAGTAACAGCTTTGCCGGGCATCGAAATTGAAGTCTAAGGGAGGGCGCGCTTGCTGTTCTCTTTGCGTCTCTCTGCTGCGGCATCGCTAGCCCCTTTAAAGGTAATGCCATCGTTTTGTTTAGGAGCAAACATGAAGCTACTTCGCAAGACCATTCTTCTCTGCGTTGTCTTTGCGTCCGTTGTTTTGATTGCCGCTGGTTGCGTGAGTGGCTCGAATTCAAATCGTGGTCCCGAAAGCGCCCCTGCGCATTCGAAGGGCTACTACGAAGGGCTATGGGTTTGCTCGGGGTTTGAACACGATGGAACCGTGATTTCTTTCAACGCGCTGATACCGGAGGCCAGGGAGCTGTATCCCTACCTTCTGCTCACCCTTGAGGATGGCAAACTCGGCGGAGTCATGGAGATCGAGAATGGAAGTGGCGACCCCAAAACGCTCCTGATGGGCGAATGGGAGCCCATAAGCGAGGGCGTAAGGATAGACGATGCGCGGTTCCAACTTGAAGGAAGCCGTCTTGTCGCCGAGCAGAGCGATGCGTTGCTCTACTTTGAGAGGATTATTCCAGGGGATCAGCTTTACGTCGGAACGATTCGATACAACGACGTCTCCTTCGACGCACCAATCGAGTTGGTGTACCTTCATGATGGGATAAGTCCCGACGCCGACGGCTATGGCGTCGCGTCGTCCTATCGAGCTGACGGGCCGTCCCTCTACATGGCAGCCAAGTCGACCGACCTCCAAGATATAACTGAGGCAGCCGATTACTTTGCTGGCTACGAAGATTGTTTTACGAGCGTCGGCGGGATCAACTGTTTTGTCCTGTTTGACGAAGAGAATCTCTGCTCGGATGTTGAGTTCGTTTATGACGGCAATTGGTATACAATCGAATTCCACTACTCAAACGAAGATGTCGTGGAATACTCCGAATACGCAGAAACGTTTTACACCACATTGCGAATTGGCGATGCGGAGAATAGTTACGCGGACGGAGATAGCGCGGGCTCTTCCGAGGCGGGCGGGGAGACTGCGGTTCCCGCAGGTGCGATTTCGTGGCAGGATGCATCTCAGCACATAGGGGAGCTCGTGACGGTTTACGGATCGGTGGTAGGTTCGAATTGTGCCAGCTCGAGCAATGGTGCGCCTACGTTCCTCGACTTGGGGGCAGCTTATCCGAATGAGAGCCGTGTTTCCGTCGTCATCTGGGGCGAGGACAGGCCAGCATTCCCGGAAGCGCCTGAAGCTATGTATGCGGGCCAAACGGTTTGCGTAACAGGCGTAATCTACGTATACAACGATGTGTGCAACATCGAGGTGACATCCCCGTCGCAGATTCAGGTGCTGTAGCTGCGGGACGTCGGCTCTTCGCCTGTGTTTTCTCGCGAATGCAAGACGGCTGCCTCAAGGTCAAATTGGAGTTACGTCGGCAGAGGCGGAGCTGAATGCGCAGGAGCGCGCGATCGTCGACTTGCTGAGCGAAGGGGCCCTCTGGGCCGGGCGCAGATAGAGGAGGCGCTTCGGATCGGCAGGATGAGCGCGCTGCGGTCCCTCAAAAAGCTCGCGGAAGGCGGCGCGGTCGCCGTCGAGGGGCGGGGCCGAGGCGCGAAGTACAGGCTGTAGCCCCTGATCGCTTTCGCATACTTGCCTGATAGGCAAGAGGAAGCGCGAGGGGAGGGGTCGGGTTCGATGCGGTTATGTTCGATTGCGCCGTCCTGGGTCGGGGCGGCCGTTTCGTCGTCGAACGTCAGCAGGAGCTTTGGATTGCCGTTTCGGGTCATTCTTAGTATTACGGCAATTTGCAGGATTCAATCCGATATTTTGTAGAATGCAAGCCGATATTTTATAACACCCCAGGTGAGGGGTCTGCACTCGTGGAGAAACCAGGATACATCTCGCGCATCATCGATTCCTCGGGCGAGCTGCCTCGCGCCCTAAGCGTGTCTCCCTTCCCTCTTCCTCGTCGGACAGGCCTACTCTTCCATCAGCCATTCCAGGGCGTTTACCTGCTTGATCCCGTCGTGGAGGACGGGCGCCTCGTCGTCAAGCGTTAGTAGGAACTTCGGGTTGTTGTCCCGAATCGCCCTCAAGGATTCGAGCTCGCGACCGAGCGTGGCGTCGTCTCTCACCGTTTCGGCGACCTGGTAGTAGCGCAGCCCGTCCGGCGCGGGCACTACGAAGTCGACTTCCCGCGAGGAGACCTGGCCCACATACGCGGTTCCGAACCGTCTCTGTAGCTCAAGGAAAACGACGTTCTCTAGGATTCGTCCACGGTCTCTCACCTGGTTGGACAGCAACATCCTTCTCAGCCCCATGTCGACGCCGTAGTACTTTTCCTGAAGCTTCAGCAGCCTTTTCCCCTTGATGTCGAACCGCTTTGCCCGGTATGCGACGAAACTGTTCACCAGAGCGGATAGGTATTCGCTCACGGTGTTGGGCGAGATTCGCACCCCGCTTGTCTTCAGTGCGCCGCTAATGCCCTTTGCGGAAGTCAGGTTCCCGATGTTATCGTAAACGAAGGAAACAAGTGCATCCAGGGCGATGGTGTTCGAGACGTTGAGCTTTTGGGCTACATCCTTGAAGAGGACGGTGTTGAGGATGCCTTCCAGGTAATCGTGGAGGGCAAGCTGATCGGCGCGAAATCCGATAGTTGCCGGGAAGGATCCGTGCGAGATATAGTCGCCATACGTTCGCTCGAGCGATTGCCCCTGAGGAGCGGCGGAGGCGAACTCGCTGAAGGAGAGCGGCAGCATCTTGACCTCGACATAGCGACCGGACAGCAACGTTGCGAGTGTGCCTTCTAAGAGCAGCGCGTTCGACCCCGTAATGTACAGGTCGATGCCATCTCGGGCGTATAGGCTGTCGACGGCTCGCTGGAATTCGGGGACGTTCTGCACTTCGTCGATGAAGACGTAGTGGGTCTCCTTCGAGGTTATGCGGGATACGATCTCCTCGTGGAGCTTGCGGTAGTCAAGAAGCTTCTCGTTTTCAAGCTGTTCGAGGTTGATGGTGATGATGCGGTCTTCGGGAATGCCCTCGGCGCGAAGGCGGTCGGAAAAAAGTCTGAGCAGCGTCGATTTGCCGCAGCGTCGCACGCCGGTTACGACCTTTATTACGTCTCTGTCTCGCCATCGCGCGAGTCGATCCATGTAGAGTGGGCGGTCAATCATAGTCGCGCTCCTTAAAACTTCTCAACCTATTGAGAAGTTTCCCATAAAATCGAAAACTTCTCAACCTATTGAGAAGTTTTCGATGCGATGGTGCGGGTGTCTTATCGCGGATGCCCACACCATTGCATGTTCTGCATTCGGCAAGCCCTGAATAGTTCCCGCGCCCTCTACTCCTCGGGGTCGTCCAGCAGCTTGGCGTCGGCTACGTCGGCGCCGCCGCCTCCTGCGGTGCCCGCATCTGCCGCCTTCGCCTCGCGGGCTTCGTCCAGCAGGGCTTTCATGGTGGGGTTGCCGCGGGTCAGGCGCTTCACGGTCAGGTCCTCGGCCTTGTCGTTGGCCAGGCGCAGGTTGCGCTCCGAGCCGATCAGGTGCTCCTTGATCTTCTGCAGGTGCTCGATGGACTTGTCGATCTCGTCGATGGCCTTCTGGAACCTCTCCGACGCCAGGCGGTAGTTGCGCCCGAACTTCTCCTTGAAGTCGGCCAGCTGGTCCTCGAAGCGCGTGACGTCGATGTTCTGCTGGCGCACCGCCTCCAGCTCCTTGCGGTAGCCAAGCGACGAGAGCGCGGCGTTTCGCAGCAGCGTGATGATGGGGATGAAGAACTGCGGGCGGATGACGTACATCTTCTCGAAGCGGTAGGACACGTCGGTGATGCCGGCGTTGTATAGCTCGCTTTCCGGCTCCAGCAGCGACACCAGCACCGCGTACTCGCAGCCCTTCTTGCGCCGGTCGGAGTCCAGCTTCTTGAAGTGCGATTCGTTGGTCTTGCGATGCGTGGAGTCGTCCGCCTCGTTCTTCATCTCGAACATGATGGAGACGATCTCGTTGCCCTCCTCGTCGAAGTCGCGGAAGACGAAGTCGCCCTTCGTGCCCTCCATCACCTCGTTGTCCTTCTCGAAGTAGGCGCGGGGGAAGGCGGTGGGGCGCAGGCGGTTGAACTCCACCTCGCAGTGCTGCTCCAGGCTCTCGCCCAGCATCTTCGTGGAAAGGCGCGCCCGCATGTCCTGGATGCGCTCGATCTCGCGCTCGCGGTCGGCGATGAGCTCGTCTTTGGCCGCCAGCTTCTCGGCCAGCGCCGCCTGGGCTTCGGCCTGCACGCGGGCAAGCTCGGCCTCGGCGCGCTGGGACTGCGATTTCAGCTCGTCGCGGGCGCGCTCGGCGGCGTTGCGCAGCTCGTCGCGCTCGCGCTCCACGGCAGCTTGCTCGTCTTTGGCCTTGGCCAGCGCCTGGGACACGGCCAGCTGCGACTCCACGGCGGCGCGCTCCTGGGCTGCCTTGAGCTGCTGGGCCAGCTCGTCGCGCTCGCGCTCCGCAGCACGCAGTCGGTCGGCTTCGGCGGCCACGGCCTTGCTCACGGCCAGCTCGCGCTCGGCCTGCGCCTTCTCGCCCTGGGATTCCGCCTGGGCCTTCAGCGCCTGCAGCTGCTGCTCCAGTTCCGCCTTCTCGTTTCGGGCGGCCAGTTCCAGCTCCGCCTCGCGGGCGCGCAGCCGCTCTTCCTGGGCCGCCAGCTTGCCGTCTCGCTCGGCCAGCTGGGCGCGCAGGGCCTCCTCGGCCTTCGATACCGCCAGGGCGATCTCCTGCTTGCGGCTCTTTTCGGCTTGCGACAGGCGCGCGTGCACCTCCTGCTCGAACTCCTTGGTGCGCACTTGGCTTAAAAGTTCGGCGTACTGGCCCTCGTCGACGGTGAAGGCCTTTCCGCAATGGGGGCACTTGATCTCGCTCATGGCTGTCCTTCCGGTTTGGCGCCGCAGCGGTTCGCGTCGCGCGCTCAGGCTAATGGGAGAGATGATACCGCAAAGGGCTTTTTAGCGGTGTCCCTTAAAGAGGTCTTTGGTCGGTGGATTTCAGATGCGCGATATGCTACGCTCGAACCCCCAGCGCCTCGGCCCATGCATCTTCTTTGAATCCGGGGATGGCGGTCGCTTCGGTGACCAGCAGCGGGCGTTTCACCAGCATGCCGTTCGTGGCCAGCAGGGCATACTGTGCCTCGTTGGTCATGGTCGGCAGCTTCTCCGATAGGCCCATCTCGCGGTAGAGCATGCCGCTGGTGTTGAAGAAGCGGCGCAGGGGCAGCCCGCTGAGCTCGTGCCAGCGGCGCAGCTCGTCGGCCGTGGGGCTGTCGGCCACGATGTCGCGGTCAGCGTAGTCGGCACCTGCGGCATCCAGCCACGCTTTGGCCTTCCTGCAGGTGGAGCACTTGGGGTATTCCAGAAAGAGCGCGCGCTGGGCCATGATGACTCCTGGTTCGTCGGGGACATGCTGTTTTGCGCCGGTCATTGTACCGCACGGGGCCGCTGGGCGTTGCGGGTCCGCGCGGCGAAGATGCGGGAATGCAGCAAAGAGGATGTGCAGCGTGCGAGGCGATGCTTTCCGGTGCTGTTTTCTGCCAGTTTTCCGCAACATCCAGCGCCTCTTCCTGATTGACTTGGTTTCGTTCCGATTGCGGTTCGCGATTGCACCGATGCCGCGCCGGCTGCTTCCCCTGCATGGCCCTGCACGGTTGGGCGCATGGCCGCCTGTCATCGTTTTGCCAGCTTGCACCTGTATCGTGATGACGGGGGCAGGCGTGCGAAAAGGAGGAACGATGGACGAGCGGAGCGTAGGCGAGCGATTCGGCGGCGCGGCGGAGGGCGAGGGCGGGCTGATGATGGGTCTTCCGCTCTCAAACAGCGCGATGTTCACTCGCGTGATGTCCGATCCCGAGCTGTTCCGGCAGCTGGCCGAGGTGGTTACGGGGGTGAGGCTGGAGCCTTCGACGGACAACAACGTCGAGCAGACGATCGAGCCGGTTATCGGAGCGCGGGGAGTGCGTATGGATGTGGTCGCCGCCGACGATGGGCGGGTGATCGACGTGGAGATGCAGGCTCGCTCCGAGCCGAGCCTCGGCAAGCGGCTTCGCTATTACCAGTCGACGCTCGATGTCCATCACCTTCGGAAAGGGGAAGATTACAGCTGCCTTCGGGAGAGCTTCATCGTTTTTCTTTGCACGTTCGATGCGTTTGGGCTGGGGCTTCCGGCTTATCACCTCGAGCGGGCGTGCGCCGAGAGCGCCGAGGTGCATGTGGGCGACGAGAGCCATTGGACCGTTCTGAATGCGAGCGCCTACAAGGGGGAGACGCATCGCGAGCTCGCCGCCGTGCTAGAATACGTCGCAACAGGCAGCGTCCGCAAAGATGATCCTTTCGTGAACAGGGTCGACGCGGCGGTGCGGCACGCAAACGGCGATCGGAAGTGGGTGGAGCAGGTGTACTCGGTTATGAGTTACGAGGAAAACGTGCGCATGCGCTACAGCATCCTGGCAAGGCAGGAGGTTGCCGAGAAAGTTGCCGAGAAGGTCGCCGAAGAGGTCGAGGAAAAGCTCGCCGCCGTCCGGCAAGAGGCCGTGGCCGAAGGCCGCGCCGAAGGTCGCGAGGAAGGTCGCGAGGAAGGTCGCGAGGAAGGCCGCGAGGAAGGCCGCGCCGAAGGTCGCGAGGAGGGCCGCGAGGAAGAGCGGGCCGCCGTGTCTCGCCTTGCTGCCGCCCTCAAGGCCGAAGGACGTGAAAGCGAGTTGATTGAGGCGCTGTCCGACTCCGGCGCCCTTGTCGCCCTCATGCGGGAATACGGGTGCTGAGCGCATCCGGCTGCAAGAACCTCCGTGGCCTCTGCGCCCACCCCGCCCTTCTTTCTGTCGATTATTTCGACCGACGGTGCGAGCGCGCGTTGCCCTAGGTCGAAGTGGCTATAATAGGCCCACTACCAATCGGGAGGCCCGCGTGGCCCAGGTTGGCGGGATGCTTCCGAGCTGCCCTCGGAGCGCCTGGCGGCCTGCGGACGGCGACCTCGCACCACGACGCGCGATGGAGGATACATGGCATTCTATTTCGATGAACCGTCCCGTACTTTCAACGAGTATCTGCTGGTGCCGGGCCATACGCCCGCCGATTGCACGCCGGCTGCGGTGTCGCTGCGCACGCCTCTGGTGAAGTACCGCAAGGGACAGGAAGAATGCCCCATCTCCCTGAACGTGCCCATGGTGTCCGCCATCATGGCCGCCGTCTCCGACGACCGCATGGCCGTGGCGCTGGCTACCCAGGGCGGCCTGTCGTTCATCTACGGCAACCAGACCATCGAAAGCGAAGCGGCCATGGTGGCCCGCGTGAAGGATTACAAGGCCGGCTTCGTCACCTCCGACGCGAACCTGTCGCCGGATATGACCTTGGGCGACGTCGTGGAGCTCAAGGAGCAGTACGGCCACTCCACCATGCCCGTCACCGCCGACGGCACCGCCCACGGCAAGCTGGTGGGCATCGTCACCGAGCGCGACTACCGTCTGTCCCGCATGAGCCTGGACGAGAAGGTGGCCGACTTCATGACCCCGCGCGAGAAGCTGATCGTGGCGCCCGCCGACGTCACGCTGAAGGCCGCCAACGACATCATCTGGGAGCACAAACTGAATTCGCTACCCGTGGTTGACGGCAACGATTGCCTGGTCAGCCTGGTGTTCCGCAAGGACTACGACTCCCACAAGGAAAACCCCGACGAGATGCTGGACACCCACAAGCGCTACATGGTGGGCGCCGGCATCAACTCCCGCGACTACGCCGAGCGCGTGCCTGCGCTGGTGGAGGCCGGGGCCGACGTGCTGTGCATCGACAGCTCCGAGGGCTATTCCGACTGGCAGAAGGTGACCATCCAATGGGTGCGCGACCATTACGGCGACGACGTCAAAATCGGCGCGGGCAACGTGGTGGACCGCGAGGGCTTCCGCTTCCTGGCCGACGCGGGCGCCGACTTCGTGAAGATCGGCATCGGCGGCGGGTCCATCTGCATCACCCGCGAGACCAAGGGCATCGGACGCGGCCAGGCGACCGCGGTCATCGAGGTGGCCAAGGCCCGCGACGAGTACTTCCGCGAGACCGGCATCTACGTGCCCATCTGCTCCGACGGCGGCATCGTCTACGACCACCACATCTCGCTGGCGCTGGCCATGGGCGCCGACTTCGTGATGCTGGGCCGCTACTTCGCCCGCTTCGACGAGAGCCCCTCGGCCAAGGTCATGGTCAACGGCACCTACATGAAGGAGTACTGGGGCGAAGGCTCGGCGCGCGCTCGCAACTGGGGCCGCTACGACTTGGGCGGCAAGAAGAAGTCGCTGTCCTTCGAAGAGGGCGTGGACAGCTACGTTCCCTACGCCGGCAGCTTGAAGGACAACATGGACGTGACGCTGCTGAAGCTGAAGAGCACCATGTGCAACTGCGGCGCGCTCACCATCCCCGACTTCCAGGACAAGGCCAAGCTCACGCTGGTGTCCGCCACCTCCATCGTGGAAGGCGGCGCCCACGACGTGCTGCTGAAGGACAAGGCGCCTTTTGCCAGCAACACGCGCTAGCCCGCGCCTGATTCGTTCGCGAACGGAAGCCCGGTCGGTATCGGCCGGGCTTTTTCGTTGCAGGGGTGCGCGCGGCGGGCGACCGGCGGCGATGGGGCAGCGAGTCGGTTGCGCTGGCGGACGGCAGGCGGCTAGAGCGCAGGCGGCAAGCGGCGGCTAGGGTGCTCCTCCCCGTTCCCTCTGCGGAATTCCGAATACAAGCAGTTGCGCAAAATACCCCCAGGGGGTATAGTGGCCGAAACGACAAGTCGGAAGGAGCGACTATGGGCGAATCGACAGCGGCGACGAAAAGACCGGCCGTTGCGGCATCGGACGAGGCTTCGGCAGGGGAGTGCTCCTGCCGCAGCAAAGCGACGCCGCGCAGCCAGGAACTGCAGGCCGATGTACAGAAGCGGCTGAACCGGGCCATCGGGCAGCTGAACGGCGTGAAGGCCATGATCGAGGAGAACCGCTACTGCGGCGACGTGCTCACCCAGCTGGCGGCTGCGGAAAGCGCGGTGCGGCGCGTGTCGGAGCTGGTGCTGGCCGAGCACATGCGCACCTGCGTGGTGGAGGAGATCCGGGGCGGCAACGACGAGGTGGTGGACGAGGCTATGGCGCTCATCCGCCGCTTCATGTAAGGACGGTGCAACGTGGAAACCATACGGCTGGCCGTGGCGGTCATGCATTGCAAGAACTGCGCGGCGAACGTGACGAGGCACTACGAAGCGGTTTCCGGCGTCTCGTCGGTGGAGGTGGACCTGGACGGCCAGCAGGTCAGCGCAACCTACGACCCGGCGCAGGCGACCGTGGACGACCTGCTGCATGCCCTGGACGACACCGACTTCCAGGTGGCGGTCATGCCCGATAGCGGCCCGCATCCCTTCGCCGAGGCGCTTGCGGCCGAAGCCGAGAAGAAGGCGCGCGAGGCGGCGCAGAAGGCCGTAGCCGATCAGGCTGAAGGCGGCAGCGCGGACGAGGTGAGCGCCGATCTTCCCCCCGCCAAGCTGCGCATCGCCATCGACGGCATGCACTGCGCGAACTGCGCGGCAACCATCGAGAAAGCTTACGGCAAGACGCCCGGCGTCGTGAGCTGCAGCGTGAACCTGGCCAACAACACCGGCATCGTGGAGTTCGACCCGGCCCGCGCCTCCGTCGACGACATGCTGCGCGTGTTCGACAACCTTTCGTTTTCCGCCGAGGTCATCCCCGACGATGCCCCCATGGTCGACGAGAAGCGCCGCGCCAAGGAGGCCGCCGGCCGTCGCCACGACCTGAAGGTGCTCGGCATCTCGGCAGCGCTGACCGCCGTCATTTTCTGCATTGGCATGATTCCCGGCTGGCACATGGCGGTGGGCCACTGGTTGGCGGGTCTGTTCGCAGCCGACCCCACCCACGTGCAGTCCATGTTCGCGGCCAACGTTTTGCTGCTGGCGCTCACCGTTCCCGTGCAATTCGGCTGCGGCGCGCGGTTCTACAAGGGGGCCGTGGGCTCGCTCAAGAGCGGTTCGGCAAACATGGACGTGCTGGTGGCACTGGGCACCAGCATCGCGTTTCTCTTCTCGCTGTGGATCACGTTCCTGCCGTTGATGTGGGGCGACTGGGCCAACGCCGAGTCGCTTTCCATCAACGGCGGCATGCCCTACTACGAAACCTGCGCCATGCTCATCACCTTCGTGCTGCTGGGCAAGATCTTGGAAGCGCGGGCGAAGGGGGCCACGAACCAGGCCATCGAGGCGCTCATGAACCTGACGCCGCCCACGGCCTGGGTGTTGCGCGGCGGCAAGCAGGAGGAAGTGCCGCTTGCCCAGGTGATGGCGGGCGATACGGTGCTGGTGCATCCGGGCGAGAAGGTGCCGGTGGACGGTGTTGTGGTGTCGGGCCGCTCGGAAGTGGACGAGTCCATGCTCACCGGCGAGGCGCTTCCCGTGCTGAAGGAGGCCGGCGCCCAAGTGACCGGCGGCACGTCGAACACCACGGGCTCGCTTACGGTGCGGGCGCTGCGGGTGGGGAAGGACTCCACGCTGGCGCGTATCGTGCGGGCGGTTGAGGACGCCCAGGGCTCGAAGGCCCCGGTTCAGCGCATGGCCGACAAGATCGCCTCGGTGTTCGTACCCGCCATCCTGGTTATCGCGGCGGTCACGTTCATGGCGTGGTTTCTGTTCGTGCCGCCCGAGAGCGTGCAGACCCTGATCCAGCAGTCGCTGCTGCCCGCCATCGCCGTCATCGTGGTCGCGTGTCCTTGCGCCTTGGGCCTTGCCACTCCCACGGCGCTTATGGTGGGCATGGGGCGCGGCGCCCAGCTGGGGGTGCTCATCAAGGACGGCGAGGTGCTTGAGCGCGTGTGCCATCTGAGCGACGCCGTGTTCGACAAGACCGGCACGCTCACCGTAGGGCAGCCCCAGGTGGTGGAGTGCTCGGTGTCGCCCGAGAACCTGCGTCTGGCGGCGGCGGTGGAGGCGCTGAGCGAGCATCCGCTGGCCGGGGCCGTGGTGGGCTATGCCGCCAGCACGGGCGCTTTGGGCGAGCCCGTTCGCGAAGCCTACCGCCAGGCCTACCTGTCCAACGTCGCCCGCAATCCCCAGGTGAATGGCAAGGATGCAACCGAGAAGGAGGCGCAGGACTTCTACGCCCGCCTGCTCGCCCAGGCCCTTCCCGAGGTTTCCGGTTTCGAAGCCGTGGTGGGCGCGGGCGTGAGCGGCGTCGTGGAGGGGCATCGGGTGTTCGTGGGCTCGTCGGTTACGGTCGACGGGCGGGAAGCGGGCGCGTTCGCCTTCCGCGACCAGCCCAAGCCCGGTGCCTTCGGCGCCTTGCAGCAGCTCCGGCGCGACTTCGGCGTGGAAAGCTACATGGTGACCGGCGACGCGCTGGCGCCGGCGTTGGAAGTGGCCGGCGAGGTGGGAATCGCTTCCGAGAACGTGTTCGCCGGCGTGAAGCCGTTGCAGAAGGCCGAGCGCGTGCAAGAGGTGAAGGCCCGGGTGCAGGCCGAAGCGGCGCGTGGGGCCGACGGCCGTGGCAAGAAGGCGCCGGTGGTAGCTTTCGTGGGCGATGGCATCAACGACGCGCCCGCCCTGGCCGCAGCCGATGTGGGCGTGGCTATGGCCTCGGGCACCGACGTGGCCCTGGACGCGGGCTCGGTGGTGCTCATGCGCAACAACCTGTCCGATTTGGTGGTGGCGGTGCGCCTGTCGAAGGCCACCATGCGCAAGATCAAGCAGAACCTGTTCTGGGCGCTCATCTACAACTGCATCATGATCCCGCTGGCCGCCGTGGGCATCCTGGCCCCCGCCCTGGCCGGTGCCGCCATGGCCTTCTCCAGCGTGTCCGTGGTCAGCAACTCGCTGCTGCTCAAGCGCTTCAAGGGATAGGGCTCATGCAAAAGGGACCCGAGGTTCTCGGGTCCCTTGCGAGGAGTCAGCTAGGGGGGGGGCTACTCCTTGAAGGCCTTCTTCAGGTCCCATACGGGGTTTTCGCCGCGGGGTGCGGGAATCCATCCCTCGGGGCAGTCCTCGGTGTGGCATTCGTCGCAGGCGAGCACCGACTGTCCGTCGACGGAGTGGCAGTTCGTGCACGCTCCAGCGTCGTAATGGGACTTGTGCGGGTTGTAGCCGGGCGTTCCGCCGTAGTCCTGGGTTGCCTCGCTGATGGCGCTGCGCGGATGGCAGGAGAGGCAGAACTTCGACGTCATGTCCTCGAGAGCCACCCCGTCAAGCTGGCCGAGCGTGTGGGCTGCCATAAGGGACCCCACTGGCGCTTCGGTTCCTCCCGTGGGCGCAGCGCTCTCTTCTTGGGAGGGGCTTGTGTCCTGTGGTGCCTTGCTGGTCGTAGACGCGCAGCCAGCCAGGGCGAAAACAAGGGCTGCGGTGATTCCCGCGATAAGCAGCGGGTGTTTTTTCTGGCTAAGTTTCATCAATCTACCTCGTCCTTCGGTCGTTCTCTAGATATTCGCGTGGATGTAGTCCAGCCCAAGCATCTCGCGGATAGCAAGCCAGCCAAAGCACTGTCCGTGACCGATGCCGGAACCCATGACGTTGGGAGGATAGACGTCGCCGTAGAAAGAGCCTGCGGTGTTGCCTGCAGCGTACAGTCCGGGGATGGGAAGTCCCTTGGTGTCCAGCACGCGCATGCGCTCGTCCTGCTTGAGGCCGCCGCGGGTCGACGTCATGGAGGAGCAGGTCTTGGAGCAGTAGAACGGCGGCGTGTCCAGCTTGCACATCCAGACCGGGTCCTTGTAGAAGTCCAGGTCCTCGCCTAGGTCGCACAGCTCGTTGTAGCGATTGAAGCTGGCCATGAAGACTTCCTCGTCGAAGCCGCAGTGCTTGCAGAGCTCTTCGATGGTATCGAACTTGAACGTCAGGCCCTTCTCGACGTTCTTGTCCACCTCTTCCTGGGTGTTCGAGGTGCAGTAGTCTTCGACGAAGTAGCCGTCTTTAGGGTACTTGCTTTCCCAGGCGGAATCCCAAATTGACCAGGTCATGCCGTCGGGCGTGCAGGTGAGTTTCGGTACGGAGTAGGCCTGGAATGGCAGGTTTTCCGCAGCGATGCGGCGCCCGGTGGTGTCGACCATGAGGTTCCCGGGAAGCGACGCGACGCCGGCGTAGAAGTGGGTGCCGTCAAGGAAGTCGGGCAGCTTGCCGTCCATCATGATGGCCGAGAACGACCACATATCGGCGCAGATGGCGGTGTCCATCTCGGCGCCGATCCAGATTCCCATCTTCTGACCGTCGCCGGAGTCGTTCTGGTTGATGTTGTAGCGGACAACCTTCGCCAAGTCGGGGTTGTAGTACTCCATCATATCGTGGTCGGCGGCCATGTCGCCAGTGGTTAGCAGCACGCCCTTCGAGGCGTTGAAGCGGACGTAGTCTTCGTTCTCGTTCTTCGCGATAACGCCGGTGACGCGGCCGGATGCGTCACGCTCGAGGTACAGAGCCGGGGTGGAGTAGTGGAACACGGCGCCATGCTCGGTGGAATACTCCTCCATGACCTGGGTCCAGTTAACGGGGTTGCCCGTTCCGAAGAAGCTACCGTCCTCGTTCGCGAAATAAATCATCTGCGGATAGCACTGCCACAGCTCGCTGGCGCCGGCCATGCCGATGCCATCGTTGGTGATCTTGTATTCCAGCGACGCTGCCGGGATAAGCTTGTAGCCCTTGGTGGCGAAGGCCGCTTCAAGCCAGTTGATGTACTCGGCGGAGTTGTCGAACCACAGGCCGTAGGAGGACATGCGACCGTTCACGCCGTTGGTGATGGCCCACGTGTTCATGATGAAGTCTTTGCGGTCGGTGGTGAGGCCGAGACTCTTCTGCAGGTCGGAGTTGAAGCCGGCGGTGCACAGGCGAGCAACGCCGAAAGAGCCGCCCTTCTCCAGCACGTGCACGTCGGCGCCCGCCTCGGCAGCCATCATGGCGGCGGGCAAGCCGGCGACTCCCGCGCCCACGATGAGGATCTCGCAATCAGTCGTCTCCACGATCTCGTCTTCGGGGACGGGGTCCGGCGCCGTCATCCAAGCGGGTTTACCGTCGGTGGCAGGTGTCGGCGCCGGCGCTGGGTCGGCAGGCGCAGCGGCAGCTTCGGTAGTGGCGTCGGTTGCAGGGGCCTTGGGCTCCTCAGGAGTCTCCGGCGCTTTCTCCTGGGTCGTGGAGCAACCGGCAAGCGTGCCCGCGAATGCGGCGCTGACGCCCGCAACGGCGGCACCTGTGAGGAAGCTTCGACGAGAAATCTCTTTCATGGCATTTCCTTCCCTCTCTGGATCCTTCCCGCTGCAATTCCCCTTGCAGCTGGGCTTTCGCTTTCGAGGTTATCCAGATAACCCTCGTAACCTCAGACGGGGTTTTCTGAAAAACAGGGTTATTTTTCGTAACCCCAACCGTTACACTGTTGCCCTACCGCATGAACCAGGGAGGGGACCGTGGGCTGCTTGCGTGGATTGCCGAGCGTTCCGACGCTCAAAGGGGCTTTGAGGATTTATCGGGGCTATTGGTTTATGGTCGGACCGGCGTTCGCGCTGGCTCTTCAGTTCTACCTAAACCATAGGTTGGGTCTTGTGGAGGTGCTCCCGCGGGCAACGTTTCCGGATATCCTCTGCGGGGCGAGCTGCATCATATTGCTGGTCTACATTGTTGCCAGCTACTTGACGCGTCGCAGTCTCAGTCGATTCCTCCCAACGGCATCGTGTGTTGCGGGCGTATGCTCGTTCCTCTGCCTTATGTTTCAGGCTCCGCTATGGCTTTCGGCTGCGTTGTTCGCCTTTTATTTCACGAGTCAAATTATTCTGTGGTTCGAGGTGCTTTGCCGGCTCGACAACGTGGTCAACCTGCTGTTCGGGCTGCTGTTCACGGCTTTGTCTGGTGCGCTGTGCTGGTTTTTGCTCGGCCTGTTTGGGGCGCGTCTTCTGGTTTCCGAGATTGCCTACGTGTTGCTTGGGGGCGTATGCATGCGCACAGGGCGTCGAAAAATCCCGGAGGTTGCTTCTCGGCGGTTTGCGCACCGCCCCTTCGCCGACTTGCCCATAAGCGTTTTCGCAGCTACGTTCCTGGTGGGGTTCGGCCTCATGTATTCGACATGCTTCATCTCGCTTCACGATCTGCATGCGTCCTTCAGCTGGGGCTTGACGATCTACTCCGCGGCGCTGTGCGCCATCGTGTTTCTGGCTTCGGGCAGGGTTAGCATCCAGATGCTCTATTATATTGCCGCGCCGCTCACGATGGCGGGAATCGCCATTTCGCTTTTCAGCCCCTCGGCAGCGTCGTTCTCCCTCACCCTTGTCAATCTGGGATGCTACACCTTTCTAGTGTTTGTGGCCATTCTCCATTGCTCGATTTGCCATAAGCAAAACCTCAGCCCTCTTCGGGCCGCGTCGCTTCTGGTTCTGTCCCTGTATGTTGGGATCTACGGCGGCCGTGCTCTGTTCTCCGTGGTTGACGGGTACGTCGGCGCTTTTTCGGGCGATGCGGTGCATACGGTGATTTCCGCAGCGCTCGTCATGATTCTGGTTGTGTGCCTTATGGTGGGCAACGTCGCCGCAAGAAAAGAGATGATCGAGCGGGACGTCCGTCAGGAGTTCGATCACATAAACGAGTATGACACCAATGAGTTCGCCGAGCGGATTATGGCGTCGTACAAACTGACGGAGCGCGAGTTCGAGGTACTCAAGCTGCTGCTCAAGGGAAAGACCGCGACTACGATTGCCGAAAGCCTGGTTGTGGCGCCCGGAACGGCGAAGGCGCATATCAGCAAGATTTACCGTAAGCTCGGTATCCATACCAAGGGCGAGCTGTTCAACATGATCCCATCGGAGCGCAGCCATTAGGGGGTGCGGCCTATTCTGCGCGCGCCTCAACGGTGGGGTTGGCGGCGATGATGGCGTGCAGCTCGGCGATGTAGGCTTCCAGGAGCTCGCTCGGGCGGCGCTCGGCGTGCATGATGTAGCCCACCTGCATGCGGTCGTTGGTGTCCAGCGGAATGCTCGCGATGCCCTGCTGCATCTCGCCCGACAGCACGCCGGTGGAAAGCGTGAAGCCGTTGTAGCTGGTCAGAAGGTTCGTCAGGGTGCCGCGGTCGGAATAGCGGACGTTGCGGGAGTGGGGGATGGAGGCCAGCGGCTCCTCGGCGTAGTAGAACGAGCTGGCTGTTCCCTGCTCGAAGGAGTAGCGCGGGTAGCCGGCCAGCTCCTCGGGATGGATGAGGCTTCGGCCGGCAAGCGGATGCCCCTCGCCCACGAACACGTGCACCGCCGCGTCGAACAGTGGGAAGAACCGCGCGCCGGCTTCCCCGATAGCCCGTTCCACTACGCGCCGATTGAAGTCGTCCAGGTACAGAATGCCGATGTCACTGCGGAAAGTGCGCACGTCCTCCAAAATGTTCGCCGTGGCGCATTCGCGCAGGATGAAGTCATAATCGCTCGCCTGGCAGCGCTCCAGCACGTTTACGAATGCCTCCACGCTGAAGGCGTAGTGCTGGGTGGACACCGCAAGTCGCTGCCTCGATTCGCCCCGGCCCGCGTAGCGCGATTCCAGCATGTCGGCCTGCTCGATGACCTGACGCGCATAGCCCACCAGCTCGGTGCCGTCGTTGGTGAGGGCCACGCCGCGGTTGCTGCGGGTGAAGATGGTGATGCCCAGCTCGCGCTCCAAATCCTTCACTGCCGTGGACAGGTTGCTCTGCGAGGCGTACAGCTGGGCCGCCGCCGCATTGATGGACCCGCATTCGGCGATGGCCACCAGGTAGCGAAGCTGGGTGAGGGTCATGGGGCTCCTTTCGGGAAGTTGCGGAGCGCACGTTCCTGTTCTATATAACAGATATCCAGGATATCTGTCAGAAGGCAAGCAAGCAACGGGGGAGCGGATTGGCGGATGCCGAACGGACTGAGCGGCTGGAGGATGAGGTCGCAAGTTGCTGGGGGCGGCCATCCATTAATCCAGCGCGTCGCCTCGGAGCACAACGGCTCGACTGGGATCGAAGACCGGACTCTTGAAACCGATGAACTCGTTTTCCAGCGGCGCCGATGTGCGGAGTTTGCCGATCATATCGTCATGCGCCGTTTTTGCCGCGTCGGTTAAGGTGCCGTCGTCGTTGAATACCTCCTCCCATGCTGCGGCATCAATCGAGCGCAGCCGCTCGCCCAGATGGGCCATGAGCGCATCGCCAGCCATGAACACGGTGGTTTTCCCGAACGTGCGAGAAACCAGAAAGCCCAGGTCTTTCAACGACGAGAGGTCGGAATAGGCGGTGGCATAGGCCACGTTTTCCGTTTCCATGAGCTCTCCGAATGTGAACTCGGCATCTTCGTGCAGCAGCGCTTCCAGAAGAATCTTCTGCTGGCGAATGTTGAGGCCCTCGTCCTGCGCGATGAGCTTGCTCATGAGCTGGCGGCTGGCGAAAAGGTCGAACAGCTTCTCCGCTGTCTGCTCAACGTAGTCGGTGCAAAGGGACAAGGCTTCCTCTATCCACAGGGACCAGTCTCGGTTTTGGGCGGTCGCCATAATGCGGTCAAGGCCAGCGGGTTCGTTCGACGAGACGCACGAATCGTCCCAGGCGGCAAGCAGTGCCGTGATGGGGATGAAGCTGGTCAGCAGGTATCCGTTGGCAATGAGTATGCGCGAGAACGTGAAGCTTGCCATGAAGGTGTTCACGGCGGGGAAGGGTTTGAGCAGCCGAATAGCTTCATAGGCGGTCAAAGCCGCAATCACGGGGAATGACCCCAAGGGCGTATGGGGAGCGATGGCAGCGCAGATGGCTTCCAGGGTTTTGCGGCATCGATTGCCGTCATCATCGCAAAGAGAGAAGATTTTGGCCGAGGTCTCGGCGCCCACGATGTCGTCGTAGAGCTGCAGGAGTGCGTCGGCCGTTGCCGGAGATGTCCCCAGGTTGCAGGCTGACCCGAGCAGGTCGCAGAGCATGGCCTCCCGGGGGCTTTCGCCTTCCTGCAGGCCTGCGACCAGGTTAAAAAGGCGTTCGTCGTCGATAGTCCAGCCGCTTGCTGCTACGCATGCCCCAATCTCTCGGATTTTCGACCGCGACAGCACGTGGCGACCCTCGGGAAGACGCAGGATGCCTCCTGTGTGCGAGTTGCCGGCATCTAGCCGCATTATGGTGGCGATACAGCTGTGCATACGCGTGGAGGGCACGAAGAAATGGGCACCGCGAGGGGATTCGGCAGTGGAGAGCGGCAGCGGGTAGCCGATAGACCTTCGCAGTTCTATCACTACGCCGGCTGCTGGAGCCTCTTCGGGGTTGTCTTGGGCGTTCCATAGAGGGCGTGCCGAATCGCGGGAGAGAGCGAGGAGCTTGTAGGCGCTTGCAGACGTGCTGTAAGAGGCGTTGTGCAAAGGACGACCCTCGTTGGTTTTCGTCATGCGAACTCCCTCCTCGGTTTTGCGGTAATGGTAGCAAACCGGGCCTTGCTTGGGGAATGGACGGCATCCCGTGGTTTTACCTATCGATTTCCGATAGAAGTTCCTTGGCAGTCACTATTGCAAACCGATAGGTTCATTTCGGCTTGGCCGGCCGTGTATTGCTCTCTGGATATCATCTCCGAGAATAATTCCTCGGCTGGGTCGCCGTTCGTATACTGCGGCCAAGAGGGTCTGGGGACCCCGAGAGAACGAGGGAAAACGAGGAGGACTATGGAAAACATGGAGCTCAAAAACGAGCAGTCCGAAACCGCTGCCGAAATTCACGGCACGGTTTCGCGTCGTACGTTCGTGAAGGCGGCATCGGCCGCCGGGGCCCTGGCCGGCGCGGCGGCCCTTGCTGGTTGCGCGTCCGACCCCAAGCCGACTGCTCAGGATGAGGGGCCGAAAGACGCCGACAATAGCACCCAGGCGGATGCGACGCCCGCTACCTACGAGCCGCAGCCCGACCCCTTCGAGGGAGCCCAGGAGTTCTTCGCTGCTTGTCCGCCGGAGTGCCAGCACCACAATCTGAAGGCGCTTGTGAAGGACGGCAAAGTGGTTCGTGTCACCTGCGGCGTGAACAACGAGTCTATGCCCTGCATGATGGGTCTTTCGCGCGTCGAGTGGTTGAACTCGCCCGAACGTCTGACCGCACCTCTGCTGCGCGACGGCGACAAGGGTTCGGGCAAGTTCAAGGAGATCAGCTGGGACGAGGCCATCGATCTTATTGCCGAGAAGTTGCAGGATGCCATCGACACAGTGGGCAACAGGGGCATCGTCATCGACTCCTTCGCGGGTAACTTCAACACCATCTCCGGCCAGGCCAAGAGCGCGTTCATCGCCCGCATCGGTGGCGCTATGAGTCTGGAGGGAACGCTGTGCTGCGCAGGAACCAACGGCGCCACCATCCCGGTGTTCGGCAAGCGCTACTTTGACACGCGCAATACCATCGAGGATGCGAACTACATCATTATCTGGGGAAACAACCCTGCTGTTACCCAGAACGGCTATTTCAACCGCTACGAGTCCATGATGGCCAAGGGCGGCAAGATCGTGACCATCGATCCGGTATGTTCGGAAACCGCTTCGAAGACCACCGAGTGGTTGCCCATTCGTCCCACTACCGACACGGCGCTGGCGCTGGGCATGCTGAAGGTCATTGTTGACGAGGGCCTTCACAACGAGCAGTTCTTGAAGGAGCACAGCACCGCGCCCTGTTTGGTGGACGCTGACGGCGCTATGGTGCTGCTGGATGCCGACGATCCCACCAGCTATGCAGTGGCCGTGGACGGCGAGCTGGTGCGCCACGACGCCGAGGGTGTCGATCCGGTGCTGTCCGTGAAGGGCACCGACCTGGAGGCTGACTATACCACCGTCTTCGATCTGACCGTGGCGGAATGCGAGCCGTGGACTCCCGAGGCCGTTGAGGCGGAAACGTGGGTGCCCGCCGCCAAGGTGGCCGAGCTGGCTCGCGACTACGCCAAGGGTCCCAACTCCATGATTATCCAGAACATGGGTGGCTTCATGCGCACCACCTACGGCACGCTGGCTGTGGCCTCTCAGAACAACCTGGCGGTATTCTGCGGCCAAGTGGGTGGTGCCGGCAACGGCGTGTGCGACGCCGGCGGCATCAACAACCTGGTTACCCTGAAGCCCATGTTCGAGAACCCGAAGGTGGACGCCGAGCTGCCCAAGGTTGCCCGCGCTCAGTTCGCTACCCACGTGATGAACGATGACCCCAATGAGGTCAAGGTGTTCATCTCGCTGGCCGAAAGCCCCATGACCCAGTGGCCCAATACCAACATGGTCAAGCAGGCGCTGTGCAAGATACCCTTCGTGGTGGTAATCGATTCCTTCATGACCTCGACGGCTCTCTACGCCGATTTGGTGCTGCCTTGCGCTGCGGTGTTCGAGACCGAGGACATCCTGTGCAATGCCCGCAGCCATCTCATTCAGCTTTCCGACAAGGCCGTGGAAGCGCCGGGTCAGGCGCATGACGACCTGTGGATCTTTACGCAGCTGGCCAACAAGATGGGCGTGGGCGAGGACTTCAATCACGACAACGAGTACTTCATTCGCAAAGCGCTGGAGGATTCGGGCTTCACCTACGATCAGCTGAAGAAAGAGCACGCCATCGACGCCTATCCGAAGGACTTCATCCCCTACAAGGGCGGCGAGTTCTATACCGCCACGAAGAAGGCCGAAATCTACCAGGCTCCGTGGCTGGCCAAGGGCGTGAAGGCTGTGCCCTCCTATTATCGTTGCGCGGAGTCCGTGGGCGGTTCGTCGGGTTTGGACGCTACCTATCCGCTGGCCGTGGTGCAGCGCAAGTTGAACCGCACCGTGCACTCCACCTTCGGCGGCTTGAAGTCCATCGGCGCCGTCACTCGCGACTACGCCTGCGTGATGATCAATCCCGCCGATGCTGCTGCGCGAAACATCAAGGACGACGACGTTGTGGTGGTGTTCAACGATCGCGGCGAGCATCGGGCCCGCGCCATCGTCACCGATCTGATAAGCCCCGGGGTGCTTTGCGCCGAGAACGGTTGGTGGGAACAGCAGGGCGGATCGAGCAGCTACATCACCAACGATGCTGTGGGTCCCCTGGCCACCGAGCACTGCTGCAACGAGACCCTCGCCGACGTGCGTAAGGAGGCATAACCATGGCTTTGGGCTTTTTCACGAACAACAAGGACTGCTACGGGTGCAAGACCTGCAGCATGGCCTGCATGACCACGCGGCTTTCCGGCCAAACGGAAACCTTCCTGCGCAAGGTCGAGGTTATCCTGGACGGTCAGGCTCAGGCGCAGTCGTTCCTGTCGCTGGCCTGCAACCACTGCGACGAACCGGCGTGTATGGCGAACTGCCCGGTGGGCGCTTACACCAAGCTCGACAACGGCGTGGTGGTGCAGAATCACGAGTTGTGCATAGGCTGCAAGACCTGCATCTCCGCCTGCCCCTACAGCGCGCCGGTTTTCGACGAGGCCTCAACCTCTACCTATAAATGCGACATGTGCATCGATCGCCTCGAGCGCGGCGACCTGCCGGCCTGCGTGGAAGCGTGCCCCGGTGCCAACATCGAGCAAGGTGACATCGAGGCGCTGGCGAAGGCCCATCCCGACGCTGTGCGCGAGGTGGCGGGGCTGACGGCATCGGCGAACGAGACAAAGCCGAACGTGCTGATTGCCGTTGATCCAAAGATTGCTTAGGCGAGCAGTTTTTTAGCGGCGAAACGCAACGAGGGGGTGCTTGGCGGTGCCCCCTCTTCTCAATGGGGTCTTCCGATGGGAGGGGGCAAGGCGTGTCCGTGATGCTTCTGGGGTGGCGCAACATTCAGCGACGGCTAGCGTCGAGTGTTGCTACCGGGGCCATCGTGATGCTGACGGTGCTGGTGGCCGTGACCGGTGCTTGCACTTATCGGGCAATAGGGGCGGGGCTTTCCTTGGCTTCCGACCGGCTTGGGGCCGATATTATCGTGCTTCCCAGCGAAGTGGGTGTTTCCGCCCAGGAGGCTTTGTTCGTGGCGGAGCCGGCCAACGTCTACATGCCGGCTAACACTGTGGACATCGTGGAGTCGGTGCCAGGTGTTGAGCGGGTCACGCCGCAGTTCTTCACCCAGTCCCTCAACCAGAGTTGCTGTTCGGTGCTGGGGGTGACGCGGGTGGTGGGCGTCGACCCCGAAAGCGATTTCGTCATTGCCCCATGGCTGTCCTCCGATGCGGCTCCGCTGGAGGAAAACGGCATCTACCTGGGAGCCGATGCGCCAGAGGTTACAGGCGGCATGGCGACTATCCTCGGGCGTCAGTTCGTTGTTGCCGGGCGCTTGGAGGCTACGGGCAGCAGCGTCGACGAGACCATATTCATGAACCTGGACACGGCCCGCTCCCTAGGATGGGAAAGCCCCTACCTGGCGAATGTTTGGAAGATGGCCGACCCGTTCACTTCCGTTTCCGCCGTCATGGTGTCTGTGGAACCGGGGGCCGACCCTGAGGTCGTGGCACGGGCCATCGATGACGCATGCCCGGTGTCTTCGGCGACAGCCGTGTCCGGATTGGTTCGCAATACCGCTTCTCAGCTTGGTTTATTCGCTGCCTTGTTCGGCGGAATGGTGGCTGCCGTAGCGCTTATCGCCATGTTGGGTTTGGCGGGCAGGCTGTCGTTTCTAGCCCGCGAGCGCCGTGCCGAGATGGGCTTTCTGCGGGCCGTCGGATTCTCGCGCCGGTTCGTTGTGGGCGGCTTGCTTTGCGAGGTGGCTATGCTGGGGGTGACAGGTGCCGCGGTGGGCGGCGCGTTGGGATGCGGCATTGCGGCGTATCTCGCCCCGCGCATCCACCAGGTGATGGCCTTGCCCGCGGCGCCGCCGGGTGCCGTGCAGATGGTAGGCATCGTGGTTCTGGCCTGCGCAATTGCCCTTGCGGTGTGTCTGGCAGCGGCAGCGGTGCCGGTGCGAGGCGCTCTTCGCGGCGGAGCCTTGGCCGCTATGCAGAAGGGGGATCTGGCATGAGCGAGGCTGTCGAGCTGTGTGGCGTCGTGAAATCGTTCGGGGAAGGCTCGGAGTGCCGTTCGGTGCTTCGAGGGGTGGACCTTTCGCTTCGGTCGGGGCGCTTGGGTTTGGTTACTGGTGCCTCTGGCCAGGGAAAATCGACCCTTTTGTCCATTGCGGGCGGTCTGATGCCGCCTGATGGGGGGTCGGTGCGACTTTTCGGCGAGGACGTGGGGTCGCTGAACGAGCAGGGGCTCGACCGGCTGCATCGAAGGCAGGTGGGCTTCGTCTTCCAGACTCCTTACGCGGTGGCGGCTCTGACGGCGCGGGAGAACTTGGAGCTGATGACGAAGGGCGCTGGCCGGTCGCGGGACGCAGATCGCTTCCACAAGGTCGTCGACCGCCTGGGGCTCTCCGACGCACTGGAGCTTCTTCCCTCTCAGATGAGCGGCGGTCAGCGCCGACGGCTTTCCGTGGCTCGTTGCTTGTTGAGTGCCCAGCCGCTCATCTTGGCCGACGAGCCCACGAACGACTTGGATGAAGAGGGATGCTTGGCCGTGATGGGCCTGCTGCGCGGCCATGTTGCCGATGGTGGCACAGTGCTTATGGTTACCCACGACCCTCGTTGGGTTTCCCTTGCCGACGAGGTGTTCGTACTTGGCAATGACGGGGTGATCGCATGAGCGTGTTGAGCAGCGGCGAGATACGGCGAGGGTTGTTGCGGCGCTTCGGCGCGGTCGGCGTGTCGGTTTGCCTGTGTGCGTTGCTTGGGCTGGGAGGCTGCAGCTTCGGCGAGGAGGCGCCTGCGCCGGCGATCTCCGATGCCGCTGCGCCTACAGCCGACGATGCGGCTGGCATGGAGTACTCCAAGGACAAGGAAGCAGCGATCTCAACCGACCCGGCGTTTGAGCTGCTGTCGGACCCTCGGCTGCAGGGCTCGCTTTGCGTTATCGAGTATTTGGGAAATTCTGTGGCGTTCATAGCCGACGACCAGGTGATTGGGCGTATTCCGGTGGGCGTCAATCCTGCTTGCGTGGTTTCCTCCGAAGACGGAAACCAGGTCTACATCGCCAATTCCGGCAACGGGGAAGTGGTGCGTCTGACTTTGGGGGAGAGCCCCGCCATCGACAAGGCTCGTATCGGAACCCAGCCCATGGCACTCGCCCTCGACGAGGACCAAGGGCTGCTTTACGTTGCGGACTACCACTTGAACAGCATCCGCATCGTGGATACGCAGCTCATGAGCCTGGTGGGTACGGTGGCACTGAACCCTTCCGGCTACGAAAGCCGCGAGGTGGCGCCTCCTTGTTGCTCCGACCCGCTCGATGGCACGGTGATGACCGGCCGCAAGCCGCTCTCCTTGGCGCTGTCGCCAGATGGAGCCATGCTCTACAGCGCGAACATAGGCACCTACGACGTGTCGCGGGTCGACCTTGACGCCCGCGAGGAGCTCGATCCCTTCGACGGCGTTATTGGCTCCTGGGGTATTGCGCTGTCGCCCGACGGTGCGCGCATCGCCTTGGCCGGAGTGGGCAGCGAGCTGGTTGAGAGCTCGGAGCTCTTGATAATGGATGCGTCCGACGGCACTGTGGTCTCTCGTATTCCGGTAGGTGCTCAGGTGAGCGCAGTGGCATGGAGCGCAGACGGCTCCACCGTTGCGGCCACATCGCGGGCCGACGGGGTGTTGGCGCTCATAGATGGCGAGACGCTGGAGCTGCGGGGAACCGTAGCGTTGGAGGCCGGGCTGGCAGCGGTGGTTCTAAGCGATGGCGGTTCTGAAGCCTACGCGGTGAACTCGTCATCGGGTGCGGTATTCGTTGTCGATACGGAATCCCTTGCCGTTGTCGATTCAATAGAAGGCCTGGTTGATCCTCGGTTTGCTGCCATAGTCGGTTCTGGCGAGTAAAGCCAGGCGGTGCCAGGCAGGCTGATGGGGCGTCCTGCCGCCGTCACCATATTATTCGAGAGAAGGGGAAGGCTGTTATGGGCAAGAATGTGACATCGGCGGAGAATGTCGTTGCGCATAGGGCTCTCATGGTCGTAGCTGCCGTGGCTGCCGCGGTGGCAGTTGCGGCTTCGTTTTCATGGGCATTGCCGTGTGCGGGAGTGCTTGAGCTGGCCAACGGGAATGCGGTTCCCATGCGCTGTGCCTGGACCCAGAGGGCCGTCGTGTTGCTGGGGGCGGTGCTGGTGTGCGCGGCGATAGGCGCCGCCGTCACCGGAAAGGGTGGCTCGTGGGCGGTGGGCTTGCTGGCTGTGGCTATGATTGCCGTTACCTTCGATACGGTTGCGGGCATTGGGGTGTGCAAGAGCGAGATGGCCTGTTGGACCATGGCGGCTTGGGTGCGCGGTTGCGCTGCTGTGGCCCTGGTTGCCGCGGCAGCCTCGGCGGTGGCGCCCCTAACCCGGAAGCAGGTGCGCTAGCGAGGGGCGTCGGCCGGTTCTGCTTTCTTATCGATGTCGTTAAGCAGAGTCGCTCAAGCGGTCATCTGCCATGATAAAAGCCCAGTGTTCTCTTTTGCAGATAACAACTTGGCGCAACATTGAATGACCGAATGGCTTGTGGTTCGGCTCGGCTCGTGGTTTCATAGCTCCCGTTCGAAAAATCAGCCTCGTCGTCTTGCGAGCGCGTCACCACCACGGAACTCAAGGAGAATCATGGCCAAGAAGAACGTACCCTACGACCAGCCCTACTACGACCCGGAAATCGAGTGCATGCCGCGGCCCCAGCTGGAGCAGCTGCAGCTTGAGCGCCTGAAGGACGAGCTGCGCTTCGCCTACGAGAACTGCCCCTACTACAAGCGCGTTTGGGACGAGGCGGGCATCTCGCCCGAAATCGAGACCCTGGCCGACTTGCAGAAGTTCCCCTTCATCAACAAGGCCACGGAGCGCGAGACCCAGGGCGTGGGCAGCTTCTTCGGCGAGCTGGCCGGCGTGCCCGAGGACGATATCGTCTACATGGCCACCTCGTCGGGCTCCACCGGCGTGCCCACCATGAGCCCGTTCACCCAGGGAGATTTCGACGAGTTCATGCATGCCGAGGCCCGCCTGTTCTGGCAGGCGGGCATGCGGCCCCACGACCGCTACCTCCACGGCATGAACTTCGCGCTGTACGTGGGCGGCCCCTGCGTCATCGGCGCCCAGGAGCTGGGGGCGCTGGGTATCTGGGTGGGCGCCGTGCCCTCCGACCGGCTGCTGTGGGCCATGAAGCAGTACAAGCCCACGTTCATGTGGTCAAGCCCCTCTTACGCCTGGACGCTGGGGCAGAAGGCCATCGAGAAGGGCTACGACCCGAAGGTGGACTTCGCAAGTCTGAAGAAGATCATCATCTCCGGCGAGCCCGGCGGATCGATCGAGACCACACGCAAGGCCATCGAGGAGCTGTGGGACGTGTCGGTCTACGACTTCTTCGGGCTGTCGGACATCTACGGCGCCTGCGCGGGCATGTGCGAGCACAAGGACGGCCTGCACATGATCGAGGACCAGATTCTGGTGGAGACTGTGGACCCGGACACCGGTGAGGTGCTGGAGCCGGGCCAGGTGGGCGAGCTGGTCTACACCACGCTCACCAAGCGCGCCCGCCCCATGATTCGCTTCCGCACCGGCGACATCGGCACCTTCGATCCCACCCCCTGCGAATGCGGGCGCACCATGGGCCGCATCCATATCCTGGGCCGCAAAGACGAGATGTTCATCGTGAGCGCCGTGAACGTGTTCCCCAGCGACATCGAGTACATCGTGCGCAAGGACGAGGGGCTTTCCGGCGAGTACCGCATCCGCGTGTACGACGAGAACTTCACTACCCGCTACGAGGTGTCCGTGGAGCGCGTCTTCGGCAGCGAAGAGCCCTACGACCAGGTGGCTCGCCGCGTGGAGGAGGCGCTGAAGACCCATACCGGCGTGCGCCCGGCGAAGGTGCTGGTGTATGATGCCGACGGGCTGGGGGTTGCAAGCGAGCACAAGGCCTCCCGCTTCATCGACGAGCGTAAGAAGTAGAAAAGCGCCCGAGCCCCTGCAAGCATTCATTCCGAAAGGACCCGATCATGAGCGTGCAATTCTCCGTTTCCCAGCAGCACTACCTCTTCGGCGTGCAGACCTTCGCCCATACGGTGCTGGCCTTGGGCGGCGACGACTACTCCTACGCCCTGCGCGACCGCACGACCGAAGGCGTGCTCGACGACGTGGCGGCCGGCCTGTCCGAGCTGGGCGTCATCGTGCAGACCTCCGAAACCGCCGACACGCTGAACGAGGCCATCGCCGAGCGTGGCCTTGCGTTCGTGGAGCTGGCCCAAAGCGCCCCACAGGTGGCCCTGCCCGCAAGCCATCCGCTCTCCGACGCAGCCTCTCTCACGTTGGAAGAGCTCTCCGACTGGCCCTATGTGAAGTTCGCCCAGGAGCCCGACGCGCCCGCTGCCTTCGCCGAGGAAGCGCTGGCCAGCGTGCCCCGCGCCAAGGTGATCGCCTGCACCGACCGCGCCTCGCTTTCCGAACTCATCGCCGCTCTGAACGGCTACACGGTCACAAGCGGCATTTTGGTGGGCATCGCCGACGGCTCGAACCTGACCTGCGTGCCCCTGGTCACCGACGTGGTGCTGCATCTGGGCTACGTGGCGAAGGCCGGCGCCGAGCTTTCCCCGGCGGCCGAGCGCTTCGTGGCCGGCCTGCGAAAGGCCCTCGACCGCTACAAGGTGCAGCCCTAGGGCGCCACGGAAAGGTTTCAGCTCTTTGGGGCTGCTATGAAAACCGCAGGAGCGCGCCGGCGGAGCCCTATAATCACAGGCTATGCAAAACGGGCGACATAGCGCACCATTCGACGATTCCGGTTCGGGTCGGGCACCCTCTGCGCGGGGGGTTCGGCCCGAACCGTCGTCTTCCCAGGCGACGAACCGCCTGCCCGCACCCGGTGCCCGCACCAGGCCGCTGGGAGCGAAGGCACGCAACGTCCGCGGCACCGAGCCGCTGCCGGCCGCGTTGCCGGCCGCAGGGGAGGGCGTGCCCGACAACGACGCAGGTCCTGCTGCCCCCGGCCGCACCGCGCGCCAGACGCGAACGCGCGGCGGCGGCCCCAAGAAGCCCAACTTCATCACGCGTTTGGTGAACCACTGGTGCAATCGGCTGCTGGGGGCTGTGAGCCATCGCACGCTTTCCGAGCAAGAGGCCGAGTACGCAAGCGGCCGCACCACCCGCGACTTCGTGTGGAACAGTATTGGCGTGGGGCTGTGGGGCATGGTGTTTCCCATACTCACCATCGTGGTCACCCAGCTGGTGGGCGTGGAGCAGGCCGGCATGTTCTCGCTGGCTTTCGTCACCGCGCTCATGCTCATGTTCGTGGGTAACTACGGCGTGCGCACCTACCAGGCCTCCGACTTGGACGAGGAGCACTCCTTCGCCGATTACCAGGTCCATCGCGTGGTCACCGTGGCGGTCATGCTGGTGGCGGGCATCGCCTACTGCTACCTGCGCGGCTACGGCACCGAGATGTTCACCATCAGCATGGGGGTGTACGCCTACAAGGCCGCAGACGCCCTGGCCGATGTCTACGAGGGGCGCCTGCAGCAGGTGGACAAGCTCTATCTGGCCGGCATCTCCCAGGCCCTGCGCAGCGCGCTTTCGCTGGTGGTCTTTACCGTGGTGCTCTTCCTGTTCCGCAACCTGGGGGTTGCCAGCATCGCCATGGCCGTGGCCGCCTTCGCCACCTTCGTGGTGGTCACCTTCCCGCTTGCCCTGTTCGAGACGCCGAAGTCGCGTCGCGTGAGCCTGGCCAGCGTGGGCGGCCTCATGAAGCAGTGCCTGCCGCTGTTTCTGGCCCTGTTCATGTACAACCTTATCGACAACATGCCGAAGTTCGTCATGGAAGGCGTGCTCACCTACGACAGCCAGCTGTACTTTAACGCACTGTACTTCCCGGCCCATTCCATTCTGCTGGTGGCGGGTTTCGTGTACAAGCCGCTGCTCGTGCGCATGACCGCCGCCTGGTCCGACAAGTCGAAGCGGGGGCGGTTCGACATCATCATCGTGGCCATGTTCGCCATGGTGGTGGTGCTGACGCTGGCCATGGTGGGGCTCATGAACTGGGTGGGCATCCCGGCTCTGAGCTTCCTTTACGGCCTTGACTTCGAGCCGTACCGGGGCCTGAGCTTCATCATGCTGGCAGCCGGCGGCGTGACGGCGGCCATCGACTTCCTCTACCAGGTCATCACCATCATGCGCCGGCAGAAGGCGGTCATCCGTATCTACGTGATCACCTTCGGCTTCAGCTTGTTCGTGCCCATGCTGCTCATCAACTTCACCGGCCTTCCCGGTGCGGTCATCGGCTACCTCATCGTCATGTGCATCTTGCTGGTGCTGCTGCTTTCGGAATACGCCGCCATGCGCATGGGCATCTGGCGCGAGGACAAGCAGGCGGCCGAGGACGAGCAGGCCGCCGCCAAGGCCGCCCACGGCAAGCTGCGCCCCAGCGAGGCCCGGGCCCAGCGCCAGCGCCGCGAGGCCGTGCGTGAGAAGTACGGCCGCAAGTCCTAGGGCGCGGCGGACCCGTGCCGGCGGCGGCGCCGCAAGCCTCCGCCCCGAAACGGCACCGCGGGAGGGTTTCGCGGCCGGAACCGGTGGTTAGCGGAGCGCGCCTGCAATCCCCCCGACGGGTTATTTTCGCTCGCTTGTCGATTCGTTTCGGCCTGTTTTTCTCACCCTTGCGTGGGGATGGGCGGTGCTGGCTCTGAAGGCCGCCAAAAAGCTCCTCGTGGGTAAAACCGTAACTTCATCTGCGAAAACGATCGAAATCACACGAAGCAGATGAGCGCCGGTCCGCAATTTCCCCCCATTTGGGTGATAGGTTTTCACCTTGTTGACGGCTAGTATTCGTGTGGTAAAGTTCCCGTGCCCATCCGTGCCGCGCAGTTTTCGCGGCGGGCGGGCATGACGGAATCGAGACGAGGAAAGCATCGAAAGGAGGTAAGAGGGAATGAGCGAGGAGAAGATCAAAGCGGAAACCGCTGCCGAGGTACCCGCCACCTCTACCGAGGAGGCAGCGCCCAAGAAGAAGGGCAAGAAGAAGTGGCCCATCGTCGTTGGCGTTGTGGTGGTTGTACTCATTGCAGCCGGCGCCGGTTTCTGGGTTTGGCATGAGCAGCCGTCGTTCTGCAACGCCATCTGCCACACTCCCATGGATGCGTACAACCGCACCTATGACCAGGAGATGGGCGTCGAGGGCGTCGACAAGTTCGGCAACACCGTGGCTGACACCAGCGGCATGTTGGCCGTGACGCACCGCGTCACCAACGGCGACACCTGCATGAGCTGCCACGTTCCGCAGCTGTCCGAGCAGATCACCGAGGGTATGAACTGGCTCTCCGGCAACTACGAGGTCGTGGAGACCCAGACCGGCGAGCTGATCCCCACGGAGCGCACGCTCAGCGAGCTGGTTGAGGCCCGCGGCATCGCTTCCGAGGAGTTCTGCCTGAACGAGGCCTGCCATGCCAACGAGGATGGCTCCGCCATGACCCGCGACGACCTGATCGCCGCGACGTCTGACATGAAGCGCAACCCCCACGTGCAGCAGCACGGTGAGGTGTCCTGCGACCAGTGCCACAAGGCTCACCGCGCGTCCACGAATTACTGCGCGCAGTGCCACAGCGACGCTGACCTTCCCGAAGGCTGGATCACCCCTGCCGAGGAGAAGAAGCTGAACAAGGGCAACTAGTTCCCAGGGAACAAGGCTTCAGGACCGGGCGTGTTTCGCCGGGTCTGCCAAGGAAGGCTCGCTCGGTGCATCCGGGCGGGCCTTCCGCTTTCTGAGGGTGCGTGCCGCCTTATCGGGGAAGCGCGCTGCCTTTAGGCGATGCCGCTTCGCCGAAAGTGCGCCGCTACCGGGTGACTATCCATTGTCTTTTCGCAATAGTGCCTGTTCGCGAGTGAGGATAATGTGGAGTGTGAAACGACACATCAAGCCTACATGGGCGGCGGTCATAATGGCACGCGGTCAAGTGTGCCCGCAGACGCTGGGGTTGATTCGCCGGCGGGATGAACGAGGCAAGACAGACGAAGAGGCGCGGCGCGAACGGGTGCCGCCGAACATAAGGGGAGAGCATGAACACGAAAACTAAGCGTCGCATGGTCGCCGTCACCGGCGTCATAGTCATCGTGCTGGTGCTGGTGCTTGCCATCGTGGGCGGGTCGAGCTCGGCGAAGTCGGTCACCATAGCCGAGGCCGCCACGGGTGCTTACGGCGATCAGAAAATCCAGGTGAGCGGCAACGTGGTGGAGAACTCCTACGAGACCCGCGATGGCGTGCTCACTTTCTCCATCTACGACCCTGACGGCGACGCTACGGTGCAGCTGCCTGTGAGCTTCGCCGGCGGCGTGTCGGCTACGTTTGGCAACGACGTCACCGCCATCTGCACGGGCAAAATCGCAGAGGACGGCGTGCTGCACGCCTCTGAGCTGGTAACCAAGTGCCCCTCCAAGTACGAGAACTCCTCCGAGGCGCTCACCGTGGGCCAGCTGCTAGGTTACGGCGACGAGGTTGTGGGCAAGCCGGTGAAGGTGACCGGCAGCGTGAAGGCCGAGACGCTCACAGCCGCCAGCTCCGGCAAGGATCGTTTCGTGCTGGTGGACGACGAGACCGGCGTCAAGTTGCCCGTGCGCTTCGACGGTGCGCTGTCCGAGGAGATCGGCGACGAATCGGTGCTGGTGGTGACCGGCTCCATCGACGGTGATGGCAACTTCGAGGCCACGGACGTGGCCATAGCCCAGTAGCTCGCCGAAGCAGACCGGCAGCCGAGGGGGCTGCCGACCAGGCTCGCCCAACAGGCTTGCGAGCCCCGTACCGCAGAGAAAGGTTTTTGCCGCTATGTCGATGATCGGACTTATGGGGTTGCTGGTGGCCTTCGCGGGCACGGCCATTTCCGTCCTGTGCCTGGTTCTGGGCTACTACCTGCAAAGCCATCGGCAGCGCAGCGCGGGCGAGACCATGGTGTGGGGCGGCCATGTGGCGGCGCTGCTCACCGCGGCGGCGCTGACGCTGTGCTGCGGCGTACTGGTGTTCTGCTTCATGACCGGCGACGTGTCCATCGAGTACGTGCTGCACGAGCGCTCCGACTCCTCCGACGGTCTGGGCTGGTTGTACAAGCTCTCGGGCCTGTGGGCTGGGCGCGAAGGGTCGCTTCTGTTCTGGGCGTGGCTCATCTCGGTGTTCAACGCCGTGGTGGCCGTGCGCAACATGGGACGTCCCCGCAAGCTCGACTCCATGGCTCTGCTGGTAAGCCAGCTGGTGGTGGCGGCGTTCGTGGGCGTGCTGCTGTTCTCTGAGAGCAATATGCCTTTCACGGCCACCCCGGCCCGCTACTTCGATTCGGCGGGTAATCTGCTGCCCTCTGCCTCGATGCTCGGCATGAACGCGCTTCTGGAGCACTGGGCCATGGCCATCCATCCGCCCACTCTGTTCGTAGGCTACGCGGGCCTGACCATTCCCTTCGCCTTCGCCATCGCGGCGCTCATCACCAATGACTCCTCGAAGGAATGGGTGGTGCGTTCCCAGCGTTATGCCTTGTTCTCGTGGCTGTTCCTGGGCATCGGCATCGGCCTTGGCGCTGTATGGGCCTACGTAGTGCTGGGCTGGGGCGGCTACTGGGGCTGGGACCCGGTGGAGAACGCCAGCCTGCTTTCATGGATCGTGGGCGTGGCCCTCATCCACAGCCTTACGGTGTACCGCCAGCGCGGCGCGTTCAAGCGCTGGAGCGTCATGTGCGCCTGCCTTACCTTCGCCTTCGTCATCCTGGGCACGTTCATCTCCCGTTCGGGCCTGGTGCAGTCGGTGCATGCCTTCGAGGGCGACCCGGTCTCGCTGTTCCTGTTCGGCGCGCTTATCGTGCTGTCCGTGGTGGCCGGCATCGTGGGCCTTATCGTCCGCAATAAATCGTTCGCGCCTAAGCCGGGCGACGCCGACGAGGTGGAGTCCATGGTCTCCCGCGACGCTGCCTACTACTTCAACAACGTGATCATGGTGGTGTTCGCCTTCCTGCTGGCCTACCTCACCATCGCAAGCGCGTTGCCCTCATGGCTTCCCTTCGGCGGCCAGAGCGTGTCCACCGGCACCTACAACGCCATCGCCCGTCCGCTGGGCATCGTGTACCTGGCCATTCTGGCCGTGTGCCCGCTGCTTTCCTGGGGCCGCACTCAGGGCAAGGCGTTCGCGAAGCGTGCGAAGGTGCCCGCCCTGTTCGCCCTGGTGCTGTTCGCAGCGCTCATGGTGTACTTCGTGATGTACCTGGTGCCTACCTACGACGCCAACGTGGCCTACTACAGCGCCGCTGCCGCATCGGGTGACCAGAGCGCGGCCGAGATGCTCTCCACGCTGACGCCTGGCTGGTACTACTTCGGGCTTACCGTGGTCGGGTTCCTGGTGGCCAGCCTGCTGTTCTTCAACTCGCTGTTCATGATCGGCCGCGCGGTGCGCTCCTACCGCGAGGGCCACGGCTGTGGTATGGGGGCCGCCGTGGGCGCCATGTTCACGAAGCGCGCGGCGTCGCTGGGCGGCTACCTGTCGCACTTCGCCATGGCCATCATCCTCGTCGGCCTTATCGGGTCGTCTATGTATGTGACCGAGCGCGTGGACTACCTGCCCTTCGACGAGGAAGCGGATACGGTAGAGAAGGATTTCCAAATTCAGGATTACCGCCTGGTCTACACCGGCAACGAGGTTGTGGAGGCCGAAAACGGCGACGACATCCTGTACACGGTGTTCTTCGATGCTTACAAGGGCGACGAGTTCTTGGGCTCGGTCGATCCCACGGTGCAGTTCGTGATGTCCACCCAGCAGCAGAAGCTGGTGGCCAGCGTCATCAGCTTCCCGCAGGAGGACTTGTTCGTGGTGTACCGCGGCATCAGCACCGACGGCTCCATTGCCATGGACGTGCGGGTCAACCCGCTCATCAGCCTGGTGTGGCTGGGCTTCTTCCTGCTGATGGCCGGCGTGTGCGTTTCTACGTTTGGCGGTCGCATGGCCTCCCGCAAGCTCTCCGAGCCCGAAGGCGGCCCAGGTAGCGCGAAGGGGGAGGCGGACGCCAAGGATACCAAGGGCGGTGCTGCCGGAAAGAAGGCGGCGGGCGATCTGGCCGAACCTGAGGCGATCGAAGCTGCTGACGACGCTGCGAAGATAGCCGAGCCTGCGGAGGCCTAGGGCGTTATGGTCTCGCTGAAGAAGCCCCCGGCCGAACGCGGTGCCCAGGACTGGGGCGCTGCGGCGCCTGCAGCGCGCCCTAAAGCCGCGTCCCGCACCGCCGGTTCGGCTGCCAGCGAGTTCGCTCGCACCATCGAGCCGGCCCACGAGGCTTCCGGCGACGTGCCCGCCATTGCCGTCAGTCGCTTGTCCAAGGTGTTCGGCACGCGCAAGGCCGTGGACGACGTAAGCTTCTCGCTGCCCCAGGGGTCGTTTCTGTCCATCTTCGGCCCCAACGGCGCCGGCAAGACCACCATGCTGCGCATGCTCGCCACCTTGTCGAGGCCCACGAGCGGCACCGCCTCGCTCATGGGCATCAGCTTGAAGGACGAGCCGGACCGGGCCCGCGACCACATAGGGCTCATCTCCCACAATTCCATGCTCTACCCTGACCTCACGGCCCAGGAGAACCTCATGCTGTTCGCGAAGCTCTACGGGGTGGCTGACCCTCAGGCGCGCGTGGCCGAGCTTCTGGAGGCCGTGGAGCTGAAGCATCGCCGGCTGGACGTGGTGCGCACCTTTTCGCGCGGCATGACCCAGCGCCTGTCCATCGCCCGCGCCCTCATCCACGACCCGGACGTGGTGTTCCTGGACGAGCCCTACTCGGGGCTCGACCCTCACGCCATGGACATCTTCGACGAGCTCATCGAAAGCCAGCGGGAGGGGCGCACCTTCATTATGGTCAGCCACGACCTGCGCAAGGGCTTCGACATGTGCACCCATGCCCTGGTGCTGGCCCGCGGGCGCATCGTGGCCTTCGACGAGAAGGGCAACTTCGACTTCGACGACTTCGCCCGGCTCTACCGCGAAACCGTGGGGATGGGGGTGGCGTAGATGGCCGTGACGCTTCGAAAGCCCAGCACCTTCCAGCAGTACAAGACGCTTTTGCGCAAAGACCTTGAGCGAGAGTTCCGCACCCGCGAGATGCTCACCTCCATGGGCATCTACGCCGTGCTGGTGCTGGTGGTGTTCGGCGCCGCGCTGGGGCAGACCACGCCGGCGCTCGACCTTCTGCAGGTGGCGGGCGGCCTTCTGTGGGCGCTCATCGTGTTCACCAGCCTTTTGGGCCTGAATCGCAGTTTCGCCCATGAGAAGGAGCAGGGCTGCCTGGAGGGTATTCTGTTGGTGCCCTTGGACCGCAGCGTCATCTTCCTGGCGAAGGCCACCTCCAACGTGTTTTTCCTGCTGGCCGTGGAAGTGGTGGCGGTGCCGCTGTTCTACTTCTTCTTCCTGACTGGGGTGTCGCTCGCGTCCGACTTCTGGCTGGTCTTGGTGCCGCTTTTGGTGGGCACTATAGGTATGGCTGGCATCGGCACGCTGCTGTCCACCATTACCATCAACACGCGGGGCAAGGACGTCATGCTGGCGGTTCTTTTTGTGCCGCTGGTGTTTCCGCTGCTGTATGCTTGCGCCTCTTCCACTACGGCGCTTCTGGTGGGCGCTGAGGGCTATATGGACGTATTCGTGCAGTCCATCGCCCTGGCCGGCGGCTACGACGTGATCATGCTGCTGGTGTCGTGGGTGCTCTACGATTTTGTGATTTCCGCATAGGCGCCAAAGGGCGCGAAGGCAACATAGGTTGAGATTGGAGTGATGTGCATGGCGAAGGAGGCAAAGCTGCCCGAAGCGGGGCAGTGGCCCGACAGAATAGCACCGTGGGCCTTGTTGGCCGGGGCGATTCTGAGCACCATCGGCTTTCTGATGGCGTTTCTGTACGCCGGGCCCGTGAACGGCGCCGCGGTGAACGGGGTGGAGATGATCGGTGGCACCATGGTGTCGTCGAAGCTGCTGCTGTCGCAGAAGATCTTCTACTTCCATATGCCCGTGGCCATCGTGTCGTTTATCGCGCTGGCCTTCGCCGGCTACTACAGCATCCGCTTCCTCATGACCCGCCAGGCGCGTTTCGACACCTGCGCGAAGGTGGGCATGGAGATCGCGCTGGTGTTCGTCATCTGCACCATGGTGACCGGGGACCTGTGGACGCGCTTCGAGTGGGGTGTGTGGTGGACCTGGGATCCGCGCCTGACCACCTACCTTATCCTGATGCTTGTCATCATCGCCTACTTCGTGCTGCGAAACGCCATCGACGAGCCGGAGCGTCGTGCCGCCTATGCGGCCGTCATCAGCATCATCGCGCTCATCGATGTGCCCATCTGCTACATGGTGACGCGCCTCATCCCCTCCAGCATCCATCCGGTGGTGCTGCGCGAGGGCGGCATGACGGCGGACATGGGCATGACCGTGGGCGTGTGCATGATCGGCCTTCTGCTGGTGGGCTTCGGCCTGTACCGCATGCGTTTCCGCCAGGTGCGCCTGGCCCAGCGCATGCAGGCAATGAAGGACCAGATAGAGGATTAGGGCGTCGTCCTGCGCGGGCGCCCCTGCGCAGGCGGACCCCGATGCGGCGCCGGCTTGCGTTCGTCGGCGCGGCGGATTCCATCGTTGACAGTGCTCGGCCCGAAAGCGGGCATGTAGAAAGGAAGGCACCATGAACCCCGTACTCGAAGAGATCTACTCCACCATCCTGCCCTCGGCCCCGTTCATCATCGGCGCCTACGCGCTGCTGTGGCTGGTGGTGCTGGTGTACGTGTTCATCATCATGCGTGGTCTGAAGAAGACCGAAGCCCAGATGGGCGTGCTGGAAGAGCAGCTGGCCGAGCTTCAGGAGAAGTACAACGGCTAGGCTGCGGCGCCCGGTTTCCGCCCGCGCTTGGGAAATGCATGCAAACGCCTCGGCGCTGGCAGGCGCGCGGCGGCGCAGTGCTAGAATTGCCCCATCGATATTCCCCGGTATGCTGTAGGAGGCATTCATGAGCGTCATCATCGATGTGTACGGCCGCGAGGTGCTCGATTCGCGCGGCAATCCCACCGTGGAGGTGGAGGTCACCCTCGAGGACGGCTCTTTCGGCCGGGCGGCGGTGCCCAGCGGTGCATCCACTGGCGCATTCGAGGCGGTGGAGCTGCGCGACGGCGATGCGGGCCGCTACCTGGGCAAGGGCGTTCTGGCTGCCGTGGAGCACGTGAACAGCGAGATCGCCGAGGCTCTGGTGGGCCTGGAAGCCGTGGATCAGCGTGCCATCGATTACATCATGCTTGACGTGGACGGCACCGACAACAAGGGCAACCTGGGCGCCAACGCGGTGCTGGGCGCTTCCCTTGCCGTGGCGAAGGCCCAGGCGGAATCGGCCGCGCTGCCGCTGTACAAGTACGTGGGCGGCGTGAACGCCCACACCCTTCCCACGCCCATGATGAACATCCTCAACGGCGGCGTGCATGCCGACAACAACGTGGACTTCCAGGAGTTCATGATCATGCCCGTGGGTGCCGAGACGTTCCACGAGGCGCTTCGCTGGTGCGCCGAGATCTACCATACCTTGAAGAAGGTGCTCCACGACGCAGGCCTGGGCGGCGGCGTGGGCGACGAGGGTGGCTTCGCCCCCAACTTCACCACTAACGAGGAGCCGCTGCAGTACATCGTGCAGGCTTGCGAGGCTGCCGGCTACAAGCCCGGTTCCGACATCATGTTCGCCATGGACCCGGCGTCCACCGAGTTCTACGACGCCGAGAAGCAGCGCTACGTGCTGGCCGGCGAGGGCCGCGAGCTCACGAGCGCCGAGATGGTGGACTACTGGGAGGCGCTGGTGGACAAGTACCCCATCATCTCCATCGAGGACGGCATGGCCGAGGAGGACTGGGACGGCTGGGCCGAGCTCACGCGCCGCATCGGTGATCGTGTGCAGCTGGTGGGCGACGACTTGTTCGTGACCAACAGCGAGCGTCTGGCCAAGGGCATTGAGCTGGGTTGTGCCAACGCCATTCTCATCAAGGTGAATCAGATCGGCAGCCTGACCGAGACCCTGGAGGCCATCGAGCTGGCCAAGACCCATGGCTATGCCTGCGTCATGAGCCATCGCTCCGGCGAGACCGAGGACACCACCATCGCCGATTTGGCTGTGGCCTGCAACACCGGCCAGATCAAGACCGGCGCGCCCGCCCGCTCCGACCGCGTTGCCAAGTACAACCAGCTGCTGCGCATCGAGGAGGAGCTGGACATGCAGGCAACCTATGCCGGTATGAACGCGTTCTACAACATTAAGCGCTAGCGGAAGCGCCAGCCAAGCCCGGCCTTCGCCGTGTGAAATGCGGAAGCCCCGAGGTCCCCGTTCGTTCGCGGTCCTCGGGGCTTTCTTGCAGCCGGGTCTCCGGCAGCCGGTAGGAGAATCCCGCATAATCGGCAGGTTCATGCAGAAAAATGCACCAACCTGCCGATTGTGCGGGGTTTCCGGAGGGACGGGACCAATGCGGCAGGGCGGTCGTGACGCATCTTGCGGGATGCATCGGGGGGGGGCTGCGGCTGTCGGCTGAACAGTGCATACCGGGCAGGTTCGTACGGTTTTTCGTCTCAACCTGCCCGGTATGCACTGTTCCCAAGAGGGGGAGGGGTGTGCTCCTGCCCAAAGAGAGCGACGTATCTTTTTGTTGTTGTCCATAGCCGCGTTCGGGGTGGCAATCTATACTTCTCCCTATCAAATGGTGCGGGCTAGCTGGGCCGAGAGGCTGCAATGTGCAGCACGAGGGCGTCCGGAGAATCCGCTTGAACAGTGAGGAGATTGCCGTGGCAGAACTTTCCGCAGGCATGACGCGCGATGAGGCATTCGCGCTGCTTTCCGAGCACAACACCGACCCGTTCCACATCGAGCACGGCGAGACCGTGGAGCAGACCATGCGCTATTTCGCCCGCGAGTTCGATCCCGCCAACGAGGAGTTCTGGGGCATCGTGGGTTTGCTGCACGACTTGGACTGGGAAGAGCACGACGACGAGCCGGAGAAGCACACGCTCTACGCCGCGCCGCTGATCGAGGCCGCCGGCGGCACGCCCGAGTTGGTGCGCGCCATCCAGTCGCACACCTCCGACTTCAATCCTGACCTGCCCAAGCCCGAACTGCAGATGGAGAAGATCCTGTTCGCCACCGAGGAGCTGACCGGGCTTATCGGGGCTGCGGTGGTCATGCGGCCCAGCAAGTCGGTCATGGACTTCGAGGTGAAGTCACTCAAGAAGAAGTTCAAGGACAAGCGCTTCGCTGCCGGCGTGAGCCGCGACGTCATCCGCAGCGGCGCCGACATGCTGGGCTGGGAGCTGGACGAGCTGTTCGCCCGCACCATCGAGGCCATGCAGTCCTTCGCCCCCGACCGCGACACCTTCGTGCCGGCGGAAGGGTAGGGAAGGGGCATACCCTCAATCGTACCGATGAAGCGTCCCTTGGCGGCCCAGCCGGCTGCCAAGGGACACGTGCTACCAGGCGTAAGCGTACGCTTCGATGCTCGCGTAGTCCGGCACCTTTTCGTCCGAGGCTTCGAAGGCTACGGCATTCCCGGGTTTCGGGCGGTCTTCGAAAGCGTCTACGGCGCCGACCAGGGACCCTGCCGCATCTCTCAGCACCACCACAACATGGATGCCGTAAACGCCGCCAGCGGCCTCGCCGTCCTTTTCGCACACCACTTCGCCGGTGAAGGCCGTCCCTCCAGTTGAGGTGGTCGATGCCGAAACGCCTGTCACGCGGAAAACGGAGCTTTCGGATTGGGCGGGACGGATCTGGTGCTCCTCGGGGGCGACCGGCAGAAACTCGACAGTCCGGGGGGCAACCGCGCCTGTTCCCGCGATCGAGGTGAAATACATCGTCTCGCCCGGGTTGAGCACCGGGAGAACCGCTTGATCCGACGAGACCACGTTCCCTTCTGCGTCGCGTCCCACAATGCTCACCGCGGGGTAGTCGACCGACAAGGTCTCGTTCTCGTTTCGCAAGGCGAACACGTACTGGAAATAATCGCCTGACGGATACCAAGCGTTTTCGACGACGACGAGGTCCTCGCTGGGAAACGTCGCCTTGTTCCCAGACGGGCTTGCCGAGGGCTGCTCGTCCGATGGCGGTTCGGCATGGGTCGCGCCGGTCTGCTCATTCGGGGATTGGACGTCGGGGTTGAAGGGTGAGCGTTCTTCCGCCGGGTCTGCGACATCCGTATTGTGAAACATCGTTCCTGCCCCTATTGCCTCCAGCAACGGTGCACGAAAAAGCAGCCCGACAGCAATCAGAAGAACCGCGGCTCCTGCGATGGCGCAGACGACGGCAACGCGCCGTTCCCGCCGTCTGCCGGGAACGGCGTCCGACGTATCGGCCGCATGGGATACGGGGCGATCTTCGGCGCTTTCAGTCCGAACGGCTTGCGATGCAGCGGTGATCCTGTGGGAAAAATCCCTGGTCCGAAGGCTTTCCGGCGGCAGGACTTTCCGCGCTTCGCTGCTCAGGGCGCAGGCGAATTCCTCCATCGTCTGGTATCGGGCGCTCGGTTCGAAGGCGCTTCCTCGATCGATGATCGCACGCAGGGACGCGGGGACGACCGTTTCGTTCGACAACGCCGCCTGATAGGCATCGCCGGGTTCTAACCCCGTGAGCATGAAGCCGAGGAAGCGGGCTGTCGAGTAAACGTCCGTGCGCTCGTCGCACGGCGCGAATCCGTATTGCTCGGGGGCTGCGAACCCATGGGTGCCAAGGTTAGGCCTTTCCGAGGACGGCTCGGTTCCTACGAGGCGCGCAATGCCCAAATCGATGAGGTGGGCGCCATCGGCCGCCAGCAACACGTTTCGCGGCGATATGTCGCAGTGCGCGATGCCGTGGCGGTGCAAATCCTCGATTGCTTCGCACACCTCAAGCGCAATTCCCGTGGCCCGCGAAATCGATAGGCGCCCTTCCGAATCGACGACCTCGCTTACCGTATCGCCCGGAACGAAATCGCATACGACAGCGAACTCATCGGGAGTCTCGTAGGACGCGACTACGTGGGGCAATCGCGGATTGGTGCATTCGGCCAAGACCGCCCAGACCCGGCGGTCCACCAAGGACAAGGGAATCTTCTTGCGCAGATAGGGCCCGAGTCCGTCGATGGAGACGACCTCCGTTGTGCCGCCGGGGCCCGAGGCGAGCACCCGTTGCACCTCGTAGGCGTCGTCGATGCTCATGGCGTGGAGGGTGCGCCCCTCCCGAGGCCCCATCGACATGCCCGCACTTCCTCTCTTGCTTTCGGTTGGCCGCGCTTCGCGTTATCGCAGCGGAGAGGTGCCTAAAAGGGTCTTCTCACCGAAGCGCCACAGCTCGTCGTCGCAGCCTTCGCGCGACAACCCGTGATCGATGCACCAGATAATGATAGCATCGCGCCGAACCTTAGGGTATAGCTCGGCTACGCCGGCCAGCCTGAGAAGCCGCTGGGTTTCGCGCAACGAGCAGCCCAGGCCGAACGCCATCATGAGCGCGTTGTTCCGTCCGAGCCTGCTTTTGCCTGCGAAGGCGTCGTAGACGACCGTGGGGTTCAACCCCGACGCGCGATACACGTCGGCTCGCTTCAGGCCTTTGCTTGCTAGCAGCTCGTGCAGATAACCCGCGAGGGATCGCTCGCACGTGAGCCCCTCTTCGAGATAGTCCTGGGGGCTCGGCGACGCGAGCAACCGCGCCAGCAGGTCTTCGGTCAGACGCTCTTCGGCCATCGTGCCTCCTTGGGGGTCTGGGCTTGCAGCGTCTCTTGCCGCTTGAACCCGGCGGTGGATATGCTCGGGAGGATGATAGCGCAAACGCGCAAGCGGGCGTAGCACGCGATCGCGCCGCAGCAGCGCGGCTGTCTCGGGGAAGGGGCCGACGGCTGTCGCCATCGCAGCGGAGACGACAGCCGTCGGAGGTTCTCGCGACTAGAAGGCGAAGGCGACGTCGACCGGGTCGGAAATTGTGTTCCCGTTGGCATCCTTCGTCGAAATCGTCATACCGATTTCTTTGACGTTGGACAGGTCAACGCCTTCTTTGCCCTCCGTGGAGTCGGCGTCTTCTGCGGCTTTCGACGAATCGAACAACAAGTCTCCGTACTCCACAACGGAACTCAATCGCAAGCTCATAACACCACGCTTCCCTGCGGCGACTGTGCCGCCCGACCAACTCTCTCCTTCGTAGGCTGCGAGTCCGTTGATGGTGATGTTTCCTACCTGCACGCGCAGGGTCTCTTCGGTGTTGTTTCGCAGCTCCGCCATGACGGCTATGTCTCCGTCCTTGTTGATGAACAGGAAAGCCGCTGGGATTTCGATGTCTGTTTCGGCAAGGTCGGGCGCGGTCGTGGATGCGGCTTTGAACTCGTATTCGAGCTTTTCCGCGAGCGCGGGACTGTCGATGGATCCCGCAAACGTGCTCGAGTCGACTCCCTCGCTCCCGTAGAGCGATGTCTTGACTTCCACCATGTCCTTGAAGAGCTCGTCGTACTCTTCGTCAACCACCCGAAGCCCTAGACCGAGCACGCTTATTTTCTGGATGCCGTAAAGCTGAAGCTCCTGCAGGGAGAAGTCAACCTCGTCCTCCGCCGTTTCGCCGGCGGGGATTTCACAGGAGAAATATCCCTCGCTTAGCATGCAATCGTTCACGTAGTTTGCATCATAGCCCCCCGTGCACGCCGTGACATCGATGGTTCCTTCCGTGTTGTTCGTGAGGCTGAGCTTGAGGTAGGCTACGTCGTTTCGGTACTCCAAGCTTTCGGCGACGACGGTGAGCACATCGTTGTCCAGCATGGTCGTCTGCTCGATGGTGCCGCTCACGTCGAAGCGCGCGGCTTTGGAGGCCGATTCGGCCACGGCCGTGACGCCTTCGTGCAGCGCTTCCCCGACGCTGCATCCCCCAAGGCTCGCGGCGCCCAGCGCTGCGGCGACGCACAGCGCCAGAACGCACGAGCGATTTCTCTTCATCATGGGTATCCCTTTCTTCCCGAGAAGCGAGTTCTGCTTCTCAATGAGCGTTTCGGCGTCATTATGGAAAAAATCGCGGGAGATATCCTCAGTTGGCAACTGAATATGGAGAGCGGGAAGCTTCGGCGGGTCCGTCCGACGGGGCGGGAAGGGGGCGCGGGTTCGGGGGGCGAGGGGTCGAGGGCCCGCGCTTCCTACAGTTCGGTCTTTGCCACCACCAGGAACAGGGCCAGCGCTAGCACGCCTACTCCGGCCATGAGCAGGTACATGTTGCTGTAGCCGATGGACGGCTCGATGAGGCCCAGAAACAGCGGACCTATGCCCACGCCCACGTCCAACAGGATGTAGAAGGTGGCGTTGGCTACGGACAGGCGGTCGTCGGGGGTCTCGCGCACGGCCATGGCCAGGCCACAGGACTGGATGGTGCCCACGCCGAAGCCCAGTATCATGGCCCCGCCCAGCAGCGCCCAGTCATTAGCCATGAACGCCACTACTACCATGCCAGCGCAGTAGGCGATGAAGGCCGGGACCATGACCGGGTGCGGTCCGTAGCGGTCGAAGGCCACGCCGGTGAAGGGCCGCGTGATGAACATGCTCAAGGCGTAGGCGACGAAGAACACGCTGGCAGCCCGGGAAAGCCCCAGTTCGGACGCGTAGGGCGTAAGGAAGGTGAGCAATGCCGAGTAGCCGAAGAAGATTAGCCCCGCCACCAGCGAGATGGGCAGTACCGGCGCTTCGATGAACCGCTCCGCCCAGCTGCCCTGCACCTTGTTCGTCACGCGACGTTCCAGAAGGGTGGAGGGTACGCGTAGGCTGGCGGCAGCTTGCTCCTCGCGGCTGCGTTCGGCCGGCGCGTCGCTTTCCTCGGCGGCGATGTCGGCCAGGGCGGCCTCTTCGGCCCGCTGCTCGAAGGATTCGGAGAGGCCTGCGGCGTCCGTGGCGCACGCGGCGTGTGCGGCAACAGGGGCGCCCGCATCGCGCGCGGGCTGCGCACGGTCGGCAGCCGGGCGACGCAGGGCCAGCACGCAGGGCACCGAGATGGCGGCGGTGATCATGGCCACGGCGAACAGCACCTCGTAGCCGAAGTTGTTCGACAGGTAGATGCCCGCGAACGGCCCCATGGCTGCTCCCAGCGTGACGGAGAGCATGTAGTAGCCGATTCCCTCGCCCTTGCGCTCGGGAGGCACCATGGCGGTGACGATGGTGGCCGTGGCGGTGGAGCAGGTGCCGTAGGAGAAGCCGTGGAGGAAGCGCACGGTCAGCAGCAGGGGCAGGCTTGCGCCCAGGAAGTACATCGCCGTCAGCGCGATCTCGGTTGCGGCGCCGATGGCGAGCGTGCGCTTCTGCCCGAAGCGCGCCATGAGCGTGGCCGTGGTGAAGCGCGCCACCAGGGTGCCTATGATGAAGATGCTGGCGCAGAAGGCGGCCACCGAGGCTGGCGCATGGTAGACGTTCAGCGCGTAGGAGGTCATGACCACCATGAGCATGAAGTAGTTCGCGCACAGCACGAAGTTCACGATGGTGCCCATGACGAAGTCCCGGGTCCACAGCTTCGCGCCGCGCCTCTTGGGGGTTTCGGGCTTCGGTTCGGGGTCGGGTTTGGGGGCGGGCGCGAGTTCCGGTTCGGGGCTGTCCTGCGATTGTTGGAGGGGGTCGCTCATCGCTGGTTCGCGCCATCCTTGGCTATGAGCACGGTGATGGGGGATTCCTTGGTCACCGCGTAGCTCACGCTGCCCAAAAAGCCTTTCACGCCGCCTTGGCCGCGACTGCCCATAATGATGAGGTCGCAGCCTTCCTTCTTCGCGCAGCTCACGATGAGGTCGGCCGGCGACGTGCCTTTGAGCAGGCAGATCTTCGAGGGGTTGGGGATAGAGTTCGCCGCGTCCTCCAGTTCCTGGCGAAGGGGTGCGGCGTCCTCGATGACCACGGAGTCGAACCCGGCGGCCCCGGCGCCCGACGAGTACAGGCGCAGTACGTTCACGAACACGAATTCGGCATGGGGGTTCTGCAGCGCTATCTCGCGCGCGGTCTTGATCGCCTGTTTCGAGGGGGCCGATCCGTCGTAGGCCACCAGAATCTTGCTGCACCACATAGGCTTGTCCTTTCGGCTGGCGGCGGGGCACCTTCTCCTCGACCGGTTAGCGGGTCGATGTCTCGCTCCCGCTCGCGCCGTCGATTTCCGCCTGTTCGCTGATTGTAGTACGGGCGCGACATCGATTGGTGGCGTTTTCGTTTCAGGTGGCTGGCCATCGTTTTCTGCTGCCGAGTTTGCGGCCGGATTGCACGGTTTTGGTACCCGCAGCAAGCTCCGGGAGGCGGTTTGCGGCCGGATTGCACGGTTTTGGTACTGTTAGTCTAAGTAAACAGTACCAAAACCGTTCATTAGGGACCAAAACAGCTCTTTCGACCGAGGACGAAGTCCCAAAACCGTTCAATCCGGCCGCAAACCGCTCGGAGGGCGCGGTAGGACACTGGCTGGGGTGTTGGGAGGGGCGTGAAAGCGCTGCGCGCGATGCGTCGAGGGGTCAGGACTGCGGTCCGCGTCGTTCTACGAGTTCTCGCGCCGCCAGTAGCTGCGCCCCGCGGCTTTCGCGCCGCCAGTAGCTGCGTCCCGCGGCTTTCGCGTCGCCGGTAGTTGTATCCTCGCTGGCCTTTGCGGCGCCATTGGTTCTGTTTCCGCGAAAGCTCTCTGTCGCCGTCGATTGCGTCCTTGCGAAAGTTCCGGGATGCCATCGATCGCCCTCCTACGGATTCTGCAGCGCAATTGGCTGCATTCTTGCGGAAGTTTCGCGGTGCAAGCAGCTGCGCTCCTGCGGAAGTTTCGCGGGAACGGCCGCCGAGCACGGGCGCGGGGGAGCGCGGTGGCGTATCATGGGGCCTATGGCAAGCGGACTCACATATTCGCGCAAGGTGTCGTCGGCCGAGGCTATGAAGCAGTTGGCGGCAACGTTGGCTCCCTACGTGCATCCGGGGGACGTCATCGTGCTCTCCGGCGATCTGGGGGCGGGGAAGACCCAGTTCACCCAAGGTCTCGCCGCTGCCCTGGGCGTCCGCGAGGCGGTATGCAGCCCCACGTTCAATATTTTGCTTACCTATCCCGAAGCTCGCGTGCCCCTCTACCATTTCGACCTGTACCGGCTGGATTCCGAAGCGCAGCTGGAGGACATTGCCTTCTACGAGACCGTCGACGGCGACGGCGTGTCGCTTGTCGAATGGGGGGATCGCTTCCCCGACGCCATGCCGTACAACTACCTGGATGTCTGCATTGTGGTGAACGAGGACGGCTCGCGCACCGTGCGGGTGAGGTCTGCCGGTGACCGCGCTCGCCAGCTTCTGTACGTTTGGGCGAACGATTCAAAGTCGCGGCTGGTCAAGTGCTAGTTTCGGCTTGCGCGCCCTTTTCGGAAACGGACCGAACATGACCGACAATGCTTCCTTGACGAACGATGCGCCCGTGCGCAGCGGCGAATCGGACGGCTGCACCGCGCAGGCTGGCGGCCCTTCGTACGTGCTGGCCTTCGACACGGCCAACGAGGTTATCGCCATCGGGCTGGGGCGGTTGGTTCCGGAAGCTCTCGAGGTCGCGGCGGTGGCCTCGCGGCAGATCGTGGCCCATCGGCAGTCGAACACGCAGCTGCTGCCGGCCGTTGACGAGCTGCTGGCGCAGCAGGGCGTGGCGCGCGAGCAGATTGCCTGCGTGTGCGTGGGGCGCGGTCCGGGGTCGTTCACGGGGGTGCGCATCGCCATGGCCACGGCCAAGGGCATCGCGAGCGCCCTGGAAGTAGGCCTGGTGGGCGTGTCCACGCTGGAGGCGGTGGCATGGGGCGCGTGGGATGCCGGCGTGCGAGGAGCGCTTGCGGTGGTGGCCGACGCCATGCGCAAGGAGGTGTACCCGGTGCGCTTCCGCCTGGGCGACGGCGGCGTTGCGCGCTTGGAGGCCGACCGGGTGGTGAAGGCCGACCTGGCCACCCAGGAGCTGCGGGGCGACGAAGGAACCGACGATCTGGGGCCCGCCCCGCTGCCCACGGTTGATTCGGCGTTTGTCCGGGAGGGCGTGGCCGGCGTTGCGGTCGGGGAAGAGACTTCTGCTGCGGGCGAAGGCCGGCTGCTTCTTGCCGGCGACGGCTTGGTGAAGTACCGCGAGCTGTTCGAGCCGTGCGGCGAGGTGCTCCCCGAGACGCTCTGGACCCCCACGGGCGAAGGCCTGCTCATGGCGTTGCAGGCGGCATGGCGCTGCGGCGATGCAGATCCGCTTGATGCCGCGCGGCACAACCCGGCGTTCGCGCTGCCGGTGTACACGCGCCTGTCGGACGCCGAGGAGAACGAGCGCATCCGCCTGGCGAAGAACGATCCCAAGAACCTGACGAGCGGCGTGCAGCCCGTGGACGAGGCGGGTCTTCGCCGCGACCAACGCACCACCATGAACGATACCGCCATCCTGAACGCGCGCGCCGACGAGGCGGGCATCGTGTACAAGCCCCTGGACGCCGCCCACGCATGCGACGTGGCAGCGATGGAGGCGCAGGTGATGGGCTCGGACGCGTGGAGCGAGGCCCTTGTGGCCGACGAGCTGCCCCGGGCCGACCGCAGCTGGTGGGCAGCCTATGCGGCCGAGGGGCCGGACGGTAGTGCTTCGGGCGGTAGGGCGCAAGCTTCCCAAGCTGTCGACGGGGTGTGCAAATCCGCTTCCCGTGCGGAGGGAGACGGGCTGCGCCTGGTGGGTTATGCGGGCGGCTTGGTGGTAGACGGCCAGGTGCAGATCCTGAAGGTGGGTGTGGACCCCGCGTGGCGCCGCCGCGGAATCGCGGGCGAGCTGTTGGGCCGCGTTGCCGAGGACGCGCGCGCCCTGGGCGCTTCGCGATGCAGTTTGGAGGTGCGCCGGAGCAACGAGGGCGCCCAGGCGCTTTACCGGGCGTTGGGGATGGAGAGCCTGGGGGTGCGCCCGCACTACTACTCCGATCGCGAGGATGCCGTCATCATGGAGGGCCCGCTGCCTGCCGCATCGCGCGATGTGGCAGGCATGCGATTGCAAGTGGATGCGGCGCGCAGCTCGTCGGCTGCGCTCGCGAGCGCAGCTGGCGCCCCTGATGAGGTGGATGGCCCTTCGCCGGCTGCCGAGCACCCGCTTATCCTGGCTATTGAGTCCTCCTGCGACGAAACGGCTGCAGCCATCGTGGACGGTGCCGGCGCGCTTGTCTCCGACGTGGTGGCCAGCCAGATAGACTTCCATGCCCGCTTCGGCGGCGTGGTGCCCGAAATCGCCAGCCGCAAGCACATCGAGGCCATCTGCGGCGTATGCGACGAATGCCTGGACGTGGCGGCGCGCAACCTGGGCGCGAGCCGCCTGCGTTGGCGCGACCTTGACGCGGTGGCCGTCACCTACGCTCCCGGCCTGGTGGGGGCCCTTGTGGTGGGCGTGGCCTTCGCGAAGGGGGCGGCCTGGGCCCTGGATGTGCCGTTCATCGGGGTGAACCACCTGGAAGGGCATCTGTACGCGAACAAGATCGGCTTTCCCGACTTCCAACCGCCGGCGGTGGTGTCGCTGGTGTCCGGCGGCAACACCATGTTGGTATCTATGGAAGACTGGGGGCGTTACCGGGTGCTGGGGGCCACCATCGACGACGCGGTGGGCGAGGCCTTCGACAAGGTGGCCAAGGCACTGGGCCTGGGGTACCCGGGCGGACCGGTCATCTCGCGCATGGCAGCCCAGGGAAACCCCGACGCCATCGCCTTCCCGCGGGCGCTTATGCACTCCCATGACCTGCGGTTCTCCCTTTCGGGACTCAAAACCGCCGTGGTGACCTACATCAACAACGAGCGTGCGGCAGGCCGGCCTCTGAACGTGCCCGACATCTGCGCGAGCTTTCAACAGGCGGTGGTGGACGTGCAGGTGAAGAAGGCCGCCGACGCGCTGCGCCAGACCGGTGCCCGCACCTTCTGCTTGGGAGGCGGCGTGGCGGCGAACCCGGTGCTGCGTGCGGCCTACGAGGCGATGTGCGCGAAGATGGGCGTGCGCCTGGTCATGCCGCCGCTTTCCGCCTGCGGCGACAACGCGGGCATGATAGCGCTCGTAGCCCTGGACCGCTTCCGCGACGGGAAGTTCTTCGCCCTTGACGCCGATGCCTTCGCCCATGCGAACCTGGAGGAACCCTACTAGGGCATGGCTGCCGGCTGGGCTTTCGGACCGAGAGCACAGCAGAGGAAAGAGGCTTAACGGGAAAGATGGCTGGGGCACCAGGATTCGAACCTGGATAGCTGGCACCAAAAACCAGAGTCCTGCCGTTGGACGATGCCCCAGTTCAGAAGCGCATCCTATCGTTGCTGCTCCCTGGGCGGGACGGCGAGGGAGATGGTGGGCCGTGAGGGGTTCGAACCCGCGACCTTGGGATTAAAAGTCCCCTGCTCTACCAACTGAGCTAACGGCCCATCCACAGTGCAACGCCCGTCGGGAGACCCGAGTCGGGCAAACGCGCAAGGATAGATTGTACCTGTGTGCTGAACAAGCGTCAATGCGCGAAATTCCCGCCCAGCCGTTTGCTCGCCACCCGAATTGCGCCCGTTTGCTGCTATGCTGGGCAGCGCCGCTTCGGATATGCGGAGCTTGTCTGCGGCTGAACGATAGAGAGGACGGAGGAGCCAGGCGGTGCGCGAGTCAACCCAGGTGGTATGGTTTTCCCCGCCGCACCCGGTGCGAGGGACGCTGCTGGCTGCTCTGGGCGGTACGTGCTGGGGGTTCTCGGGCACGGCGGCGCAGCTGCTCACGGCCGACATGGGCGTGCCCGTGGCCTGGATCACGCCCGTGCGCCTGTGCATGGCCGCCGTGGTGCTGCTTGCGTTCTGCGCGCTGAAGTGTCCCGGCAAAGTTACCTCTTTGGCCCGCGATCGAGCCACGATGGGTCGCGTTGCGCTCTTTGCACTGCTGGGCGTGTTGTTCACCCAGTTCAGCTACTTATCCGCCATTGCCTACACGAACTCCGGCACCGGGACTATGATGGAGCGGCTGGGGCTTCTTCTCATCATGGGCTACACCTGCGTGCGCGCACGGCGGCTGCCCCGCGGACGGGAGGCGCTGGGTGTGGCCGTGGCTCTGCTGGCGGTGTTTCTTATGGCCACTCAGGGCGACCCTTCGACGCTGTCCATCTCTGCCGCCGGGTTCGGGTGGGGCCTCATGGCGGCCCTCGCCATGGCCTTCTACACGTTGCTTCCCGCGAAACCGCTTGCCAAGTACGGAAGTCTGGTGGTGCCGGCCTTCGCCATGGCTATCGCCGGGGTGGCGGCGCTTGGGCTCACGCGTCCCTGGACCATGGAAGTGAACGTGACGCCGCAGGTTATAGCGGTCATGGCGGCCATGGTGCTGGTGGGAACCGTGGGCGCCTACCTCATGTACCTGCAGGGTATCGCCGACGCGGGGCCGGTGCGCGCCAGCCTGGCCGGCTGCATGGAGCCGGTGTCGGCCATGGTCATTTCGGCGCTGTGGCTGCACACATCCTTCTCCGGCTTCGACGTGGTAGCGCTCGTGCTCATCCTGGCCATGGTGGTGCTGGTGACCGTGCCAAGCAAGCCGCAAGGGCAAAGCGGGTAGGGCCGCGAGCCTCTGCGGCACCTTCGCTTGCGAGAAGGACCGTAGCTTCGTTCGCTGTGCGGCTCCATCGAATTGCAATAAGACTGCGCCGGGGAGGAGGTTGGGGCTACCGGCGCGTGCGGCGTCTGTCTGCTGCGCTCAGGGACGCGGGTCGGCGCCGAGAAGGTCGAACAGCTCATTGCGCGTGTGGATGTTGAGCTTCTGGTAAATGTGTCGCACGTGTGCCTTGGCGGTGCCGTTAGCGATAAGCAGCTCGCGCTCGATGATTCCCACGGTCTTATGCTGGGCAAGCAGGAGCAGCACTTCCTCTTCTCGTGCAGACAGCTTGTACTGGCGCGAAATCTCGGCACAGCGGTCTGCTAGCTCTTGCTTGCGGATCGCGGCGGCGCTATCCATGCCGCCAGACAAGAAATTGGCGCCCCAGCGGCTCGACAAGTCCCGCTCCGAGAGCAGAATGGTGGTTGCGACAACTACGGCGAGAACGGCAAGCAGCGAAACGGCCGCGCCTCCTCCGTCTCCGAGCAGGTTGGCGCTTTCCGCGACATCGGCCGTTGTCCGCCCGAGCCACATCGCGATCTGACGCACGCTGCGTTCGATGCCGAACAGCCAAATGGCCGATACGCCGAAGCGATAGCAGATATTGGCCATGATGAGCATGATGATGATCGACTGGGCCGTATAAGCTCCCGCCATGCAGAAGCTCGCGGCGGCTCCCTGCACATTGCCGAAGAGCGGCACGAGGGTGAAGGCGACGACTACGAGGGGAAGCGCTACCCTGTAGATGATGCTGAAGTCGAAGCGACCGCCCCGCAGCGCCACCCCTATGAATACTAGCGCAGCCACCGCCACGGTTCCCGGCGCCGAATGGGGGCCGAATGCGCCTTCGTACATGCCTCCCTCCATGAGGCCGTAGCCAAACGCGTAGGCGGCCATGAACAGCACTGCCTTCCACGGTATGGAGAACCGCATCCATGCGACGGAGGGAAGCTCAGGCGCCGGCAGGCTTTCGAACCCGCGCCAGGCAGCGATCAGTGATATGACGGGCAGCAGCGCGGTAAGTGCGAAAAGCCAGGGAAGATAGAACCCGCGGTAGACGTAGATGATAAGTGCTCCCACAACGATTGAAGCGGAGTAATACAGCGCTACGCGCAACGGATTCAAACAGCTGTACAGCTCGCTCCATACAAGGATCACCAGCGCAATGCCGACGCCTCCCAGGACGGCTGCTGGCACTTTTGCTAGCGAGGTGATGTCTGGAACCCAGCACGAAGCGAACATGAGGACGGTGGAGGTGACGAGCAACAGTCCGCCGAAAGCGAAGAGGAAGGGTTTGTTGAAGAAAGGGGAGATTTTGCGGGCGAGCAGCGTGCAGAAGATGGCGGTGGCCACCATGGACCAGTCGAACAAATCCCGGACGCTCAACCCCGCGACGCCGCCAAATGCGGCGGGAAAGCTCGTAAACGAGCCAACGAAGACGATCTCGATCCATGCGCGGTAGACGCCCAGGCCCAGAAATGCCAGAGGCACGAAGAACGATCCCCTGGGCCAGCGGGATCGTTCTTCGTGCGTCGCTTCTGCGTCCGGTTCGGCGGCTCGGGCGGAATCGGTGCCGGCTCGGTCTGTCTCGGTCACGGTGTCCCCATCTTCCCCAGAATCGGACATTGGCTTGGTCGGGTGCCGAAAACCCAGGTGAATGTTGAAATGATCGCTACCTACAGCAGATTATATGACAAAGGCGTCCGCCAGAAAGGGCCAAGGGCGGGTACTTTTGCCTGCGACTGCGAAAAAAAGAGGTTAAAGAGGGGGGTTATGGCGGTGCTTAGGGTGCAGGTTACGAAAGATAGCCCGATTGTTTCGCGGTCGGTCGATGCGGGCCCAGAAGCCTGCCGGCTAGACTGCTCTTAGCGGGCAGGCTGGAAAGCGAGCCTGTTCGGTGCTGCGGCAGCTCGGCTGCCGCTCGTTGTCGGTTCTACCCAAGGAGGGGAAATGACGAGTTTTTCTCGACGCGACCTGTTCAAGTTCGGTGGCGCTGCCGCCATGGGCGTTGCCGGTGTGTCCATGCTGGGTGCCTGCACGCCCTCGCAGCCCTCGGCTGACAAGGATGCCAAGGCTGTAGCGGCGGTTTCCGATGGAACGCTTCCGTTCTTCGTCAAGCCCGACCCCATCACCGATTTCGCCGACACTAAGGACTACGACGTGGTGGTCATCGGTGCCGGCGCCGCGGGCGTTCCTGCGGCCATCTCCGCCTTCCAGGCGGGGGCGAAGGTTGCTCTGCTCCAGAAGGAGGCGACGGCTATCTCCCAGGGCAACACCTGCGACTCCATCATCCTTGACGGGACGGCGCCGGGTGGTGTCGAAGCTGTGGTGTCGTTGGTGAACGCCGACTGCTGTCATCTGTCCGACCGCGATCAGGTGAGGCTGTGGGCCTACAACTCCGGCGAGGCTCTGAAGTGGCTGTGGGACATCGGCACGAAAGCTGGGTGTCAAATGGTCGACTCTACGGCGAAATGGACCTCCAACATCGGCACCATCGACGGCTACGACGTGTCGTACTTTGCCTTCGACTTCGGCCCGAAACCCTACAACACTGGTAACGGTATGCGCGATATCGCCGATTGGGCCGAGAGCCAAGGCGTCGAGATTTTCTACTCCACACCCGCAGTCCAGCTCGCCCAGGACGATTCCGGGGCCGTAACCGGCGTCATTGCCGAAGGGGAAGGCGGCAACATCCTGTTCAACGCTGCCAAGGGCGTTATCGTGGCAACGGGCGATTACGAGAACAACGATGAGATGATGGCCCACTACGAGCCCGACATGGTCAACATCTACCGTAAGGAGCAGAACAAGACCGGTGACGGCCAGCGGATGATGGTATGGGCCGGAGGCTGTATGGAGGATGCTTGCGGATCGAAGGTGCAGCACGACTTCGACGCTGGTCCGGGCTCTATGGCCGACATGCCCTTCCTGGCGGTGAAGAACGACGGTACCCGCTTCTGCAACGAGGCGCGATGCGAGATGGCGGTCATGGGTAACTTCCTGAAGAGCGAAGATGACCAGGGCTGGTACACCCAGGTGTTTGACAGCAACTACATGACCGACACCGAAGGTTGGCCTGGAGTAGCCTTGCCGCCCGAGGCGATGGCCAGCTACATGCCCGAGGTCGAGGGAGAGAAGACCGGCGTCTACGAGAGCCTCATCAACACCTTCTCGGCCGACACTCTGGAGGAGCTGGGGGAGAAGCTCGGACTGACCGATGTGGACGCTTTCGTGCAGACGGTGAAGCGCTACAACGAGTTGGCGAAGAAGGGCATCGACGAGGACATGGGCAAGCCCGCCAAGTTCCTGAAGCCCATCGAGCAGCCACCGTTCTACGGCATCCATCGCCACATTGGTCTGTCGACCATCATCCATGGTGTGAACGTGAACGCCGATATGCAGGTACTCGACAAGGATGGGCAGCCTATCGAGGGTCTCTTCGCCATCGGCAACTGCGCCGGCAACTTCTTCGGTAGCCCTGACTATCCTATGACGATACCCGGATTGTCGCTGGGCCGCGCCCATACCCAGGGCTATGTCGTGGGCCGGGCCGTAGCCAACAAGTAGGGCCGGCGCCTGCGGGCACTTCCCTTGCGGCGCATCCGCTGTCAGCGGGCGTATACGATGTGTTTGAGTGGTGACAGCCGTCCCCTGCAGTGTGGGGGACGGCTGCTTTTCGCTAGCGGCTGCTGCTGGCGAGACGTTACTTCGCCCAAGCAGCTTCCAGGGCCTCGGGATTTATGCAGTGCTCGGGTGCTTTCCCTGACATCACGGCGATGGCGTTTTCGGCGGCGCGGGTGCGCAGCTCCACGGCCGATTCCTCGGACCAGTAGCCGTCGTGGGGCGAGAGCACCGTGTGCGGCGCGCGGCAGATGGGATGGCCGGGTGTGAGCGGCTCCTCCTCGAACACGTCCAGGCCCGCACCCCACAGCTTGCCGGAGCAGAGCGCCTCGGCCAGGGCCTTCGTGTCCACAACAGCGCCGCGGGAGGTGTTGACCACCACGGCATCGGACTTCATGGACGCGATGCGTTCGGCGCTCAGCAGATGGTGCGTTTCCGGCGTAAGCGCGGTGTGGAAGCTCACCACGTCGACGGTTTTCAGCAGGTCGTCCAGGGCCAGGTAGGGGAAGTCCTCCGGCGTGCGACGCCCGGGAACCCCCTTGCGGTCCCATACCACCACGTCAAAGCCCAGCCCTCGGGCCTTGCGCGCCGCAGCCCGCCCGATTGATCCGTAGCCCACCACGCCGAAGGTGCGCCCCTGCACCTGGCCGAGCGGACGGCGACGGCGAAAGTCCCAGGTGCCCGCGCGCAGGTCGGCGTCGGTTTCGTTGATGCGCCGCAGCACCGCAAGCGCCAGCGCGATGGCGTGGTCAGAAACCACTTCGGTGCCGTAGCCGGGCACGTTGCAGACCACGGTGCCGTTTTCGGTGGCTGCTTCCACATCTATGTTGTCCACGCCGGTGCCGGTTTTGCTCACCACTTTGAGCTGGGGCAGCGCCTTGAACACCTCGGCGGTGTAGCGGCCGTAGGAGGTGATGGCGCCTACGGCTTCGGTCCTCGCTTCATGCTTGCCTGCACCCGATGCGCTTGCGCTCGCGCTCGGCTCGCAGGCCGCCTGCAGGTGGGCGACGATCTGCTCGGGCGTTCGGCAGTCCGGGCCGTTGTAGCTGGCGAACCCAAGCCCGGCCCCTTCCACGAGCTTCCGCTCGAAGTCGGCGCCCCCGAAGTCGTTGTCGGTCATGACGATGGTGGCCATAGCTGCTCCTTCGGCCGGATGTGCGGTGCACAACCGGCATGTCGTGCATGCGGCAAGAAAACGCGCGACTAGGACAAACGGTGTGTAATGCCTGGTCACGCGCTTTGTATAGAGTTGCCGGTTATGCGCTGCGCTGTATACCGTGCGCGCCTACCTTACCACACCTGAATCTCGTGGAAGCAGCTCTCGGGCTTATCCCAAGCGAATCCGCCGTCCTTGCCGACGAACTTGTCCGCTACGTCCTTAAACGAGCAAGGGTTGGAAGGCTCAAGTCCGCCGGTGAGCGCATGGATGACCGTGTAGCGCCCCGCGTTGAAGCAGTGCCCGTTCGAATCGCCTTGCGGCCGCGACGGCTCGCGCAAATATGGCGAAACGGTGGGAGTTCCAGGAATCTGAGTCGCGGGGGCTGAGATTTTTTGGGAATCGGTTGCGCAGGTGGCGGGCAATGCTATTATGGACCCAGTCATTTAGCACTCAAAGTGCACGAGTGCTAGCAGTCGGGTTTACAAGTGGCTAACGATTTCGCATGCAAAACCCGCCATGGCTTCCAGGCGCCTAAGATTGGTCGGCGTCTGCAAGCGTAGGGCATATCGCGGAATCGCTGCGGTTTATCTTCGATGAACTGCGGAAACGCTGAAAGCCCTTCCGCTGGTCCGGCACTTGCGGTGCGAACGCGACGAACGTGCGTGATGTCGACGAAAGGAAGATCAACCATGAACCTGAAACCACTCGGTGATCGCGTGATCGTCAAGCAGGACGAGGCCGAGCAGACCACTGCCGGCGGCCTTCTGCTTGCTTCCGACTCGAAGGAAAAGCCCCAGAGCGGCGTTGTCCTGGCCGTGGGCGAGGGCAAGCTGGACAAGGACGGCAAGCTGGTGCCCGTGCCCGTGAAGGTGGGCGACCGCGTGGTGTACGGCAAGTACGGCGGAACCGAGATCACCATCGACGGCGAGGACGTGCTCATCCTGCGCGCCGACGACCTCTACGGCGTCTTCGCGTAGTTGCCTGTTTCGCGGAAGGCGATTTCAGACGTTTGCGGTGGCTTGCGTGATGCAAAAGCCCCAACTCGGCCGCAACGCCGTAGTGCTTTTCGCATCTTAAGCTTGCTAACGAACACAGTTCGGTATTGTTGAGGAAGGAGCCATAAAACATGGCTAAGGAAATCAAGTTCGAGTCCGATGCCCGCAGCGGCCTTGCTGCCGGCGTGAACAAGCTGGCCAACGCCGTGAAGGTGACGCTTGGCCCCAAGGGCCGCTACGTCGCCCTGGAGAAGTCTTACGGCGCGCCGGTCATCACCAACGACGGCGTGACCGTGGCCAAGGAAGTCGAGCTGGAGGATCCGGTCGAGAACATGGGCGCCCAGCTGGTGCGCGAGGTGGCCGTGAAGACCAACGACGTAGCCGGCGACGGTACCACCACCGCCACCCTACTGGCCGACGTGATCGTGTCCGAAGGCCTGCGCAACGTGACCGCCGGCGCCGACGCCCTGGGCATCCGCCGCGGCATCCAGAAGGCCACCGACGCCGTGGTCGAGGCCATCAAGGCCGACGCCACCCCCGTCTCCACCAAGGAGCAGATCGCCAATGTGGGCACCATCTCCGCCGGCGACGCCGAGATCGGCGAGAAGATCGCCGAGGCCATGGAGGCCGTGGGCAAGGACGGCGCCATCTCCGTGGAGGAGAGCCAGACCTTCGGCCTGGAGATGGACATCGTAGAGGGCATGCAGTACGACCGCGGCTACATCAGCCCCTACATGGCCACCGACATGGAGCGCATGGAGGCCGTGCTGTCCGATCCGTTCATCCTGCTGACCGACCAGAAGATCTCCAACATCCAGGACATGGTGCCGCTGCTGGAGGACATCATGAAGACCGGCCGCCCGCTGTTCATCGTGGCCGAGGATGTGGAAGGCGAGGCGCTGGCTACCATCCTGCTGAACAAGCTGCGCGGCACCTTCAACTGCGTGGCCATCAAGGCCCCCGGCTTCGGCGACCGCCGCAAGCGCATCCTGGAGGACATCGCCGCGGTTACCGGCGCCCAGGTCATCGACAAGGACTTCGGCATGACCATGGCCGATGCCCGCGTTGACATGATGGGCCATGCCAAGACCGTGAAGGTGACCAAGGACTCGTCGCTGATCGTGGACGGCGCCGGCGACAAGAAGGCCATCGAGGACCGCATCAACATGATCAAGGCCGAGCTGGAGCGCACCGACTCCGACTTCGACCGCGAGAAGCTGCAGGAGCGCCTGGCCAAGCTTTCCGGCGGCGTGGCCGTGCTGAAGGTGGGCGCTGCTACCGAAAGCGAGCTCAAGGAGAAGAAGAGCCGCATCGAGGACGCGCTGCAGGCTACCCGCGCTGCCGTGGAAGAGGGCATCGTGGCCGGCGGCGGCGTGGCCCTGCTGGACGCCCAGCCCGCTCTTGACGCGGTGAAGTGCGACAACGCCGACGAGGAAGTGGGCGTGGGCATCATCCGCAAGGCTCTGGAGGCACCCATCCGCGCCATCTCCGGCAACGCCGGCTTCGAGGGCTCCGTGGTGGTGGAGCATGTGAAGAACATGAAGAAGGGCGAAGGTCTGAACTGCGCCAACGGCGAGTACGGCGACATGATCGCCATGGGCGTGAACGACCCGGTGAAGGTGACCCGCACCGCGCTGCAGTCCGCTGCTTCCGTGGCCGCGCTCATCCTCATCACCGAGGCCACCATCAACGAGATTCCCAAGGATCCCGACCCGGCGGCTATGGCGGCCATGGCCGGCGGCGGCATGGGCGGCATGATGTAGGCTTCCGGCGCAGCATAGCTGACGCTCGTAGCTGACGTTTCGGGTCCCGGCATGGCGCAAAGCCGACGCCGGGGCCTTTTCGTTTTCGGTTTGCGTCCTCGGCTTCCGCTTCTGGCGCCTGGTTTTTGGCAGAGATTCGGGGTTTGGCAAATTCCGGGACGCCTTGGCCGTGGTAAAACTGGCTCGCTATGCGCACCCGGGTGCGTTTCGCCTGGAAAGCGGGCCGAGTGGGGCCGGGAAGGCTGTGGGCGATTTGCCAAACCCCGAATCTCTGCCAAAAAGGAGGACGGTCATGGGTGATTACGCGGACAGGGTGTTCGCGGTGGTACGGCAGGTGCCGCGCGGGAAAGTGGCCACCTACGGGCAGATAGCGCGACTCATCGGTGCGCCGCGCTCGGCTCGCTACGTAGGCTATGCCCTGCGCGGGAACCCAAGCCCCGGCCAAGACGCCGGCGACATCCCCTGCCATCGCGTGGTGTTCAAGGACGGGCGCATGGCCAGCGGCTTCGCCTTCGGCGGCGAAGAGGTGCAGCGCTCGATGTTGCAGGAGGAAGGTGTAGCCTTCGACGACGAAGGTCGCGTGCTCATGGATCGCTTCCAATGGAGCGGCGCCCCGGCAACGGGCGAGGGCGACACCGACGGCAGCGTGCCCCTAGGGCCGCCGCCCGACTTCGACTGGAAGGCCGAGCTGGGGGAGGACTAACTGCTGCATGCCGCGCCATGCCCTTGCCCTTCCTCTTCCTTCAAATGCGCTTAGCTTTTTGCGTCCTTCTGCGCCTGGACGCCGTCGGCCTGCTCCTCGTTGCCTGCCGCTTCGGATAAGACTTCCTCGAGGTAGTCGAGATATGCCGCTGCCAGCGGGGAGAGCTCGTGGTCCTTGCGCCAGCAGAGGGCGAGAAACGAGGTGAGCGGCGGGTCGAGCGGCCGGGTTGTCAAGGTGTCCGTTTCCCATGTTCCGGAATCCCATACCAGCGCCGACCCTACGCCCTGGTCAACCAGGACAGCCGCGCCGAAGCGAAGGTTGTAAGATCCTGCAATGCTAATCGAGCGCCCCTCGCCGAGCCATTCCCGGATAGCGTTGCCCTCGTCTATGCGATGGGAGGTCTGCTCCGAGGCGATGATGGGTTCGCTGGCGAGGTCGTCTCGCCCGATGATCCTTTTCCGGGCGAGCGGGTTATCCTTTCTGACAAGCACTGCCCATTGCTCGCGAAAGGGCAGTACTTTCTTGTTGTACTTGGATATGCTGACGGGCTCGGACAGAAGGGTGAAGTCGAACGCTCCCCGATCGAAGCGGTTCTCTAGGTCGAAGGAGTTTCCGCAGTTGAGGTGCAGCTTCGTGTCCGGATGGTAGGTGTGCAGCTTTCGAAACGCTTCTATGAGCAGTGAAACCCTGGGCGTTTCGGCAATCCCTATGCGGAGGTCGCCTGAAACGGTGTTGCGCAGACCCGAGACTTCCTGTTGGGTGCGGCTGGCGAGCATAAGCAGCTCGTTCGCTCGGCTTTGCAGCAGCTGTCCCTGCGGCGTCAGCTGCACGCCGGATTTCGAGCGGGTGAAAAGACTGCAGCGAAGTTCCTGCTCCAGGTCCCTCAGCTGCCTTGAGAGGGCTGGCTGGGATAGATGCAGCTTGTGGGCGGCTCCGGTGACGCTTCCCTCGTCGGCAATGGCGAGGAAGTTCTGCAAAGTGGCAAGGTCCATGGCTTTCTCCTCGACGACTGACTCCTGTTGCTTAACCATGCTTTTAGATTATGGAAATAGATTATATATCGGTATTTGTAATGTATATGGCCAGAACCTATATTTGTTTGGGCAAGGGGAGAGGCCGGGGGGCCAAGAGGGGGACAGCTGTAGCGCGCCCGTGCGGTTGCGATTGGTCTGCTTCGACCTTTCCCGTGGAAATCGAGGAGAAGAGGAACAATGAGGAAACAGCGAATCATCCTCGGGTCCGCGGCGCTTCTGGTCGCAGGCGCGCTCGCCTTGGGCGGTTGCGCTCCTTCGGCGCAGCCTGCGGATTCGTCGACGCAGGCTGCAGCCGGGCAGGATTCTGCGGCGGTCAATGCCATGGACACGGGCCTGCGTCCGCTGGCGGATTGGCAGTTGGGGGGAGTGGAGCCCGAGGAATGGCGCGATGCCATCTACGGCTCCTACGAGGACCGCATCGAGGATTGGCCTACCAACGTCATCACCTTCGAGGACGGCGTGTCGGTGCGGCGCACCCCGTTTCCGGCCCGAGACACCACGGCCAACCTGAAGAACAACATCTCGTTCAACACCTACCGACTCAACGCCGAGGACCGCGGCTGTTGGGCTTGCCACGACGACCTGGCCGAGCTGGTGCAAACCATCGGAGATGCGCCCCACGAGTTCATCGCCTCGTCCTTGGGCATGGAGACCACGGTCAGCCAGTGCATCGATTGCCACAACTCCCATCTGGGCGGTCGCTACGAGTCGAACTTCAGCGGTATGATCCACACCATCCACGGCTCGCGGAACAAGATGTTCGACGCCCAGGGAGGGGATTGCTGGAGCTGCCACTACGGCGTGACGGCCGAGTCGGGCATCGGCAAGAGCTCGCTGGACGAGGAAGGCCTGCATTTGTGGGACGAGGTCAAGCACAATGTTTTGCGCGGCATCACCACGTTCGCTTCCGATAAGTTCGACGGCAGCTTCAGCGTCGACCAGGACTTCGTCGAAGGCCCCGACGCGCCCATGTGGACCAACTTCTACGTGAAGAACAGCGAGGACATGATCACGCCCACCAACCTGGCCTTGACCGACATGGGCCAGCAGCCTGACCCCGCCAACGACGGCGTATTCGAGTCGTGGGAGATCACGCTGAAAAACGAGGGCGGCGAGGAGCGCACCTACACGCTGCAGGAGCTGATCGACACGGTGGGCGGCGAAGAGCTGATCATGGGCGTCTCCTGCCTGAACAACGGCGAGAACGGCCCCTATGTCTCGAACCGCGTAATCAAGGGCATCCCTCTGGTGAAGCTGGCCGAGCTGGTGGGCGCTCAGGACAAGACGCTGGTTGAGGCGCTGGGCCAGGACGGCACCAAGAAGGAGTTCGGCCTGGACTACGTGAAGGAGTATTCCGGCTACCTGGTGTACGAGATCAGCGGCCAGCCCGTCACGTACATGAACGGCTACCCCTGCCAGGTGTGGCTGGGAGGCTGGATTGCCGACGAGAACATCAAGGCCGTGACCGAGATTGAGTTCATGGACGGCCAGTGGAACCCGTCGCTGTGGCGCGAAGGCGACTTCTCCCAGAAGGAAGGCACCGCCGGCTACGCCCCCAACGTCGGCATCGCCTACATGCGCGAAGGCCAGATCTTCAACCTGGGCGACACGGTGGCGTTCCAGGGCTTTGCGAACACCTACGTCCATCAGATCTCTGACGTTGAGTTCTCTATGGACCACGGCCAGACCTGGAAGACCTTCGAGACCGCCGACCAGGATCCCACGAAATGGACCTGGTGGAACTTCGAGTGGACGCCCGAGGCGGAAGGCAGCTACTGCTTCATGGTGCGTGCCCACGACACCGGTGGCTACGAGACTCCCGAGCCGGCCGAGATCATGATCAACGTCGTTGACCCGAGCAAGGAGGGCTAGCATGGAGAACACGAAGAAGATGGCGGGAATCGCCGGGACCATGCTGCTGGCAGCAGGCATGGGAGCTGGTGCGGCGGCGACGGTGGTGCAGCAGGCCCAGGCGGCTCCCGCAGTGTCCGCGGCTGCAGCCCATGAGGGTCAGACCGCGGCAGCCCAAGGCGATGCCGCTGCTGTTGCGGGTACGTTCTCCTACAGCCAGAACGTCGTTACGGGCAACGCCACGGTGAAGGCGGTGTTCTCCAAGGCGGCTGCGGCGATGTGCGTGGCCATGCCGCAGTACACCCAGAAGTGCGTCGACGTGACGGCCATGCAGGTCGCAGGCCCCGCCGGCAGCATGGCGGCCGCGGTGGGCGACCTGGTTGCCGGTGACGAGCAGTCCTCCCTGATGGCGTGCGCCTGCTCCACCAACGGCGTCGGCGGCGGCGCGATAGCTAACGCCGACGTGTCCGGCATCACCATGCACACCCTGGCCATCATGATGAAGGCGCTGTAAGAAACGATAAACAGCGCTTGCCGCTGCCCGAGAACCGTATTTCGAAGAGAGGCCGCCGCCGACCCGGGATACCCTGGTCGGCGGCGGCCTCGGCCTATCACGCCATCAGGATGCTGCCGACGCGGAAGGCGCCGGCAGCCTTCGCTAAGCTTTCGGTGCGGCGTCTCTGGCCAGCGACAGCAGTTCGCTTTCGGAGTGGACGCCGGTTTTTGCGTAGATGCGCTGGATGTGGGTGCGCGTGGTGTTGATGGAGATGACCAGCTCCTCGGCGATAGTGGAGGGGCGCTGCCCTTGGAGCACGCGGAACAGGATTTCCTCCTCCCGCTTCGTCAGCTTGTGGTCGCCGGCGATCTCGCGGCATCGGCGGCGCAGGCGGTCGTCGAAATGCCCCTTGGGCGACGTCTTCTCCTCCAAGCCCCAGTAGGTTCGCATGCCGGTCATGATAGGTATTTCGAACATGGCGATCACCAGAAGCAGGAAGGCCCCTGAGGCCACTATGGTGAACGCCGTGCTGTCGAAGGGCATCGCGCCGTGCAGCAGCAGCGGGCCGAGCAGCCCCACGACCTGGCCGGCGTAGTAGACGAACAGGCAAAGTGCGCAGATGACGAAGGGCGAGAGCCCGGTATGGCGCGCTACGAGGGCGAAGGCGGCGAACAGGGACAGGGTGTAGAGCGCAAGCCCTACCTGCGAGAGGATCTCGGGCACCGTGTAGGCGTCAGTCATGATGAGCGGCATGAGAAAGAGCCCCATCATGATTACGGGAAACGTGGCCTTCGTGGTGAAGTGCCAGATACGCACCAAGGAAGCGGTTCCCTTCGAGGGGCGAAACGCCACGGCGAACCACAGGCAGGCGATGGCCGTACCCGCCAGATGGCAGAGCGTTCGCAGCTCGGGCGTGTGCCCAGATCCGGTGGGGAAGGTGTGGATGATTCCGAACACCGCACCGAACAGGGCAACGTGCAGCAAGGGGGTCCACAGGCCGTCGCCGAGAAGCCATGCCCTGCGGCCCTCTTCGCTGCGTCGCTCCCGGTTGGCGGCAACGTTTGACGAGGCGACGTTGCGCAGCCAGAGAAAGCTCAAGGCGCAGGCGGCAACGGTGACGGCCACCGATGCTGCGAGCGCGCCAACGCCGAAGCCCGACGGAAGCGTGGCCAGGAACAGGGCGGATTTGACAGCGGCTGAGCCGAGCGTCGCGGCGGCCAAGCAGGGCAGCAGCCTTTCCCGAGCCAAGGAGAAGAGCAGCCCCAAAAGCGTTACGAGCAAGAAGGGCGCTACGACGCAGAACAGGAACTGGAAGGCGAAGATGCCGACCATGATGCCCCGGAAGAGGCAAAGGTAGTATCCGATGCTCGTTGCGGCAAGGACCGGGACGACGGCCGTCGCGAAGGGCGCCCCTTCCGCGCGCCGCCGTGAGAATCGCCAAGCGGCCAGAAACCCGATGCAGGTTCCCGCAGTGTCGGTGATGCAGGACAGGTCGCGCATGGTGAAGCCCGCCGTAAAGCTTGCGGGGTCAGCCTGCGCAAGCAGCGGAAAAGGCGGAACCGACAGGGCGCTCACGTCGTGGAACGACGACCACCAGCCCCAGCAGAGCGCGAAGAGTCCTGCGAGCAAGGCGACGCGGCCGGTGCCGGAAGGCCCTGCGGGGGCGGCTGCGTCGGCTCTGCTCTCCACGACGGTTGCAGCCGCTCCTTCGGCGCCCTGAGTCCCGAGGCGCTTTCCCCCTTGCCGTCCGGACACGACTCGCTTCCCCCTCATGAGCCTGCAACCCCCCATCCAGCTATCGTTCATAGCGCGGACAAAGAAACACCTTATCAGCCACCGTTTCAGTCGCCGTCATTATATTTTCAGTATCTTGCTCGGTTCGGTCCCGATAACGAAATACAGAAATATTGGTGTTTGAGCGGCTTCCCCTGCGCCGTAGCTTTCTTTGCGCAAGGAACCGCGGCTGCCGGTCGCCCCGTGTGCTCGCAGGGGGCTGGCGACAAGGCGGCGGTTTGCAAGGAAGAGGAGGGCGGCGACAAAGGCCGTCCCGGAGAGAAGGAGGAAGGATGAGGCAAGGTACCACCTGCGCTTCCGCCAAAGCCTCGTGGCGCAAGGCGTTCGCAACCTTGGCGGCCGTCGCCTTGGTGGCAGGCGTGATGGGCGTTGCGGTTGTAGGCTGCGCGCCCCAGGGAGGCACCGGCAAGGCGGACGCGCCGAAGCAAAGCGCCGAGCAGCCCGCATCGGGCCAGGCGGCCAATCCTGCGACGGATGCATCGGGCGAATCGGAGACGAAGGCGGCCGTGGATACCCCCGGTTCCACCCAGGCGGTAACCATGAAGGACTACCGCAACATGAGCTCGGGGCTGTTCCCAGACACGAAGGACAACACCGAATGGCTCAACACCGGCAACCGTGGCTGCAACGCCTGCCATGACGATCTCTACGACGTCATGATGATGCAGGAGCCCAAGCACATCGTTTCGAAGTTCGGCTTCGGCAAGAAGCTTGCCGTCAACGACTGCCTGCCCTGCCATGACAGCCACACGTCGCGCTGCGCCCCCTACTTCGGAGACATCATGCATGCCAAGCACTACGGAAGCACCATGTTCACCGAAGGCGGCGGCAACTGCTGGAGCTGCCATGCCATGAACTCCGCCGGCGCGCTGGGCGAGTATCAGTTCATGCTGTTCGACCACCTGATGTACATGGACGACCTGGGCGGCTTCATCGACGGCTCCACCGATCCGAACCAGTGGTGGCTGAAGAGCCGCGGTTACGAGAGCGGGTACCGCACGGGCATCACCACGGAAGGTGCGCCCACGCTCGACGTGGCCATCGACCAGCCCGTCACCGAAGAGGACGACATGTTCATCATCGAGAACTACGGCACCACCGAGGTCGACATCGACAAGTGGACGCTGGACTTCACCGAGGGCGTGAACAACCCCCGCAGCTTTACGCTGGACGAGCTGAAGGCCATGCCCCAGACCGAGATCACCGCTACCCAGGCGTGCTTCACCAACGGCGTGAACGGCGTTTTGGCCTGCAACATCCCCATCAAGGGTGTGAAGCTGTCCTACCTGATCGAGCAGTGCGGCGGCCTGGTGGACGGCGTGAACTCCATCCATACCGACTCCGGCGACTGGGAGCCTTGGTTCCAGGATCACTCCTGGGAGGTTATCGAAGCGGTCGACCCCATCGTCGCGCTCGAGTACTTCGGCCATCCGCTCGACGCCCATCAGGGCTACCCGGCCACGATGGTCTACCCCGGCCTGTCCGGCGGCCCTTGGCAGAAGTACCTGACCACTGTCTCCTTCAAGACCGTGGAGGTGCCCAACGAGGCCCAGCGTAACTTCCCCAAGCTGTTCGGCAATCCCGAAGGCCCCACCCGCGCCGATGGCTCCACGCTGATCTTCCCCGTGAACAGCGCCTTCTTCGACAACGACGGCATCGAGGCCAAGGTAGGCCAGGAGCTTACCCTCAGCGGCTACTCGTGGTCCTGGGCCCAGTACGCCGGTACGCTGACCACCATCGAGTTCAGTGACGACTACGGCCGTAACTGGACCGAAGTCGAGGTGCCCGCAAGCTTCGACCCCAACCAGTGGGTGCGTTGGGACCTGAAGTGGACCCCTTCCGAGCCCGGCACCCATATCCTGCACGTGAAGGGCATTTCCGACATGTACGAGCAGTCCGTGCCCTCCAGCATCATCATCGAAGTCGCGGAATAGAGAGGACAGACCTGTGGAAACGAAAGTCAGCAAAGCCCAAGCCGCCGGCGCTATCCTGGGGTCCGTCGCCCTGGCCAGCTCGGGCCTGGTGATCGCGGCTCCCATGGTGGCTGCAACCGGATCGTTCGTCGCGGAGGCCGCCGCTGCGGAGGTGAGCCAGGACGCTGCGGCAGCGGGGATCGCCCAGGCGGCCCGTGCCGAGGGAAGTTTCACCTACAGCCAGGAGGCGGTAACCCCCGTCGCCGACATCAGGGGCGTGTTCTGCAAGGCCGCAAGCGCCCTGTGCGCGTCGCTGCCGGACTACGGCGTTCAGAACGCCCAGGCTATCGCGGTGAGCAACGGGGGCCAGACCATGCAGCTGGCCATTGCCGACGGCCAGCAGGACGAGGGCTACGGCTCCTACACCATGGCCTGCTCCTGCGCCACGAACGCCCCTGGCGGCGGTGCAGTGGCCAACGCGGACGTCGCCGGCATCAAACTGGCCTCCATCCTGGCCATGAGCATCTTCTAAAGGGCGACCGTAAGACCGCCTGAACGATGGCGGGCCGGTCCGGGGGCTTAGGGCTTTCGGACCGGCTTTCTGTTTTCGGGGGTCGACCTTGCCATGACGAAAGCCTTACGTGCAAAAATGATAGATACGTCTACTAAAAATGAAAGACGCATCTATCATTTTCATCAGAGAACTGAGCCGCCCCCTTACCCCACCATCAGGATGCTGCCGATGCAGAAGGCGGCGGTGACCAGCACCAGCATGCCTACGATGACCCAGGCCCCGGGGCGCCCCCAGTTCATGGTCCAGCCGATGCCGAAGCGCTCCGGCAGGAAAAGGCTGGGGTCGTTGCGGTTCACGTAGAAGACGCCGGCCTTCCAGTGCTCGTCGTCGTCCGAGGCCAGGGGCGCATTGCGCTGGACCCGGGCGATGAGCCGCGCGCCGTTCTGCCCGTAGACCACGCCCACGGCTATGGAGGCGACCACGGCTATGAGCGCGACGGCCATGATAGGGATGACCAGCTGCTGCAACGTGAACGTGCCGGCGAAGGAAAGCTCCATGAACGGCCCCAGCAGTCCCACCATCACGCCCAAGGCCACCATCAGGATGCTTTGGGCTCGGGCGAACATGCCGTAGGCCCAGGCAGTGGCCACAGGGGCGGCCGGGTCGCTGGCCTTCTTCGAATGGACGATGCCCCAATGGGACACGGCCATCACTGCACCTACGAACAGCACGAACAGCACGGGGAAGGCCGCCGTTGCCCACGATTTGTCGGCCCAGGTGCTCACCTGCCCGTTGAAGTCGTACTGCATGGGGATGCGATCGGGCATGGAGGGGTAGCAGATGACGGCTGCGACGGCGGTGATGCCGGCGATGGCCAGAAACAGCAGATCCCACTTCATCGAAATCGCGTGGGGCATAGGCTCGTCGCCCACCAGCGCCACGTGCTCCTGCTCGGTCGCGGTCCATCCCATCTGTTGCTTGTAGGCGCGTACCTTTGCGCGGAAATACAGCATGAGCCCAAAGGACGCGACGCACAGCGCCATCAGCCCCACGGTGAAAACGGCGATGTAGCCGCCGATGCCGAAGGCCAGGTAGGTCGCCGTGGAGGCGGCCAGCGCCACAACGGCAAGGGCGACCGTCCACAGCAGGTAGCGGCGTTTGAGTCCCTTGAGGTACGGGTCGCTCGAGGCTGCATCGGGCACGGTGACGGCGAAGCACTCCCGCTTCGGCATGAGGTAGGGGGTGAGTGCCACCAGCAAGCCGGTCACCGCCGTGGCAAGGGCGAACACCCAGAAGAACGCGCCGGCGGGTTCGGAGGGGGAGAAGGTTATAGCGTCGATCATGGGATGCTCCTAATCTAGGATGTCCGGCGAGGCGCCTAGCCTCGGTCGCTTGCGGAGAATGCCTTTTCGGCCTGGGTGGCGGCGCGCTCTGCGAACGCATCTAGGCTGCCGCCGCGGGCGCGGAAGGCCAGGGCCAGGTCGAAGAGCGACTCGTCCATGCGCTCGTCTTCCAGGCGCGAGCGGGTGGAGGCTTGCTCGCCGGGGGTCGACACGACGGCACCGGAGCGTCCGCGCATAGCCACGTACCCTTCGTCGCGCAGCACCGCGTAGGCCTTGTTCACCGTGTGCAGGTTGATGCCCAGGTCTGTGGCGAGCGAGCGCACGGAGGGCAGCTTCTCGCCGGGAAGCAGTTCTCCAACGGCTATGCCTTCGACGATCTGATCGCGAAGCTGCTGGTATAATGGCTTCTCGGAGGTGCTGCTCACTCGAAGTAGCATTAGGGAGCCTCCTTAACATCTGCAAGCAATGTTCTATTTGTTATATTAAGAGTATAACAAATTAGATAGGATGTAAAGAGTGCTCGAGGGGAAGATCGCGGAGATACGCAAGGCGTTCGCGCCGTCGGCGGCGCTAGTGCTGGCGGTGTACAGCCTGTATCGGGTCATCAGCTTTTCCAGCTACACCACCAACTTCGCCACATTCGCCGAGCCGCTCGGCTACGTGTCGAACGGCCAGTTTATGATAGGGGCTGGCGTCGGCAATGTGGGCGCGTGCCTGGTGGTTCTGGTGCTGTACGCAAGGCGCTGGCTCAAGCCTTTCGGTACCAACGCCACTGCTGCCTTGGCGGTTACCGCTGTCGTGTACGTGGTGAACGCCCTGTTTCCGGAGAAGCTCTTCGACGTGCTGTCCGCGGGTGGCCTGGGCGTTATCTGGGGCGTCGTTGTGACCGTGCTGAGCCTCTCCTGCGCCGAGCTGCTGGTTCCGGGGAAATCGCCGGTCGCCCCTATCGTGCAGCTTGCCGTTTCGGCGTTTCTCATGCCGTTCATCATCACGGGCTTCGACCTGTTCCCGCGGCCGTGGGGATCGCTCGTCTATGCAGGCGCATGTGTGCTCGTCGCGGTGCTGATCGCCTGGGGTCGGCGCATCCAAAAGCCCGGCCCGTGCCCGCAGCGCCCCCTCGCCACGCTGCGGAAGACCCTGCGGGAGTCGGCCATCCCCATTCTTGCAGCCTCTTCCTTCGAGCTAGTGGTGGGGCTGGTGAACACCTATGCCAGCTTGAACAGGGATTCCTTCGTCATCGCCGACAACGCGCCGGTGTGGGGGCCTGCCATCTGCTCGGCGCTGGTCATCCTGTTCGTGTTCTTCACCAGCCGAGCGCCGCGTCAGGGCATCGTGTACAACGTGGTGTTTCCCGGCGTCATCGCAGTGTTCCTGCTGCTGCCCTTCTTCGGCGACCGCTTGTCCGCGGCGCTTTCCACGGTGATCTACTCGGCGTACTCCTTCACCATGATGCTCTCACTGTACTGCGTCGTCATCGCATGCCGCCGCAGCAACGACAGTTGTTACGGCATTATGGCTATCTACGGTATGAGCCGGCGGCTGTTCTTGATGGCAGGGTTGGCGCTGGGCTGGTACTTCGGCAACCTTACCGAGGGCGGTACCTTCGTGCGCGTCACCATCGTGTGCGTGGTGAGCGTCTACATCTTGGGCATGGTGGTAGGTCTGCGCAGCATCGTGGCCTCCCGGCGTCGCCAGCCGCAGCCGGAGCCCGTGGTGGTGGTCGAGCGCGTGACCGAGCGCGTGACCGAAACCTTCGAGCAGTCCATGGAGCGGCGCGTGGACGAGCTGACCGAGCGCTACCAGCTGTCTCCGCGCGAGCGCGACGTGCTGGTGGGGCTTGCCCAGGGGCACACGGCCGCAGCCATAGCCGAGAGCCTGCATCTGTCTACCTCGACAGCCCAAGGCTACATCAAAAGCCTTTACGTGAAGCTAGGGGTGAACAAGAAACAGCAGGTCATAGACTTGTTTAAAAGTTAACCATTTTTTGGGGGAGTCAAAAACCCTCCGCTTTCGTAGGATTTTCCGTGCAATTCCGCCCGGCGCCAGGACGGCGCAAACGGCCTTTGAAGGGAAGGATCGGTTCGGGCGGCACGACGTCTATGAATGGAGGGTTCATAATGACGCTTTCACGTCGAGACTTTCTGAAGATCGGTGGCGCTTCCTGCCTGGTGGCGGGTGCCGGTGCCCTGGCCGGCTGCTCCCCTGCGGGCGAGCAGAAGGCTACCGAGCCGGTCTCCGCTGGCGCCGACACCGGCGAGGGACTGGCGGGTTACGCCCCGGTCAACTTCACCGAGGAGACCGAGATCTTGATTATCGGCACCGGCTACGCCGGACTGGGCGCCGCCATGGCCCCGGCCCTGGCAGGCAAGAAGATCGTCATGGTGGACAAGCAGGTGCAGCCCGGCGGCGACTCCGCCACTTCCTGCTGCTTCATGTTCGCCAACGGCACCGAGCTGCAGAAGGCAGCCGGCAACACCACCACCATCGAGGATGCGTGGGAGGCTGCCAAGGAGCGCCAGCTGAAGGGCCACGAGGGCGTTGAGTGGTACGAGGAATGGGCCAAGGGCAAGTACTTCGCCATGACCAAGTTCGTGGACTCCGCCATTAACGACTTCGGCGCCAAGTACCAGGCTCCCTGCACCGCCGAGGAGCTGCCGCGCCTGTCCGCCACCGTCATCCTGCCCGAGGGCGGCATCGGCACCGGCGGCCCGAACCTGATCGTGCCCATCAGCGCCAAGCTCAAGGAGCTGGGCGTGGAGACGAAGCTCTCCCTGCGCGCCACCAACCTCATCAAGAACACCGAGGGCGCCGTCATCGGCTGCCGCTTCCAGGACGAGAATAGCGGCAAGATCACCGACATCAAGGCCGACGCGGTGGTTCTGGCCACGGGCGGTTTCGCCGACAACGGCGAGATGGTGGCCCAGTACCTGCCCGCCTGGGCCAACATCGGCCAGATGGTGCACGGTTGCGTGGGCGAGGGCCACAAGATGGCTGTGGCCGCCGGCGCCAAGCTGGACGGTATGGACACGTCGTTCACCTACTGCAACCTGATGGGCGATATCCCCAACTGCACCACCTGGGGCTACTGGACCCCCGTCCTGCTGGTGCTGCCCAACGGCAAGCGCTTCATCGAGGAGGCCCAGTCTCACGACGCCGCCCAGGCCGCGCTGGACAACGGCTACACCCAGTGGTGGTCCATCTTCGACCAGCGCGCCTTCGACGCTCGCGCTATCGGCACCTCCGTTGAGGGCAACATCAAGACCCACGAGGACGTGTACGTGAAGGCCGACACGGTGGAAGAGCTGGCCGCTGGCATGGACGTGCCGGTGGACAACCTGGTGGCCACCTTCGACCGCTACGCCGAGCTGGTTGCCGGCGGCGAGGACACCGACTTCGGCAAGAAGGCGTGGCTGGACACCCTGCAGCCTCCCTACCACGCGCTGAAGCTGAACGTGTGCCGCTACAAGACCTCCGGCGGCCTGGTGGTGGGCCCCAACAACCTGGTGCTCGACACCCAGGACCAGGAGATCCCCGGCCTGTACGCCTGCGGCGCGCTGACCACCGAGTCCCGTGCGAGCGTTTCCACCTGCATGGCCACGGGCTACTTCGTGGGCGAGAGCCTGGCGGCCCTGTAGGGACGTGCTTTTCGCGGGCGCGGCGCCGCGTTCGGCAGCCTGCGCCATGGATGGTCCAACGGCCGCATGCGGCCTGAGGATACGGGGCTATCCCTAGGCCCCGGGGAGGGACGGCTTCGGCCGTCCCTTTTCTTCGGTGTTCGCAGAGTTGGGGTTTGAATGAAGATAGCGGCCCTGCGGTTCGCGTCCACTAGAATGGCGCGCCATATACAGGACCAAGGAGTGAAAACCCCTATGCTGCAGGATATGAACCGCCACTTCACCATGGGCGGCCTTATCAAGTTCACGCTGCCCACCATCGCCATGATGATCTTCACCTCGCTCTACAACGTGGTGGACGGCATCTTCGTTTCCAACTTCGTGGGGAAGACGGCGCTGGCCGCCGTGAACCTCATCTGGCCGCTCATCATGATCTTCGCCAGCGTGGGGCTCATGATGGGCGCCGGCGGCAGCGCCCTTATCGCCAAGACGCGCGGCGAGGGGGACGATGCGCGGGCGAACCGTTACTTCTCGCTCGTCGTGGTGTTCACGGTGCTGCTGGGGCTGGTGCTGCTGGTGGTGGGCCAGGTGGTGATGGTGGACGCCATGGCGCTCATGGGCGCCGGCGGCCAGCTGCTAGACGAGACCGTGGTCTACGGGCGCATCGTCATGGCGGCGCTGCCCTTCTTCGCGCTGCAGTTCGCCTTCCAGACGCTGTTCTCCACGGCGGGCAAACCCACCTACGGCTTCTACGTCATCGTGGCGGCGGGACTTACCAACGCCGTGCTCGACGCTCTGTTCATTTGCGGTTTCGGCTGGGGCCTGCCCGGTGCCGCCATCGCCACGGCCTTGGGCCAGGTGGTGGGCGGTGCGGTGCCGATCGTGTACTTCTGCCGCCGCAACTCAAGCTTCTTGCGGCTGACGAAGCCGAGGTGGGAATGGCGCCCCATCGGGAAGGCCTGCGTCAACGGCGTTTCCGAGCTGGTGTCTAACGTCGCCATGAGCGTGGTGGCCATGCTCTACAACTTCCAGCTGCTGTCCTACATCGGCGAGGACGGCGTGGCGGCCTACAGCGTCATCGGATACACCGCCATGATCTTCAGCGCCATCTTCATGGGTTACGCCACCGGCGCATCTCCGCTGATGAGCTACCAGTACGGGGCGAAGAACCATGCCGAGATGCGCAGCATTCTGCTGAAGAGCCTGGCGTTCGTGGGTTCGCTGTCCGTGGTCATGTTCGTGGCGGCGGAATGCCTGGCGCCGGCGCTTTCGGCCATCTTCGTCGGCTACGATCCCGAGCTCCTGGAGTTCACGGCCAACGCCTACCGCATCTACGCCGTGGCGTTTTTGCTCATGGGCATCCCCATCTACGGCTCGGCGTTCTTCACCGCGCTCAACAACGGCCTGGTCTCGGCGCTCATCGCGTTTCTGCGCACCATGCTCTTCGAGTGCGGCGCCGTGCTGCTGCTGCCGTTGGTGCTGGGGCCCGATGGCATCTGGTGCTCGGTGTTCGTGGCCGAGGCTGCGGCGGCCGTCATCACGGTGCTGTTCATAGTGGGCCTGCGAAACGTCTACGGCTACGGGCGAAAGGCGGCCCGCAAGTAGGCGAGGCCTCAGGGCGGCGCCCTTAGAACGGGTCGACGTAGAGGCGCATGCCGTTGGGCAGGCGCACGAAGCCGGCCTGCTGCAGCAGTGCCACGGTGGGGGTGGCAAGGACCGGGCGGGCGTTCACGGTCTCCACCACCAGCTTCGTCCGCGCCCCGGCCGATCCGCGCCGTTTCGCCGCCGCCTTCTCGCGGGCGACGAGGGCGCGCAGGCTTCGCAGGATCAGCGCGTCGTCGTCTGCGAACAAAAGCAGGCTCTTCAGGCCGGGAGCCGCCCAGAGCACGGGCGCGCCGTCGGCGATGGCCACCGCGGCTCCCTCGCGCCGGTTGGGCTTGGCGGCTGGCAGCGCCGAGTCGATGGGCGCCGTGTCGCCGACGGCCGTTTCGCTGACGGCGGGCCAGGGGATGCCGGCGCCGAAGAGGTTCGCCGGGTCCTCGGCGTCTAGCACGACCGCTTTCCGGGCGCTTTCGGTTGCCGTCGGCCCGCCGGCCGGATTTCGGCTGGCATCGTCGCAGCTCAGCGCCGACTGGATATCGCGCAGGTGCTCGACGACCTCCCGCGTGGCGAACTGGGCGGGCCCCAGCCCGTCCACGAACATGCCGCGCGCCACCTCTCCGGCCGCCTCCATCTGCCGCAGCACGGGCATGAGGCTGTCCAGGCCGCCTGGAACCCCTGCGGCCAGAGCGATGTCGCGGCTGACCACGCCGTAGCGGTCGAGCAGCGATTCCGCAGTTCCCAGGGCCTGCAGGGTGCTCGAGGCCTCGCAGGGGACGAGCAGGCTCCATCGACCTGCGAAGGCCTCCTGGAACGCTGAGCGGGCATAGGCGCGCGTCGCCGCTGCGGTGCGGGCTTCGGCCTTCGCCTCGCGGTAGCGCAGGCTCGTCCGGCGGCTTGCGGCGCGACGGGGCGCTGCAGCCTCGCGACCGCCCCCGGCGCTCTCTCCCGGGGCCGGCAGCTCCAGAGCGCGGGAGAGCCGCTGCTCGTCGGCGCGGGGCAGGGAAAGCCCGTCGTTCGTAGCTTGGCCGGCCCATGCGAGCCCCATCAGGGTTCTTGCGACACGCGCCTGGTCGGCGGCGTTTTCCGGAGTCTGTCGGGCCAGCGCTTCGACAAGCTCGGAGAAGGTCAGCGGCCCGAAGGCCGCCAGCGCATGGCGAATCGCGTGGCCCAGGGTTTGCTGCGGCGGACTGTCGGGAGCCTGCGATTCGGGCATGGAGGCGGCATCGGGCGCGTCGAAGGCGTTGCAGGGAAGCGGCGCCAGCGGCGAGTCGGTGGGGAAAAAGGCTATCTGCTGGCGCTCGTTTCCAACCCAGAGCACCTCGCCTGCGGCAACGAGCTCGTCCAGGAAGGCGGGGCGGTAGCGGGCCACCCGGGCGGGAAGCACCACCTCGTCCCAGGTTCGCATGGGCAGAAACACGCCTTCGAACTGGGAAATCACCTGAGCAGTGCTCTCTGCGCCTTCCAGGGCTCCCTCTACGGTGCCGCCGTCTGCGCCCTGGCGCTCCAGCAGCTGCGCGACGAAGGCCGCCGAAGACACCGGTTTCACCTTCTCGCGGGCGGCGGCCAGGCTTGCGGTGCGTAGGCGCCCCAGCACGTCGAAGTCTGCCCAGCATCCGTCTCCCACCTCCACGATGCGGCGTTCGGCGGCAAGGCGCGCTACGGCCTCTGCGATCGGTTCGCTGCCAAGCCCCAGATGCGAGGCGGCGTCGGCGGGCTTCCAGAGGGCATGGGTGCGCGCGAACCGGGCAAGCAGGTCGTCCAGCGTCTTCGTCTCTGCGCCCTGGGGCGCGTTGTCGTCGGCGCTCCCCAGCCACGGAGGGGTTTCCAGGGCCACCACCCGGGCAAGGCGACGCCCGTCGTCGGCCGCGATCCAGCACGATCGCATCCCCAGGTTCGCCCTGAAGGCGCGCCGCTGCGATTCCAGCGACGCCACGGCGTCAGCCGCCTCCTCTTTTCCGCCCCGCAGCCGCTGTCCCAGCTCGTCTTCGGTTAAGGGCCCCAGCTCGTGCAGCAGGTCGAAGGCCCCTTCGGCGCCCCGCGCTCGCCGCAGCTCGCTTACGTGCTGCAGGTCGGCTTCCATGCGCCCGATCGCATCCGCATCCAGCAGGTCCTTCGCGGGGATTGCGCCTTCCCCCAGCAGCTCGGCTAGCAGGCGGGGGTCGACGGTCAGCAGCGAGGCCTTCCGCTCGGCGTGGGGCATGTCGCCGTCGTAGAGGTGGTCTGCCACGTAGCCGAAGACGAGCGCGGCGGCCAGCGGGGAGGGGACGGAGGTTTCGGAGCAGGTCATGGCGATGCGCCGCTGCTGCAGGTCGGCCATGATGCGGTGCAGCGCTTCCATGTCGAAGACGTCCGACAAGCACTCCCGCAGCGCCTCGGCCAGAAGCGGGAAGCCTTCCTGTCGCCGCGCCGCCTCCAGCAGCTGGCCGCCCTGCAGTCGCTGCTGCCACAGGGGCGTTCTCTTGCCCGGGGCCCCGCTCGAGGTGAGCAGCGCCCGGGCTGCGCACTCACGGAACCGCGCAGCGAACAGCGACGTGGAGCCTGCCAGGTGCCGAACGGAAAGGTCCAGCTCGTCGGGGTCGAAGAGGAACAGCTCCGGCCCGGGCAGCGTGTCGGCGGTAAGGGGGATGCGCACCACGATGCCGTCGTCGCTGGCAGCTGCGTGAGCGTCGAAGCCCCAGATGCTTTGTGCCCGTTCGGAAACGGCCAGGGCCCAGGGCTCGTGTACCTTGCGTCCGAAGGGGGAGTGCAGGATGACGCGCCAGTCCCCCGTTTCGTCCTGGCAGCGCTCCACCACCAACGTCTTGTCGGTGGGCAGCGCTTTCGTGGCGCCGATCTGCGCGTACAGCAGCCAGGCCAGGTTGTTGCGGGCGTTTCTGTCAAGCCCGAGCGCCTGCAGCTGCTCGTCGAAGGCCGGCTCGAAGCCTTCCCGCCGCCCGTCGGCCTCGTCGTCGGCCTGACGAAGCGCCGCCGCGCACCGGCGCAGGAAGGCACCGCGGGTGTAGCCGGTTTCCGCAGGCCGGGCCGGGGCTTCCCCGTGCCAGAAGGGCAAGCGCGCGCTTCGGCCCGGCGCCGGCTGCACCACCACCCGGTCGGCCCCGATCTCGGCGATCCGCCAGGTGCTCGTTCCCAGGGCGATGATGTCGCCCACGCGCGATTCGTGGACCATCTCCTCGTCGAGCTCTCCTACGCGCTTGCGCCCCGATGCTCCTTCGCCTTCGGGAAGCACCACGGTGTAGGTGCCGCGGTCGGGGATGGTGCCGGCGTTGCTCACGGCAAGCCGCTGGGACAGGGGTCGCGCGGTAATCCGTCCGGTTTCGCGGTCCCACAGGATGCGGGGCGAGAACGCGGCAAGGTCGCCGGACTCGTAGCGGCCCGCCAGCATGGCCAGAACGCTTTCGAAGGAGTTTTTGCCCAGATGATCGTAGCAGGCGCTTCGCCGGACCGTCGCATACCACTCGTCGGCCAGCAGCCCGTCCTCGGCGGATGCCGCAGCGGCCACGGTCTGCTGCGCCAGCACGTCGAGGGCGTTCTCCACCAGGTGCGTGGCCTCGATGGCGCCGACTTCCATGCCCTCGGCCATCACGGCGGCGTCGATGAGCTCGGTGCGGATGCGCGGGTACACGATGCCGGCGGAGCGGCCGCCCACCTGGTGGTTCGCCCGGCCTACCCGCTGCAGCCCCGAAGCTACGGAAAGCGGCGGGGCGATCTGGATCACCAGGTCCACCTCGCCCATGTCGATGCCCAGCTCCAAGCTTGAGGTGGCCACGACGCAGGGCAGCTCCCCGGCCTTCAGCTGGCGTTCTATCTCCTGGCGCCGCGCTTTCGCCACCGACCCGTGGTGAGCTTTGGCAATCACGGCGTCGGAACCGCGGGCCAGCTCGGTGGAAGACCCCATGGACGAGCGGTAGGTTTGCCCGCCCGTGCCGTCCGCGGCGTTGCCCGCCTCGCTCCACCATCCGGCGCTTTCGCTGCGAGCTGCCGGAAGGCCCTGGCGTTCGGCGAATAGCTCGTTGAGGCGTGCGGTGAAGCGCTCGCAGAGGCCGCGCGAGTTTACGAAGACGATGGTTGAGCGGTGGGAGAGAACCTGGTCGAGCACTTCCGACTCTATGTAAGGCCAGATGGAGACCGATCCTGTGCGGGTGTCGGGCGAGGTGCTGCCGTCGGTTCGGCCGGCGCGCGCCTTCAGCGGGTCGCCCTTGCCCCGGTAGGCTTTGGCTTTCATCGGGTCGCCTCGCCCGTTGAACCCGCCGAACCCGCCCTGCCCTCCGAAAGCGGGAACCGCGGCCATGTCGGCAACGGGGACGCGGACGGTGAGGTCCAGGGCCACAGCCGCGTCTTCGGCGACGATGACCACCGGGCGCGCGCCACCCAGGAATCGGGCGATGCTCTCGCGGGGTCGAACGGTGGCTGAGAGCCCTATGCGCTGGGCCGGGCGCTCGAGCAGGTCATCCAGGCGTTCCAGGGAAAGGGACAGGTGCGCGCCCCGTTTGCTGCCGGCGATACTGTGCACCTCGTCCACGATGACGGTTTCCACGGTTCTCAGCACCTCGCGCGATTGGGAGGTGAGCATGAGGTACAGCGACTCGGGCGTGGTGATGAGTATGTCGGGCGGCCGCTGCTGGATGCGCCGGCGTTCCTGCGCGGTGGTGTCCCCGGTGCGCACGGCGGTGGTGACCGCGACGCCCGATGCCAGCTCCATAGCCGCCAAGGGCCGCTCCAGGTTGCGCTGCACGTCGGCACCGAGCGCTTTCAGGGGCGAGATGTAGAGGATGCGCACGCCGGCGCGCCTCGGCGCCGGTTCGGGCTGCGACTTCTCCTGGACGATGCGGTGGATGGCGAAGAGGAAGGCGGCCAGGGTCTTTCCCGAGCCGGTGGGCGCGATGACCAGCGCGTTCTTTTCGGTACTGATGGTTTCCCAGGCCAGCTCCTGAATGGCGGTGGGGCCGGGGAAGGACGATTCGAACCAGCGGCGCACAGGCTCGCAGAAGCCGCACGGCCAAAGGGCGTTCGGATTGCCGGCCGCCTCGTTCATGGTGGGGCGCTACCTGCCCAGCAGGTGGCGGAATGCCGCCACGGGGTGCTTCGTGATCATGCGGGGGCCGGCGTAGCGCATGACGGCGCGGATCTGTTCGCGCTCGTTGGGGCGATAACAATGGTAAGGGCACTGGTCGCAGCTGGTTTTCGCGGCCATCTGACGGCAGCGCTCGGTGCGCGTCACGCTATAGTCGTCAACGGCCTTGCAGGCGGGGCAGACCGGCTCGCCGCAGAAGGCGGTTTCGGTGCGCTCTTCGGCCGGGTGGTTTCCTGCGCAGTACAGGGCGACCATCTGGGAGATGGTGCGCTTCTCGCGGCTGCGACGTTTCGCGATGGGGGCAGAGTCGCGGGCGGTGTTCTGTTCGTTCTCGGTCATGGCGCGAGTATAGCCAACCTCCTTCAGGCGCCCGAAGCGCATGTCGGCGTGTTCACAGAATAGCCGTAGCCGATAGTGCAGCGCTTCGGCTTCGCTTCCTGCTTCGTGTCGGAGCTCCGGCCTTATGGGAGAGTGTCTGTCACGCACCTGCAAGCAGGCTGGATGCTGTGGTACGACACCCCCTGCCGGTCGATGGGGCCGGTCGACGGGGAGGCGCCTGTCCCGCGTCGCGCGAAAGCCTGCCCGTCTCTTTCCTTCTGCGCGTGCAAGGTTTCTGCGAGAACGGGACGCTGCCGATGCAAGGGCCGATGTCGCCGGCCGTTCGATTTCTGCATGAGCTACCGCTGCGGCGAAAGAGGATCCGGCACGAACCGCTTCGCCTGCGTCGCACTGCGGCGTTGTTTCGGAAGGGGTGGCGCGCGTGGCCCCCTGTCATGGGCCTGCCAGCTGTTGTTTGTAGCATGGGGACAAGCGGCCGGACTGGCCGGTCCGGTTCGGGGCGATGGGAGAGGCGGGGCGTATGGACGAGACGAGAGCGGGGCGATTGCCAGACGACGGGCCCGTGGGGGATTGCCGCGGAAACGGGAGGGGCCACCCGGTGGGGCGAATCGCAAGCTTCCTGCTTACCGGGATGCTGGTGGTCTTGGCGGCCATCGCTCTGCTGTGCTGGGGGCCGCGCTTGTTCGGTTGGACCACGTTCGGCGTGGTGTCCAACTCCATGGCACCGGCGCTCTGGGCGTGCGATCTGGCCTTCGTCGACCAGACGGTGCAGCCCGAGGCCATGGGGATCGGGGATGTGGCGGTGTTTCACCTGGCCGATGGCAAGGTGTGCGGGCATCGCATCGTGGAGGTCGACCGGCAGGCGCGTACGTTCACGACCAAAGGCGACGCCGTTGCCATCCAGGACAGCGCGCCCGTGTCCTTCGACCGGGTGATCGGGCAGGTGAAAGGTTCGATGGCCTTCGCCGGTGCGCCTCTTGTGGCCTACCAGAACCACAAGTGGCTTTGCGTCGGCGTTCTGAGCGCCGTGGTGGCGCTGCTCTTCGCGGTTGCCACGGCGCTCGGGCCCCCACGTTCGGCGAAGCGTCCATCCGGCGAGCCGGGCGAGCGAGGGTGGCGACTGGGTTCGGTTCGAGAGAGCGGTTGCGAGAGAGGGGTATGACCATGCGGCACGTCAGCAAGGAGAAGGACCTGTTCAAAAAGACGGAAAACCAGGAGGCCCCGGCATCGGCCGAGGGGTACGGCGCGCGGATAGGAGGCGAAGCGTCGCCGGCAAGCCTGCAGCGTCGCCGCCGGATGCCCCGTTTGCACCTGCGGGCGTTCGTCCGGCCGGTTGCAGCGGTCTCCCTGGCGGCGGCCATAGGAGTCGGCGGCATGTTCTCGTACTTCACCGACGAGGACAGCGTGGACAACGTGCTGAGCGTGGCTTCGGACAACCTGAGCATCCAGGTGGTGGAGCAGCAGTGGGGCCAGCTGCCCGACGAGGACGGAGACGGCATACCCGACGCCGCCCAGAACATGCTGCCGACGCAGTGGGTGGTGAAGGACCCGAAGGTGGTCAACGGCGGCGCCGACGGCGTGGGAGCCTACGTCATGGCCCGGGTGTCGGTGCCCGTGGCCGACGTGTCCTACCGGGACGACGAGGGCAAGACGGTGCAGGGTAAGGACGTGGAGCTATTCTCCTACCAGGTTTCATCCGACAAATGGTCGGAAGCGGGCGCTCCGGTGGTCGAGGACGGCTACGCGGTGCACAGCTATCGGTACGCCGACATGCTCGCCCCGGGCCAGGAGACGCCGGTGCTGTTCGATCGCATCTCCCTCATCAACCTGGTGGGCGGCCAGGGCCAGGCGGGCGAGAAGGTGGTCAACGTGACCGCCGTGGCCATTCAGGAGGAAGGGTTCGCCACGGCAGACGAGGCGTGGGATGCCTACGAGGCGCAGAAGCGCGCGCTGGACGCGGCCGATGCGCAACCGGGCGAGAAGGCGTAGGTGGGGGCCATGGTTGCGGTATCGCGTCCTCGTATGCGGGGCCTCCTTCGGCGTTCGGACCCTTCCGGCTATCTGACAAGGCGCCAGTTCGGCAAGGCAGGCCTGGCCGTGGCAGCGGCAGCGGCCATAGGGACGCCGGGCATGTTCAGCTACTTCTCCGACGAGGATACGGCGCAAAACCGCCTGTCCGTAAGCCCCGATTTGGACATACAGGTGGTGGAGCCGTCATGGGTGGAGGAGGACGCGCGCCACATGAAGCCGGGCCAGACGGTGCCGAAGGACCCCGCCGTGCTCAACCGGTCCGCCGCGGCAGCGGGCTGGGTGTTTCTGGACATCTTGGTGCCCATGGCCGAAGTGGTGGTGTTCGACGATGAGTCGGGCGAGGTCAGCGATGATGCGGCCAAGGAACTGTTCTCGTTTCAGCTGCGCGAGTCGCCCTGGGTGCCCATGAAGCAGTTCCAGACCATGACCGACGGCGGCCTGGTCAAGGTGTACCGTTACGCGTGGCCCGAGCCGCTGGCGCCCGGCGAGCAGACGCCGCCAGTGTTCGCCCGGATCACCCTTGCGAACTTGGTGAACGACCAGGGCCAGGCGGGGCGGCACGCGGTTGGCGCCGTGGGCCGCGGCATCCAGGCCTTCGGTTTCTCCACGCCCGAGGAGGCCTGGACGGCGCTCGGGATCGTGGACGAGGAGTACGTGGAAGAGCCGCCCCACGAGCAGATCGACGTCGCGACCGTTCGGCTCTCGAATGCCCCCGGGGGCTCCTACGCAGCGAACAGCGCGCTAAAGTTCTACAAGCATAGCGAGGCTCCGTCTGTCGGCCAGACCGTCGTCGTCAACGCCACCGCCGGAAGCGGCCGAGTCCTCTCCGTCGTCGAGGACGTCGAGCCGATGAAGGCTGGCGACGGGGCCTCTCCGCTCACCGACACCCCGGTCGCCATTTCGTGCATCGATATGTCCGAGAAGGTCATCCCCGAAGACATGTCGTACTGGTTCTCGGGCATGCCCGAGCTCTACGAGGTGGATCTCACCGGCCTTGACACGCGGAGGATGGCCGAGATGGACGGAACGTTCAGCGGCAGCGACATCAAGCCGCTTCTGTCGAGCGCTGGCGTAGACGTGTGCGAGGCGACGGCGAGCACGATCGCCCCGGACATCTTCAGGCAGAGTCGGCCCTTCGTCGTGTACATCGAGAAGGATGGGCGGGTCGAGATGAGATTTACCCTTTCGACCGACGTAGAGCTCTTGGGTGGCGAGTACCAGGGCTTCAGCATTCTCGAAACGTACGGAGGCGAATGGACTGCTTGGGACTTGCGGCAGGACAGCGAGCTGTGGGTATGGAGCTGGCCTTACGAAATAGGGTCCGGCTATTGCATGGACATCTGGCCGAGTTACGATGCGGCAGTAGCTGCAGGCCGGCTCATCCCCGATGCTTCTTCTCTCAAGGGGTTCAACGCCGACGGCAGGTTTGATGCCCTGAACGAATCGGTAAAGAGGGTCTCGTTCGACCGCCCCATGAAATTCGTCGAGATGGGGCGGTGGTTCGCTCATGTCGGCGATTGCGCCTTCGATTGGGCGAACTTGGACACGAGCTATTTGCAGATAGTCAATATGACATGGGCTTGCGCCACTGGAGCAGAACTTGACCTGTCGGGACTGGACCTATCTTCCTGTAAGATCGCCACCAGTGCATTTAGCCACTGCAACCTATCCAGCCTTATCCTGCCCGAAGGCCTGAACTCTTCCTTGCGGGTCGCCTCGAGCATGTTCGAGAGCGCCGACGTCGCCAAGGTCGACTTGGGCGGTTTCTCCGCGGCCAACGTCGTGGACATGGCCTACGCCTTTGCTGGCAGCGACCTTGCGGGCTTTAACTTCGGTGCCCTGCGTCCGGCAAGCCTCGTTTACGCGAACAGCATGTTCTCCCAGTGCGCGGGCCTTGCGGGAAGCGACCTGTCCGCCTACGACATGTCCCACGTGCAGACCTGCGAGAAGATGTTCTATGGCCGCCAGTTCCTGGGTGAGGCGAGCGCCCCCTCGCGGATCGTCGGCTGGAACCTCTCCAGCTGCAAGGACCTGTCCCAGATGTTCTTCGGAGCCTGCCTGCCCCAGGATGCCGACTACTCGTCCTGGAGCTTCTGCCAGGCAATCGACACGGCCGACAAGATGCTGTCGCAGGCCGGGATAGTGGCTGACTGGGGATACTCGAAGAAACTGTCGCCCGGCGTGGCCGGCTGGGGCTGGGAGACGCTTGCGACGGCGTCTATTGCGGACTACAACCCTGCCGCGACCTTGCAGCCCCTTGCCGAGTACTTGGGAGATAGCTTCGGAGTGTGGAACTGCCCCGCCGGTTGGAAGGTTGCCTAGAGGGGCGCATGGCCGGTTCGGCTCGGGGGCGTTCGAGCGCAGGATGACGCAACCTAGGAGGAGAGGGGGTGAACAATGGAGATGCTGAGGGAATGGGGAGAGGTCGGCGAATGGCCTGTTGAGCTGTGGAGAAATGATGAAGCGACGCACTCGGCGCAACAAAAGAGCCGCCGTCGTACTCTTATGCACGAGACGTCTTTTCAGGAAGCAAAGGTGGGTGCCATGGACGCAAACGCGTTCGCGGAACGCTACGGCGCGATCTACCGCGACCTCTACCGTTACGCGCTCTGCGTAATGGGAAACGTCGCGGATGCCGAGGACGCGGTGGGCGAATCGGTGCTGGCGGCCTACAAGGCCAGGGACAACCTTAAGAGCGAGCAATCGTTCCGCTCGTGGGTGTTCCAGATAACGGCCAACGAGTGCCGTCGCCGGCTGAGGGCCCGCACGGAGGTGGTGGCCATCGTGCCCGACGAGCCGGACAGAAGCGACGGTGACCTCGACCGGGCCGACGCTATCTGCGTCCGCGAGGCGCTAGCGGCGCTGCCCGAGGAGGACCGTACTGTGGTGGCGTTGGCGGTGGTGGGCGGTTACAGCAGTACCGAGATAGGCATCATGCTCACCATGAGCCCTAGCGCCGTGCGCTCGCGCAAGAAGCGCTCCTTGGCCAAGCTCTCCGTTATGTTGAAGGATGTGACGGCATGACCAGCGAAGAAGACCAGGCAGTCATAGACGCCATGCTCGACCAGCTCGAGGATGTCGCGGTACCCGAAAGCCTGCATCCCGATGCAGTGCGAAAGCGCTTGCTGGCTTTGGAGCAGGCAGAGAGCCCTGCGCCTGCGCATGTCCCCGGTGCGGGCGAGTCTGTGCGGGTGGTCCGTGGCGCGCGGGCTCAGGGTCGTGCGACCCCTGAGCCTCGCCGCCGCCAGGGGCTTCCCCGTCGCCTTCTAGTCGCCGCCAGCGTTGTGCTTGCGCTGGGGGTGGGAGTGTGGGGGCTTACGGCGATTGCCGGCGCGGGTGGCACCGGGCTCGGGATGGCCGGGTCGCAAGACGGCGAGCCGGGCTTTGCAGCCGTCAAAGATATCCTTACCCAGGAAGTGCGCGACGACCTGCTCGCTGTGGAGGAGGCTGCGCGCCAGCCGGGGTTGGCTGCCGCATCGTCCTACGGCGAGATCCGCGCGAGCCTGCTGGCCTATGAGGCGCAGCAGGCCGTCCGATATGGCGGCGTCATTGGGTCGCGGACAGAGGTTACGGACGTGCAGAGCGACGGAGCTAAGGCCGTTACCGAAAGCGCCGTCGACGATGCGGCCCCCATGGAGGCCGGCGCCGTCGCCGACTATTCCGACACCAACGTGCGTACGGAAGGGGTGGGGGAGGCCGACGTCGTGAAGACCGACGGGCGCTACCTCTACGTGTTGCAGGACGACAGCCAGCGCGTGGCCGTCGTGGATGTCCAGAACGGAAATATGGAGCCGCTCGGCTGCGCCCAAGTGGACAGCGCGCAGATCAGCGAGTTCTACGTGGAGGGGCAGAGCCTCTACGTGCTTTCGACGGAGTATCCGTCGACCGATGACAGCGACGGCGCGCTGTCCGATACCTGGTATACGTCCGCATCGCCGATCACCCGGCTCGACACCTTCGACCTGTCCGACCCTGCGCAGCCCCGTCTTGCGGCCAGCGCCACCCAGTCGGGGTCCTACTCAAGTTCTCGCTTCGCCGACGGGTTCATCTACGTGTTCAGCAACTACCTGGTGTCCGACGTGGCCGGAAGCGAGGACCCTGCAACGTACGTGCCATGCATAGGCGGCAAGGCCATAGCATGCTCGGACGTTTACCTGCCTCCGAACGTGACGGCGAACCAGTACCTTGTGGTGTCGGCTTTCGCTGCTGACAACCCGGGCGAGAGCGTGTCCCAGAAGGCCGTTCTGTCCGATTTCGGGCAGCTGTACGTGAGCGCAAGCAACATCTACGTCTACGAGACCATCTACAACGGAGAGTACGACATCATGCCTCTGGCCCGTACGATCGAAGACGAGGCCGGGCAGGTCGATCCGGCGGCCGAGGGGCAAGAGGGCGGAAGCCTTGGCGAGAGCGCCGAGGGTGAATCCGGCGACGGGGCTTTCGCCGGCTCCGACGGGGCTTTCGCCGAGGACGGTGAATGGGACAACTCGGTGCGGCGGACCTCCATCCGCAAGCTCTCCTTCAGCGGAGGTGAAATCGAAGGGGCGGCCCAGACCAAGGTCGACGGCGTCCTGGACAGCAGCTGGTCCATCGACGAGTACGACGGCTACCTGCGATTGGTCACCACGCTCTACGACGACGAGTTCAATTCGGTGAACGCCGTCTACGTGCTGAACGGCCAGCTGGAGCTGGTGGGGTCGATCGAGGGGCTGGCCGAGGACGAGCGCGTGTACTCGGCGCGCCTTATGGGCGACACCGGCTACTTCGTGACCTTCCGCGAAACCGACCCGCTCTTCTCCGTCGACTTCTCCGACCCGGAAACCCCCCGTATCATCGGCGAGCTCAAGATTCCCGGGTTCAGCGAGTACCTGCATCCCTACGGGGACGGGCTGCTGCTGGGCATCGGCATGGAAGCGGACGAGGAGACGGGCGTTACCGACGGCGTGAAGTTGTCCATGTTCGACGTGTCCGATCCCGCGGCGGTCTCCGAGGTGGCGAAGACCACCATCGAGGGCTGCTACCATACCGACGTGTTCTACGATTACCGCGCGGTGCTCGTGGACCAGCCCTACAACATCATAGGGTTCTCGGGGTACGGCAACCAAGGGGAGACCTACTTCGTGTACAGCTACAATCCCGGCACCGGTTTCACACGGGATATGGCTGAGGACGTTAACGGCGGCTCGTGGATGTCCCCCCGCGGCGTGCGTATCGGGGATGTGCTCTACGTGGTGAAGGGCAACGCCGTGGAAAGCTACTCGCTGAAGACCTTCAAGAAGATCGACGATTTGCTGATCTGACGTAGCCTTGCGCCGGCGGGCCGCCGAGCTTCGCAGCCCGCCGGCCCGCCGGAGCGCAGCAGCCTATGGTTGGGCGGTTTCGGTCAAGGCAGGGGCGGAGGCGCGACGGTCTCGATCGCATGCCCGGGCGGCAGCGATCGCTGCCGCCCGGGCATGCGAATATGAATTTCGCCGCGGGTGCCCTTGACTGGCCGCACCGCTTCGCTAAAATGAATGCACTTTCAAGCCGACAAGGCGGCTGTGCCGGGGCCTGTCCCTGGGGCACGAATACCTGGCGGTTCGCTCGGGCGGTAAGGGCTCGGTTTCGCGGACTGCGCGGCATTGCGACCGCAGGCCTGGCATGCAGGCAGTTTGAGCCGACACGGTACGTGGGTTTGTGCGCTCATTATGGTTTTTTACCCTTTCACCCCAAAACTGACCTATCATTTCCGATTGCTGTCTCGCAATACGTATGCGTGACGGCGGTACTCGCACGCAGGGCGGCCTCGGCTTGCGCCGGATGGGCCCTCGGGCGGATTCGTGAAGACGAAGGAGCGGTTTTGGCCAAGCAGAACGACAACGTCATCGAGCTGGAAGGCACGGTGCTCGAGGCGCTGCCCAACGCAATGTTTCGGGTAGAGCTGGAAAACGGGCACAAGATCCTCGCCCATATCTCAGGCAAGATGCGCATGCACTACATCAAGATCTTGCCGGGCGACAAGGTGACCGTGGAGCTGTCCGTCTACGACCTGAACCGCGGGCGCATCACCTACCGTTTCAAGTAAGGTAGCAGCACTATCCGGCTGGCAGCAGCCGGCACAGCCTAGAAAACTATCACCAGCGGCTGGGTGTGAACGATAGAGAAGACGCATAACCGAAAGGAAAGCAATATGAAGGTACGTCCTTCGGTCAAGAAAATGTGCGACAAGTGCAAGATCATCCGACGCCATGGCAAGGTGCTCGTCATCTGCGAGAACCCTCGTCATAAGCAGCGTCAGGGCTAGGAAGAAGGGGTTGTAAGCTATGGCACGTCTTGTTGGTGTCGATCTTCCTCGCGATAAGCGCATCGAGATCGCCTTGACCTACATCTACGGCATTGGCCTGACCACGTCCAAGAAAATCCTTGCCGAGACCGGCGTGAACCCCGACGTTCGCGTTCGCGATCTCACCGAGGACGACCTCACGAAGCTGCGCGACTACATCCAGGGCAACCTGAAGGTGGAGGGCGACCTGCATCGTGAGGTTAACCAGAACGTGAAGCGCCTGATGGAGATTGGCTGCTACCGTGGTCTTCGCCATCGTCGCGGCCTTCCCGTTCGCGGCCAGCGTACGCATACGAATGCTCGCACCCGCAAGGGACCGCGCAAGCAAATCGGCGGCAAGAAGAAGTAAGGGAGCGATAAGTGGCAGCTAAGAAAAACGTGCGCGCACGCATCAAGCGTTCCGAGCGTAAGAACATCGCCGTTGGCGCCGCGCATATCAAGTCTACGTTCAACAACACCATCGTCAGCATCACCGATCCTCAGGGCAACGTGATTTCCTGGCAGTCCGCTGGCACCGTGGGCTTCAAGGGCTCGCGCAAGTCCACGCCGTTCGCCGCGCAGATGGCCGCCGAGGCCGCTGCCAAGACGGCTATGGAGCACGGCCTGCGCAAGGTCGCTGTGTACGTGAAGGGCCCCGGCTCGGGCCGCGAGACGGCTATCCGCTCGCTGCAGGCCGCCGGTCTGGAGATCGCCAGCATCCAGGATTGCACACCCATTCCGCACAACGGTTGCCGTCCGAGCAAGCGTCGTCGCGTGTAATTGAAAGGACCACAGAATTATGGCTCGTTATACTGGTGCTGACTGCCGTCTGTGCCGCCGCGAGGGCTCGAAGCTCTTCCTGAAGGGCGACCGCTGCTACACCGAGAAGTGCGCCATGGAGCGCCGCAGCTACGCCCCCGGCGAGGCCGGCAAGAAGCGTGTGAAGGACACCGAGTACCGCATGCAGCTTCGCGAGAAGCAGAAGACCAAGCGCATCTACGGCGTTCTTGAGAAGCAGTTCCATCATTACTACGAGATGGCCAACCGCCAGACCGGCGTTACCGGCGAGAACCTGCTCCGCATCCTGGAGAGCCGCCTGGACAACGTCGTGTACCGTCTGGGCTTCGCCAAGTCTCGCGCCGAGGCTCGCCAGCAGGTGCGCCACGGCCACATCACGGTGAACGGCCGCCGCGTGGACATCCCCTCGTTCCGCGTGCGCCCCGGCGACTTGGTGGCCGTTGCCCCCAAGGCGAAGGACATGCTGGTCATCAAGAGCGCGCTCATCTCCAACGAGCGCGTGCAGGTGCCCGCTTGGCTGGAAGTTGACATCGAGAAACTTCAGGGTAGCGTTCTTGCCCTTCCGCAGCGCGACCAGATCGATCTGGATATTCGCGAGCAGCTCATCGTCGAACTTTACTCGAAATAAACGCTGCAGAGTTAGGAGGCTTACCCAACATGACAGAGTTCATGAGGCCTACGGTTATCACCGAAGAAGTCAGCGACACCGTCGCTCGCTACGTCGTCGAGCCCCTGGAGCGCGGCTACGGCCCGACGCTTGGCAACACCATGCGTCGCGTTCTGCTCTCCTCTCTCGACGGGGCGAAGGCCACGGCCATCCAGATCCAGGGCGTGCAGCACGAGTTCACTACGGCGGAAGGCGTTATCGAGGACATCACCGACATCGTTCTGAACGTGAAGGGCTTGGTCTTTTCGGCCCTTACTGACGACGTTGAGGAAGCGGTCGCGCACCTGTCCGTCGAGGGCCCTTGCGTCGTTACCGGCGCCGATCTGCAGGTTCCCACCGAGTTCAGCTTGGTAAACCCCGATCACGTCATCGCTACGGTTGCAGATGGCGGCCAGCTGGACATGTCCATCCGTATCGGAGTCGGCCGCGGCTACGTTAGCGCCGAGCGCAACAAGCGCTCCGAGGATTCCATCGGGGTCATCCATGTGGACTCCCTGTTCTCGCCGGTACGTCGCTGCACCATGAACGTGGAGGATACCCGCGTGGGCCAGCGCACCGACTACGACAAGCTGGTGCTCGAGGTGGAGACCGATGGATCCATCGACCCCACCGAGGCGGTTTGCCGTGCGGCGAATATCGTCAACCAGTACATGGGCGCTTTCCTGGGCCTGTCCGCCAGCGCGGACGACGAAGAGGCCGAGGTTGCTTCCATCTTCGCTCCCGAAGGCCAGGAGACGAATGCCGAGCTTGACAAGCAGATCGAGGATCTGGACCTGTCCGTGCGTTCCTACAACTGTCTGAAGCGTGCCGGCATCCATTCCGTGCGTCAGCTGGTCGAGTTCTCCGAGAACGACCTGCTGAACATCCGCAACTTTGGCGCGAAGTCCATCGAGGAAGTGAAGGACAAGCTCATTTCCATGGACCTCAACTTGAAAATGTAGAAGAGGGTAGATATGCGACACAATTACAAGGGCCGCAAGCTTGGCACCGACTTCAGCCACACCAAGGCTATGAAGAAGAGCCTGGTTCAGGCCTTGTTCACCAACGACCGCATCAAGACGATCGAGTCTCGCGCCAAGGAGATTCGTCCCGACGTAGACAAGATCATCACCTGGGCGAAGAAGGGCGATTTGCACTCCCGCCGTCTGGCCATTGCGGCCCTGGGCGACAAGGAGCTGGTGCGCGAGGTCTTCGAGAAGGTCTCCCAGGGCATGTTCGCCGATCGCCAGGGCGGCTACACCCGCATCATGAAGCTGGGCAACCGCAAGGGCGACAACGCTCCCATGGTCATCATGGAGCTGGTGACCGAGCCTGTGAAGGCCAAGGCTGAGGAGAAGCCTGCGCCTAAGAAGGCTGCCAAGAAGACCACCCCGAAGAAGGTCGCCAAGGCCGAGACCGCCGAAGAGGAGAAGGCGGAAGAGGCTGTGGAGGCCAAGGAGGCCGAGGGCCAGGAGAAGGCCGCCGAAGAGGCTGCCGTCGAGGGCGAGAAGGCCGAAGCCGCCGAGGAGGTCAAGGCCGAGGAAGCCGCTGCCGAGGAGGCTGCTGCCGCTGACGCTGAGGCTGCCAAGAACGAGGAGAAGGACAAGGCCGAGTAGCCAAGCTCTCTCCTGCAAGACACGCGATAAGCGGGCCGTCCGATCGGACGGCCCGCTTTCTTTTTCCGGCACTGAGCCTTGCTGAGTGGACCTTCTCCCCGGTCTTAGGGCGTACTGACAGCGGTGGCCTTCGCCGGCGCCGCATTCTGCCGTGCGGTTTGCTTATTGAGTCTCCTTAAGGGAGGGGGTGCTGGGGTCTTGCAATGTGACCCTTCCGGCGTCACGCAAGCGTTGCCCTTCCGTTTCGCCTTGGTGGTCGCCTGGGCGGGGCGCGCGGGCCTACAATGGAGCCGTTCGGTAATCGTTGGGCCACGTGCGCTTATATGGTACATGGCCTCGGGAAAGACGCGACGCGCAACGAAGGTCGCGCCGCCTGGAAGGAGCTCATCATGGCTGACAGCAAGGAAGTGCGTTTGGACGCCTACGCCGAGGACGATCTGCGTCGCATCGAGGACGAGGTTCGGCAGGAGGCCATCGCATCGGTAGAGGACTTCGACGCTATGGGCGATGCTCAGGCCGCAGCCGAGGCCGCCGAAACCGCCTTCGCGTTCGAGACTGCCGAGGGTGCGAGCGACAAGATCGAGGCCGAGGTCGAGAAGCGTCTGAGCTAAATCCCCCAAGACGCAACGAGAGGCGGTTTAAGCCTGCTTTTCACCTTGAAACGAGAATCCCCCCCGGTTCGCGCGAACCGGGGGGGATTCTCTTGCTCTCAGAGGCCGGTAGCGCCGACCCGAATCACTTGCCTTAGGTGCGGGCTGGCGTGCAGCCCGGCTTTCTAGGCGGCCTCGTTCTGCGCGCCGGCCCCGCCTTGCGCATCACCGTTGCCGCCGCCTTCGTTGCCGCCCGGCTGCTGAGTGCCCGGATCCGTCGTGCCCGGGTTGGTGGTACCGGGGTTTTCGGGTTCGGGAGCGCTCGGCTGCGACTGCTGGAAGTCCACGTAGATGGTGACATCGCCGGTGGGGCGGATAGTGTAGGTGCCGCCCGACGAGCTGACGCCGTCGATGCCCGAGGTGGAAGCAACCACGAACCCGTCGTAGGGGGTGATGGTGACGGTGACCTGGCCGCCCTCTTCCACCTGGGAGGCGCTGGCGGACACGGTGCCTCCGCCGTTGCTGTTCACGGACACGTAGTAGGTGCTCTTCTGGGGTCCGCTGGAAAGCGTGAGCGTGACTACCGTGGACTTGTCCTCCTTCGAACCGCCGGAGGGCAGCTGGCTGATCACGGTGTCCTTCGGCTGGTCGGAGCTTACGTAGGTGAGGTTGTTCATATCCACCTCGAACCCGGCCCCGTTGAGGGTGGCGATGGCATCGGTGAGCGACTTGCCCACGACGGAGGGCACATCCGAGCCCTCCTTGCCCAGGGACACGTAGTAGGTGACCGTGGAGTTCTTCGACACCTCGGTGCCGGCGTCGGGGCTGGTGCGGATGACCTTGTCCTTGTCGACGCTGTCGCTGTACTCGGCCGCACCGGCCTCGGCCTTAAGCCCCGCCTCTTGGATGAGCTTGCGTGCCTCGTCGGCGGTGCGTCCCCTTACGTCGGGGACGGGCACCTGCTCGGTGCCTTTGGACACCTTGAGCTTCACCAGGGTACCTGGATCCATCTTCTTGCCGCTGGTGGGGTCTTGGCTGATGACGATGCCCGGCTCCACCGTGTCGTTGTTCACTTCCTCGACGTCCACGGTAAAGCCCAGATCCACCAGCTTCTTGCGGGCGTCGTCGACGTTGTCGTCCACGACGCTGGGCACCACGATGGCGTCGGGCTTGTCGGATTCGGGAGACCCCAGGGCATTCATGACGAAGAAGGCGATGGCCGCGATGGCCGCGATGGCGAGCACCAGGCCTAGGACGGCTTTGATGGCCTTGGGGCCGCTTCCGCTGCCGGAGCGGTTGTCGGGCTCGGGGCGGTAGCTGGCGGAGCGCCCCTGGCCGGGCGCGTTGTACCCGGCGTCGAAGTCGCGATGCTGGCCGTTGCCGACGGCGGTCATGACGGCGGTGCCGGCGATACCGGCTCCGGCCATCCCGGCGCCTGCGGCCCCCATAGCGCCCATGACCGAGGTCTCGGCGCTGTTGAAGTTACCCAGTTGCACGGGGCGCCCGGCCAGGTAGTCCATGAGCGCCGCGCGCATGTCCTTGGCCGTGGCGAAGCGCATGTCGGGGTTCTTCTCCATGGCCTTCAGGATGATGGCCTCAAGCGCCGGATCCAGATCGGGGTTCACGTCGCAGGGGGGAACGGGCAGGTCGTTTACCTGCTGCATGGCCACGGACACGGCGTCGGGACCGTCGAAGGGCAGCTGGCCGGTGCAGGCTTCGTACATGACCACGCCCAGCGAGTAGATGTCGCTGGCGGCCGTGAGCTCGCGTCCCTGGGCCTGTTCGGGCGAGATGTAGTGGGCGGTGCCCAGCACAGACGAGGTCTTGGTCATCACCGAGTTCTTCGCCCGGGCAATGCCGAAGTCCATGACCTTCACGTTGCCGTCGGGCTGCACCATGATGTTCTGCGGCTTGATGTCGCGGTGGATGATGTCAAGGCCGTGGGCGGTGGTGAGCGCCTGGCATACCTGGGCGCCGATCTCGGCTACCTTGCGCTGGTTGATGGCGCCGCGCTCGTTGATGGCGGTCTTCAGGTCGGAGCCGCGGATGTACTCCATGACGATGTAGTAGGTGCCGTCGTCCTGGCCCCAGTCGTAGACGTTGACTATGTAGGGGTTGGACAGGTTGGCTGCAGCGGCAGCCTCCTGCTTGAAGCGCTTGGTGAAGACGGGGTCGGCCGCGTACTGCGGCAGCATCACCTTCACGGCCACCAAGCGCCCGAGGACCTCGTCCTGCGCCTGGTAGACCTCGGCCATGCCGCCGATGCCGATGCGCTCCGTGATGCGGTAGCGGTTGTTGAACACCCTGCCAATCATGTTCCCGGTCACGTTTTAACTCCTTTTGGCCCATGCTGGTTCGTGCGCGTTATTCAGTATGGAGCAGCGAGCGTTCCCCGAAGCGGTGTTACGGAACGAGCGCGCAATTACCTGTAGCATATCAGGATACCTCATCTACAAAACTCCTTGCACCTGCAAAGCCGTATTCAACACGTTTTGCGCTTTAGCGGCGCCGGAGTTCTCGCGGCCCTGGCCGTTCGCCTCGAACTTCTCGATGACGATGGCCACCACCACCTGCGGGTTGTCCGCCGGCGCGAAGCCGACGAACCAGCTGTCGTCGCCGGTGTCCTTCTCGGCGGTGCCGGTCTTGCCCGCTACCTCCACGCCGCTTACGGCGGCCAGGGTGCCGGTGCCGCTGGTGACGACGCCCTTCAGGATGTCGGTCACGGCGGCGGCGGTGTCGGGCGAGATGGCGTCGAGGAGTTTGGAGGGGCTGGCTGTGAAGCTGCGGGCGCCGTTGGCCCCGTAGATGCCGTCAACCAGGTAGGGCTTCATGATAGTTCCCTCGTTGGCGATGCCGGCGCCCACCAGGGCCATCTCCAGCACCGTGGCCTGGGGCCCGGCGGGGCTGGGATGGTTGTCGGTCTCGTTCTCGCCCACAGGTTCGCCGGCCGCCGCCCAAGCTGTCTCCCAGGTGGTCATGTCGGCGGGGTCGGGCATGAGCGAGGTGTAGAGCGGCAGCTGGAAGTCGAGGGGGTCGTTGAACCCGAAGGCCTCCGCCCCCTTCACCAGGCGCTCGGCGCCCATCTCCACGCCAAGCTGGCCGAAGACGGTGTTGGACGAGAGCTCGGTGGCGCGGCGCAGGGTGATCTGGCCGTAGTCGATGCTGTCGAAATTGGTGACCGGGGCGTTGCCGATGTCCATGGTGCCCGGGGAGTTGTAGACGGAATCGGCCGTGGCCACCCCGTCCTGCAAGGCGGTGGCCAACGACACCATCTTGAAGGTGGAGCCCGGGGCGTACAGCGCCAGGGTGGCGCGGTTGAGCATGGCGCTGTCGTCGTCGACGTTGCCTTCGGCGGCGGCCTGCAGCAGCTCGGCGAACTGGGAGGCGTCGTAGGTGGGGGAGGAGGCCATGGCCAGCACGGCGCCGGTCTTCGGGTCCAGCACCACGCAGGCGCCCACGTTGCCTACCAGGGCGTCCTGGGCGGCCTGCTGGATGGTGGAGTTGATGGTGAGGGTGACGTCGTTGCCGTCCACGCCCGAGCCGGCAAGGCTCTTCAAAACGTCGGTCCAGGTGGCGAAGTTGCGGTCGCCCTTCAAGGTGTCATTGAAGCTCTGCTCGATGCCGGAGGTGCCGTACTGGTCCGAAGCGTAGCCCACGATATGGGCCGCCAGGTCGCCGGCAGGGTAGACGCGCTCGTAGGTGCCTTCGTCGGTGAGGACGCTTTCCGCCAGCACCACTCCGTCGTAGGTGGCGATGGTGCCGCGGTGGTTGCGGGCCTCCTTCATCATGGTGTGGTTGTTGCCGGCCATGTTCTGGTACTCGCCCGCCTGCACCACCATGATAAGGGTGAGGTTGGCCACGAGCGCCGCGAACATGAGCGCGATGACGATGAGGGTGCCGGTGAGCCGGCGGCCCAGGGATATACGGCCGAGCACGCCGGTGCCGCCGTGGGCCGACGAGATGGAGGTGGTGGTCATCTCGGTTTCCACGCCGGTGCCCTCGTCCCCGGCCCGCAGCAGCAGCGCCACGGCGATGAAGCTGGCCAGAAGCGACGAGCCGCCCTGGCTGATGAAGGGCAGCGTCAGGCCCGTGAGGGGGATGAGCCGCGTGACGCCGCCCACGATGATGAACGCCTGCAGCACGATGAGCGCGGTGGCGCCCACGGCCACGAAGGAGCTGACGTCGCTTTTGGCCCGGGCGGCGGTGACGAAGCCGCGGATGGCCAGGCACAGGTACAGAAGCAGGATCCCGGCCGCTCCCAGAAGGCCTATCTCCTCGGCGATGGCGGCGAAGATGAAGTCGCTCTCCACCACGGGGATGGGGATGGCCCCCGCCAGGCCGCGGCCCACGCCCACGCCGAACAGGTCGCCGTCGGCGATGGAGTAGAGGGCCTGGGTGAGCTGGTAGCCGGTGTTCTGCGCGTCGGCGAAGGGGTTAAGCCAGGTAGCCACGCGCACCTGCACGTGGTCGAAGGCGCCGTAGGCGAAGACGCCGCCTATGGCGATGAGCCCCAGGGCGGTGATCACGTAGAGCTTCTTGCCCGTGGCCACGTAGAGCATGGTCAGGAACACCAGGAAGAAGACGAGCGCGCTTCCCAGGTCCTTCTCGAACACTACGATGACGAGGGCCATGCCCCACATGAGCAGCAGGGGCAGCAGCGTGCGGAAGTCCGGCAGGCGCAGCGGCCCTACGCGCAGGGTGAACACGGAGAGCATCTCGCGGTTCTGGGCCAAGTAGCCGGCCAGGAACAGCACGATGAGGATCTTCGCCAGCTCGCCGGGCTGGAAGGAGTAGCTGCCAAGGTGAATCCAGATGCGGCTTCCGTAGATCTCCTGGCCAAGGCCCGGGATCAGCGGCGAAAGCAGCAGCAGGAAGCCCAGCAGCATGAGTGTGTACTTGTAGTTGACGATCTTGTGCAGGTGCTTGCTTGCAGCCAGCACCACGATCATGCAGCCGATGCCCATGAACAGAAACATCAGCTGGTTGACGGCCAGGTTGGGCGTCAGGCGCGTGACGAAGGCGATGCCGATGCCCGACAGCGCGAAGGCGATGGGCAGGATGGCGGAGTCGGCGTCGGGCGCCAGCTTGCGGATGGACAGATGCGCGACGAAGAACGCGGCGAAAATGCCCAGCGGCACTCCCAGCGTGTTCATGTTGAGCGGCTGGTCCTGGTTAAGCGCAATCATGGCGAACAGCGCGATGACCAGGGGAGCTGCCAGGAACAGCAGGATGAGTTCCAGGTTCCTGCGCGTCATTGCGCCGCGCTTTCGCCGCCGGGGCCTTCCGCCTGCTCGCCGTTGGCGCTCTTGCCGTCGGCGTCCTCGTCAGACTCTGCGGTCTTGCCCGTGCGGGTCTGCGCCTCCTGCTTGTAGGTTTCCACCAGCGCTTCGGCGGCGGCCAGGTTGTCCACGGGGATGCCGCTGTTCAGGCGGTTGATGGTGCCGGGCTGCAGATCGCCTGCGGACACGTCGGTCTGGCGTTCGAGCTGCGAGAAGCTCTGCCCCAGCACCTCGCCGGGCACGCCGCGGAAGATGGCCACCTTGCCCTGGTGTATGCCCAGGTAGGCCGAGTTCTCCACGTAGGCCTTGCCGGCGAAGACGGCGCCTGCCGCCACGGCTACGAGCAGCAGGATGCACAGCAGCACGGAGAGCTTCGTCTTCACGGCCGCCTTCTTGCGGTGCTTCTCCTTGAAGCCGTCGATGTCCACTACGATGACGGTGATGTTGTCGTAGCCGCCCGCTTCGATGGCCTCGTTGACCAGCTGCGACGCGCATCGCTGCGCGTCTCCTATGCGTCCGAGGGTGTCGGCGATGCGGTCGTCGGTGAGCATGGTGGACAGGCCGTCGGAGCACAGAAGCAGCCGGTCGCCGGCTTCCACGTTGAGCTCGTAGATGTCCGGCTGCATGAGCGGGTCGCTGCCGAGGGCCCGGGTGATCACCGAGCGCTTCGGGTGCACGCGCGCCTCTTCCGGCGTGATGTCTCCGGCTTCGATGAGCTCGGCCATGAGGCTGTGGTCGCGGGTGACCTGCTGCAGCTCTCCTTTGTGCATAAGGTAGGCGCGGGAATCTCCCACCTGGGCGATGACCAGGCGCTCGCCTTCCAGCAGGGCGGCGGTGACCGTGCAGCCCATGCCCTCGCGGCCCCGTTCGTCGTGGCTGGCCTCGATCACCTCGCGGTTCGCCTCCACCACGGCGTCCGCCAGCCCTTGGGCGTCGGCGTGGGCCGGTGCGGCGGCCACGATGGTGTTCACGGCGATTTCGGAAGCTACCTCCCCCGCGGCATGGCCGCCCATGCCGTCGGCCACCACGTACAGAGGTGGGCTCACCGCCAGGCTGTCCTCGTTGTGGTCGCGCAGGCAGCCCACGTCGGTGCGGCTGCCGAAGGGGGTCAGGTGGCCCTTGCGCGTATGCTGGGTGGAGGTGTAGGACTTCTTGGCCATCAGTTGTACCGCACCCTCATTGATACGTCGCCCACCGTGATGACATCGCCGTCTCGCAGGGCGACCGGGTCGGCGATGAAGCTACCGTTTACACTGGTACCGTTCGTGGATCCCAGGTCCTCGACGAACAGGTTCTGCCCCATGGGCTGGAAGCGCGCATGGCGCCCCGACACGTAGCCGGCGCCCACCACGATGTCGGCCCCCGGGGCGCGCCCCACGATGACCGGGCCGCGCACCACCATGGACACGCCACGCAGCTCCTTGGGCCCGCGCTCCACCGACAGCTTCCACGTGCGCTCCTTCTTCCGCTGGCCGCGCACAAGCCCGATGCCCGTCTTCATGATGGCGAAGAGGAACACGTACAGGATGGCGACGAAGAGCAGCCGGACGATGAGCAAAACGATGTCGATCATGGAAGCTTCGTTTCTCTGGCCTGCGGTCTAGGGCTGGAGCATGAGCTCGGTGGTTCCCAGGGTGATGCGGTCTCCGTACTTCAGGGGCATGGTGGCCACTTCCTGGCCGTTGACCAGGGTGCCGTTGGTGGACCCCAGGTCGGTGACCACCCAGACGCCCTGGGGCTGCAGCACCAGTTCGGCGTGGTGGCGCGAGGCGTTGATGTCGCGCACCTGCACGGTGTTGTCCGCTTCGCGTCCCAGGCTCACCTTCGATTGCGTGAGGGGGTAGGACACGCCGGTGGCGGCGTCCACCAGGGTGGCGATCGGGGATGCCGCGCGGTTGCCTGAGCCCACGGGGACGGTGCTGGCCGCGCGGATGGGCACGCTGGGCAGCGCCTCGAAAGGATGCGACGCCGCTTGGCCGCGGGCTGCGCCGGCCAGCGCCGCTGCCCCCGCAACGCCGGCGGCTGCGGCAGCCGAGTGGCCGTTGGGGAAGGGCTGCGAGAGCGCATGGGCCTGGTTGGCCGGCAGCGAGGCGATCTGCTCCTGGCTCAACGGCAGTGACGGCGCCTGGGCGCTATGGACAGCATGGGCGGCGCGAGGCTCTCCGCCGGCAGCGAAGGGGCGGGAGGGAGCCTGGGCTTGCTGCTGGCCGAAGGGCTGGGAGACTGCCTGGGCCTGGGGCTGCGCGCCCAGGGGGCGCGACGGCGCCTGCTGCTGGGCGAAGGGCTGGGAGGCGACGGCTTCGCGGGTCTGGCCGAACGGGGCCGACGGAGCCTGGGCCTGCTGGGGCGCTGCGTAGCGACCCTGTCCCAGAGGCTGCGAGCTGGCGGCCACGGCCTGGTCGTTTGCCTGGTCGCTGGCGAAGTCGCGGCTGTTGAAGGTGTACTCGCCGTAGTCGATGGAGTAGTCGATCTCGTCTTGCGGCACGTAGGGTAGGGGCTGGTCGTGCAGGTTCTCCGGTTCGTAGGCCTCGTAGGGGCTGGGCGCCGGGCGGTAGGTCTGCTGCGGCGGACGCTGGGTGTAGCGTCCTGCGGCGTAGCCCTGGGCCTGGGGCGCAGGCGCTGCAGCGGGGGCGTAGCCGTTCGGGCCGCCGTGGAAGCCGTTGGAGTGGCCCACCAGCCCGTAGCGCTGCATCTCCTCGGCCCGCAGCTGCGAGACGATGGGCGCGGCCACCGGTTCGGCGATGACGTCGAACTTGCCCCGCTTCAGCCCGTCGTCCACGATGAAGCGCACCAGGGGCTGTCCGTCCATGACCAGGCCCTGCTCGGCGGCCTTGGCGGCAAGGAACGTCTCGGTCTCGCCGGCCAGCGTGGGGTAGTAGCCGAACAGGCGACGGTCGTCCTCTTCGTTGACCAGCACAGTGAACAGGGTGGGGGCGAACTGCTTGCCTGCGCCGACCATCTTCTCGCGGCGCATCTGCTTCTCGGCTTTCTTGGCGATCTGGACGGGGGAGATGGGGGCATCGAACATCTTGTCGGCAGCGCCCTCGAACGTGTCCTCCATCTTTCCTTCGACCCTCGAGAAAAAGCCCATTGACTCTCCTTGCTTCGTTTGCGGTGCGGTTTCGGCGTATCCGGGTATCGCGGCGCTTGGCACCTGATGCGCCCGATGCCGCAAGGGCAAGGCGCCGGTGTGCCAAACTGTTGCGATAACCTGCATTTTCGTAAGCTCATATCATGCCATAGATTGCCGTTTGCCGCCCTCTATTCTACGCAATTGCCACGAAACCCTAAGGTTGGTCCATTTGGGTGCAAAGTCGCGGGGAGGAGGCGGCTTAGGGCGGCTGCGCGTGCGGCTCGTGTGTGCTCGGTTGTGGAAAACCCGTAGGGCACGTGTGCGTTTGGTGCCTGTTTCATGTCCATTGCCTGGGCGCCCATCCCCACTATGTAGTGACTTTTTCGCCCGTGATACAATACCTATGGTATATGAGCGTGGGGACGGAGCTTGCTCCGTTGCGAAGAGAAGGAAGCGGACGGGTGCGCGTGCGCCGAAGCTGGCGGCCCTGTCCGGTTAAGGAGACGGGTTTATGACGCCAAGCAACCCTCGGCCGCCTTACGGGCGGTCATCTCATGTCCCTCCCTCGGTGCGTGCCGTCCGGGTGTCGAAGGCGGCCCAAACGGGAAGGCAGCCGGCGTTTGTTCCCGACCAGACCCGCGTCCACCAGGCTGCTTCGGGCGATTACGGTGCTTCTCGCGCCGCTGCCCCCGCCGGCGCTTGGCGCCCTGCCTTCAACCCCGCAAACCAGCATTCGGCGGCGAGCAAGGCTTATGCAAACCAGACGGCTACGGGGCAGTACTCCCGCTACAACGAGCATTACTCCAACAACAAGGCCAAGAAGTCGCGGCGCTTCGTGATAGCTGCCATCGTGCTGGTGCTCGTGTGCGCCATGGGTGCCGGCACCGCCTTCGCCATGTACGTTGACTCCATCAACGAGAAGCTCAACAAGGGCAACATGACCCAGAAGGAAATCGACGGAATCAGCGACGCCTTGAAGCCCGCTTCCGGCGTGCCTGTGGGCACCACCTTCGACGAGCCGTTCTACATGCTGCTCATCGGGTCGGACCGCCGTTCCGACGGTTCGGTGGAGGGCGCTCGTTCCGATACCAACATCGTGGCGCGCGTGGATCCGCAGCGCAACCAGGTGACCATGGTCTCCATTCCGCGCGACACCAAGATAGAGCTGGAGAACTACGGCACGAACAAGTTCAACGCCGCCTTGAACTTCGGCGGCGCAGGCCTGGTGATTACGGAGGCCGAGAAGCTTCTGGGCGTCGACATCTCCCATTACGCCGAGGTGAACTTCGACGACTTGGTGGAGCTGGTGGACGCCGTGGGCGGCGTGGACGTGGAGGTGTCGGAGACCATCGACGACGCAGATGCGGACCGTACCCGGTCGGACTACTATACCGCCGACATCGTCATCGAGGAGGGCCTGCAGCACCTCGATGGCGAGCAGGCGCTGGTGTTCGCCCGCAGCCGCGCTTACGCCGACGGCGACTTCACCCGTACGGCCAACCAACGACAGCTCATCGAAGCCATTGTCGATAAGGTGCTCAAGATGAACGTCGCCGACCTGCCCAAGGTGATCGAGGCGGCGTCGAAGTGCGTGACCACCGACCTGTCCGTGCAGGATATCCTGGGTCTTGCTCAGCAGTTCAAGGGCAAGGGCAAGCTCACCGTCTATTCGGCGCTGGTGCCCTCCTACACGCGCACAATCGGTGAGATTTCCTACGTTATCAACGATAAGGACATGACCGCCGAGATGATGAAGGTGGTGGAAGCCGGCGACGACCCGTCAGAGATCGTCTCCAACGGGCCTTCCGGCGAGGACGACGCGAGCGCGGGCTCGCAGAACGATTCGTCCGGCAGCTCGTGGCAGCCCGCGCCCCAGTACACCTACACCGAACCCACTCCCGAACCGACGCCGGAGCCCGAGCCCGACCCGAGCTACAGTGACCCCGTCGTTCCCGAGCCGGAGCCCGAGCCCACCCCCGAGCCCGATCCCGTGGTGCCCGATCCCACCCCCGATCCGGTAGTGCCCGAGCCCGCGCCCGAGCCGACGGTGCCCGACCCGACGCCGGAAGCGGGTGGCAATGGCGCAGGAGCCGCGGGCGATGCGGGACAGCCCGCCACCGCGGCCGGGGCGCTGGGCCAAGCGGCTTAAGAGCCCCAAGCCCTGGGGGCGCCCGCACCCCCGTTTGCCAACTCCGTCAATTTCTGGAGCCTTGCGCCTCCGGGGCCCCAAGCCTTGGGGGGCGCCCGCCCGGCATTTCCAGGGCTCTCTTTCGCGCCTGGGTGCTTCCATGTCCAAGCGCCTTTCTGCCCGAGAAGCCTCCCGCGCGGGCAGCCCACGCTCGATCTTCCCTCTAGAGGCCCTCCCACGCGACATCCTTCTGTTCGACTTCGGTGGGAAAGCGTTGAAAATCGGATTATTTGGGCAGCGCTCTGACCTGGTGATTTACTAAAAGTACCAGGTCAGACAGTATGAATTCCTGTATTTGCCGCTGCCAGAAAATCTGATTTTCAACGCTTTCCCGCCGAAGAGGTCGGCGCGGTCGGTATGGTCCGCTAGTTGCAGCCGTAGCCGTCCGGGTTGGTGGACTGCCAGCGCCAGCCGTCCTGGCACATGCGCTCCATGTCGTACTCGGCCACCCAGCCCAGCTCGTCGTGGGCCTTCGAGGCGTCGGCGTAGCAGGCGGCGATGTCTCCGGCGCGGCGCGGCAGCACCTGGTAGGGAATCTCGTGGCCGCAGGCCTTCTCGAAGGCGTGGATGACGTCGAGGACGCTCGACCCGGTGCCGGTGCCCAGGTTGAAGATTTCCACGCCGCGGCGGGTGCCGTCCTCAGCGGGAGTTCCGGTTATGGAGCCGATTCCGATGGCCTCGCCGGTGCCCACCTTGCCGCCCATCCAGTCGAGGGCCGCCACGTGGCCTCGTGCCAGGTCGACCACGTGGATGTAGTCGCGCACGCCGGTGCCGTCGGGGGTGGGGTAGTCGTCGCCGAAGACGCCCACCCGCTCCAGCTTGCCTACGGCCACCTGGGCAACGTAGGGCAGCAGGTTGTTCGGGATGCCTTTCGGGTCCTCGCCGATAAGGCCGCTTTCGTGGGCGCCGATGGGGTTGAAATAGCGCAGCAGCACCACGTTCCATTCGTTATCGCCAATATAGAAGTCGGTGAGCACCTGCTCCAGCATGGACTTCGTCTGGCCGTAGGGGTTGGTGGGGGTGTGCTTGGGGCAGCTTTCCGTGATGGGCACGAATTCCGGCTCGCCGTAGACCGTGGCGCTGGAGGAGAACACGATGTTCTTCACGCCGTGGTTGCGGGCTACGTCGCACAGCACGAGGGTGCCGGCGATGTTGTTCCAGTAGTACTCGAGCGGCTTCTCCACGCTCTCGCCCACGGCTTTGAACCCGGCGAAGTGGATGATGGCGTCTACGGGATGCAGCGCGAAGATGGTCTCCAGTGCGGGGCGGTCCAGGATGGAGGCTTCGTAGAAGACGAGCTCGGGACCGGGGGTGGCATCGATTACCTGTGCGCCGGCCAGCGCGGCAGCGGCTTCGGCGAGCTCCTGGGAGGCCAGGTCGGGAAACATCGGCTCCACGCCGGAGATGGTGCCCACGCGGCAGACGGCCTCGCGGCTGGAGTTGCTCAGGTCGTCCACGATGACCACGCGGTAGCCCTTCGCCAGGAGTTCCACCACGGTGTGGCTGCCGATGAAACCGGCGCCTCCGGTTACCAGGATGGTGGTCTGCTCGGGGGCTTTCGAGAGGCTCTTGTTCGCCATGGCGGTTCCTTTCGCTCGACGCAATGCTTCGCCATGGTAGCAGTTCGCAGCCGGCCCGACGGCTGCTTGCGACGGTTTCCACGGGAAGAGGGGAGGGCGTCAGCCTCAGTCGGCCTTCGCAGATGCGTCGCGACGCTGCTTTACCAAGTCGGCGAGGTCGCCTCGGGAATGGAGGTTCATCTTCGCGTAGATGCTGGTGGTGTGAGAATGGACGGTGGCAGGGGAGATTACGAGCCTGTCCTGGATCTCCTTGTTGCGGTAGCCCCTGGCCAGCAGTGCGAAGATTTCTTGCTCGCGGCTGGTCAGGCCGAATTCCAGCGAAAGCTTTCCTATGACCGAGTCTAAAGCGGGGCGCTGCACCTCGGCATGCGGCTCCGGGCTGCCCGGAGCGATACTCGCCGCTTCGGTGCTGATGGCGAACAGCGAGTGCACCTCGGCTCGCCCGTGGGCACCGAGCTTCTTGTAGACGCTCTGGACATGGGTTTTGACGGTGTTCTCCGAAAGCGCCATGCTGTTTGCCATAGAGCGGGTAGTCGTGTCGCTGAGGACGAGGTCCAGCACTTCGCGCTCCCGGGAGGTGAGCCCGGCGGCGGAGACCAGCTCGTCATAGTGCTTCCTGCGGGCCGCCTCGGCCCTGCGCTCCTGCTCCGTCCAGATGCGTCTGCCCGAGGCGGCGCCGGTCGACGGGTCGAGGTATCGCTGGCCCATAGACACCGTTGCGAACAGGCCGAAGACGACGGCGTACCCAACGGCGGTCATGATCGCCGACTGAACGCCCGAGGAAAGTTCCATGGCGTCGAACAGGGCGCCCAGGCCCATGCCCAAGTCGGTGACGCCTGTGAGGAACACCATTCCGAAACAGAGCGGCCCGAGAGGGTTGACGCGCCGGGCGTCGGCGACTTCGGAGAAAACGGCGATCTCGAAGATTGCCACAAGAGCGAAGCAGGCCATGTTGACGTAGTTGCACACGAGCGGCGAAATGCCGGCGACCTCGAAGAAAGGCATGAGGGCGAACGCGGCCGACATGAGCATGGTCCCCACCCAGAAGAAACGGCGGGGGGATACCTGGAAAAGGCCGATAGCGATAAAGCATGCCAGCGCACCCAAACCGCGCGCGATGAGGAACGTGAACCCCATGATCGCATCCGGCGAAGCGGATAGCGAGAACGAGAACCGGTAGTTCATGAAGTTGAATCCGATTTCGGCGATGACGATTCCGACGAGCAGGGGGAGGCCGAGGCCGAAGAACTCGTCTTTCAGCCCGCAGCCCATGGTCGACGCTTTGATGGCGGGGCGCCTGCCCATTTCCCGGACGTCGACGTGCGCGCCAACGGCGAAACGCATGATCAACAGCGATGCCAGGGGCAGGATGCAGGAGAGGGCCGCTGCAGCGCAAGGCTTCATCGCCGCCAGCATAACGGCGTCGATCGCCACTCCTCCAGCGATTCCGAGGGACATGTCGATGATGCTCGACGAGGCTCCCCTCTCGCTGGCTACGGGAAACCACAAGGCAATGAGGATGGCTATCGACAAGCCATTTGCAGACGAGCCGATGGCGGCCAGGCCAGGCAGCCCTTCGGCGGCTGACAGGATGCAGAGAGCGGAGCCGGCAACGGGGGCGAGGGCGCAGAGCGCTGCAGATTGCGGCTTGGCCGCCAGCTTTCCGAATGCGCCAGGGTTGCGTGCGATCAGGACCAGCGCGATTCCGCTTACGGCCATGCCCACAAGAAACGAGGGGAGCGAGAGTGCCGTCGAGTCGTTCCATGCATAGAAGGTTCCGAGGTAGAACGACTGATCCCACCACGCCCAGAACAGGGACAGCCCGATGACGATTGCCGGGGCCGTCGATCCGTGGAGGAGCTTTTTGTGCTGTGGCGCCACGAGGTGTCTCGCTTTCGGGTAGAAGGCGGGAGGAGGGGTGCTCTTCCCGCAGGTCATCTTCGCCCATGATGGAACAACCCAGTTGAAAAGCCATCATCATTTACAGTCTAACCTATGACTAGACGAGAGATGATGAGGGCGGGTGAGGCGGGGACGAAGCGATTTCGGTCCTCATGCGCGAACCATCAGAAAGAGGCGATGAATCCGGGAGGGCAAGCGCCTAGGGTGGGGCTGCTGCCCGAGCGTCGCAGCGAATCCCGCGAGATGCCGCTTGGCATCGGACCGGAAGACCGCGGCGTCCGGGTGGCAATCGGAAGCCCCGAGACAGGAGGAGAAAGATGAGGAAAGAGGAGAGGAAGGTTGCGCTGTGGCGCAGGGTCGTCCTGGCGGCTGGTTGCGTGGCGCTTGCTGCCGCCTTGGCATCGGCGGCCGCATGCTCGCCCGCATCGCCGACGAAGGCTGATGCAGGCGACGAACCCAAGGCTGCGGCAGAAGGGTCGACGGCCGACGAACCGAAGACGCAGGACCCGACGAGCGAGGAGGCCGTTCTCGCCAACATAGGCATCATCGCGAACGACTATCAGAGCAGAGACGCCGGTCCGTTCATGGACGATTACAATATCTCGGCCAAGCTAAATGCCGGCAGCCGCGGCTGCGATGCGTGCCATGAGGACCTGCAGGCTACGATCAAAGACATCTCTCCGGTGGTGCACATTATGACCACGGGCGCCATTTTCGGGAAGACGGTGGACTGGAACGACTGCGAATCGTGCCATTCCATGCAGGGCACCCGCGGGGGCGTGTACTTGGGCGAGTTCATGCACAACACCCACTACTCGAGCCCGACGTTTACCGATACTCAGAACGGCACGTGCTGGAGCTGTCACGCCATGGCGAAGAACGGCGAGATGGTTATGTGGGACGAGTACGTGTACGATGAGCAACTGAGCGGCTATAGCGCCAACGTGGAAGTCGGCAAGTTCGAGTCCTCCGTCGAGTTCTTCGAGCGCCGCGGCTATAACGCCGACAACTCTACAGGGATGTCTATTATGGCCGCCGACGATGTGGATGTGGAAGTACGGCTCGACCAGGCTATGACTACGGAAGCCGATCGCTACGAGGCGGTGAACTACAACATTCCCGAATGGACCGAGGCGGACTTCGAGCGGTGGACTATCGACATCAAGGGCGTGAAGAACCCGCGCTCCTTCACGTTGGCGGAGTTGGCCGAGCTGTTCGATAAAGGCACCTACCAAGTTACCCAGGAGTGCTTGGTCAACGGCGTGAACTCTTCGCTCGAGGACAGCTTCGAAGCGTCGGGTTATCTGCTTGCCGATATCATCGAATACTGCGGGGGCTTAGAAGACGGCTGCACCACGGTGAAGGCGTTCGCCGATTCCGAAGAAGGCTGGGATTTCTGCGTCGAGCTGGATGACGCGCTGAAGAACGGCTCGTTCATAGCCGTAGAGTACTACGGCCACGAGATGACGCCTTACGAGGGAGCGCCGGCCGTGCTAGTGAACCCGGGCTTCCCGGGCGGCACCTGGGTCAAGTACCTGACGAGCGTAGAGTTCGGGACGAACGAGGTGACGGCTCCCGTCCGTATTGTGGGCGGCGACGAATTTTACGCAGGTAAAGAGGATCCCCATCTGTACCCCTGTAATTCCGCATGGTTCAACCCGGCGCGCGACGGACAGGTGTTCAAGGTGGGGCAGCCAGTGACGTTGGAGGGATTCGCCTGGGTGTGGAACCTGGACGGCCACAGCACTGGCGCCGTTCGTTTCAGCTGGGATTACGGTCATACGTGGGTAACCCAGGAGGTGGCCGTAGACGCCGATCCCAACAATTGGCAGCGCTTCTACGCCACTTGGACCCCCACGGAGCCCGGTACCTACTGCCTGAAGGTGGAGGCGGTGGATGCTGCGGATGGATGGCATCAGAAGAAACCGGCGAGCGTAATCGTTACGGTGGAGGAATAGGGACCGAAAGGGGAGAGCCCATGAAAGAAGCAACGACGAAGATAGTGGCGCCTGCGATGTCCCTGCTTATGGTGGCTGGCGCCGGGGCGGGGGTTGCGGGTGCGGTTGTCGCGCCTGACACCGCCCAGGCGGCCGCGGTGCAGCGGGAGGCCAACCAGGTTGCGAGCGGCCAGGCTCGAGCCTGTGCGGTGCAGATTGCGGGGGAGTTCGCGTTCAGCCAGGCGGCGGTCACGCCGAACGCCACCATCTCCGAGGTGTTTGCGAAAGCGGCCGCAACGCTCTGTGCGTCCATGCCCGCCTACAGCGATGCGTGCGCATGCCAAGCTCTTCTGGTGAGCGCTCCGGGTGCTTTCTCGGAGGCGACCGTCGGGCAGCTGTCGGCAGGCGCGGAATCGTCCAGCTATACGCTCGCCTGCGCTTGCGCGACGAACGCTCCTGGCGGTGGCGCCGTGGCCAACGCGGATGTGTCCGGTTTGAGCTTGGCTGGTTTGGCTAGAGCGATGGGCGTTCGCTAGGAGTGCGTTTCGCCGGACAGTCCGAATAAGAAAAAGCAGCGGAAGCGCGGTGCAGTCGGTCGCGCTTCCGCTGCTTTTTCGGCTAAGCGCGCCGGTTGCGCCTCTGGTTCGGGAAGCCGTTTTCGTGGGCTTGGGTCGGGCGGCTTGCCGATTGGCTATACTGATGGAAACATCGGGCAACGGCCGCGCGGCGTGGGTGCCGGTTTGGCCGGGCAACGAAGCGATCGAGGTGCCGGCGCCAGCACGGCTGCGAGAAAGGGAGTGCGAGGGCTATGGCGGACAAGGCGAGCGACATTCATTTCGGGACCGACGGCTGGCGGGCCATCATCGGCGAAGGGTTCACCGAGGAGAACCTGGTGCGCGTGGTGGACGCAGCGGCGCGGGTGTTCAAGGAGGACGCCGTGGCAGCGGGGCGCAGCTTGGACGAGCCCGGCGCGCTGATCGTGGGCCATGACTGCCGGCTGAACGCCCATGCCTACGCCCAGCTGGCGGCCGAGGTGGCGGCTACCCACGGCTTCCGCGTGAAGCTGACCCAGGACTATTGCCCCACCCCCACGCTGTGCTGGTCGGTGGCGCGCGATGCGGACGCGGTGGGGGGTATCATCCTCACCAGCAGCCATAACCCTGCGGAATACCTGGGCGTGAAGCTGCGCTTGGCCGACGGCGGTGCGGCCGGCCCCGAGCTTACGGACCGGGTTGAGGCCATCCTGGCTGCCGACGAGGGGGTTCCCACCGGCGAGCGCGGCTGCTACGAGGTGGTGGACCTCATGACCCCCTATCTGGAGGAGCTGCGCGGAATGGTGGATGTGCAGGCCATCCGCGAGGCGGGGCTGCGCGTGGTGGTGGACCCGCTCTACGGCGCCGGTCGCGGCTACCTTGCCGGGCTGCTGCGCGATCTGGGCGTCGAGGTGGTCGAGATCAACAACGACGCCGACCCCACGTTCGACGGGCTGCACCCCGAGCCTATTCGCCCCTGGGTTGACCGCTGCATCGCCAAGGTGCCTGAGCTGGGCTTTGACGCCGGGTTCATCAACGATGGCGACGCCGACCGCATAGGGGCCGTGGACGAGCACGGCAACTTCGTGAATCCGCACCGTATCATGACACTGGTGGCATGGCATCTGGCCGAGGACAAGGGCATGACCGGGCGCGTGGTGTCCACGGTGACGGCGTCGGCCATGCTCAAGCGCCTGTGCGACCAGCTGGGCCTGGAGTTCGTGAGCACGCCGGTGGGCTTCAAGTGGATCTACGCCGAAATGCAGAAGGGCGGCGTGATGCTGGGCGGCGAGGAGTCCGGCGGCATCGGCATCCCGGGCCACGTGATGGAGCGCGACGGGCTGCTGATGGCGCTGCTGCTGTGCGAGACCATGGCCGAGCGCGGCCGTACCTTGGGCCAGCTGGTGGACGACCTGTTCGCCAAGGTGGGCCGCATGGAGTTCACCCGCGAGGGGCTGTCGCTGACCGACGAGGGGATGGCTGCTTTCCGCGAGCGCGTGCTGCCGGCGGGCACCTACGAGCCTGCGGAGTTTGCGGGAGCGGCGGTGGAGTCCATCGACCGGCGCGACGGCGTGAAGCTTTCGCTGGCCGGCGACGCCTGGGTGATGATGCGCCCGAGCGGCACCGAGCCTTTGGTGCGCATCTACGCCGAAGCCCCCACGACCGACGAGGTGGCGACCTTGATCGCCGAGGCGAAGCGCGTGGTGGAACGGGCGTAACGGCTGCACTGCTTTCCTGTCGCGAATGACGTTTCTGCCGCTGGTTTGTTGGCAGAAACGTCATTCTTTTTAAGCCGACCTGGGGAAACGATTTCTGAGACGACGATTCTACCAAAAGCGGCGACGCGAGCGACGTTTCTGCCTTCTGCGGTTGGTAGAAACGTCGCTCGCGGTATGGGATACTGGGTCTCTACTGGTCGCTGGGGTTGAACCCCTCCACCAGCTCGATGAGCTCCTGTCGCTTGTGGATGCCGAGCTTCGTGTAGATGCGCTTGGAATGGGTGCGCACGGTGTTCTCGGACACGACGAGCATCTCGGCGATGCGCGCCACGGAGTTGCCGCGGGCGATGAGCTCGGCCACCTCGGTCTCGCGGGCCGACAGGCCGAAATGCTCGCGGACGCGGGCCATCTGCTTCGAGAAGCGGTCGCGGTAGGTGGCGGCGTCGTCGCGCTCGGGCACGGCGGCGCGCCCGAGGGAGGCGCCGCCTGCGGGGGTCGTGCCCTCGGCCTGCGGTTCGGCTTCCGCGCTCGCCTGCTTCGCCTCCGCCCTGCGCGCGGCTGCGCCCTCCTGCATGGCGCCCGAAGCCTCGCCCGGCTCGACGGCGACAGGGCGCTTCGCCGCACGCGGTCGCGAGGAGAGCAGCTCGATCTGGCTCATCGACCCTTCGGCGATGGCGGAACGGAAGCCGCCTTCGCCCACGAAGTACATGATGCCGAGGAAGTAGACGGCCACGATGGCCACGAGCGCCAGCGACGGGATGTGGAACATCGACAGCTGCTCGACGAACGACCCGCCCATGAACCCCACGTCGTGCAGGGCGTAGACGATGCCCCCGAACACTCCGTAGATGAACACCGGGTTGATGCCCCCGTCGCGCGACACCTGGGCGCATTGGATCATCATGAGCATGATGACCACAGACCACAGGGCGTACAGCACCGCGGCCAGCACCTGGACGTAGGTGGAACCCAGAAGCGGCAGCAGCACGAAGGCCGAGGTGACCAGCGGGAAGAAGACCCGGTAGGACACGGCCACGTTCAGATGGACGTTCTTCGCGCTCAGCACGCCGAGCAGGATGAGCGCGGCGATGAGCGACGCCAGCATCGAAAGTACGTTCACCAAGGCTCCCACCTGCGGTTCCGCCGTCGCGAGCGAGCGCATGATGCCGGTGCAGAATCCGAGCGCCCCCATGGCCAGCGCCGTGCGCCACACGCAGGCGATCACGTGCTTGTAGGTGCGCGGATGTTCCTTGGGCACGTCTTCGAACATGGGCTGGTCGAGGTCGATGGTGCGGCTCATGAGCACGATGGCCAGGCCGAACAGCGGCAGGAAGACGAGCGGGATGAGATAGGCCGTCACGGCCACGGGGATGAGGTGCAGCGCGAAGTAGAAGATCGACCCCCAGGCGGTGCCGCTGATGAGCGTGTGGTTCCCTTCGTGGGCGTCCATGCTGGCGAACAGGCGCTGCCAGAGCATGTAGAAGCCCGCCGATCCGATGCCGAGCAGCACGCCGCCCGCGGTGACGAGCGCCAGGGCGGCCTCGTCCAGGTAGATGGCGCCGATGAGCGAGGACCAACCGATGATGTAGGGAGCGGCCACGGCTTTCACCATGAAACGGCGCGCGCCGTCGGGGAAGAGGTAGGTGCCCGCAGCACTGGCGAAGAACGTCACGGCGAAGGCGAGGGACTGGGCGGCGAAGAAGTGCAGCAGGATGTCGGGCGTCTGGAAGCCCATGGGCAGGAAGGGGAACACGCCGCCCCAGACGCTGGCGGCGTTGATGGCGAGGAAGAGCCCGTAGCCGAGCGAGGGCAAATCGGGCCTTACGGCCTGTATGGCGGCGGGCAGTTCCACGGTTCTCCCAAGCTGCGGCGGACGCTTCCGTTCCGCGCGCCTCGCAATCCGGCCGGGGCGCGACGGGGGTCGGTTCGTCGCGCCTGCGCCGGCGGACGGCCGTTCCCCTTCGAGCAGTATAACGGTACGCGGGAGGCTAACCTATGAGGGACTTCATAATACTTTCGATTAAGAAATATATCTGAGCAGGGAAAATGCAAAATTCACATGGGTTATGTGACAAACTCGCCCGCGTCGGTGCCCTACAATCGGCGCTGTCGGGGCGGCTGGGCCGTCCGGACGCGGGCCCGTGACGGGTCCGGAAGAGGGAACGAAGAGGGAACGAGAAGAGAGGGAGGCACCATGACCGATCATGGGAAGACCGCGGTATCCCGACGGACGTTCGTGAAGGGCTCGGCGCTGGCCGGCCTGGGGGCTGCAACCTTCGGTGCAGCTTCCATGTTCGGCTGCTCGTCGCCGGCTCCCGAGAAGCCGGAAGAGAAGCCCGAGCAGCCGAAGACCCCCGAAGCCGAACCCGAACGGGTGCCCACGAAGGCTTCCGCGGCGCCGATGGACGACACCGTCGTCTGGACGCACTGCGCCGTCAACTGCGGCAGCTGCTGTGCCTTGCAGTGTCATGTGAAGGACGGCGAGATCGCCTACGTCGAATCCGACAACACCGGCTCCGCCGAGCTGGGCGAGCCCCAGCTGCGCGCCTGCCTGCGCGGCCGTTCCATCCGCCGCTGGCTGCAGAGCCCCGACCGCCTGAACAAGCCGCTCAAGCGCGTGGGCAAGCGCGGCGAGGGCAAGTTCGAGGAGATCGAGTGGGACGAGGCGCTCGACACCATCGCCGCCGAGATGAAGCGCATCCGCGAGACCTACGGCGACGAGGCCATGACGTGCCACTACTCCTCCGGCGTGTGCCAGGGCCAGGTGCAGGCGAACCCCGTCAAGCGCCTGCTGAACCTCACCGGCGGCCAGCTGAACTACTACGGGTCGTACAGCTCGGCCCACATCTCCGCAGCTGGCACCTACACTTACGGCGGCGGCTCCTACGGCAGCTCGTTTCTGACCATCCAGCCGGGCCAGCTGGTCGTGATGTTCGGCGACAGCCCGGCCGACACCCGCATGGGCGGCGGCGCGCACACCCATGACTTCGCCTACGTCCGCGAGACCACCGGCTGCCGCGTGATCAACATCGACCCGCGCATGACTGACACCACCTGCGGCCAGGGCGGCGAGTGGATTCCCATCCGTCCCGGCACCGACGGCGCCCTGTGCGCGGCGCTGGCCTACGAGATCATCAACAACGGCTGGGCCGACGAGGAGTTCCTGCACACCTACTGCGTGGGCTACGACGAGGAGACCCTGCCCGAGTCCGCCAAGGGCAAGAACGCCTCCTACAAGGACTACATCCTGGGCAACGGCCCCGACGGCACGCCCAAGACGCCGGCCTGGGCCGCGGCCATCACGCTCATCCCCGAGAAGCGCATCGTCGATCTGGCCCGCGAGATGCACGAGTCCGATCCCTGCTACATCTGCCAGGGCTACGGCCCGCAGCGTCGCGCCAACGGCGAGATCACGGCCCGCGCCATCATGGTGCTGCCGCAGCTGCTCGGCCAGATCGGCAAGCCCGGCACCTCCGACGGCCGTCGCGAGGGATCCATGTCTGTGGGCCTGGGCATGATCCCCACGGGCGAGAACCCGGTCAAGACGAACATCCCCACCTTCGAATGGCCCAACGCCATCCTGCACGGCGAGGAGCTGACCGCGCTCAACGCCGGCGTGCAGGGCGCCGACAAGATGTCCGCCTCCATCAAGCTCATCTGGAACTACGCCGGCAACTGCCTGACCAACCAGCACTCGGACATCAACTACACCCACGACATCCTGGCCGACGAGAGCCTGGTGGAGTTCATCGTCACGTCCGAGATCTTTATGACCGACTCCGCGAAGTACTCCGATATCATCATTCCCGACCTCACCTCCCAGGAGCAGCTGTCCATCTCTTCCGACGGCTATTCGGACAACATGATCGCCGTCATCTTCGGCGCCCCGGTCTACGAGTCGAAGTTCGAGCGCCGCGGCATCTACGAGGTGTGCGCCGACCTGGCCGACCGTCTGGGCGTGGGCGAGGCGTTCACCGAGGGCAAGACCCGCGAGGACTGGCTGCGCCAGATCTACGACGAGTGCCGCGAGAAGCACGCCGACTGGAACATGCCCACCTGGGAAGAGGGCTACAAGATGGGCGTGTGGAAGCGCAAGCCCGAAGTGAACCTGTCGCTCAAGGCCTTCGTCGAGGATCCGGTTGCCAACCCGCTGAAGACGCCCTCCGGCAAGATCGAGATCTACTCCGAGAAGCTGGCCGGCTTCGAGGAGACCTGGGAGTTGGCCGAGGACGAGGTTGTCACGGCGCTTCCCATCTACGACCCCGGTTTCCTGGGCTACGAGGCCTGCACCGAGGAGTACCCGCTGCAGATCACGGGCTTCCACTACAAGGCGCACACCCATTCCAGCTACGCCAACAACGAGGTCATCCAGACGGCCGCCCATCATGTGGCCTGGGTCAACCCCATCGACGCGGAAGCTCGCGGCATCAAGGACGGCGACACGATCCGCGTGTTCAACGACTGCGGCGAGATCCGCATCGAGGCCAAGGTCACCCCGCGCGTCATCCCGGGCAACGTGAGCATCCCGCAGGGCATGTGGCACGACGCCGACATGGCGGGCGACAAGGTGGACCACGGCGGATGCATCAACACGCTGACGAAGTACCGTCCGTCGCCGTTGGCCAAGGCCAACCCGCAGCACAGCAACATCGGCCAGATCGCGAAGGCGTAAGAGGGGGAGACAACCATGGCCCAGTACGGTTTTCATTTCGACGGGACGCGATGCACCGGCTGCAAGACCTGCGTGCTCGCCTGCAAGGATAAGAACGACCTGCCCAACGACATCAACTTCCGCAATGTGCACGAGTTCGGCGGCGGCTCGTGGAAGCAGGACGCCAGCGGCTGCTGGACGACCGACGCCTTCACCTACCACGTGTCCGTGGCCTGCAATCACTGCGATGCGCCCGCCTGCATGGAGATGTGCCCGCAGGGGGCCATCGGCAAGGACGAGGCCACCGGCGAGGTGTTCTCGGATCCCGAGATGTGCATCGGTTGCGGGACCTGCGCGAACTCCTGCCCCTACGGCGCCCCGAAGGTGGACGCCACCAAGAAGAAGTCGGTCAAATGCGACATGTGCGCCGACCGCGTGGCCGCGGGCAAGCAGCCCGTCTGCGTCGAGGCGTGCCCGCTGCGTGCCCTGGACTTCGGCAAGATTGATGATTTGCGCGCCAAGTACGGCACCGACGCTGAGGTGGCCCCGCTGCCGGCGGCCAGCGAGACGAAGCCGAACCTGGTGATCACGCTTCCCGTGAACGCCAAGAAGGTCGGCGATACGAGCGGCGACGAGCAGAATCCGCGCGAAATCAAGTAGAGGGATGCGGTAGAGTGAGGCTCGAGGGCTGAGCGCGCTGGCGACCTGGGCTATGATGCTTAAGGTCGCCAGTGTCTTTTGAGGGGATGCGCCGGAGGGAGGAGGCAAGGTGCAGCACGGGTTTCACTTCAACGGGCTTCGCTGCACCGGGTGCAAGACCTGCATGCTCGCATGCAAGGACTACCACGACCTTTCGCCGTCGATTTCATTCCGGCAGGTCTACGAGTACGTCGGGGGCGGTTGGAGCGTCGGCGCCGACGGTCTGCCGGCGCAGGACGTCTTCGCCTACTACGTGTCCTCGGCCTGCAACCACTGCGCGCACCCCATCTGCACCCAGGTATGCCCCACCGGGGCCATGGGCAAGGACGAGGACGGCATCGTGACCGTCGACGAGCGGCGTTGCATCGGGTGCGGGTACTGCGCCCTGTCGTGCCCCTACCGGGCGCCGAAGGTGGACCGGGAGGCGGGCCACAGCGTGAAGTGCGACGGATGCGTGAAGCGCGTGCGGGAGGGCAAGCGGCCCGTCTGCGTGGAGGCGTGCCCGCTGCGCGCCCTGGACTTCGGGCCTGTCGACGAGCTGCGCCGACGCTACGGGGAGGAGAGCGACCTTCTGCCGCTTCCCGACTCCTCGGCCACTTCTCCGAGTCTGGTGGTCACGAAGCCGGCCTGCGTCCGCGCCGATGCCGAACGGGTTGCGCGCGAAGGCGCCGTGGCGAACGTCCGAGAAATCGTCTAGAAGGGATATGCGATGACCGAGGAAATGGAAGCCATCGAGTTCGCCGGGTCCACGCTGGCGCCGTTCTTCCTGAGCGATCCGCGAAAGGGCGACGCCGGCGAGGCGTTCGCCGCTCTGGGACAGTTGGACGTCGACGCCGCCGCGAAGGAGTGGCCCTTCGTCGACGAGGCGCAGGCGGCTGCGGCGTTCGATCTGATGAAGGCGGGGCTCGCCGACGGCCCCGACGCCGACGAGCTGGTATGGGAGTACCGCCGGCTGTTCGTGGGACCGGGGCATCTGCCGGTTCCCCCGTGGGGGTCGGTCTACACCGACGTGGAGTCGGTGGTGTTCGGCGAGAGCACCCTGGCCCTGCGCGCGTTCATGCGCAAGGAGGGCGTGGAGCGCACCGCCGACGAGCGCACGCCCGAGGACCACATCGGGCTCATGTTGGCGCTCATGGCCTACCTCGCTCGCGAGAAGCCGGAGAGCCTGGACGAGTTTCTTTCCGAGCACCTGCTCACCTGGGCTCCCCATTACCTCGACGAGCTGGGGGAGGAGTCGGCGCATTCGTTCTACGAAGGGCTGGCCCAGCTGACCCGCGCGACGCTGGAGGGCATCGGGCGGACTCGGGGTCTGCAGGTGACCCTGCCGCGCTTCTACCGGTAGGCGCATGCGCCCATGACCGGTTTCCCCACCGCCTTCAGCGAGATCACCCTGGTTCTGTTCACGACGCTGGCGCCTTCCGGGGCGCTCGCCTACGTGCTGGCGAACCTGCCGATCGCCTTCGGCCGCGCCACCGACGAGGAGCGCGAGCACCTCGACAGGTCGTCGTGGCTGTTGCTGGCCGTCACCATGGTGGGGCTCGTCGCGTCGGCGACGCACCTGGGCAACCCTTCGAACGCCCTGTACGTGTTCACGGCCGTGGGCAAAAGCCCCCTTTCCACCGAGGTCTTCTGCGCCGTGGTGTTTTTGGCCCTCGCCGGCGTGTACTGGCTGTACTCCTTCGCCGAGCGGCCCCGCCGGCGGCTGCAGCGGGCGGCCGTCATCGCTACCAACGCGGCGGCGCTCGCGTTCGTCGCGGCGACGGCCTTCGCCTACAACGTGGGCACCGTCCCCACGTGGAGCCATCCCCTGGTGCCGATCTCGCTGTTCGCGAACGCCCTGATGGGCGGTCCGGTGTTGGCGTGCCTGGGCTTTGCGGCGGCGCGCTTCGAGCCGGGGCGCGCGCCATGGGGAGGCAGGCTTCTGGGGCTCTCGGCGGCGGCCCTTGCGGCGAACCTGGCCGTGTACGCCGTCATGGCTGTACAGCTGGCGCCGGTCTCCAACGAGCTAGCGAGCGTGCCCGAGCTGGTGCCGAACTACGCGGCGTTCATCGCGGCGTTCGCGGTGCTGGCCGCGGCTGGGCTTTTCGTGGGGTTCCGCGGTCTGCGGGCCCGGGGGAGGAGCCTTGTCGTCAGGATGGCCTGCGCGAGCGCTCTCGTGCTGGCGGGGCTGTTCGTCATGCGCTTCACGTTCTACATGTCGCACCTGACCATCGGGCTGGGAATCTGAGGGCGCGTTTCCGGCGGGCGCACTTCTTCGGGAAGGCGTGCCCGTTCGCGGCGCTGGCGTCCCCGGTCGTCCCTTAGCGTTCGCCGAACTTCGGCAGGGTGCGCAGGAGCGCCCAGGCCCGCCGTTTCCCCGTTTCCTCCTTCAGGAGCGCCTCGAAGTCGTCGAAGGCGACGAAAGGGCGCCCGAACAGGTTTGATCGGCTTTCGAGCGCGAGCGGCGTTCGGTAGGCGGCCGAAAGCGCCTCGGCGGCGTCGCGGTCGGCGCACACGATGCACAGAGGGTCGGCGCCCTCGGCGAGGAGGAACAGCGACTGCGCGTCGAGCCGCGCGCCCCCGTCGAGCGCGTCGGCGGCTTCGGGCATCCCGGGTGCGGTTGCGGGGGCCGGGACGGCTGTCTCGGCTGCGGCTTCGAGCGCATCGGCTGCGGCCGCGTCCGAGCCCGTGCCGGCGGCCTCCAGGAAGGCGAACACGGTACCCCCCGGCCCGTAGCCGAGCGCTTCGGCGGTCTTGCGGCAGGCCGCCCGGCCCGCGGTTCCGAGCGGGGCGGCGCTGACGACGAGGAACGTGCCCATCCTGTCGCCGGCCAGATGGTCGGCGAACGAGTCCCATACCTGGTCGAGGGCTGCTTCGTACATCGTGCTGCTCGGGGTCACGGTGGGCGCCTTTCAAGAGAGGCCGCGCGCAGCGCTTGCCTGCGGGTTCTTTGGTCGGCCTATTGTACCAGGTTGCCGTCGGGCTTTTCGGGCTGCGAACCTTCCGTCCGGTTCGCTTCCTGCTTCCGCGGTGCCGGGTTTTCTTCGGCGCCTTGGGGCTGCGGGACGTTGACGATGTTCGGGCGTTCGCAGTGGCCGCCGGGGCAGCGGCTGTCCAAATCGTAGGGGCTCCAGTTGCGCATCTTATCCTTGAGCTGGGCGTGCACCCGCCGCTCGAGGCGGTGGTGCTCGGCGATGACATGCAGCGCCTCCCTCGGGTTCGCGCGGATTTCGCGGATGGCCTGCCCGGCGTCGGCGTTCATGGTGCGCTCGGCGACCAGCGCCAGCAGCGGCATGAGGAACACCGACACGCCGCCCGCGGCCACCAGCACCGACGCGGTGTCCTGCGTCATGGCGCCGGCGGTCACGGCCACCGAGGTCACCGCCACGATGATGGGAAGGGCCGTGGCGCAGTAGAACGACACCGTCAGCCGCTCGCGCACGTCCATGGCGCGCGAGCTCTTCCCCAGCGTCAGCGACACGAAGATGGGCAGCGCGCGCACGAACAGCAGCAGCACGATGAACAGGGCCAGCAGCTCGGGCGCCTCCCCGATGGCCCGCAGGTCGACCTTGGCGCCCGATACCACGAAGAACAGCGGGACCAGAAAGCCGTAGGCGATGGCGTTGTGCTTCATCTCCATGGTTTGGTTGCCCTCGGGGATGATGAAGCGCAGGATGAACCCGGCGGCGAAGGCGCCCAGCACGATGTCCAGGTCGAACACCGCCGAGATAGCCGTCAGCCCTATGAGCAGCAGGTTCACCGTGCGGATGATCATCTGGGAGTTCGTGTCGGCGTTGTCGCGGATGAAGGTGGACACCCTGCCGCCCACGGATTTGCCCACTTTCGGCACGATGGCGAACAGCACGGCGATGGCCAGGAAGGCGGCAAGCACCAGCATGGTCTGCCAGGTGGCGCGGGCTGAAAGCAGCAGCGCTATGGCGATAATGGGGAACAGCTCGCCCCAGGTCCCGTAGGCGATAATCTCGTCGCCTACGCGGGTGCCCAGGATCCCCCGCTCCTGCAGGATGGGCAGGAGGGTTCCCATGGCCGTGGTGGTAAGCGCGATGACGACGGCGAGCCCGTCCAGGTCGAAGGCGGAAAGCGTGGGCCACAGCGCCACGATGGCGAACGCGATGGCGAAGGTGACGAGCCAGGTGGCCGCGCCGCGCCTGCCCTCGGCACCGGCCAGGCTTTTCGGCGAGATCTCGTAGCCGGCCAGCAGGAACAGGAAAGCCAGCCCCAGGTCGGAGAACAGCGAGATGGCCTCGTTGGTCTGGATGATCCCCGCGCCATAAGGACCCAGCAGCGCGCCGGCGATGAGCAGCAGCACCGTTTCGGGCACCGCCTTGCCGGGAATGAGCGACGCCAGAAGGGGGCAGACCACGGCAACGAGGGATATGTAAGCAAGAGAGACCAGGTCGGCGGTCATGGCTCCTCCTTGGTTGGGCTGCTGCGGCGCGTTGCGGATGCGCGTCGGGCGGGCGGCGGGCTGCTGTGGCCAGTATGATGCTGGCGGTTTGCTGCTGCGGCGCACCTCCGGCATGCGTCGGTATGGTGAGCGGCTTCGGCATCGTTTGCGTTTCGCCGACCATCTTGCTTACTATAACGCTTAGCGCCGCGGCTGGCGCAGAGGGCCGTGCAGCGGTAATGGATTGTTGACGGAGGCTGCATGGCGGGCTTGCCGGCGCGGCTTTCCACCTGCGAATGCTACAGTTTGCGGAAAAATTCACACGCGGCAGTTGCCCCCGATGCGCCTTTGGCCTATAACGGGCGGAGCGAAAACCGCGATCGTAGCCGCTTTCGGCGAGCCCGCACGGGCCTGTCGGGAGGCGGAGAACCCAAGGAGGACGCCATGTGCGCCAACGGAGTTAACACCGGTCAGTTCGAGCAGATGATTGACCAGATAGACGACCATGTGAAGCTGGAGCGCCGCTGGGCCCACACTTTGGGGCACATGGCGGGCGATGCCGGTTACGCCACGGTGTGCGAGCGGTTGCATGAGGCCCAGGCGCTGCTGGACGAGGTGCGTGCCAAGCTGGACGAAGCGAAGGACGCCTTGGAAGACGACGCCGACGCTGCCGGCGGCGTGACGGTTAGCCTGGTCTAGGACGCTGCTATGGCAAGCGAGCTGGTGCGTTTCTCGGTGGCCATGCCCGAGGACCTGCTCATGGACTTCGACCGCTTGGTGTCCAAGCGCGGCCTGGCCAAGAACCGCAGCGAGGTAGTGCGCGACCTGGTGCGCGAAGCCCTGGTGGAGGAACGCTGCGCCATGCCCGGCGTCGAGGTGATGGGGACCCTGACCATCACCTTCGACCACCACTCATCAGACTTGCAGGACAAGCTGCACGCCATCCAGCACGAGTACTTCGGCAACATCGTGTCCAGCATGCATGTGCACCTGGACGCCCATGGCTGCCTGGAGGTGATCGTGCTGCGCGGAGAGGCGGAGCTGGTGCAGGACATCGCGAACCTTATCCTGGGCACGAAGGGTGTGAAGAACGGCAAGCTGGTGCTGACCACCACGGGCAGGAGCCTGTGGGGCTGATCCGAACCTGCGCCCGTTCGCGGCGCGGACGACGATTTCCGGACGACAAGATGGAGGCGTCATGGACGAAGTGGTGATGCTTGGCCACGGCAGTGGCGGCACGATGATGAAGCGCATCATCGACGAGGTGTTCTTCGAGGCGTACGCCGGCGAGGAGCTGCGGCGCGGCGATGACGCGGCGGTGCTGGCGGCGCCGGGCGCCCAGGGGCGGCTGGCCTTCTCTACGGACAGTTTCGTGGTGACGCCCCATTTCTTCCCCGGCGGCGACATCGGGCGGCTGGCGGTGTGCGGCACCGTCAACGACGTGGCCACCTCCGGCGCGAAGCCGCTGTATCTGAGCTGCGGATTCATCCTTGAAGAGGGCTTTCCTGTGGACGATCTGCGCCGCATCTGCGCCAGCATGGCAGAGTGCGTCCGGGAGGCAGGTGTGGTCATCGTCACCGGCGACACGAAGGTGGTCAACCGCGGTCACGGCGACGGGGTGTTCATCAACACCTCGGGCGTGGGCATGCTGGACGCGGGCGTGAACCTGGGCGGCGCGCAGTGCCGGCCGGGGGATGCCGTGCTGGTGAGCGGCACCTTGGGCGACCACGGCATCACCATCATGAGCTGCCGCGAGGAGCTTTCCTTCTCCGCCGACATCCGAAGCGATGCGGCCCCCCTGAACCATCTGATCGCCGACGTGCTGGCGGCGGCTCCGCAGACGCGCTGCTTCCGCGACCCTACGCGCGGCGGGCTGGCGTCCACCTTGAACGAGCTCGCTGCCCAAGCCGGCGTCGACATCGTCGTCGACGAGGACGCCGTGCCCGTGAAGCCCGCAGTGCTGGGCGCCTGCGAGATGCTCGGCTACGACGTGCTGCAGGTGGCCAACGAGGGCAAGATGGTGTGCGTGGTGGCCTCCGATCAGGCCGAAGCGGCTCTAGCGGCCATGCGCGCGAACCCCTACGGCGCCGATGCGGCCATTATCGGGCACGTGGAAGAGGCCCGTCCCGAGCGCGGCCCGAAGGTGTTTCTGCACACGGGCTTCGGCGGCAAGCGCATCCTGGACATGCTGGTGGGCGAGCAGCTTCCGCGCATCTGCTAGCGGTTGGTCGGCATGTTTGCTCGCGCGCGTCCGAGCTGCTGCGCCGACGCCTCTGGCGCAGCAGCATGCCCCTGACGCCCCTTGCGCACGCCCAAAGGCGGTCGGGTTGCCGTCGGGGACGGTTGCGACCCTCCGGATTCCGGCGGGTCGGCGTTTGCGCAGAGGTCTTGCCGCTTGTAGAAGCTCCCATGCACTTCAAAAGATTGCCCTTGCATTGTGGGCGGAGTTTGGTATCTTGCGCTCATGCCAAAAGCGCATGGGCCCGCGAGCGCGGGGTTGAAACAGACGAGAAGGAGCAAGCCATGTCCCATCCGGTTATCGATGCTGACGAGTGCATCGGCTGCGGCATCTGCGTTGACGCGTGCCCTCAGGAAGTGTTGGAAGTTGTCGGCGGCGTTGCCGAAGTGGTGAACGAGGACAGCTGCATCGCCTGCGGCGACTGCGTGGAAGAGTGCCCCATGGGCGCCATCCCCGAGATCGTCGAGGAGTAGCGCGAAACTGGTTGCAGCGTGCGGCGGCATCGACGCTGCACGACTCCGGAGGGCCGTTTCCCCTAGCGGAAGCGGCCCTTTTGTTTGCCGCGGTCACGGTCGGTTCTGGGCGACGCTGTCGGTGCTGGTGTCGGGGGCGTCGGCTGTTGTCGCTGCGATGCCCACCTGGCCGCGCATACCCGAAAGCTTTGCCGGGAAAGTGCGACGAGCCGCACGGTCGTGTCCGCATAATCGGCAACTTCGTGAGGAATTGGTAACGAAACGCACGATTTTGCTGTGTTGGAGCGACGGGGTGCGGGCGCGGCAGTCCGCGTCGCCCTTTCGAGCGGTCTTGACCTGGCGGCTATTTCCCGGACCCTACCATGTCGATGACCTCTTGGCGGGAGTGGACGCCCAGCTTGCGGTAGATGTTCTTCGAATAGGTCTGGGCGCTGCTGAGCGAGATGACCAGCACGTCGGCGATCTTGCGGTGGGAGTTGCCCGCCGCAAGCAGTTGCAGCACCCCCCGTTCGCGCGGCGTCAGCCCGAACTGCGAGGCGATTTCGTCGCAGCGGGCGCTTAGGGGGCTGCCCGGCGCTTCTGGCTGATTCGGGTCCTCCGCGCAAGGGGAAGCGCTGCTTACGGCGGCGGGGTTGGTGGCGGGTTCGGAAGACGGGTTTCTGCCGCGTACGACGGGTGCACCGTCGGCGTTCGTACTGGGCGTACTGGTTGCCGCGGCTGCATTGCCGGCGCCCAAGGCGGTCAGGTTTCCGGCCGCGGCGGGGGTGTTTGTGGTCGAGGTCTTGGTCTGCAGGTTGAGCACGGCTAGGATGAGCAGCAGCATGGCCGGAATGATGCAGGCGCCCAGCCACAGGTACGCGGGGAGGTCGGCGATGAGCGGCGTCACGAAACGGGCGAACATAGCGAAGGACATCTCGATGCCCAAGGGGATAAGGAACAGCGCGGCTACGGCAGCCGTTGCGGGAACGCCCTCCGCCACCGAATACATGAGAGCCGTTTCCCACAGCAGGAACAGCGCAAGAATGCGCGTGGGAAGCACCAATTGCTCGCAGAGGTCGGGATGGTCGCCCATCAGCATGACTACCAGGTAGGAAACCGTCACGCAGATGAGCGTGAAGAACACGAGCACCCTCAGGAAGCCGGACCGTCCCTTGCGCGGGAGAATTCCGTTTGCGCGGGAGACCAGCGCAGCTAGCGCACCGGCGAGGGCAACGGCCAGCAGCTTGCTGAGCAGGGTGGTGGAAAAGGGCATCCCGGGGTGGGAGAACAGGCCGCTGAAGAGGTAGCTTGCGAACAGGTAGAACAGCAGCGCCGCCGCCATGAGCGTATAGGGGCTGGCGATGAGCGCTCTTGGAGATGTCGCGCCGCTTGTCGTCGATATTTCACGATGCCCGACGACGCCCTCCGCTGCGGTTGAGCCTTCGAGCGGTACGAAAGCCACTACTGCCGAAGCGAGCGGCAGGAATGCGGCGATGGGACCGAAGAGTTGCTCGGCGCCGAGAGAGCCGAGCACGACGGTGAGAAGCAACGCTATCAGGAGGTTGGCCAGGAACGAGTAGGCGGACAGCAGGCATGCGCGCTTCGTTCCGATCCGGCAGGAGATGCGGGCCCATTGCAGCGCGGTGGCACAGGTGAACAGGCTGAAGAGCGTCGAGCAGAGCACGCTTGACGCGGATGCCAGGGGGCCGCAGGGCGCAAGGGGCGAAAGGGCCACCAGCAGCAGGCACAGGCCTGCGGAGTAGAAGGCAGCGGCACGCAGAAGAGGTGGCCAGTGCAAGTCGGCACACCGGCGTCCGGCCGCTTGTCTCCCGGACGGATTGCCCGGTTTGCGCGGTCCTGCGGCAGGCAGGCAGGCGAACGCGACGGCTAGAGCGCAGGCGCATTGCAGAAGCGATCCCAGGCAGAAGACGGGCGAGTCGACGGAAAAGCCGGAGAACGCGGCAAACGATTCGGGCACGAGCTGGTAGCTGAGGGCGAACCAAAATGGCGAGAGGCCGGCCACGAAAAGCCATTCTCGTCTCTCCTGCGCTGCCATAGGCTCCTTCCTTCTTGGCGTGAGTGCAACCATTATAGAGGTATTCCATGTCATGCACGACGGCAAGCGGTCGATGAGGTGCGCTATCTACCTGAGGAAACGCGAAGTATCACCAAAATGGTGATGATGGGAGGGCAGTCGCGATTGCCCCCGGTTCGGTGATTGTGCGTTTGCGGTTGTTTGTCCACCATGGCCGACGGACGAACGCGGGCCGCATGGGGCGGTCTCGCGGCAACTACGAGGAGGGTGCACGATGAGCGACAAGACCATGGCCTTCAACAGGCGCTCGTTTGTGAAAGGCGGCATAGCGGCGGCTTCCGGGCTGGCGCTAGGGGCGCTTGCCGGATGCGGGAGTGCGCCCGTGAAAAGCCAAGCCGAGCCCGCCGCCGGCGGCTCGTCGATTGCTTTGCCCGACAGCATCACCATGGCCGATGTGAAGAACTCCGCCGTCGAGCTGGAGCCCATCACGGACTTCGTGGCTGAAGAAACCTACGACATCGTGGTGGTGGGGGCCGGATGCGCTGGCGTGCCTGCCGTGGTGACGGCGCTGGAAGAGGGCGCTACGGTGTGCTGCCTGCAGAAGGAGAGCATCGTTTCCGCCAATGGCGCCGGCGCCTCCTGCGTTGCCCATAAGTATTCCGACCCGGCGGCCGTTGCTCGCTGGACGTCGCTGTGGGCCGAGGAGAACCTGTGGCGCTTCAACCGCGAGCTGTTCAAGTACTGGGAGGAGCGCTCGGACGAGACTCTCAGCTGGATCCTGCAGAAGGGGCTTGCAGTAGGCGTGGAGCCCAACGTGTGCCTGACCGGCGAGAGCGTGTACCTGGACGGGCTGGGAACCGTGGCCGTGTGCAAGGCCATCCAGCCGGGCAACCAGGTGCTCATGGAGGCGCTGGCGGCCCAGGCGGAGAAGGACGGTGCCGTCTTCCACTACAGCACGCCGGCAGTGCAGCTGGCGCAGGACGAATCCGGCGCGGTTACCGGCGTGGTGGGCAAGGCGTCTGACGGGTCGTATATAAAGGTGAACGCGAACAAGGGCGTCATTTTGGCTGCGGGCGACTACATGAACAACGAGTCGCTGCTGAACCGCTACAACGGCGACGTGATCGATTGGCAGCCCGACCTCATCAACCACACCGGCGACGGCCATATCCTGGGGGCTTTGGCCGGCGGCCGCATCGCTCCCGGTCCTCATCCGCGTCAGATCCACAGCCTGTTCTCCGACGACCGCGTGTTTCTGGCTACGCCCATTCTGTCGCTTGACCCGGAGGGCAACCGCTTCATGAACGAAGAGGTGGTGATGACCGACTGGAACACGGTGATGAAGTACTGCTATCCCGCCGACATGAAGAAGCATCTTTACCGCTTCCTGGATTCCGCCGTGGAGGAGAAGTTCCCCGGCGTGGCCACCGTGGAGGATGTGGAGGCGCTTGTGCAGGGCACCATCGAGGGCGGCGGCGAGCGCGGCAGCGGCCTGGGCGTGGGCCTTGCCACCTACAAGGGCGACACGCTGGAGGAGCTGCTGTACAACATGGGCATCGACGACCCGCAGCCGTTCCTGGACGGCATCGCCCGCTACAACGAGCTGTGCGCTTCCGGAGCTGACACCGATTTCGGCAAGAACCCTGCATACATGAAGGCCGTGGACACGCCGCCGTTCTACGGGATCATCAACAATCCCGAAACGCTGTCGGCGAACAACGGCGGTCTGCTGGTGGACGAGCACTATCAGGTGATCGATGCCGAAGGCAACCCCATCCCTGGCCTGTTCAGCGCCGGCGTGAACGGGGGAGACGTGTGCGGCGGCATCAACTGGCACATGCCCGCCGGCTCGTCCAACGGCCACTGCTTCAACGCCGGCCGCTACACCGTCATCTACGCGCTGACCGGCGGCCTTACGCCTTCGAAGCCGGCGAAGTTCGAGGACGTGGAGGACATGTTCCGTGACCCCAACGGCAAGTTCATGTGGGACAAGCCCGAGCTGATCAGCCACGACATCCCCCGTTGGTAGGGGCAATCGAGGCTTCTGCTCGGCGCAGGGTTTCCTGGCCCTGCGCCGAGTGACCGAAGGGGCAACGCTAGGGGTGCCGGGGGCTGATGCCGTGGCGCCCCTAGCCTTTCGGGCCCGACTCCTTCTTGAGGATGCCGGCCTCATACCAGCGCTCGGTCTCCTCCGGGGTGAAGCCGAGCTCGGTTAGGATCTCCTCGTTGTGCTGGCCGACGCAGGGCATGCCGCGATCGATGCGGCCGGGATTGCGCGTTAGCCGGGGTACCACGGCCACGCCGCGGGTGGTGCCGTCGTCGTGGGCGTTTCGCCACTCGGTGAAGATGCCGCGCGCCTGGTAGTGGGGATCGGCCTCTCCCATGGCGAAGGTGTAGACACGGCTTGCGGGCACCCCTGCCGCCGACAACGCCTCCTCGGCTTCCTGGGCGCTGCGGGATCCGAGGAACGCCGCCAGCTGCTCTTCTAGCACGGCGGCGGCCCGGGTGCCCTTGCGGGCCCCTACGATGCCTTCGGGGAAGTCCTCGGAAGGGTAGGGGATGCCCAGCACGCCGCAGAGGTTGCGCAGCACGCCGGCCCCCAGGCTCTGCAGGAACAGATTTACGCCGTCACCGCAGGTATAGGTGCCGACGCCTGCGTTCATAGCAGCGTTTCGCTGGGGAAGCGTCCCGGTGTTCAGGTAGTTCATCACGTAGAAGCCCGAGCAGCGCAGCATCGCCTCGAACTGGGCCACATCTACGCTCTCGCCTTGGCCGGTTGCCTGGGCGCGGTAGAGCGCCGCAAGGCCGCCGGTTAAGGCCATGAATCCAGCGTAGTAGTCTGATACCTGGGGAAACGCCGGCAGCGGCGGTCGATCGGCGTAGCCGTTCATCTCCATGAAGCCGGAATAGGCTTGTCCGATGCCGTCGAAGGATGCGCGGGAAACGTAGTCGGGGACGCCGGTTTGGCCGTAGCCGGAAATATGGACGATGACCAGGCGTGGATTGAGCTGCCACAGCGTCTCGTCCGAGAGGCCCCAGCAAGCAAGCTGCCCTCCGCGAAAGCCGTCGACCAGCATGTCGGCGGTGGCTACCAGCTTGTCGAAGGCGCTTCGTCCCTGGCTGCTGCGCACGTCGATGCACAGAGAGCGGGAGTTGCGCCGATCCATGACCGTTCCCCAGCCGGGTGCGGCGGCGTTCGGTCGCGAGGTATCGCGGCCTTTCGGATTCTCCACGGCGATGACGTCGGCACCCATATCTCCCAGCATGCTGCAGGCGAACGGTCCTGCGATGGCCTGGCACAACCCCAAGACCCGAACCCCCTGCAGCGGCCCGAACGGCGCGTGTTCCCCCATGATTCCCCTTTTCTCCGAAAACCCTTTCCGCTATCATGAGAAGCGCATTTCATGCCAAAAGCACTGTAATGAAGAATAAACAGGGATATTGCTTAATTACTGCGGAGTACACCGGCCGCAAACGGCATAAGCGAGGTGCTGCTGAGAAGCGCCGGTGCGCTGATCGGGCTGTCTGCCGGCGAGCGGGCGCGCTTCAAGCGGGCTGAGCGGAACGGCATTGGGGCTGCGGCCAGCCTGGCGGAAGCCAAGCGGGCGCGACGCGGGGAAGAAGGGAGGGCGTGTGGGCTACGGGCAGGCACCGGCGGCTGGGCGGCGCCACGACCTTCAGGTCGAACAGCGCCAAAGCCATCGCCAGGTGCTCTCTCCTACGCTGTTCCGCAGCATGGAGATGCTGGCCATGCCCTCATGCGATTTGCGGTCGTTTTTGCAGTCGGCGGTGGACGACAACGTCATGCTGGCCTTCGACCCTGATGCCTTTGCCGGCGCGGAAAGCGTTTCCTTCGACGATGCGCAGGAGCGCAACCGGCTTGCGGGGGACGCGGTGTCGCGGGAACGGGGGAGCCGGCAGCACGGCCTTTACGACGACGGGCGCCTGTCGGCTGCGTTTCTGCAAGAGCGGCTGTCGCTTTCGCAGTACCTGCTCTGCCAATGCACCCCTGCCAACGAAGCGGTGTTTCTGGAGGTGGCCGAATGCCTTGACGAACACGGGTACTTCCAAGGGGATGTGGACGCCATCGCCTTTGCTCTGGGATGCCCGTGCCAGGAAGTCGAGGACGAGCTGCGGCTCATTCGCACCTTGGAGCCGCGGGGCGTGGGGGCCGAGGATGTGCGGGATTGCCTGCTGCTTCAGCTCGACCAGGACGATGCGAACTACGACCTTCTCTGCAAGCTGGTGAGGGAGCGGCTGGACGACGTGCCGACGCTGCGAGGCGGCTCTATCGCCTGCACGTACGGCGTTACCCGCGAGGAAGGCGCACGCCTGCTTGCGGTGCTGCGCTCGCTGGACCCTTGGCCGGGGCGTCCCTTCGCCCGGGCCGAATCGGTGCGCTATACGGTCCCCGACGTCGTGGTTTCGCGCACGCCCGACGGCGGCCTTGCGGTGTCGCTTTCCCTTTCGGAGACGGCGGGGCTGTCCATCGACGAAGGCTATCGGCGGCTTTCCCTGTCCCCGTCGCTTGACGGGGAGGCGAAGGGGTATCTGGACGAGAGGCATCGCCAGGCTGCAGGGTTGCTGCGGGATGTGGCGTTTCGACATAAGGTGGTAAGCGGCCTTGCTGCTTATATAGTTGTGCACCAGCGGCGCTTCTTCGAATCGCAGGGCGCGCTGCTCGACGCGCTGTCCGTGCGCGATGCAGCTGACGAGCTAGGGGTTCATCCGAGCACCGTGAGCCGGGCCATAGCGGGAAAGACCATGCGCACCCCTTTCGGCGTCTTCCCGCTGAGCGTGTTCTTCAGGGCGGGCGTGACCGGACGCGAGCCGGACGATGCGGACGCTCCGGCCGAAGCGGTGGCGACGTACCAGGTGAAGGCGTCGATCAAGCGCATGGTGGAGGGCGAAGATCGCTGCCGGCCGTTGAGCGACAACGCGCTGCGGCAGGCGTTGGTGGCCGAGGGTGTGAGGATAGAGCGGCGCACGGTGGCGAAGTATCGGGAGAGCCTGGGCATTCCCTGCTCTACGGATCGACGGCGCATGTACGGCGTCTACCGTTGACGAAACTCCCAAGCAATTCCGCTACAATAGCACCTTCTGCGTTTTGAGACGGGCGATTCCCCCGCTGGCTGCGGCAGGGCTGGGGGGTCTTTTCTGCGAGACGAACCTTCGGCGCGCAGGTGCGGGAAAGAGGTACGAGCCCATGTTGCAAGACAACGCCATGGCCCATGCGTGGCGGGAGTACGCCGCTGGAGCCGAGCATCCGGCGAAGGTCGTGCGACCGGAGATAGCCCGCTCGTGGGCTCGCTGTCGCAAGGCGGCCATCAATCCTTGGAGCAACACGCGCCGCTATGTGGACGAGGCGCGATTGGACGGCGCCCGCAACGACCACGAGCGGCTTATCCGCGTGGCCGACCCGGTCATGCGGGTGGTGAGCTCGCTTCTGGCATGCAACGTTTCGCTCATGGACAAGCAGGGCTACGTGTACCACCTGGTGTCTCCCTTCTCGAACTACTCGCTTACCGTGGGGCAGGAGATGCGCGAAGAGCTGGTGGGCACGTGCAACGCCGCTTTGGTGCAGGTGGAGAACAAGCCGGTGCGCTGCGACTACTTCGAGCACTACCGCGTGTGCAGCCAGGCCTACTCGGGCGCTTCGGCGCCGTTTCTCTACGAGGACGGCACGTTCGGCGGCGCCATCAACCTGAACAGCCCTCTTTTGCCGCTGCCGCCCAACGCGGAAATCATGGCCTCGGTGGTGGCTCGCCAGTTGCGCAAGCTCTTCTTCCTGAACCATAAGGCGTGGCAGCCGCTGTCCTCCGTGGAGTTCTTCGCCCCGCTGTTCGCGCTGCTGGAAGGGGCGTTGGTGGTGACCGACGGCCAGGGGCACGTGCTGACGGTCAACGACGAGGTGCTGGGCACGCGCAAGCAGTCGTCGGTGCCGCCCTATGGCACGGAGCTGCTGGGCCGATGGGTGGTCGGCGGCGAGAAGACGGCGCGCAAGCTCATGGCGCTTCCGGTGAACGACCCGCTGGGGCTGCCTCCGGATACGGTGGTGGAGTTCGGGCGCTCGAAGCAGCCCTACCGGCTGACCGCGGTGCGCCAATGCTCGCTTTCGGCGAAGCAGGTCTACCGGTTCTTCCTGTTCGAGCGCTATAGCGAACCGACTTCCGCGAGCAAGGAGCCGGCGCCGGCCAGCTTGCAGCAGGACGTGGTGGGGAAGAGCCCCGACTGGCGCGAGGTGCTCGACTTCGTGGATCATGTGGCGCCGTTGAAGGTGAACACGCTGCTTTTGGGGGAGTCGGGCACGGGCAAGGAGGTGATTGCGCGGGCCATCCACAACCGGTCGGGGCGCAAAGGCCCCTTTGTTGCCGTGAACTGCGGAGCCCTTCCGCGCGACCTTCTGGCCAGCGAGCTGTTCGGCTATGCTCCCGGCGCGTTCACCGGGGCCAACGCTGAGGGCCTGCTGGGCAAGTTCGAGTTCTCGAGCGGCGGCACGCTGTTCTTGGACGAGATAGGCGAGATGCCCCCGGATATGCAGGTGGGACTGCTGCGCGTGCTGCAGGAGCGCGAGGTCACGCCCCTAGGCAGCAACCAGGTGCGCCCCGTGGACATCCGCGTCATCGCCGCCACGAACCAAGACGTTGCCGCCATGTTGGAGGCGCGGACGTTTCGCAACGACCTGTACCACCGCCTGTCCCAGGTGGAGCTGACGTTGCCTCCGCTTCGGCAGCGTGTCGGCGACATCCCCCTGTTCGTGGAGCATTTCAACCGTGAGGTCAGCACCGATCTGGGCATTCCTCATTCTCCGTTTTCCGCCGAGGCCCTGGAGGCGTTCCTTTCCTACGAATGGCCCGGCAACGTCCGCGAGCTGCGCAACGTGGTGGAGCGGTGCCTCATCTTCTGCGGGCAAGGTTCCGAAGTGCTGCCCGAGGACGTGCGCAACCATATCCTTCGGCGGCGCGGCTAGGGAGAAATTTTTCCGAAAACTGAAGACTTGGCACGGCGTGCGCACTTTCCTTGGACGTGAAGACGTATCCAAGAGGAAAGGACGGATGCCATGGGTGACAGCTTCAAGCTGCTGTGCTCCCCCATCCAGGTGGGCTCCCTCACGTTGCGCAACCGCATGATCTCGACGTCCATGGGCCCGGGCCATGGGTACATCACGCCCGACGGAAAGCCGACGCAGCGGCTGCTGAACTTCCTGGAGGAGCGCGCGGCGGGAGGTTTGGCGGTCATCTGCCAGACCATCGCCCCCTGGCGCCGCTCCACCGAGGTGCGCCATCCGCTGGTCACCGGCGCCGACGAGAGCGACCTACCCGAGCTTCGCCGCATGGCGGAGGCGGTGCACAAGCATGGCGGGTTCATTGTGGCCCAGCCGTGGGCCGTGCACCTGTGGGATCCTGGCGACGGCCGCCCGGAGACCACCTACGGCCCGGGCCCGAAGGCGTGGCGCGAGCCGCCGTACACCACCATGAGCATCCAGGACATCCAGACGCTTCGGGCCCAGCTGAGAAACTGTGCGAAGCTCTGTCAGCAAGCCGGCTTCGATGGCGTGGAGGTGATGGCCGGCGTCGGCGGCATCCTCAACCGGTTCCTGTCGCTGGCGACCAACGACCGCACCGACGAATACGGCGGTTCGCTGGAGAACCGGGCGCGGCTTACCCTGGAGTGCATCCGCGATGTGAAGGAAGCCTGCGGCGAGGACTACACCGTGTTCGTGCGCTGGTCGCCGGTGGAGTACGTGGAAGGGGGCGTGTGGGATGTTGAGGAATCCTTCGCCTTCGCCAAGATGCTGGACGAGGCGGGCTGCGATCTGCACAACCTCATGATCGGCTGGCACGAGACCTCCATCCCGCTGACCACCAAAGACATTCCCGACGGGCACTGGTCATTCGTGTCCGAGAAGATCAAGCAGCAGGTCAGCAAGCCGGTTGCCACGGCCTACCGCGAAACCGACCCGGTGGTGATGGAGCGCATCCTGGAAGAGGGGAAGGCCGACGTCATAGCCGGCCTGCGCTACGTTATAGCCGATCCGGCCTTTCCTCGGAAGGTCTGCGAGGGCCGCGCCCACGAGATCGACCGTTGCGTGGGCTGCTGCCGCTGCCTCGACGACGTGCTGGGCAAGGGGCGTCCGCTGAACTACTGCAGCGTGAACCCGCATCTGGGCGAGGAGCTGGACGCGCCCCTGTACGGCGGCGGCAAGGCGGCCGGCAGCAAGACGGTGCTCGTGGCCGGCGCGGGCATGGCGGGCATCCAGGCGGCGCTGGCGGCGTCGGCGCGGGGCCACAAGGTGAAGCTGGTGGAGAAGGGCCCGCGCATCGGGGGCGCGCTTGTGCTCTCGGCGGTGTTCAGCCCCACCTACGAGCGCATTCTAGGGCGTTATGCCGATCAGCTGGCCGCCGACCCCAACATCTCGATCCGCCTGAACACCGAGGTCACCGCTGATTATGTGCGCCAGAAGAACCTGGATGCGGTGATCGTGGCCACGGGCGGCGACGCCATGGAGCTGGACGTTCCCGGCGCCGATGGCAAGAACGTGCTGCAATCCCATTACATACTGGAAATGGTCAACGGCCATGCTCCCAAGAGCAAGGGCGCGCTGAACAAGCTCATGTACAAGGGAGCTGCGCTGACGCTGCCCCGCCTGTACTCGCCAGCGCTGGCCCGTTGGGCTCTGGGCAACTTCCCCTGGCCCCTGAAGAAGCGCATCGCCATCATCGGCGGCGGCCTTCCCGGCTGCGAGCTGGGGCGCGAGATGATGCGCCACGGCCGCCAGATAGACATCATCGACGACCACAAGAAGATCGGCTTCGACGTGGGCAGCAGCGACCGCTTCCACGTGCTCTCCGAGTTCAAGGAAGCCGACAACGTGCGCTTGCATCCGCTTTCCACAGTGAAGTCCATCGAAGACGACGGGGTGACCATCGTAGAGGACGGTGCCGAGTGCAAGATTGCGGCCGATTCCGTGGTCATCGCCCTGGGCTTCGCGCCGAACACGAAGTTGGCCGACGAGCTGGGGGAGGTGGTTGAGGAGCTGTACGCAGTAGGGGATTGCGCCGAGCCGGCCCGTATGGCCGACGCCGTGAAGCAGGGCTATCGCGCCGGCTGCAGGGTGTAAGCAGAAGCAAACGGAAAGCAAGAAGGGAGTGAGAGGATGAAAGCAGCAGACCAGCCCCGGTTCGGATCGATGGAGGGCGTGCGCGTGCTGGGCGTGGGCACCAACATCGCCGGCCCGGTGGCCTGCACGTTCTTCGCCGAGCAGGGAGCCAGCGTCATTCAGGTGGAGTCCACGAAGGCCCCCGACATGTTCCGCAACATGGGCAACGCCTGGGCCATCGAGCATCGCAACAGCCGCTCGATTGCCTTGGACGTGCGCTCGGAGAAAGGCGAGGAGGTGCTGAAAAAGCTCATCGCCCAGTCCGACATCCTGATCGAGTCGTCGAAAGGCGGCACGTGGAAGCGCTGGGGACTCGACGATGAGGCTCTGTGGGCCATCAACCCGGCGCTCGTGATCGCGCACGTGTCCGGCTACGGCCAGACCGGCGTGGACGGCTACGTGTCCCGGGCGTCATTCGACACCATCGGCCAGGCCTTCGGCGGCTACGTGGCCGTCAACGGCATGCCCGATCCGGCGCTACCGTTGCCGGTGGTGCCCTATACGTGCGACTACGTGACGGCGCTGTTCACCGCGATGGCGACCTCCATGGCGCTGTATCGGGCACGGGCGACGGGTGAAGGCGAGAGCATCGACGTGGCCCAGTACGAGGTGATGGCGCGCATCCAGGGCAACTTCCTCATCGATGCGGTCAACGGCGGGTCGCAGCCGCCGCGTCTGGGCAATTTCGGCAACGCCTTCGTGGCCATTCCCAACGTCATGCGCTGCGCCGACGGCAACTGCATCACCTTCGCGTTAGGGGGCGCCGCGGTTTGCAAGCGGGCCGAAGAGCTGCTGGGCCTTATCGGGGATCCGGACTTCGATCTGCCCCATGCGGGCTACCGTAAGGCCGACGGCCCGCGCGCCCAGAAGATGCTCGAGGCGCTGCAGGCGTACTGCAACGCCCATAGCGCCCAGGAAGTCAACGATGCCTTCAACGACCGTCAGATCCCCTGCTCGATGATCATGACCTTCGACATGATGGTGGAAAACGAGCAGTACCAGGCGCGCAACACGCTGATTACCTGGGACGATCCCGTGCATGACAAAGAGGTGCTGGGTGTGGGGTGCATTCCGGCATTCACTCGCAACCCGGGACAGGTGTTCCGCGGCGGCCCCACCTACGGCATGGACAACGACGATGTGCTTGAAGAGCTCGGCTTCGCATCTGGGGAGATAGAGCAGATGTATGCCGAGGGCATTATCAAGAAGAGCTAGGAGAAGGATATGACAGAGCTTACCGCCGCGCCATCGAGCGCGCGCAAGAAGAACACGGTCTACTACATCAACTGCGTCATCACGCTGGTGCTCATGTTCGCGGGCTTCCTGATCGGCCCGATTGGCCCCTTGACCGAATCCGGCTCGAAGGTGGTATTCATCTTCGTGGGCGTGGTCTACGGCATGATCACCGTGGGCATTACCTGGCCGGCCCTTCTGGGCATGGTGCTGCTGGGCTTTTCCGGCTACATGGACACGGTGGACGCCGAAGGGAAGGTGACGGCGGCAACCACCGTGGCCAAGGTGTTCCTGAACGCCTTCGGCAACGACACCTACCTGTTCGTGTTCTTCCTGCTCATCTTCGCGGCGATCATGAACAATTCCGGGCTTTCCAACACCATCGCCTACAAGATGGTGTCGCTCAAGTTCGCCCAAGGCAAGCCCTGGGTGCTCTCGCTGCTCATCCTGGTGGCGGCCTACCTGGTGGGCATGCTCATCAGCTGCTCGCCCGGCATCCTCATTCCCTGGGCTATCGTGTACACCATCTGCAAGCTGGTGGGTTACACCCCCAAGGACCAGTGGCCCAAGTTCATGGTCATCGGCATCGTGCTGGCTGCCCAGCTGGGCAACGCCGCCCTTCCTTTCAAGCCGCTGTCGCTGCAGATGATGGCCAGCCTGAAGGACGCCACCGGCATCGTCATCGACTACGTTCCCTTCACCATCTTCGCCATTATCATGTCCGTGCTCATCATGGTGGGCTACTGGGCCATGTGCCGCTTCTGCTTCCGCATCGACGTGGCACCGCTCAAGAAGGTTGACGTGAATCTGGGCTCCGACGTGGTGTTCACTGCTCAGCAGAAGCAGCTGTGCGTGGCTCTGGCCGCCCTGTTCGTGTTCCTGTTCGTGCCCAGCTTCCTGCCTGCCGGCACGCCGGTCAAGGCGTTCTTCACCACCTTGGGCTCCACGGCCGTGGCGGTGGTCATCATCGCGGTGCTGGCCCTGATGCGCAAGAAGGACGGCAAGCCCTATGTGAACGTCATCGAGTCCATCAAGACCGGCGTGCCGTGGGAGACCCTCATTCTGCTGGCCTTCGTCATGGTCATCTCCACGGCGCTGACCACCACGGGCAACGGCGTGAAGGAGGGCCTGTCCATGGTGCTGAACCCTGTGCTCGGGTCTGCCAGCGGCTTCATGTTCTCCGTGATCTTGCTGATCGTGGCTGCCGTGGGAACCCAGGTGCTCGGCAACCTCATCTACGGCCTCATGCTGATGCCCATCGTGTGCGTGTACGGCGCTGCCACCGGCGCGGACCTGAGCATGCTCACCGTGGCGCTGTGCGTGGTGCTCAACGCTGCTTTGGTCTTGCCTTCGGCAAGCCCCTTGGCCGGCCTGCTGCACGGCAACACCGAATGGGTCAGCGAGAAGGACATCTACAAGTACTCGATTCCCAACGTGCTGGTGATCGTCGTGGTGGCCGTGATTCTGTGCGCCACCTTGGGTGCCGTGATGTTCTAACAACCCGCTGGGTGCGCGGATGCCGCTGCAACGGCTTCGCGCACCCTTTTCGAAGGCGGGCGGACGGGCTGGCGGCTTTGCGCCGTTTCGGGATTCACCCCGCCCGAACCGACGTCCGTCCCGCCTTCGATTCTGGCTGAGAAGGAGGTTTGCCATGGCAGAGGGGAAGAGGGTTTCGCGGATAGGCTGCGTTGCCGTCATGGTGGCGCTTATGGCTCTGCCTTTCGGGCTTCCGTGCCCGGAAGGGTTGACGCAAAGCGGATTCAAGGTGCTCGGAATCTTTCTCGGGTGCGTGTTCGGCTGGTCGACCGTGGGAGTGATGGGCACGTCGCTTCTGGGGATGGTGTTTCTGGGGTTCGTGCCCGAATTCAGCGTGCAGGGCGTTTTCAAAGAGGGCTTCGGCGGCACTACGTTCATGCTGGTGTTCTTCATGGTCACCTTCGCCGGAGTGCTCGACCAGGTGGGGCTGGGGGAACGGGTTGCACAGTGGATTCTGAGACGCAAGTTCACGCGGCGCGGCCCTTGGGTTCTGTCTCTGTCGCTGCTGCTGACGGCCTATGTCACCTCTTTCGTAACCAGCGTCATGCCGGGCATCATCATCTCGTGGGGCATCCTGTCCAGCATCTGCCATGCCTGCGGCTACAAGCGCGGCGACAGCTGGCCGAAGCTTATGACCGTGGGCATCGTGCTTGCCTGCTGCATGGGCCATTCCGCATGGCCCATAGAGGTGCTGTCCTTCACGTTGCTGGGCATTTACGACGCCCAGGGTCTGCCGCCGATCAACTACCTGTCGTTCACGGTGCTGAATACCTGCATCGGATTGGGTGCCATGGGACTGTACCTGACTGCCTGCCAACTGCTGTTCAAGCCCGATGTCGACCGCCTCTCCCGTGCGCACGATTTCGCACGGGACATGGGGCCGCTTACCCGAGCGCAGAAGGCTGTCGTGGCCTTCACGGTGGTCTTCTTCGCGGTGCTGTTCCTGCCCGGGGCGTTTCCGGGAGCTGGCGGGCTGCTGGGGCTGTTGGAGTCGGTGGGCACCGTGGGCTGCGCCGTGGTGGTGCTGGCTGCGGCGGGAATGGCCCGCATGGCGGATGGAAAGCCCCTGGTGAACCTGCCGGCGGCCATCCGTGACGGCGCCCCGTGGGAGTCGATGATCCTCATCGCCTGCGCCATACCGCTTTCCTCGGCGCTCACCAACGCCGACGTGGGCTTGAGCCCGCTTTTCAGCCATGGGTTCTCGGTGCTGTTCGGTTCGGTGGGAAGCGCTGCGCTGTTCTCGGTGCTGTTCGTGGTCGTGGTGGTGCTGCTCACCAACGTCATGGGCAACGTGACCGTGGGCGTGGTGCTGCTGCCCATCATGATTGCGGCGGCGCCTTCCATGGGGGCTAACGCAGCATTGCTGACCGTGGTTACCTGCATCGCCTGCAACGCGGCGTTCCTGCTTCCCTCGGGCGGGCCTACGGCCGCGGTGCTTCACGGCAATCGCGATTGGTTCGCCGGCTCAAGCCAGATCTATCCCTTCGCGGCGGCAGGAGCGTTGTCGTTTGTGTTGTCGGCTCTGACGTTCATGCTGGTGCTGGGGCCGCTGCTGTTCTAAGGGTGCCTGCCTCCCGCTCTGGTTGCGGCGTGTCGGCGGCCTCTTGCGCGCCGGCTGCGGTGTGTTGGCGGTTTCCCGCACGCTGACTGCGGCGCATCGGCGGCCTCTCGCGCTGGCCGCAGTGCATCGGCGCTGGGGGGGGGGTGAGTGCTTGGCTGCGGCCTTAAGCGGTAGGGCTTTTGCGCGACCTGGGTTTCGGGGTGCGCTTCATCGGTACTGCGCCCGGGCGCGTTTTTTCGGGCTGAATGTGCAAAAGGACGGGCCGCTTGCTTGCGGCGTTACCGAAGGAAAGGAACGGATTCATGGATTTTCGCTTGACCGAAGAGCAGGAGCTTTTGCTGGAGTCCCTTGACGAGCTGATGGAGCGCGAGTGTCCTCCCAGCTACGTGGCCCAGTGCGATCGGGAAGGCCGCTTCCCTGCGGAGTTCGCCCAGGCGCTTGCCGACAACGGTTTCGGGCTTCTGGGGGTGCCGGAAGAGTACGGCGGGGTGCCGGTCGACACGCTCACGCTTATGCTGGTGAAGGAGCGCCTGATGAAAAACGGCGGTCCCATCTGCCTGTTCACCCAGCCGTTTCTGGTGGATACCGTGCTGTCCTTCGGCAGCGAGGAGCAGATTGCGGCCACTATGGACGCGGTGAAGCGCGGCAAGGTGGCCCACTGCTCCGGATTCACCGAGCCGGGCGCGGGGTCCGACAACTCGGGGTTGGCCACCACGTTTGTTCGCAAGGACGGAAAGGTGCATATCAGCGGGCACAAGTCCTTCATTACCAATGCCGATACCGCTCCCTACATGATGTGTCTCGCCCGCGATCCGCTGCAGGAGGACCCGCGCTGCGCCTTCACCACCTGGTGGGTGCCCATGGACGCCGAGGGCATCACCGTGGAGCCGCTGGACAAGATAGGCTGGCACATGTCCAATACTTGCGAGGTGTACCTGAACGACGTGGTGGTGGAGGAGAAGGACATCTTCGGTCGCGAGGGCGAGGCGCTCAAGCAGACCATGAAGAACTTCGAGGTGGAGCGCTTGCTCATGGCGGCTGCTTCCCTGGGGCAGGCCGAGTGCGCCTTCGACGACGCGGCCGCTTACGCGAACCAGCGCGTGCAGTTCGGCAAGACTATCGGGTCGTTCCAGCTCATCCAGCAGAAGATCACCGACATGGCCATCAAGATCGAGAACATGCGCAACCTGGTGTACAAGACCGCCTGGGAGCACGACAACGGCATTCCCATCCGCAACAGCTCCGCTATGACGAAGCTGTACTGCGCTCGCGCCGCCTGCGAGGTCATCGACGACGCGCTGCAGATCATGGGTGGCTTGGGCTACACCAACGACTGCCGCATCTCCCGCCTGTGGCGCGATGCGCGCAACGCTCGCATCGGCGGCGGTACCGATGAGATCATGTACCACGTGGCAGGACGGGGCATCCTGAAGGAGCTGAAGTAGGGAACAGGTGCCGTTCAGCGCGCCTCGCTTGGTTGGGCTTCGACCTCTTCGGCGCGCTACGCCTTGCGCCTCTGTTTGAAGCATTCCCGCATGCGCTTGCGCCGACCTTGCGGGGCGCCTTGCCCCTCTGCTTTTATCCGTTGCATTGCAAACGAAAGGAATCACCATGGCCGAGATGTTCTCACCCCTTGACGACCTGATTGCCGAGCAGTCCCTGGTGGACGCCCTGGTGGCCGACTTCACGGAAGAGGACTGGAATCGCCAGGCCTCTTACTGCACCACCTGGAAGCTGAAGGACGTGATCGCCCATATCGCGCTGTTCGACTATTGCGCCAACGAACTTATCTGCGGCCGCGGCTCCGATGTTGCGTCGGTGGCCCAAGCGTATTCGAAAAGCGACGAGCATTTCAAGATTGACGCTTGGCAGGGAAAAAGCGGCGCCGAGGTGCTGGCCTGGTGGCGCGAACAGCGGACGCTCATGGATGCTGCGTTCATGGAAGCAGGCCCGAAGGGCCGCGTGCCCTGGGCCGCCGGCATCCCGCCCATGTCCGTGCGCTCCCTGGCCTCGGCGCGCCTCATGGAGCTGTGGGCCCACAGCGTGGACATCTACGACGCCCTGGGCATCGACCCGGTCGTGAAGGAGCGCATCACCTCCACGCTGTTCCTCTCCTGGCAGGGCCGCCCCAACATGTACAACGTCAACGGCCTCGAGTTCGACCCCGAGGTGCCCATGTACCTGGAGCTGACGCTGCCCTCCGGCGAGGTGTGGGCCAAGGGCGAGCCCAACGACCAGAACTACATCAAGGGAACCGCCAAGGACTGGGCGCTCGTGGCCATCCGCCGCCGCAACTGGATGGACACCGACCTGGAGGTGGTGGGCGACGAGGCCCGCAGGTACGCCGCCATCGTGCAGACCTACGCCGGCCCCGCCGACCCCGCCCCCGAGGCCAAGCGCCAGCGCTAGGCGGCGGCCAGCCAGAGCGCACGAGGGCGGGGTTCTGCAGGGATTTGCGCAGAACCTCGCTCTTGTGCACTGCTGTGGGGAATGTCCCTCCATATATCACACACATCTGTTCGCTTTTCGGGAGCGCGTCTCTTTGGGGGCGCGTTTCTTGCGCTTGTAAGGAAACGGGCATATGACCAGCGCGTAACGGATGCTTGCGAGGGTGCTTCGGCGTCTTCCGGGCGAGTATAGTTCCAGTGTTGATAAAAACTGTTGTGGCAGACTCTAGAAAACTTGACAGATAGAGACTCAGATTATATAGTGTGCAAACATAAAGACAGATTGAGCCAATCGCTATAAGTTAATGTAAGCGTTTGGCTCTTTCCACAACTGAGTTTTTACCAACGGCATCGCAGTAGGTATAACTCCGACTGAGAGGAACGAACAAAATGGCAAAGATTCTTGGCATCGACCTGGGCACCACCAACTCCGCAATGGCCGTCATGGAGGGCTCGGAGCCCGAAATCCTCGTGAACGCCGAGGGCGATCGCACCACCCCGTCCGTCGAGGGCTTCCGCAAGGACGGAGAGCGCGTGGTGGGCAAGGCCGCGAAGAACCAGGCGGTCACCAACCCCGAGAACACCGTCTCGTCGGTGAAGCGCTTCATCGGCCGCAGCTTCGACGAGACTCCCGAAGAGCAGAAGACCGTCAGCTACAAGGTGCAGAAGGGCAAGGACGGCCGTGCCGTCGTCGACATCGACGGCAAGGACTACACCCCCGAGGAGATTTCGGCCATGGTGCTGCAGAAGCTGAAGGCCGATGCCGAGAAGCAGCTGGGCGCCCCGATCACCCAGGCCGTCATCACTGTGCCCGCTTACTTCAACGACGCTCAGCGCCAGGCCACCAAGGACGCCGGCAAGATCGCCGGTCTGGAAGTGCTGCGCATCATCAACGAGCCTACGGCCGCTGCCTTGGCCTACGGCCTTGACAAGACTAACAAGGACGAGAAGATCCTCGTGTTCGACCTGGGCGGCGGCACCTTCGATGTGTCGGTGCTGGAGCTGGGCGACGGCGTGTTCGAGGTGGCCTCCACTGCTGGCGACAACCATCTGGGCGGTGACGACTGGGATCAGCGCATCATCGACTGGCTGGCCGACAAGTTCAAGGCCGACAACGGTATCGACCTGCGCACCGACAAGATGGCCCTGCAGCGCCTGAAGGAAGCGGCGGAGAAGGCCAAGATGGAGCTTTCCTCCACTTCGCAGACCAACATCAACCTACCCTTCATCACCGCCGACGCCACCGGCCCGAAGCACCTGGACTACACGCTGACCCGCGTGGAGTTCGAGCGCATCACCAAGGACCTGCTGGATCGCTGCAAGAAGCCCGTGGAGCAGGCGCTGGCCGACGCGGGCCTGAAGGCAGGCGACCTTGACGAGGTCATTCTGGTGGGCGGCTCTACCCGCATGCCCGCCGTGCAGGACCTGGTGAAGAAGCTCACCGGCAAGGACCCCAACATGTCCGTGAACCCTGACGAGGTGGTGGCCATGGGCGCAGCCGTTCAGGGCGGCGTGCTGGCCGGCGACGTCGAGGGCATCCTGCTTCTGGACGTGACCCCGCTTTCCCTGGGCGTCGAGACCATGGGCGGCGTCATGACCAAGATGATCGAGCGCAACACCACCATCCCCACCCGCAAGACCGAGATCTACTCCACCGCCTCCGACAACCAGACCAGCGTGGAAGTGCACGTGCTGCAGGGCGAGCGCCAGATGGCTTCCGACAACAAGACCCTGGGCAAGTTCCAGCTGACCGGCATTCCGGCTGCCCGCCGCGGCGTCCCGCAGATCGAGGTCACCTTCGACATCGACGCCAACGGCATCGTGAACGTGTCCGCGAAGGATTTGGGCACCGGCAAGCAGCAGCAGATTACCATCAGCGGCTCCACGGCCCTGAACGACGACGAAGTGGACCGCATGGTGCGCGACGCCGAGCAGCACGCCGAGGAAGACAAGCGCCGCCGCGAGGAAGTGGAAGTGCGCAACAACTGCGATGCGCTGGTGAACGCCACCGAGCAGACCCTGGCCGAGGTGGGCGACAAGGCTCCGTCCGACGTGAAGAGCCAGGCCGAAGCCGCCATCGCTGCTGCAAAGAGCGCCCTTGAGGGCACCGACGTGGAGGCCATCAAGGCGGCCACCGAGCAGATGCAGCAGGCCGGTTACAAGCTGGCCGAGGTGGTGTACTCCACCGAGGGCGCCGGTGCCGCTTCTGCCGCCGCCACCGCCGAAAGCACCCCGGCTGACGACACCATCGAGGCCGACTACGAGGTGGTCGACGACGAGAACGAAGGGAAGTAGCAGCCATGACGCAGAGCACTCCTACTCCGGGGCGCGAAGCAGCAGGCCAGAGCGGGGCTGCGGCAACTGACGCCACGCAGGCGAACGCCGCCGCCCCCGCCGCTAACGACCCGGTAGCCGCCGACGGCGAAGCCCCCGTGGAGGATGCGGTGGAGGTGGTCGTCGAAGGTCCCGAGGGCACCGAGGCGGCTCCCGTTGCCGAAGAGCTGCTGCTGAAGGCCCAAGCGGAAGTGAAGGACTGGCAGGACAAGTACATGCGCCTGCATGCCGAGTGGGACACCTACCGCCGCCGTACCGCCGAGCAGCGCGAGGCCGAGAAGGCCCGGGCGACGGAGAAGCTGGTCACCAGTCTGCTTCCGGTGCTGGACGACTTCGAGCGCACCATCGCCTACGCCGAGCAGCATGGCGAAGCGGGGCTTCTGGATGGCGTGAAGGCCGTGTCCAACAAGCTGGGGCATACGCTGGAAAAGGACGGGCTGATAACCATCGATCCGGTCGGCGAGTCCTTCGACGCGCTGGAGGCCCAGGCCGTGGCCACCGTCGAGGACGCGGAGGCCTTCGACGAGACCGTGCGCGAGGTGTACCAGAGAGGTTACAAGATGGGCTCGAAAGTCTTGCGGCCTGCCATGGTGACCGTCACGACCGGTGGTCCGAAGCGGCCGAAAACGCCTGATGAGGGCAGCGATCAGTAACGAAACTCGGATGGGGGAGCGGGCGCTGGCACAGGCCCGCTTCTCCCTGTTGAATACCGGTTAGGCTCCATGCTTCGCGGGCTCGCGCCGACGCTGTGGCGTCGGGGGCGGGTGGCAAAGCGGGCCTTCGGAATACGAACACAAGGAGGTGGACAGCGTTATGGCAGCGACCCCGGACTACTACCAGATTCTCGGCGTGCCCCGTACCGCCACGGCGGCCGAGATCAAGAAGGCGTTTCGCAAGCTGGCGCGCACCCATCATCCGGATGCGGGCGGCGACGAGGCCAAGTTCAAAGAGATAAACGAAGCCTACGAAGTGCTCTCCGACGACAAGAAGCGCGAGCTGTACGACCAGTACGGCACCGCCAACGAGAACCAGATCCCGTCTCAGGGCTGGGGCGGCGCGGTGGACTTCGGCGACATCTTCGGCGGCGCGGGCGGCGGTGCCGGGTTCGGCGGATGGGCCGACATCCTGGAGAGCATCCGCCACGGCGAAGGCGCGTTCGGCGGCAACTGGGACTTCGGCCAAGGGCGCACGCCGCGTCCCCAGAAGGGCCAGGACATGAACGTGACGCTGAACATCACGTTCGACGAAGCGTTCAACGGTGCCGAGAAGCGCGTGACCGTGCGCGTGCCCGGCAGGCAGGAATCGGAGACGCTGACGGTGAAGATTCCCGCCGGCGCCGTAGACGGCGGGCGCATGCGCTTCAAGGGCAAGGGAGCCCCCGGCGCTAACGGTGGCGAGGACGGCGACCTGCTCATCGTCACGAAGATCGACGAGGGCGGATTGTACCGGCGCAAGGGGGCAGATGTGCTCATGGACGTGCCGGTGAGCTTCGCTGAAGCGGCCTTGGGCGCCAAGGTGACCGTGCCCACGCCCGACGGCAAGAAGGTGCGCGTGACCATTCCCGCCGGCACCCAGGACGACACGGTGCTCACCGTGCGCGGCAAGGGCGCGCCGAAGGTGAAGGGCGAAGGTAGCGGCGATTTGAAGATTGCCGTCAAGGTAAAGGTGCCCGCGCAGCTCAACGACGCCCAGACCGAAGCCCTGAAGGCGTTCATGGAGGCAAGCGACGAATCGGTGAGGAGCTGGGAGTCATGAGTCCGCGAACCGACCGCAACCGTCCGCTGTACATGATCAGCGTGGCCGCCGAGCTGGCCGGCGTCCATCCGCAGACCCTTCGCGCCTACGAGCAGAAGGGCCTGGTCACGCCTCAGCGCACCGAAGGCAACACTCGTATGTACTCTCAGGCCGACATCGAGCGGCTCGAGCTTATCAACGAGCTGACCGGCGAGGGAATCAACCTTGCCGGCGTCATCCGCATTCTGGACTTGCAGGGGCGCCTGGACGAGCGCGACCAGGAGCTGGACGATTTGCACAAGCGGGTCCGCCGCCTGGCCGACCGGGTGCACGAGCTGGAGACCCGCGAGAGCGTGAACGCCCTGGTGCGGGTCGCCGACATACCTTCCTCGCTGCGAAGGCTTCCTTAAACGCAACCTGCGACGAACACTTAGAAGGAGGGACACCTCTATGAATATGGGAAGTTTGAACAAGCTGGCCCTTTCCGCCCAGGAGGCGCTGCAGCAGACGCTCACCGTAGCATCTGACGCGCAGTCCTCTCAGGCCGAGCCTATCCACATGCTCAAAGCCCTCCTGGTTTCCCAGGAGAACAACCTTTCGGCCATCATCAAGCGCATCGGGGCCGATCCGCACCAGCTGCTGGCCAACGTCAACGACGAGATCTCGCGCATGCCGAAGGTCTCCGGCGCTGGCGGCATGATGGGCGTTCCGGGCCCTGTGCTCATGGGCGTCATCGACCAGGCGGTGAAGATCGCCGAGAAGCTGGGGGACAGCTACGCCACCACCGAGCATCTGCTCATCGCGCTTTCCGAGGACAAGAACGCCGCCGGACGCATCCTGAACGGCGCCGGCGTCACCCGCAAGACGGTGGAGGCCGCCTACGAGGAGCTGCGCGGCGACACCCGCGTGACCGACCAGGCCAACAAGACGCAGTTCGAAGCGCTGGAGCAGTACGGCCAGAACCTCACCCAGCGCGCCCGCGAAGGCAAGCTCGACCCGGTCATCGGCCGTTCCGAGGAAATCCGCCGCACCATCCAGGTGCTCTCGCGGCGCACCAAGAACAACCCGGTGCTCATCGGCGAGCCGGGCGTGGGCAAGACCGCCATCGTGGAGGGCCTGGCCCAGCGCATTGTGGCCGGAGACGTGCCCGGGTCGCTGAAGGATCGCGAGCTTATCGCCCTTGACCTGGGCGCCATGGTAGCAGGAGCCAAGTACCGCGGCGAGTTCGAGGACCGCCTGAAGGCGGTGCTGCGCGAGGTGAAGGACAGCGACGGGCGCGTCATCCTGTTTATCGACGAGCTGCACACCATCGTGGGCGCCGGCTCCACCGGCGACAGCTCCATGGATGCGGGCAACATGCTGAAACCCGCGCTTTCCCGCGGCGAACTGCATGTCATCGGCGCCACCACGCTGGACGAGTACCGCAAGTACATCGAGAAGGACGCTGCGCTGGAGCGCCGCTTCCAGCAGGTGCTGGTAAGCGAGCCCACGGTGGAGGACACCATCGCCATTCTGCGCGGGCTGAAGGAGAAGTACGAGATCCACCACGGCGTGCGCATCACCGACGGCGCCATCGTGGCTGCAGCGGAGCTCTCCAATCGCTACATCACCGACCGCTTCCTGCCCGACAAGGCCATCGACCTTATGGACGAGGCGGCCAGCCGCCTGCGCATCGAGATCGACTCCATGCCCGAGGAGGTGGACGCCGCCGAACGCAAGCTCACCCAGATGCAGATCGAGGAGCAGGCGCTCATGAAGGAGTCCGACGAGGCTTCCAAGGAGCGGCTGGAAGCGCTGCGCAAAGACATCGCCGCGGCCAAGGAAAGCCTTGACAAGCGAAAGGCCGAATGGCGCAACGAGAAGGACGTTATCGAGAACGTGCAGACTCTGAAGGCCCAGCTGGAAGAGGCTCAGAACGAAGAGGCCCGCGCCACCCGCGAGGGCGATCTGGCGAAGGCATCCGAGATTCGCTACGCCCGCATCCCCGACTTGCAGGCGCGCCTGGCCCAGGCCGAGGAGGACCTCAACGTACGCCAGCAGGACGGCGCTATCCTCAAGGAGGAAGTCACCGACGACGAGATCGCCGGCGTGGTGAGCGCCTGGACCGGCATCCCCGTGCAGAAGATGATGCAGGGAGAGATGGCCAAGCTGGTGGATCTGGAGTCGAAGCTGCACGAGCGCGTCATCGGCCAGGACAAGGCCGTGGCCTCCGTGGCCGGCGCCATCCGCCGCAGCCGCGCGGGGCTTTCCGACCCTGAGAAGCCCATCGGCTCCTTCCTGTTCTTGGGCCCCACGGGCGTTGGCAAGACCGAGCTGGCCAAGACGCTGGCGGAGTTTTTGTTCGACAGCGAGCGGGCCATGGTGCGCATCGACATGTCCGAGTACATGGAGAAGTTCAGCGTGCAGCGGCTCATCGGCGCTCCTCCGGGGTACGTGGGCTACGACGAGGGAGGCCAGCTGACCGAGGCCGTGCGCCGGCATCCCTACTGCGTCATTCTGCTCGACGAGGTTGAGAAGGCCCATCCGGACGTGTTCAACATCCTGCTGCAGGTGCTCGACGACGGACGGCTTACCGACGGCCAGGGCCGGGTGGTCAGCTTCAAGAATGCCATCATCATCATGACCAGCAACATCGGCAGCCAGGTGATGCGCGAGCGCGCCGCCTTCGAGCAGCAGACCATGGGCCAGATGGTGGAGGAGATGCAGGACATGACGCCCGAGGCGGCGGCGAAGAAGCTCATGGAGTTCAGCAACCGCATCAACGACGCCCTGCGCTCCACGTTCAAGCCGGAGTTTCTGAACCGCATCGACGACATCGTCACCTTCGACGAGCTGACCATCGCCGACATGGAGCCCATCGTCGATCTGCAGCTTGAGGACATCCGCAAGCGCCTGGCCGGCCGCCGCATCACGCTTGATGTGACCCCCGAGGCCATGGAGCACCTGTCCATCGACGGTTACGACCCGGTCTACGGCGCCCGTCCGCTGAAGCGTCTCATCCAGCGCGAGATCGTGGACCGCATTGCCCAGCAGGTCATCGAGGGCAAGGTGTTCGACCGCAGCCACGTGCTCATCGGCATCGGCTCCGACGGTAACTACGAGTGCACCGTGGAAGAGCCCCTGGACGTGAGCAGCCTGGAGGATTTGAACCTCACCGATCTGGACTCCATGGGGTTGGACGCCTAGGGGGCTTTCGTCCCGGGCTTTCCGCATGCCGGATTCCGAGCCCTTCCCTCTGAGCGATTGGAGGGAAGGGCTTTCGCCTTCCTTGCGGCCGGGTTTCCGGTGCGGACTTCGGGGTAGCGCAAAAGCTAGCGCGACAACAAACGAAAAAGGCTCGTGCGGTTGATTGCTCATATGGGATGTCGGATTGCCTGAGATGCTAGCCGTGGCGCGGGCGGCCCGCTGCTTCGAGCGTTGTCGCTTTGGCTTCTTGTCGCGCAAGACAGTGCATACGGGGAGGGTTCTGCTGGTTTTGCTACAGAACCCTTTCCGTATGCACTGTTCGGATTGGGTGACGGCGGCTTGCGGTCGAACTTTTGAGTTTGGGTGAAGCCGCCGGGGCATGGGGTGCAGGCCTTCGCCGAAAGGCTACCATGAGCAGCGCAAGAAACCGCCGCCGCGACTACTGACCGCAGGGGTTATCCCGCCGGCGTATCGCGGTTCTTTCCAAAGGAGACCTCCGTGCTTGCCGAGCGCTTTCTTACCAACACTGTGAAGACCATCGCCGGCAACCGGCTTTCCATGAAGCCTACCGACGAGCGCTTCTTTCCCGACCCCGAGCCGAACACCCGCTACATGCTGTACATGCACGTTCCCTTCTGCGAGCGCCTGTGCCCCTACTGCAGCTTCAACCGCTACCCCTTCCGCGCCGACATCGCCAAGCCCTACTACGAGTCCATGCGCAAGGAGATGTTGCTGCTGGCGAAGCAGGGCTACGACATCGAGAGCATCTACGTGGGCGGGGGCACCCCCACGGTGGACATCAACGAGCTGTGCGAGACGCTGGATTTGGCCCGCGACACGTGGGATATCAAGGAAGTGGCCTCGGAGACGAACCCGAACCACCTGACCCAGCCGTGGCTGGACAAGTTGCACGGGCGCGTGCAGCGCCTGTCCGTGGGCGTGCAGTCCTTCGACGACGACCTGCTGCGCCAGATGGACCGCTACGAGAAGTACGGAAGCGGGCAGGAGATCATGGAGCGCATCGCCGAGGCGCTGCCGTACTTCGAGTCGCTCAACGTGGACATGATCTTCAACTTCCCCACGCAGACCGAGGACATGCTCATCAGCGACATCGAGCACATCGTGGAGTGCGGTGCGCGTCAGACCACCTTCAGCCCCCTTTACGTGAGCAACGCCACGGCCAACAAGATGGCCAAGACCTTGGGCGCCATGGACTACAACCGGGAGTTTCGCTTCTACAAGCTGCTGGACGGCATCCTGACCGGCGGCGACAGGCCGTTCTTCCGCCGCGACACCATTTGGACCTTCAACCGCTTGAACGACGAAGGCGAGGATGACCACGCCCTGCTCATTGACGAGTATCAGACCGCCTACGACGCTTACCCGGCCATTGGCAGCGGGTCGATCACCCACCTCAACGGCGCGCTGTACGTGAACCAGTTCAGCCTGCGCGACTACTCGGCCGCTGTCGACGAGGGGCGCATGGCTATCATGGGCAAGTCGGTGCTGTCCAAGCGCGACCTTATGCGCTATAGCTTCCTGGTGAACCTGTACAAGCTGCGCCTGGACAAGCAGGCGTTCAAGCGGGAGTTCGGCGTGTCCGTTGAGGCGGGCCTGCCGGCCGAGATGGCTTTCATGCGCCTGAACGGGTCCTTCGCCACCGACGACGCCTGCGAGCTGTCGCTCACGGAACGTGGTCGCTACCTTACGCTGGTGATGTACCGCCAGTTCCTGAGCGGCATGAACAATCTGCGCGACCAAGCCCGCGCCCAGCTTACCGGCATCGAGCACGAACTGCTCTTCGGCGACGGCACGCCTGCGTAGAGGCTTACTGTCAGGGGCGCTTGCTAATCGTCTAGGCTCATGAGGGCGTAGTCGTCGAGGTCGTGGCGGGTGTGCAGGACGCGCCAGAGCGTCAAGGCTTCTTCGGTGAAGGTGTAGAACAGCCGGTACTGACCAACGCGGTACGTGCGCATGCCGTGATGTGTCAGCAGCTCGTCGTCGAATCGCTTTTCGAGCGTGGGGATATCGGCCAATGAAACCAGGGCATCCTGGAGTTGCTCGTACCATCGTTTGGCGGCCTGAGGGGAGTCGAGGACTTGCCCTACGCAGACGACCGCCGATTCGATATCGTAGGCCGCCTTCGGCCTGTACGCGACGGAGCGTTTCGCCATCAGAGCCCCCATGTTTTGAAGATGTTTGCCATGTGGGCGTTCAGTTGTTCTTGCGAAACGGTTTCGGGGCGATACGAGGCTTCTATCTCGGCCTCGCGCAGCTTCGGCACGTAGCGGTCATGCTGCCGCTGACGCTCGTAGGCCTTGCAGTCGATGATCACGAGCGCTGGCTTTCTGTTCTTCGTCATGAAGATGGGTTCCTGGGTGTCTCGCGCATCCTCGCAGATTCCGTTGAGGTTGGTGCGCAGCTCGCTGATGGGTCGGATATCCGGAACCGCTATGGCTGATGGCATGGCGTCCTCCTTGAAAAGCCCTTATTTGTGCAATATAAGTGCAAAATTTGGCTCTATCAAGAGAGAGCAAGTTGGACCGAACGCAGAGAAAGGGAGCCCTCGGGCTCCCTTCTCCTAATGCGCGCTGTCAGCTTGCATCTTGGCAGGCGGCCTTGCGCTCGCTGCCGTTACACTCCCATGATGGCGGCCAGGGCCTGGAACACCACGCCCTGGGCCTCGGCGTTTGCCACGGCGCCGCCGCCGGGGGCGTTGGTGGCGCAGGCGCAGGCCATAAGGGTGCTTCCCTGGGCGTCACGCCCGGCCAGGTCGGCCACGGTGGCCTCCACGGCGGTGCCGGGGGCCGTCAGCATGATGGCCTTGGCGCAGGTGGTGCAGCCGTAATCGGGCAGCGCCTGGCACAGCACCGCGGCGGATTTGGCGAACACGTCGCGCAGCTGGGCGGTGGAGGTCGCGGCGTCCTGGGTGTAGGCGAAGGCGCCCGTCACCGAGGCCGAGGCCTTGGAGGCTTGGGCCCGCGTGGTCTCGACGGCTGCCATCGCGGCAGCGTCGCCGTCCGCCGGGGCGGCAGGGGCGGCCAGGGCGGCTATCGGGGCTGCCCCCATGCCGGCCAGTGCCAGGGCGCTGGCCGCGGCAACAGCGGTTTTTCCATCTATCCTCATAACGTCACGCTCCTATTCCACGACTTTGACGATGACGTTGCCGTCGTTGGAGCCCGCTTCGGGGTTCTCGCTCTCAACGTGCATGGTCAGACAGTAGGTGCCGGCCACCTCGGGAGTCCAGGTGGCGGTCCATTTCACCCACTGGTCCTGGTCCATGTCAGCGGGAAGCGGAATCTCGGTCCAGGTATCGCCGTAGTCGGCGCTCACCTTGATGGCGGTCATGTTGATGTCGTGCTGCTCGGCCAGGCTGAAGGCGACGCCGGTCAGCTCGATGGGTTGGCCCGCCTTGAACTCTTGGCCGTCGGTGCCGGGGGTCAACCATGTGCCCGTATTCGTGTACATGCCCCAATCGGCGATGCTGCGAATTTCGCTGCCGTCTCCCTTGAAGAAGCTGATCTCGTTCACCCACTTGGATCCGGCGAAAGCGACGCCGCCGGGAATCACGAAGTAGGCGGGACCGCCGTCCATGACGTCGATGGGCTCGCCGAACTGCTCGAGGGCGATCATGGCGTTCGGGTCAAGGTAGGCCTCCATGGAAAGCCCGGTGGGCGTGGGAGTGAAGGGGCCGGCCCATCCGTCGTAGCCGGCGCTGGCGACGGTGTCGACGCCCTCGACTAGGCCGCCGCAATCCTCGATGATATCGCTGAGGAGCACGCCCTTGACGGGGATGTTGGCGATATACCAGCCGCCGTTGCTGCCGTTGGTGCCGCAGACGCGGGTGTAGGTGATCTCGGTCTGGGGCATGTTGCGCAGCTCGTCGAGCGTGTAGGTTTTCTCGTTCTGCACGCCTTTGATGGCCACCTTGTAGTCTGCCTCAGCGACGTCGGGGTAGTCCATGTTGGTGGCAGAGTACAGGTCGGCAGCGCTCTCGGTGGGATCCTGGTTGGAGACGACGTTGTCCAGCTTGACGTTGTGCTCGACCATGCCGCCGGTGACCGTGGAGGTTTCGTAGCCGCGGCCGGCGATCCAGGTACCCACGACCTCGAGTGGGGCGTTGTTGCCCAGGCCGATGGACTTCGTGTACTTGAGCTCGTCCCACATGCCCAGCTCGCCGGTGCTCACGTCGGTCTCGTGGCAGCTGAAGCAGTTGCCGCCCTGGGCGTTGAACGTGGCGTTGGCGAAGTGCGAGCCGTGGATGGAAGGCGCCATGTAGGGGCCCGCCCCGCCGGTGTTCGCGCCGTCACCGCCGGAATGGATGTGGCATGTGGTGCAGTCGTTGTAGGTGTACACACGGCCGTAGGCTGCGGGCTTGTCCACCTCGTGCAGCCCCTTGGAGTTCATGCCGCTGGGCAGCACGCTGAACAGGTCGGCGTGGCAGGCGTTGCAGCCGCGGTTGCCGGCGTTGACGGCCTTGGCGTACTGGGTGTCGCCCCAGGCGCCGGAGTCGCTGTTGGTGAAGGTGCCGGGCAGGTTGGCGGCGGCGTCGGTCTTGGCCGGCTCGGCGGCCTGCGCCGAGCTTGCGGGTGCCGTGTCCTTCGGTTCGGCCGGGCTGCTGGGCGCCGACGGCTGGCAGGCAGCCAGGGCCAGACATCCCAGCACCATGGCTGCGGCCATCGATGCGGCAAGCGCCCGGGCCTTCCAGGGGCTGCGACGCTTCGAGGCTGTTCGCTGGTCTTTCATCGGTCGTCTCCCTTCCTCTCTCTTTGCTTGTGCGTACGGCTTCGCCCCCTCGACGAAGCAAGCCGACTCTACCGCGTCGCGTGCGAGCGGCGAATCTCCAAAACCAGGGTAAAAGCCATCTCCCGCAGAAGATGGCAGAGGGGGTGGCAGACCCGCGGGCACCCAGGGGAAAAGGGTCGGCAAAAGCTCGCCTACCCTTGTTTGAGCAGGGTTGATGTGAAGGATTACCCAATCTCCCCAACAATTGGAGAGGGCGCTTGGAACCGGTTGCGCTATGATGGGCCGACCGTGGGAGGGGGTTTGCCAATGAAAGGGATGTTGGGCGGTGCCGCAAGAGGGGGCGGTCGGGCGGAGGGGCCCGGGCGAGGGCTGTCCGAGAACGCCATCACGCTGGCGCTTGCGCTTGCGGCGGGCTTCTACTGGACGTGGTGGGATTCGTTCCACGAGATAAGCCGCTTCTCCGGCCGGCTCTTCGGACCGGCCACACCTCTGCCCGTGTTCCAAACGGACGCGTTTATCTCCTGCGTGGTGAAGCCGTTGGGCGTGGTGCTGGGCTGCATCGCGGTGTCTCTGGTCATTCGCAGGGTTTCCGGCGCCGGGCCCGCGGTTCGCTTCAGGATCGTGGTTGTCGCTCTCATCGCCCAGGCCGTGCTGCACGTCGCGTACTACGCTTTGCTGGGCGCCGGGTGCAAGGACGCCGCCTTCTTCCTGTACGGAGGGCTCTCGCTTCTGGTGGTGCCCTTCGTGCTGCGAGCCATGGCGCGCATGCAGTGCCTGAGCGAGCGGCGCGTGGTGGCGGTGGTCATGGGGGCGCTTGCGGTGTACGGGCTGGTGAACAACCTGCTGTTTCCCACGGTGCTGCTGCGCTCGCCGTTGGTTTTGATCGCCGTCGTCTACGGGGCGGTTTTCGGACTGTCCGTGCTTTTCCTGATGCTGGCGGGCCCGGCAGATGGCGGCGGTGCCGAGGTGGAGGTGCGCACGGTGGACGCCCGCACGGTGTACTGCCTCCCATTTCTTGGACACGAGAAATGGGAGGCTTCTTTATGCCATCAGACCTTAGGATCAGATACGACGTCGATGTCCGCAGGGCCGCAGCGGAGCTCTTCGAGGAGGGCTATGGGTATCACGCGGCCGCGACCGTCCTAGCGCTTCCTCCTTCCGTTGTGA
>CAJTDS010000006.1 GCA_910575165.1 Eggerthellaceae bacterium
CGTGCCCCGTGCGGGAACGGCCCCTCGCGGGGCCGTTCTCCTTAAATCACATCAATCTATGCAATTATTCATAGGTCATCTGCGCTTTTGTCTGATATTGACCCACACAAACTACCGAAGAGCCAAAAATAAAGATTAGCACCCCTTCCACCACGCGAGAGACGCTTATCCCCTTGCTCCAATGCATCCGAATTACGGCATATACGACACCGGCTACCGCAAACATCCAGAGAAAATAGAAGCTGAAGGCGGCGGTTGCACATGCAATCAAGACAAGAGGGAGCCTCTTCCGTTCAATCACGAACATATCCAGAGCCTTGAGCAAGAGGGGGAAATAGACGTACGCTGTTATCCAGGGCACGTTGGACCCCATCACCACAACCCACCCCGAAACAGCATAGCTCGCTGCGGCGACAACTCGCGAAAGCCAATGAAGTCCGAACGATCCGAGCCACGCATTGAGGCTTATCGATGACAGGCACATACCAGCGATAATGAGCCACACGAACATATGTCCAATATTTTCCTTGCCGCCGATGTAGAGAATATACGTCAGCGGGTTAAACACGATTTCTGAGTGAGAGAAAACACTCGTCCCCAGCCCCATATTCAAAGACCAAAAGCTTGGAGCATCCTCGAACAGGGTCTCGAAAAGCCACCAATACGACGGATAAAGCTGGCGTACCGAGTCGCTTCCGATGTAGTCAAAAACGCAGTCGTAAGGCCCGAATACACAGTCACGATAAATCGTCAGCCCCGCCAGCAGCACAACAGCGACCGTAATCGAGTATGCCAAAACCGCACTGACCGAATTCTTTGTCTCTGCCATCGCATTCCGGCCCGGAACCGCGTGATAAACCATTATTTCCACTCCCTCCGACTAGCCGGAGGGAACACTGTATCTAAATATCTAAGGACCCTTCTATACACAGCCGTACTCGCAAGAGCCTTTTCCAGGTAGCGTGCGCGCACCTTATCGATGCAAAAGCCTACCACGTATACAGCAATCGACACGACAACGGTGCCGACGATAGCCCAGGGAGAAAGCCACAGGTCGGGCATCCCGACAACGCCGTCCCAGAATACCGGCCTAAACACATTGTGATCATGCAGTAGGAGTATGCCCAGCGTCGCAGACGCTAACGAGTTAATCGCAGCATTGCTTCTGATTTTCATGCCTTTGAAAATAAAGAAGAGCGCAATCCCTCCGGAAATGAACAAAAAAGATGACTCGTCGTTGCACAAGGACTGAAGCCAAGCGAGACCCTGAGGGAGACGACCAGACGCCTGAGACCAGTAAAAGACGGAAGTGAGTGCCCAGCATGCAGCGAGAATCCCCACGAGGGCGAACCTGTTCTCCAGCACAACTGGCGGCCAGTGCTTGAGGTAAAACAGAAGCATGTACAGCATCACGAACAACACAATCTCACTCGGAAAAGGATGCAGCGCAAGGTTCGCAACACCCAGAGCATTCAGGACGATGACAATGACCTCGATATAGACAAGCGAGAGTACGCCCCATAGCGCCTGCTTCTTAGTAATACCCTTGGTTGCTCGAGAAACGAACGGAAGCAAAAGATAGAACGCGAGATACGTCGCAGCAAAACCGTGTGAATTCCCGCCGATAGGGAGTAAGGAGGCGACCCACATCTGCCATGCCATATCAACGCCACACACCCAGGAAGCAAACGCCAGCAACACCGTATAAAACAGAACCTCAAGCCATACCTTGAGGAACCTATCTGCCTTGAACTCTTTGTCCACGAAAAACCACATGCTAATCGCCACGAAGCAAACAAACCCGATCTTTCCGGCCGGAAGAATGAAAAAGCCGAAGAATGAGGTAGCAGATGAAAGCTGTCCCGAGGAGAAGGCCTCAAAGAACGACCCGTGGACCACACAGTGATGAGCAATTATGAGAAGCATGCACAAGATGCGCAACAGCTCGATATTGGAATCGCGTCGCCGTCTTGGCGCATCCGAAGAAGACGAGCTACCGTGACGGGGCAACGCCCTAGATGCCGCTTTCATCATCTTTCATCCTCCATTCCTCTATCATTGGATAATCCCTTCGCGGCTCGTTGGGGTCGAATGGTCCGCATTCGAGCGAAAAAGAACCTTTGACCGCTCGCCTACCGTCCGCAAGCGATACGCAACCCAGAACAACCAACGCAGTCCGCAGGTACGCGCTTCCACCAACACGTCGCGAAGAGGCGAGGCGCCTAAACGGCGTGCTTCGGGTTGGAGACCCTACGCCTTGCCCCCCTCGCAGAAAACTGCCGCACAGCCGCAACGAAACACCCGACGTACATGGCAACCAGAGCGACATTTGCCATCACACAACCGCCCATCAGTGGATTCTTCGTTTCTCCCAGAACCTGTGCCACCAAGCCTAATTCAGGAAGCGCGTAGATGGCGAAAATAAGGGCGAGCAGCACTAAGGCACCCTTGTCCCAGGAAGACCGCTCGCTTCCTTCCGCACACAGGCACAGCACTGCGGGCAGCAAGAACAAGAGGCTGTACGTATAGCTGAACGAAGGAACCCACACGCTCATCAGACCGAGAAGGAACAATTTTTCCCATTTCCTCTTGCAGTAAACCAAGGGGAAAGAAATCATCAGCAGAGGGAGGGCGGATAACACTACGGATGTGTTCACGATTTTGTTTCCCATCAACGCCCCAGCAATGCAAACAAGGTTGCTGAAGCTGTAATTAATGCCCACGCCGAAATAATAATCGGATGACATCATGAGGCCCTTCAGCATGTGCTTAACCGCATAAAGCCCCCCGAATGCAAAGAATGGAACAACCGAGAACAGCAGACCCATTGCAACGACGAGCCAAAACTCCCTTTTGTAGTTACCGAACAGCACCATAAAAGCAAATACTGCTGGATATATCTTGAGAGCAATCGCTATGCCCAAACAGGCATAGCCGATACACCTTATTGAAAAAGAATCAGACTCGTACATAACAACAAACAGCATCAGGAAGGCAAATGAGAGGAGAACGATGTTCCCCCTCTCTAGCGAGAAAAGCACAGGCCCGGAAAACGCAATGGAGGTAACAACAGCGTATCGAATCCCTTCGCTTTTATTCCTAAGGATATGCATTGACGCAATTGCGATTACGAGCAGGCACACAACATTTAGTGCGATATAAGTAAGCGATGCAGGCATGTAGTCTCGAAGGGCAAACCCGTTCGAGCAGTCGACCGAGTCAGAATATGGTACAAAATGAGCAAGAAAACGCAGGACAAGGAAGCAAAGAGGGGGCCAGTTGGCATAGTTGTCATACGGATTGCCGTCCATGACTGCTGCGAGCATGTTGAAGTAATCCATTCCCGTATTTGACCAATCGGTAACAAAGTAAGCGCTTAAATTGCTACCCCGATGAAGCCAAAACGAGGCGATCGATGCGCACGTAATAGCCAGGAACGGCAAAAGATACCAAACCTGCAGAGGACGCTTGTGGATCCAAAGAGCGATATCCCTCCCAACCTCACCGTGCTTCATTCCTTTTCCCATCATCCACTGACACAACCCTTCGACACAGCTTCACCACGACATTGAAGATTCTTCAAGAAGCGCCCATTCGACCCTCGTCCCCAGCGGGAAGGAGCCTTTCCCGGCATACCCCTCAAGTAGCCGATCTTCTCTCGCTGAACGATTCCTTGCCTAGCTGCCGCACTCTGCATTTTGCCGACTACAAGAGCAGACGATGGGCCGTGGAGCTGGCGGCAGAACAAACTCCTCATCGCCCGTTACCACTTCCCCAGCCTCTCTTCCTCTACCACGAGGGGTCTCCTCATAGATCTTTGGGATATCGTTAAGACGTACTCGCCAATCATCCCGAGGAAGAAAAGCTGCAGTCCGCAGGCAATCAAAATGCACCAAGCAAGCACCCACGCCGCAATGCTCCCCATACCTGCAGCGCCGCCAACAATCAGAGTGGCCACCATAGCAACCAGACCGACGAAAGTAGCCACGACGCCCAGAACAACGGCTGCCCTTACCGGTGCCTTCGTATAGCTGGTAAACGAGAGCATTGCCCCGTCATAGAGCGTCCAGAAACTGTTATGGCTCTTGCCCGCCTTTCGCCTCTGCTGGTGGTAGGGAATCTCGGTTCTGCTTGCAGGGCCAAGCTCAGCGACAATGCCTCGCAAGAAGGGCGTCGGGTCGTCGAGCTTGCGCATCACATCTATGAAGGCTCTGTCGTACAATCCGAACCCCGTGAAATGCTCAATCTGCTCTACAGAGCTCAACCTGCGAACAAGCTTGTAGTAGCAAGACCGTGCAAAATAGACAAGTCCGCTTTCCTCGCTTTCCGTCTTAACCGGACAAACGATTTTCGAGCCGTCGTCCCAGGCGTCGAGCATTATGGGGATAAGCTCGACGGGGTCCTGGAAATCGCAGCTTATGGCTATAGCACAATCTCCCCGAGATTGGCAGAGGCCGTAGTAGGGCGAGTTGAACTGTCCGAAGTTTCGAGCGTTTAATATGGCCCTCACCTCCGGCATCGATCCGCAGATGTCCCTCAGCTCGTCCCTCGTGCCGTCCGTCGAGCAGTTGTCTATGAAGATTATCTCGTAATCGTATCGCTCAAGGACGCCCATCTGCTCGCAAAGCGCCTGTGCCATCGCGCGGACGTTCCCTACCTCGTTGAAGCAGGGAACCACTATGCTGACGAGCTTCTTCTTGTCCGACAGCTTCGTCATGCCGCCCGCACCTTGTCTAGGAAGGCTCGGACCGCATCGCAGCCGAGCGCAACCTCCGACTCCGTCATGTCATGAACGATGTGCAGGTCGAAGGCATCGTCGAGCAGCACCGCGGTGATCCCGTCCCCCGTCTGCTTCTTGTCGCCGCGGATCGCGGACAGGACCGCCGCATCGTCTATCAGCCGAGAATCGAAGGCCGGCATGATCCTGCGCACCAGCGCCCCGACGCGCTCCGCAAGCGCCTCGGACATGATGTCCCGCGACCCGGAGACCGCATCGGCCGCCACCATGCCAAGGGCCACGGCGCTGCCGTGGGGGATGGCGTAGGAGCTGGACGCCTCGAAGGCGTGGCCGAAGGTGTGGGCGAAGTTCAGCAGCACGCGGCGGCCGCCGTCGAACTCGTCCTCCTCGATTATGCCCCTCTTGAACTCCAGCGAGCGCCGGACGAAGCGGTTCACGGTCTCGGGGTCCAGCGCGAGCAGACCGTCGATGGACGCCTCCAGCTCCGAAAGGGCGTCGGAACCGCCCATGACGTTGAACTTCACAACCTCGCCGAGCCCGCTCGCGAGGTCGGCCTCGGAAAGCGTTTCGAAAAAGGAGGGCGCTATCAGGATCCTGTCGGGCGGATAGAACGTCCCCAGCAGATTCTTGTAGCCTTCGAAATTCAACGATGTCTTACCGCCTATGCAGCTATCGCAGGCAGCCAGCAACGTGGTGGGGACAAAGGTCCAGGCGATTCCGCGGTAAAGGATGTTTGCGGCGAACCCGGTCACATCTTGGGTGATGCCGCCCCCCACCGAAACCAGGCGCGCGTTGCGCTTGGCGCCCATGGCGGCCATGGCTCGGCAGATATCGAGGGCGCTGTCGACGACCTTCTTTTCCTCCACCGCGTCAAGGAGAAAGAGCCTGTCGGACGCTACGGCCTCGAAAAGGTGGGGGTAAAGCGCGTGCACCCTCCTGTCGGCAACCACGAAAGGCGCACCCTCCGCCAACGCCGCCGCAACGTTTTCGAAGCTGTCTTCGAAACGCACCTCGTAATCCTTGATCGATGCGTGAACGATCATCGCGCCGTATACCCCCCATCGCAATAGATAACCTGCCCGGTCATATAAGAGTTGTCGCCGCTGCCGAGAAACCCAACGAGCCTGGCGATTTCCTCGGGCCGCGCCATGCGTCCGAGCGGAATCTGAGCCTCGACAGCCGCAAGCTCCTCCGGGCCGTTGTTTTGGAAAGTGAGCTCCGTCGCCGTGAAGCCCGGGCATACCGTGTTCGCAAGCGCGCCATAGGGGGCGAGCTCGAGGGCGAACGCGTTCATGGCGCCCGCGATACCGCGCTTGGCGGCGGAGTACATGCCGCGACCAGGTTTTGACACCCCGGCCCATACCGACCCTATGCCCACCGCGCGTCCGCAGGGGCTGCGCTTGAGGGAGTCGGCGAAAGCGTCCATGAGCATCATGGGGGCGGCCAGGTCGACTTGCAGCATGCGCCAGATGCTGTCACCGCCCATCGACCCGAACTCGGCGATATCGTTGATGCCGGCATTGTTGACAAGCGTGTCTACCGCGAGGTCTGCATGCGATTCCAGCCACGCCCCAACCGACGCTCTGCTCGCCAAGTCCATCTGGTCCCTCGTCGGGGCGACGACGCGATACCCCCGCGACCTGAACTCGTCGGCGATTGCCGCACCGATGCCCCTAGAGGCGCCCGTCACCAGAGCTATCATCGCTAAGCCATCTCCGCCTTGGCCCTCTCGAGACGCGACGCGAGCATCTCGAGCCTGGCGCGGTCCTCGTTGGCCATGCGGTCGTAGAAAGCGCACTTGCTCTGCAGGTAGAGCGTCTCGAACTCCATGGCGAGAAGAATGCCGCGGCGGATGGTAGCCTCGTCCCCGCCAATCCCGAAGACGACCTTGCGCGTTTCGAAGCGGTCGGCGTAAGGCTTCATGGCCATGATGAAGGGGATGGCGTCGAAGGAGATGCCGCCGCCGAACCCGACGGTGATCCCGCGCTCGCGGGCCCGCTCGGCGATGTCGGTCGCCGCCTCGAGCATCACCTCGTCGTTGATGTCCGCGCGAGACAGGCCCATCGACGCCGACAGGTCGACGCGACCGATGGCGATGGTGTTCAGAAAGCCCTCGCCCGCGTCGAAGATGGAGTCGAGGTTCGCATGGCACGTCTTGGTCTCGGTGTTGATGATCCAGTCGATCGCATCGATCTCGTCGCCGTAAACCTTCTTCGCGGCGCCCATGTACTTCTCCATGGCGAACGGACTCTCGATCATCGGCCCCATGATGCCGCCGGCGCCGAGCAGGCGGCACTGGTCGAGGTCCCTCACGGCCTCGCAGCCGCCGATCTTAACCGTCAGCTGCATGTCCGCGCGATGTATCACCTCGCTGAGCATGATCATCTCGTCGAGACGAGACCCCTCGGCCTCGAATTCGGCTTTGACGGCGATGCAGTTGCACTCGTCGCGGAGCTCGCGAAGGGTGTCGAGCATCTTCTTTGCAGTGGCTTCCATGCTTCGTCCTTTCCTGTTTGCTCAGCCTTACAGGCGTGAGCGCCTCCACGCTATCGTTTCCCGCATCCCTTCTTCGAAGGAGTACTCGGGTCTGAAACCAACATCGACCATGAGGTTGGTAATGTCGGCCTCAAGCCTCATCGCTTGGTTGGGGTAGTAGGGCCGCTCGTTGAAGCCGATAGACCCCTTTCCGCCGATCAACGCTCCAATGCCCTCGACGTAATCGCGCAACGGCTTCAGGGTGCCGCTTGCCAGGTTGTAAACCGACCCGTCTGCTCCGCGCTCGGCAACGAGATAGAACGCTCGTGCCGCATCCTTCGAGTAGACGAAGTCCCATAGCTGATCGCATGGGCCGCAGGACACGTGCTCGCCCCTCAGAAGTCCGTCCACCACCTGCGACACCAGCGTATGGGCGCCGTCTCCGGGCCCGAACATGCTGATGATCCTGCACCATTGATGGCGCATACCCAGCTTCCAGCAAAGCGCCCTCGTCATCGCACAAGCGGAGAGCTTCGCGGCGCCGTAGCCGTTGTCCGGCTTGCAGGCTTTCCTCGGATCGAGCGCTGCGGCCGTTGGGCCGTACTCGCTCTGGCTCCCCGCACCCACAAACACCTCGCATCCCAGCTTCGAGGCAGCCTCGACCGCCTCCAAGCTGTAGCGAATGTTCGACTCCTGCAGACGAAAATCCTGGCGAGAGTCACCGTAGGTGCCATCCCACGCGAGATGAAAGAATGCCTGGGCATGACCACCCACAAGCCGGGAAAGCTGGGCATAGCCATCTATGGCGCACTCGACGATTCGCACACGATCGTCTTGGGGAACCTGGTCTAACCGGCTCGAACCGGGCCTGCAAACTGCAACAACGTCGACACCGTGCTCCAGCAGCTCGCCGACCAGGGCAACTCCGACAGCCCCTGTCGGACCGGTCACAATCGCACGTTCTATCCTCAAAGGCGTCTTTGTCATAGGGCATCATCCCAAAGGGGGATCTGCATGATGCTTTCGAGCTCGTCCCTTGGCAAGAAGGGCGCTAGATCCTCCAGAGGCGGGCTTACCAGCGTGCCGTCGTCGAGCTTCCTCGTTGCGGATTTCGGTTCGAACTTCTGGTCCTTCGTCACGAACAGCTCGCAAAACGCCACCCCGTCCTGAGCGAGCGTTGCTTCAATCGCATCAACGACCTGATCGTTTCTCGAAGCAAACCGGTAGGGTATCCCGTAGGCTTGCGCAATACGCGACATCTCGGGAAAGGAAAGATCCCCCGTTTCCGGACCTATGCCTATCGGGCTCAGCTCGGGAAAAAGGTTACCTTCCGTCTGCCTCATGGAGTGGTATCCGCCGTTGTTGATCACGAATATCTTGATGGGCAGCTTGTGGAACACGATGGTTTGCAGCTCTTGAAGGTTCATCTGAATTGAGCCGTCACCCGACAGGCATACGACGGTCTTTCCCGGCGCCGCGAAAGACGCACCGATGGCAGCCGGCAAATCGTAGCCCATAGATGCGGCTCCCGAGTTGCTGATATAACGCTGGCCTTCCTTGATACGCCACGCCTGGCTGCTCACCACGTAGGCGCTGCCGTTGCCCGTGACGATCGGCGTACCATCGGGTACGAGCTTAGAGAGCGTGTCCATGAAGTAGTACGAGTTGACCGCGCGCTTTTCCTGAGCATGTCGCTCGCCGACAACAGGGTAGTCACGCCTCCATACGCTGCATAAGCCGACCCATTCGCCTTTTCTCTCGAGGGGGCTGTCCCCGATTTCGCTCAGCAGTGCGTCGACGAAGCGGCCCGCATCGGCGCAAACGGGAAGATTGACCCTTATCGAGGGCTTCCTAAGCTCCTCGGGATCCACATCCTCTACGATTACGTAGGCCTCACGAGCCCAGCTGTCAACGTTATAGCCTACTTGACGAACGGACAGCCTGCTTCCGATGGAAAGCAGGACGTCGCAGTTCTGAATAGCCCAATTGCCCGGCCTGTCTCCCATAATCCCAGCGCGGCCCACGTACAGCTCGCTGTCAGAGCAAATCGCATCTATGCTGTCGAACCCCGTCACCACGGGAATCCCCAGCTTCTCGACGAGACGCGTAAAACGTTCGTACGCTCCCGCGATGCGGATACCGTTGCCAGCGTTAAGAACCGGACGCCTTGCGCACCTGATTCTGTCAAGCGTCTCGCGCGCTGCGGCGACAAGGTCGTCGTCCGAAAGCTGGCTATCGTCCGATGGCATCCAAGAGGTCTCTGCTGAAAGCGTCCGTTCGTCCACGAAAGCGCGCTGGACATCCTGGGGGATGTCCAGCCAGACCGGTCCGGGTCTGCCGCTCGTGGCAAGGGACCACGCCTTGTCCAGATGCTCTTTTATGGTACATGGGTCGGTGACCGTCACCGCGTACTTCGACATCTGCTTTGCAACGGGCACGATATCGTATTCCTGATCGCCAAGCGCGCGAACGCTCAACCCCGACGCCATCTTCGTCGACGCGTACTTCACCTGTCCCGACACAACGATCATGGGAATGGAATCCAACCATGCGCCCAGCACGCCGGTCAGAGTATTCGTTCCTCCAGGTCCCGTAGTGCAGCAGACCAGTTGCGGGACGCCGGTTACCCTAGCATGAGCCTCGGCGGCCATAGCAGCGGCCTGCTCGTGCTGGACGAACACATTCTTGAGCCCCTCGGCGTGGCCGAAGGACATGTTCAGGTACATAGCCCCGCCGCCGGGAACCGTGTAATTGTGCGTTACACCGCGATTGACCAAGTAGCGGGCAACGTAGTCCGAAACCTGAATCATCACGAGCGGCCCACCCCTCCGAAGTACTCCTCTATTTGCTTGCCCATGACATCGGCTGCTGGCACACCGGCGCAAAGCTCCTTGTAGCCTTCGGCCGTCTTCGCTACCACTTCCTCTATGTTCCAACGCGGTCGCCATCCGAGCACGCTCTTAAGCTTACTCGCGTCCAGGGCCAGAAATCCCGCCTCGCGAGGTGCGTTGGGTTGCGGTACGCTGGCCCACCTGGCGCCATCGCCCCAATCCTCGCAGAGAGCCATGGCAAGCTCGCCGGTGGTCACGCACGATTCCTCGTCGGGACCCACGTTGTATTCGCCCGCGAGCTCCGGGTGCAGCGCCTGCGCCTCGGCGAACGCCAAGTAGGCACACACCGGCTCGAGAACATGCTGGTACGGCCTGGTTGAAGACGGGTTCCTCAGCTCGCAGGTCCTACCGTCCACAAAAGAGCGGACCAGGTCGGGCACTATGCGGTCTGCGGCCCAGTCGCCAGGCCCTATGACGTTACCGCTACGCATGCAGGAAACGGGGATTCCCACTTTGTCGAAGTAGCACCGCTTGTACGTTGCGGTCACAAGCTCGCTACAGCTTTTCGAGTTGCTGTACGGGTCGAAGCCGTCGAGCGGGTCGCCCTCTCTGTAGCGGTAGCCCGACACCTCGTCGTTTCGGTACACCTTGTCCGTCGTGACATTCACGACGGATTTCGGATGGCGCACGCGACATCCCTCGAGGACGTTGACGGTGCCCATGACGTTGACGTCGTAAGTGTACGCCGGCCTATCGTAGCCATCGCGAACGAGCGGCTGCGCCGCCATGTGGATGACCACTTCGGGACGTGCGGTGTTGAAAGCCTCCATGAGATGTCCGGTGTGGCGAACGTCACCAATGAACGTATTCGTACGGCAGCTGAGGTCCGCTTCGTCGAAGAGACTGTTCGGCTCGGGATCCAAAGCGTATCCGTACACCTTGGCGCCCAATCCGAGAAGCACCTCGCACATCCAAGACCCTTTGAAGCCCGTATGCCCCGTTACGAGCACGCGCCTACCGGACCAGTACTCCTTCGTGGGCATAACGACACCCGGAAACAACTTCTCCATGGCGACCTACTCCCAGATCTTCCATGGAGCGCTATCGTAGCCCCAAAGCTTCTCGAGCTGCTCCCGCTCCCGCTGAGTGTCCATGCAGCGCCAGAAGCCGGGATGGCGATAGCACCCAAGGCGTCCTGCTGCTGCCAAAGAGGCAAGAACGTCCACCTCAAGAACGCAGTCATCTCCCTCGATGTAATCGAAGACCTCCGGATTGCAGACCATGAAACCGCCGTTTATAAGCGAGCCATCGGAATCTTCCTTTTCACGGAAGCTTTCCACCATGCCCTGCGGGGTCACGTCGAGCACGCCTTTGGACTGCGAGACCGATGCGCCGGTGATGGTCACCGTCGCGCCGCATGCGTCATGATGTCGAAGCAAAGCGCCCAGATTCACATCGGCAACGCCGTCCCCGTAAGTGAGAAGGAAGCGCTCACCGTCGACATACGGCCTGATTCTGCCAACCCTGCCGCCGGTCATCGTCGAGTAGCCGGTATCGGCCACGGTGACACGCCAAGGCTCCACGTGGGTGCCGTGGACGAGAACCTCCTTGCGCCCGTCCCGATAATCGAACGTCACGTCCGATTGATGAAGAAAATAGTCCTCGAAGTACTCCTTGATAGCATGCTGCTTGTAGCCGGCACAGATGACAAAGTCGTTAATGCCTTGGGCAGAGTAGATTTTCATGACATGCCAAAGAATCGGCTTTCCGCCGATTTCAATCATAGGCTTCGGCCGAAGATGACTCTCTTCGGAAATGCGCGTTCCAAAACCACCAGCTAGGATGACCGCTTTCATGCAGCCACCTGCCTTGAGCTATTCAGTTCGATAGGAAGAAACGCGAGGGGGTAATGGGACCGGACCGTATCCGAAAGGCAATCGCCTAGATCGGAGGCTACGCTATGAGCGCCCCCCCCCCGGCAACGTTACAAGCAAACCAACATTAACCATAGACGCATGCCCCATTCTTTCTGTCGCAAAACGTAACGACATACCTCGCGATTACACAGATTCTGTAGTCTATCTTATCGCCTTCTTGTTGTGAAGCGAACCATCAAAACCTCACCGCGAGCGGCACACACCCCCTAGCGGCTTCGTCCGTCCCAAATATGGGGCACGCCCTAAGATGACCGAACGCGCGATCCACCCCGAAGACCGCAGCCCCTCCGCCGTCGACAAACGCCCCTGCGTTCGAAGGAAGCTCGCACCCCTACTCGTGCAGGACGCTGGCGGCCACGCCGGCGTCTATGGCCTCGTTGCACTCGCGGTCTATGCGCTCGGCCGCCTGCTCGGGGGTGGTGTTGCCCATGAGCAGCTCGTGGATGCATTGGTAGAAGATATCGCGCACAGCGCGGGTATCGGGGTTGCTGCCGGTGAAGTCAACTACGTTGTCGCTGTTCTCTTGGAACAAATCGAAGTAGGGTATTTGGTCGCTATAGGCATCGGAGACGCTCTTCGACGCCGGCAGCGTCCCCGCCGCGTAGCTCAGCAGCTCCTCGTTGCCGTAGACGAAGGAGAGGAAGTCCTTGGCCGCCTGCACCTTGCGCGCATCGCCGTTGTCGAACACTTCGAACCCCGAGACGAACACCGTGGCACAGCCCCGCTCGTCGGGACCGGGGAAGTTCACCAGGCCCACGGTATCGCCGTAGCGGGACACGGAGGCGTTGTTGACCATGTACACGGCCAGCTGGCCTTCGCGGAACAGGCTCGAGCAGTCCTCTATCTCCAGGTTCTCAGCATGGGGCGGGAACCATCCGCGGGACACCCCGCCCTGAATCCAGTCCAGCGCGGCCACTCCTTCGGGCGTGCTCAGTGAGAAATGGCCGCTCTCGTCGAAAAACGACGATCCCGCCGATCGCAGAAGCGTCATGGTGTGGGTGTCGCCTTGGGAGCTGGCGGCATACATCATCATCGGGAAGGCGCCCGAAGGAAGCCTCTCGGCGAGCGTATCCAGTACGGAGGTCCAATCCTCAAGCGACCACGAGGCTATCTTCCCATCCTGAATGTACTCCTCAAGGCCTGCCTGGCGGAACAGGTCCTTGTTGTAGGCCAGCACGTTCTGCCGCAGCAGGTAGGGCATCATGTACACCTTGCCCTCCACGGTGCTCATGTCCCACAGGTAATCGAAGACGTCGTTTCGGACCTCGTCGGAAACCACGTCGTCCAAGCTGACCACGCGGCCCGTATGGATGTAGGTGGATATGTTGAAGTAGTCTCCGTAGAGCACATCCGGGCTCTTCGGGGTGTCGAAGGAGTCCTCCACAGCGCTGTCGTACTGGTTCTGCTCGAACACCTCCACCTCGATGTCGACGTTGCTGCCTTCGGGAGTTTTGCAGAACTCGTCGGCCATGAGCCTGATCACCTGGTCGGCGTAGACTATCTCGTCGTCGAACACCACGTCATGCCCCGTTCGGGGCACCTTCACCAGCAAATGGACCCGTTCCGACCCTCCCCCGCTGCAGCTCGCCAGCGCCAGCGCGGAAAACGCCATCAAGCACGCCAGAGCGCCCGCCGCCGCCTGCTTCGCCATCAGGGACGCAGCCCTCTTCCCGCTCATGGCCTCTCCTCACGCAACGCTTCCAGCTTCGACAACATCGCCGGGACGTTCAGCGGCTTCGCAAGGAAGTCGTTCATGCCTGCCTCCATGGCACGGTTGCGGTCCTCGGTGAACGTGGAGGCGGTGCAGGCGAAGATAAAGACCTTCCCCGCATCCGCACGGTCAAGCTTGCGGATGGCCTTCGCGGCCTCATAGCCATCCATGACCGGCATCTGGGCATCCATGAGGATCGCGCTGAACTCGTCAACAGCCGAGGCCTCGAAAAGCTCGACGGCACGCTGGCCGTTCTCGGCAACGACCACCTCAAACCCCTCTTCGGAAAGAATGCTGGAAATGATGTCGGCGTTGAGCTCGTTGTCCTCCGCCACAAGCAGCTTCATGGGCCTTGCCGACCGGGGGCTCCCCCCGGGCTCGCCCCCGGAGAGGCCGACAGGCGCTTCGACGGGGGCCCTCTCGCCCACGCGTGCGGACCCCTCGGGTTCCGTTCCCGCCGAGGCTTGCCCGTGACGATGCGACGGGTCCACGGGCAACGAAACGCATACGGTGAAGCACGACCCGCTGCCCAGTTCGCTCTCGACGGTCAGCAACCCGCCCATCTGCTTCACAAGCAGGTAGCTGATGGCCATGCCCAGCCCCGTGCCCTTCTGCGATTCGGAATTACTAGTGCGTTCCTGGGTAAACATGTCGAATATCTGCCTCTGGAACTCCGGGGTCATGCCGCAACCGGTATCGGCGATTGAGATGGTCACCGGCGCGAAGCCCCGCTCGTCGCGAATGCCCTGGGAAGCCCTCAGCGTGATGCGACCGCCAACAGGCGTAAACTTCACCGCGTTTGAGAGAATGTTCATGAGCACCTGGCTCAAGCGAATCTCGTCGCCCACCACCCAGGGAAACGTCAGAAGACCGTTGTCCAACTTGAAATCGATACCGCGCTCATCCATAGGCTCACGCTGCATCTCGCAAACGTTATCGATGGCCGCGCGCAAATCAAAGGGCGTCTGGACCAGCTGCACCTTGCCCGCCTGCAGTTTCGACACGTCTAGTATATCGTTCACGAGAGACAGCAGGTATTGAGCGGCTTTTCCGAGCTTCCGCACATAGCCTTCCATAGCCGCGCGGTCATCGATATGGCGAGCCATCAGATGATTAAGCCCGATGATGCCGTTTAAGGGCGTGCGGATCTCGTGACTCATGTTCGAGAGGAACTCCGAACGGGCCGCCGCTTCGGCCCGAGCTTGGACCGAACGCTTCATGAAACGGTAGATGAGCAACATCATGCCCGTAAGAACCAGCACCATGACCGAAAGCATGGCCCCGGTCATGGCGATGAAAGGCGCCGACTGTCGCTCGAACACGGAGACAGGCACCGTCATAATGAACGACCAGCTGGTGCCTTCAACGGGAGCGAAACTCATCACCAGGCGCTCGCCTGCGCTATTGGTCACGTTGATGGTGAACTGCACGCCTTCGGAAATATTGCGGCGAACCTCCTCGATGCTCAGCCCGTCGTCGATACGACCATCGCGCAGCACGTCGTAGAGGTTGTTGCGCCCGGCAAGGTCGGTGGCAGGAGAGGCGCTGACGATGTAGTAGCCCTTGTCGTTGACCACGCTGGATATGCCCTCGCCCCCGAAGCTTTCGATGAGCAGCTGGCCGCGGATGGTGGACAGGTCGCTACGGCCGAGCATGGCCACGAAAGTTACGCCGTCGATTACGGTATCCTTAAGCGGTATGCCGTAGATAAGCGACTCCTTGGTGGTCTCGAGCCTGCCATCCTCGTCGTCGTAGAGCATGACGAAATTACCATGCCCTTCGGAGACGATCCGCAGATAGTTGGTCTCGTCGGGCCCCAGCACCACATAGGAGCTGCTGTAAAGCGAGCCGTCTTCGGCCAACAGGTACACAGCGTTGAACAGCGCCGACGATGCAGCCTCAAGGTTCAGCTGCTCCTGAGCCTCAAGGATGGTGTCCGCATCATAGACCTTCAGGCGCTTGGCCACTGATCCCAGCCGCGAGTAAGAGTTCTCCAGCGACCCCTCGATAGCTTCCACGCCATGACGAGAGATCTCATCCACGGAGCTCATGACGTTGGCGGAGACGGTGTTGCTCAACAGGCCCAGGTACACGACAACCACAACAACCATTAAGGCGACGGCTCCGCCGAAAACCGCTATGTACCTACTTCGGTTCACGATCCTCCTGTTGCCTGCGAAACGCTGCAGCAAACCCCCTGCACAGGCACGCCGTCGGCCCTTGCTGTGCAAGACCAGTTTAGCAGCGCGCCGCCCCGTTGCTCTTCCGTAAGAAGTACGTTACCAGAAGGTTAGCAGAAACGAGCCTCAGGAGTTCCAAAGGTATCCGACGCTTCGCACCGTCTCCAGGTGTTGGGCAAGCTCAGGACCCAGCTTGGCACGCACGCGGCGTACGTGCACGTCCACGGTACGGCTCCCACCGTAGTAATCGAAGCCCCACACACGTCGCAAGAGCGCGTCCCGGGAGTAGGTACGCCCGGGATGGGTTACCAAAAACGCCAGCAGGGCGTATTCCAGATAGGTGAAGTCGAGTGGCTGGCCGCCTACCGTCACCTGGTAGGTTGCCAAGTTGATGACCATGTTGTCCACCGTAACGAAATCGCGCGCCGAGCTCTCGTTGCCCGGATGGAGCAGCTGGCGAATACGGGCTGCACACTCGCCCGCCGACGCACCGCTTACCACGAAGTCGCACCTCACGCGCACGGGAAGGCGGAGATGCTCCAGCTTGTCGTCGGAGACGATGAGCAGCAGCGCCGCCGCGTTGTCCTCGGCAAGCGCCCCTTCCAGCAGCTGCAGCATCTCTTCCATGTTTGATCCCGCTTCGAAGATGACCAGGTCGCACTGGGGCTGCTGGGCAAGCAGCTTGCGCAGCTGCAGCGACGAGCCGGCCGACACGCTCACGTCCATCGAGGAGAGCACCTGCTGAAACCGGTGGGCGTTGTCAAGGCTGTCGGCGACGAAGATAATGTTGTCCGCCATGATCAGAGCACCTCCAGGTAGCGGTCGAGCTCCCACGACGAGACGCTCGACTGGTACTCGTTCCATTCGCGGCGCTTCTCCTGCACGAGATAGCTGTGGATATGCTCGCCCAGCACCTCGCGCATGAGCCGGCTGCCAGCGAACAGCTCCACAGCCTGGCCCAAGCTGTCCGGCAGCGTCGCGAACCCCCGGTCGCGCAGCTCTTGGCGCGTAAGGTCACCCAGGGAACCGTCCTCCACCGGATCGGGCGGCTCCAGCCCCTCCTCTATCCCCTTCAGTCCGGCGGCCAACATGACGGCGAAGGCGAGGTAGGGGTTCGCGGAGGGGTCGGGGCTGCGCAGCTCCAGGCGACACGCAACCTCGCTGCGCGGGCGATAGCCCGGCACGCGCACGAGCGCCGAGCGATTGGTGCGCGACCACGACAGGCAGATAGGCGCCTCGCCGCCGCTGACCAGGCGCTTGTACGAGTTCACGCACGGGTTGGTGACAAGGCAGAACTCCGGAGCGTAGCGCAGCAGGCCGGCAAGGTAGTGCTTCGCCACCTTCGACAGGCCGTAGCCTTGAGTGTCGTCGGCGTCGAAGAAGGCGTTGTTCCCGTCGCGATCGAAGAGGCTCTGGTGCACGTGCATGCCCGACCCGGGCTGGTCGGCCATGGGCTTGGGCATGAAGCTGGCGTGCACGCCGTGCTTGAGCGCGATCTCCTTCACCACCAGCTTGTAGGTCATAACCGCATCGGCCATGGAGAGCGCGTCGGTGAAGCGCAGGTCGATCTCGTGCTGGCTATGCCCCGACTCGTGATGGGAGTACTCCACGGGGATGCCCATCTTCTCCAAGGTGAGCACCGTGTCCCGCCGCAGGTCACTCGCGTAATCAAGGCTGGTCAGGTCGAAGTACCCTCCCCGGTCGAGCACCTCGGTCCCCCGAGCGTCCTTGAAGTAGTAGTACTCCAGCTCCGGACCCACGTTGAACGTGTAGCCGAGCGATTGGGCCGCCTGCACGGTACGCGCCAGCACATGGCGAGGATCGCCCTCGAAGGGCTCCCCGTCGGGGGTGCGGATGCTGCAGAACATGCGAGCCACGGCGTTGCTCTCGGGCCGCCAGGGCAGCACCTGAAACGTCGAGGCATCCGGAAACGCGAGCATGTCGGACTCCTGGGCGGGGGTGAACCCTTCGATGCAGCTGCCGTCGAAGCCCATGCCCTCATTGAAGGCGCCCTGCAGCTCGCTGGGGATGACCGCGAAGGACTTCATCGACCCCAGCACGTCGGTGAACCAGAACCGGACGAAGTGGACATCTCGGCTCTCTATGGTCTTCAGCACGAAGTCTTGCTGGAAGTTGGCGGGCATCGGCGTTCCTTTCACCGCAAGGGTCGTTGGACGACGGCAACCTCGGCCGACATCTTCCCCATAGTGTAGGATGAATGGACGTTTTCTTGCAGCTCCATCTCGGAAAGTCAACGTGTTTTTAACAAAGCATGTAAAAGCTTTCGTTTCGGTGACCAATTGCGTACACTGGCATTCGCAAGATGGCTGGCGGACATACCGTTGCTTCGCAAGACCATTCCGGCGTTTCCGGACCGAGAGAGGGGAGACGCCCGACGGACGCAATTTGGTTCGAGAGGATAGCCCTTATGGAGGAGAAGGAAACCGCAGGGACGCTTCCCGTCATCGACTACGACGAGGCCCTTGACCGTTTCGGAGGCAACTCCGCCCTTTACAAGCGACTGGCTTCGAAGTTCACAGAAGACCCCCATTTCGCAGACATGGAGGAGGCCCTCGCACGCAACGACGCCGAAGAGGCTTACCGGGCAGCCCATGCGCTTAAGGGCGTATCCGGCAACCTCTCGTTCAGCGAGCTGTACTCCATCGCCGCCTCCATGAGCGCTCTGCTGCGCGACGGCGACAAGGAGACGGCCGCCGAGCTGCTCCCGTCCGCCAAGCAGGCCTACGTGCGCGTGCTCGACGCGCTGGTCGATCTGGAGAGCCTGTCACTTTAGGCCCTGATACAGGAAACCCGCAGGCAGGAAAACCGCGCCAAAGACCGCGCCCCCGATCCGCAGAGACCGGGGGCGCGGTCTTACACAATGTCCCGCATGGCCTTCGGGAAGGCCGCGTGCCCGCGACGGAGCCTAGGCGCCTTTGCGGCCGAACAGGTCCTCCCAGTCGCTTGCGGCCAGAATGGTGCCGGCAAGGATGACTACACAGCATACCACCGAGCCCGCCGTGGGCACGGTGCCCTGCAGCAGGAACGCGAACAGCACGGCCCAAGCGGAGTAGCTGATGTTAAGCGCCATGGACTTCGCAGCGCCGATAGGCGAGCTGATGGACTTGTAGTAGAACAGGTAGGAGACGGTACCGGCCAGGGCGGCCAGGGCCACCACGCCAGTCGCCGCGCTGGGTACGGCGCTGGCGGTGAAGGCCCAGGCGCCGAAGGCGGGCAGCACCACAGCCGCGTAGACGATGCCGCTCGTAGTCTCGCGGATCTGAAGCGCTGTCTCGTTGTCAACCAGGTCGTCCTTCATCCCCCAGCCGCACAAGACCGCCTCGCTGCCCCACCCGATCACGCACGCGGCCGCACCCACCAGGCCCAATGCCGCATTGCCCGTAGTCTCGGCGTCGGTCATGGACAGCACGCCCATGGCGACGATGCCGCCCATGGCGCAGAAGAACGCCACCAGTTGCTTGGCGCTCATGCGCTCCTTCAGGATGAGATAGGACAGAATTGCGCCGACCGCCGGATAGAACGCAGAAATGATGGCCGTGTAGCCGGGTCCTATGTTGTTGATGGCCACCACGTAGCCGGTCATGCCGATAGGTCCGCCTAACAGTGCGCCTAGAACAACCACCTTGCCGCTGCGTGTGCGCAGAGCCCGCCACGTGTCCTTCAGCCGCCCGCGCACGCCCATATAGATAAACAACCAGACAGCGCAGAACATATCATGGAGCGCCGACGAGGCGATGGCGCCGAAGGCGATGGCCTCCACCGTATCTATATAGGGGCTCATCCCCAAGGCGATGCCCAAGATCACCGTATCCAACGCCCAAAGAATACCGCTGGTCAAACCGAATTTCGTCTTGCTCAATGCACCCATGGTCCGTCCTTTCCCGTGGCATGGCGCTGCCCGCAGCCCGCAAGGGCGCCTTCCGTTCCCGTCATGTTCCGAAGCATTCGCGCCGCCTGGAAGCAGCGCGCCGACCAGCTATCCCTCGTACAGAGCCAAAACCGGTTCCAGGTAGTCCTTGGCGTAGCGGTAGTAGATGTAGAGCCACTCGCCCACCACGTCTCCCTCGGCTTCCTTGAGCAGCGACCACACGTACCAGCACCAGCCCGCCAAAGCCACGTAGGCCAGGTTGTGGCGCAGTTCCTCGGGCGTGGGCGTGCGGCCGAAGTACAGCGCAAGGGCCTGCTCCGCCTCCTCGCGCGTCAGTTGGCAGCACACGACGTAGGTGCCGAAGTCGCTCGCGTAGTCGGACATGCCGGCGTACTCCCAGTCGATCAGGGACATGCGCCCGTCCTCCTCCACCAGGAAGTTCAAGGCGAAAAAATCGTTGTGGCACAGGCACCGGTAGGTATCGTCGGCGTCGGCGTAGGCTTTCAGCTGGGCCACCCTGCGGGCCATGGCATCGAATCCGGGCACGTCGATGGCGCCCTCGTGGACTCGCAGCAGCCCCTCGTAGCGCTTGGACTCCTCGTAGAAGTCGAAGCAGCGCTGCACCGTGGCGCCCGACTCGTGCAGCGCCCGCGCCATGGCCATGGCGCGGGCCGCCTCGTCGGGATTGCGCGGGTCGAGCTCGCGGCAGTTCGAGACGAACCGGGAGAGCTTCCAGCCGACCTCGGGATCCTCGGCGATGAACGTATGGTCCAGCCCCAGTTCGCGGGCCACCTGAAGGCCGGCAAGCTCCGCATGGCGGTCCACCAGCTCTTCGGTCCCCACACCCGGATGGCGGTAGACGTACTCATCATCGCCAATGCGCACGTGGCACGACAGATTCGTGAGCCCTTGCTTGAGCGGGTACACGTCGCAGATGTCGCTTTTCCTGCATCCGAGAACCGACACGATGTTGTCAAAGGCCTGGGAATCCACATTCTCCAGGAATTGGGGGTCGAACTCGCGCAGGTCATCCAGAGAATCGAACTCGTGTATGACACCTTTCGGGTATTCGCGGGCAGCCATGGATAGCTCGTCAAGATGCTCGGCAAACAGGTCCTCCCATAGCTTGTCGGCGGTGGCCGGCTTGCCCCATTCAGCCTCCAGAACGCGCACGAGTCCCTGGGAGAACCCCTCGTCGAAGAACACATGCCCCAGCATGATGAGTGAATCGGCCCCGCCCACAGACACACCGGTGATGCGCCCGTTCGCTCCCGTGCGCAGGCACCATTCGTCGGTGGGGCCCTCCACGTACTGGGCGGCGTAGTAGGCGCCGTACACGTAGGGTTCGAAGGGATTCTCGGCGAAGTAGTTGTCTGAGGAGCAGACGTAGGTCCTGCGCAACCGATCGCGTACGACCATGAGCGACGAGTGATTGTTGCGCGTCGCGTAATGATCGTTGACGACGAAGCGCACGCCGTACTTCTCCTCCAGGTAGAAGAAATACTCCTTCTTGTAACCCACCACCACGGTTATATCGGTCACGCCTGCGGCCACGAGCTGCTCGATCTGGCGCTCTATGAGCACTTCGCCGCGCACGCGCAGCAAGCCCTTGGGTTTTTCGTAGGAGATGGGCGCGAACCGGCTCGACAGCCCCGCCGCCAAGATGACGGCGTTGTCCACACGGTACGGCGCAAGCGCCTGCATGCCCGCATCGGTCACCGTCGCGAGGTCGGCTTCGTCGGCCAGCAAACCCTCGGCCAGCAACTGCTTGCGAGCGCCGTTGACCGTGCCCACCGAAAGGCCGGCCTTGGCGGCGATGGCGCGCTGGGACGCCCGCGGATCCTGCGCTAACGCCGCCAGAACGGCGAACTGATTCTTTGACAGCGCCCGACCGTGCTCCACAGCCGACTCCTTCCGACAGGCGAACCCGCATCACGGGTGTTCATTTCTTTCGGAAGTATAGCTGAAATGAACAACTAGTCACTGATGTTCATTTATCTGATCATTTTCTACATAAGTGAACATCGACACTCGATCGAAAAGGCGCTCGGAAGCCGCTACGCCCAGCGGTCGACGAAATGCAGAATGAGGGCTGCGCTGGTGGGCGTGAGCAGCTCCCCCTCCCGCCTGTACTCGCACACCGGCAAGCCGCGGTCGATGATGGCCCGGGTGGCAGGCGCCGGCAGCGGCAGGCGCCCGTGGGCGCAGTCGACGAAGCCCTCGCCGCACTGGACGGGCGTCGCCTCCACGGCCTGAGCGCCCGTGGCTCGCACCGCCAGGCAGATCAGGAGCGCGTTGGCTATGGCGGCCCCGTTGCCCACCTCGTGGAAGTGGGTCTTATCCACCGGCACACCATGGGCTACGGCCTCCGCCTCGGCAAGGATGCCGTATACGGCGCGCATGTCCTCGCGAACCTCCTCGGGCACCTCCAACCCGTCAATCGCCGCGTAGACCTCGGCGATATCGTGGCAGTGGCCCGCCGGGACGCCTGCGACGGCGCAGGCCTCGCGAACCTCCCGAGCCGTCATGTCGTCCAGCATCGCGAACGTCTGGGTCAGAAGCGCCGTTCGGGTCGCGTCGTCGCGCAGGTCCCATACCAGCGTAGTCGTCATAACGCCGTCCTTTCCGAAACCCCGTCGTCACTCGCAGGCGAAGCGCAGGGGCAGTCGATCATATGGGCCAGGTAGCCGGCCCCGAACCCGTTGTCTATGTTTACCACCGACACGCCCGAGGCGCAGGAGTTCAGCATAGACAGCAGCGCTGCAAGCCCGTTGAAGCTGGCCCCGTAGCCCACGCTGGTGGGGACCGCCACAACCGGACAGCTCACCAGGCCTCCGATTACGCTGGCCAGAGCGCCTTCCATGCCCGCCACGGCCACCACGCACCGGGCCGACGCAAGCATGTCGCCGCAGGAGAGCAGGCGGTGGATTCCCGCCACCCCTACATCGTAGAGCCGCTCTACGCGGCTTCCCAGCGCCTCGGCGGTGATCGCCGCCTCCTCCGCCACGGGAAGATCGCTCGTGCCGGCGCAGGCAACCACCAGAAAGCTCTCGGGCTTCGGAACCGGCAGCTCGCCGAGCAGCAGGATGCGCGAGGTATCGTCGTAGCGAACGGGCACGCCGCCGAAACCGTCCGGCGAACCGAAACCACCCTCTCCTTCCCTGAGGGAGAAAGCCAACCGTACTTCATCGGCCTTGGGAGGGTCCACCCGGGTGGCCAGCACGGGCCCTTGGCCCGCCCGCAGCAAGGATGAGGCGATGGCGGCGATCTGCTCGGCGGTCTTGCCCTCGCCGTAAATCACCTCGGTCGCGCCCTGACGCTGCGATCGGTGCAAGTCGACCTTCGCAAAGCCCAGGTCGTCCACGGGCGCAGCCGCTATCCGGGCCACAGCCTGGTCCACGCCCGTCGCCCCCTCGGCAACGCGCTGGAGCAGCGCGCGGAGCTCGTTTCTGTCCATAGCAACTCCCTCCGATAACGCCGAAACGAAATCGAGGGCGCATGCTAGCCTGCGCCCTCGAACGAACGTACATCCCTCACCGCCGACCACGGGCGGTGAGTGCCCTTAGGCCTGACCGGGAGGCACGATGCTGTCGCCCCACTCGTCAGGGTAGCCGTCCATGTCGGCATCGACGTACTCCACGCCTTCGATGACCACGGTGTTCACCGGCTGGTCGGTAGAGTCGTCGTCACCCGAGGAGCCCCCGTCGTCACCGGAAGCGTCGTCGCCGGATCCATCGTCCCCGGAAGCATCGTCCCCGGAAGCATCATCTCCGGAAGCGTCATCTCCGGAGCCCTGGCCGTCGGAGGGCAGCGCGGAGGCCGCAAGGGCGGTAAGGGGGATGTTCGTGAAGTCGAGGGCGCTGCCGAGCCACTTGCTCTGGATGACGCCGCCCACGCCGTTGCCGTTCAAGGTGACCACGGCGGTGGACACCGCCTGCTTCAGGTCGGCATTCTCGTCGCTCACGCCCACGCCGTAGCCGCTCGGCTGCTGCATGAGGGCAACGATGTGGGCACCCGTACCAGCGCTGTGAACGGCATAAGTACCGATGACGGCATCGGCCGCCGCATACTGGACGGTGCCCATCTGCAGGTCGTCGAGCGCGGTACGCAAATCGTCGGTAGAGGTAAGCACAGCGTTCTCGAACTCGTTTGAAACGGCCCAAGCGCTCTTCGAGGAAGCTTGCGCGGCCACGGTGATGGAAGCATCGCTCGCGGGAACCTCGGTCGCGTCGGCAAGACCGAACAGCGCTACCGCCGTAGGCAGATAGGAATCCGACACCCAGAAACCGTGGCTGTCGGAGCGGTCGACGCCCATGACTATATCCACGGTGCCGTTGGCAAGCGCAGCGTCGAGGTCGGACCCCACGTCGATCACCTCGAGCTTCAGGCCGAAGTAGTCGGCCAAAGCCGCGGCCATATCCACGTCGATGCCGATGACGCGGTCGGAGCCGGAAGGCTTGCCGGCAAGCGGCGCCGTGTCGGAGTTAACGCCCACGCGCAGCACGCCGTCCTGACCGATGGTGGGGCTTGCCAGCGACGGGGTGGGCGTCGGCGGCGTGTAGTCGCCGCCCGAGCATCCGCCCAGGCAGAATGCAGACAGGGCCGCGGCCGACACCGCCGCAACCAGAAGGGCGCAAGCCCGGCTTCGCTTCAAACCCATGGAACAAGCCTCCGTCCAACGTCCGAGGTTCATCTCGATGCGCTTCCCTCGTCTGACCTAGTCTTTGACCCCACACTCGCGCACCGGGGCTGAGCTTGCGCCTGACCCTCTCGTCCGCTGCGGCGGGATGCCGCAAACGTAGAACGGACGGTGCGGCTTACCTCTAGGATACGCCATGATCGCCGTGCGAGCACGACTTACGTGGATCCTTTCGACCGCATCTGCCATGGACTTGGGTGCGTGCACCCGCAACTACAGACCCGAAGGAAGCATCGACACAGTTTACTTTATGGAATCGCGGCAAGGACGCAACGGGGAAGAACAAACACGTGAGAACCACGGGATGGATGCTATGCTGTGACCATGGCCTCCCTGCCCCGACAGATCGTACGCTGCGCCTCCGCCGCAGCGCTCTCCCTGGCCGAACTGGTCTGGCCGACCCGCTGCGCCGCCTGCGACGCCCCCGGGCAGCTGCTCTGCGACCGATGCCGCAACGCCCTGCCCTACATCGACCCTCTGCTCGCATGCCCGCGCTGCGGCGCTCCCTACGGCGCCGTGCAGTGCAGCGAGTGCAACCGTGCCACCCTGCAGCATCGGGGGTACGAGCGCTACCCCCTCGACGGGCAGGTGAGCGCCGTCTCCTTCGACGACGCATCCGCGAGAATCGTCAGAACCTGGAAGGACGCCGGCGAAAGGGCGCTCTCCGCCGTTATCGGAACGTTTGTCGCTCGATCCGTACCTCCATCCTGGATACAGCGCAGCCCTGTCGTCGTCGCTGTTCCCGCCAGCCCGAACGCCTATCGGCGCCGGGGATTCGATCACGGGTTCGAGCTTGCCTCGGACGTCGCCGAGCGTCTGGGGCTGTCCTGCGCCGCGCTGCTCGATAGGCCCCGCGCCAAGGACCAGCGCAACCTGACCGGAGCTCAACGTGCATCCAACATGCAGGGACGATTCAAGATCGCGCCGGGCACCGCCTCCCTGCACCGGCCGCCAAGAGCGGTGCTGCTGGTCGACGACGTGTGCACCACGGGCTCCACGCTCTTCTCCGCAGCCGAGGCCTTGCGCCTTTGGGGTGCGGAAGAGCTCTACGCTGCCACCTTCGCGCGGGTTTGGTAGCCGCCGGCGGTCGGCCCGAGCCGCCCTACTCCTTTGGTTGGCGCATCGCCGTGACGGCGACGCCGGCGGCCTCGGGGGCGTCCATGGGAATGAAATGGCGAATCGGCTTCCACTCGCACTTCTTCACCAGCGCGACCAAGGCGATGGGGATGTAGGTCAGCATGAAGAAGGGGAACGTGAACATGGACCGGACTTTCAGCCGGTTGGGCGCATGGATGGAGTCCCATTCGACGAAAGTGGTCAGCACACCGAAGGCGAACATGAACAGGAAGAAGTTGGCAAGACAGAAGAAGATGGAGGACGCGCACGAGATGACCATGGTCTTCAGCGTGATGATCCCCATGGCCGCAAGCAGCAGGCAGATGGAGTTGATAGCCACCGACACGATGGTGAGCAGCATGCCCGGGGCGATGGTCATCAGCATGTCGTAGCAGGCGAACCGCGCCCCCGGCGGGTTCGACACCGCGCCTTTGACCAGCCGTGCCCCGTAGTTCCAGAATACCTGGTAGAAGCCCTTCGCCCACCGGAAGCGCTGGTTCCAGGAATCCTCGAAGGTGACCGGCTGCTCGTCGTAGAGCACGGCGGTGGGCGTATAGCTGATGCGCACGCCGCTCAAGATGCTCGAAGCCGAGAACTCGATGTCCTCGGTCAGAAGATGCCATTTCCAGCCACCGGCCTTCTCGATCACGTCGGCCGCGATGAAAAAGCCGGTGCCCGAGATGGCGCAGCTGGTGTTGAGCAGCAGGCGCGCCTGGTTGAGGAACTTCGCCTCGCGCAGGAACCAGACCGCGTAGCCGGCCGAAATCCAGTTGGAGTAGAAGTTCTTGGAGTTACGGTAGCTGGTGGAGGCCTTGGCCCCCGCATCGAAGGTCCGGTTCATCTCACGGAAGTAGTTCACGTCAAGCACGTTGTCGGCGTCGAATACGAAGTAGGCCTCGTAGCCGGCATCGGCGTAATGGCTGCGGATGATCTGAAACCCGTAGTCCAGCGCGTAGCCTTTGCCCACTTCCTTGCTGTTGTGCCTGGTGAACACTGTGGCGCCAGCATCGCGGGCCACTTGCGCGGTGTTGTCCGTGCAGTTGTCGGCGATGACGAAGACGTCGATGAGCTCCTGCGGGTAGTTCTGCACCTTGATGGAGTGGATGAGGTCCCCTATGACCGGCTCCTCGTTGCGCGCCGTGATCATGACCGCATAGCGGTGGTTGCGCGTGGGCGTGTGGACGGGAACCTTTCGCGTGAGCACGACGAACGCGTAGTAAAGCTGATAGGTGTAGCACAGCGTGAAAATCAGAAAGACGCAGAAGTTGAATGCGTCGATGAACGTTATCTGGGACAGTACCTCGTCAAACACGGTTGCTCCTCGGTTGCCACAACATCGCCCGAGCCGCCGGGGTACGCTGCGACGAGCGCCCTTAGCACAGCTTCCGCCTCTCCTACTCGAGCATCCATGATTATAGTAGCCTGAAACCCGCTGGGAACTAACATGTTTGCAATGTTGCACATTCTTTCGAATTCAGAGGAAATTCCATAAGATTTAAGCACGCAACGTCCATATTCCTTAGGGGGAAATCCCAGTTCAAATAGGTTGCGGTAGAAAAAGCCAGTGCTGCGGACCAAAACAGTATCGTCGTTGCCGAGCCGACATTCGTCCGAAAGCACCGCACAGCTCTCTCGGCAAAACGCAACGAAACGGCCGGACGCAGATCAGCGCCCGACCGATCCGGCGCTGCTCTGCAAAAGAAAAGGGCCGGAACAGTGTCCCAGCCCATGCAATCATGGTGGTCGCTACAGGATTTGAACCTGTGACCCCCGCCGTGTGAAGGCGATGCTCTCCCGCTGAGCCAAGCGACCGAATGGTTTGTTGCTCGCGCAACGTCGATATATATTAGCGATGCGCCGCCCAAAGCGCAAGACCGTTTTCCATCCGTGAAGGAATCTTCACGGGCAGACAGCCCGACGGCGGTCAAGCAGCCGCGTCTCGGCCTCAAGCGCCCTTCGGCTCGCTTCAGGAAGCGCTGCCCCTCGCCTGGGCCGCCAGCCTGAGCGACTCCCTGCTCAGAGGCGCGCCTTCGGGCACGTAGACTGCCAAGCACGGGAAACTCGGCTTGTTCGACAGGAGCGCTCCTTCGCAAAGGCCACGGGCCCGCTCCTCTGCAGCCAGTCCCCGGCGCACGTCCGCCTTGGTCAGCCCGGCTCGGCGCAGAGGCGAAACCACACCCGCCTCGGCCAGGGAGACGAACCCCGGACGGCGGGACGGATCGTCGGTGGCGTTGGTTCCATCGGCCACTACATCGTAGCCGTCGGCCAGGGCTGCAGAGCGCACCACGTCGAAGATGAAGCGCTTGCACAACCGGCACCGGTCGGGCGGGTTCGCGCAGATGTCGGCCCGAGCAAGCACGTCGGCCTTCACCACGCGCAGGGGCACGTCGAGAAGGCCCGCCACCTGCTCGGCGTCGCGCAGCTCGAAATCCGGCTGGAACTCCGTCTTCACCAGGTAGGCCGCAACGTCGCAACCGGCCCGGCGCGCAGCGGCCAGCAGGTAGGCCGAGTCGCATCCGCCCGAGAAGGCCACGGCGAACGACTGCTCGCGGTCCAGGAAGGCGTCCAACGGCTCCGCGACCAGACGCTGCCCCTCGCCCACGATGGGCGTGTCGGCGGAAACGGCATCGTCGTTGCGTGCCGTCGGCGCTACGATGCCTTGACCGGGCATGCTACACGTTGAACTTGAAGTGCATGACGTCGCCATCGGCCACCACGTAATCCTTGCCCTCCTGGCGAAGCTTGCCCGCGTCGCGGCAGCCCTTCTCGCCGCCCAGGGCCACGTAATCCTCGAAGGAAGCAGTCTCGGCCTTGATGAAGCCGCGCTCGAAGTCGCTGTGGATGACGCCGGCGGCCTGGGGGGCCTTCGCGCCCACGGGGATGGTCCAGGCGCGGGTCTCGGTCTCGCCGCTGGTGAAGTAGCTCTGCAGCCCCAGCAGATGGTAGGCCTCCCGAATCAGCCGAGCCAGGCCGGAATCCGCCAGCCCCAACGCCTCCATGTACTCCTTTGCCTCGTCAGGGTCCATTTCCGCCAGCTCGGCAATGTCTGCCTCCACCTTCGCCGAAATGGGCACCGGGGTGCAGCCGTCTATCTGGGGCAGCTCCGCATCAACCGCGCCCTCGTCCACGTTGGCAATGTAGAGCATGGGCTTCATGGTCAGCAAGTGCAGATCGTAGAGGGCGTCCTTTTCATCATCGGTCAGCTCGAGCGTGCGGGCACGATGGCCCTCGTTGAGCCCGGCCAGCACCTTGCGGGCCGCCTCCAGCTTCGCCGTACCCGCCTTGTCTCGCTTGGCCTCCTTCTCCAGGCGCGGGATGGCCTTCTCCACCGTAGCGATGTCTGCCAAGATCAGCTCTGTCTTGATGGTCTCCACGTCGCTTTGGGGGTCCACCTTGCCCGACACGTGGGTGACGTCCGGGTCGCCGAAGAAACGAACCACTTCCGCGATGGCGTCGGTCTCGCGGATGTTGGCCAAAAACTGGTTGCCCAAGCCCTCCCCCTGGCTGGCGCCGGCCACTAGCCCCGCGATATCCACGAACTCCACCGTGGCGGGTACGATCTTGGCGGGATGGTCGATGGCGGCTAGCGCGTCCAGCCGATCGTCGGGCACCGGCACGATGCCCACATTGGGCTCGATGGTGGCAAACGGGTAGTTGGCGGCCAAACCGCCCTTGTTCGTCATCGCGGTGAACAACGTAGACTTGCCGACGTTGGGCAGCCCCACGATACCTATAGAAAGAGCCATGAGTTAACCTCGTATCCGATCGAAGAAACGACTCGTGTTGCATTACGTTGGTTGCCTATTATAGAACCAAGACGCCACCGGTGCGCCCGCGCGCCGCCGAGCGAAGAAAAGCTCCCGAGACCCGCAAGGCCCCGGGAGCTTCCCGAATCGACGACGTCGCCCAAGCGCTACATGCTGAAGAACCCGAACTGCGCGGCCACGTAGGCCACCAGGATGATGACCACCAGCACCGGCGCGATGAACTTGATCATGACGGTCCATGCACCGGCGGCACTGAACTTCGACGAGGTGCGCACTTCGTCGATAATGGTCTGCGGCTTGATAATCCATCCCACGAAAATGCAGGTGAGCAGCGCCACGATGGGCATCATTACCGAGTTGGAGATGAAGTCGGCGAAGTCGAGCATGGAAGAGCCGGGGCCCAAAGGCTCGATGAAGGATAGCCCGTTGTAGCCTGCGTTGATAAAGGAGCCCGCCACCAGCAAAAACACGATGACGATGCCGAGAGCCTTCTTGCGGGAGCACTTCAAGCCATCGTGAACGATGGACACCAGCGTCTCGGTAAGGGAGATGGCGCTGGTGAGCGCCGCGAACAGCACCAGCAGGAAGAACAGAAAGCCGATGATGGTGGCCATGCCCCCCATGTCGGCAAACACCGTGGGCAGCGTGATGAACATCAGCGACGGGCCTGCCTTGCCCGCCACCGCGTCGCCCGAGCCCATGGCCACGAAGGCAGCCGAGACGATGAGCAGGCCGGCGACGAAGGACACGCCCAGGTCGAAGAATCCGATGCGGGTCACCGACGAGGTAAGGCTGTCCTGCTTGCGCATGTAGGAGCCGTAGGTGATCATGATGCCCATGGCCAATGACAGACTGTAGAACATCTGGCCCAAGGCGCTGATGACCAGCTCCGGCGAGAACTTGCTGAAGTCAGGGGTAAGGTAGTACAGAGCGCCGTCCACGGCACCGGGCATCGTGAGCGTGTATATGGCGATGCCCACGGCCATGATGATGAGCGCCGGCATCATGATGAGGTTCGCCTTCTCGATGCCGCCCTTCACGCCCAGGCCCACCACAACGAACACGATGAGCATGAACACGAGCATCCACAGGTAGCTCTCGGCGCTGCTGGTGATGAACCCGGAGAAGAAGTCTCCTCCGTCGGCCAGGGCCGCAGGCCCCTCTACCAGGTAGGCCGCCGTGTACTTGGTCACCCAGCCGCCGATGATGCAGTAGTACGGAGTGATGATGAAGGGAACCGCCGAAGCGAGCACGCCGATGAAGGCGTACTTCTTCCCGAAGGCCTTGAACGCCCCGATGGCGCTTTGGCCGGTCTTGCGCCCCAGCGCGGTCTCGAGCAGAAGCAGCGAGATGCCGAACGTGAACACCAGCACCATGTAGGTGAGCAGAAACGTTCCGCCGCCGTACTTCGCCGCCAGATAGGGGAAGCGCCACATGTTCCCCAAGCCCACCGCCGATGCAGCAGCCGCCAAGATGAAGGCCCACTTGCCCGACCACATCGAGCGCTTCGCCGCTCCTTGATTCTCCGACATTGCCCTACCCTTCTCCTTATCGCCACCGACGAACCCGGACACCTCCGTCCCCTAATGGAACGCCGTGGCCGAACGACAATTGCGGATATTGTAGAGGAGCCCGGGGAAACGACGCCCGGGAAGGGGTTTTCGGGCGCGAGCCTTCGCCCAGCGGCGCAAAAAAAGGCGCCGCCCAGTCGCAGGCGGCGCACCCGAAGCGGATACGTCAGCGCTGAGAGCCCTGGGAAGCGGGGCGGAACCGCTCGTCGCCCCCTTCGAAGAACAGCCGATGCCATAGCAGGAACATGTACACGATCCAGATCTTGCGGGATCGGTCCGCCCCAGCGCGATGCTCGTCGAGAAGCTCCATCAGGCACTCGGTGTTGAAGAAGCGCTCGGCGGTCGGGCTCGCGAAGGCCCGCTTCACTTGCTCGTAGTAACGGTCCTGCCGCAACCAGCTGACCACGGGCACCGGAAAGCCCAGCTTCTCCTTCTGGGCCCACTCCTGCGGGATGGCGCGCTCGGCCGCCTCGCGCAGGGCTATCTTGGTCTGCTGTTCGTTCACCTTCTGGTCGGTGGGAACGGTAGCGGACAGCTCGAATACGCGCTTGTCCAGAAACGGGACGCGGCTCTCCAACGAATGGGCCATGGACATCTTGTCGGTCTTCAGCAGGATATCCCCCACCAGCCAGAAGAACAGGTCGACGTACTGCATACGCGTGACCTCGTCGAGCTCGGACACCTCCGCGTAGACGGGCGCCGTGAGCTGCTGGGGGGCCGCCGGCGCCGGCTGGCCGGCTGCGCGCTTGCCCGAGCGCAGCCGCTCGCGCTCCTGCGGGCTGAAGGCCACGCCGTTGGCGTTTGTGTAGTACCAGTCCTCCGCCGTCTCGCTTGCCCGCTCAAGGTAGTTAGCGCCGCGCACGTGCAGCGCCCGTGCGGCCTTGGATGCGCCCCGAAGCAGCCCTTTGGGAGCCCAGGAGAGCTTGGCGTTGGAGAAGGGCACCTGGTAGATGCGGTAGCCGCCGAAGAACTCGTCAGCACCTTCGCCGGAAAGCACGGCCTTTACCTGGGTTGCGGCAAGCTTGTCCACGAAGTACAGAGCCACCGCCGACGGGTCGGCCGACGGCTCGTCCATATGCCACTGGACGGCAGGCAGGCTCTCCCAGTACTCGTCCTCGGTGATATGGTGGCTCGTGTTCGCGATGCCCAGGGTATCGGCCAGCTCGCCGGCCCAGGATATCTCGTCCCGCTCGCCGCTGTACTCGGAGAATCCCACGGTGAACGTCTTGATGCCGGGGTTCTCCTTCGCCAGGCAGGCCGCCATGTAGCTGGAATCGATGCCGCTGGACAGAAACGAACCCACCTCCACGTCGGCCACGTTGTGGTAGCGCACGCTTTCACGCATGGCCCCGTCGATGGCCTCCACGGTGTCGGCCATGGGCCGGCTTCCATCGAAGGCATATTCCGGGCGCCAGTAGCGGCGCACCGACAGGATGCCCTCCTGGCCCACGCGCATGCAGGTGGCCGGCGGCAGCTTGAAGATGTCCTTGAAGAACGTCTCGTCCAAGGCGCTGAACTGGAAGCACAGGTACTGCTCCAGGGCGTCCTCGTTAAGCCGGCGCTCGTAGGACGGATGCTCCAGAATGCACTTGATCTCGGATGCGAATACGAACTGCCCGTCCTGCACCGTGTAGTAGAAGGGCTTGATGCCGAAGAAGTCGCGGGCGCAGAACAGCTCGTGGGTCTTCTTTTCCCAGATAGCGAACGCGAACATGCCGCGCAGCCGGTCGAGCACGGCCTCGCCCCACGCAAGGTAGCCCACCAGCAGCACCTCGGTGTCGGAGCTCGTCTGAAAGCCCCATCCCTCCTGCTGCAGCTGCTCGCGCAGATCGCGGTAGTTGTAGATCTCGCCGTTGAACACGATGGCCCAGTCGCCGCGCTCGCAGGCCTTGGCCTGGCCGAGGAAGGGGTTGCCCTGCCCGTCGAGGGCCGGAGAGGTTATCTCGGATGCGTGCTCGCCGGTCAGGCGAACCATGGGCTGGTTCCCGCCGGAAAGGTCGATCAGCGACAGCCGCCGGTGCCCCAAGGCGATGCCCTCGTCGATGTAGCAGCCCTCGCCGTCGGGGCCGCGATGGGCCATGACGTCGTCCATGGCCTGCAGGATGGGGAGGTCCCCCTCGGTTGCTTGGGTAAATCCGCAGATACCGCACATAAGCGCAAAACTCCTCACTGAGATGGTGCGCCTATGATACGACGGAGAGCCTCTAGACCAGCCGAGAAGCCCTCACGCTCACCAAATGCCCGTGCTCGTCCTTGAACACGCACAGACCGCCGTCGCGGCTCTCGTACATATGGCGGAAGTTCGCGAACTGGTTGCGGGGCAGCGCATCGGCGCCAGGCACCCGAGGAGCCCCGTCCGCTGAAGCGTCCTGCGAAGCACCCCCCTCGTCCTCGCCCATCTCCGCTCGATCATCCATGCTATCTGAAGATTCAAGGGGAGTGCGGGGGCAGCTGCCGGTCTCCGCTCCTTCCCCGTTCGTCGAATCCGGAAGTTCGCAGAGCTCCTCGACCGAAGCAGCGCCGTCGAGAGACTCGGTGGAATGCCCGCTTGCGCGGGCGGATAAATCAGACGCCGAGGCAGGCGGCTCCTTTTCTGCAGCCTCCTCGGGCTGCGGGGTCGACGCATCGCCGTCAAGGTCGAAGCTGCGGGCAGGGTTGTCCAGAAACTCGCTTTCCTCGGCGAGCGCGCTTGAGAGCATGTCCTCTGCGGGGCTTCCGGGAGTAGGGCTTACGGGGTTCAGGGGAACGGTGGCAAGCTCCGGGTTCTCCAGAACCGCCTCCACCAGGCCGCCTTCGATGACCTCCATGCCCGAAGGCAGCACCACAGGGTTCGATTCATCGTCGGTCACCACGATTCCCGCAGCGTTTGCCGCGGCCGGCGCCGGCTGGTTGGTGGCCCACATGGTTTGGGGGATGACCCCCATGCGGGAGAACATGGAGAGGTTGACCTGGGCGATAACGGCGAGCTCGCGCCCCAGCTCCTCCGCAGCTTCCCGGCTTGGCCCCTCTTGGAGCTCCTTCGCGATTTCCTGAACCCGCCCCCAAGACAGCGAGTCCATGTCCTGCTTCAAGGAGACGATTCTATCGGCCTCGCGAATCATCTGCTTCATTCTGTTTCCGAACATGAGCGTCCTTGCTACCGATTGTCCATCATTTCATTGTAGCACGACCGATTGTCACCATAGGTAACAGCCCAGAAAACGAGCCCGCAAGCTGGAGCGTTCTCGCCGGCGGCACTGCGGTCTCGCGCCTCCAGCACCTCGTCCACCCATTCGGGCGGCCGCAAGCCGCGGCCCACGAGAACCAACGTACCCACGATGGTGCGGACCATGGAATGAAGGAAGGCGTTGCCCTTCACCGTGATCACGAGCACGGTGTCGCCCAGAATCTCCTGGATTTCGAACCCTATCCCATGGACATTGCGGCAGGTGGGCTTTCCCTGCGCCGATGCGGCCAAACAGAAGCTCTTGAAATCGTGCTCCCCCACCAGATATGCTGCGGCCTCCTGCATAGCGTCTACGTCGAGCGGACGGGGAATATGCCAAGAGAAGTCAGCCATAAACAGCGGGGGCACGTCACCCAGCGCTATAAAGTAACGGTACTCGCGCTCCGTTGCCGAGAAGCGGGCCGAAAAGCCCGAATCGCGGCGACGCACGTCCGAGACCACGATGGCGTCGTGGGTGAGCGCGTTCAGCGACCGGGCAAGGGAGCTCATGGCGCGGTCGCAAAGCAGCTCGTCGGGCACCGAGAAGCTCACCACCTGGCCGCGGGCGTGCACGCCGGCATCGGTACGCCCGGCGCACACCGTTTCTACGGGGCAGCGGAACACGGTCGCCAGCGCTTCCTCCAGCGAGCCCTGAACCGTGATCAGGCCGGGCTGCCGCGCAAAGCCGGCGAAGGGAGCACCGTGATAGCCCACAGTAGCCGAAAGCGTTCGGAACCCCGTCTCGTCTGCATTGTCCATGGCTACGACGCCTTCCATACGGGCATGCCAAATAGCTCGCGCAACTCGCTGCGCATGGTCTGGTTACGGGAATCAACGGACAAGGGCAGATCGGCACGGTATGTGTGCCCGTCGCTGTGGCTCACGTAGAGCACCACGCCGTCGCGCCCTGGATAGTTTCGCAGGATGCGATTCAGGTGCATGGAACGCATCTGGTCGAAATCGGCCATGGACAGCGTGAGCTCTAGCTTGTGGGGCTGCAGATCCTGCTCGGAAAGCGCCAGCTCTTCCACTTCGAAGCACTTGATCTGGTCCCCCCGGTCGCCGTGCTCGAAGCTGCCCTTGATCTTCACAATGGAGTCCTCATGAATCGCCGAGGCAAAGTCGTCGTACTTGAACAGGATGCACTCCGCATGGCCCGTAGTGTCCTCCAAGGTGAAGGAGGCGTACTTCGACCCTCGCTTGGTGAGCTTCACCGCCACGTTCGAGATCATGCCGATGAACACGGCGCTCTTGATATCACGGGTAACCTCTTCCAAGGCTCCCAGCTGGTACTTCGTGTTGCGGGCCACGTAGTCCTCGAAAGGTCTCATGGGATGGTCCGACACGTAGATCTTCATAATCTCCTTCTCGAAGGCCAGAAGCTCGCGTTTCGGCCACTCCACCCCGTCGGGCTCGGGCACCTCTTCGGCAAGACCAGCGTCCACGGCCTCTTCCGTGCCGCCGAACATGTCGAAAATGGAGGCCTGGCCGCGGTCGCGGTCCTTCTGGCGCTTGGACGCCGCCTCCAGGAGGGGCGTCTCGTCGACGAAGTACATGAGCTGCTTGCGGGTGTAGCCCGTTGAATCGAAGGCGCCGCCCTTGATGAGCGCCTCCAAGGTTTTGCGGTTGTAGCACTTGGCGTCAAGCCGGTTCACGAAGTCGTGTAGGCTGCTGTAGGGGCCGTTCTGCTCCCGCTCGGCAATAATCTCGTCGGCAACGTTGCGTCCCACGCCGCGCACGCCCACCAAGCCGAAGCGGATGCCCTCGTCCACCGGAGTGAACTCGGCGTTGGACGAGTTGATGTCCGGCGGCAGCACCGGGGTGCCGTTGTGGTTGCAGCTGGCGATGTAGCGGATGAGCCGGTCGGTGTTGCCCATGTAGCTGGTGAGCACCGCTGCCATGAACTCGTTGGGGTAATGGGCCTTCAGGTAGGCGGTGCGCATGACCAGGATGGCGTAGGCCGCCGAATGGGACTTGTTGAAGGCGTACTTGGCGAACTTCTCGGCATCGGCCCAGATCTGCTGCGCCACCTCCAGCGCATAGCCGTTCTCTACGGCACCCGCGTCCCAGTCGGCCTGCAGCTGACGCATGACGTCGAGCTTCTTCTTGCCCATGGCCTTGCGCAGCTTGTCGGCCTTGCCGGCGGAAAAACCGCTCATGACCATGGACACCTGCATAATCTGCTCCTGGTAGACCATGGTGCCGAAGGTCTCCTCGAGCACGGGGCGGAGCCGCTCGTCGTAGTAGTGGGGCTGCGTTCGGCCCGACGCCACCTTAATGTAGTCTTCCACCATGCCCGACTCCAGCGGACCGGGACGGTTGAGGGCGATGGATGCAACCACATCGGAAAAGCGCGTCGGCGGCAGGCGCGCGAATAGCGACACGTACAGCGCGCCCTCCACCTGGAACAGACCGTCCATATTGCCCGATTGCATCAGCTTGAAGGCCAGCTCGTCGTCGGTGGGGATCTCTTCGGGCACGATTTTCACGCCAAAGCGCTGCTCGACGTTGCGACATGCGATAGACAACACGTCAAGCGTGCGCAAGCCCAAGAAGTCCATCTTGAGCAGGCCCAGGTCGGGCGTGTAGTGGCCATCGTATTGGGTGATGATGCCGCCGCCTTTGGTATCGCGCTTCATGGGCACGTGATCGCTCATGGGATCGCGGCAGATGATGGTAGCGCAGGCATGCACGCCCTCGCCGCGCATATGGCCTTCGATCGAGCGCGCGGCGTCGATGACGGTACGCACGTCCTCCTCGGTCTCGTAGGCCTTCGCCAGATCGGGATTGGTCTCCAGGGCCTTGTCGATGGTGATGCCCAGTTCGTCGCCGATCATCTTGCAGATCTTGTCGCCCACCGCGTAGGGGTAGTCGAGCACGCGGGCGGAGTCGCGCACGGCGTTCTTTGCCTGCAGCGTGCCGAAGGTAATCACCTGGGACACGTGGTCCTCGCCGTAAACGTCTTTGATGTGCTGGATGACCTCTTCGCGACGCCCCTGTTCGAAGTCGACGTCGATATCGGGCATCTCCACGCGCTCCGGTGACAGGAAGCGCTCGAACAGCAATCCGTTGGTGAGCGGGTCCAGATCGGTGATGCCCATGGCGTAGGCCACGATGGCGCCTGCAGCGCTACCGCGGCCCGGACCGACGCCGATGCCCTGGCTGCGCGCCCATTCGATGTACTCCTGCACGATGAGGAAGTAGGCGGGGAATCCCTGCTGAACGATGATGCCCATCTCGTAGTCGGCGCGCTCCTGGGCCTCGGCAGGCACCGGGTCGCCGTAGCGCCTCACCAGGCCCTCCTGCACACGCTTGCGAAACCACGTCTCCTCGGTCTCGCCCTCGGGCAAAGGGAACCGAGGCAGGATGGAGTCGCGCTCCAGCACGACGTTCACCTTCTCGGCCACTTCCACCGTGTTGTCGCACGCCTCGGGGAAGTCGGCCAGGGCCTCGCGCATCTCCTCCTCGGTCTTCATGTAGAACTGGTCGTTCTCGAAGCGCATGCGGTTCGCGTCGTTGACCAGGCTGCCGGTGCCGATGCACAGCATGATGTCCTGGGCGCGCGCGTCCTCCTGACGCAGGTAGTGGAAGTCGTTGGTGGCGATGGTCTTCAGCCCCGCCCGGCGCGCCACCTCGGTCAGCTGGTGGTTCAGCTGGGTCTGGGTCAGGCCGCCGTCGGTGCGGATGCCCTGGTTCTGCAGCTCGATGTAGAAGTCCCCGGGCTCGAAGCACTCGGCGAACTTCTGCGCCCAGGCCACGGCATCGTCCATCTGGCCGTTGTCGAGCAGCTTCGGGATGATGCCGGCGATGCAGGCGGAGCTGCCGATGATGCCCTTGCCGTAGCGCTTGAGCATGGAGTAGGTGGTGCGCGGCTTGTAGTAGAAGTTGTCCACATGGGACTCGCTCACCAGCCGCAGCAAGTTGTGGTAGCCCTCGTTGGTCTTGGCCAGCAGCAGCAGATGGTACAGCCGCGGCTTCACATCCTTGCGAAGCTCCTCGTCGGTGGTGAAGTACACCTCGCAGCCGAAGATGGGCTTCACGCGAAACCCGGTCTCCTTCTCCACCGCGTCGCAGGCGTCCGACAGCTCGGGCACGCCGGACATGACGCCGTGGTCGGTGATGGCCACGGCGGGCATCTTCAGCTCGGCGGCGCGGCGCACCATGTCCTTGACATGGGTGAAGCCGTCGAGCAGGGAGTATTCCGTATGGTTGTGCAGATGGACGAAGGCCATAGCTCACGCTCGCAATCGATGAATCGCGCTTGTCGTCTCTCGGGGTTGGCGGCGCCCGGCGCCGTCGTCTCGTTCGCTGCCATTCTAGCAGCCAAGCCATGCGCCCGTTGCGAACAAACGGTGGTTTTAGGATGGATTGACGGGCACCGTCTGCCGGCACAAAAGGAGACGGACGGCTCTAGGCGCCGCCACGGGACTCGTACTCGGTGCGCACCAGCTCAATGAGCTCGTCCCGAGAATGGACGTCCAGCTTCAAGTAGACACGGTGCGTATGGGTGCGCACGGTGCTCACGGTAATGCTCAGGCGCGAAGCGATTTCCTGGGGCGTGCGGTTGCAGGCTAGCTCCTCAAGAAGCTCCTGCTCGCGCTTGGACAGCATGGCCCGCTCGCCGACGCGCCGGCACGCCAGGCGCCAGGGCCTGTTGCGGCGCACCGTTGCGGCCGTCCGTCCACGGATGATGGCGTCTCGCACATTGAGGATGGAGGCACCCGAGAGCTCGAGCACGCTGTCGAAGCCCTTCTCGGTGAACACAAGCACCGCGCAAGCAACGATCAGCACGATGAGCACCGCTACCATGGGCGCCCCGATGGCCTGATCGCTAGCTCCGAGCACGCCGAACAGGTTGCTGTAACCGCATAGATACCCGATTCCCAGACCAGCACAGCAAGCCCCCTCCCCCAGACCGAACACCAGAAACGGGCGGAACCCCTGCGACTTGGCCACGAAGGCGAGCAAGCACCAGGCGACCAGCCCGATAACGCTTGTGAGCGCGCTCGTGAAGGCCAGCGGCAGGGCAGCGTGCAGGCCCAGGAGCGGCAGCGTTGCCACGACCAGCGCCATGAAGGCCATGCATAGAAGATAGAGCTTGCCCAACGACACCCGTTTCGAAAGGAACACCGCCACAAGCAGTAGGCATGCAGCAAGGGCGAACCGGGCGAGCATGGCCTGCTGGGAGTTGAGCTGGTGCCCGTCGGGCGTCTGCCCCAGCAGAAAGTAGTTGCGCACAATGGAGGCCACGGCCGAAAACACGAACAAGGCGACCAGGAGCTTTCCCATCATTGGCAGCTGGCGGAAGAAGCCGCGCACGGTGGACGTGCCCGCTGTCGGACCGGAGACCTTCCCTCGGCCGCCCCCGGCTGCGCCCTCCCGCAGCTCGCAGCTTGCCGAGCCTGTGTCGATGGCGGGAAGGGAGGCGCACCCTGTAAGAGCCACGGGCAGCACGGCTACTGCAACGAGGTTGAGCAACGGCGGTCCGCCCGGAACCGACGGCATCCAGGAGTTTCCAATCACCACGTAGAAAATGACCGCTACGAGCAGCTCGGAGAGCGCTGCGTATAAAAACACCCGGCCCGGCTCCAAGTCGCAGTACAGCTGGCTTACCCGCAACGTCATGAGCCCAGAACCCACTCCCATAAGGAAGCTCCCCCCATGGAAGAGCATGCCCGACATGCCGGTGCCTTGCAAGAAACGCGGGCCGCTGGCGATGAGCAGAACCACGCCGGCAATGGAGACGAGCGCGATGAGGGCGGGGGCGCGGCGGTCATCGAAAAGCCGCGCGAAAAGGTCTTGAGCGAACGCGGAGAGCACCAGCACGACGGCGGAGGTCATGTACACGGTCATCCCCACGTCGATAACCGAGAGGTTCGTCACGTCGGTAGCCGTCATCCATGCGCCGAAATCCACTACGAGGAACTGCCATGCGAGCAACATGGCAAGGCTGAAGTAGCGAAGGTTGGGCCACACTGCCACCAAGGCCGAAGAGGCCGCGTCTTTCCGTTGCGACCGATGTTCCCGCCAGCTCGCCATACCGTCTCACCCCCTGAACGACCTTTCATGATGGGGTTTCCCCGACGGCATAGCAATACACAAATCTGGTGTACTCACGGTTTTGCCAACGCGACCCAAGGGAAAGCGAAAGTTCATGCACCTGTTCGTAAACCGCGTCCGACCCGCATCGTAGGCTTGGGGGGCAATGCTTCATCGCGCAAGCAAGGAGGCGAACATGGACGAAGCATATTCGGCAGAGGGCGAACGCCCGCCAACCGAGCCTGACGACGCGCTTGACCGGGCCTCGGTACTCTTCCAGCACAACCCCGGGTTCCGACAGGCGTTCCTGCGCATCCTGCAGCGCTGCCGGGACGAGGCGGTTGAGCTGGCAAACCTGGAAGCGACCGTGGAAGAGGTCCCAGGCTACCCCAAGCTCAAGCAGCCTCCCTACTTCCCCATCCGTTGGCTGCACGAGACGGGCGCCCTAGAGGAGCTCTACCTCGACTCCGACGGGCGTCTGCACGATGGAGCCGAGGTGGCGGAGCTTGACGAGGACGCCTTCGACGACCTCGTGGTCGCCTTCGCCTATCGAACCACGGAGCTCGGCTCGAAACTTGCCGAGCGATTCAGCCCGCGCAACCGCCTGGCGCAGCTGCTGGCCGACGAGCCCGATCGCCAGCAGACCTACTGCGAGCTGCTCGCTTTCCTGACGCAGAAACGTTCCTTCGCCCAAATCGAGGCGCTTCTGCGAGGAAGGGATGTGCTCGTAGGCACCGCCCGGGACGGCATCGCCTTGCAGCCGAGCCTGTTCATCGACAAGCTCGAATCCGTCGGAGCCGTCGCCTACGACGGCGGCTGGCAGACAACGCCGGAGGGAAAGGAGCTCATAGAGGGTTAGGAACCGAAGGACATCCCATGTATCGAGAGACGAGAGAGGAAGGGTTTATGAGCAAGACAACGCTATCGCGCAGAAGCTTCATGCAGGCCGCCGCCGTCGCCAGCGCCGCCGCAGCGTTCGGCGCCACCTTGGGCGGATGCACCAAGCCGAGCACCGTCGAAGTCGACGACGTCGACAAGGTGCAGCCCGCAACCGAAGCCGACGCCGAGACCTCGGGGCGCCAGGAGCCGCTGGCCATTCCCGACTATGATTTCTACACCACCAGCTGCCATGGCTGCATCACCACGTGCCCGGTGAAGGTGTACGTCAAAGACGGCGTGGTCCGCAAGATCGAGGGACATCCCGCGGGAGCAGAGAACAACGGCTCGGCCTGCGTGAAGGCTCTCAACCAGATCCATACCTGCTACAGCCCGCGCCGCGTGCTCTATCCCATGCGCCGTACTGGGGCCCGTGGAGCCGAAAACATGGCCTTCGAGCGTGTGAGCTGGGACGAAGCCATCGACGAGGCGAGCGATAAGTGGCTTGAGATCTTCGAGAAGTACGGCACCTACTCGATGCTGTCCACCACCGGAGGCGGCGGCGCCTACGTGCCTGCGCCCATGTTGCCCGCGGTGTCCGCCTCGTGCTACTCCCCCAACGCCTTCGAGCCCGGCGCCGCCCAATGCTTCCTGCCCCGTGTGTGCGTGACCCAGCTCATGGGCTTCAAGATGAGCGACTCCATCGCCGACAACGAGGTGCGCGAGCCGTTCAAGGGGTTCAGCAAGGCCGACAAGGAGGCCGGCATCACCAACGACTGCGAAGTGCTGGTTCTGTGGGGAACGCAGCCGTCCTCCTCGCAGACCGCCAAGGCGGGCCGTGCCATGGCCGAGCTGCGCGCCAACGGCTGCAAGACCATCGTGGTCGACCCCATGCTCACCCCCGATGCTGCCAAGGCAACCATCCACCTGCCGCTGCGCCCCGGCTCCGACTGCGCGCTCGTCCTGTCATGGTACCGCTACATCTTCGAGAACAAGCTGTACAACGAGCAGTTCACGAAGTACTGGACGAATCTGCCCTGCCTCATCGACCCGGACACGCTGCTGCCGATTCTGGCCACAGACGTGTTCGAGGATTACATCGCGCCCACTCCCGACGACACCCCCGTCTACATATGCATCGACGAAGAAACCGGCGAAGTGTCCCCGCTGCCCTACGGCATGCCCGAAGACGTAGGCGTCAACCCCAGCGTGTTCGGCGAGGCCACCGTGAACGGCAAGTCCTGCAAGACCGCCGGTCAGTACTACAAGGAGGAAGCGGAGCCCTGGACCCTCGAGCAGGCCGCCAAGTTCTGCTGGCTCGACGCCGCCAAGATCGAGGAGGCCATCAAGCTGTACGTGAGCCCGCATCAGAACGGTTCCGACGGCGGCGCGGGCATCGGTCACGGCGTCGCCACCGACATGATGGAGTGCTCGAGCCAGGCACCCATCGGCACCGCGGGCCTCGACTCCATCATGGGCTACATACAGATGCCCGGCTGCACCCTCACGCTCACCGGCGTGGGTGCCGGCGGCCCGGGCGGCGGCATGGGAGGCGCTGGGCTCTCGCTCGACTCGACCAACAAGTGGGGCAAGTGCATTGCTGACGGGGCTCAGCCGCGACCCACGCAATCCGAGACCACCGACTTCGGCATCGGCTACATCATGGGTGCCACCGAGGAGGCAAACCGCGCCAACCACGACTCCTTCGCAAGTCCTGAGCAGGACTGCTTCCAGCGCATCGTCTTGGACCGCCTGGGCGTGTCTAACCATCGAGGGCTTGCCCACTGGTACCAGTCCCACATCCCGGCCGTGCGCCAGGCCATGGAGACCGGCGAGCCTTGGCGCCCCCGGGCGTGGCTCGACACCTCGGGCAACAAGTTCGCCATGCTCGGCAGCGCCGGCGCCTGGTACAACGCGGCCATGGGCAACGTCGAGTACGTGGTGCATCAGTACCCGCACTTCACCTCCTTCGACGCCGAGCTCACCGACATGTTCTTCCCCACCGAGGAGTGGCTGGAAATGTGGAATCCGGGTTCCTCCCAGCTCAACATCGAGACCCCCTGCGGCTCCATCATCCATCTGGGAGAGGCCGTTGACACGGGACGACCCTACTCGCGCTTCCTGCAGGCGTTCTACGACAAGGCCAACCAGAAGCTCGACTCCATCGTGTTCAACGGCACCGGCCAGACCTTGGCGGAGATAGGCGTGCAGTTCCCGCTGGTAAACGTTCGCTCGGGTTCCGACGAGTCGAACAAGCAGCAGCGCATCAAGCAGGGAGCGGCGCTGCTTGGCCTGGAGGCTGCCGAGGGCGAGTCGATCACCGAGGAGCAGTACCGCCAGGCATGGAAGAACAACCCGGTCTACAAGGTATCCACCCCCTCCGACGAGTACTGGACCTACGGCCACTACCTGGTGCTTGCCGACGACGGACTGCCTTATGGCTTCCCCACCGTCTCGCGCAAGGTGGAGGTCTACTGCACGGCCATGGTTCGCCTGGGCCAGACGGGCTTCCCCTACAACTGGCCCAACGGATTCGACTCCCCCGTCGACGAGCGAATTGCCACGTTCCACGGCACCTACGCCCCCATTTGCGTGGTGCCCAAGGCCAAGGAGACGCCCGACGTGGGGGCCGGCTTCGAGGACTACGTCATGGACTTCGACGCGGACTTCCCCTTGGCGCTCACCTCCGGACGTCGCGTGTTCTTCCATCACGGCACCATGCGCCATGCCCCCTACAGCCGCGAGCTGTACCCCGTGCCCTTCGCCTACATCAACCCGGCTACGGCCACCGAGTACGGCATCTCTGACGGCGATTGGATCGAGGTGTCCTCTCGACGCACCCAGGGAAGCGACTACGACCCCTCCCGTGCTGGCACCGAGCGGGCCTACTCCGGCGAGAAGAAGCAGGACACCAAGACGGCCGAGCCCATCCGCACCATCGCCTACGTCACGGAGATGGTGGCACCGAAGGTGGTATTCATGGAGCGTTTCTGGAACCCGGAGTGCTTCGACAACTCGCAGAAGACCAAGACGGGCGGCTGGGCCGAGTGCGGCGTGAACGTCCTTACCAACGCCGTGGACGCCAACTTCAACGAGGCGTTCGGCTCCTACACCAACCGCGGTTTCGCCGTGAACATCAAAAAGTCGACGCGTCCCGAGCGCGTCTGGGTGACCCCCGAGGAATTCGAGCCCTTCATGCCCACCGCAACCAACCAAGCCAGCGAGGAAGCCGGCTCGGTCATGGGCAACCCGGCGCTGCTGACCGATGTGAGCAGCTTCGACCCGGTGGAAGTGCCCGCAAGCGCCGGCGGCCCGGGCGGCCCCATGTAGGACAGGCGCCGAAAACGGTCAGCATGAGATGAAAGGAGCGCAACCTATGTCGCGCAGATGTATCGTTGTAGACCTCGACCGGTGCTCGGGATGCCATACCTGCACCGTGGCCTGCAAGTTCGAAAACGAGCTGGGACTGGGCAACTATCGCTGCGACGTCATCGACGTGGGCCCGGTTGGCACCCACCCCAACGTCCAGATGTACTGGCTTCCCATCATGTGCCAGCAATGCGAGAACGCGCCGTGCGTGGAGGTCTGCCCCACCGGCTCCTCCTACCGCGCCAGCAACGGGGTGGTTACCCTCGACGAGAGCACGTGCATCGGATGCAAGTCGTGCCTTACCGTGTGTCCCTACTCCGACTCCGACGGCCGCACGCGCCCGAGCGTCCGCTGGCTTCGCAGCGACACCAACACCGTCACCAAGTGCACCCTGTGCAACCATCTGACGCAGAACAGCGATGGTGTCGAAAACGAGGACGACACCTACGATGTCGACCACTGCGTGCCGCCCTGCGTGCACAACTGCTGCAACGGGGCGCGTTTCTTCGGCGACCTGGACGATGAGAAATCGCCGGCGGCCAAAGCGGTCGCCCAGGCCCAGAGCCAAGGGCGCGCCGTCCACTACCTGGAAGCCGATGGAGCTCAGCCCGTGGCCTGCTACATCCTGTCCAAGGACGTCGCATGGCAGGGACTCGACAACAGCTGCGTCCTGTACGCGAAAGGCTAGTCCCCTTGCGGGCCGGCGTCTTGTCGGTGCCGGCCCGCTTCTTGGTCCTTAGAGGAAAGGCGTTTGCATGAAAACCTCCGTACCAACAGATACCGCTCTGCTGGCGACGCTTACCAACAGGGCATCTGCCTACCGGTTGTTCTCGCGGCTGTTCCTGCGCCCGCTCTCCGGCGACGAGGTGGAGGCGCTGGCCGGCATGAACCTGGAGAGAGAATCGGAGGCCCTGGGGGCGGGCAGTCTTCTTGCTGAAGGGTTCAACGACATGGGCAGGGGGCTCCACCGCCGACACAGCGGGACGCAGCGGCTGCTCAGCACCGACTACACCATGTGCTTCGACGGTGTCAGCAGCTTCCAGGGACTGGTAGCCGTTCCCTATGCGAGCGTGTTCGGCGGAAGCATCACCGGGGAGAAGGCCGTACTGTTCCAGGAGCCCCGCGACAGGGACCTGGCGGCCTATCGTCGCGAGGGCATCGCCGCCGACTCGGGGCTTCACCTGCCCGAGGACCACATCAGCTTCGAGTTGAGCTTCATGGCCGATTTGTCGGACAAGGCGCGAGACGCCGTCGAGGCCAAAGATTTCGCCGAAGCGCTGCGCCTGATGGACGCTTCGGGTGACTTCCTGGAAAACCATATCCTGTCCTGGTACGGATCGTTCTACGACCTGGCTACGAAGATCATCGACACCCGTTTTTACCGCGGTGTCCTGAAGGCGACCTACGGCTATCTGCAGGCAGACGAGACGACGATCGGCGAACTGCGGGCGGCGCTTTCCTGAGCCGCCCTTCTCTCCCGCTTCGCTGCCCCGGGGCGACAGCGTCGGGGCAGCACCCTTCGGAAAGGAAGTAGTATGGGATTCATTGCCGTGCTCGCCTGCACTCTTGCCTTCTCGCTGGTCTTCAAGGATGCCATCCGGAAGGCGCCGGGGGCGTTCTACGGCCTGGCGCTGCTGGCATCGGTGCTTTACGCTGCCACGAGCTTCGTAAGCCTTCCCCTTTCGCTGCAGATGCTGCTCTTCCAGCTGATGCAGAAGGGAACGCTCGCTACGGCTCTGTTCGTCGTCGTGATGTACATGGGCGTCTTCCGCGATGTGCGCTTCGTTCGCCAAAGACTTCTGCCCACCCGCGCGACGCTGTCGACCGCCGCCTGCATCCTGGCCCTGGGCCATGTAGCCAAGTACGCCGTCTCCTTCGCCCCCGCGCTCGCCTCCCTTGCGCCCTCCGTCGCCTGGGGACTTGCACTGGGGGCTGTCGCCTTCGCGCTCATGGCCATTCTGGGCGTAACCTCCTTCCAGGCGGTCAAACGCCGTATGGGAACGCAGGCGTGGACGGCACTGCAGCGATGGGCCTACCTGTTCTACGCCCTGCTGTTCGCCCATATAGCGCTGTTCCTCGCCCCCGCCTCAGCCCAATCACCCCTGGGCGCCTCCGGCGAGCGGCTAATCGCCTATACGGCGGTCTTCGGCATCTACGCGCTGCTCAGAACGGGCAAAGCCATCTACGACCTCCTCCTTGGGCGCGCTCGCCACGTCCGTCGCTCGCAGATTGCGGCAACCACCGAGCCGGACGATCAGGCGAGCGCAACGGCAAGGTAGCGCGCAAGCTTAAAGCCGAAACATCGCACCGGCCTACATCGTCTGTCCCGCAGCGGACAAAACGTCTGCAAACACAGGAAAGCCCCCTGCTTCCCTTACTGGGAAACAGGGGGCTGTTCGGTTCACCTTAAGGCCCTCGCTCGGTTCGGTCGGCTTCTCGCCGCCGCGTTGCCAGCGGCTAAGCCGCCTTCCTTGCAGACGCCTCGCAGCGCCGTCGCCTTAGGCGGCCTGGGCCACCTGCAGCTGCGCTTCGCACCAGGACCTGTCGTCGGCCAAGGTGGTGCCGGCGGCCTCCTCGGCGGAAAGCTTCGCAAGCGACGCCTCCACCTCGGCGAGCTTCGCCTTCACCTCGTCGACTTTGATGTCGGCCTTGGCGATGGCGCGGTTGGCCAAGACGATGACCTTCTCAGCCGACACCTCGACGTAGCCGCCCTGCAGCGCATAGCTGCTGACAGACCCGTCGGAAGCGCTCTTCACGCGCACCTCGCCGTCGGAAAGGGCCGACACCAGCGGCTCGTGGCCGGCCAGAAAGCCCATGGAGCCTTCCACGCCGGGCACGACCACCATCTCGGCGTCCTCGGAGACGAGCAGCGCCTCGGGCGTCACGATGTCGCACTTGATTCCAGCCATTATTCAGCCTTCTTCATCTCTTCGTAAGCAGCGTACACGTCGTCGATGGAGCCCTTCAGGCGGAAGCACTGCTCGGGGATGTCGTCGCACTCGCCATCCAGGATGGCCTTGAACGAGCGGATGGTGTCCTCCATCTTGACGTACTTGCCGGGCAGGCCCGTGAACTGCTCGGCCACGTGGAAGCACTGGCCGAAGAACTGCTGGGCCTTGCGAGCGCGGTTTACCGTGAGCTTCTGCTCCTCGGAAAGCTCGTCCATACCCAGAATGGCGATGATGTCCTGCAGGTCCTTGTAGTTCTGCAGCAGCTCCTGGATGCCGGTGGCCACCGCATAGTGCTCCTCGCCCACGATCTGCGGGTCGAGGGCGCGGGAGGTGGACTCCAGCGGGTCGACGGCCGGGTAGATGCCCAGCTCGGCGATGCCGCGGGACAGAACCGTCTTGGCGTCCAGGTGCGTGAAGGTGGTGGCGGGCGCCGGGTCGGTCAGGTCGTCGGCGGGAACGTAGACGGCCTGCACCGAGGTGATGGAACCTTCCTTGGTGGAGGTGATGCGCTCCTGCAAGTCACCCATCTCGGTAGCCAGCGTGGGCTGGTAACCTACGGCGGAGGGCATACGGCCCAGCAGTGCGGACACTTCGGAGCCGGCCTGGGTGAAGCGGAAGATGTTGTCCACGAACAGAAGCACGTCCTGGCCCTGGTCGCGGAAGTACTCGGCCTCGGTAAGGCCGGCCAGGCCCACGCGCAGACGGGCTCCCGGAGGCTCGTTCATCTGGCCGTAGACCAGGCAGGTCTTGTTGATAACGCCGGACTCGCTCATCTCCAGGTACAGGTCGGTACCCTCGCGGGTGCGCTCGCCCACGCCGGTGAACACCGAGGTGCCGCCGTGCTCCTGGGCCAGGTTGTTGATGAGTTCCTGGATGATGACGGTCTTGCCGACGCCTGCACCGCCGAACAGGCCCGTCTTGCCGCCCTTGACGAAGGGCTCCACCAGGTCGATGGCCTTGATGCCGGTCTCGAAGATCTCGGTCTTCGTGGACAGGTCGTCGTACTCGGGGGCGGGACGGTGGATGGGCATGTAGCCCTTCACCTCGGGCATGGGCTTCTCGTCAACGGGCTCGCCCATCACGTTCCAGATGCGACCCAGGGTCTCGGGGCCCACGGGCATCATGATGGGATGGCCGGTGTCGGCCACCTCCAGGCCTCGGATGAGGCCGTCGGTGGAGCTCATGGCTACCGAGCGAACGATGTTGCCGGGCAGATGCGTCTCGACCTCGAGCAGGACGTGAAGGTCTCCTGCCGGGGTCTTGGCATCCACCGTCAGCGCGTTGTAGATCGCTGGCAGCGAATCGGGAGCGAACTCGACGTCGACGACGGGGCCGACGATACGCACGATGCGACCGTTGGCGCCACGGGTGGCCTCAAGCTCCTCCTTCGAATAGATGTGTTCAGCCATTTAATCCTCCAAAGCAGCCGCGCCACCCACGATCTCCGAAATCTCGGTCGTGATAGCGCCTTGGCGTACGCGGTTATACAGTCTGGTCAACGTCTCGACCATTTCGGTGGCGTTGTCCGTCGCCGACATCATGGCGTTGCGGCGAGCACCCTGCTCGGCAGCAGCCGAGTCGATGAGCGCATGGTAGAGCGTGGTGCGCACATAGGCCGGCAGCAGCTGGTCGAGCACGGCGTCGGCGCTGGGCTCGAAGATCACGTCGCCCTCGAGCTTGTCGCCCGCCTGCTCCTCCTGGTCGGACTCGGCCAGGAGGGCCGCAGTGTCCACAGGAAGGACCTGCTCGGTGCGCAGCTGCTGCTCCGCGGCGTTCTTCGCGTGGTTGTACACGACGAACACCTCGTCGACGGAGCCCTTCGCGTAGCCGTCGATGGCGAAGGCGGCGATTGCGGCCGCCTCGTCCACCGTCGGATCGGCGGAAAGCCCGGCGAAGCGCAGCACCGGCTCGATCTTGCGGTAGGTGTAGTACCCGATGGGCTTCTTGCCGCAAGCCACGATGCTGACCTCAGCACCGGCCTGCTGCTTCTGCTTCATCAGGCGGTCCACCTGCCTCAGCACGTTGCTGTTGAAGCCGCCGGCAAGACCGCGGTCGGACGCAACCACCACGATGAGGACGTTTCTCACCTCGTCATGCGTGCGCAGAAGCGCGTTTTCGGAGCCACCTACACGCTTGGCAACGTTGGCCAACATCTCCGCCATGGACTCAGAGTACGGCGTTGCCGCGACGACGCGCTCGTTGGCGCGGCGAATCTTTGCGGCGGCCACCATCTGCATGGTGCGCGTGATCTGCTTCGTCGAGGAGACGGAGTTGATACGTCTTTCTATGTCGTGAAGGTTGGGCATGTTCTACCTACCTTACGCCGATACCGCAAACGACAGCTTGAACGCCTCGATAGCCGCGTTCAGGTCAGCCTCGATGGCATCGGTGAGCTTCTTCTCCGCGTACAGCGCATCGAAGATACCCTGCTTGGAAGCGTGCAGGTAGTCGATGAGCTCGGTGCGGAAACGCACGACGTCCTCGACCGGCAGACTATCCAGATAGCCCTTGCCGCCGGCGTAGATCGCCACTACCTGGTCCATAACGGGCATGGGCATGTAGCGCTTCTGCTTCAGCAGCTCGGTCATGTGGGAGCCGCGGGTCAGCTGGTCCTGGGTGGCCTTGTCAAGGTCGCTGCCGAACTGCGTGAACGCCTTCAGCTCGCGGTAGGCGGCCAGGTCGAGGCGCAGCGTACCGGCAACCTGCTTCATGGCCTTCACCTGGGCCGAGCCGCCTACGCGGGACACGGAGATGCCCACGTCCACAGCGGGGCGCTGGCCCTGGAAGAACAGGTCGGTCTGCAGGTAGATCTGACCGTCGGTGATGGAGATGACGTTGGTGGGGATGTAGGCGGACACGTCGCCAGCCTGGGTCTCGATGATCGGCAGAGCCGTCATGGAGCCGCCACCCATCTCGTCGGACATCTTCACGGCGCGCTCCAGCAGGCGGGAGTGCAGGTAGAAAATGTCGCCCGGGTAGGCCTCGCGTCCCGGAGGACGGCGCAGGGTCAGCGACATCTGACGGTAGGCCACGGCCTGCTTGGTCAGGTCGTCGTAGACGATGAGCACCGCGCGGCCCGGGTTGTCGGGGCCGGCCGTCTCGCCGTTCTCGCCCGTGTAGACGAAGTACTCGCCGATGGCGGCACCGGCCATGGGGGCAATGTACTGCAGCGGCGCGGAGTCGGAAGCCGAGGCGTTCACCACGATGGTGTAGTCCATGGCACCGTAGGACTCCAGCGTCTCCACTACGCCGGCGACCGTGGAGGCCTTCTGGCCCACGGCGACGTAGATGCAGATCATGTCCTTGCCCTTTTGGTTGATGATCGCGTCGATGGCGATGGCGGTCTTACCGGTCTGGCGGTCGCCGATGATCAGCTCGCGCTGGCCGCGGCCGATGGGAATCATCGAGTCTACGGCCAGGATGCCGGTCTGCATGGGCTCGTCCACCGGCTTGCGGTACACGACGCCGGGAGCCTTGAACTCCACGGGGCGGGTGCCCTCGGCCTGGATGGGGCCCTTGCCGTCGATCGGCATGCCCAGCGGGTTGACAACGCGGCCGAGCATGGCGCGGCCGGAAGGAACCTCCACCAGGCGGCCCGTCGTGCGCACCTGGTCGTTCTCCTTGATTGCGGTGACGTCACCCAGAAGCACGGCGCCCACTTCGTCCTCTTCGAGGTTCTGGGCCATACCGTAGACGACCTGGCCGGTGGAGCTCACGAACTCGAGCAGCTCGCCTGCCATGGCGTCCTTGAGACCGTCGACGCGCGCGATGCCGTCGCCGACCTGGATGACGGTGCCCACCTCGCGGGACTCCACGCTCGTGGACAGCGCGTCCAGCTGCTTGCGCAGGGCCTCGTCGATAGACTGTGCGGTGATTTCAGTCACTAGCATTCACCTCCGTCAATTCTGTTCTTTGAGCACGTTGCGGGCGCGTTCCAGCTGCGACACGACGCTTGCGTCGATGCGCTGGCCGTTGGCAGTCAGCAACACGCCGCCGATGATGGACGGGTCGATCTGCTCCCGCAGAACCACCTTCGTGCCCAAGTCGGCTTCGGCTTTCTTTGCAATTACCTCGCGCAGATGGTCGTCAAGCGGCACGACGGTGGTTACGTCGACCACGGTGACGTCCAGCTTGCGCTCGAGCTGTTCCTGGTAGCTGGCCCATACACGCGACAGCAACGCGAAGTCCCCGCGCTCGGCCATGACGGCCAGAACCTCGGTAAGGACCGGGTTCAGGTCCGCGAACACGCCGCGGGCAACCTGCCCCCTCTGCTCGGGTGTATAGGAGCTATCCTCCAGGGCGTTGGCGAGATCCATGTTGGAACGCTCGATGCGCATGATGCGCTCGGCTTGGTCGCGCACCTGCAGCACCGCGTCCTGGCCGCCCGCCTGGTAGGCGGAGTCCAGCAGGACCGCTGCGTAGGTGGCCACCTTCTCCTTTTGAACATGGCGATTATTCGGCATGGAAACTGCCCGCCTCGTTCACGTAGCGCTCGATGATGGCGCGGTGCTCGTCGTCGGACAGGTCCTTGCCGATGATGCGGGATGCCACGGCAACGGACAGGTCGGCGACCGAGCCCTGGAGCTCGGCGATGGCGGCCTTCTTGTCAGCCTCGATGGCCCCGTGGGCCTTCTCGATCATGTTGGCTGCCTCTGCCTGGGCCTTCGCCGTGATGTCGGCCTTCACCGCTTCGCCAGTGCTCTTGGCCTCGGCCACGATCTGGGAAGCCTGGCTCTTCGCGTCCTCGAGCTGCTTCTTGTACTCCTGCAGGATGCGCTCGCTTTCGATGCGGTCGCGCTCCGACTTCTCAAGAGCATCCTTGATGGTGTCCTCGCGGCGCTGCAGCATGGCGTCGAACTTGGGCCAGCCGAACTTCGCGAGCACGACCACCAGCACGATGAAAGCGACGAGCATGGGGATGAATTCCGCCATGTCCGGCAGGATGGCCGAAATGCCGGCCGTCTCCGATTCCGCGGCGAACGCCATCGCCGGCACAGCCAGCGTGGACGCGCCCGCAGCGAGAACCGCAGCGCCTGCAAGCCTCCAAGCCTTGTATCTGTTCACTTTCACCTGTAATCCTCCTTACAGCCTGTTATACGGCAGATTGCGTACAGGCGGGACTACACGATGAAGGTCAGAACGAAGCCGATGAGGGCAAGAGCCTCGGCCAGAGCGGCACCGATGATGAAGTTGGTGAACAGGCGGCCGGCCAGCTCAGGCTGACGGGCGGAACCGACGCAGCAGCCGTAGCAGGCGATGCCGATGCCGATGCCAGGTCCCATGGTGGCCAGGCCGTAACCCACGAGCTTCAGGGCTGCGATACCAAGACTGATTTCTCCCACTGTTGCCTCCTTAGATCGTTTGCGGGCCTATCCCGCAAACACCGTACAGGGATATGTTCCAGGCGGCTGGGATACCGCCAGTGAAACCAAGATTTCCGCCTGTGACCCGGGCGGCGGGGTCGCCTCCCCCCGAAGGGGACGGCCGTATGCCTAGTGCTCGGAGGTGGCCAGCGAGATGTAGACCGCCGACAGGATGGTGAACACGTAGGCCTGCAAGAACGCCACCAGCACCTCCAGGGCGTACATGGCGATGAGGAAGAGCATCCAGGCGACGGGCGGCAGCCCGAAGGCCACGTTGCCCGTGGCGATGGCGCACTGGATGAACACGCTGGTCGCCAGGGCGAAGATGCCGAGCACCATGTGGCCTGCGAACATGTTGCCGTAGAGTCGCACGGCCAGGGTGAGCAGGCGCAGCACCATGGAGATGAACTCGAAGAACCAGATCACCGGCACCATGGGCGCGGGCAGACCCGACGGGGCGATGGACTTGATGTAGCCCCAACCGCCGTGGGCGCGAATGCCCCAGTAGTTGAAGTACACGAACGAGATGAGGGCCAGCGCCCAGGTGACGCTGATGGTGCCCGTAGGGGTCTTGCAGCCCGGGATCAGGCCCACGAAGTTGGAGATGAGGATGAAGAAGAACAGCGTAGCCAGAAACGGGATGTGCTTCTGGTAGCCGTGACCGATGGCCGACTCGCCCATGTCCTTGCGGACGAACTCGTAGCCGTACTCCACCATGTTGACGAACTTGCTGGTGGGGACGAGCGTGAGCTTCTTGCCCGCCACGATGACCACGGCCAACGTGATGAGGAAGCAGATGATCATCCAGAAGATATACTGGGTGAGCCCGAACGACCCCGAGCCGATAACGTATGCCGGATCGAACGAGTGCTGAAGGTGGGGTACCTCAGCGGCTAGGACCTCGAGTGGATTCACGTCTCCTACCCTTCTGCTCAACTATCGGAAATGCCTGTACAACCCAAACGCAATGCCGGCGACGCACAAGGCCACAGCCTCAGCCAGCACGAAAGGCAGCACGCTGGGACGGTCGACCAGGACGCAGGCGATGGCCGTAGCGAACAAGAGGATGAACGATGCCAGCACTCCCAGAAGCAGGGCACCCGCGTGCCCCAGATTGCTGGTGTCGGTCACCTTTTTCGTCTGGCGCAGGGCCAGCACCAGGGGCACGAAGCCCGCAATGCCGCTTGCCGCGCCTAAAACGATCGGAAGAACCATAGCCTGCCTTCTGCGGTCGGTCGCGCCCGAGGGCGCAGTCTGCCAAACTCTACGAATGATACCCAATCTTTTCCGGCGCGTAATGCCAAGCTGACGAAATCGCGCAAATCGGGGGCGAGCGGGACGTCGCTCAAGGGGAAAGGCGACGCCGTCCCTGCCGCGCTGCGCAAAACCTCCACAGCGCCCGTGCGGGCAGCGCTCAGCCGACGTACTCCCGCAAGGTCACCCCCGCCTCCTGAAGCATGGACACCGCCAGCTCGTCGGGATAGGGGTTCTGGAAGATGACCTCGGTGATCCCCGCGTTGATGAGCATCTTGGCGCACACCACGCACGGCTGGGTGTTCACGTAGATCGACGAGCCGGAGATGTCGATGCCGTACTTCGCCGCCTGGATGATGGCGTTCTGCTCGGCGTGCAGGCCCCGGCAGATCTCGTGCCGCTGGCCGCTGGGAACCCCCAGCTGCTCGCGCAGGCACCCCACCTCGGCGCAATGGCGTATGCCCGACGGCACGCCGTTGTAGCCGGTGGCCAGGATGCGGCGGTCCTTCACGATGACGGCCCCCACGGCCCGGCGCAGGCAGGTGGTGCGGGTGGCCACCTGGTTCGCCAACGTCATGAAGTACTCGTCCCAGCTGGGGCGCTCTCCTGTTGCCTCGACCGATGTCATGGCGCTACTCCCTTCGAAGGGGCTGCGGGCTGCGAGGGCCGCGCCCCTTTCCTACTTCGTTCCGAAGATGCGGTCGCCGGCGTCGCCCAGGCCGGGCACGATGTAGGCCGCATCGTTTAGCCCCTCGTCGATGGCGCAGGTGAAGATGCGCACGTCCGGGTCGGCGGCGAGCACCGCCTCGATGCCCTCGGGCGCAGCCACCAGCACCATGAGCTTGATGTTTCTCACGCCCTGGCGGCGCAGGTACTGGATGGCGGCGCTGGCCGAACCGCCCGTGGCCAGCATGGGGTCCACCACCAGCACGTCGCGCTGGGCGATAGAGTCGGGCATCTTGGCGTAGTACTCGTGGGGCTCGTGGGTTTCGGGGTCGCGGTACATCCCCAAATGCCCCACGAAGGTCGAGGGCATGAGCTCCTGGATGCCCTCCACCATGCCAAGGCCCGCGCGCAAGATCGGCACGATCACCATCTTCTTGCCGGAGACCTGCTTGCAGGTAGTCTTGCAGATGGGGGTCTCCACTTCCACGTCCTCGAGGGCCAGGTCGCGGGTGGCCTCGTAGCCTTCGAACAGGGCCAGCTCCCGCACCAGATCGCGGAAGTCCTTGGACGAGGTGTCCTTGCTGCGCAGCTTCGACAGCTTGTGCTGGACCATGGGATGGTCCACGACGGTAACGCGCTCGTAATCGGTCACGGTTGCTCCTATCGTTTCTCGACGCCTCGGGCCGCTAAGCGACGGCCCGCTTCTTACTCGTAGGACAGGCCCGGGTACAGCGGGTGGGCCGCAAGCAGCTCCTCGACGGTGGCGGAAAGGGATGCGTGCAGCCCCGCATCGTCGCGGCCGAAGAGCGCCCGGGCGATGCAGCGCCCCACCGTGCGGAAGTCCTCGACGGTGAAGCCGCGGGTGGTGGCCGCCGCGCTTCCCACGCGGATGCCGCTGGTCACGAAGGGACTGCGCTGCTCGTTGGGGATGGTGTTCTTGTTCACCGTGATGCCGATGCCCTCCAGCAGCCTCTCCGCGTCCTTACCGGTAACCCCGGTGGCCGTAAGATCCACCAGGCACAGGTGGTTGTCCGTGCCGCCCGACACCAGGCGAAGGCCGCCCTCGGTCATGCCCTCCCCCAGCGCCGCGGCGTTTTCGACCACGTTGCCGATGTAGTCCGCAAACGACGGCTGCAGCGCCTCGCCGAAGGCCACGGCCTTGCCGGCGATGACGTGCATGAGCGGGCCGCCCTGGCTGCCGGGAAACACCGCCTTGTCCACCTTCTTGGCAATCTCCTCATTGTTGGTGAGTATGAATCCGCCGCGCGGGCCGCGCAGGGTCTTGTGGCTGGTGGATGTCACGATGTCGGCGTAAGGCACGGGGCTTGGATGGGCGCCTGTCGCCACCAGGCCGGCAATGTGCGCCATGTCCACCATGAGGTAGGCTCCCACCTCGCGGGCGATCTGGGCCATCCGCGCGAAGTCGATGATGCGCGGATAGGCGCTCGCACCGGCCACGATCAGGGCCGGGCGGCAGGCCTTGGCCTGGGCCTCCAGGGCGTCGTAGTCGATGGTCTCGGTCTCAGGCGATACGCCGTAGCTCTCTATACGGTACAGGCGGCCCGAGAAGTTCACCGGCGAGCCGTGGGTCAGATGCCCCCCGTTGTCGAGGCTCATGCCGAGCACCGTGTCGCCTGGGTCGATGAGCGCGGCGTAGGCGGCGTAGTTCGCATTGGCGCCGCTGTGGGGCTGCACGTTGGCGAAGGCGGCGCCGAACAGCTCGCAGGCGCGGCGACGCGCAAGCTCCTCGACGATGTCCACCTTCTCGCAGCCGCCGTAGTAGCGCTTGCCCGGGTAGCCTTCGGCGTACTTGTTGGTGAGCACGCTTCCCACCGCCTCCATCACGGCGCGGGACGTGAAGTTCTCCGATGCGATGAGCTCCACCGAATCGCGTTGGCGGCAGAGTTCGAGCTGCAGGGCCTCGGCGATGGCCGGGTCTTGGGCAAGAAGCTGGCGTGCGGTCATGGAAGGGATGCTCCTCTCTACGCTGGCTGCCTACTGCAGCTCCATAATCTTGCGGACGCGGTCGCTGTGACGTCCCCCTTCGAAGGAGGCACCCAGGAAGGCATCGAGAATCCGCTCGTTTTCCTCGAGGGTGACGAAGCGCCCCGAGAGCGTGATGACGTTGGCGTTGTTATGCTGGCGGCACAGGGCTGCGAAGTCGGGCCTGACGATGTTGGCGGCCCGCACCCCGTCCACCTTGTCGGCGGCCATGGCCATGCCGATGCCGGTACCGCACACCAGCACGCCGAACTCGGCGGCCCCCGTGGCCACGTCGCGCGCCACCACCTCTGCGAAGTCGGGGTAGTCCACGCGCGTATCGTCGGCCGGGCCCTGGTCGCAGACGGTATGCCCAGCCTGGCGGAGGTAGGCCGCCAGCTGCTGCTTCTGCTCGAAACCGGCGTGGTCGCTCGCAATGCTGATTACCATGGGTTTCCCTTCTCGCATGTCATCGTCTGGCGCAGGGCCCGCTGCCATCCCAGGACCAACGCCCGGTGCCGTTCGTCTTCCAGCAGGGGATTATACACATCGCCCGCGCTGCGCAGGGCCCGAAGCTGGTCCTTATCCTTCCAAAAGCCCGAGGAAAGCCCTGCGAGGAACGCCGCACCCAACGCCGTGGACTCGGTGCAGGCGGGACGGCGCAGCGTGCAGCGCAGCATGTCGCATTGGAACTGCACGAGAAAGTCGTTGGCCGAGGCTCCCCCGTCCACGCCCAACACCGCCAGCCCCACGCCGGCGTCCGCCTCCATGGCCGCCACCAGGTCGCGCACCTGGTAGGCCAGCGACTCCACGGCCGCGCGGACGATGTGGGCCTTCGTGGTACCCCGCGTAAGGCCGGTGATGGTGCCGCGCGCCTGGGCATCCCAGTAGGGCGCCCCCAGGCCGGTGAAGGCGGGGACCACGTAGACGCCGCCGGTGTCCGGCACGCTGCGGGCGATGGCGGAGGTGTCGGCCACGTCGTCGATGAGGCCCAGCTCGTCGCGCAGCCACTGCAGCAGGGCGCCGGCCATGAACACGCTGCCCTCCAAGGCGTACTCGGGCCCGGGCGCATCGGGGGCGCTGGCGGCCACGGTGGTGATGAGGTTGTGCGACGAGCGCCGCGGCTCGTCGCCGGTGTGCATGAGCAGGAAGCACCCGGTGCCGTAGGTGTTCTTCGCCTGGCCGCGTTCGAAGCAGCATTGGCCGAACAGGGCCGCCTGCTGGTCGCCCGCCACGCCGCAGATGGGGATCCCCGGCATCACGCCTGCGGCGTCCGTTACGCCGAACAGCCCCGACGAGGGCCTGACCTCGGGAAGCATCGATTCGGGAATACCGAAGAGATCGAGCAGCCACGGGTCCCACTCCATGGTGTGTATGTTGAAGAGCATGGTGCGGCTGGCGTTGGTGGTGTCGGTGGCGTGGACCGCCCCCGACGTGAGCGACCACAGAAGCCAGCTGTCCACGGTGCCGAAGGCCAGGTTGCCGCGGGACGCCTCCTGCCGCGCCCCCGGCACGTTGTCCAGAATCCATCGGATCTTGCTCGCCGAGAAGTAGGCGTCGGGCACCAGGCCGGTGCGCTCGGCCACCTGCTCGGCAACGTCCGCATCGCCGCAGATGCGCTCCACCAGCTCCGCCGTGCGACGGCATTGCCATACGATGGCGTTGCATATCGGCTCGCCGGTGTCCCGGCGCCACACCACCGTGGTCTCCCGCTGGTTCGTGATGCCGATGCAGGCTACGCTGCGCTGGGTGAGCCCGTTGGCAACGATGAGCTCGGTCAAGGCTCCTAGCTGGGACGACAGGATGTCGCGCGGGTCGTGCTCCACCCACCCGGGCTGCGGGTAGCGCTGGGGGAAGGGGTTCTGCACGCACGAGACCACCTGGCCCCGGCTATCCACCAGCACGGCTCGCGACGAGGTGGTGCCTTGGTCCAAGGCGATGACGTACCGGCTCACAGGCGCTTCTCTATCCAGGAGACCACGTCCGCATAGACCCGCTGCCGCCCCGGCTCGTTGAGGATCTCGTGGCGCATGCCGTCGTAGATGATGCAGGTGACGTCCTTGACCCCGGCGCGCTCGAACAGCGAGGCGGCGGCCCTCACGGCCTTGCCCCTCTCCCCTACCGGATCCTCGCTGCCGGCGATGAAGAGCACCGGAAGGTCCGACGGGATGCGGCGGGCGCTTCCGAGGCTTGCGGTCTCGGCGGTCAGGTCGGTGAGCGCCGCGTAGGCACCGGCGGAGAAGGGGGCCCCGGCCAGGGGGTCGTTTCGGAACGCTTCCACCACCGCAGGGTCAGTGGACAGCCAATCGAGCGGCGTTCGGGCATCCGGGATGGCGCGGCCGAAGCCGCCGGTAACCAACGACTCGAGCAGGGGGCTTCGGTACGTCTGCCCCTTGACGCGCGCGATGGCGCGAGCGGCAAGGTTGCCCAGCCGGGAGACGGCCACGGGCATGTTGCCGGTGCCGCAGACGACGGCCGCACGCACCCCCTCGCCGTGGCGGGCCAGGAACGCCCGGGTGATGAAGCTGCCCATGGAATGCCCGAAGACGACGTAGGGAACGTCGCGCCCCACGCGGTCGAGGGCGATCCGGCGCAGGGTCTGGACGTCTTCGACCAGCTGTTCCTTGGCCTCAGGGCCCATATGCCCCAAATCGTCGGGCGAGGCCGCCGATTTGCCGTGGCCTACATGGTCCTCGGCGCAGACGGCGAATCCCTGGCCTACCAGGAAGCGGGCGAACTCGTCGTAGCGGCCTATATGCTCTTGCATGCCGTGGACGATCTGGATAAGGGCCCGGGGCTTCGAGGAAACCGCATCGGCGCCGTCGGCAGGCGGCCTGCTCCACAAGCATCCGTGGATGGCGGTGGCACCGTCGCTTGACGGAAACTCCACCGGCTCGACGACAACGGTTGCGCTCATGAACGCCTTCCTTTCAATCGCCTCGGCGCTGTGCCGCCCATTATACCCGCGGCCCCATCCGGCCCCTGTTCAAGAAGGCGTATACATGGAAGCTGCGCTATTGCGGCGGCCTCCGAAGAGCCACCGACCCCTCGCGCAGGATTCGCGGCTGCTCGCCTGTGCACAGCACCACGGTGGACGAGATGCCGCTGGCCGGGCAAGCCTCGCAGTCGAGCCCCTCGTCAAGCACCGGCACGCTGCAGCCGATGCGGGGATCGACGAGGTCGGGACGGGAGACGTCGGGCTCCCCCGAGCGGTTCGCGGACGTCGCGGCCACAGGGCAACCGAGCTCGCGGACAAGGCGCAGGGCAACAGGGCTGTCCGGCATGCGCAGCCCGATGGTGCCGTCCTCGCCGCGAAAGGCGCGCGGCACCGCGTCCGCTGCGCGCACCACCAAGGTAAGCGCTCCGGGCCAGTGGTCGGCTGCAAGCTGACGGGCGTAATCGGGCACGTCGCGGCCGTACACGTCCAGGTCGTCCGCGCCGCCCACAAGCCACGCCACCGGCTTGCCGCGGTCGCGCTCCTTCAGGCGAAAGAGCGCCTCGGGCGAGGGCGGCTCGCCTGAGACGGCCCTGGCGCGCGGAGCCACGGCCACCCCCAGGCCGAGAACGGTGTCGGTGGGAAACACCGCGGGAAGCCCTTGGTCGAGCGCTTGCAAAACCTCGTCGAAACCCGCCATCGTCTCCCTGGCCCCTTCTTGCCGCATGCTAGCCCCTGCCGGTCCCGCCCGCCGGGGCCCTGCCGTTTTCCCCACTATAGCAGCCGCCCCCACGGTGGCGCCCTGTGGCGCTTTCTCCGCAAAGGAAAAACGTCGGTACCGCGCGCCCGCGAATGCCCTACAATAGACACTTGCATTTTGCCAGCGTGACGCAACGGTAGCGTAGCGGTTTTGTAAACCGCCTGTTGCAGGTTCGAATCCTGTCGCTGGCTCCAGAAACGAAGAAGCCCTCCGCATCCGGAGGGCTTTCCTATGCGCTCTGAGCAACCATGGCTAGAAGTTCCAGCTGCTCATATAGGCCTTCTGCTCTTCGGTGAGCTCGTCTATGGCGATTCCCAGCGTTTCCAGCTTCACGCGGGCCACCCCGTCGTCGATTTCGGCCGGCACGTCGTAGACCTTGTTCTCAAGCTCGCCCGCATGCTGGTGCAGGTACTCCGCCGCCAAGGCCTGGTTCGCGAAGCTCATGTCCATGACCGACGCCGGATGGCCCTCGGCGCAGGCCAGGTTCACCAGGCGCCCCTGGGCCAGCACCACCACCGTGCGCCCGTCGGCCAGGGTGTACTCCTCCACCAACGGCTTGAGCTCCACCTTCCTCACCGCATGCTGCTCGAGCCATTCCAAGTTGATCTCCGAATCGAAATGGCCGGAGTTGCACAGGATGGCGCCGTCCTTCATGTTCTCGAAGGCCGGCTCGTCGATGACCTTGCAGTTGCCGGTCACCGTCACCCACACGTCCGCCTCGGCCGCTGCCTCGGCCGCGGGCATGACGCGATAGCCCTCCATGTGGGCCTCGAGCGCCTTCAGGGGGTCCACCTCGCAGACGATGACGTCCATGCCCATGCCCTTCGCCCGCAGAGCCAGGCCCGACCCGCAGTAGCCGTAGCCCGACACCACCATGGTGCGGCCGCACAGCAGGCGGTTGGTAGCGCGCACGATGCCGTCGAGGGTTGACTGCCCAGTGCCGTAGTGGTTGTCGAAGCAGTGCTTGGTGTTGGCGTCGTTGATGTTGAACACCGGATAGCCCAGAGTGCCGTCGGCGGCCATGGCCATAAGGCGCACCACGCCGGTGGTGGTCTCCTCGGTGCCCCCTTCCACGTAGGCGAGCTTGTCGCGGTAGACGGTGTGCAACGCGGTGTCCAGATCGGCGCCGTCGTCCATGATGATCTGGGGGTTAGTCTCCACCACGGCCTGGATGTGCCGGTTGTAGGTATCCATGTCCTCCCCTTCGACGGCGTACACCGACACGCCGAAGTCGCGCACGAGGGAGGCGGCGGTGTCGTCCTGGGTGGACAGCGGGTTCGAAGCGCACAGGGTCACCTGGGCGCCGGAGGCCACGAGAGCGCGCATGAGGTTCGCGGTCTCGGTGGTGACGTGCATGCAGGCGCCGATGCGCACGCCCTCAAGCGGACGCTCGCGCTCGAAGCGCTCGCGGATAGCGGCCAGCACCGGCATGTCGCGGTCGGCCCACAGGATGCGGGAGAGGCCGGCGTCGGCCAGGGAGGGGTCTTTGATATCGCAAGGAATCATGGGGCGCCTTTCGAAGACGGGGTTGAACAGCTGCAACTTTTCCAAGGGTACCACAGAGCCACCCAAACGCAGGGCCGCCGCTACGTTCTTCAGATTAGCTACCGAGCGCAAACGAGTCGCGCGCCCTACTACCCGAACGCAGCCCCCCCCCCGCAGCCCGAACACCATCGAGGGAACAATGCCGCTAGCGGGCGCGGGTGGCGGAGTCGGGGTCGATGGACATGCTCTGGAAGCGATGCTCCATGAACTTATCGTCGAAGTGTTCGTCGAAGAACACCTGTATCGCCGTGTCCTGCGGAATGCCGGCCTCCCGCATGTACCAGCAGTCCAGAGCCACCAACGTGAAGGCACAGTCGGCGATCATGAAGGCGGCGGCAACCGAGGTAAGGGCATAGCGCCAGTTCCAGGGAATGAGGTTGACGATCTTGAGCATGACAGGCAGCGCCAGCTTTATCCAGAAGACGCCCATAAGCCCCCACATAGCCATGAAGTAGGCGTTGGTGCGGCCGCCGATGGACAGAAACGTGCCGGTGTAATCCCAGGCCACGATGCCGAATGCGAACTGCATGAACCAGCTTACGAAGTATTCGAAGGCGCCGCCGATCACGGCGCTGACCAGAAACACCACCACGACGTTGCTTCTGTAGTAGCGGTTGAGCGCCATGGTCATGAGCACGCCGCCGAAGCCGTAGATGGGCGAGAACGGCCCGAACAGAAGCCCGGCGCGGTCCTCGTAGTGCCCTGGATCGACTACTATCATATGGTAGGCCACTTCGGCCACCAGCCCGATGACCGAGCAGACCACGAAGATCCAGAACAGGTTGAAGAAGTTCAGCGTGATGTAGCCCTTGCCCGACGGATCGAGGCCCAGCGTGCCCTCCTCGGCCTCGTCGCGCACGTCCATCTCCCGCAGCTTGCGTTGCAGCTCGCGCTCCTCGGCCAGGCTGGGGTCGAGGTAACTCTGCAGCGCGATGAGAAAGACGACGGTGACGCCGTAGGAGATAAGAGAGCCGTGGATGCCGTTGTCCATGACCTCGCAGATAGCCGCCGCCACGACAACGAAGAGCAGCGCCTCGGCCGTCTGGGCGGCGAAGCGGCGTCGGTTCGTCAGCAGGCGCACGCCCAAAAACACCGATAGGACGGCGGAGGCCACCAACAGCACCGACTGCACCACCGATATGACAAGGGCGACGTTGGACATCTGGGTCTGCAGGCCGCTTTTCTGGACCTCCCTTATGGCGTCGACGATGACGAGCGCTAAAAGCGCCGTCACCGCAACGCCCACGACCACGCAGAGCACGCCGAACACCTTCGCGGCCAAGGGCAGCCTGCGTCTGTCGATGGCGGCTGCAGAGCCGGCGGGCACAAAGTTCTCGTTGCGGTGATCCACGTTCGTCCTGTCGTTCGTTGCCGCATCGCGGCCTTTCAAGCATACGACTAGGCAGTATAGCGCAGCGACAAGCCACATCGCTGCACCGCCGCGCCACGCCAACCATGCTTTGCCGAAAAGCTGCACAAAACCTAAGAAGGGCCAGCCGAGCGGGCGGATGTCGACAGCACTGGCCGCAGGCAGCGGCCGCGGGCCGAAGCTACGGGCCGCACTCGCGCGCGAGGGGGCAGATGCCGCCGTCAGACAGACTCATCCAACGAAGGCCTCTCAGCCGTCGATGAGCGCTGCAGCGTTCGGTAGCCCGGACATCGCAGCTTCTCCGATTGCGTGCGCACGCGGGCGGCTCATCTCGGTGATATTGCCCCACAGGCGCATGGGCATGAACTGTCGGCGCAGCTCGGGATGGTAGCGGACGTCTATGGAAGCGCTGTCGTAGTAGACGCACCAAGCCTGAGCCATAAGCTCCTCGGCAGCGCAGTCGGCAAGCTCGGCCTCGGCGGATGCCCGGGATAGCCTCCAGCGGCCGTCCTGCGAGATGCCGACCACCCGATGGACCTCGTCGTAGATAGCGAAGGGCTGCGTGTTGAAGCGACCGGAGAAATGATCCATAACCAAGGGGATCACGTTGGCGTTCGGATTGCACACGGCAACCCACAGACCCCCTTCCTTCTGTCGGAACCGCAGGAACTGCTTCATGCGATGGGCTTCGTTGAGCACCTGCCGCTCGAGCGATGCGACCGGCGCCACGCAGGGATGGGCCAGCTGGCCCATGACGGAGGGACGCGCCGAGGAAGGCCGCTTCCCCAGATCGTCCATCACGTAGCGAACGAACCGGTAGACGGCCGCGCCCGCCTGCGGATCGTCGGAAAGCGATGCGTGCAGCGCCGCGCGGAAAACCTTGCTTCCGCCCACGCGCACAAGCCCCCGGCGCACCCGCAGCGCCTTCTCTTCGTCGGTCGCGATGACGCGGCTGCTCTGGCCCAGGCGCGGCTGGTAGGACCCGTCGCAGAAGAAGTCCTCCGGGTCCTCATGAAAAACGTAGGCGTCGAATATGGCGGAGAAAAGCCCCTCGGCGGTTCCGTCGTACAGATAGGCGACGCACGGAAGCGGAGCGCCTTGGGGGCCGGACGGCGCATCAAGGCTCGCTTGCGGCCGCTTTCGGGCAGCCAGCTCTCCCCCGGCCCCGTCTGCACCGCCACCGCCTGCAAAACCCCCGTGCGCTTGCATCGGGATCATCGGGGCACCGCCTGGGCCACAGGCGCCTGCCAAAGCCGCGTCAGCTCGGGGACGACGGTTCGGGCCTCGGGGAGCCCAGCCCGCAGGGGCGCCGATTCCAAAGCCTGCGGCTCCGCACCGGCACGCTCCGCCGCCACTTCGAAAAGCGTCCTCTGGCCGGCAGAGACCTTCGCCGAGCGCGCCCCATGGGAGCCCCCGTCGATGGGAGCGCGCAGACGGGCGCGCAGCGCTTGCGGCGTGAACTCGGTCCCCGCTCCCATGTAGAAGCCGTTGCATGTGATGAAGTAGCGCGCACGCTTGAAGGCGATGCCGAGCTTACGCAGCTCGGGCTCGCGCAAACAGCAGGTCCTCCGCGCCTTAAGGATGAGCCGCGCCCCCTTCGGCCCGATGCCGGGCACCCTCAGAAGCATCTCCAACGGGGCCGTGTTCACCTCGACGGGGAAGCATTCCAAATGGTTGAGCGCCCAGTTGGCCTTCGGGTCGACCTCCAGATCGAGCATGGGGTTTCGCCCGTCTATAATCTCGGTCACATCGAACTTGTAAAAGCGCATGAGCCAATCCGCCTGGTAGAGCCGATGCTCGCGATTGAGCTGCACCGGTACGCCCGAGGGAAGCCGCGGGTCCTGGACCGCCGGCACGTAGGCGCTGAAGAACACGCGCTTGAGCCCCATGGTCCTGTAGAGAGCAGCCGACAGGGACAGGACCGACAGGTCGGTTTCGGGCGTGGCGCCGATGATCATCTGGGTGGACTGGCCCGCCGGCGAGAAGGCCCGGCGTTTCCGTGCGGGCGCCTTCTGGGGATAGTAGGTGGTTCGGGTCCGGCCGATGGCCCGGGTCTCGCCGTCCTGGGCTATGGAGTCCCGGATCTGAGCCATGGGGTCGAATATGGCCTGCTTCGACTTCTGCGGGGCAAGCAGCGCCAGGCTTCTCTGGGAGGGAAGCTCCAGGTTCACGCTCAGACGGTCGGAAAGATAGCCCAGCCGTTCCACCAGCTCGGGGGATGTGCCCGGCACCGCCTTGGCATGGATGTAGCCGTTGAAGCGGTGCTCCTCGCGCAGGAGGCGCAGCGTTTCCACCATGAGCTCCGTGGTGCGGTCGGGATTGCCCACCACCCCCGAGCTCAGGAAGAGGCCCTCGATGTAGTTGCGCCGGTAGAACGCCATGGTGAGGTCGGCCAGCTCTTGCGGCGCGAACGAGGCCCTGGGCACCTCGTTGCTGCAGCGGTTGACGCAGTAGGCGCAATCGTAGATGCAGGCGTTGGTCATAAGCACCTTCAGCAACGTGATGCAACGCCCGTCGGGCGTGAAGCTATGGCAGCAGCCGGCCTGGGAAGCAGACCCCACAAGCCCCCGCTTCGCCGAACGATCGATGCCCGACGAGGTGCAGGCAACATCGTACTTGGCCGCATCGGCGAGAATGGAAAGCTTTTCTGCGACCGACAATCCCACGGTTCAGCCTTTCAATAAGAATACTTGTTCGATTAGCCTGATAAGACTATACGAACTTATCATCGTTTCGTCAATCGAACAAACCGTGGAGATTGACTCGAGGCCCAAGGGCAGCGGCCGGTGCGACCGCTCTCAGACGACGCCCGTCAGGTCGAAAGCGGGGATGAAGCTCTCCTGCGCCGCTTCGCCGTCCTGCCAGAAGTAGTCCTCCATGCCCAGGCCGTCGGCGAAGTCGAGCAGGCGCTCGTAGTCCTCGTCCGGCACGCGCTGCGCTAACTCGGGGAAACGGCTCATCTGGGCCTGAGCGCTCGCGTCCCCCGAAGCGGCCCTGTCGGCCAGCACGGGTGTGTACTGGTTCATGAGCGAGACGAGCACAGCCGAGCCGTAGCGCTCGTGCAGAAGCGACACCACCGCTTCGGAGTCCTCGAGCGCGCCGGGGAGCAGCAGATGGCGCACGATGACGCCGCCCGTCATGCGGGGCGCGCCGTCCACCTCGTCGAAAGCCGGCTCCCCCGTTTCCTCCACCATGGCATCCAGCGCAGCCAGGGCCACCTCCCGGTAGTCGGGGGCTGACGAATAGCGTTGGGCCAGCTTAGCCGAGGCGTACTTGAAATCGGTCAGGTACACGTCCACGGTACCACGGTTGCCGCGGATGGCGGAGACGGTCTCGTAGCCCGACGTGTTCCAAACCACGGGCAGTGAAAGGCCGCCATCCCGGGCGATGGCCACGGCCCGGCGCACCAGCGGCGCGAAATGGGTGGGGGTCACCAGGTTGAGGTTCAGGGCCCCTTGGGCTTGCAGGTCAAGGGCCATCGCGGCAACATCCCGCGTGGATACCGCCTTGCCCGCCTCCCCTTGGGCGATGACGGCGTTTTGGCAGTACAGGCAGCGCAGGGGGCATCCGCCGAAGAACACGGTGCCGCTGCCGCGCGCGCCGGAGAGCACCGGCTCCTCCCAGAAGTGCAGGGCGGCGCGGGCCACGGTCATGGACGGGCCGGCGCCGCAACGGCCGACTTGGCCCGACAGGCGGTCGACCCCGCAGGCGCGCGGGCATAGGCGGCAGGATGCCAGCTCCGCATCCGGGCGCCCGCGAACGCAGGAGCCCCGCGCCATGTCCCCTAGTTCAGCGAGCAACCGTAGCCGCCGTGGTCGTGGTCGCAACCGCAACCGCAGGAGCCGTCGTCCTCGTAATCGCAGTCGTCGTAGTCGTAATCGTCGTCCTCGTCTTCCGACGGTCCGAAGGCTACTTCGGCCCGCGTCCAATCGAGCCCCGCCTCGGCGCAGGAGGCCTCGTCGCCGTAGACCAGGGCAAGGGCCGCCGGAGACAGGTCCGCTCCCCCCACCACCGCCAGCAGCTCCAGCATATGCTGGCATGCCTCGGCCTGCGGAAGGATGACCTCGGCGTCGTCGGCGGCGCCGATGGCGGCGGCGACCTCGGCCATGAGCATCTCCACGGTGAACTCGCCCTCGAAGCGCTTCTCGGCCACCGCCTCGAGCACCTGCTCGGCCAAAGGCGTGGCGGCCCCCACGTGCTCGGCAGTACCGGCGAAAGGCGCATCGGTCGCCCTCACCGCCCGGTAGAGCGCCTCGGACTCCACGGCGCTCACCAGCTGGGAGAGCATCTGCAGCGTGTAGGACGCGCGCGCCAGCTGCGCTGAGCCGGCGCCTCCCGCAACCGAAACCTCGTCGCACAGGGCCCGCAGCAGCGGGAGGGCGGCTTCCACCGCATCGTCGTTGCCCGCCGCGAAGCAGGCCAGGTTGCGCTTGTCAGACAGGGCGCAGGAGAGCACCGGGTCGCCCACCACCAGCGGGGCCTCCACGGGAACCAGGTCGCTCACCACGGCCACGGCGTTCAGCTCGCGGGCGAAGGCGGGGGTGGACGGCGACAGATCGACCAGCAGCGTTCCCGGCGTACAGGCCTGCACCAGGCCCGTCTCGGCGAAGAACGCGTCTTCCAGCTGGCCCTGGGATGCATAGTAGGTAAACACCACGTCGGCGTCGGAGGCGTAGTTCACCGGCTGCAAGCCCAGCTCGCGCATTCTGGCACCGACCACGGCCCCCACGCTGCCGTGGCCCATGAAGCAATAGGTCCGCTGCACCGCGACCGCCTACCTCTCGGACTTGATCTTGCGGGCGATACGGTCGGCCACGGACAGCTCCTCGCGCTTGTCCGTGCCCCAGAACACCAAGGCTATCATCCCCGGGCCCACATGGCTGCCGATGACGGGGCCGATGTTGCACTCCAGGAACAAGCGGTCGCCCTCGGCTTTCTTCATCATATCGACCAGGCGCTCCGCATCCTTGGGACAGTCGGCGCCACCGATGACTACGCACTGCTCGGGGCTGGCCTCGCCTGCCCGCTTCTGGTAGTACTCCACCATCTGCTTGAGGCCCTTCTTGCGGCCGCGCGCCACGCCGATCAACGACAGCTTGCCATCAGAAGAGATGTTGAGCAGGGGCTTCACGTCCAGCTTGCCGCCAGCGAAGGCCACCGATGCGGGGATGCGGCCGCCGCGGTGCAGGGTGGTCAGGTCCTCCACCATGAAGATCTCGTTCACGAAGTTGCGGGCCTCCTCGGCCCACTGGGCCAGCTCGCGGGCCGTAAGCCCGTTCTCCCGCTGGCGAAGCGCCTCGTAGACAAGCAGCCCCTCGGCCACCGACGCAAGCTTGGTGTCAACGGCGTAGATCTCGGCTTCGGGATAGTCCTGCCTCACCTGGTCGAGCACCACGCAGGCCAAATCGAAGCTGCCGGACAGGCCGCTGGAAAACGACAGGAACACCGTGGGGACGCCGCTCTGGGCCGCCTGCACCAGGGCGCGCTGGCAGTCTTCAAGGGTGACCTGGGTGGTGGACGGGCAGTTTCCGTCGCGCATGGACTGGTAGAAGTCGTGGGGCGTGATGGAGTGGTACATGTCGTCCTTGTGCTCCCCGTCGTTGCCGATGTAGGGGTAGGGCAGGATGGTGACGCCCTCGCGGTTCACCACGGCGAAGGGCAGGTCGCAGCACGAATCGATAATGAGATTGCACTGGGGCTTGGATTGCATGGGTGTTCTCCTTACGACGGGGAAACGGCGGGGACGGCGATGCTACGAGGCCACCATGCGCAGACTGGCAGGCTGCGAGAGCTTGTAGGGCATGGCCTTGAGCGTCTCGTAGGCGATGCCCACGGCAGGTCCCACGTGCAGGCCGATCACGGGACTCACGGGCAGCACGTCCACGGCATGGCCCACCAGGGGCTCTATGACCTCGCGGGCCCATTGCCGCGCAGGCGTCGGGTCGCCGATGTAGTGGACCATGGCATGGGCCAGGCCGTACTCGCGAACGTCGGCCTTGAACAGCTCGGTCATGCGCTCGATGGCCTTCTTGCTGGAGCGGACCTTGGCCACGGTGTCGGCCTGGCCGTCGGCCACGGAGAGCACGGGGACCAGCTTGATGAGGTTGCCCAGCAGCGCGGCGGCGCCCCCGATGCGCCCGCCCTTCTGGAGGAAGGTGAGGCTCTCGGGCACGAAGAGGAAACGGCACCGCTCGATGGCCTCGAGCACGATGGCGGCGCATTCCGCCAGATCGGAGCCGCTGTTGCGCGCCTCGGCGGCGTCGATGACAGGCCACCCCTCGTCGAAGCTGTTGGAGGTGGAGTCGATCATCACGTAGGTGAAGTCGATGTTGCGCGCCTTCACCGCCCGGGCCGCCCGCAGGGCACCTTCGTAGGTGCCGGACATGTCCGACGAGATGAAGACGCCCAGCACCTCGTCGCCGGCCTCGGCCGCCCGCTCGAACAGGCCCTCGAAGGCCGCCTGCGAGGGCTGGCTGGAGGTGGGTATGTTGTCCGCCATCTCGTGGATCTCGCTGTAGAACGCCTCGTGGTCCATGGTGGCGTCCTCGTACTCGACGCCGTCACGGTTCACGTACAGCGACACCACGTCGATGTCGTAGCGCTTCGCCATGGAAGGCGGAATGGACGCAACGGAATCGGTTACTATCTTGATCATGAAGTCCTCCTCGCCGGGTGTCCCGGCTTGCTCCTCGTTAGGCTTCCTGCAGCTGCTCGATGCCGCGCAGCCGGGCGACCAGCGCCCGCCTGCGCTCCGACAGGCCCACTTCCAGGCCTACCGGGTAGGTGTGGGGGTTCAGCATGCGCTTCTGGCTCTCGTCAAGCGTCGCCAGTGACGCCTGGGCGCGGAGGCGGGCCTCCATGGCGCTTCGATGTGCGTCGTCGAGCACCGTCTTGCCGCCCCTGGCCAGCGGCGCGAGCAGCGTCTCGAAGCGCTTCCCCGCAAGTTTCTTCTGACGAAGGTCGTCCATGGGGTCCACGATGAGCTGGCGCGAATCCACCGGACGCGTGACATCGTACACCATGTCCCCCGCTATGCGTCCATCGTCGGAATAGTAACGCCGCACGTTCAAAACGCCGGGCACGGTGAGCTTCGCCGCCGATTCGGAAACCTTCAGGCGGTCGGTCCACTCCCCGTCGCCGGGCATGCGCGTGGCGGAGAGCTTGTAGACGCCTCCCAAGGTGGGCTGGTCGTAGCTGGTGGCCAGCTTCGTCCCCACGCCCCAGGAGGCGACGAGCGCCCCTTGCTCGCGAATGGAGTGGATGGTGTGCTCATCCAAGTCGTTGGAGAGCACGATGCCGGTGTCGCGCAGCCCCGCCTCGTCGAGCTTGCGACGGGCCATCTTGGCAAGCCAGGCCAAGTCGCCCGAATCGATGCGCACGCCGGCCAGGTGCTGGCCGCGGGCCTTCATCTCCAGCCCCACGGTGATGGCGTTGTCGACCCCGCGCTCCACGTCGTAGGTGTCCACCAGCAGCACGCAGTTGTTGGGGAACGCCTCGGCCCAGGCGCGAAACGCCGCCAGCTCGTCGGAGAAGGCCATCACCCATGAGTGGGCATGGGTGCCCGACACGGGAATGCCGAAGAGCTTGCCGGCCAGTACGTTCGACGTCGAGGAGCAGCCGCCCACCACGGCCGCCCGACTGGCCCACAGCCCGCCTCCCGCCCCCTGGGCGCGCCTAAGCCCGAACTCGGCCACCGGCGCCTGGGCCGCCAGGCACACCCGCGCAGCCTTCGTGGCCACCAGGGTTTGGAAGTTCACGCAGTTGAGCAGCGCCGTCTCCAGCAGCTGGCAGTCCATGATCGGACCGCACACCCGCACCAGCGGCTCGTTGGGGAACACGACCGTGCCCTCGGGCACCGCGTCGATGTCCACCCTCAGCGAGAAACCGGACAGGTACTCGATGAAGCCGTCCTTGAACAGCTTCCCGCCGGCAGGGGCGTCGAGCGAGGCCAGGTAGGACAAATCGTCGTCGGAGAAGCCGTAGCCGTCCACCATGTCGGCCACCTGGGCCATGCCGCAGGCGATGGCGAAGCCGCCCCTGAACGGGTAGTCCCGGAAATAGGCGTGGAAGCACGCCTCCTCGGCGTCCTTGCCCGATTCCCAGTAGCCTTGGGCCATGGTGAGCTGGTACAGGTCGGTAAGCAGCGGGTAGTCAGTCTCCATTGCCGCCCCCCCCTACTCCTGCGCACCGGCGTCGGAGTTGGCCTTGTGGGTGCGCCGACGTGCGCGCCTGTGCTGGTCGGGAGCCCCTGCTGCGGAAGCCTGAGCCGCGCCCTGCGACCGGTCGCGCCCGGCCCTCAAACCCGAGGACTTCTGGCCGGGGCGGGGGCCCGACCCCTTGCCCTGCTGCTTGCGGGCCTGCTCGGGCCCGCGCCCGCCGCCCTGCCCGCGGGCGTCCTGGCCGCCCTTGCCCTGCTGCCTGCGGCCCTTGCCCGAAGCCTGCTCGGCGCCGGGCGAGGCGCCGTTGCGCGGGCGGCGGCGGGAACCCGAGCGGCCGGATCCGTCGCGCTGCCCGTCGGAGCCAGAGCGCTTGGAGCCTTTGCGCCCCTGGCCCTTGTCGCGGCCAGGGGCGGCAGACCCGTCGCGGCGCTGCTCCTCGGATCGCTTCGTGCGCTCCACGCGGCGCACCGACCCGCGCTCGGCGAGCTTGTCCGATCCGCTCAAGGTGACCGTGGCGAAAGCGGCCATGCCGGCATCCGTGCCGTAGAGGCCCTGGTTCTGGGCCTGCTCCCATGCCTGCTCGCCGATCACCTTGGGCCGGTTGCCCTCTTCGGGCGGATCGAAGTCCGCCAGGGGAACCTTCACCGGCTTCTCCCCCTCCACGCGCACCGAGACCACCTCGCGGGGCACGTCCAAATCGACCACCTTGGCCGGTCCGTCGGGGGTCTGCACTGTGGAGCCGGCCTTCGGGCAGCGGCCCTTGAAGTCCTTGTACGCCTCGAACTCGTAGCGCAAGCAGCACATGAGCCGCCCGCACAAGCCCGATATCTTCTGGGGGTTCAGCGAGAGGTCCTGCTCCTTGGCCATGCGGATGGACACCGGGCAGAACTCGCCGCCCAACCGCTTGCAGCACAGCTCCTGGCCGCAGTGGCCCAGGCCGCCCACCAGCCGAGCCTCGTCGCGAACGCCGATCTGGCGCATGTCCACGCGCACATGGAAGCGACCGGCCAGCTTGCGCACCAGGTCGCGGAAATCCACCCGGTCCTCGGACTCGAAGTAGAAGATGGCCTTGTCGCCGTCGAGCAGGTACTCCACCGACACCGGGCGCATGTCCGAGGCGAACTCGGCAGCCATCTCGCGGAAGACGGGCATGGCCTCCTGCGAGAGCTCGATCATGCGCGCCGCCTGGGCCTCGTCCTCTTCCGTAGCCGCCCGCAGCACCGGCTTGAGCGGACTTTTCAGCGACTTCATCTGCTCGTCGGTAGCTTCGAAGACCGCGGCGTCCAAGCGGCCGAACTCGGTGCCGCGGGCCGTGGACACCACCACCGGCTGCCCGGGCTCAAGCTCGTGGTCCTGGGCGTCGAACCACAGCGTCTTGGGATTGTACGTAAGGTTGACCGGCGCGATACGCACCATAAGAGCACCTACCGTTTCCTATTCCGCATCCCTGCGGCGAGGCGGCCCTTGAAAAGCAGAGCCGTGCTGCACCTAGCGGGCGAACAGGCACCGCCGGATCTCGAACAGCAGGGAATCGATGTTCGTCTCAGGGGAGACATTATAGGGGATTGCCTGGAGGAAGCGGTCCACAGCGGCCAAAGCGGCGGCCGCGCGCGCCGTATCTCCACGGGCTGCGACGGCCTGGATGGAGGCCAGCGCGTCGTCGTTGACCACCAGATCGCCCCGGCCGGCGCTCGCGACCATGATGTCGCGCAGCCACGAGCGGCTGATGGACCCCAGCATGCGCATCTGGGCGGTGGTCTTGGCGGTGATCTGGCGCTTGTTGCGCTCCTCGAGCTGGCGGATGGCCGACTTCGAGAGGAAGTCGCGGTTCTCGTCAAGCTGCTCCTGGAGCTTGGCCTGGGCGGCATCGTCGGGCAGCTTCACCAGGCCCAGAAGCTCGCGGCCGTAGCCCACCACGTCCCAGTCGTCGGCCTGCTGCAGGCAGCCCAGCACCGAAAGCACCCGCTTGCGCATAGAACGCTGGTCGGTAGATCCCAGAAGGGCCACGGCGCGCTCGATGGAGCCGTCGCAGGCGGCAAGGGCGCGGCGAGCCTCGGGCAGCGACGCGCCGGAGTTCTGGACCACCAGCGCGCAGGCCTCGCTCTGGGGGATGGTGCGGAAGGGCACCACCTGACAGCGGGACACGATGGTGGGCAGGACGCTTTCGGCCGTACGCGCCAGAAGCACGATGACCACGTCGTCGGGAGGCTCCTCAAGCGTCTTCAGAAACGCGTTTGCCGCCTGGACGCCCAGGAGGTCGGCGCGGTCGACGATGTAGACCTTTCGGGAAGCCTGGATGGGGGCCATGGACACCGACGAGATAAGGTTGCGCACCTGGCCCACGAGGTATCCCGCCGCCCCTTCGGGAGCGCAGTACACCACGTCGGGGTGAGTGCGCCGCGCCACTTTCCGGCAGATGTCGCACGATCCGCACAGTCCCCCGCGCGGGCCCTGCGGGCCTTTCGGACAGAGGATGGCCTGGGCGAAGGCGAAGGCGGCCTGGGTCTTGTTCGAGCCGGCCGGCCCGGTGAACAGGTAGGCGTGGATGGTGCGGTCCGACGCCACCGTGGCCCGCAGGAAATCGCGGACCTTGGGTTGGCCCACTATACCGTCGAATGCGTCGCTCATCGTCCGCCGGCCTGGTCGAAGTCGGCGGCGCGGGCACCGAGCTTGGGCAACGAGGCGCCGCGGGAGACGTCGAGCCGCTCGAAGAAGCCCTCGGGGAAGGCGTCCGGCTCGTTCATCCACGGGAACAGGTCGGCCACGGCGCGAAACACCGCCCGGGCCGTGACGGACTTGCGCTTGTCGGAGACGACGCAGCGGATGCGCTGCGGATGCGCCGCCGCCATGCGCTGGAAGGCGTCGTTGACCCGCATGTGGAACTCCAGCCCGGCCTCCTCCAGGCGGTCGGCCGCGCCGCGATGGGTGGCCCGCATGAGGCCGTCGGTGGCGGTGCCCCCCGTGGAGAGCAGCACGGTGCGGTCGGGCACGAGGCCCTGGCAGGCGAAGGCGCTGGCCCGCTCGATGAACGACTCGTCGAGCCCGCGGCCGGCGCCCTGGTAGGCCAGCGTGGAGTCGGTGAAACGGTCGCACAACACCACGCAGCCGCGCGCAAGGGCGGGCGCTATCACCTGCCCCACCAGCTGCGCGCGGGCCGCCTCGTAGAGCAGCAGCTCGGCTTCGGGAGCCATCTCGTCGTTGTTCGTGCTCAGCAGCACTGCGCGCACCTGCTCGCCGATGGCGGTGCCGCCCGGCTCGCGCAAGCACAGCACCTCGCGCCCGCGGCCCTGGAGCGCCTCGGCCAGGAAGCGGATATGGGTGGTCTTGCCGGCCCCTTCCCCGCCTTCGAAGGTTATGAGCACGCCCGCCTCGTTGGTCGGCTGCAGCGGTTGAGCCATGTCGGCACGCCCCTCTCTCAAGCCTCGAAAATCGTGTTGCCCGCAACGTCGATGCCCACGAACACGGGGAGGTCGACGACCTCTATGCGCCGCAGCGCCTCGGTTCCCAGATCCGCATAAGCGATGATCCGAGATGACGTTACGCACTTCGCCAGATAGGCCGCAGCCCCTCCCACGGCGGTGAGGTAGACCGACCCCGTCTCCGCGCAGGCCCGCCTCACCTCTTCGCTGCGCTTGCCCTTCCCCAGCGTCGCCACGACGCCGGCGCGGTAGAGCACAGGCGCCGCGAAATCCATGCGGCTTGCAGTGGTGGGCCCCACGGCGCCGAAGGGGCGCCCGGCCGCCGGCGGCGTGGGGCCGGCGTAGAAGACGGTCTGGCCCGCAAGGCCGTACGGCAGGGCGCCTTCGGCCGAAAGCTCTTCCAGAAGACGCAGGTGGCCGGCGTCTCGCAGGGTGTACATGGGCCCGGTGAGCAGACAGCGGTCCCCCGCGCGCAGGCGGCGCAGCGCTTCGCGGTCCAGCGGCAGCGAAAGGCTCGCAGTGTTTTCCATCCCCTACACCTCGCCTTCGCAGCCGTCGCTCGCCGCAACCACGGAAACCGGCTGCGTCGGCAGATCCACCGTGCAGCAGCGCAGGGCCGAGCACCCCATGTTGATGGCCACGGGCAACGCGGCGATATGGCAGGGTGCCGTGCTCACCGCCACGGCCAGGGCCGCATGGCGCCCTCCCAGGCCACCGGCGCCCACGCCCGTGGCGTTGACCGCCTCGAGCAGCTCGCGCTCGAAGGCCGCCACCTCCGGGTCGGACGCAGGCTCGCCCACCGGGCGCAGAAGCGCGCGCTTGGCAAGCGACGCCACCTTGTCGAAGGTGCCCCCCACGCCCACGCCCACCACAAGCGGCGGACAGGCGTTGGCCCCCTTCTCGCGCACGCAGCGCACCACCTCCTCCACGATGGCCGCCCGCCCCGCGCCCGGGGCTAGCATCACCACGCGGCTGGCGTTGTCCGAGCCGCCGCCCTTCAGCATGACGGACAGCCGGGCGACACCGGGCTCGGCTACTGGATGGATGTCGCAGAAGGCCGGGGTGTTGTCGCCGGTGTTCGTGCGGTCGACAAGGGCGTCGCGCACAACGGACTTGCGCAGGCGCGCCTGGTCGTAGGCCCGTGCCACCGCGTCGTCCACCAGGGAGAACACGTCTGCCGGCACCAGCACGCCGGGGCCCGCATCCAGGCTCACCCACACAGTGCCCGTATCCTGGCACAGCGGTACGCAATCCTTGGCGGCGATGCGCATGTTCTCGCACAGCTGGTCGAGCACCGCCCGTCCCAGCGGATGGCGCTCGTCGTCGCGCGCAGCAATGATGCCCGCCTCGACGTCCTCGGGGAGGACGCATGCGAGGGCGGGGATGGCTTCGTAGACCGCCTGCGCCACGGCCTGTTTCGTAACGAGTTTGTCCATGGGCTCAGTATAGCCTATGGGGCGCCAACGCGCCGCCAGCTATGGCGGCGGCCACCCGCAAACCATCGCAGGCGGCGCTCATGATGCCGCCCGCGTAGCCGGCGCCCTCGCCGCAGGGGAAAAGCCCCGACGCCCCCTCCCCTTCGCGCGAGGGGGCGCGTCCGTCGCAGAAGGCCTGCAGATCGCCTCCGCGCAGGATGCGCACCGGGCTTGAGCTTCGGGTCTCGACGCCGATCATGACCGCACCGGGGTCGGCGAAGCCGTGCAGGCGCCGATCGAGCAACGGCAGCGCCGAGGCCAGGGCGTCGACCACGAATCCGGGCAGGCATCGGCGCAGATCGCACCAAGCCACGCCCCGGGCATAGCTGGGCTCGACGACGCGTCCGGCGCCGAAGTCGGCTGCCCCTGCGGACAGGAAGGAGCCCACGGTCTGGGCCGGCGCGCTGTACGGGGCGCCGGCCGCAGCCAGCGCGCAGCCGTAGGCGGCCCGCTCGATGCGACGCTGGAACTCCACGCCGGCCAGCACGTGGTCGCTGCCGAAGTCCTGCGGACCCACCCCCACCAGAAGCGCGCTGTTGGCGTTTTCCCCGTCGCGGGCGTGGCGGCTCATGCCGTTGACCACCACCGACTCCGGCTCGCTGGCGGCACACACCACCTCCCCGCCCGGGCACATGCAGAAGGTGTACACGCCGCGAGGGCCGTCCGATGCCGTCGCAGGCAGCTGCACGGACAGCTTGTAGTCCGCCGGCCCCAACGCCTCGTGCCCCGCGAAGGGACCGTACTGGGCCCGGTCGACCAGCGACTGGGGATGCTCGATGCGCACGCCCACCGAGAAGGGCTTCTGCTCCATGGCCACGCCTGCGTCGTGCAGCAGGCGGAAGGTGTCGCGGGCGGAATGCCCGCAGGCGAGTACCACGGCATCGACCTCAAGCCGCGATGTTTCACCGCGCGCTTCGGTGCTCCCCGAAGGCGCCAGGCGCACACTGCTGACCGCGCCGCCCTCGAAATCGAGCCCCACCAGCTGGGTGAGGAAGCGCACCTGGCCGCCCATCTCCTCTATCTGGCAGCGCAACCGCTTCACGACACCTCTCAGAAGGTCGGTGCCGATATGGGGCTTCGCCTGCCACAGAATCTCATCGGGCGCACCGGCGCCCACGAACAGGCGCAGCACGTCGCGCGCATAGGGGCTCTTGATGTTGGTGGTGAGCTTGCCGTCGGAGAAGGTGCCGGCGCCGCCTTCCCCGAACTGGATGTTCGAGCGCGGGTCGAAGGGGCCGCCCGCTTCGAAGGAGCGCACGGCGGCAGTCCGGGCGTCCACGTCGGCGCCGCGCTCCACCACCACCGGGCGCATGCCGGCCTTGGCAAGGTACCAGGCGCAGAAAAGCCCGGCAGGGCCCGCTCCTACCACCACCGCCCGCAACGGGCGCCCCGCGCGCACATCCGTCGACGTCGGCAGCAGCGACGGCGCCTCCTCGCAGGGCCTTGCCTGCACGCCGGGCGCCGGGCGGATTGGCGTCCCCGGCGCAAGGTCGACGCGAACGGACGCGACGAAATGCACGTCGGCCTTCTTTCGGGCGTCCACGCTGCGCCGCAGAAGCAGCACATCGGCTACGTCCTCCTCCCCCACGCCCAAGGCCGCGGCCACGGCCCGCCTCGTCGCGAGCCGCCCCGCATCGGTCGGCAGGCCCGCATCCAAGGGGAGGCGAACGTTGGAGACCTCCAGGGAACCTTCGCTCGGAGCATTCACCCTAGGCCTCCTTGCCCGCAACCATCTTTCGGACTGCAGCGTCCCCGGCGACGATGCCGCTCGCCCAGGCCCAGTGAAGGTTGTAGCCGCCGCAGGGGCCGTCCACGTCCAGCGCCTCGCCGGCCGCGAACAGCCCCGGTATCGCCCTCGCCTCCAGCGTGCGCCCGTCGAAAGCGGCAATGTCGAGCCCGCCGCGAGCCACCTGGCACTGTGCAGGGTCGGCCATGCCCTCCACCGGGAAGCGAAGGGCCTTGGCAGCCCGAACGAACGCCGGCACGTCGGCGGCCGCGAACGGCCCCGAAACGGACAGCCCCGCCTGCTTGAGCACGAGTGCCCCCACGGCCGGCAGCAGCATGCCGCGCCCCCAGTCCTCCCCCGAAAGCACGGCCCCGTCGCGCATCAGCGCTTCGAAACGGCGCCCGAGCGCCTCCTGCGCTTGCGCAAGCCCCATGCCCGGCAACGCATCGACAAGCACCGCATCCCCAGGTCGCGCGAACCGCGACAGATTGAACACGGCGATTCCCGAAAGCCCGTAATCGCGGAAGAGCACCTCTCCTTGCTGGCGCGCCAGCAGCAGGCCCTCCCCGGTCACCCGAAAGCCACCGTCCGCATGCCCGACGTCCTCGCCGCAGGCTGCAGCGGCAGCCAAGGCGGACGAGCGAAGCTCCACGTCGTTGGCGATGCTGTTTCGGGCGGCCTTCTCGTCGGGACGGCACAGGCACAGGACCGCCTTCAGGCGGATGTTGTTCAGCGTCCTGGTCAGCCGCCCGTCAGAACGCAGGGGGCCGAGCACGGGGCTTAGCGCGCCCGAGCGCAGCAGCGGCGGGAGCTCCACGGCAAGACCATGCTTCCCGCCCATGGCCAGCACGACGGCCCGAGGGCGCATGACGGAGCCGTCGTCGAACCGCACGGCAAAGGGCCCCTCCGGAGCCGAAGGCGCATCGATGCGGACGGCACGCTTGGACGTCCGCTCGCGCACCCCCAGCCGGGCGGCCTTCGCGCGCAGCACGTCCAGCACGCTTGTGGCTTTGTTGGCCTGGGGGTACAACCGCCCTTCGGACTCCTCGCGCCACAACAGCCCCGCATCGGCGAAGAAGCGGTGCACGGGGTCGGCAACGCCCGCTTCCCTGCCCGCCGTACAGCCTCCGCGCATCGACCAGCCCTGAAGCGACTGAAGCACCGACCCGACGAAGGCGGCGTTTCGGTAGTCCGACGCCCGCACCGAGGCGTTGGAGAAGTTGCATCGTCCGTTGCCCGTGGCCAGAATGCTGCGGCCCACCCGCTCGTCCGCCTCGCACAGCGCGACTTCCACGTCGCTGCACCCCGCCGCGCGCAACGCCTGGGCGGCCGCCACGGCGCCTGCAAGCCCCGCAGCGCCGCCTCCTATGATCGCAATGGATTCCATGGCCCCATGATACCCCACGCCTTCTGGCTTCCGCGGAAAAAAGCCCGCACAATCGGCAGGTTCACGAGGAAAAGCGCACGAGCCTGCCGATTATGCGGGCTGAGCGGACGGGTAGGCCCGGCATCCGCGAAACCAGATTCCGGCGGTAACAGCGGCGGGCTGCAATCCCGCGTAGCGCCGGACAGGGGCGAGCAAAACAGCCGTCGGGCCTACTTCGACTCCAGCTTGGGAATGGGGGTCTCGTCCACCTCGTCCAGGTTGCGGTCCCACACGTAGTGCTTCGTCTCGCGGGCGATCAGCCCCGAGAGCAGCAGCACCACGATGATGTTGGGCACGGCCATGAAGGCGTTGGCGATGTCGGAGACGGTCCACACCAAGTCGCCGATTCCCACGGCGCCCAGGAACGCCACGGCCACGTAGATGACCTGGTAGGGGCGGATGGCCCGCTTGCCGAACAGGTAGGTGACCACGCGGTTGCCGTAGTAGGACCAGCCCAAGATGGTGCTGTAGGCGAACAGGATCATGCCGATGACCAGAATGGGCGTGCCCACGAAGGGGATGGAGGCGAAGGCGGCCGACGTCAGGTCTGCGCCGGCGGTGATCAGCCCCTGCTCCATGATCTCGGGGTTGGCAAGCATCGAGGACACCAGCACGATGCCGGTGAGAGCGCAGATGACCACGGTGTCCCAGAAGGTGCCGGTCATGGACACCAGCGCCTGGCGGGCGGGATTTCGGGTGGCGGCGGCGGAGGCCACGATGGGGGCCGAGCCCAAGCCGGATTCGTTGGAGAACAGACCGCGGGCGCAGCCGAACTGCAGCGCCAGCATAAGGCCGCTTCCCACCGCGCCGCCGAAGGCAGCCTTCGGGGTGAAGGCGCACTCGAAGATAAGGCAGATGGCAGGCCAGACGTACTGCCAGTTCAGACCAATGATAACGATGCAGCCCCAAGCGTAGGCGATGGCCATGAAGGGCACCAGCTTCTCGCAGACTCGGGAGATGGACTTGATGCCGCCGAAGATGACGAGCGATACCATGATGACCACGGCAAGGCCGATGCCCCAGGTGGGCACGCCCGGCGCGTTGGACACGATGATGCTGGTCATGGCGCTGGACTGCACGGCCGAACCGATGCCGAAGGAGGCAACGGCGGTGAACACGGCGAAGGCGCCGGCGCCCAGCATCGCCCACCAGGGGGTCTTACCGTCCTTGGTGAACGCGCGCTTCCAGGCGTACATGGCGCCGCCCAGCATGTTGCCGTTATGGTCCTCCACGCGGTACTTCACCGCGGCGTAGGTCTCGCAGTACTTGGTGGCGATGCCGAACACGCCGGTGAGCCACATCCACAACACGGCACCAGGGCCGCCAGCAAGGATAGCAGTGCCGACGCCCACGATGTTGCCGGTACCGATAGTGGCTGACAGCGCCGTGGTAAGCGCTCCGAACTGGCTGATGTCGCCCGGAGCGTCCGGGTCGGGCGTCACCGACAGCTTGATGGCCGTGGGCAGCTTGCGCTGGATGAACTTCGTGCGGAAGGTCAGGAACAGATGCGACCCCAAAAGGAGCGCGATCATGGGCGGACCCCAGACGAAGGCGTCTATGGAGTTGATGGCATCAATTACGGCATCCATGGAAGGGCGGCTCCTCTCGGTCTGCGCCCAGATGGACGCACGGTCATGCGCCCAAGCATACCCGAAGATGCCGAAGGCGCAGCGCTGTCGGCCGCCCCGTTCCGACGAACGGCACCGCAAGGGCCCTCCGCGCGCGTCGAAACGCCCGTATGGAGGGCGCGGTCATCGGCGCCGGCTACAGCGCCACCGGGTTCCAGCTGCCGTCGATGTCGCAGATCCACGCCTGCGGGTCGGCCACCGAGAAGAAGGTCAGGCGCGCATCGTCGGCGCTCTCCCAGCTCTCGCCCAAGGCGACCATATGCTCGAACCCGTTTCGCCGCATGGACCCCGACGCACGGTCCTCAAGGTCGGCAATACCGCGCAGGATGACCCAACCATAGCCGGTCTTCCAGGCCGTGGCCTCGAAGCGGGGATTGCGCTGAAGCTCGTGGTAGACGTCCTTCTCGGTGGAGGTGCAAAACCACAGCCGCCCGTCCTGGATTTCGGCGAAGCTGAAGGGGCGCACATGGGGCTGCCCCTCCCCGTCCACGGTGGCCAGGTACCAGGCGGGGACGCTCGTGAGGTAGTCGAGGATGGTGGCGAGTCCGTTTTCGTTGCTCATGGGGTTTCCTTTCGGTAGGGAACAAACAGATTACAGGGGCAGGAAGTTCGCAGCCACGGTGAGGGCCAGCAATAGCGCCACGGCAATGACGCCGTTGCGGTCAAGCGATGTGTAGCTCAGCGGATGCAGCCTCGTGCGACCGTCGGCACCGTGGTAGCAACGGGCGTCCATGGCCGCCGAAAGCGTCTCCGCGTGGCGAAACGCGCTGGTGAACAAGGGCACCAGCAGCGCCGTCAACGTGCTCACCCGCCATTTCGACAGCACGGCGCCGCGGCTTACCTGGGCACGGTAGATAGTGGTGAGCTCGCCCACGAACAGCGGCATGAAGCGCAGCGCCAGGCCCATCATCATGGACAGCTCGTGGGCGGGAAGGCCGAAGCGGCGGAAGGGGCCAAGTAGATACTCGAAGGCGTCGGTGATGTCGAGGGTGGGCGTGGTCAGGGTGAGCAGGCTCATGGCCAGCAGCAAGATGACCAGGCGAAGGGCGATGAAGAAGGCCATGCGGATGCCGCCTGTGGTGATGGTAATCACCCACCAGTGCGCCACCACGTCGCCCGTCTGCACGAAGAGCACGTTGAGCAGCGCCGTGATGACCACGATGAAGATGAGCGGCACGATGGAGCGCAGGGCGCTGCCAAGCGGTATGCCCGACAGCACGAACAGCCCCGTCACGAAGACGGCCACCACCGCAAGCGAGCAGAACGTCTGCGCCACGAAGGCTATGGCCATAACGGCCAGCGACAGCAGCAGCTTCGCCCGCGCGTCCATACGGTGGATCGGGCTGTCGCCGGGCCAGTAACGGCCGATGCAGGTGATGTCAGGCACAAGCACCCTCCTTCCGACCGAACGCAGGCGCCGCGCTCCCGCCCAGCTGAGGCGCCAGGTCCTCGGCTAGGCTCTCGGTGTCGTAAAGCGCCCGCGGCAGCGCGAACCCCTCTGCCCGCAGCTGTTCGGCCATGCGCTGGGCCGGCGGCACGTCCAAGCCTATGCTGCGCAGGGCCTCGCCCTGGGAGAACACATCCTCCGGGCTGCCAAGGGCGAACGCGCTGCCGCCGTTAAGCACCAGGATGCGGTCGCACAGGCGCGCCAGGTCGTCCATGTTGTGGGACGCCATGACCACCGACATGCCCCCGGCATGCAGCTCGGCTATGAGGGCCAGGAAATCCTCGCGGGCCACCGGGTCGAGCCCGGCCACCGGCTCGTCGAGCACCAGTACCTGCGGATCCATGGCCAGCACCCCGGCGAAGGCCACGCGGCGCTGCTGGCCGCCGGACAGCTCGAAGGGGCTGCGGCCGCCGACCTCGCCGACGTCCAGGTGCACCCGCTCCAAAGCCTGGCGCACCCGCGCATCGAGCTCGTCGCCGGAAAGCCCCAGGTTTCTCGGCCCGAACGCCACGTCTTGGGCCACCGTGGGCGCGAAAAGCTGATGCTCGGGGTACTGGAACACCAGTCCCACGCTCCCGCGACACTGCTGGGCCCAGCTTTTGTCGGCCAGGTCGCGCCCGTCCACGAGCACGCGGCCCTGCGTCGGATGCAGAAGCCCGTTCATGTGCTGAATGAGCGTCGACTTGCCGCTGCCCGTATGCCCCGCAAGCCCTAGAAATTCGCCAGGCTCCACCACGAAGCTCACATCCCGCAGCGCCCAGCGCTCGTTCGGGTCGGCGCCCCACTCCGCCCGGCCCAACGCCTGCTCCGAGGCGGTCGCCCGCTCCTTCGCCTTGCCGCGACGCAAGCCCCGGCCGCCCTTGGCCTCGGCCGGGTCGGCCTTCCGGTAGGAGTAGCTCACCTGCTCGAACGCAACGCGCATAGCTCCTCCTTCAACAGATCGGGCTGCACGTGCACGGCCACGTCGACCCCGCGCTTGCGCAGCGCGACGGCAAGCGACGCGACGAAGGGCACGTCCAGGCTCATAGACTCCAGGCGCGCCGGGTCGCTGAGCACCGCATCGGGGTCGCCGTCGGCCACCACGCGCCCCACCTCGAGCACCACCACGCGATCAGCCTGCGCGGCCTCGTCCATGAAATGGGTGATCATGACCACGGTCAACCCCTGCTCGTTGAGCTCGCGCGCAAGACGCATGAGCCCCTTGCGCCCGCGAGGATCGAGCATGGCCGTGGCCTCGTCGAGCACCAGGATGCGCGGACGCATGGCCAGCACCCCGGCAATGGCCACGCGCTGCTTCTGGCCGCCGGAAAGCGCCGTGGTCTCGCGCAGGTCGAAGCCCTGCAGCCCCACGTTGCCGAGGGCCTCGATCACCCGTCGCTGCAGCTCATCAGGGGCAACCCCCAGATTCTCGGGACCGAAGGCCACGTCGTTTTCCACCACGCTGGCCACCAACTGGTCGTCGGGATTTTGGAACACCATGCCCGCGTGGCTTCGGATGTCGAAGGTGCAACGAGGGTCGTCCGTAGACCAGCCGAGCACCGTCACCTGGCCCTCGTCGGGCAGAAGCAGGGCGTTGATATGGCGGGCAAGCGTCGACTTGCCCGACCCGTTGCCTCCCAGGATGCAGAGGAACTGCCCTTCGGGAACGGAAAGGTCGATGCCGTCCAGCACGAAGGCCTCTCCGTCGTAGGTGAACCGGATGCCGTCGAAATCCACAGCCGTCCCGTCGGTCGCGCGTGGCATCTCGCCGGGCGCGCACCCTGCATCGCCAGACGTGCCGACCGACCCGAATGCGCCGACCAGCTCGCCGGACGCACCAGCCAGCCCCGGCGCGCCAGCCGACGCGGGCACACCGGCCAACCCCGGGTGTGCTACAGCCTTATCGTCCATGCACCTGGTCCTTCTTCGGGGTGATGAGGTTGCTCACGGACTTGTAGATGATCAGCGTGAGCACCGCGTTGATGGCGCCCTTCAGCAAGTTGAAGGGAACCAGGATGGGGATGATCATGTCAATCACGGCCTGCAGGGGGACGCCCAGGTACACAGGCGTGACGATCAGGTTGCCCAGGATGGCCATGATGACGGCGGCCACAACGGCAACCACAAGGCCGACCACCGCACCGCGCCAGCTATGGATGCGCTTGTAGACGAGCGCCGAGGGAATCACCAGGCCGGCCACCACCATGATGTTCATGAGCGCTCCGGAGAAGTCGGCCATGAGCAGCCCGTGCAGGATAGCCTCCACTGCCCCCACCGCAAAGCCGGCGGCCGGCCCGAAGGCGAAGCCGCACACCATGGCGGGCATGGAGGACACGTCGCACTTAAGCCAGGTGACGCCGGGCAGAAGCGGAAACTCGATGAACGAGAGCACCACACCGATAGCGCACATAAGCGCCATGGTCACCAGCTGGCGCGTACCCCATACGTTGGTGTTGGCGTAGCGCTTTCCCTGGGGGGCGCGCCCGGCGGCCTGCTTGCCCTCCACTTCCTCGAGCGTCTTCATAGATCCGGCCATGATCCACCTCTTTTCTTCGGGTCAAGCGTCTGGCAGGCTGATGCTTCCCGACCCGAGAAAAGGAAACAGGCCCGCATGAATTCCTTCACACAGGCCTGAAACACGCTCTTGGAACGACATCGGGCGCAAGGCCCGGTCTCTCCAGAACCGCTGCTTCTTCCATCCGGACTGTAACCGTTGGTCCCGGAATCCCACCGGAGTCAGCCTGGGACGCCCGCAGCGCCCAAGGACGCCGCCGATGCCGCCAGGGTCGCGGACTGGCCCCGCCGCCGCAGCATTTCCCGCTGCAGCCTGAGGCATTACCGCCAGTGAGGACTTTCACCTCGCCCTGAAACAGAATTCATCTAGCACGGTAGTGTAGCGCCTGCAGCAGCAAGACGCAAGCCCCATCCAGCAGCCGCCCTACTCGAAGTCGTAGAGGTCGCGCGTGGCCTGCTGGAAGTCGGCGTAAACCTCCTCGGCGATGGCCGCGTCGTCCACCAGCTCGAAGGCGGCGGGCTGTTCATCATCGTCCAGCTCGGTCACCTCCAGGCACACCACCTCGCCCGACGAGAGCGCGGGCGCGTCGTCGCTCACCGGAAAGAAGAACCCGTAGCGACGCCCGCCGTGCAGCACGAGCCCTAGAAACTCCAGATCGACGCTCTCCCCCCGCTCGTCCTGAAGCGAGATGAGCATGCCCTCCTCGACAGGGGGGCAGAAATTAGGCGCGGAACCTTCGCGCATGATAAACCTCCTTCACATCGCTCGCCCGGGAATCACTCACCCCAAGAGCGACAACCTTTCATCTTCTCAGGACCTCGCATCGACGCCATAGACTTCAGCGAGAGCCCTCGCGCTGTCCTCCACGGCGAATCCGCTGTCGCGAACGCACGATGAGACGTCCGCCCTCGGCAGCGCCGCCTCTTCCAAAACGGCATCCGCCCATGTGTCCAAGGGCGCATCGAGGGAAACGAACGCGATTCGACCCCCTAAATCAGCCTGGCGAGACACCGTATCGCTCGCAACGCAGGGAAGAGATGCAGCCTGAGCCTCCACGAGCACTACGGGCAACCCTTCGAACAGCGAGGGCATGAGCAGCACGTCGAACGCCTGGAGCAGCTCCGCAACGTCGTCCCGAGGTCCAAGGAACTCGACGGCGCCAGCCACGCCCTCCTTCTTCGCGAGGGCCTCAAGCTCACTGCGCTTCTCTCCGTCGCCGACCAAGAAAAGCTTCGCTCCGGGCTCCCGCGCAACCACGCGCTTCATGACCTCGATTGCAAATCCCAGGTTCTTCTGCGCGACCAAGCGCCCGATGCAGGCGATAGCCACATGGCCCCCAGCCCCCAGGCGTTGGCGGACGGACTCCCTCCGCGAACGGTCGAAGCGGTAAGCGTCAAGGTCTATGCCGTTTTTGAGCAACGTATAGCGTTTACCAGAAACAACGTCTTCGGGAAACAGCCACGCTGCAGCCTCGTCGGAGCACGCGATATAGTGCGTGGCGACGCGAGACATCCGCTCCTTGTACTTCGCCTGCCTGGCCGGCTCCCCTTCCGCCGCCTCGCAGCTGCTATTATGGGAGTGCACGATTCGTTTGCGAATGCCAGCCCCTTTTGCGACCATGAGCATCTGGATTCTCGAGGGGGTGTCTGTTTGCAGATGCGCCGCCGCGTAATCCCCTGCCCTCATGACTTTCAGGCTGTAGAGCAGCTTGAACAGCTTACGGGGGATGCGCTTGGAGCTAGCCTCCCACGCATCGGCCACGGAGAAAACGCGACCCCCCAATGATTCGAGCTCCTTAAGGTACGTCTCATGGGACGCAGCTGCCGAATCGTCGAGCAGCACGTCGAAGACCACCCCGTACGGACGGACGGCTCGAGCCAGGTTAACCATCATCTGCGATGCGCCGTCAATGCCCAAGCCGCATTTCAGCTGAAGAACGCGCACAGCGCCTCCTCTCTCCCGCTTACACCGACCCCAAAGCCGGCGGAGTTCGGGACAACCGAAGATCGAAGCATCAGCGCCCCCTCTTGGGCAAGCGGCCGCCGAGCTTCCCTTGAAGCACACCGACCACGCGGCTGAGAATCTCCTTGAAGCGAGCGTACTCGTCCGTTCGGCAATACAGGGCGACCACGCACCCGCCGCTCAGAACTGCCGACACGAGCCCGGCGGCGAGCAGCCCCAGAACGCCTCCCCACGGAATCATCGAGCATACCCAAAAGCAGAGACCCGCAATAGCCAAGCCGCTCGCGTAGTACTTCACCGACTGCTTGATATAGGGCATCGGCGATCGGCCGAAACCGAACTTGTACAGAACGTGAACCTCGATGACGGTAGCGACGCACAGCATGGTGAAGATGCCGGACACGACCACACCGTTCACACCCCAGACGCGCACCAGCACGTAAGCAGAGGCGATCATCACGAGCGACTCGATAATCGCCTTGTACCACGACCTCCAAAACAAACCGTACGCCGACGTGAACATCTGCTCCGCAGCCCTCATGCCCTTCACGAAGAACCACACGGCAAGCAGGATGACCGTCAGGTCGCCGAAAAGGTAGCCCTCTCCAAGCCATAGACCGACAAACCGGTTGGCGCACGACAAAAACACGCTCGCACACACCGTGTACAGCACAGCGGCGATGAAGTACGCGCTCCGGAACACGCCGTACTGGCGCTCGACGTCGGTCTGCGAGCTCATGTTCCCCACGCTGGCGATAGCGGAGTTGAACACCTTGTCGAGGATACGCCAGAGAGCGTCGACGAGGAGCACGTAGTTGCCGTAGATCGCGATAGCATCGATACCCACGAACATGCTGACGAACACGCTGCCGATAGGGGCAGCAGCCACGCCCGCGATCTTATGCATGGTCATCGCCGCCACGTTCTTCAGAAGCGGAACGAGCTGCTCGCGGGTAAGCTTGGACACCGAGCGCTCTTTCAGGTAAGGGTACTGGGCGTCAGCGAAAGCGGAGATGATGATGTTCTGCACCAGCGTTCCGGCAATCATGCAGGTCAGGAACAGCAGGTAGTTGCGGGTAAGGACGAGGACCGCCATTTGCACAACGCACATGGCGATCTGGGTGCCGTAGCTGATGAGCGAGGTGACGTACTGCCGCTGATAGGCGTACAGGAGAAGCCCCTTGTACGAGAAGAAATAGGAAACGGAGGTGTTGGCGACGAAGCACAGGAAGTACACCTGCAAATAAGGGATATCCGGCGCGTCCTCGATAAGCAGATCCAGGAAGGGGGACATGGCGAATCCGACCACGGCCACCACGATGCCGATCGCCCAATATGCCCGACGGAACAGGCGCATGAGCGATTTTATCGTCTCCGTATCGTCTTCGGAGATGGGCTTGTACAGGGCGTAGGTGATTGCCGTGCCGATCCCAAGCTCCGCAAGGCTCAGGATGACAAGCAGATTGGTGAACAGGCTCTCTATGCCCAAATACTCCGTGCTGAGCATTCGGACGAACACGGCACGCGTAACAAAGGTCATGACCATGGAGGCCACCTGCCCGCCCCACGCAGCCATGAGGTTGTAAAGCGTGTTCTCGAAGCGCGACGCCATGTTAGAACGCATCCCCCTGGCTCACGGAGGCCGCCCGCGAAATATCGCCCGGATACAGGTACTCCGGCAGCAGCCGCTCTATGACGGCGGCCTCCTCGGCATAGCGATCGTTTTCCAGGTAGATTCCTATATTGCGCAGCGAGCGCTCGGGGACGAACCGCGCGCCCTCCGCGCGTTTCTCTCCAAGGTCCATATCAAGGAACGCCCTGATCTGCCCCATGGTAGTCTCGTAATCGAACACCAGATCCTCGAAGAAGAACGTGCGTACCCGGGACGGGTCCAGTTCGGGAACCGACTCTCGCATGGCCCGATAATACGTGCAGAACACCTCTGCATCGTACGGGAAGGGAATCTGCTCGTTCTGCCGGCGCCAATAGTACTTGTTAAGAAGGAACACGTCCCTCGGGTCGCGCTGCGATATGAGCATCTTCGCATCCGGCATGTACCGCTCGATGCGATTCGCGTTATGAGGGAGCAGGAGCTGGTCGAACACGGCTATGTCCGCCCTCTCGTCCGGCATCGCCAGCACATCCCCGACAAAGGATCTCGCCGCAGAGAAGAACTGCTCGGAAGAGGGAAACGCCACGGTCATCCGGTCGTCGCATGTGCGCAGAAAGCGCCGACCGTCGTTGATCTTGAGCTTGCGGATCACCCTTCCCACGAATTTCGAAGTAGCGCTCACAAGCTGATGGTCGTACCAGAACCCCTCGTAGCTGCACAGGGATATCTCGTCAATGAACTCGTCGACGCGGTCCATGAACCTTGGGGATACCTTCTGCTTGTAGCCCCCCATGCCCCAGGTAGGATTCTCGTACACGTCCCTCATCGCCTGCCGGAAGCTCCTTATCGCCTCGTCGCTGCGCAATGCGTTGTTCGCGAGCAGTAGCTTGTCCTCCAGATCGAACAGGCCGTCAGGCATGTACAGGAACACGTACTCGAACGAGCCGTTGGGGCACGACACGCGCTCGTGGTCGAGAAGGCAATCGGTAAATGCGGACGACCCTGCGCCCATATAGCTCCCTATGACAATCGGCGTCACTTGGTACCTCCTAGCACCTCAGAGACGAGCAGCTCGAACGCATCGACGAACGCATCAATGCTCAAGCCGCTCGCGTACCTTTGAAGCTTCTCACCGTACGAAGCCTCTTCCCTCTTGCCCATCAGGGCAACGAACGCATCACCGGCCTCGGCTTCACCGTCGATGACGATTCCACCGTCGCACGCGCAGGCCAGCTCCTCCGCAGCCCCCACGGGGGTGGATATGAAGGGAACCCCGAACACGAAGCCCTCCACGAACACGGACTGAAACCCTTCGGAATGGGACATGGAGATAACGCAATCAGCCTGCCTGAGAAGGGGGTACGGATTCTCGACGTAGCCGAGGAAGACAACACGGTCCAAGATGCCGAGTCGGTAGGCTTCGGCCCTCGCGAGCTCCTCCAGGTCCCCTCGCCCGATAAAGCACAGATGGGCGGACGGCGCTTGCGAGACAATGCTGCCGAAGGCCCTCACGACGCTCACGGGGTCTTTGTTCTCATCCAGCCTCCCGAGGCAGACCACCGCGGGATGCTCCAGGCTAACGCTCGGCTCGCAAGACGCTTCTCGCATGGCCTCCAGAGGAAACCCGTTGCGAACGATGCGCAGCTTCCCCTTGGCCTCCGGGCAGAGGCGGACAATAGATCGGGCGGTCCTGTCGGCGATGGCGACGACGGCGTCGGCCCTCTCGTAGGCTTTACGCTGCCATGCGGCCTTAACCGGCTCGTCGTCCAAGCACTCGATGCTCCCATGGTTCCACATGATGGACCGCTCGTTCGGCTTCGCCAGCAACGAGGGAATCATGTAGTTGAAGGGGACCACGACATCGTAGCGCTTGGGCGTGCGCACCAAGCGCCTAAGCAACGCCGGGGAAATCGCCGAGACTCTCCTCAGCGCGCCCCTCCTCAGGCGGGCGAAGGGGTTCGTTGCCGTCTCATCGAATACGGGCGGGAGCACCGTGACCGCCTCAGGTATAGCCTCCCAGGTGCCGGATTCGTGATGAACCTCCAGAAGGTCGACCTGGTAGCCGCCACGGCTTTCAAGGCCGTTGATCAGGTACGAAAGCACCTTCTCGGCGCCCCCACCCATGCTGAAGGAATAGACTATGAACAGGACGCGCGTCGTCATAGCGCTAGTTAGCCCTAGGAGATTGCTCGGTAATCAGCAGCGCGCCCGCGCACGGAATCTCCGATGCGTTCAACAGGTCCGACACGGTTCCAAGCTGCTTCGTGCCCCCGCTCCCCTGCTCGACAACGAGCAACACAGCATCCACCTTCGACAGGGCAAGCATGGCAGAGCCGCCGTCGAGCAGATCGACGGCACATGCCACGCTGAAGCCATCGCAAGCTTCGCCCAAGCAACGGGCCGCAGCCCCCACCTCGTCGGCGAGGCCCATACCACATACGCCCACGGAGGCAAGCCCATCCCTCTTCGCAAGGGAGCCCAGAATCGTCGCACTACGATAGAAAGCCGTCAGCTGGTCTACCTGGTCGCGCGGGACGACGTCGAGGACCGGGACGCCGAAGAGCCTGACCACGTCGTTTTTCGAGTGGATTCGGCCATCACGCAGATCCTTGAGCACCGAAACGAGGATTGCGAGCGCAAGTCCGCAGAACGCTACCACGATCAGCGTTTTGGGGTCGATCAATCGAGGGTCCTGCTTGAACGCAGCATCGTCGAAGTCGTCAACGCCGTAATCGGCGGCCATGCCCGACACGGTCTTCAGCAGGGGACCCTCGGCAACCTGTATGGTCGAAACGTCCAACTGCTCGTCAACCTGGACAAGCGTCCTCTCGGCAACCGCCTGGGCGGCAGCCAGGGCCAGTTCGGCGGTCGGAGCCGAAACCTCGGCGTAAATGTAGTGCGAGTAGATGTTGTTCTTCGTCTCGCGGTTCACCCAGTAAGGCGTGGTGATGGAGACCTCGGACCCGTACTCCTTGCGCACTTCGCCCGCAACCTTCCCGCTCACGATGATTCGCCGGATATCCGAAGCGAGATAATCCTCGTTCAGCTCGTAGTTGTACTCTTTGACCTCGTCGGATTCATGCCCGTCCACATAGAACGTCACCTCGGCGATATAGGAGGAACCCGCCTGGCTTCGCAGCGCCTGAAAAGCCGACAGGCCGGCACCGCACAACAGGGCGACGAGGGTAAGCACCACGACGAATCGCGCGTGGCGTTTGATGGACTCCAGGACAAATATCAGATACGTCATCGCAACCTACTCTCTCCAAACGTTTCCACTCTCTTATCGAACCAATGCGGTGAACAGCCTCCCGAACATCGACGCAGCGCGCAGGGCGGCCGACCCGCGCGGTCGACCATGGCGGTCAGCCTCCCATGAGCCAATGCGTGCAGCACGCAGGCAAAGACCAAGAGACATACCACGAAAAGCCAGAAGCGCGTCGACCACGCGAAGGAAAGCCACGCCAAAGAGTCGCCTCGCGGCGCCATGTAGATTGAACGCGACGCTAGCACGACGAAGAATGTGCTTCCCCAGCCGGTTCCGAGCGACCGCGACATCTTCGAGAGCGCAAAGCTGAGGACGAAGCTGAACCCGGCTACCCCCGCATAGCCTCCATCCGCGAACGACTCGAGGAGATAGGACGACCCCCATCCCTCCCCGCCGAGATAGTTCGAATGGCTGAAATAGGAGAGCGTATGGGCGTAGAGGTTGCCCGAAAGCGCCAATTCCACGCTGTTCGTGTCCGGCAGCTTCTGGCAACCCAGAAATACCTGGCCGACGAACCCCTGCGTTATCGTGTTGATAAGGTCTCCGAACACGAAGAACTTGGGGCCGAGCGCCGCGATATCGGGAGCGGCCAGATAACCGTACTGAAGAACCTTGAACGTTACCCCTTGCTTGTAGAGCGCGTCGGCAACCGGGAGAAGCAGTCCCTGGGCCCCGAAAGACGTTCCGGCGCGAATGTAGTTAAGAGAACCGAGGAAAACCAGGCCGACAGGCAGTGCAACCAGGGAAAAAACAATCAAGCGCTTGGTTATCCACTGCTCGCCGGACCTACCGGCTGTCACCTGGCGGAACAGATAATAGAACGCCATCAGGAGCACCGCGCCAACGAAGCTGAAACGCGACCCGATTACCAGGTCGGGAACGGTTAGACCCACGTTGACGACGAGGGCGGCAGTGGCGGGACGCCTGCTGGGAAGTGTCGCCAGAAAAGCGCACAGCGCATACGAGAACATGCCAGATATGCTCGTCACGAAACTTGAGGAGTAAGCGCTCGTGCTGATGAGGTGATACTCCACGTAAGTACGGCCGGCCATGTACCGCAGCATCTGGAACGCCTCGATGAGCGAAAACGCCAGACAGACCAGCAGCAGCATCAGAGAGGCCGCACGCAACGCCCTCAACAGCGACGACCGCTCCAGCCTCTGGAAAACCCCGACGGCCCGCAGCCTCGCGGATGCGAACCGGTGCGATGCCCGACGCTCCGCCCTCCCACCCAGGCCTCGCAGGCTATGCGAGCGGCCGCAAGAACCTACAGCAACCATGGCGCCGACAAGGAGAGCCACAAGCGAGAGATAGATGACGATAAGGGAGAACAGCGTCGCCTCTTCGCCGTCGGCATACCACGCCCCCGTCCCGTAGAATATGCCGATGACAGGCCGCGTAAGCAGAAAGAGGAATATCCCGAAGTAGAGCAGCGTATGGAGCAGCTGATCTCTGATATGGCGAATGGTATAGGCAACGTTGAGCGCGAATTGCAGAACAAGCCCCGCTACCATGGGGTAGTAGTCGACGAAAACCCACCCAACCCCAAAGAGGCCGGCCGCGACAACCGCAAGTGCAAGGGCGGCAGCAAAAAGAGCGTCGCCCACGCGGAAAGAGGGAGGACGCAAAACGCCATCGAGGCGGTTTAGCCTCGCCCGAATCACCGGTCCACCACCGTCTCGCCGCCGTTGAAGGCCCAGGCGCCCTTCTCAAGCCGGCGCACTCGGCCCTGGTCGAACTGCTCAACCAGCGCAGCCACGGCAAGCACCTCGCCCTCGCCTCGGGCGGGAATGCGCTCGGCAGGCTCGGTCGCCGCCAGGTGGGCGAACTCGAACAGCTCGTAGCGCAGGCCCTCCCCGGCGTAGTCGAAGTAGTATTTCTTCGTGTCGCGCAGATCCTCGTGGCGCACCTCGAAGTACTCGGTCTTCCACCAGGGCGCAGGCACGTACACGTAGCCGTCGGTGCCGGTGACCACCATATCTCCCTCGGTTTTCATACCCCGGCCCACCCGCAGCGTGGCGCTGGCGGTGCCATAGGCCAGATCGAGCTTCGCCCACGTGCAGAAATCGTCGTCGAAAGCGCAGGTGAAACGCGCATCCTGGTAGTCGGTGCCCAGAAACGCCATGGCCGGCAGGCACACGGTCGCCCCCATATCGTAGAAGCTGCCCTCGTAGCGGTCGGCCCGGTTGAGCCCGTCGAACACGTGGGAGAACGACGCGTCCACGTCCTTCACCTCGCCCACGATGCCGTTTTCCAGCAGCAGCTGCAGGCGTTCGAAAGCCGGGAAGTACGCGGTCTTGAGCGCCTCCATGAGCACGAGGCCCCGTTCGTCGGCCAGCGCGAACAGGTCGCGTCCCTCGTCCAGGGACAGAAACATCGGCGCCTCGCACAGCACGTGCTTGCCGGCATCCAGGGCGCGGCGGATGAGCCCGGCCCGCTCGTCGATGGGCTCGCAGATGTAGACCGCCGTGCACCGCTCGAGCGCATCGGAGAGCGTCTTTGCAACGGGCACGCCCGCAGCCTCGAAGGCGGAGTTGTCGCCAGTCGGGGAGAACCCGCAGGTCACCTCGACGCCGGCCACATGGCGGCTCTCGCCCGTGAAGCGCTCCATAAGGTATCCCGACCCGATGCAGCAAAGCTCCATTGAAGCGCTGCGCTCGGCCCGCAGCTCGGTGGAGGACACCCCCTGGGTACGGGGCAGGTACACCACGTCGCAGTAGCGCCCCAGGTGGTCGAAGCGCCCCTCCCAGTCGGATCCGATGGCGAACACGTCCACGCCGTACTTCTTGATGTCGGCGATCTTCTGGCCCTGGAACTCCTCGGCTATCACCAGATCGGCGATGCCGGCGTCCTGCACGGCCCGCAGCCGCTCGGAGAAGGGCTGCTCCACGTTGAGCTTGCCTCGGGACTTGTCGAAGGCGTCGGAGGTGACCCCTACGATCAGGTAGTCCCCCAGCTCCTTCGCACGCTCCATCAGGCGGATATGCCCGTGGTGCAGCAGGTCGTAGGTGCCGTAGGTGATGACGACGCGCTTGCCTCCCCGCATGGCTACTCCCCCGCTTCCAGCGCCGAGAGCACCTGGCCAAGAGCCGTTACCAGCGCTTCGTTGTCAGCCGGGGTAAGCGCGCCCATGTGCCCCACGCGAAACACCGTCTCGGCCAGCTCGCCGCCGTTGGGGCAGATCCAGATGCCGTGCTCGTCCTTCAGGCGAGAGAACAGCTCCTTGGCAGATATGCCCTCGCCCACCGCAAGCGCCGTCACGCCGTTGGCCGGGCTTTCGGAGAGCAGGGTAAAGGGCATGCCCTGGATGCGCTCGCGGAAGTCGGCCGCCAGAGCCGCCGCCCGCTTGAGCTCCGCCTGGGTCCCTCCTGCTTCCACCAGGTCGCGCAGACGCTGGTTCACCTGCAGCAAAATACCCACGGCCGGCGTGAAGGGGGTCTGGCCGCGCTCGCCGTTCTTGAGCGCGTCAGCCAGGTTGAAGTACATGCAGCGAACACCGCTTGCGGCCACGCGGTCGAGGCCGCGGGGGGCAAGGGCAACCACCGACACGCCCGGAGGCACCGCCAGCGCCTTCTGGGACCCGGTGATGAGCACATCGATACCGAGCTCATCCATAGGCACCGCGTCGGTCAGAAACGCGCTCACCGCGTCCACGATGAAAAACGCATCCTCCCGGGCGCAGAAATCGGCCACCAGGCCCATGTCGTAGAAGGTGCCGGTGGAGGTCTCGTCGGCGTTAATCAGAAACGCCGTGATGCCCGCCCCCTCGTAGGGCGCTAGGTGCTCGGTCCTCAGGCTCTCGCCGGGCGCAAGCGTTATCACCTCATGGGGAATGCCGTGGATTTCCAGCAGCTGCACGAAGCGGTGCCCGAAGCTGCCCCCGTCCACCACCAGCGCCCTGTCGGCAGCCGACAGGGTGTTCATGACCGAAGCCTCCATGGCGCCTGTGCTCGACGCGGTCAGAAACACCGCCCGCGAGCCGGCAGGGGCGCTGGCAAGCTCCAGCAGCATGCGCTCGTTCTCGAGCATGACCTGCGAGAACTCCGGTGTGCGGAAGTAAGGCACCTGATCGGCGCCCAGTCGGCAGACCGATTCGCTCATCTGCACGGGACCCACGGTGAAGTTCAGCATCAGGCTTCCTCTCTCTCATCGGCAGCCTCATCGGAAATCCTGTAAGCGCGGATATGTGAGGGCCGCTGCTTGTCCTTCGGGGGCACCTCCATGTAGTTCGGTCCGTAGATGGCCGACAGGTAGGTGCCGTAGTCCGCCGGCGCCGGCATCATGGCGTCCTCGAAGGGGACGCGCTGCACCGGATGGAAGGCCGACAGCGGCCAGCGCTCGCGGGTTCCGTACTCGCCGCACACGATGCCGATGTCCTTCCTCGGTCCCTGGTTATAGCGCATGCACACCGCCTCGGCCGCGTCGGCTATGCGGTACTTGCCGTAAGCGTTGGCGAAGGGACGCAGGATGTTGCGAACCCAGCGCTTGGCGAAGGTAGAGCCTGTGTTGAAGGGCGAAGCGCAGGTGAGCAGCAGCTGCCGGTACTTGTTGCGGTCGCGCACCTGGGCGGCGAACTCCTCGTCGGATTCGGGCAGATAGTCGATGGCGAAGATGTCGATGCCCACGTAGGGGCAGTCATCGTCGCGGGTACCCTCCTCCACCTTGCCGTAGTCGGTTCGCACGAACCGGGCGAAGTCCCGGGCGAAGGTGCGGTCGCGGGCGGAGAGCAGGTCGCGCTGCCCCAGCTGCCACACCTCGGGTTTCAGCGCCAGCAGCTTCTCGTACTCCTCGCGCAGCAGCATCACGTCCACGTCGTCGTCCCAAGGAATGAAGCCCTTGTGGCGCGCCGCCCCCAGCATGCTGCCGCCGCAGAGCACGTACTCGATGCCATGGTTTTCGCAGAAGGCGTCGAAATCCCGCAGCAGCTCCAGCGACACCTCCTGCAGCTGGCGCAGGGTTAGGTACTCCCGCTTACCGCCGGCCATGCTACATCCCCCATTCGAAGACGGTCTTGAAGGGCGTCTGGGAATCGGTGGCGAACACGCGCTTGATGTCGGCCACGCTGGTCACAGGCGCGTCCACGTAGACGATCTGGCGCAGGCGCTCCTGCATGCCGGGCGCGCGCATGATCTCGAGCGCCCGCTCGAAGTCCTGGCGGCCCGAACGGGAGCAGCCCACAAGCGTCATGCCCCGCTCCAGCACGTCGCGGGTGTTCACGGCCACGGGATGCTCGGACACCCCCATGAGCATGAGGTTGGCCTGGGGGCGCGCATGGGCTATGACGAAGTTGATGGCCTCGGAGGAGCCTTCGCCGCCGGCGCACTCGAACCCGTGGTCGAACTGGACGTCGGCAGGCACCTCGTCGGAGAAGTAGCGGTGCGCCGCGAACGAGAAGAGGGCCAGCTTGTCCTGGTTGCGACCGACGACGGAAAGCGACGCTCCGGGAAAGAACGTGCTCGCGACGCAGGCGGTCACGAAGCCGAGGGAGCCGTCCCCCACCACCACCAGATCGCGGATGGGGGTGCGGGCGGTAGCCTCCAGGCGGCGGCAGGCGTGCACGGCCACGGAAACGAACTCCGCGATGGCCGCCACATGCCCGTCAAGGCCGCTCGCATCCACCACCCGGTCGGGCGGCAACGCCACCACATCGCGCATGAAGCCGTCGTGGCCGCTGGAGCGGAAAGCGGAGCCGGGGGCGTAGTTCTCGTAGAGGCCCTCCCCCTCCCGGCCAGGGATGTTCGGGATGAGCACCACCTGCTGACCCGTCTGGAAGGTTCCCGTGGGATCGGCCAGCACCTCGCCCACGCACTCGTGGATGAGTGCCATGGGCAGTTTGCGACGCAGCACCTGGGCATCGCGGCGGCCCTGGAAGTAGCGCTGGTCGGCGTGGCAAACGGCCATCGCCCGGGGCCGTACGAGCACGCGGCCCTCGACGGGCACGTCCTCGAACTTCACGACCACGGTGCGCGGCGACACCAGCTGGTAGACGTTGTTGATCATAGGGCTACTCCGCCCCGGATTCCAGCATGGCCTGGGCCACCTTGTAGTCCATGACCGTGGTGAGCTTTATGTTGGTGACGTCGCCTTCCACCAGCTTCACCGGCCGGTTCGCCATGACGAACATCTTGCAGGCGTCGGTGAGGATGCGTCTGTCGTCTTCGGAAAGACGTCCGTAAACCTCTTTGAGGGCGCCGATGCGGAAGCTCTGGGGCGTCTGCCCCTGGAACATGCGCCGGCGCTCGGGGATGGAGTCGATGAAGAGGCCCTTGTCGGATTCCACGATGGTGTCCGTAGCGGGAATGACCGTGTCGCAGGCGTCGCAGTCGGCCAGCGCGCTTATGTTGGCCTCGATGGTGGACACCTTCACGAAGGGCCTCACGGAGTCGTGGGTCACGATGACGGCGTCGTCCACCGCGCCGTAGCGCTCCTCGATGCCGGCGATGATGCTCATGATGGTGCCGTTGCGGTCCTCGCCGCCGGCCACGATATGCACCGGCACCGAGCCCAGGGACGCCTCGGCCGCCGATTCCCGGGCGAAATCCAGCCAATCCTTGTGCACACCCACGTAGATGGCGTCGAAGCGGGACACCATCTGGAACTTCTGCAGCGTGTGGACGAAAACCGGCTTGCTGCCCAGCGGCAAAAATTGCTTGGGCATGGACTCTATGTTCATGCGGGAGCCAACGCCCCCGGCCAACAGAGCGCCGAATATCATGGCAACCTCCTGGGTCGACGAATCAAGCCTTTATTGTAGTCCACCCGTCGGCCACGTCGGCAAATGCGAAAAGAAACCCACAGCCGTTAAGCTGCGTAGCGGAAAGCCTGCACAAAGTCGGTGAAAACCTGGAAGGCGCAGCAGGTAAGCCCAGCCACACCGTGGACGGGTCGACGCCCGCAGCAGCTCGGCAATCCAGATTGCGCCCACGCGAGAACGCCAGAAGCGAGATGCCCAACGGCCGCAAACAGCCCGCCTCCGCGTCCTTCCAGAGGGCAGCTAGCTCGCCTGGGCACCGAAGGAGTTGAAACGCTCGCAGAAGACAAGGCCGCGCACGGACACCAGCGGCTTAGTCGCCCGCTCTAGAACCCCTCGTACACCGGCGCCTGGCTCTCGCCCAAGCTCATGTAGCCCAGAAACCAGAAGAGCAGCGCTCCCATGGCCGCAGCCGCCGCGAACCACAGCGCGAAGGAAAGCCATGTGTTGGCGAAGAACGCCTTACGTACCCTGTCCGCCAGCGCCCGCAACGCCTTCATCGCTGCCCCTCCTCCCGTTCGTCCGAATCGTCGCCTGTATACTCCGGCGCATTGTCCGGCGTATCGCCGGCTGGCCACACGATGGCGCTTTCGGCGCCATGGTCGTCGTTGAAGAACTCGTAGATGGCCTTGTTCACATGCACCCAGCCGGTCCAGCCCAAATGCATCACGTCGCGCAGGAAGTACTTGTCGTACTCGTAGTCAGAATAGTCCACGTAGGGCACGCCCTCCTCGGCGCATACCTGGCGCACGCGGTCGTAGAAGATCTCGCGGACTTCGCGGTCGTAGGCGGTCTGGTCGTAGGCGGCTCCCTTGGTGGGCATGATCACGATGAGCGGCTCTATGCCAAGCTCGCGGCACACCTGCAGCACCAGCATGAAGTCGGTCCATTCCGTCTCCCAGTACTCGGCCCCCTCGGGCGCCCGGTAGTACTCCTTGGCTTGGGAAAGCCAAGTGGGATAGGAGTCGGTGTAGTAGGAATCCATGAAGCCCTCGTCGTTGTTGGTAGACTCGCGGGCCGCCTGCTCCTCGGCGAAGGCCATCCACGCGTCCCAGTCGGGCTCCTCGGGGCTGCCCTTCAGCCGCTCGGCGGGCACCTCCTGGCAGTAGCCGTAATCCGAGTCCGGATTGGTGCTGTCCTCCCACACAAGCGTATCGCGCTCGCTGTCGTCGCGCAGGGCCTCCACCGCCTTGTCTATACGCCCGGCAACGTCGAAGGGCCCCGGCGCGTCCAGGGCGGCCTCGTCGATACCGTAGCGCTGCGCTTGCGAGCGCACCGCATCCTTCGTCTCCTGGGAAAGCCGCGGGTTGGCCATGAACCGGTCGTAGGCCTTCTGCGAGAACGCCCAACGGAAGTTCTCGCCCTCTGGGTCCTGATAGGTCATGAACCACTGTATGCCCAGGAAGAACACCAGCTTGCCGTCGGGGATGGCCTCATCGAGCGCGCCGATTTCGATGGCATGCCATAAGTCCTGGTAGAAGGGGCGCCCTATGGTCATCATGTCCATGCCGTAGTTGTTCTGCCCGAACACGTTCACTGGATGGGTGGACACCTGGGGCACGGGGCGCAATTCGGAGGAACCGAAGAGCAGCTTCGTCTCGTCCCCCGCAGCCAGGCGACCGGAAAGCGCCTCCAGCACGAAATCGACGTCCTTCACCTGGGCATCGGTCATATGCTCCTGGTAGGGCTTCTCCTGCACCAGCGAACGGATGTCGGCTGCCGAGGTATGGCTCCATAACGCCAAACCTCCTCCCGCGAACACGAGGAACGCACAGGCTAATGCCAGCAGACGCTTCATGAAACTCCCTTAGAACTGTTCGTAGACAAACTCCGGCGGTGCTCCGAAGCCCGAGAAACCATAGAACCAAACCAGCAACGCCACGCAGGCGACAACCGCCAAGCCCCATGCAAGGCCATCCATCAGAGGATGGCGCCGAAGCCACGACCGAATCCTCTCCTCTAGCTGTCTCATGGCTGCTCGCCTGCCTCGAAGAACTCCATGAGGTCGCGGTTCACATGAAGCCAGCCCTCCCACCCCAGGTGCATGACGTCGCGCATGAAGTACGTGTCGTCTTCGAACCCCGAATAGTCGGCGTAATCGACGCCCAATTCGTCGCAGGCGCCGCGGACGAGGTCGTAATACAGCTGACGGCTCTCGCGGTCGTAAGCGGTGTAGTCGTAGTACGAAGCTTTCACTGGCATGATCACGATGAGCGGCTCGACGCCAACCTCTCGGCACACCTGCAAAAACAGTTTGAAGTCCTCGAGCTCCTTCTGACTCCAATCGACGAACCGCTCGGGCTTCTCCTGACTTTGGGCCCCCTCGAGCCAGGGCTTGTAGTACTCCTCGAAGTACTCGTCGTAGACCCCTGCGTCATTGGTAGTGCAGGCGCGTGCGCCCTCGGCGCGCGCCCGGGCGAACTCCTCGTCCCAGTCGGGGACCGCCCGGTCTGCGAACCGTCCTTCGGGAATGGCGACATTGTCCTGCAGGGCCTGCTCGACCGCCCCCTCGTCCTGCTCGCGGCTGACGAAATCCTCGAACCCGGCGTCGATGCGCTCCGACAACGTCCTCGGCGCGAGAGCGTTGAGCTCCGTCTCTCCCTTGCCCAACTCGAGGGCACGGCTGCGCAGCACCTCCTTGGACTGCTCGGAGATTCGGGGGTTCTCCATGAAACGGCGGTAGGCGTCTTCGGAGAAGCTGTTCAGAAACGATTCGGTGGTGCACCCGTCGCCCATGAACCACTGCATGCCCACGATGAGCGCCACCTTGCGGTCGGGCACGGCGTCCGCCTGGTCCAGCGCGCCCAGCTCCATGGCCTGCCACAGGCTCTGGTAGCCGGCCTTGCCCACCTGGACGGTGTCGATGCCGTAATTGTGCTCGCCGAAGAACCGCGAGGGATGCGACGCCATAGGGTCGATGTAGGACAACTCCGAAGACCCCATGAGCAGGCGCGGGTTGTCCCCCGCATCCTGGCGGGAGTTAATCATGGTGGCAAGCACCTCTATGTCACCGATATCTCCCACCTGGGGATACACGTAGAACGGACGATCGTAGAACTGGGCGAGCAGCCTTCCGCGGGGCGAAGACTCGTCGGGTCGCGAGCCGTGATGCCGACGTTGGCTGCGGGAGTCGTCGTCCTTGGAGCGCCCATAGCGCCCTTCGTCGTTCACCTGCCCGGGATCACCGGAAGGTTGCGCAGGAGCGAAAAGCCCCTCGTAGGGATCGGCGGCAGACGTCGCCGAGGCGTCCTGGGCGTTGCCGAAAAGCTTGAAACCCACAAGCCCTACGGCGCACAAGACACACGCCCCCAGCACGAATCCCAGGCGCACCAGGGGCAGCCGGTCGCCGCGGGGCGCGCCGGCGTTTGAGCACAGCTTCGCCTTACCCATGAATCAGCCCCGCCACGATGATATGGGCCTGGCCCGAGAAGATGGACATGGCGAACATGACCAGGTTGATGGTGACAGCCCAGCAAACCAGCTTGTACCACGTATCCTTCTTATGCTTCTTGTGGAAGGGACACTTCTTCTGGTAGATATCGGTGGCTGCCAGAAGGAAACCGTAGAAGAAGCCGTAGACGATGTAGTCCACGGTGATGCCGTGCCACACGCCCATGAGGCCGAAGTCGATGATGTAGCCCACGCAGGCGCAGGTAAGGCGCGACTTGAACCACTTGTGGCGCGTGGCCGAGCGCACGAACCGCATGAACACGAAGTCGCGCAACCAAAACGACAGCGTCATGTGCCAGCGGTCCCAGAACTCCTTCACGTCCTTGGCGATGAACGGCGCGCGGAAGTTGCGCGGCGTGCGGATGCCGAAGCAGTAGCTGGCGCCCATGGCCATCAGCGAGTAGCCGGCGAAGTCGAAGAACAGGTAGAACCCGTAGGCGAAGGCGTCCTTCCAGGCAGCGGCCATGTTGTAGAGAAGCGAATGGTCGGCCGAGAACGCCTCAGGAGTGTAGAAATGGTGGCATATAGTGCCGAAGACCATCTGGTAGCATGCCCCGGCAAGCAGAAGCAGAATGCCGCGGGAGAGCAGGTCGGCGTACTCCGGGGCGGTATAGGTGCGGTTCGCGTCCTCCGAGAACCGACGGCTGCGGTCGATGGGCCCCGAGGTGAACGGAGCGAAGAACAGCAGGAAGTACAGGTAGTCGAACGCAGAGAGCTCCTTAATGAGCCCGTCGCGAATCTCCAGCACCACCTGCACCGCCTTGAAAGTGATATAGGAAATGCCGATGAACCCCAGCAGGTTCTCGTCGAACACCGCCCCCACCTTGTAGATCACCAGCGGGGCGATGACGGCGGCAAGGGAGACGTAGAACTTCGCCATGGACTTCTGCCCGCGCTTCCAGCTGGCCAGCTCCCAACGGGTCACACCGAAGGCCAGCACCACGAAGAACAGGAAGGCTAGAAAGCCCTGGAGGTCGCGGCCGAACAACATGGACAGGAAGAACAGCGACGCGACGAAGCCGTAGTACTTGATGCGTCTGCCCGCAAAGCCCAGCACCGCGGCGGGAACCACGGCGACGGCCAGCAGGATGAAAAACGATGGCTGCAGGTAGAAGCTCACGGATCCTTAAGCCTCCCCGCGCTCGACGGCCTTGCGGTCGATCTTGCCGTTGGTGTTCAGCGGGAACGACTCGTGGAACACCACCTTCTTCGGCAGCATGTACTCGGGGATGACGGCCTTCAGGTCGCTGCGCAGCCTCTGCGCCGTGGCGAAGGTGCGCGGCATGTCCGCGTCGGAGAGCGTCACATGGGCCACCAGATGCGTGGGCTTGCCCTCCTTGTAGGCGGGAAGCACCACGGCCTGGGCCACGTAGGGCACGCTGGCGATGTTCTGCTCCACGTCCCCCAGCTCGATGCGAAACCCGTTGAGCTTCACCTGGAAGTCAAGCCGCCCCAGGCAGAACAGCAGCCCATCCTCGGTCAGATAGCCCTTGTCGCCGGTCTTGTAGCAGTAGGCAGTCCGGCCCGGCTCCACCTCGCGCTCTGCGAAGGCGGCCTGGGTAAGGTCGGGCCGCCCCCAGTAGCCCAGCGACACCGTCTTGCCGGCCAGGTAGATCTCGCCCTCCTGCCCGCGCGGCACAGGTGCGCCCGTCTCGGGATCCAGGATGTAGGCCTGGCTGCCCAAGCCCATGTAGCCCACGGGCAGCACCTCGTGGGCGGCCAGCACCTCCGGCGTGACCACGATGTCGCTCACCGCCTGGGTCTCGGTGGGACCGTAGGTGTTGTACACCTTCGTCTGGGGGAGGCGCTCCACCAAGGCGGCGGCCGTGGTGGGCCGCAGCACCTCACCGCACAAGATCATAATGCGCAGGTTAGGCAACATCTGCTGGTCGAAGGACTTGTCGGCCAGGCATATCTCGGCGAAGGAGGGCGTGGACACCCATACGGTCATGTCGCTTGCAGCCAAGGCCTCGAACATGTCCGCAGTGCTCTGCTCGGCCTCGCGCTCCAGCCCGAACAGCGTGTCGCCGCCCGAGAGACCGGGGATGATGTCGAACAGGCTCACGTCGAAGGTGTAGGGCACGCGGTTGAAGCAGACCTGGCGCCCGTCCTGGGGGATGAGGGTAGCGTAGTAGTCCATGAACGCGTCCACGCAGCGGGCCGGCATCTGCACGCCCTTGGGACGGCCGGTGCTGCCCGACGTGAACAGCAGGTAGAACACGTCGTCGCCGGACACCCATGCCGACGCATCGGTCGGAGGCGCGCCTGCGGCCACGATGCGGCGCACCGCGTCCTCGTCCACAACCGCATGCGCCAGAGACGCGTCCCCCGTGAATCCCTCGTCGGACAGGTCCACCACCAGGGGATGCCCTATCTGGTCGAGGATGTCGTTCACGCGGTCGCGCGGATAGGCCACGTCGATGGGCGCGTAGGCCCGGCCGCTCTTGAGCGCGCCCAGGAAGGCAGCCAGCATGAGCGGCGACTTGTGGCCGTACACGACCACGGGCAGCTTGTCGGGGCCGTTCTCCCGAAAGTACGCGGCGAGCGCGTCAGAGTACGACCAGAGCTGGCCGTAAGTCAGACCCCCCCCCTCGCGGGTATTGAAGAAGGCCATCTTGTCGGGCGTCGATGCAGAGGTGGCCTCCACAAGGTGGAGGAAGCGGCTCTGCAGCGCAGGATCGGTGGTTGCCATGAAACTGGAACTCCTTGCATCTCTCTTGGGCGGACCCCGCAAAGCGCGCGCCTGAGCCCAGGCACGCGAAAAGCCGCCCCGACGGGACGGCGTGCGCGGGGAGGGAAACGGTTAGGCGAGCGCCCGCACGACGATCTGGTGGATGATCTTGTTCACGGAGTTCATCTCCTCGCGCTCCACCTCCGTCGGCGCTATCTCCACCCCGAAGGCCTCCTCGATGCCCACCAGGACTTCAATAGCCGCCATGGAATCCAGAAGGCCGGCCTCGAACAGGTCGATATCGCGCTCCTCGTAAACCACCTCGTCGTCGCAGACTTCGGCCAAAAGCTCGAGGGTCCGTTTCTCGATCTCCTCTTCGGTCATGGAAGCGCACCTCCCTTGTCCGGAAACGTCGCTCTCGTCGGCGAATCCTGAAAATACCTTCAGCTTTAGCCCGTGCATAGTAGCACTGCCCTCAGGTGGCGGCCAGGTGAGCGGGGCCAACCTCATAAACCTTGCACGCTTCCCCAAGGAACCGGGCACCCGCGAAGGCTCGTCGGAGGGCATGAACCGAACGCCCAATGAGAAAACGACGAGTTTTCGATGACGAAAAAGTACTATAATCACCCGCGTCGCACGGGATACCGAAGGAGAGGGCCGACGACGCCATGGATCCCACCGCAGCTCAAAGCCAGCAGAGGACAGCTTCCGCCCAAGCGTTACATGCCTGCGCGGAAGACCGTCCGCGCGCAATCGCCGCCAGAAGCCGCGAGGGCGCGCAGGACCCCGTTCGCCTGCAGGTTCTGAATCGTATTCTCGCTGCCCACGAAGGCTACTTCGATGTACAGCGCGACTACGAGTATGCGGGAAGGCTCTTCCAAGGCTACGGCGAGTTCCACTCCCACGGACAGAAGTACGTTCTCGTGAAGCGAGCGACGCTGTGGGAGGTCGACACCCACGAGCATGTGTTCCTGAGCGCCGTCGAGCATCTGGACCTGCCTTGGCTTTCCGATGCGGTGGCGTTCATGAAGGACCGCGGGCTCGCCAAGGTGGACCCGCAGCCGAATCACATGTGCACGAACCTCACCCTCGTCGTGGTGGCCGACCGGGCCGACGACGACGCGTGGGGGCTCCTACGCAAAACGCGCTTCCGCAAGAACTTCGCCTGGGGGCTCAAGGGCTGGTCGGACCTGCGTCTGGCCGCCGTCGACCTGTCCGGGAACCGCGTTGCGACAAACGCCGCCGGAAAACCGCTCGCCGACACGCTGCGCTCCTGCATGTGCTAGACAGGGCCCGCGCGCCGGGCCGGACATCCCGGCGGCAACGTATGCCATCCATCGAAAGGTGAACCATGAACGCAATGCTCATACTGCTCGTGGCCATCGCGGTGCTGGTCGTCGGATACATCTTCTACGGCGGCTGGCTCGCGAAGCAATGGGGGGTCGACCCGAACCGTCCCACCCCCTCCCACGAACTGGAGGACGGCAAGGACTACGTGCCCGCCGCCCCCTACGTGGTGCTCGGCCATCACTTCTCGTCTATCGCCGGCGCCGGCCCCATCAACGGCCCCATCCAGGCGGCCATCTTCGGCTGGGTGCCGGTGCTTCTGTGGGTGCTCATCGGCGGCATCTTCTTCGGCGCCATGCACGACTTCGGCGCCCTGTTCGCGTCGATCCGCCACAAGGGGCAGACCCTTGCCACCGTCATCGCCCATAACGTCGACGACACCGCCAAGAAGCTCTTCTGTGTCTTCGCCTACCTGACGCTCATCCTGGTGGTGGCCGCCTTCGCCTCCATCGTCGCCGGCACCTTCGCCGTGGTGCCCGTGACCGCCGAGAACGCCGCCACAGCCGAGGTCACCAACCTGGCCAACATGCGCACGGCCATGATCTCGATGCTGTTCATCCTGGTGGCCGTGGTCTACGGCCTCGCCACCCGCGGGCGCAAGATACCCACCGCCGCCAACATCGCCTCGGCAATCGCGATCATCGTGGCCGTGGTGGCCGTCGGCTTCAACTTCCCCGTCATCGCCATGGACAACAGCTCCTGGATGCTGGTGGTGGGCATCTACATCCTCATCGCCTCCGTGGCGCCGGTATGGATCCTGCTGCAGCCCCGCGACTACCTGTCCAGCTACCTGCTCTACGGCATGATCGCACTGGCCCTTGTGGGCATCATCGGCTCGGGCATCATGGGCGCCTCCACCAACCTCGAGATCCCCGCCTTCACCGGCTTTATCGCAGGATCCGAGACCTCGAAGGTTGCGGCGAGCGGCTTCCTCTTCCCCGCCCTGTTCATCACCATCGCCTGCGGCGCCATCTCCGGTTTCCACAGCCTGGTGGCCTCCGGCACCACCTCCAAGCAGCTCGACAAGGAAAGTCAGGCCAAGCCCATCGCCTACGGCGGCATGCTGCTGGAGTGCCTGGTAGCGGTCATCGCGCTGTGCGCCGTGGGCTTCGTGTTCGCCGGCTACATGGACGGCACCTACGCCTCCCCCACCCAGGTGTTCGCCGCGGGCCTGTCCCAGATGATCGGCGTCATCCCCGGCATCGGCGGCGCCCAGGACATCGCCTACGCCCTGCTGGTACTGGCCGTGTCCGTCTTCTGCCTGACCTCGCTCGACACCGCCACCCGCCTGGGCCGCTACATGTTCCAGGAGCTCTTCACCCCCAAGGGCACCGACATGGCCGACCTCACCGGATGGCGTGCCGTGCTCACCAACCCCTGGGTGGCCACCATCATCACCGTGGCCCTGGGCGTTGGCCTGGGCATGACCGGCTACCAGCTGGTGTGGCCGCTCTTCGGCGCCGCGAACCAGCTGCTGGCGGCCCTGGGCCTTCTGGCCGTATGCGCATGGCTTGGCAACGCCGGCCGCAACAACAAGATGTTCTACTTCCCCATGGCCTTCATGCTAGTGGTCACGCTTTGCTCGCTGGTCATCACCGCCCAGACGAAGATCACCGCCATCGCCGGAGGCGCCCTCACGCTTGCCAACGGCATCCAGCTGATCATCGCCGTGCTGCTCATAGTGCTGGCCGTGATCTTGGCCGTGAAGGGCTGCAAGGTTATCTTTGGCAAGAAGGGTGCTGTGAAGTAAATGTGATTCTTGGCCCTTTGGGCGATTCCTTCGAAATTCGTCCTTGACGCAAGCGCAACCTTTCAATAACATACTAACTCGCGCTTGCATCTGACGAACGTTGGAGGATGCGCATCGGCAATCCGATGGGGTGTCGTCTAATGGCAGGACAGCGGTTTCTGGTGCCGTATGTGAGGGTTCGACTCCTTCCACCCCAGCCATTTGCCGCTGCAGCGCGAAACATACGTGGCTCCGTCGTCTAGCGGTTTAGGACGCCGCCCTCTCAAGGCGGAGGTCGCCGGTTCGAATCCGGTCGGAGCTACCAAGAAACAGCAGGCCGCCCCTATCGGGCGGCCTTTTTGCTGCTTTGGCGTCCGCTGCCTCCTATCGCCGGCTCGCAGCCGACAGCCCCATCCTCTCCCAACAAGAAAGGGGCCGCCCGACAAGGCGGCCCCTTCGGGCCCGCGCACACGCTGCCGCAGGCCCTCTTGGAGGGAGGAAGGGTATGCGCTTAGATCTCGGCCTTCACCGTCTCGGCCATCAGGTAGCCGTAGTTCATGGCTGCGTCGAAGCCCATTGCGTAGGGACGGCCGTCCTTCTCCTCGATCGAGCCGCAGACGTCGCCCGCCGCGTACAGGCCGGGGATGTTCTGGCCCGACGCGTCCTGCACATGACCCGCGGTGTCAATCACCAGGCCGCCCGTGGTCAGGTAGAACGTGGGGATGCAGGAGACGACCCAGATGCCGTTGTAGGTGTCGATGTAGGGCAGGCGCTTGCGGCCGAACTCGTCCTCCTCGCCCGCCAGCGCATGGGCGTTGTGGGTCTCGATCGTGGCCGCCAGATCGGTCAGGCCCAGCGCCTCGGCCGCCGCCTCCACCGAATCGTAGTGCACCATGTCGCCGCGATGCTCGAGGCACTTGTAGGTGTCCATGGCGTACAGCTCGTTCTTGTTGGTGGTGATGCGGCCGGACTCGTCGGTGATGTAGAAGAACTTGCCGCCGTTGGCCTCGTCGCGAAGGCCGCGCCCCAACATGCCGTGGTTGTCGGACATCATGTTGCCGAACTGCTTGCCCGAGGCGTTCACGATGATGCCCGGGGTGGTCTGGTAGAGGAACGCAATCTCGAAGTTCGAACCCGCCTGGTTCGTCGTGGACAGAAACGCCCCCAGCTCGCGGCCCATGCACTCGATGGCGCCTCCCGCCTTCTGGCCCAGCAGGATGCCGTCGCCGGTAGAGCCCGGGGCGCAGTTGAACTTGTAGGCAGCGTACTCGGGGTAGTGCTCGGCGATCATGTCCTGGTTCGCCGCGAAGCCGCCGGAGGTCAGGCACACGGCCTTGGCGCTCACGGTCCAGGTGGAGCCGTCCTTGCCCTCGGCCGTAAGCCCGGTCACGCGGCCGTCGGCGTCCTGGACGAGGTCGGTCACCTTGGTGGCGTAGACGATCTGCCCGCCCAGGGCGCCGATACGGTCCACAAGGAAGTCCTTCGCGTAGCCGCAGCCGCCCATGTAGCAGCCGGGAGCCAGGTAGGGGGTCACGCCGTAGGCGGCGTTCACCCCCAAGCTGTAGAAGCCCACGCCGATGCCGTGCAGCCAGTCCACCAGCTTGCCGGAGTTGTCGTACATGGCGGTCTCGTAGGGCATCGCGCCGTCGAAGCGGTCGTTCTCGGCGATCAGGTAGCGGCGCATGACGCCGATCATGCCCTCCTTGTTGAACATGGGGTTCTCGTCGTGACGGCCCAGGGCGTAGTTCGTCTGCAGCTGCGATTCGGCAGCGGCCACGCCGGAATAGGTCATGGGCATGGAGCCGCCGGCGATATCCTGCTTCTCGAAGAGGATGACGCTCTTGCCGTCCTCCAGAAGCCGCGTCGCCGCGATGAGGCCGGCCGTGCCGGCTCCCATGAACACCACGTCCACATCGGCGGTCTGAGCCTGGCCGCCGCCCGCCACGGTGCCCCCGCGGCGGAAGTCCTTCTCGGCACCGCCGGCGTTGGAGATGGCGTCGGAGGTGGCCATGCGCACGGCCATCGAGGTGGTGGTGGCACCGCTTACGGTATCCACGTCCAGGTCCTTGGCCTCCAGGATGCGGGCGGCCATCATGGGAGCGGCGGTGGAGCCGATGCCGATGGTGTCGTCGCAGCGCAGCACGCGCAGGCCCGCCATATCGCCGCCGGCCACGGTGAGCTCCACGATCAGCTCGTCGTCGTGGCCCATGGCAGTTCCGATCCACTTGCCGTCGGTGAAGGTATCGGGCGCGGGTCGAGTGGTACCACCCTGCGCCTCGGCGGCAACGGCCGCGGTCTGATCGTCGGCCTTGGGCGCGTCGGCCTCGGGGGCCTTCGGCGAGGCGCAGCCGGCCAGCGTGCCGATAGCGGCGACGCCGCCGATCGCAAGCGAGCCCCTCAGAAAATCGCGTCGGTCCATAGATTTGGTCATTCCTCATTCCTTTCGATACGATGACCCTCCCTGTTGCCCACGTCCCGTCGGTACGCGAACACAGGGCAGTATGGGCGTCGCAGGCAAACCCCGTCGACGCCGAAAATGGGTAAAAAATGGAGTAGCCGAACACTTTCCAGCTCGCCGATTTTCGGTTATTTTTCCCCTATAACGCCTGTTCAGAAATGATTAACGATACTGCATCCCTCAGTTTTGCATCGCGGGCGCGCGCGAGGTGCACCCGAGCGGTAAAATAGCAGCGTACTTCGAAGGAGGATCGATGCCGAGCAAGCGCGCATGCACCATCGCCGGGACCGTGGGGTTCGGGCTCTGCAAGACGGCGGTCTCCGTCGCCTACATGACGGCGATGGGGTCGGTGTTCTCCACGGTGGGCTTTGTTTCCGAACTCGATTTCATGATTCCCATGCTCGTCTCGTCCATCCTCACCTCCGCCGCCATCGTCACCCTGGTGGCCTTCCGCAAGCTCAGCACCGGCTCGCTGTCCCAGGCCCCGGCCGTCCTCGCCCTGCTGCTCGGGTTTCTGCTAAGCGCCACGGGCGTCCTCTCCTCGCTGCCCGGAACGGTTCTGGGGGCGCTCCACGGCGTGCTCTGCGGCTTTGCGCTCACCGTCCTCAACGCCGTGTGGCTCGAGCTGTTCATCGCCGAAGCTGACAGCCGCTGCGCCGTCGGCCAGATCGTCGGCGGTTTGGCGATCCAGTGCGTCCTCTCCTCGCTGCTCCCCTTACTGGGGCCTCTGGGTTCGTCGCTGCTCTCCATCGCCGCCATCTCCCTGTCCGCTCTGTTGCTCGGCTGGCTGAAAAGGCGCGTGTCCTTCCCCGCCAACGATGATCTGCTGCCCCGCTCGCGTACCGACAAGCTCATGCTCGCCCAGTCGTACCTGTGCCTCTTCGTCCTGGTCGGCGTCGTAGGCATACTCCATACCGCCGTGCTGGGGTCGCAATCCGAGCATCTGGTGGGCGACGTGAGCATGTGGATGCCCCTCGTCGCCGCCACCATCATCACCGCCCTCGTCGCAGGCCTCACCATCCGTCGCCCCGACCCCACGGCCGTCTACAAGGGCAGCCTTCCCGCCATGCTCGTCATCCTGTCCCTGCTTCCCTTTCTGGGCCATGCCCTCGGCGGACTTGCGGGCTTGGTCATGATCACGTGCTACGACGTCTGCGGCATGGTGTTCCTGCTGTTCATAGTGGACCGCGCCCGAGCGCTCGACGTGTCCGGCTACGCCTTGTCCAGCGTCTACTTCGGCGGCTCAAGCCTGTTCCTCATTATCGGGCTGGGCTTGGGAGGACTGCTGCGCACCCTAAGCGCCGACCACGGCCTTTCGCTCCTGACGCTGCTCGCCTTCGCAGCGATCTACCCCTTGGCCGCAGCCCTCATCATGGTCCTCAAGAAGCCCCGCGCCTCCTCCGCCGTCCAGCAGGCCGAGTCCGCTCAGCAGCAGCCTACCGACGGCGACGAGAAGGAGGCCCCCTCCGCGCAGACCGTCGACGACATGCTCGCAACGGGGGTCGACGACATCGCCGAGCGCTTCGGCCTCACAAAGCGCGAGAGGGAGATACTGGGCTACCTTGCCCGCGGGCGATCGGCCAAGTACATCTCCGACACGCTCGTCATTTCGGATAACACCACCTGGGCCCACATCAAGCGCATCTACGCCAAAACAGGGGTCCATTCGAAGCAAGAGCTGATGAGCCTCGTCGAACATCAGTCGTAGGGCCAGCAAGACTGCTTACCCTTCTCCTCTTAATCCCTACAAGTTTCATAGGTTTATTTATAAACCTAGTGCTATACTAGGTTTATAACCGCTAGGCGTGCTTGGCCGGGGAAACGCGCCGAGACACCGCAGAAACTTGAAAGGACCCGCGATGAGCAGAACCGTCTACCTGGACAATGCCTCCACCACCCCCGTTCGTCCCGAGGTGCTCAAAGCCATGCTGCCCTACTTCTCGGAGCAATTCGGCAATCCCAGCTCCATCTACCCGCTCGGCCAGCGCGCAAGCGACGCCGTGGCCGAGGCCCGCGCCACGCTGGCCGATATCCTAGGCGCCAAACCTCGGGAGGTGTTCTTCACCAGCGGCGGCTCCGAAGCGGACAACTGGGCCATCAAGGGCGTCGCCCATGCCAACCGCGACAAGGGACGCCACATCATCACCAGTGCCATCGAGCACCACGCCGTGCTCCATGCCTGCCAGGCGCTGGAGAAGGACGGCTTCGAGGTCACCTACCTGCCCGTCGATAAGGACGGCATGGTGAGGCCCGAGGACTTCCGAGCAGCCATCCGTCCTGACACCGTGCTGGCCTCCATCATGGCGGCGAACAACGAGATCGGCACCATCCAGCCTATAGCGCAGCTGGCCTCTATCGCCCGCGAGCACGGCGTTATCTTCCACACCGACGCCGTGCAGGCCTTCTGCCACGAGCCCTTGGACGTGAACGGCCTGGGCGTGGACCTGCTGAGCGCCTCGGCCCACAAGATCGGCGGCCCCAAGGGCGCAGGCTTGCTCTACATCCGCAAGGGCGTCAGGGTCGACAACCTCATAGACGGCGGCCAGCAGGAACGTGGCAAGCGCGCTACCACGGAAAACGTGCCCGGCATCGTCGGATTCGCCAAGGCAGCCGAGCTCGCCGCATCTGAGCTTGACCAAGAGCGCAGCCGCGTGGTCGAGCTGCGCGACCACGCCATCGAGCGCATCCTGGCCGAGATCCCCCATGCGCGGCTCAACGGCAGCCCGCGTAGTCGCCTTGCAAACAACGTGAACGTCTCCTTCGAGTTCATCGAAGGAGAGGGCATGCTCCTGCAGCTGGCCGCCCGCGGCATCTGCGTCTCGTCGGGCAGTGCCTGCACGTCGGGCTCCCTCGACCCCAGCCACGTGCTGCTCGCCATCGGGCTGCCCCACGAGGTGGCCCACGGATCGCTTCGCATGACCCTCGGCCGCGACACCACGGCATCCGATGTGGACTTCGCCGTAGACGAGCTCGTGGGGGTCATTGCGAACCTGCGCATGATGAGCCCCTTGTACGAGGATTTCCGCCACGGCAAGGTCCCGTCCCTTCTGAGCTAGCCCCCCCCCGAAAAACCGCCCCTCAACCCCTTTGGAAAGGAAACGCCAATGGCTATGAACTACTCCGAGAAAGTGCTGGACCACTTCTCGAACCCGCGCAACGTGGGAGAGCTTGACGACCCCAGCGGCTGCGGCACCGTGGGAAACGCGGTGTGCGGCGACATCATGCGCGTGTACCTGGACATCAGCGACGACGGCGTCATCCGCGACGCCAAGTTCAAGACCTTCGGCTGCGGAGCGGCCATCGCCACCAGCTCCATGGCCACAGAACTCGTGAAGGGCAAGACCGTCCAAGAGGCCCTGCAAGTCACCAACAAGGCGGTCATGGAGGCCCTCGACGGGCTGCCGCCGGTCAAGGTGCACTGCTCGCTTCTGGCAGAGGAGGCCATCCATGCAGCCCTATGGGATTACGCGCAGAAGAACGACCTCGTCATCGAAGGCCTCGAACCGCCCGTAAGCGACATCGGTGAGCACGATCACGGCAACGACCACGGCGAGGACGAAGACGAAGAGCAGTCCCTTCGCCCCGCGCTTCAGCCGAACCCACACGAAAGCGGCCGCCCGACCATCTGGGCGGCCGTTCTTTCCTATCCGCGCCTTCCGCAGGCGCGCCAAAGGGTTGCCGGCTAGCGCTTGCCGAAGGCCTTGCGTCCCACAACCACCAAGGCGACCGCAAGCAGCGCCGTAACAAGGCTAAGGGCGGCCATGGGCAGCACGTCGCCCGCCTGCACCAGGGCATCCGACAGCTTGCCCGTAGGCGACTTCTGGTCCGGGTCGGGCAGCGGCTTGGGACCCGTGGGGTCGTCGAAGTCGCCGGGGTCTTCGGGGACGAACGGGTTGTCCGGGTTGTCCGGGTCGTCCGGATTGTCCGGGTCGTCGGTTCCGTCGGTCCTGATGGTCACCTTGTTCGACTCCAGAGGATCGGTTCGCTCCCCATCGTTGTCGAAGTAGGACACCGAAGCACCGTTGGTCCACGATCGCTCGCCTTCCACCACGGGGACTGTGGCTTTGAAGGTGACGGACTTGGATGCCCCCGCCGCCAGGTCGCCCAGCTCCCAGGTGATGGTGCCGTCCTCGTAGACGCCCCCATCGCTTGCAGAGCCCTCCACGTAGAGCAGCCCCTCGGGAACCGGGTCGGCCACCACCACGTCGTCGGCCAGGCCTTCCCCGGTGTTCGTCACGGTCAGCCGGTAGGTCACCGTGTCTTCACCCGCAACGTCCAGCGTGTCCTTGGTGAAGGCGCCCTCACCCACCGCCTGCTCCTTCACGATGGCGATTTGCGGGTCGGGGGGCCGCACACCCTTAACGTTCTTGAACGACAGACGGTGGACGGTATTTCCGGAGACCACACCTTCGAATTTGCCGGCCTGTGGCTTGGTGTACCACCCCTCCTCATTGGCCTCCTGCTCGACGACAGAGTACACCGTGCCCTCGGGAACGCCCAGAATGCGCAGCTCGTCCTCGTGGGCAAGGGGCAAAATATCGCCGCTCTTCACGTAGCCGGTGCGGTTGCGCCCGTAGTAGTAGAACGAATCGGCAAGCTCGTTGCCGTCTGCGTCATGCAGCCGCAGCTCGAAGTGATAGTTGCGACGGTAGTCCTCATCGGTAAGGCCATCGCCCTCCACCAGCTTCGATAGGGCCAAGGTACCGGCAGGCGGCAGAGAGTCGTCCTGGTTGGTCACCACCACGGTGTTGATGAGCGAGAACAGGCCCGTGATGTCCATATCGCCCAGATCGTCGCGCTCGGCGGTAGAGTAATGCGGATCGCCCGGATCGTCGTGGGCATGCAGGTTCTGCTGCACCCGGGCGCGAATGAAGCCCGTATCGGACACGAAGAAGGGTTGGTAGTTCCTGCCGCCGTCCTCGTCGGAAAGCCCGTAGTCAACCACCGCGTTCATGCCGTAATGCAGGTCCATGGTACGCTTGACCACGTTCTGGTCCGTATAGGGCAGCTCCGTGTCCTCCCAGCCGGCAATACTGAACGCCCCGGAATCCTGATGCTGGGCGAAGGCAGTGATGTCGCGCAAGGTGACGTTCACATCACCATCGGAGGCGTACTTGATCATGGTCTGGGCGAGCTTTCCCACGCCCGCCATCACCTTCACGCCGTCGTCCTCCTCGCCCGCGTCAGCATAGATGGAGTAGGCGCCCACCTTCACCTGGATGATGGCCGGGTTCGCCTGGCATCCCTCGGGAGCGCTCACCTCGCGCAGCCAGTACGTGGCGGCCTGCTCGCCGTCCACCTTGTCGGGCCAGGCCATGTCAGCGTAACCGGCTACGTGTCCGCCTGCCGCACCGTCATACTCCACATGCCCCTCGTGAGGTTCGAACAGCAGCAGGCCCTTGCTGCCCGATGTCGAGACGGTCTCGCCCACGGACATTGCCTTGGCCGGGTCGTTCTCCTGGGCCGCCTCATAGGAGTCGTACAGCGCGAACACGGCGCCGTCGCGGTAGTTGCCGTTCTGATCAACCTTCATCACGCGCAACTGGCGCTGTTCGTTGGGAATATAGATGCGGGAGCGGAAGTCGCGGACGAACGCCTGGATGTCCAGCGGACAGTAGCCCCGGTCCTTGTAATTGTCGGGCTGGGGGTTGATGGCGTCCACAATGGCCATGCAGTTGTCGCCCCATTCGCCGCCGTCGGCCTCGAGCGCTTCGCTTACTTTGGTGCCCAGGGCCTCGTAGCGCTCGGCCGAACTCATGGCGTTCAGCTGGGCTCGGGTGATGCCCAAAGCCTTCGCCAGCTCGTCGGGCTTGATCACAGCGTAGAAGTTGCGCATGTCGCCGGTCTCGGGGTTCTGAAGGATGTAGCGGTCGGCACGACCGGGAAGATTCTCCAGATAGCCCGTCAACCGCTGGTCGTCCTTATCCCATTCCAGGTACCAGCCATTAGCATGAGAGCCTGTCACGGATGCCCGGTCCGCCGCCGAGGCCTGCATGAGTGCGCCGCGCAGCGATGCCATGCGGGCCTGCAGCCGCAGGTTCTCGTAATCGGTATCCCGCGCCTCATCGAAGCGAATGGCGCTGAAGCCGTAGAGGTTGCTGCCGTAGAGCGACATCCATTCGGTCTTGCCGTCCGACACCTCCTTGAGCATAGGCACGGCAACAATCAGCCCGTCGCGCTGCACATCAACGGGCACCGAGTCCGCACCCGGTATCCTGGTCACCAGCCCCCCGTCTTCGCCAATCTGACCGTAGTAAACCGATCCAGGGTTTCCGGTAATATGACTGACGAAACTGGAGTAGGCGCCGGTCTGGTAACGGTTGTTCACCACCAGCATGGTGTACTGCGGCTCGAAGCGCAGCAATAGGTCCTGGGGCAGCGACTTGTAGCCCTCAGGTGCCTGGGTCTCGCGCAGGATGTAGAGCAAACCCTCGCCGGTATCCGCGTTGTAGCGGTCGGAAAAGTTGAACGGCTCCAAGGCCGCACTGTCGCGAATGTTCGCCGTAGGATCCTCGAAGCGGGCCACGCCGTCCTCGCCGGTCACCAGCCGGGTCAGCGGATGCCCCGCATCAACCACCTCCACGTCGTCGAGGGTATAGGAACCGCTGTTGTCAATCGTAGGCACCGATCCGTCACTGGGGCGGGCGGCATACAACTCGAACTGGGCGCCCGGGGCCGGGTCGCCGTACTGGTCCACCTTGTAAATCTGTTGGTACATGGTCGGCTGCAGGTTGAAGCGCAGAGCGATGGACGAGTCGTAGTTGCCTCGTTCCAAGTAGAACATCTTCAGCGTATGACTGGTGTTCGAAGCGAAGGTGTCGCCGTTCCAGCGGTCGTCACCCGCGTGGCCCGCCGCCTCGAACTGGTCACGCAGGGTGGTCTTGATGACCGCATTGGCCTTGGGGTCGTCGGGGATGCCGCCGGTTATGTAGGAGGGGCCCACGTACACCTCGCCCGTGGAGAAGTCGATGGTGCCGTACACCTCGGAATGGATGCCGCCCATGTCCAGCACCAGCACGTCGTCCACGAACACCCACACGTCGTCGTCTCCGGCGAACTGGAACACCATGGGATCGCTGCCCACCATACCGTCCACCGGCTGGCGGAACGTCGTCTCCACGGTCATGCCCAGATGGTGGTTGACCGGCTCCTCGTTCTTGAACTCCGGGTGCGTTTCCGCGGGCTTGGTGGTATCGGGGTTGTTGTTGTTGTCGGCGCGCAGGTTGTTGACCAGCTTCCCATCGGGGTCAAGCTTGAAGGCTTTGGCAGCGCTGTTGAAGGGGAAGAACCCGCCGATGCTGGGATTATCAATGCTAGGCGCCCCGTCGGTCCTGAAGCCGGCTGGGGCGTCGTAGAGCACGAAATGACCGTCGCTCACCACGTTGCCCTCTTCGTCGCGCTCCTCCTGCTTCACGAACTCCGCGAAGTTCTTGCGCATGTTATAGAAGTAGTAGCCCTCGTCGTCCATCTGGAAGAGCCCTGTGACATTCTTGTAGGAGGCCACTTTGCCGGGGGCGGCCTCCTTGGGATCGAACAGGTAGCTCAGCGAACGCACGCTCTCGGGTAGCTCGTAGCCCTCGGCCCAGTTCACGCCAAGATAATCCGTCTTTCCCTCAAACGAGCTTTTCGAGGTGAAGGCGCTGTCCCCCGTATTAAACGAATCGTAGTTAAAGTCGCCACCCTGGGATACGGCGAGTGCCTGCGCTTGAACGACACGACCCACGTTCCAGGCGAGCACGGGGTCGAAATTGGAATTACCCACCGTAGAGGGATTGCGCAGATCGCTCTGGAAAAGGGGGCCTGCGTTGCCGTAGATCATCTCGGTGCCGCTGCGCCTGGCATTGCTGTACTTCTCCGTGTTTACGTTGCACCCCGTCTCAGGGTCGGCACTAACAACGGGCCACCCTTCCAAGGACAGGGTGCGCTCCACTATCCCCTGCATGCCAGGGTTCGCGTTGGCGAACGCGCTCGGGTCGGTGTTGCTCGCACCCCCGTCGTTGTAGCCCGCCACCAAGCCCTGGTTCCAATAGCCCATATGGCGCATGCCGTCGCCGAAGGTGAGCAAGCGGCCCTTGTTGATGTTGTTCTCGCCTGTGAGCCACGTGGTGAAGTTCACATACGGAGACTTGCCGCCGGTGCTGCTCAACAGGTCGGTACCAGCGACGCTGGTGCCTTCCGCCCCGGTCTTCCCCGTGGTGTAGTCGAACAGGTTCACAACCGTGTTGTCCGGGTTCGTGCCCTGCACCACATGGGGTGCCAGCTGCTCTTGCGTCAATCCGTCCACCGCATGGGCCTGTTCCCGGATCGGCGGCACCAGCAGCATGCACAAAGCGACCGAAAGCACGATCGCGCAACATTGCCGAAGCCGGGTGTAGAAGTGTTCCCTAGCCATTCTATCCCCCAAACAACAACGTCCTCTTTGCCGAACCGTCATCGAAACGTTGTTCGGCTGTAAACTCTCATCTTGCCCCCATCACGACAAGAACCCTTTCTCGTATCCCAATTATAGTACAGCTCACAAAGGCACTGATGCGATATATCGCCCCCCCCCCCACGAAAAATGACAGTATTTCCACTTTTAACCTAGGGTTTAGTAGGATTTAGCAGCAATGATTCCGACTGGCACATTCCCTGCGATTCGCCCCTCGACAGCATGTTCGGCGCTACTGCGGCGACGGTCATGCTATATACTCTCGTATGTACGACTTACGCCAGCCGACGCGGCAATCGTGCCGCGCAGACAGGAGGGATTGCCATGGTCTCGTTCGACTTGTCGGGAAAAACCGCCATCGTCACCGGAGGATCACGCGGGCTAGGACTCGACATGGCCCTAGGCCTTGCCCAGGCTGGGGCCGACATCGCCATCCTTGCCCGCAACAAGGCCGTCATCGACGAGGCCTGCGCCCACATCGCCGCCGAAACCGGCCGCACGGTGCGCGGCTACGCGGTCGACATGGCCGACATCTCCGCCCTCGATGCGGCCGCCAAGCAGGTGCTCGCGGACTTCGGCTCCATTGATATCCTGGTCAACAACGCCGCGCAGCTCATCGGCGAGTCGGTAGACGACCTGACGCCCGAATCCTTCGATACCTGCATGGACGCCAACGTGAAGGGGCCCTACTTCCTGTCCCAGTACGTGGTGCGCGACTGGATGCGCGAGCATGGCGGCCATATCGTCAACATCTGCTCGGTCATGTCGTTCCGCGCTACGGACACCAGCCCCATCTACTCCATCACGAAGGCCGCCGAGGCCATGATGACGCAATGCCAGGCCTTGGCCTGGTCGCAGCACGGCATCTATGTGAACGGAATCGCCCCGGGCCAGATGTATCTGGGCATGGGCGCCAACATGCCCCAGGACTACGTGGACAACATCGCCGCGAAGATTCCGCAGCGGCGCATGGGGCAGGCAGAAGATCTCACCGGCGCGGTGGTATACCTGTCAAGCGACGCCTGCCGCTACACCCAGGGCCAGATCATCGTCGTGGACGGCGGCGTGCTACTGGGCCTGAAGTAGCACCTAGACCGGCACGCACTTCCGAGGACGCAGGGGGCTGCCCAGTCGGGCCAGCTCCCCGGCCACGGTTTCCACCAGCAAATCCAATGACGCCGCAACCGGCGGCGTGAGACCGATGCACAGCTCGGAAGGCGAAGCGTTGGCCACCTGCATGCCCAAGCACAAGCCCTCGCACTCGTAGCCCAGCAGCGCCGCTGTGTCGAAGAGGTCCACCAGCTTCAAATCATGCAGCGACGCCGTGGCGCCACTGTGGCGGGCCATGGCGTCGGGCTCGAAGCGAAACACCGTACCGGGCGCGGTGTCGGTGCCGTCCACGGCATCCACGGTGATGATGACGTCGAAATCGCGTACGGCGTCGATATGCCCCAAGGTCAGGCACCCCAAATCGAACAGGCTCACGTTCTTTGGCACCTCGTAGCGCTCCACCAACGCATCGTAGACCGCCGGTCCCACACCGTCGTCAAGCATCAGCTTGTTTCCCACGCACATAACGGCTATGGACTTCGCAGAGCCTCCCATTACAGCTCCGGAAGGGTCGGGCGAATCTCCAGATTATAGTAGGTGGCAGCCGCAACCATCGCAACCCCCACGATAATGCTGACCGCAGCCCAAACCCGCTGTCGCCTCAAATACTGTTCCTTGGTCACGCCCCGCGCCGCCGACCAATGAGCCGCAAAAGGCTGTCCCAAAACAGCGAACACAACCGTCGCAGCCACCAGCGATACGAGCACGATCAGCGCAAGGCCTATGGAAAGCGGCGAGGGATTGGCGAAAGCGCCGTAGAAGCAATTATCGGCCACAAGCCATAGGGGATAGAACAGGATAGCCACCCAAAGCCCATGGGCGGCGCCCCACACCGGGGGCAGGAAAAGCGCGCCGAGATTCACGCGAGGCATGCCCGAAAGAAACTCCTCCTCCCGGGCAATCTGTTCGTCAGTCAATTCCGCCATAGCTCATCTCCTTCGTTTCAGCTCATTATAGGGGTGAGCCATGGGGAGGACGTGTAGGAAAAAGCAAGCGGCCCCCGGTTTTCCAGGGACCGCTCGTAGAAGACTAGAGAGCCAGCCGCTTACTTGTGGGAAGCGCCGTGACCCAGGTCGTCCTCGCCCACGATGTTGTGCTTCTCAGGGCTGTAGACCAGGCCGCCATGCTCCTTATGGAAGAACATGAGCAACGTCGGGGAGATTCCCTCGATGTTGGCAAGGTACATGTGGATGAGCATGAAGCAAATGAACACGTACATCATGAAGTAGTGGATGATGCGCATGCTCATGAGGCCGCCCACCAGGTTCGTGCCAGCCTCGAAGAAGCCCACGTTCATCGTAGGAGCCCACAGGCACAGGCCAGTGTAGAACATGACGACGATGAGCACCGGGATAGCCAGGTAGCTGATCTTCTGGGGCACGCCCAGCTTCGCTCCCAGCGGGTGGTCCTTCTTCAGGAACAGGTAGTACTTGATCCAGGCGCCGGCCTGATGGCGGTTGTCGGCCTGCGGCAGCCAGGTCTTGTAGTCCAGCACCTGCTCGCGGGTGCCGCCCGTAGGTGCCGACTTCACGAAGAAGGCCATGGCCACGCGCACGACGCAGTTGATGAACAGCACGAAGCCGAAGAACACGTGCACGCCGCGGGCGATGCCCATGAAATAGGGCCAGAACGGGAAGTGGATGCAGAAACCGGTGACGATCAGCAAGATCATGGCCACAAGGTTGATCCAGTGCGTGATGACGAAGGCCAGAGGATGCGCCTCGCGGTAGTGTGCCAAGTGGGCCATCTTACTTCACCCCCCAAGGGCTCGTGACGGTTTCGAAGTGCTTGCCCGTGGCAGGCTCGGTGATATGGACCGCGCAAGCCGTGCAGGGGTCGAAGCTGTGGACGGTGCGCAGCGCGTTGATGGGCTTGTCGATGGTGCCCACGGGGCAGCCGATCAGACCCTGCTCCATGGGGCCGTGCTCGCCGTTCTCGTTGATGGGAGCCAGGTTCCAGGTGGAGGGGATGATGATCTGGTAGCCCGTGATCTTGCCGTCCTTCACCTCTTCGCTGTGGTAGAGCGCGCCGCGCGGAGCCTCCCACAGACCCGTGCCTGCACCGGTAATGGTGCTGGGGGTGCGGAAGTACTCGGAATCGCCGCCCTTGATGGCCTCGGTCAGCTCCACCACCCATTCCTTCATGAGGCCCGCAATGTAGAGGGTCTCGATCTGGCGGACGGCGGTACGGCCCAGGGTGGACTGCAGCGGAGCGATCTGGCCGGGGATGCCCAGAGCCTTCTGCATGTCGTTCACGGCGTCAACGATGAAGGGCACCTGGCGCTGGTAAGCAGCCAGCACGCGAGCCAGTCCGCCGGCCTCGTAGGGCTTGCCCTCGTAGGCCGGGCACTTCACCCAGGTGTAGCGGTCCTCCACGTCGTAGCTGGTGAACTCCGGCTCGGTGACGAAGTACGGCGAGCTGTAGGTCTCGGAGCCCTTGTACCAGGAACGGCCCATGTACTCGGTGATCTTGTGCTCGTCCACGTCGGAGACGTTGAGTTGCTCGTCGAGCACGGCCATGGGCAGGTAGCGGTCGGCGTACTCCATGCTCGGGCGCTCGAAGACGCCCCAGGCGATGTAGCGGCCGCAGCCCTTGCCGAACTCCAAAGCCTCCGGGTAGTACTCGGCCAGCACCAGCGTGTCCGGCACCACCGTGGTGGCGATCCAGTCGTAGAGCTCGTTGACGAGGGCGTTCAGGTCGTCGAGCTTCTGCTCGGTGGGGACGAAGGCGGTGCCGCCGGGGATCAGCGTGACCATGTGGGGCATCTTGCCGCCCAGAATGCCCGAGATCTGCGAGGCCCTGGCCTGCATCTTCAGGGCCTCCAGGTAGTGGGCCGTGCAGATGAGGTCGGCCTCGGGAGGCAGCTTGAAGGCGGTACCGTCATCGGCGTCGAACCAGTTGCCGGAGAAGATGGACAGCTGCCCGTTGGCGGCGAAGGCCGCCAGCTTCTCCTTGAGGGCGCCGAAGTCGGTGTTGGCCGACGTGCCCGCGGCCTCGGCCAGGGCGTAGGTGTCGGCAACGTCGGCCTTCAGGGCGTTGAGCGGGTTCACGTAGTCGAGGGCCGCCAGGTTGTACAGCCACAGAATATGGCTGTGAAGGAACTGCGCGCCCTCCATGAGGTTGCGGATGATGCGCGCGTTGTTCGAGATGGTGATGCCGTAGGCCTTCTCGGTGGCGATGGAGGACGCATGGGCGTGGGACGTCGGGCACACGCCGCAGATGCGCTGCACGATCTGGGCAGCGTCCTCGGGCGTGCGGTCGGTCACGCACAGCTCCATGCCGCGGAAGCAGCCGCCGGAGACCCAAGCGTCGGAGACGACGCCGTTGGTTACCTCCATCTCAACGCGGAGATGGCCCTCGATACGAGTGATCGGATCGATGATAGAACGAGTCATGTAAGCTTGCCTCCCTTCCTACTTGCCGGATTTGCCGTTGTCGTACTGGCCGATGGACTTGTCAGGATGCTTCTTATCCCAGGCGCGGACCTTCTCGAAGTCGGCGCCGCCGTCCATGCGTCCCGAGGCCTTCATGCCGAAGCCGTGCACCACCAGGGCGGCGGCCAGAAGGCCGGTGATGCCCAGGGCGATGGTGCCGGGTTGAATCATCCAGTCGCCGATGCGCAGGTCGCGATGGCGCTTGTAGAAGGGCGTGTTCACCTCGACCCAGTTCTGGCCCGGGTTCATGGGGTTGGCCTCGCAGCAGCCCAAGCAGGGGGAACCGGCCTGGACGCACCAGCTGCGGCGATCGTTGTACATGGTGATGCCGCAGTTGGCCTTCGTCTGGGGACCGCGGCAGCCCATGGGATACAGGCAGTAGCCCTTGGCCTCCTCCTCGGTGCCGAACTGATAGACGAACTCGCCGTTCTCGAAATGGCCGCGACGCTCGCAGTTGTCGTGGATGGTCTGGCCGAAGATGTCCTCGGGCATGTTCATGCCGTTCAGGCGCGCCAAAAGCAGCGTGGGGTCCTTCATGAGCACGACGTCCACCAGCACCGACATGAGCCACTCGGGGTTGGCGGGGCAGCCCGGGATGTTGACGACGGGCACGTCCACGCCGTTGTCCTTCAGGTACTGCTGCACGCCCATAGCGTTGGCAGCGTTCGGATGGGCCGCGCACCACCCGCCGTTGACGGCGCAGGAGCCCAGGGCGACCACGGCCGTAGCATTCTCGGCGGCCTCGACCAGATGGTCGGTGCCGGGCTTGTCGGCTACGCGCAGCGCCTCGCCGTTCCAGCCCAGGAGCACGGCTCCCTCATAGACCAGGATGTAGTTTCCTGCGGCAATGGTCTGCTCCTTGGCTTCCTCCATGGAGTAGCCGGCGGCGGCAGAGAGGGTCTCCGAGTAGTTCAGGGAGATCATGTCCAGTACCACGGTGCCCGCGTCGGGCGTCTCCATCTGGGCGAACGCCTCGGTGCAGCCGGTGCACGAAGCGCCCTCGATCCAAATGACAGGGTACAAGTTACCCGACGTCGCTCCGATCACCGACGCTTCGATGGCCTGGGCGACACGCGGCGCAGCCAGCTCGGACAGCCCGGCAGCGGCGGCGATGGCTCCGCACAGCTTCATGAAATCGCGGCGCGACACACCACGCGCTGAAAGCATTCCCTGAAACTCAGATACGGTGGCCTCTGTTCCCATGTGCACACCTCCTTAAGGTGCATCTCGTCTTTTACACAACTTTGGCTATTTTCCATACCAGCGCGCGCTTCTTCGAGGGCGAAAGCGCGAACGACTGATAATTCGGACAAGCGGTTGAATAATGTTACCTTCGCAGACCAGCGTAACAATTCCGCCCTCCCCAGCATGCGGCGGAAAAACGTCAGCCTGCGAGCCTCTCGTCGTCGAGCATGGGATAGGACCCGATGACCTTCACCTCGCGAAGCTTCAGGCGCAGGCAGTTGAGCGCCTGCTGAATGGGAAGGTCGAGCACGGTGCCCTGGAACTCCACGAAGAACATGTAGTCCCCCAACGATTGCTTGGTGGGCCGGGATTGGATGAGCGTGAGGTTGAGACCGGCGTAGGCGAACTCCGACAAGATCATGTTCAAGGTGCCCGGCCGGTCCTGGTGCATGAACAGCGCCACGCTGGTCTTCATGGTGTCGCCGGAGAAAACGGGCGCATGCCCCTGGCGGGCTATCAGGTTGAAGACCGTCTGGTTTCCCAGGTGATCCTCAATCTCGGTGGCCCGCACCTCGGCTCCGTAGAGCTTTGCGGCGAAGGCGTTGGCAATGGCCGCGACCGTAGGGTCGCCTGCGGCCATGCGCGCACTGTCGGCCGTGGAGGCCGTGGTGACGAAGCTGCGCCCGGGCAGGCGCTCGGCCAGGAAGCGCCGGCACTGGGCGATGCCCTGGCTGTGGGAGGCCACGCTGCTCACCTGGTCCAGCGGAGCGCCCGCAGCCGTAAGCAGGCAGTGGTGGATGTCGAGCACCGCCTCGCCCAAAATGGTGGCGTTGCTCTTTAGCGAGAAGTTGTCGAGCGTGGCCGTCACGGGCCCTTCCAGAGCGTTCTCCTTGGCAACCACCCCGTACTCGCACTTGCCGCGATCGATGCAGTCGAACACCTCGTCGAAGGACGCGCACGGCAGCGTCACCGGGTCGCTTATGCCCATGCGGGATGCGAACATGCGCACCGCCTCGTCCGAGTACGTGCCGTACGGGCCTAGGAACGCGAACACCGGCCCCTCTTCCTCGATTGCCGCCATAGCCTTGCCGCCTCGCTCTCTCTTCGTCGCCACCTTGCTACAGAACGCCCAGATGCTCGAGCAGTATCTTGAACCCTATAAGTATCAGCGCCGTTCCCCCGGCCACCGTGGCCGCACGCTCGAAGCGGCGGCCGAAGGCGTGCCCTATCCCCACACCGGCAAGCGATAGGAAAAACGTGACGACGCCTATAAGCGCCGCGGCCGGCGCAACGTCCACACCCAGGAACGCGAAGGTGATGCCCACGGCCAGCGCATCGATGCTGGTGGCCACGGCCAACAGCGTAAGCTCCCCCAAATCAAGGCGCTGATCAACCGGGCAGGCCCGGCCCTCGTCAGAACCATGCAGCCCGTCCCAGACCATTTTCGCGCCGATAAGCCCCAAAAGCACGAAGGCTATCCAGTGGTCCACCGGCTCCACGAACTGGCTGAACTGCGTCCCCAGCAACCATCCCGCAACGGGCATCAGCGCCTGGAACAGCCCGAAGAAGGCGGCTATGACCACAGCCTGCCCCCACCGAAGCGTCCGCATGCACAGCCCCTTGCACACCGATACGGCAAACGCATCCATGGAAAGACCTGCGGCCACCAGGAACAGCTCGACGATCCCCATGGCTACCCGCGCTTCCACAGCTCGGCGCTACTGCCGGCGAAGAACCCCTCGGCCGCAAGCTCGCCCACGATGGACCAGAACTCGTCGTCGGTCACCGCATCGCGGCCGCGGGCGCGCTCGAAATCGTCCAGGAGCCCCTTCGCGGCGCTCGCCTCCGCCGTCGGGTCGGCCAGCACTTCGCGCACCAGAAACGCCCGCTTCTGCCGCCGGGACCCCTCGAAGGACGACTGCCGCACATAGTGGGCGCTGCGGCGCGAAGCGTTGCCCACCTGGGATTTCAGCTGCGCCCCGTAATCAAGGAGCGCGTAGTACCACTCCCGCACGCCCGCACTCGGGCAGCTAGCTGCCACAAGCGGCCTGATCCGGTCGTCGCGTACTCCCTCTTCGTCGGGGAACAGCTCGTGGAGAAATACCGTCCTCACGTTCGTCTCCAGGTAGACCGCCGGCTTGTCGTAGGCGAAGGCGACCACCCCAGCGGCCGTCGCAGGGCCCACGCCCGGAAGCGCGAGCAGCTCCTCGTAGGACTCGGGCACCCGGCCGCCCAGGTCGCGCGCGCACGCCTCGGCGGCGCGCTTCAGGTTGAGGGCGCGGCGGTTGTAGCCCAGACCCTGCCACTCGTCCAACACGTCGGCCACGGATGTAGCGGCAAGCGCGTCTGCTGTCGGGAAGCGGGCCATGAAGCGCTGCCATCGCCCGTCCACGCGGGCCACCTGCGTTTGCTGCAGCATCACCTCCGACACCAGCACCCCGTAGGCGTCGTCGATCCAACGCCAAGGAAGCACGCGGCGGGCAGCGCCGCCAAGAAGGAGCACCTTCTCGACGAACGCGTCTTTCGCAACCGCGGCATCCCAGGTCTCATCGGCCGGGCCGCCGGCCGCCGCTTTCTGCTTCAGCGTTGATCGGCGCGTATCCACCCTAGCCCTGCTTTCCCAGGGCCTCCAGGATAACCTGGTTGTCCGACCCCTCTTCCAGGACCTCGGCAAGCGTGATGCGGGAGAAATAGTCCCTGATTAGGGAATCGGCCCCCTTCCACAGCCCATGGAACGCGCAGCGGTCGTGCTTACCGCAATGGGAGGGCACGCCGCCGCAAGGGGCCATGGACAGCGACCCGCCTACGGCTTCGATAACGGAAAGCATGCTGACCTGGGAGGGTTCTACGGCCAAGGCCGTGCCCCCCTTCGCCCCGCGCGCGGTCTCGAGCAGCCCGGAGGCCACCAGGTCGTGCTGGATCGACCGGGCGAATGCGTAGGGCACACCCTCCTCCTCGGCAATCTGGGCAACAGAGCGATATTCGCCGCGGGCGCGGTATGCGGCGCGCAGGATCCGCAGCGCGTAATCGCTTCGACGCGTTATATCCATTAAGGCAGCTCTCCTTCTGGGACGTGAGCCTGTGGCGAGACCGCGGCGGCGCTACTGCGCCGGCGACGAGTCGCCCGCGCCGTCAGCCGATACCGCAGGAGACGCATCGGCGGGCGAAGGCCCTTCCGCGCAACCCTCCCCTTCGGCCATGAGCGCCTCGATGGCGTCGATATCGGCCCGGAAGCCCTCCAGCACCGCCTGCTCGAGCTCGCCGTATTCCTTTGACTCCAAAGGCTGGTAGGCGGCTATCTTGTCGAACAGGTTGCCAGCATCCACCGGCCGGTAGCTTCTGGACACCAGCCCTTCGCGATAGGACTGCTCGACGGCCTCCCGGGTGGCCATGTAGATGTCGTAGCGAGGAAGCGAGGCCGTTAGGCGCACCACCTCTTTCGCATCGATGGCGCCCAGCGAGGGATGGTCCCGCACCAGCTCATCCCAGATCTCGGCGCGCTCCTGCTCGGTGGGCACGCCGATGTCCACCACCGTCAGCGGCTCCAGCATGTCGTAGAAGAACGGGTCGATCTCGCAGGCGTCGGAGGCGCTGGCGAGCACGTACACGTCGGGGTTGTCCACGGCCATCTGGATCAGATTCAGCGCCTCGCGCGCCCCATGGGACAGCGTGGCCATGAGAAAGCCGCCGAAATCCTCCACCGGGGCATCGGATGCGGGAGACACCCACTCGTCCAAATCCTCCAGCATGAGCACGCAGGGGCCCTCCAGCATGCGGGCGGGATTGAATTTGCCCGGACGCCGGGTCATGGCCGACACGCACAGCATCGGCACGCCCTGCACGTTCTCCTCCATATTCATGCGCACGCAGGGAAGGCCCAGCTCCCCCAGCGTCGCCATCATGAAGCGCTGGGCGTCCTCCCTGGCCGGCGAGCGAAACAGAAACGAATCGATGGCAGGGGCGCTGCCCAAGCCGTGGCTGGCGTTGAGCTGCTTGACGAACCGGCGAAACTCCACATCGTTGCCAAGCCCCACGCCGAAATCGCGCATCAGACGGACGGCCTGGTCATACCCCACCAAATTCTTGTAGGAAAGCGGCGGCTCCCCTTCCGCATCGTCTTCCTCGGCACTCCTGGGAGCGCTCTGACGCATCTCGCCTATCATCGAGCCCACCAGATCGTGCAGGGACAAGGCGCCGTCCTCGCTCACCGACGCCACCGCTATGCCCGTCACACCGGGGATGCCCGGGGTGGAAACGGACGCGGAGGAAGCCTCGGACGGAGCCGGCCCGCTCACGAGCTCGCCCATCTCCTGCAAATCCTCGCGATGGATCCCGAACTCCTCCAGCTTGGAAAGGGCCAGGTCCTGCAGCTGAGCCGCGCACTCCTCGGCCTCCTCGGCCGACAGGTACGGCTCCAGGCGCTCGAAGGCGTATTCGGCTAAGGACCGCTCCCCCGAAGCGCATGCCAGGCGCCACGCCTCCCGAAGGCCGGCGATGGCGTTGGCGTCGGGAACGCCGTCCTTCCCCGCGCAAGCCCGCTCGAAGGCGGTCAGGTACAGCAGCAGGCCCAGGCTCTCGTTGCCCGCCGCGCGGGCGGCAACGGCGCGGGCGAGGTAATCGTTTGCGGGCTTTCCGCACTCGTCGCTTTGGCTGGGTGGCGTATTCGGCCCTATATCGTGCATGGTCCCAACCTCCTTGCAGTCGGCAAGCGCCCGCAAAGGGCGCAGTTTCGATAATCCTCTTAGTATACGGCAGCCTCGCCTGAATTGCTACTCGCTGCCTATCAATGGATCGATTCTCCCGAAGGACGGCTACCAGTCGAGCACGGTCCAGCCGAAGCGGGCGGCGGTGCGCCGCAGCGGGCGGTCCGGATCGACCGCAAAAGCATGGCGGGCGGCCGAAAGCAGGGTGCGGTCGGAATGGTGGTCCCCGTAGGCGGCCTCCAGAACCCATCTCCCCGCACCGTAGCGCGCGTCGGCGAAACGGTGGATCGCCGCAAGCTTCTCGGCTCCCTCGATGCAGGCGCCGTCCACCTGCGTGGTGTACGTCCCGTCGGGCGCCACCCGCATGCGTGTCGAGATCTGGCAGTCGAAAGGATGGTGCTCCATAGCTCGCAGCACGATGGGCTCGAACGTGGCGCTCACCACCATGACCACGCAGCCCTCGCTCCCGTAACGCCGCATGGTCTCGTCGGCCTGGGCGTGAAAGCGCTCGCGAATCACCTCGTCGTAGAAGCGGAAGAGAAACTCGTCCACCTGCGCCTTGGGCTTCCCCTCGAACGCCGTGAAGACCAAGCCGCGCACCCAGGCCTCGTTCTGGGGAAGCCGCAGGCTGTAGGCAAGACCCCACAGCAGGATGCGCAAAACCACGCTCTTGCGCAGCATTTTGCGCTTTACCAGGTAACGGCACAGAAGCACCGGCGAGTTGCCGCGGATGCTGGTGCCGTCGAAATCGAACACGGCAAGCCTCACCGGGCAACCGGCGCCGCTGGCAACCTCGTCCTTGGCCGCCGTATCCAGCAGCTCGCGCTGGGCGCCATCGCTATTGCCCCTCGAGATTGCCACCATAACCGTCCGTTTCTCATCGCAGGAGGCCGCGCGGCGCCCGAAGGCGCCATCCGGCCTCGAAGGCCCGCGGCGGACTGTGCATTATACCGTTGGGCGCGCCGTCCGCCAAGCGCAGACGGCGCACCCTCATATCCTAGTCGGCGCCGAACGCTCCGGGCGCACGCGCAAGCGCCCTGCGCCGTTACCAGTATCGCAAAAAACCGCGCCGCCCATCACCCCCTGCGAGACAACGGTGATGCAAATTTATCCAATTCTCCAAAAATTCCCCCTTGACCGATGATTCGTTTCCGCTATACTAGCTGACGCACGATTTTTCGGGGCATTAGCTCAGCTGGGAGAGCGCATGGCTGGCAGCCATGAGGTCAGGGGTTCGATCCCCCTATGCTCCACCAAATCTGTCGGGTGGCAATTCAATTGCCACCCGTTTTCTTTTAGATGACAGTTTTACTACGAATTAAATCCTGCCAGCGCCCCAGCGTTATCATAGCCCCTGGGTAAGGTGCTTTTATCCCGTCGAATACTATGAGCCATTTAGTCAACTTCTGACTTTCGTGCTCGGGTTTTGCGCTACACTACCCACCAGGAAAGCCGTTGACGGAGCCGGGGCACCGAAGCGAGGGCTGCGAAGATGCAGGCCGTCCACGAGGGGAAGGCTGCGAGCGCATTCTCCGAAAGCCAATGTTCGGACGTATGACTCGATGAAAAGAGGCGCTTGTCATGAGTGAAATGGTCGACGCAAAAGAGGCTGCGAAAATCGCAGGGGTTACGAGCGCGCGCATGAGACAGCTCGCTATCAGCGGAGAACTGGGGGCGCGAAAATTCGGGAACGCATGGGCTTTCGACCTGGATGACGTGATTGCCTACCGCGACTCCCCCCGTCTCGTCGGTCGCCCCAAGAAGAAGACCGACGAAGATCAGCAATCCTAAAGACGCCTGCGGTCCCTCGCGGCCGCAGAGACGCAACGCACGGAACAGCCCGCCCCCGAAGCCGTCTCGCACCGGCTTCGGGGGCGGGCTGTTCCGTCCTCAAGGCATCGCAGGCTCTCGAGGGCAGCGGCCGACTCCGCGCAAGGACCGCGCGCAGGCCCAGGTGCCGGGATTACGCGCGGTTCACCGTATGGTGGTACGTCGGCACGGCTTGCTCCAGGATGGCGATGGCCTCCGCATCGGTCATGGCTATGGAGCGCTCCAGCTCGTCAAGCTTGGCAGCCACCTCGTCGTAGCTGATCTCCTGGCCGGTGGAGACCATGATGGAGCTGTTGTCCGTGGGAATGGTGCTCTCCTCGTCCATCAGCAGCTCCTCGTACATCTTCTCCCCGTCGCGAAGGCCGGTGAACTCGATGTTGACGTTGGCGCCGGAAAGGCGGATGAGGTTCTTCGCCAGATCCAAGATCTTCACCGGCTCTCCCATATCCAGAATGAAGATCTCTCCGCCACGGGCCATACCCCCGGCTTGTACGACGAGCCTGGCCGCCTCGGGGATGGTCATGAAGAACCGCTCAATATCCGGATGGGTGACGGTTACCGGCCCCCCTGCGGCAATCTGACGCTTGAACAGAGGAATAACGCTACCGTTGCTACCAAGCACGTTGCCGAAGCGCACCGCCGAGAAGACGGTCTTCGAAGTGCGGGCGTAGTACTGCATGACCATCTCGCCCATTCGCTTGGTCGCCCCCATGACGCTGGTGGGATTGACCGCCTTGTCCGTAGAGATGAAGATGAAGCGGTTCACCCCGAACCTATCCGACGCCCGCACCACGTTCAGCGTGCCGAACACGTTGTTCTGCACCGCCTCCCGGGGGCAGACCTCCATGAGCGGCACATGCTTGTGGGCGGCCGCATGGAACACCACGGACGGATGGTACTTCTCAAACACCTCGTTAATACGCTCTTTGTCGCAGATGTTGCCGATCTCTATGTCAACCTCGATATCGCTGTAGGCGCTGATGAGCTCCTGGCGAAGCATATAGACGTCGTTCTCGTACATGTCGAAGAGCACGATGCGCTTCGGAGCCACCTTGGCCAGCTGGCGGCTCAGCTCGCTTCCGATAGAGCCGCCGCCGCCGGTGACAAGAATCGTCTCGCCGGAAATGTAGCCCGAGGCGATGCGCGTATCCAGCACAATCTCGTCGCGCCCCAGAAGATCGGTCACATCGACGTCGCGCAAGGCCACGTCACCCAGCTCGTCCACGCGAAGCTCGCGGATGTTGGGCAGCGTCTTCAAACTGCAGTTCGTCTCGGTGCAGATGGCGTAGATGCGACGGCGCTCGTCGGTAGTGGCGGAAGGAATGGCAACCACAATCTGCTCGATGGCGCAGCGGTCGACCAGCGACAGGATATCGTCGCTGGTACCTGCAACCTTCACGCCGTGTATGCGCATGCCCTGCTTGGACGGGTCGTCGTCGGTGGCGACCACGGGCAAGCCCGGCATGTTGGGGTCCTTCGACTGCATGCGGTCGATGGTAAGCGAGCCTGTCTCCCCCGCCCCCACGATAAGCGTGCGTGGCCTATCGCCCGGCGAGCCGCTGTAGGCGCGGCGCTTCCGTCGCAGCACGCGCCATGCCATACGGGCGCCGCCCATGACGAAAACACTGATGATGGCGGCGGCAACGAACACCCGGATGGGCAGCCTGACGTCAATCACCCACAGGAACACGGCGCCGGCCAAGGTGGAGAGCAGCACCGCCAGGACGATCTGCAGGGCCTCGTCGATGCTCGCGTACTCCCATAAGTTGTTGTACAGGCGAAACGCCGTGAAGCTCGCGATGTTGAAAAGCGCGAGTATGCCCAGCATGAAGTAAATCTCGTTGCTGGAGAACACCGCGGACACCTGATCGGTCAAAAGCGATGCCAGCCAATAGGCAGCGTAGGTCGCAACGACGTCGAACAGCAGCAGAAGCGCGCTGCGTTTCGAGATGTGCACGTTCATGGGCCTCCCCGTTGTCTCAAGCGTCCGCGCGAGCAGCCGCAAACACAGCCAGCCTCCCGCTCCGTCCAGACATCCGAAGGAACAGGAGGCTTCTCGTAGCCTTACATTATAAGCCGTCGGGCCTGTGCAGATTCGAAGAAGCAGCAGCTGGCCACTCAAACGAAGGCATATCTCCACAGACGAGCAAGCATCCGCGCCACGCAACCCGCTTCGCGCTAGTAGATGTATACCTTAGATCCGGTGGGCACGTTGTCGTAGACCCACTTGGCATTGCCTATCTCCAAACGGACGCAACCTTGGGACAACCCCCTGCCGAGCGCATCCTCTACGGTACCGTTCTTGTAATAGATGACGGAGTGGATAAGGTAGTCGCCCCAGAACTGGGTGTAGTAGTAGCAAGTGTAGCTGCTGCTCCCAAACGAGTAGCCGTGACCGGTCACCGTGTAGGTACCCTTGGGAGTAGGCGTCCAGGCGGTACCGCACGAGCAACGCCAAAGGTATTCGCACGTCCAGTTGCCGTAGGACCCGTAGAAGACGCCCAGCTGATTTTCCTCGGTGTCAACGAGAATCAGCCAGTTCGTTGCGCTGGAGAAGCCCTGGGCGTAAGCCGTCATCTCGGGGTCTTCCAGATTCCAGGCGCCGCTGTTATCAAGGAAGTACCACTCGCCGCCGTCGAAAAGCCAGCCGGTACGCATGGATCCGTCGCCATTCAGGTAATACCATTTGCCGTTGACCTCGACCCATCCGGTAGCCATCCGCCCCGACTCGCGCAGATAGTACCAGCTGCCGCCGACCTTCTGCCAACCGGTAAGCATGGCTCCGCGTCCGTCGAACAGGTACCAATCCCCGTCCACCTTTTCCCAGCCGCCCGACGCGTAGCCGCCGGTAGCCCAGCGCAGCCACCAAGTACCGCCGTCGTACTCCCAGCTGTTCGGCACCCACTGGCACCGATCGTCAAGGTAGAACCACTCCCCGTCGATAGCGACCCAGCCGCGCATCGCGCTTCCGGAAGCCGGGCTGAGGTAAAGCCACTTGCCCTGAGCACCATCGTAGTACCAGCCGGTCCTCATCCAGCCGTTGTCATCGAAGGCGTAGTAATTCCCGTCGATCTTCTGCACGCCATTGCGGCTCGTCGGATAATCGCCGTCGGCCCAGCGGTACCACCAGCGCCCGTTCTGACGCACCCACTCGTTGGGACGCCACTTCCCGCTCGGGCTGGACCAGTTCCACTCGCCGTCGACAAGGTACCAGCCCGTGGCCATAGCGCCGCTGCCGGGCTTGAGGTAGTACCACGAGCCTCCGTCGAGCAGCCACCCCTCGCCCATGGCACCGCTCGGCTTGAGCCAGTACCAGGTAGACCCAGACGGGCGCACCCAGCCCGTCTGCATCTTCCCGGACCCGTCCAGGAAGTACCATTTCCCGCTTACCTGCTGCCAGCCCGTAGCGGGATTGCCCTGGGCGTTCATCCAGTACCACGCCCCATCGGCAAGCACCCACTGATCGAATGCGGGCTTGCCGGACGCGTTGATGTAGAAGCGCATTCCCGCCACGTCCATGAAGCCCGGCTCAGCCGTGGCGATGGCCTTGCCGTCAGCGTCGAAGTATCGCCAAACGCCGTCCTGCTCGGCCCACGTGCTCTTATGGAGAGGGGCGGCGGGCTCCTCGGGCTTCGCGGGCTCCTGCGAACCCTCGTCCTGAACGTCGGGCGCCTCAACCGAGGCGTCTGCATCGTCCTCTTCGGCAAGGGAGGCCGTCGTCGAATCGACCGATGCCTCCGGCGCGAAATCGTCGAGGCTATCCTCCTGCGCGTGGGCCACAGACGGCAGCGCGCACGTCAAGGCAGCTGCGATCGCCAGGGCTGCGAGCCTTTTCCTCTTCCTCATAATACCCCCTTGGTACCTCGTTTCAGAAATGGGAGCATTGTAACCTAACGGGCGTCCGTAGAAAAGGACATCTGCATCTAGATCCGAAAGCGGCAAAGGCAGTCGACTTCAGACGAAACGGCCCGAACGGCCATCTGGATCAGCCGCTGAAAGCAGTGAAGATGGGCGGTGCGGAAAGAGATGAGATATCGGCGAGACGGCACGACGCGCCGACGAGACCGCAAGCCTCGCTAGGCCGGCGGGAGGGCCCGCCCGCCCCCGGAAACGCCGAAGGGGCCCCGAGGGGCCCCTGCGTGCGAAAAAGCGCCCTCCGCGAGCGCGGCGCCCTACCCTCCCGCAGCCTTGCGCTGCAGTACTCTCGGCGA